>NZ_CP090949.1:1140000-2340000 GCF_023823125.1 Erythrobacter aurantius | reverse complement strand
ATCGCTGGTGCGGGCGGGCGGCGTGCTCGCTTTCATAACCTGTTCGGTGCTTGACGAAGAAGGCGCGGACAGGATTGCTGCTTTCCTTGCCCGGCATCAGGGCTGGCAGGCGGAGGCCGTGGATATCCCCTTGGGAAGGTCGCAAGGGGCGGGCATGCGCCTCACGCCGCATCACGATGGCACGGACGGGTTTTTTGTCGCCATCCTGCGTTCGGCATGATAGCCTTGACCTCATGGCAAACGCCTATCCATCCCGGCTGTCTGCATCAAAGGAGCTGTTCATGCGTTTCGCGCCCGTAGCCGCTGCACTCTCGCTATTCCTTGCCACCACGGCAAGCGTGACGAGCGCGGGGGAACGAGAGGCCGAACCGCGTGCCGCGATGCTGATTGCGGAAGGGCGCGCCGCTCTTGAAGCAGGCGATGTGCAGACCGCCATCGACTCGTTCGAAGCCGCGCTGGCCGTCGATCCGGGTTACACTCCGATTTTCCTCGATCTGGCTGAGGCTGCGCGCCGCGACGGATTGCAGGGCAAGGCGATCCGTTACTATCGCGAGGCTCTTGCGCGCGATCCCGGCAATTTCGCCGCGATCTCGGGCGAGGGTGAGGCGCTGGTGGAAAAGGGCGCGATCGAAAAGGCGCAGCGCAACCTTTCCCGGCTTGAAAGCCTGTGCGGCGAAAGCTGCCCCGAAACCGTCGCGCTCAAGGCGACGATTGCCGCCGGCCCTCCGGCGCGGCTTGCAGCGGACACGGCAGAGGGCGGGCCTGCCAGCAACTAGGCCAGCAACCGATCATCAGATCAGCGGCGCGAATTCCTTGACCAGCGCGGTGTAGACATCGCGCTTGAACGGAATGATCAGCTCGGGCAGCTGTTCGGGCGCGATCCAGCGGTATTCGTTGAATTCGGGCGGATCATGCGCCTCAAGGTTGATATCGGCATCGCTGCCGAGGAAGCGGCCGAGATACCAGAACTGTTCCTGTCCGCGATATTTGCCCTTCCACACCCGGCCCAGCAGATCGGGCGGCAGATCATACAGCATGGTGCGCGATGCGGGGGCGATCACCTCCACCAGATGCGCGCCGATCCCGGTTTCCTCTTCCAACTCGCGCAGGGCCGCTTCCTGCGGGTCTTCGCCCTTGTCGATCCCGCCCTGCGGCATCTGCCAGAAACCGTGTGCCGAGGCGTCGATGCGCTGGCCGACGAAGACTTTGCGTTCGTGGTTCACCAGCATGAAGCCGGCGCAGGGACGATAGGGAAGCTCGCTCATTGGGCCGGATTCCCGAGCATGAACTTCATCGCCGCGATCATCCGTTCCAGATCGCCCTGAGTGCTGGGAACAGCCTGCCGGATATTGGTGAAGCTGTGGGTGACACCCTGCATTTCGAGGAACACGCAGTCGCGCCCGGCATCGGCCAGCGCCTTGGCATAATCGCGCCCCGAATCCCGGATCGGATCGAGGCTGGCGGTGACGAGCACCGTCGGCGGCGCCTTGCAGTGATCGCCCAGGATCGGAAACGCGCGGTGATCGTCGCGCGGCGCGCCATAGGCCTGATCGAAGAACTCGACCGCGACCTTGCTGAGGATGAAGCCGTCGGCAAATTCCTCAAGGCTGGTTGATCCCATCGCATTGCTGGCAAGCGGGAAGATCGGCACCTGCAACACCACCGGGACATCGGCGGGATTGTCGGCCAGCAATTGCCCCACCGCCAGCGTCGCCGTGCCTCCGGCGCTGTCGCCGATGGTGACGATGCCCGTGACTTCGCGCCCTAAACCTTCAGGCGAGGAAGCGATCCAGCGCGTTGCCGCCTCGCAATCGTCAATCGCGGCGGGGAAGGGGTGCTCCGGCGCCCGCCGGTAATCGACCGCGACCAGCGGCAGGTCCATCAGCGCGGCAATCTCGGTGCAGAGATTGTGGTGCGTCTCCAGATCGCCGATCACGAAACCGCCGCCGTGGTAGAATGTGATGACCGGGCCGGGTTCGCGTGCCTCGCGTGTGTCATAGAGGCGCAGGTGGATGTCGCCATCCGGGCCGGGACAGGTCAGATCGCGCACCAGTGCCAGATCACGCGCCGGACGGTCCGCCATGCCGTGCAGCGTGACATAGGAAGCGCGCGCTTCCTCCAGCGTCATCTCGGCGATCTTAGGTCCGCCGATCGCGGCAAGCGCATCGAGAAAGGCTTTCATGTCGGGGCGGATGTATGGGGTATCAGTCATCGCGGTATTCTCTCTCCCGTGCTCTGCCGCATCGCTAGGCGAGTTGGCGGCGCATTTCCACTCGCTTTGATGCTGGCGCGGGGATAGGCAGCAAAACCATGGACAATCTTACACATAGCCTTGTCGGCGCGGTGCTGGGGCAGGCGGGGCTGAAGAAGAAAACCGGGCTCGCCATGCCTGCCCTGATCATCGGCGCGAACCTGCCCGATGTCGATGCTGCGTGCTTTTTCTGGCTGGAGGGGACCGAGCATCTGGGCTTTCGCCGCGGGATCACTCACGGCCCGCCCGCGATGGTGCTGTTGCCGCTGATACTGGCGGGGCTGCTGTGGGCGTTTGACCGGTGGCAGACGAAGCGCGGCAAGAGGCCCGAAGGACGCCTGCCGGTGCATTTCGGGTGGCTTTATGCCCTCAGCTTCATCGGCTGTCTAAGCCACCCGGCGCTCGACTGGCTCAATGTCTATGGCGTGCGGTTTCTGGAGCCGTTTTCCTCGCAGTGGTTCTATGGCGACACGCTGTTCATCATCGACGTGTGGTTGTGGGCGCTGCTGATCGCCAGCCTGTGGTGGTCGCGGCGGCAGGAAAAGAAGCGCGGGAATTGGGCCAAGCCTGCGCGGATCGGGATTGCGGCAATGCTGGCTTATATCGGGGTAAACTGGCTTTGGTCCGAAGCGATCCGTGACGGCGCGAATGGCACCCATGGCTATGGCCGCCTCGCCGAAGTCATCGTGAGCCCGCTGCCCCTCTATTTCTGGGAGCGGGAGCTGCTTCACAAGATGCCGGACGGAGTGTGGCAGGTCGGGGTCTACACGCCCGGATTTCTGGGGGAGCATCGGCCGCTTTCTGACCGGAATTGCGAATTGCCGGATTTGGACGACGAGCGATTGGAGACCTCCCAACTCGATGCCTTCCTCTTCTGGTCGCGCGCGCCCTTTGCGGTGCGGGCTGATGATGGCTCGGTGATCCTCTACGACGCCCGCTTCTATGATCCTCGTGCGCGGGGACGGTTCTCGGTCGCGCTGCCGGATGTGAAATGTGAGGAACTTGACAGCGACTGACGCGCTTTGGCCCACATGAGTGACATTCAAATCGTCTGGCTGCGGCGCGATCTGCGCATGGCCGACAATCCCGCCCTTTATCACGCGGCAAAGGCCGGCCCGGTCATCACCGTTTACGTGCTGGATGATGATCGCGCCAGCACCCATGCCTATGGCGGCGTGTCGCGCTGGTGGCTGCATCATTCGCTTCAGAGCCTTCAGGCGAGCTTTGCCAAGCGCCACGCCAGAATCGTGCTGCGCCGGGGCGATGCGGTGGAGGAACTGCTTAAGGTTGCTGAAGAAACCGGTGCGACCACCATTCACGCCAATCGCCATTACGAACCTTGGTGGCGCAATGCGGAAAAGGCGCTGGGCGAGAAGATCGAGCTGAAACGCTACGACGATGCCAATTTCCTCACCGTGATGGGTTCGATCCAGACGGGGACGGGTGGGCAGTACAAGATCTACACCCCCTTCAGCCGCGCCGTGCGCGCGCAATTCCCCCCGCGCGACGAATTGCCCGAGCCCGAGACGCTTTCATCGCCCGATAGCTTCCCCGCCAGTGACGCTCTGGAGGATTGGAACCTGCTCCCGAAAAGGCCCGACTGGGCCGGGGGGATGCGGGATTTCTGGCAGGTGGGGGAGGCCGCCGCGCACGAAAGGCTCGATTGGTGGGAGACCCACGTCGACGACTATGACGACAAGCGCAATTTGCCGAGCGTGGACAAGACATCGCGCCTGTCGCCGCATCTCCATTTCGGCGAGATTTCGCCGGTACAGATCTGGCACCGCTTCAAGCACAAGCGTTCGGACGGCTGGCGGACCTTCGAAAGCGAGCTGATCTGGCGCGATTATGCGCAGAACACCGTCGCGCAATTCCCGCTCTATGCCCGCAACAATTACCGCGAGGATTTCGACCAGATCGAATGGCGCGATCCCGCGACGGATGATCGCGCCGCGCGAGACTTGAAGGCTTGGCAGCAGGGGCGCACCGGATACCCCATCGTCGATGCCGGGATGCGCCAGCTGTGGCAGACCGGGTGGATGCACAACCGGGTGCGGATGATCACCGCCAGCTTCCTGATCAAACACCTGCTGATCGACTGGCGCGTGGGCGAACAATGGTTCTGGGATACGCTGGTGGATGCCGATTACGCCAGCAATGCGACCAACTGGCAATGGACCGCCGGAACGGGCGTGGACAGCAACATGTTCGTGCGGATCATGGCCCCGCTGTCGCAGTCGGAGAAGTTCGACGCGGCGCGATATATCCGCGAATACGTGCCGGAACTTCGCGGTCTGGACGAGCCCTATATCCACGATCCCGAGGAATTCGGCCGTCTGCCAAAGGCTTACCCGCCTAAGATCATCGGCCACAAACAGGCGCGCGAGCGTGCATTGGCTGCGTATAAGGCGATCAAGTGCGACTGATCTGGCCATACGTCACCTTGCCGTTGGGCGCATGTCGCGCCTATGGCATGGCGCATGACGTCGCAGGGGATCAGAGGCGGGGAATTGCTGAGCGCGGGTGCGCGGTTTGCGCCCGCTCCGGGCTTGCTTGCCCGTTTGATGGCCCCCGGTTTTGCAAAGATTCTGGCGCAGGTCGATGCGGGGCTGGAGCGTGGTTCGATCACAGCGTATCTGCCCGACGGCACCACGCGGGTGCTGGGCGGGCGCGCTGCGGGCTTTGATGTCGAAATCCGGCTGAAGGATTGGCGCGCGCTGCTGCGGCTCGCCACTGGCGGATCTGTGGGCTGGTTTCAGGCCTATGAGGCAGGCGAGTGGGAGGCCGACAATCACGCGCACATGTTTGCGCTGATGTCCGACAATGTCCGAACTCTGAAGAACACCGCGCGCAGTTCGGGACTGTTCCGGCTGATCGGCCTGTTCGCGCACCAGATGAACCGCAACGATCGCAGCGGATCGGTGCGCAATATCTCTGCGCATTACGATCTTGGCAATGATTTCTATGAGCAATGGCTCGATCCGAGCATGACCTATTCAAGCGCGCTTGAGGTGGGGGATGACGGGATCGAAGCTGCGCAGCAGCGCAAGCTTTCGGGCATTGTCGCACGACTGGGCGATGCGGAGACGGTGCTGGAGATCGGCTGCGGCTGGGGCGCGCTGGCTGACAGGATCGCCCGCACCGGCGCGCAAGTCACCGCGATCAGCCTGTCGGACGAGCAATTGCGCTGGGCGCGCGAACACGCATCGTCCGGTATCGAATTTCGCAAGCAGGATTATCGCGAAACAACGGGGCAATACGACGCCATCGCCAGCGTCGAGATGGTCGAGGCGCTGGGGCGCGAATACTGGCCGACTTTCATGGATTGCCTCGCGCGCAATCTGAAGCCGGGCGGGCGCGCGGCACTGCAATTCATTTCGATGGCCGATGACGTGTTCGAGGATTACGCCCGCGCCGCCGATTTCATTCAGGCCTATGTCTTTCCCGGAGGCTTGCTGATCAAGGCTTCGGAGTTCCGCGCACTGGCGGCAGAACGCGGACTTTCATGGCGGGATCAGGTCGATTTCGGGCAGGATTATGCCGCCACCTTGCGCATGTGGCGCGAACGGTTTGACGCGGCTGTGGCCGAAGGAAGGCTACCCGACGGGTTCGACGATCGCTTCGTGCGGCTGTGGCGCTATTACCTGTCCTATTGCGAAGGCGGCTTTCTGGCCGGGACAATCGATGTCCATCAGGTTACGCTGGTAAAGAATTGAGACAGGAGAGGGTCTGACATGAAATTGAAGTCACTGGCATCGGGTATCGCGCTGGCGCTGGCACTTGGCGGCTGTGCGACGACCTATACCACGGCTGACGGAGCGAGCGGCGCGGATGCGACGCAGCTTGCCGCTGTGACGATGGTGACGCCGCAGGAGCGTGATCCCTCGCAATTGCAGGTGTTGTTCTGGAGCGATGAACAGCGTTCGGCCCGGTTCCGCGAGATGGAAAACTGGTTTGCCGGGCACGAAGTCCCCGCCGCGCGCCAGCCTCGCCCCTTGCCGCAGGGGGAGGCTCTGCCTGCTGCTTTGGCGCAGAAAATCCGCGCAACCATGCTGGAAACCAACGCCGCCGGGGTGATGGTGTACAAGAACGGCACCGTCCGGTTTGAAGATTACGCGCTTGGCTTTTCGTCCGACCAACGCTGGACCAGCTTTTCGGTGGCCAAGAGCTTCACCTCGACGCTGCTTGGCGCGGCTATTCGCGACGGGTTCATCGCCAGCCTCGATGATCCTGTGACGCGCTATATCCCCGGCCTTGCCGGCTCCGCTTACGAAGGTGTGACGGTGCGCCAGCTCGCCACCATGACAAGCGGCGTAGCCTGGAACGAGGATTACACCGATCCCAACAGCGACGTGGCGCAGATGAACCGCTTCGTCGTCGAATACGGCCCCGAAGCCATCGTCGCCCAGATGCGCGAATTGAAGCGCGAGGCGCCTGCGGGTGAGAAATGGGTCTACAAGACGGGTGAGACGAATTTGATCGGCCTGCTGGTCGAAAATGCCGTCGGCCTGTCACTGGCCGAATATGCGCAGGAAAAGATTGTCGAGCCTGCGGGCTTCGAGAACGGGCTGTTCTGGATGGTCGATCCGCGCGGCGGCAATATCGGCGGGTGCTGTCTGTCGCTGTCATTGGCCGATTACACCCGCATGGGCGTGTTCGCGCTTGAAGGGGGCGGCAACGCCGTGCCTGAAGGCTGGTTTGCCGAAGCGGGCGATTCGCTCGTCGATTTCGGCGATTCGGGATACGGCTATGGCTATCAGTGGTGGACCTATCCCGGCTCTTTCGGCGCGCAGGGGATCTTTGGCCAATCGATCACGATCGTGCCGAGCGAAGAACTGGTGCTGACCGTGGTGAGCAACTGGCCGACTGCGACCAGCAGCGAAAACCGAGCGAAATGGGGCGCGATCGCGGCCGGAATCGCGGCTTCCGATTGAATGGAAGGATGGCCGGGCGACCTTGCCCGGCCTTTCTCACGCCATCGGGCGATAGACGCCGGTGTTGCTGTAACGTTGCAGGATGTTGTCGTGCACGATCGGGCTCAGCAATTCCTCGAAGGCACAGCCGACGATGCAATTGTCCCACCACACGACCTGAGCCTGAAGCGATTCGAGCCCCGGCAGTGTCAGCCAGCAAATCTGGCCTTCGTGCATGCGGTTGATCGATGCGGCAGAAAAGCCGGAAATTGAAAGATCATGGACAACGCTCTGGAACGCACGACCGCCCGATGCCCGTAGCGTGGCGGGAATGGTAAGCCGGGTCCGCGGCGAGCAGCGATCTTCCTGCGCAGCGATACGGTAGCTGTTGTTGTCGGTCGGCATTGCCTCGCAACCTTTTCCAATATGCTCTTTTGGTCTCTGTGCCGGTCTGTGGTCGGACCCTTATTCCACCTGACAGGCTTAGAGATTGATTGCACAAAAAGGTTAACAGCAATGTAAGGGGAAATGGCCGAAGCACCGCATTGGTGCGGTGCCGCGCCGATCAGTCCACGCGTTCGCGGTGCCCGGTGGTGAAATCCTGTTTGAGCAGATCGATCAGGCGGGTCGCCACCGCTTCGGGCGGCTTCACCGTATCGGGCTTTTCTCCGGGATAGGCGCGGGCGCGCATTTCCGTGCGGGTCGCGCCCGGATCGACGATGGCGACACGCAGCGGGCTGAGCTTTTCGACTTCCGCAGCGTAGGTCTGAAGCAGATTGTCGAACGCAGCCTTGGTCGAACCATAAGCCCCCCAGAACGAGCGCGGCGAAGCGCCCACGCTGCTGGTCAGGCCGATGATGCGTCCCGCTTCGGCGCGACGCAGCAGCGGGTCGAACGCCGCAAGCAGCGCCTGAGTCGCGACCACATTGGTCATGATCGCCTGGTTGAACTGTTTGGGGTCGATTTGCGAAAGCGGTGTCAACTCCGGCAGGTAAGCTGCGGAAATCACCATGATATCGAGCGCATCCCACCGCCCGGCGATGGCCGATGCAAGACGCGTCACTGCGTCCGGTTCGGTGAGGTCGATCGGAGCAATGGTGGAGGTGCCGCCAGCGGCGTGGATCTGGTCTTCCACCGCTTCGAGCGCCTTGACCTTGCGCGCGACGAGAATGACGTGCGCGCCTTGTTCGGCAAGAGCAATGGCAGTCGCTGCGCCAATGCCACGGCTCGCGCCGGTAACCAGGGCCGTACGCCCTGCAAGCGGTTTGTTCTCGGTCATGGATCAGGCAGCCTTGGGGTCTACGAAAGGAAGTTCGTCGGACTTGCGATCGCTCAGCGAAAGGTCGGTCAGCGAAGTGGGGTAATCCCCGGTGAAGCACGCGTCGCAGAATTGCGGACACGCCTTGTCCCGACCCTTGGAACCGACGGCGCGGTAAAGTCCGTCAATCGAGATGAAGGCGAGGCTGTCGGCCTTGATGAATTCGCGCATCGCCTCAAGCTCCATGCGCGCGGCCAGCAGTTTGGAGCGTTCGGGCGTATCGACGCCATAGAAGCACGAATGCGCTGTCGGCGGGCTGGCAACGCGGAAGTGCACTTCGCTTGCGCCAGCTTCGCGCATCATTTCCACGATCTTGAGGCTGGTCGTGCCGCGCACGATCGAATCGTCGATCAGAACGATGCGCTTGCCTTCGACAAGGCCGCGATTGGCGTTGTGCTTGCGCTTCACGCCCGAATGGCGCGCCGCGTCCGAAGGCTGGATGAAGGTGCGCCCGACATAGTGCGAGCGGATGATGCCAAGTTCGAACGGCACGCCCGAGCGCTGGGCATAGCCGATTGCGGCCGGAACGCCGCTGTCGGGCACGGGCACCACCAGATCGACATCGCAGGGCGATTCGATAGCCAGTTGCGTGCCGATGGCCTTGCGCGCCTCATAGACGCTTTGCCCGGCAAAGATGCTGTCGGGGCGGCTGAAATACACGTGTTCGAAAATGCACGGCCGCGCGGCAGGCTTGCCGAAGGGATGCGAGCTGGTGATGTTGCCCTCGAAATCGACTTGCAGGATTTCGCCCGGCTCGACTTCGCGGATGAATTCCGCGCCTACGACATCGAAGGCCACGGTTTCGCTGGCGAACACCACGGCATCGCCCATCTTGCCCATCACAAGCGGGCGGATGCCCAGGGGATCGCGGCATGCAATCATGCCTTCGGGCGTCATGACGATCAGCGCATAGGCCCCTTCGACGAAGCGCAACGCGTCGATCAGCCGATCGGCAATGGTGGGATAGCGCGAGGTTGCGACGAGGTGGATGATGACTTCGGTGTCGGAAGTCGACTGGAAGATCGAACCGCGCCCGACCAGATCCTTGCGCAGCGCCATGGCGTTGGAAATATTGCCGTTGTGGGCGATGGCAAAGCCGCCGCTGGCCAGTTCGGCATAGAGCGGCTGCACATTGCGTAAGCCGGCCCCGCCGGTGGTGGAATAGCGGACATGGCCCGCCGCCATCGTGCCGGGCAGTTCGGCAATCGCTTCGGCAGAGGAGAAATTCTCGGCCACATGGCCAAGACCGCGCCGCGAAATGAAGTCCTTGCCGTCGAAACTGGTTATACCGACTGCTTCCTGTCCGCGATGCTGGAGCGCATGCAGTCCCAGAGCCGTGGCTGCTGCTGCCCGTTCGGCCTTGATCGCGCCGAAAATGCCGCATTCCTCACGCAGCTTGTCCCCGTCTTCGTCGAGGAAAGGATGCGTGATATTGCCAGCCGGTGAAATAAATCCGTCGTGTGCCATCGCCGTAATGTGCCCGCTGCGCTGCCCCCGCCGTGGGCGCTCCATGGCGGTGTTACGGTTCAATTACAAGCTTTGTTCGCCGTCGGCTCCTCGCCTTTTTTGATGACCGGACCGTGACAGAGGACGGCGCTTGCCGCGCGGATTACTCACAGGCGCCGGGCACTTGTCCATTGTGCGGGACGGAGCAGCACCTTACAGGCTCGGTTCACATTTCCGCAGCCAGACAACCGGGCATCCATGCTTTCTCCTTTCGAACGAATGATCGCCAAGCGGTATCTGTGGCCGGGCAAGGGCGAGGCTTTTATCGCGCTTGTCGCAGGAATATCGGTCGGCGTTGTCATGCTCTCGGTCGCCATGCTGGTGCTGGTGATGAGCGTGATGGGCGGCTTCCGCTCCGAAATGCTGGAGAAGTTCAGCGGATTGAACGGCCATGCGGTGATCCAGGCCTATGGTGGCGAGCTCGACGGGTGGGAAAGCGTGCTGGAGCAAGTGCGCGCGACCGAAGGCGTTGTCAGCGCATCCCCGCTGATCGAACAGCCACTGCTCGCCAGCTACAACGGCCGGGCCAATGCGATCTTCGTGCGCGGACATACGCAGGAAGATATCGACGCGCTCGCTGACAAGGTGCTGATCGGCGACATGCGCACACTGCAGCCTGATGCCGGGAAAGTAGCCATCGGATCGCGGCTCGCAGCCAATATGGGCGCACGGGTCGGCGACACGATCACGATCATCAATCCGCAAGGGCGCACCACGCCGTTCGGCACTACGATCCGGCAGGTCGGCTACGAGGTCGGGGCGATTTTCGAGATCGGGCTGTACGACTTCGACGAAACCTTCGTGATCATGCCGATGTCCGATGCGCAGACGCTGTTGCTGCTGGGCGATACGGTGGGGCTGATCGAAGTGACCGTGACCGATCCCGACAAGGTCGGCCAGATCCTCGGCCCCGTGGAGCAGACGCTGACGGGCAGGGCGGTGATCGCCGATTGGAAAACGATCAATTCCTCGCTGTTCGAAGCGCTTGAGGTGGAGCGCGTCGCGATGTTCTTCGTGCTCAGCTTCATGGTGCTGGTCGCCTGTTTCAACATTCTGTCGAGCCTCGTGATGATGGTGCGCGCCAAGACGCGCGACATCGCGATCATGCGGACGATGGGCGCGACGCGGCGCAGCCTGCTCAAGATATTCGTGACCACGGGTACGACTGTCGGCGCGCTGGGGACGGTGGCCGGGCTGATCCTCGGTTTCGTGCTGCTGTATTTCCGCAACGGCATCGTTGATGGCATTGCGGCGATCACCGGGGTGCCGATCTGGGATCCGCAGGTGCGGTTCCTCACCAGCCTGCCGGTGCTGGTCGATCCGTGGGAAATCATCGGGATCACCGCGCTGGCGATCGGCATGAGCTTCCTTGCGACGCTGTATCCGGCGTTCAAGGCGTCCAACACCGATCCTGTTCAGGTGCTGCGCTATGAGTGAACCCGCAATGAGTGATCCCATTGTCTCCCTGCGCGACCTGCGGCGCACGTTCGAACAGGGCGGGCAGCGGATCGAGGTGCTGCGCGGCGTCAATCTCGACATAATGCCGGGAGAGATCGTCGCGCTGCTCGGCCCGTCGGGCTCGGGCAAATCGACCATGCTGCAGGCGGTCGGCCTGCTCGAAGGCGGGTTCGAAGGCTCGATTGCGATTGCCGGAGAACGCGCCGAAAAGCTCGCTTCGGACGCACGCACCCGCATCCGGCGCGAACATCTTGGTTTCGTGTACCAGTTCCACCACCTGCTGCCCGATTTCAACGCGACCGAGAATGTGGTGATGCCGCAAATGGTCGCCGGGGTGGACAGGGCAGCCGCGACGGTGCGGGCGGAGCAGTTGCTGACCGATCTGGGTCTTGGCCACCGCCTCACCCACCGGCCCAACCAGCTTTCGGGCGGGGAACAACAACGCGTCGCGGTCGCCCGCGCGCTCGCCAATCAACCGACGCTGGTGCTGGCGGACGAACCCACAGGGAACCTTGACGAGACAACTTCGGACACTGTGCTTGGCCAGTTTCTCGAACTGGTGCGCGGCGAAGGCAGCGCGGCACTGATCGCGACGCATAACGAGCGGCTGGCTTCGCGCATGGACCGGATTGTCCGTCTGCACGACGGCGTGCTCGATTGATTTGAGGCTTGCCACGTCAGGCGGTTCTCCTCATTTTCGCAGGCACGCATTCAGGGGATAGAAAATGACAACCATTGCCGATTTCACCGTCACCACCAATCGCGGCGAGACGCTCGACCTCGCGACCAAGCAGGGCAAGGTTCTGCTGATCGTCAACACCGCGTCCAAATGCGGTTTCACCCCGCAATATGACGGGCTGGAAGAGCTGTATCAGCAGTTCAAGGACAAGGATTTCGAGGTGCTGGGCTTCCCCTGCAACCAGTTCGGTGCGCAGGAGCCGGGCAGCGCCGATGAAATCGCCGAATTCTGCAAGGTCAATTTCGGCGTCACTTTCCCGCTGATGGCGAAAATCGACGTCAACGGCCCTGATGCCTCGCCGCTTTACGACTGGATGAAGAAGGAAAAGAAGGGCCTGATGGGTTCTACTTCGATCAAGTGGAACTTCACCAAGTTCCTGATCGACCGCGAAGGCAATGTCGTGAAGCGGTACGGCCCGCAGGACACGCCCAAGTCGATTGCGCGGGACATCGAAAAGCTGCTCTGATCCGCTCGCTGCCTGTGGAGAATTAGCCGCCTCTGGCGCTTCCGAATCTGCGGGAAATTCCTAGACTGGGGGGATGCCGTTCGCACCCTTCGTCCCCTTGCGCGTCTTGTCGTCCTATTCGATGCTCGAAGGTGCTATCGATCCCAAGGCGATTGCCAAGCTGGCGAAGGAACGCGGCTTTCCCGCCATCGCGATTTGCGACCGCAACGGGCTGTATGGCGCGGTCATGTTCGCAGGCGCGTGCAAGGATGAAGGCGTGCAGCCGATCATCGGCACGCTGCTGGGGGTCGCGCGACCAAATTCGGACGGAACATCGGACGGGCGGCAGGTCGATTACCTGCCGCTGTTCGCTCAGGACGAGGCCGGATACGACAATCTGTGCCATCTCGTCTCCAAGGCGCATCTTGACCGTCCGCTTGAACTGGAGCCGCATGTCGAGCTCGATGCGCTGGAAGGCCATACGGATGGCCTGATCGCGCTATCGGGCGCAGGCGAGGGCGCGCTCACCCGATTGCTGGCGGAATCGCAGACCCCGGCAGCAGAGGCGCTCGCGGATCGTTTGCAGGCGCTGTTCCCGGAGCGGTTGTATATCGAGCTGGCACGGCACGGTGATCCCGTCTGCACCGCAGCCGAAGCAGCCCTGATCGACATGGCCTATGCCCGCGATCTGCCGCTGGTCGCGACCAACCCTTCGAATTTTGCCGAACCGCACATGCACAAGGCGCATGACGCCATGCTGTGCATCGCCAATTCGACCTATATCGACAATGATGATCGGCCCCGCACCAATCGCGACGCTTTCGTAAAATCCGCGCCGATGATGCAGGAAATCTTTGCCGACCTGCCCGAAGCGACTGCCAACACGCTGGTTGTGGCACAGCGCTGCGCCTTTGCGCCGCCCTATCGCGCACCGATCCTGCCCAGCCTTGCAGGCGATCTGGAAGGCGAGGCCAAGATGCTCGCCGAACAATCGCGTGCCGGGCTGGAGGCGCGGCTCGAACCCTATGGCGAAATGCCGGAGGAGGAGCGCAAGGCCTATTTCGAACGGCTCGAATACGAAATCGGCATCATCGTGAAGATGGGCTTTCCCGGCTACTTCCTGATCGTTGCCGACTTCATCCAATGGGCGAAGGAACAAGGCATTCCCGTGGGGCCAGGCCGCGGATCAGGTGCTGGCTCCATCGTGGCATGGGCGCTGACGATCACCGATCTCGATCCGATCAGGCTGGGGCTGCTGTTCGAACGTTTTCTCAACCCCGAACGCGTTTCGATGCCTGACTTCGATATCGACTTCTGCGAAACGCGGCGTGGTGAAGTGATCCGCTATGTCCAGCGCAAATACGGGGCCGATCACGTCGCCCAGATCATCACTTTCGGCAAGATGAAGGCGCGCGCGGTGCTGCGTGATTGCGGGCGTATCCTGCAGATGAGCTACGGCCAGGTGGACCGGCTGTGCAAGATGGTGCCCAACCATCCTACCGACCCGTGGACGCTGCCGCGCGCCTTGAACGGGGCGGCTGATTTCAAAAAGGAATATGACAACGACAACGAGGTGAAACGCCTCGTTGATCTCGCCCTCCAGCTTGAAGGGCTGCCGCGCAATTCCTCCACCCATGCGGCGGGCGTGGTGATCGGCGACCGGCCCTTGTCGCAATTGGTGCCGCTGTACCGCGATCCGCGATCAGACATGCCGGTGACGCAATACGACATGAAGAATGTCGAAAGCTCCGGCCTCGTGAAATTCGACTTTCTGGGGCTCAAGACCCTGTCGGTGTTGCGCAAGGCTGTCGACCTGCTGGCGCTGCGCGGGATCGAGATCGACCTTGGTGAACTGCCGCTTGATGACAAGGCCGTCTATGATTTGATGCAGGACGGTAACACCGTCGGCGTGTTCCAGCTGGAATCCGACGGGATGCGGCGCACGCTGAAGGCGGTGAAGCCTTCCAATTTCGGCGACATCATCGCGCTCGTCTCGCTCTATCGCCCCGGCCCGATGGACAACATTCCGCTGTTCGGCCAGCGCAAGGCGGGCGAAGTGCCGATCGAATATCCGCATCCCAAGCTCGAAGGCATTCTGGCCGAAACCTACGGCATCTTCGTTTATCAGGAACAGGTGATGCAGGCCGCGCAGATCCTCGCCGGATACTCGCTCGGCGATGCAGACCTGTTGCGGCGCGCCATGGGCAAGAAGAACCAGGCCGAGATGGACAAGCAGCGCGCGCGCTTCATCGAAGGCTGCGCCGAGGTGTCGGACATCGAGCCGAAGAAAGCGAACGAGCTGTTCGACTTGATCGACAAGTTCGCCGGCTACGGCTTCAACAAATCGCACGCGGCGGCCTATGCGCTGCTCGCCTATCAGACCGGCTGGCTGAAGGCGCACTATCCGGAAGAATTCTACGCCGCTTCCATGTGTTTCGACCTGCACCAGTCGGACAAGCTGGGTGCCTTCGTCGATGATGCACGGCGCTATCCTGGCGGGGGGATCACCGTACTCCCGCCCTGTGTCAACGCGTCCGAAGCGCGCTTCAGCGTCGAGCAGACCGACGATGGCTATGCGGTGCGCTATGCCCTTGCCGGTATCCGCAACGTGGGTGAAAAGGCGATGGAAGCGCTGGTCGCGGAACGCCTCGCCAACGGGCCGTTCGAAAGCCTGAAAGACCTGTGCGAACGTCTGCCGCAAGGCGCGATGAACCGCCGCCAGCTCGAAGGGCTGGCCTGCGCGGGTGCGCTTGACGCCCTTGAGCCGAACCGCGCGGCGGTGTTCGCCAATGCCGACCTGCTGTTGGCGGTGGCCGACGCCGCGATCCGTGAACGATCGAGCGGGCAGGGCGGTTTGTTCGGCGGCGATCATGCCCCGCAGGAGGATTTGCGCCTGCAACCCACCGATCCGTGGCCGCGCCCCGAACAGATGGCCAAGGAACGCGAGAACTTCGGGTTCTATTTCTCCGCCCATCCGGTGCAGCAATATCGCGAGATCGCCTCGGCGCAGGGGGCGCGGACTTATCAGAGCCTGATGGAAGCGGGCGCACCTCCGGGTGGCCGTGGGCAGGCGGTGATAGCGGCAATGGTCGAAGGCGCGAGCAAGGGGCGGACAAAGCGCGGCGCCGAATTCATCCGTGCCGATTTCTCCGACCCCTCGGGCCAGTTCTCATCGGCCTGTTTCGAGGAATCGCTCGTCACCAAATTCCCCGAATGGGCGCAGAGCGGCGAATGCGTGCTGCTCAATGTCGAGCTTGATTCGCCCAATCCGGGCGAGCCGCCGCGCCTGACGATCCGCAACGCGCGCCCGCTCTCTTCGGTGAGCGGATCGGTAGCGATGCTGCTGAAAGCCGATGTGCTGTCGATCGACGCTCTGGCGGAACTGAAGCTCGAGCTTGAGCACGACCCGAAGGTTCAAGGCGAGGTGCTGATCCGGCTTGTGCTGGGCGATGACGAGTATGCGCATATGCGCCTCGGCAGCGACTTCGTGCTCAATGGCGATCTGGCAGAGCGGCTTTCCGGAGTGCCGGGGATAGAGAACGTCGCGCTCGAACCGCAGCGCGGACGAGCAAACCTCAGGCTGGTGGCCTGAACTCCGCAATTCACCCGCACTAGGCAATTGCCAAGGGCGCTCGCTCCCGCCATTGTTTCCGCCGCAATTCGGCCCGAACACGGGCACATATTCGGGAGAAACCATCACAATGCTCACACAGAACCTTGGCGCGATGCAGGATTGGACCATGCGGATCACCCATGTGATCGATCATGCCGCGCGCGAAGCCGGAGCGCGCGAGATCGTGACGCGCTGGGCCGATGGCAGCGAAACCCGCACCGATTGGGCAGGTATCCGCCGCGACGCGCTGAAAATGGCGCAGGCGCTGGTCGCGCTGGGGATCAAGCCGGGGGAGCGCGTGGCAAGCCTAGCGATGAACCACTCGCGTCACCTCGTCAGCTGGTACGGTGTCGCAGGGATGGGCGGGGTGCTTCACACGGTGAACCCGCGCCTGTTCGACGATCAGCTCGAATACATCGTCAACCACGCCGAAGACCGCGTGCTGTTCTACGATGCCGCGTTCCAGCCCATTGTCGACCGGATGCGAGATCGCTGGACCACGGTTGAGCATTACATCTGCTACGACAGCGGCGAACACTCCCCCGCTTTCGAAGACTGGATCGGCGCGCAGGACGGGAATTACGAATGGTATGCAGGCGACGAGCGCGATCCCTGCATGATCTGTTACACCAGCGGCACCACGGGCAACCCCAAGGGTGTGCAATACGAACACCGCTCCACGGTGATGCACGCTATCGCCGGGCTGCAACCGGCCGCGTTCAATTTCTCCAGTTCGTCGGTGATGCTGCCGGTGGTGCCGATGTTCCACGCGGCCAGCTGGGGTCTGCCCTATGCAGGCGCGATGGCGGGGATCAAGTTCGTCTTCTCCGCCGTCAATGATCCTGCTGTGCTGCACGATCTGATGATCCGTGAAGGCGTGACCGATTCCGCCGGCGTGCCGACCGTTTGGCTCGCGCATTTCCAGTATTGCGACAAGGAAGGGCTCGACCTGCCGCCGCTCAAGGCTGCGACCATCGGCGGCAGCGCCGCGCCCAAGTTCATGATCCGCCGCCTGCTTGAAAACGGCACCCGCGTCCAGCACGCCTGGGGCATGACCGAGACTTCCCCCATCGGCACCGTCGGTGGGCCGACCTGGGATTGGGATACGCTCAGCCTTGATGAGAAGGTCGAGAAATGCGCGATGCAGGGCCGCCCGGTGTTCGGCGTGGAACTGCGCACGGTGGACCTCGACGACATGGCGACCGAGCTGCCGCGTGATGGCGTGACTTCGGGGGCGCTGCAAATCCGGGGGCCGTGGATCATCCGCCGCTATTTCAAGGCCGATCAGGATGCGACCAACAACGAAGGCTGGTTCGACACCGGCGATGTCGGCATCCTCCACCCGGACGGGACGCTGCAACTGACCGACCGGACCAAGGACGTCATCAAGTCAGGCGGCGAATGGATCAGCTCGGTCGAGCTGGAAAACGCCGCTGTTGGCCACCCTGCCGTGGCAGAGGCCGCTTGCGTCGGCATGTTCCACCCCAAGTGGGATGAACGTCCGGTGCTGTTCGTGGTGAAGAAGGAAGGCGCGGATTGCTCGGCCGACGACATTATCGAGCATCTCAAGCCGCTGGTCGCCAAGTGGTGGCTGCCCGATGCGGTGGAGTTCGTCGACGACATCCCGCACACTGCAACCGGCAAGATTTCGAAGAAAGACCTGCGTGAACGCTTCGCCGACTACAAGCTGGAGGGTTAGGCGATGGCGCAATTCTACATCGATCCGTCGCCTGAGAACTTCAAGGCGTTCAAGGACCTGCCACGGGACGAGCCGATCCATATGCTCAACCTGCTGCGGTACCGCGATCTTGCCGAATATCCCGAGGGCCATGAGCACCACGGCAATGGCTGGACCGGGCGGCGCGCCTATCAGGAATACGGCGCCACCAGCGGCCCGATCTTCGCCCGCGTCGGTGGCAAGATTGTCTGGCGCGGTGCGTTCCAGACCATGGTGACGGGGCCGGGCGACAAGGACTGGCACGACGGCTTCGTCGCGCAATACCCGAGCTCGGCCGCGTTTTTCGAGATGATCAAGGACCCGGATTACCAACTGGCCGTGATGAACCGTACGGCGGCTCTGGTGGACAGCCGATTGATGCGGTTTGCTCCGGGGGATGTTGGCGGGGGATTTGGGTAATCGAACCTCCGCTCCCAATCGGATTTGAAGGCCGCGTTCTCGATCTTCAGGAAAGAACGCCGCATTTATCGGCTGAGGTCACGTTCTATCTCGCCGCCGAAGGCGGACGTTCGGGGCCGGTCCCGAACGGCTTTGGCTGTCCTTGTGCGCTTGAGCTGGACTCGGATTGCTATAACGATGCGCGGATTCTGTTTGATCGCGATTGGGTTGGATTGGGCCAGACGGTGACCGGGCAATTCTTCTTTGTGTTCGGAGAAGATGTGGCAGCGAAATTTCGTTCGGCGGGCCGATTTTACCTATGGGAGGGCCGGTTGATCGGCGAGGCGATAATCGTCTAGCCCGTCATCCCAGCGAAAGCTGGGATCTCAGGTGGCTGGGTACGTTGGATAGTGGCTGTAGACCCCAGCTTTCGCTGGGGTGACGGTTAGACCTCAAAACAACCGCATCTGCCCGCCCACTTCCGGCGGTGTGAAGCGCGAGCAATCCAGCTCGAACTGCGCCTTGCTCCGATCAATCCCCGCCTTCCTGCACGCCACGCGGAACCGCGTTCGGATGAGGTCTGCCCACACGCCTTGAGGCTTCATCCGGGTGAAGAAGCCGGGGTCATTGTCCCGTCCGCCGCGCATCTCGCGAACGATGTTCATCACCTTGCCTGCCCGCTCGGGGCAATGGACGTCCAGCCATTCGCGGAACAGCGGGGCGACCTCGTGCGGCAGGCGCAGCGGGATCCACCCGACGCTCTGCACGCCCAGCGTCGCGGCGCGTTCTATGATGCTTTCCATGAATTCGTCGGTGATCGCCGGAATGATCGGCGAGATAGAGCAATGCACCGGCACGCCCATTGCCGCCAGCCGCCCCAGCGCCGCAAGCCGTTTCGCCGGCGCGGCGCAGCGCGGCTCGAGCTTGGCCGAAAGCACCGGATCGAGGCTCGTCACAGAAATCGCCACCGCAACCAGCTTTTCCCGCGCCATTTCCGCAAGTAGATCGGCATCGGCCAGCACCCTGTCGGACTTGGTCGTGATCGTCACCGGATGGCGCGCCTCAAGACACACTTCCAGCACATCACGGGTGATGCGGTATCGCCGCTCTATCGGCTGATACGGATCGGTGTTGGTGCCCAGTGCAATAGGTGCAGGCTTGTACCCGCGCTTATTCAGCGTCTGCCGCAGCAATTCCCCGGCATTGGGCTTCGCAAACAACCGCGTTTCGAAATCCAGTCCGGGCGACAAATCGTACCAGGCGTGGGTAGGGCGGGCATAGCAATAGACGCAGCCATGCTCGCACCCGCGATAGGCGTTGATCGATCGATCAAACGGAATATCGGGCGACTGGTTGAAGCTGAGGATGGTTTTGGGGTGTTCTTCGGTGACGGTGGTGCGCAGCTTTACCGGCGGCCCGTCGAGAGCGGCGACATGATCGCGCCAGTCGCCGTCCAACTCGCGCCGCGGCATGCCGAAACGGGTCGAGAGCTGGCCCGAGGCCGCTCCGCGTCCGCGTTCGAAATCGGGATGTTCCGTGGTGCCCATCAGAAGAACATAATAGGAACATGGTGCGGTGAAAAGCGCTATTTCTCTTTGAGGCGCGGCATCAGCTCGACGAAATTGCAGGGGCGGTTGCGGCTGTCGAGTTGCTCGGCAAGGATGCCGTCCCACCCGTCCTTCACCGCGCCGTTCGATCCGGGCAGGGCGAAGATATAGGTGCCGCGTGCGACCACCGCGCAGGCGCGGGATTGAACGGTGCTGGTGCCGATGGTCTGGAAACTGATCCAGCGGAACAATTCGCCAAAGCCGGGAATTTCGCGCGCGCCCTCGATCCGTGAAAGCGCCTCGGGCGTCACATCGCGGCCCGTGAGCCCGGTGCCGCCGGTGGAGACGATCGCGTCAATCTGCGGATCGTCGATCCAGGCATCAAACTGGCTCGCCAGCAGTGCGGCATCATCCTTCGCGATCAGGCGCGCGGCGAGGTTGTGACCAGCGTCGGTCACTCTCTGGGCAAGGATGTCTCCGGAAGTGTCGTTTTCGGCTGTGCGCGTGTCGGAAACGGTCAGCACGGCAATGTTGATCGGGGTGAAGACCTTCGCCTCGTCAATCGCCATGCCGGGTTCCTTTCGCTATTGGCTGATGCTTGCCGTCCGTGTCCTAGCGGCCTGCGGGAATTCTGGCCAGCGGCCTTGTGCCAATGCGCGGCGACTGGGCGAGGCGACACCGGCGGCGCGTTCATACATCCAGTAATTGCGCATCACGATGGAGACGTAGCCGCGTGTCTCCCAATAGGGGATCGATTCCATCCAGAGCAGCGGATCGCCCTGATCGTTGACCTCGTAATTCCAGCGATCGACCGGGGTGAGTCCGGCGTTATAGGCGGCCATGATCTTGGGCAGCAGACCCTGCGTCGCGCCGCTATCGCGCAGCATTTCCAGATGCTGCTGGCCATAGGCGAGGTTGACGGAGGGATCGTTGAGATCGGCGTAGCTCGCGCCAAGGTTCAACCGGCGATTGTGATCGCTGGCCGTGCCGGGCATGATCTGCATCAGGCCGCGCGCATTAGCGGGGCTGACGGCGCTTGTGCGGAAGTTTGATTCCTGCAACGCATGGGCAAAGGCGAGGCTGGGATCGACCCGCCAGCCGGTTGCCGGTTGCCAGTGCGCGACCGGGAAGCGCAAAGCGGGATCGACGCGCATTCCGTAAGGCACATATTGCGCCATGAAGAGCTGGGTCGATGGCAGGCCCAGTTCGCGGGCAAGCCGGGCCATCGCGGGGTAATCCTGAGCCCGGCCGATGCGCGCTTCGTGACGCAGCACTTCGTCGGCGAGCGAGGGACGACCGATCTCGATCAGCGCGGCGGCGACACGGACATTTCGGCGATCCTGAAGCGAGCGCCAGTCTTCGGCGGAAAACCTCTGCGCCGGAGCATCGGCGGGGACTTCTATGCCCAGCTGGTCGATCGCCAGCATGCCGTAAAGCGTTTCGTCATAGCGGGCTGCGGCTGACAGGTGTTGTCCGGCGGCTTCGGGCTCGCGGCAACGCACAAGCGAACGGTGCGCCCAGTAATGCGCCGCTGCGGCTAGTTCGACATTGGTTGCCTGCTGCGCGGCGCGGGCAAATGCTTCGCCAGCGAGCGAGCAATAGCCGAGCCGCCATGCGGCCAGCCCCGCGACCCATTCGCCTTCGGCCAGCCATGCGCCCGAGCCCTGCGACACGGTTTCCGCGAGCGCGAGCGCGTTCTGATCGTCATTCTCGATGTAGAAACTCCAGGCAACGCGCTGACGCCATTCGGCTCGCGCTTCGGAGCTCATCATCGGTTCGGCTTGCTGCAGGATCGCATAGGCGCCCGAGGGATCATCGTTGCGGATCGCTTCGAGGATTGCTGCGCGGGCTTCGGCGGAGATCGTGCCGTCATCCACCGAGCGCGGGCGGATGCGCTTGCTCGGTTCGGGCTGGCGGCTGAAGCTTTGCGTTGCCGGGAATGCAGGCAGTTGCTCCACCCCGCGCCCCGAACCCAATCGGCCCAGTTGCGGCGCATGAGGCAGATCAACCCCGGCGTTGAGCCACTGGGCAATTTGCTCGCCGCTGATCCGCGGGCTGTTGGCATGGGTGAAATATTCGGCTTGCGCTACCTGATGCAGCAATCCGCCTTCGGCCCGCTTGAGCAGTGCCTCGACCACGTCCCATTGCTCGCGATCAATCGCGGCGAAGATGTCGCGGTAAAGCTGTTTTTCATTCTGGGTGAGCACGGCGGGAACAGAGGTGCTCCGGCTCTGCGCGCGATCATATTGCGCGACCATGCTCGATTGCGCGGAAGCGGCAGGGGCAATGGCGATTCCGGATACAAGTGCAATTCCGGCCAGCAGTGAGCGCATGCAGGGGGTACTCTTTACTCGACCGACCATTCGATCCATCTCCGCCAGAACCGGGCTTTGAGCCGGGGCACCGTCAGAACACTGTCCAGCCCCTCGCTTACCATCACTGGCACTGATGCGGATGTCTGGTTGATTTCACGTAAAGATGGAGCGTCTTTCGGCAATTCGTGTCCGATTAGCGGCAGGATGTTGCCGCCGAAGGCAAGAAGCCGTTTTGGAGCCGCCATGGCGATGTGATGCGCGGTGACGGCATCCATGCCGCGCGCCGCCAGCGAAGCGGTATCCGCCATCGGTGTGTGGCGCGGCAGGGCGGAAGCGATGCAGGTCTGTTCCTCGTCCACGCCCATCGCCTTGAGCATGCGCGACAGCAGCCGGCCTTGCGGCCCCGAAAGCAGGCGATCGCGGTCGCCTTCCTCCGGATCGATCACCAGCACCATCAATTCTGCATTGGCAGGGCCGCGCGATGCGATGCGGCCACGCGGGCCGATTGCATCCAGCCCCGGTGCCTCCATCCACCATTCCCGAAATTCGGCGAGCGTCTGCGGCGGCGTTTCACCCAGCAGATCGACACGTTCGACAGGATTTTTTTCCGGCAGCGGTTCGGGTGTCCGGGTGGCCTGCACGCGCGGTTCCGGTGCTTGCGGCGCCGTGGAGGCGAGGGCCAGCGCATCCGCCGGATTCGCGCTATTCAGCCAATCCGTAGCGTCATCGGCGAATTCCAGATCGACACCGGCCATCCGCCACCATTCGAAAGCGGCATGCAATTCAGCGGCAAGAGGCGATGTGGCTGCGGTCATCCTATCCAATGCAGGCCTTGACTGTCCAAATTCCAGTTAGCAAGTGCACCATCAACAAAAGTCTGCGAAGCATATCGCAACGCTAATACTGAGGTGAGAAGAGCGCATGAGCGAACGGGAATCAATGCCATGTGATGTCGTGATTGTGGGCGGCGGGCCGGCGGGCCTTTCGGCGGCAATCCGGCTCAAGCAGATTAACGAGGAACTTGAGGTTGTTGTCCTTGAAAAAGGTTCCGAGATCGGCGCGCACATTCTTTCGGGCGCGGTGGTCGATCCCAAGGCGCTGAGCGAGCTTTTCCCCGACTGGCGTGACATGGGCTGCCCGATGGCGGAAACCCCGGTGACGGATAACTGGCACTGGGTTCTGTCCAAATCCGGCAAGACATCGCTGCCGCACGCCTTCATGCCGCCGCTAATGAGCAACCACGGCTGCTACACCGGATCGCTCGGCAATCTGACCCGCTGGCTGGGCGAACAGGCCGAGGCGCTGGGCGTGATGGTGTTCCCCGGCTTCCCCGCGAACGAGGTGATGTTTGACGAAGACGGCAATGTCCGCGGCGTCATCACGCAGGACATGGGCATCGCCGCTGACGGATCGCAAAAGGGCGATCATCAGCCGGGCATGGAGATCGAGGCGAAATACACCCTCTTTGCCGAAGGTGCGCGCGGTTCGCTGACCAAACAGATGAAGGCGAAATTCGACCTTGAGGCGAATTGCCAGCCGCAGGTCTATGGCCTTGGCATCAAGGAATTGTGGGACATCGACCCCAAGAAGCACGTACCGGGCCGCGTGATCCACACGCAGGGCTGGCCGCTCACTGAAAGCGACAGCTGGGGCGGGGGCTTCCTCTACCATCAGGCGAACGGCCAGGTGGCATTGGGCTTCGTCACCGCGCTCGATTACAAGAACCCTTGGGTTTCGCCCTATCAGGAATTCCAGCGCTGGAAGCAGCACCCCGCGATCCGCGAATATCTCGAAGGCGGCACCCGTGTCGCTTACGGTGCGCGCGCGATCAACGAAGGCGGCTGGCAGTCTGTGCCCAAGCTGGCTTTCCCCGGCGGCGCGCTGATCGGCTGCGCGGCTGGCTTCGTCAACGTGCCACGGATCAAGGGCAGCCACACCGCGATGAAGAGCGGGATGCTGGCCGCTGAAAGCATCGCCGCGGCGATTGCCGCCGGTCATGAGAAGACCGAGCTTTCGGATTACGATGCCGCTGTGCGTTCAAGCTGGATCGCCGACGAGCTGAAGCTGGTGCAGAACGCGCAGCCTGCCGTGGCCAAATACGGCGGTGATATCGGCACCTTGCTTGCGGGTGTGGACATGTGGATGCGGACGCTCAAGATCGGCCTGCCGATCAGCATGAAGCACAAGCCCGACTACACCTACACCGGCCGTGCGGATCTTTATCCCAAGATCGACTATCCCAAGCCCGACGGCGTGATCAGCTTCGACCGGCTGACCAATGTCGCCTACAGCTTCACCAACCATGCCGAAGACCAGCCGGTGCATTTGCAGGTCGCCGACCTCGAATTGCAGAAGGCGAGCGAATACGACGTGTTTGGGGGGCCTTCGAGCCGCTATTGCCCGGCAGGCGTGTACGAGTGGATCGAGGAAGAGGGCAAGGAGCCGCGCTTCCAGATCAACTCGCAAAACTGCGTCCACTGCAAGACCTGCGACATCAAGGACCCGAACCAGAACATCAACTGGGTAACGCCGGAAGGCGGCGGCGGGCCTAACTATCCGAATATGTGATCGGTGCAGAATTTCGATCCATTGATGGCGGCTTTGATTGCCATGTTTGTGGTCGCACTGGATTACAACACGCGACACACGATCGACCGATTGATCGTGGAATTGATCCCTGATCGAGAGCGAACGCAATTGACGAAAGCATGGGAGCGCGTCGAGCCATTGCTTCGATACAGCGGAATGTTCGGGATGACGCTGGGCCTTTTGCTCCTCTCGCTGAAGACGAATCCCATCGTGTCGATGACGGTGTCGGTTGCTGGGGTGCTCGCATACCTCGCTGCACCGATGTGGCATCTCGTCGAGTGGAAGCGATGAAGGAAACCGCCTACGCCAAGATCAACCTCGCGCTGCACCTTCGGGCGCGGCGGGAGGACGGGTATCACGAGCTTGAGACGCTGTTCGCCTTTGTCGATGCGGGCGATGTGTTGAGCGTGACACCGGCGGAAGCGGATAGCCTGTTGACTTTGGGCGAATTCGCGCAAGGGCTGGATGATCCTTTCGACAATCTGGTGGCCAAGGCGCTTGCCGCGCTGCCACGCTCTCAGGGCCTTGCCGTGACGCTGGAAAAGAACTTGCCCGTCGCGGCGGGGCTGGGCGGTGGATCGGCGGATGCAGGGGCGGTGTTCCGCATCGTTGAGGCGCAACATAGCCTGCCTGACGACTGGCAGACCCGCGCCGCGAAGCTGGGTGCTGATGTTCCCTCCTGCGTGCGCAGTGAAATGGCGATCGGCACAGGCACCGGCACCGATCTTCACCCGATCGCAAATGACCTTGCCGGAATGCCCGTCCTGCTCGTCAACCCGCGCGTGCCGCTCTCCACCGGATCGGTGTTCAAGGCGTGGGACCGGATCGACAAGGGGCCGCTGCCACAGGGCAAGGCCAGCGAAGTGACACAGAACGGGCGCAACGATCTGGAAACCCCGGCCTTTGCGCTGTGTCCGGTCATCCGCGATGTTCTGGCCGAACTGGGCGCGGACAAGCCTTGGATTGCGCGCATGTCGGGATCGGGCGCGACCTGCTTTGCCTTGTATGAAAGCGAGGCGGAGCGTGATCGGGCGGCACAACGCATCGGCGAAGTCCGGCCCGACTGGTGGCAACTGCCGGGGAAACTGCGGTGATCGACGGACGGCCCTACGAACAGATCGGCGGGATCACCGCGAGCGGGATCGTCTGCGTTGCTGATCATGCCTCAAACTTCGTGCCGGACGATATTCCGCTGGGCGTGGCGCCGGAATTGATGGAGCAGCACGTCGCGATCGACATCGGGGTTTATGGCGTTGCCACACGCATGGCTCACAGACACGGTATTCCGGCGCATCTGGCGCAGGTGAGCCGCCTCGTGGTCGATCTCCACCGCGAGGAGGATCACCCCAATGTCGTGCCGACCAGCAGCGACGGTTACACCATCCCCGGCAATATCGGCGCGAATCTCGAATCCCGGCTCGAACGCTTTCATCGCCCCTATCACGATGCGCTGGCGCAGTGGCTGGAGGCGCAGAACCCAAAGCTGATATTGTCACTCCACAGCTTCACCCCGGCGATGGCGTCCTGCGACAAACCGCGCCCGTGGGATCTTTCGCTGCTCTACAATAAGGACGATCGCGCCGCGCGCCACGCGATCCGGCTGTTCGGCGAACTGGGCCTGAATGTCGGCGATAACGAGCCGTATAGCGGCGTCGAACTCAACGCGACGATGAACCGCCATGCCGAAGCACACGGGCGCCCCTATTGCTTTATCGAAGTGCGGCAGGATCGCATCGCCACCCGCGCGGACCAGTCGCGCTGGGCGGCAATGATCGCGGATGTTGCCGGAAGGGTTGCGCTCGCGCTCGAGTAAAGGCAGTGCCGTTTCGCGAAATCCAAGCGACGGGAAACAAAATGTCTTTCGACAAGTCCAAATTGCCAAGCCGCCACGTCTCTGTCGGGCCGGAGCGCGCGCCGCACCGCTCCTATTACTACGCCATGGGGATGACCGAGGAAGAAATCGCCCGGCCATTCGTGGGTGTGGCGAGCGCCGGAAACGACAGCGCGCCGTGCAACACCACGCTGAACGCACAGGCCGACATCTGCCGCGAAGGCGTGATTGCGGGCGGGGGGACGCCGCGCCGCTTCAACACGATCACCGTGACTGATGGGATCGCGATGGGGCATCAGGGCATGAAGAGCTCGCTCGTCAGCCGCGAAGTCATTGCCGACAGCGTGGAGTTGTCTGTGCGCGGGCACTGCTATGACGCGTTGGTTGGCTTTGCGGGTTGTGACAAGAGCCTGCCCGGCATGATGATGGCGATGCTGCGGCTGAATGTGCCAAGCATCTTCGTCTATGGCGGGTCGATCCTGCCCGGTACGCACCACGGCAAGGATGTGACCGTTGTCGACGTGTTCGAGGCGGTGGGTCAGCACGCGGCGGGCAATTGCCCTTTGCAGGAGCTGATCGCGCTCGAAAAGGTTGCCTGCCCGGGCCACGGCGCGTGCGGTGGCCAGTTCACCGCGAACACCATGGCCTGTGTGGGTGAGGCAATCGGATTATCGCTGCCAAACGGCAATATGGCGCCTGCTCCTTACACTTCGCGTGAAGAGATTGCGCGGGCGGCGGGCGCTCAGGTGATGGTGCTGCTGGAAAAGAACCTGCGCCCGCGTGACATCTGCACCCGTGCGGCGTTCGAAAATGCGGCGCGCGTCGTGGCGGCCACGGGCGGTTCGACCAACGCCGCCTTGCACCTGCCCGCAATGGCCAGCGAATGCGGCATCGATTTCGACCTTTTCGACGTTGCCGAGATATTCAAATCAACGCCTTACATCGCCGATCTGAAGCCAGGCGGCAAATATGTCGCCAAGGACATGCATGAAGCAGGCGGCGTGTACATGGGGATGAAGACGCTGCTCGAAGGGGGCTTCCTTGATCCCAACCCGATCACGGTGACGGGCAAGACGCTGGGCGAAAATATCGAGGAGATCACCTGGAACCCCGATCAGAAGGTGTTTTACGATGTGAAGACCCCGATCACGCCGACCGGCGGCGTTGTGGGGCTGAAGGGATCGCTTGCCCCCGATGGCGCGATTGTGAAGGTTGCGGGGATGGCGCGCCTGCAATTCTCCGGCCCGGCGCGGGTCTTCGATTGCGAGGAAGACGCCTTTGCTGCCGTCGAAAGCCGCGACATTGCCGAAGGCTGCGTGATCGTGATCCGTTACGAAGGGCCCAAGGGCGGGCCGGGCATGCGCGAAATGCTCTCCACCACCGCCGCGCTCTATGGTCAGGGTATGGGCGAAAAGGTCGCGCTGATCACCGACGGGCGATTCTCCGGCGCGACGCGGGGCTTCTGCATCGGCCATGTCGGTCCGGAAGCCGCCGATTGCGGCCCGATCGCGTTGGTAGAAGATGGCGACATCATCACCATCGATGCTGAGGCGGGGACGATCGACCTTGAAGTCGATGCTTCGGTGCTGGATGAACGCCGCAAGCAATGGCAGCCGCGCACCAATGATTACCAGTCGGGCGCCTTGTGGCGCTATTCGCAGAATGTCGGCTCGGCGCGCAGCGGGGCGATCACCCATCCCGGGGCAAAGGCGGAAACCCATGTCTTTGCGGACATCTAGCCTCGTTCTCCCGGCGTTTTTGCTCGCCGCTTGCGGATCGGAGACACCCGCGCCCGAAGGGCCGGAGGTGCGCTGCGCAATCGGGCCGGGAGCTGAACTTGCGGAGGTCTGCACGCTGGAGCGGACAGACCCGGTCGAATTCATCATCCACCATCCGGATGGCGGCTTTCGCCGCTTCGTCTGGGCGGATACGGGCGAGTTGACGCTGGCGGACGGGGCGGAGCCCTTGAGTGTGGCAGACAGTATCGATGATCCCGAGGTCATTGAAATGACGGTCGGTTCGGATCGTTACCGGCTCAGGCAGGCATTGGTGGCTGCAAGTTCGGATGAGTAACGCGCAGATCCTGACTGCCGCACAAATGCGCGATGCGGAACAGGCGCTGTTCGATGCAGGCACCAGCGTGTTCGAACTGATGAAGATCGCGGCCGGCGGTGCGGCGGAGTGGGTGCGCAGGGTCGCCGCCGGACGCAGCGTCACGGTGCTTTGCGGCCCCGGCAACAATGGCGGCGATGGCTATGTCATCGCCCATCGCTTGCGCGAGGCAGGCAATGCTGTGACTGTCATCGCCCCGGTCGAGCCCAAGACCGATGCGGCAAGGCAGGCGCGCGCGCTCTGGAACGGGGAAGTTCTTACGTCCGGGGGCAAGGCTGCGGGCGGTGTGTTGGTGGACAGCCTTTTCGGTTCGGGCCTCACCCGTCCCCTGTCCGGCGAGCACGCCTTGCTGCTGCGCGATCTTGCTGCGCGCCACCACCTGACGATTGCGACCGATGTGCCATCCGGCGTGGCAAGCGATACAGGTGCCTTGCTCGACGAACGGCTGCCGCGGTTCGATCTGACGCTGGCGCTGGGCGCATGGAAATTCGCGCACTGGATGACGCCGGGACGCTCGATCATGGGGAGCTTGCGGCTCGTCCCCATCGGCATTGCTCCGGTGAAAGGCGCCGCCCGATTGATCGAGAAGCCACGGCTATCGGTGCCCGCGGTGGATTCGCACAAGTACCTGCGGGGCCTTGCCTGCATCGTCTCGGGCGAGATGCCCGGTGCGGCCGTTCTTGCGGCGGAAGCGGCGATGCGGGGCGGGGCGGGCTACGTCAAACTGCTGCGTGAAGGCGAAGATCGAACGGCTGATCCGGCGCTCGTCGTCGATGGGCAGCCTTTGGCGAAAGGCTTGTCCGACGATCGGATTGCAGCAGTGCTGGTCGGGCCGGGTCTTGGCCGGTCTGCCGAAGCGACGCAGCGACTGCGCATCGCTTTGGATTCGGGCCGACCTGCCGTCATCGATGCCGACGCGCTCATCGCGCTCCGCCCCAAAATGCTCGGCAATCGCAGCGATATCCTTGCCACGCCGCATGATGGCGAGTTGGAGACGCTGTGCCGCAATTTTGGCGTCATTGCGGAAAGCCGGATCGACCGGGCAAGGGCGCTTGCCAAGACCAGCGGAATGGTGATCGCGGCCAAGGGGCCGACGACGATCATCGCCGCACCCGATGGGCAGGTGGCGATTGCGCCGCCTGCGCCCAGCTGGCTTTCGGTCGCAGGAAGCGGAGATGTCCTTGCCGGGATTGCGGTCAGCCGGATGGCGAACAGGCGTTCGCCCTTCGAAGCGGCCTGCGAAGCGGTGTGGCTGCATGGAGAGGCTGCGAGGCAGTGCGGGGCGGCTTTCACCCCGAATGAGCTGGCCCGTGCCGTACCGCCTGCGATTGAAGCCTGCCTGTGAGCCAGATGCGCGAAATTGTGCGGCTCGCAGCAAGAGGCGACGGCGTTCTGGAGGACGGGACGCATGTGCCGGGGGCCGTGCCGGGTGACAGTGTAGGTGCGGACGGCTCGATCATTCCCGGCCCGCATCATGTATCGCCGCCCTGCCGTCATTTCGGACAATGCGGCGGCTGCCAGTTGCAGCATGCTGACGAGACCGTGCTGCGCGAATTCGTCACCAATCGCGTCGTCAACGCCGCCACGGGCGAGGGGCTTGCCGTTGAGCAATTGCTCGAAACCCACCTCAGTCCGGCACACACTCGGCGCCGCGCGACATTGCATTCCGAGCGGATCAAGGGCCGGGTGGTCATCGGGTTCAAGCAGGCGCAATCGCATCGGCTGATCGATCTGGCGCAATGCCCCGTCCTGCTGCCCGAACTGGTTGATATGGCCCGTCTGCTGCGGGATTTCCTCAAGCAATTCGGGCCGAAGGGTGCAGTGGATATCAGCATGACGCGGGTCGATCAGGGGATCGATCTGGGGCTAACGAACTTCCCGCTCGATGGACTTGGCCCGACCGAGGGTGCGCTTGATTTTGCGCGCAACAACGGTCTTGCACGGCTCTCGATCGACCAGGGATTCGGTTCCGAGGCGCTGTGGGAGCCGGAGCCGGTCACGGTCACGCTTTCCGGGGTTCCGGTGGCGATGCCGCCCGCCGCATTTCTTCAAGCGACAGCCGATGCCGAAGCCCGCATGATCGCCGATGCGCGCGAATGGCTCGAAGGGGCCAATCTGGTGGCTGACCTGTTTGCGGGGCTCGGAACCTTTGCCTTTGCGCTATCCGAAGGGCGCAAGGTGCTGGCGGCGGAGGCGGAGCGTGCGGCGCATCTCGCCTGCAATGCCGCCGCGCGTCAGCATGGTGTACAGGTGCATGCGCTGCACCGCGACCTGTTCCGAAATCCACTGCAACCCGCCGAGCTTGACCGGTTCGATGCAGTTCTGCTCGATCCTCCCCGTGCCGGGGCAAAATCCCAGATCGGAGAGATCGCGCGCAGCAAGGTCGCGCGGGTTGTCTATGTCAGCTGCAACCCGTCAAGCTGGGCGAGGGATGCCGCGGCGCTGATTGAGGGCGGATACAGGCTTACCCGTCTGCGGCCCGTCGGGCAGTTCCGCTGGTCAAACCATGTCGAACTGGTGAGCCTGTTCGAGCGCGACTGATCAGGCGCGGATTACTTCGAGAATGCGGTCTTTGAGCCAGTCCTGATGGGCCGGTTCGACATAGGCATGACCCGCGCCGAGACAGCGCTGGATGCGCGGATCATCCTTGCCCCATGCGCTTTCGAACAGTTGCCCGGTCCTGTCATCGGTCGCAACGAGGTATGTCACCGAGCCGGAGAAATCCGCGATCCCGGCGCGCATTTCCTGCAACAATTGCGATGCTTGCGGAGCGGACTTGGCCGCGCCGAGCAAGCCTGCGGCCAGCTTCCTCAAATTGACGCCGCCGCGCAGCAAACGGGCGATTTCGGCAGGGTTTTTGAGCTTTTCGAGATAGCGCGAACGGATCGCCTCGGGCGTGTGCTGCGGTTCGTCCGTGTCGCCTTCGTCTTCATCGATGGTCCACGGGTTCGAAAGCACGAGGCCGTCAAATCCTTCGCCCCCCATCAGAATAAGCGCCGACGCTGCGTCGCAATTGCCAAAACCGATCACCCGATCGACCTGTGGGGCTAGAGCGCGAAAGGCATCCAGCGCAGCACGAATGTCCTTTGCGCTGTGCCGGAAACCGCGGTTTTCGCCTTCGCTGTCCCCGATCCCGCGTCGGTCAAACCGGAACACCGGAAATCCGGCCTTGGCGATGCGTGCAGCGAGGCGGGATTGCCCGGAAAACGCGCCGGATCGTAACTCATTGCCGCCTGAAACGATCAGCAGGCCGGTTGAGCCCGGAGCCGTGTCGAGCGAACCGGCAAGTTTCAGGCTGCCGCAGCCGAAGTCGAAATGCAGGCGGCTCATCCGGCTGCTCCCACACCTGACGCGAGGATCGCGGCGAGCTTTTCGGTTTGGGCTCCATCTTCACCCGGCTCGGCCCGCAACCACAGGCCCGCACCGCCGAGTTCCTGTTGCGAGATCACGGTGAGGGATTCGGAAACGGGAGGTTCGGCAATTTCGAGTTCGCGGAACATTTCCGCCCCGATCTCCCAGCCCGCGAGCGCCAGCCCGTCCTTTCGACCAATCTGCTGCAATTCTTCGGAGCTTTCTGACCGTCCTGCCTCACGCGCCGCGATGGTACGCGCGCGGATCATCGAGCGCAGCAGTTTCGCACCGGAAACGGGAGCATAGGACCATCCAGCGGCTCCTTCGGGTAACAGGAGCGCACCCCCACGGATCGCCAGAACATGGGTCGCGCCAAGACTTTGCGTCGCAGAGGCTGTTGCGGCCTGCAATGCAGATAGGCTCAGGCCGGACAGCGGCACGAGGCTTTCGTTGCATCCGGGCATGTCGGGAAGGAAGGAGTCGATTTCCAGCCGATCAAGCGCCTGCATCAGTTCGACTGTGAAACGGCGCAACTTGTTTGCCTCGTCGAACAAGGCGGGCAGGATCAGGACACGGATATTCCGGCCGCGATCGATCTGAACGAGCAGTTCCTCGCTCGTGGTGCCGTTTTGCAGCGGGGCTTGCCAGCTTTCGATCATGCGCCTTGCGCCACTGGCCGGGATCAGACCTCGGCCAGCTTGCTTTCCGCAAAGGCGAGCAGGCCGCCGTAGGTTTCCAGCATTTCGCCATCGACGTCATCGTCTTCGATGATGATGTCGAGCCGGTCTTCCATCTCCGTCAGCAGTCCCGCGACCGCCATTGAATCGAGTTCGGGCAGGTGGCCGAACAGGCCGCTGTCATCGGTCAGCTGATCGGCGAAATCGGCATCCACGCCCAGGACATCGGCGATGATCGATTTGAGTTCGGTATCAAGCGCGGCGCGGCTCATCGCGAGGCCCGGCGTGCTTGCAGCCTGATCGGGGCCTTCACCCTCTTCACCGACAACTGGTTGAGTGCTCATCACGGCTCCTCTCACAGGGACTTTCTCGCGCATCCGGGCGTTTTACGAACGGTCAGCACGGCTTGACCGGCGCCCTTAACGACGCGGAGGGAAGGGCGCAAGGGCGGGGACTTCCGCTTCGCGCAGTCGACGGGCGGTTTGGCGGGCAAGGTCGAGCCACGCGCGCGGCTGCGCCAGGTCGAGGCAATCGATACGGTAGCGCGGGCGGATGCCGTTCATCCAGTCTGCCTTGTAGGATTGATCACCCGTGCCGAAATCGACCAGCGTGACCCGGTCGGTGTCGATCACATGCCGGAAAAGCGCGGCTGAAAGCGTCGTTCCCGCCGAAAGCGAACGGGCGCTTTCAAGATAGGCGAGCTTGTGAATGAACGCGGTGCCGTGTTCGACGGTCCAGCATTGTGCGGCCACTGGCTTGCCCTCGTGCCATGCCATGCCGAACCGCAAGCGTCCGGCATCGCCTTCTTGCCGGGCGAATTGGCGCAGCATTGCCGGATGATCTTCTCGCGGTTTCCAACTCGCTTCGTAAATCGCCTCGTAATCGCTCCACAAGGCATCGTCGAAATGGCAGATGACCTGCGTTTCGACCTTCTTTGCCTTGCGCTTGTAGGTGGTGCGCAATGCGCCGGGGCGCTGGGACCAGTAGGTGTCGAAATCCATGCCACCGACATGCAGGACATGATTGATGTCGCACCGGCTAGCCTCCACGCGCCACCCGGCTTTGGCAAAGGCGGTGCACAACCTTGTGGCGGAGCCGTCTTCGTCGGGGACGGGCTCAAGCGTCACGCGATGCCCCCGCTGGCGCAATTGGCGCGCGATTTCGACCAGCAGCCGGTCGCCCTTTGCTCCGGGCGGGGCAAGCTGTCGCCAGGTGAAGCTGTACCAGTTGCGCAAGGGCGCGATGCGGCCTGCATCCTCTGTCAGGGCAAGCGCGGCGGCCCCATCGCCATCGCTGGCAAGCGCGATAAGCGGCACCAATCCGGTGTCGCTGAGCAGGGCGTACCACTCGGCGCGATCGAACGGAGTTGGGGCCGCGCATGCGGAACTCTCGGCAAAGAGCTCTTGCAAGACGTTAACCCTGTCGTGATACCGCGCTTCGATCATTAGAAATTCATCATCCGAAAACGGTCAGCAAGCCAACCCATGCCCAACAGCCCCGATCCCACGCCCTTGCCGCTGGACCACCTTGTCGAAAGGGCGGTTGCCAATGGCCATGGCGACGCACCGGCGCTGGTGCTGCGAAATCTGGTGCTTAACCACGATGGGTTAAGACAGCGTGTCGATTGGCTTGCGGGGTGGCTTGCGCGGGAAGTTGGGCAAAAGGGCCAGCGCGTCGCCTCTTGGGCTGCGAAGGGCGAGTTGACTTGCCTGCTGCCGCTGGCTGCGGCGCGGGCGGGATTGATCCATGTTCCGATCAACCCTTTGCTGAAGCATCATCAGGTCGCGCATATCCTCGGAGATAGCGGCGCGGTTATGCTGATTGGCACCGCCTCGCGGCTTAAATCGCTTGAAGCGGGTGATGTGCCAGACACATGCAGAGTGATCGAAGAGGCTGAGGCGCTGGAATTTGCCTATGATGCCGCACTCGCGCTTGGCCCGTCGATGGCCGATCCTGATGATCTGTGCGCTATCCTCTACACCAGCGGATCGACGGGCAAACCCAAGGGCGTGATGCTGAGCCACGCGAATCTGTGGCTGGGCGCGGTCAGCGTGGCGCATTACCTCAGGCTTCAGGCGGATGACGTGACGCTCGCGGTTCTGCCGCTGTCGTTCGATTACGGTCAGAACCAGCTGCTTTCGACCTGGTATGCAGGCGGCAGTGTGGTGCCGCTCGACTATCTTTTCCCGCGCGACGTCGCGAAGGCCTGTGCCGTGCACGGGATAACCACGCTCGCGGCGGTTCCGCCCTTGTGGGTGCAATTGACCGAAATCGACTGGCCAGCGGAAGCCATCGTCAGCATGCGCCGCCTGACCAACAGCGGCGGGGCATTGACCACCGAACTGGTCGGTGATCTCCGGGCACAGTTTCCGCAGGCAGACCTGTACCCGATGTACGGGCTGACAGAAGCTTTCCGTTCGACCTATCTCGATCCCGAAATGGTGGACCGGCATCCGACTTCGATGGGGCAGGCGATCCCCTTTGCCGAGATCCTTGTCGTGCGTGCTGACGGCTCGCCCGATGATCCTGAGGAGGATGGCGAACTCGTCCATTGCGGCCCGCTGGTGGCCAAGGGATACTGGCAGGACGCAAAGCGCACGGCAGAGCGGTTCAAACCTGCCCCGGAGCATTCGCGCTATGGGGGTACCGCGGTCTGGTCGGGCGACACGGTGAAGCGGGCGGCCGATGGCCTCCTCTATTTCGTCGGCCGGACGGATGCGATGATCAAGAGCGCGGGCAATCGTATCAGCCCGCAGGAGATCGAGGACGCCGCCGTGGCTAGCGATCTGGTGGCAGAGGCGGTCGCACTTGGCATTCCAGACAGTCGTCTGGGTCATGCCATCCATCTGATCGTGCGCGGGACGCAGGATCAGAGCGAACGCGACACTCTGGCAAAAATCCTTCAGAAGGAACTGCCCAATTTCATGCAGCCGCATGTGATCGAATGGCGCGATGCCATGCCTTTGAATGCCAATGGCAAGATTGACCGTGCGGCTTTGTATCGGGAACGGATCGGGGAGAAGCACGCATGAAGATCAAGCCGGTTGGCCCGATCCCTGCGGGTTATGATGTTCTGAATGGCGAGCTCGCGATTGGCGGGCAAACGGCCAGCGAACTGGTGCGCGCGGCGGGCAAGACGCCGCTGTTCGTCTATTCCCGCGCTCATATTGATCGCAGGATTGCAGAATTGCGCGCCGCGTTGCCCGCCCGCGTCGGGATCAATTACGCGGTAAAAGCCAATCCGCATCCGGATGTGATCGCCCACTTTGCCGGTCTGGTCGATGGCTTCGACATCGCTTCGTCTGGGGAACTGGCAAAGCTTCAAGCAGCAGGGATCGATCCCGCGCGCGTCAGCTTCGCCGGGCCGGGCAAGCGCGATGACGAGCTGGAAGCGGCAATCGCCGCCGGCGTGACGTTGAACTGCGAATCCGCGGGGGAAGCGGCAAGGGCGCTTTCGATCGGACAGCGGCTTGGCACACCTCCCCGCATCGCGATCCGGGTCAATCCCGATTTCGAGATCAAGGGATCGGGCATGAAGATGGGCGGCGGCGCCAAACAATTCGGCGTCGATCAGGAACTCGTCCCCGAACTCGCGCGCAAGGTGATCGACGAGGGCGCGGTTTGGCGCGGCCTGCACATCTTCACCGGTAGCCAGGCGTTGAGTGCGGATGCGATAATCGAGGCGCAGGGCAATGTTCTCAACCTTGCGGCGCAATTGACGCAGGAAATCGGCGTCCCCTTGCCGAAACTGAACATGGGTGGCGGTTTCGGAATACCCTATTTCCCCGGCGACGAAGCGCTCGACCTTGCACGTGTGGGGGAAGCCTTGCACGGCCTGATTGATGCCGCATCGCCTGTGCTGGCGGATGCCGAGTTGTGCATCGAGCTGGGCCGCTACCTGGTTGGAGAGGCAGGGGTTTATCTTTGCCGGGTAATTGATCGCAAGGTAAGCCATGGAGTGACCTTCCTCGTCACCGATGGCGGATTGCATCATCAATTGGCCGCTTCGGGCAATTTCGGCACGGTGGTTCGGCGCAATTATCCGGTTGCCATCGCCACCCGTTACGATGGCGAGGCCGACCAGGTGGTTAACGTCGTTGGCTGCCTTTGCACCCCGCTCGACAGGCTTGCGGATCAGGCGTGGATGCCGACCGCTGACGTGGGTGATATTGTCGCCGTGTTCTGCGCCGGAGCCTATGGCGCAACGGCCTCTCCCGCCGATTTTCTGGGGCACGGGGCTGCTGCGGAAGTGCTGGTTTAGAAGTCGCTAAACCGTTGTCCCATAACGGGATGGGACCGCAATTCGCCCTCTATCACTAACGTTATGTTCACCATTTTCAGCGAGAAAGTCCGGGTAATTCGCGGATCGTGGGTGTGCAGGTAGCTACTGCGCGCAAGCCCTTGGTCCGCATATTGGCCAAGGATAGGTATCGATGCCCAAGTTGCAACTGCGCGAACAGGATCTGAAAGTGATGAGCCGCCTTGTGGCCGCGCAGGCTCGGCTCGCGGATCGTATAGCCGCGGCTTAAGGCCGCCTTATCGCTCCAGCCCGTGGCCTAGCGCCATGTATTCATCGCTCTGCATTTCGTTGAGGCGGCTTGCCGTGCGTTCGAATTCGAAGGCACCGTCGCCTGATCGGTAGAGATCATCGGGCTTGGCAGCGGCAGTGGCGAACAGTTTGACCCGGCTTTCGTACAGCGCATCGATCAGCTTGGTGAAGCGGATCGCCTCATTGCGGTTTTCCGGCCCCATCCGCGGGATCCCGACGAGAATCACCGTGTGATAGGCCTGTGCAATCGCAAGATAGTCGGCCGCCCCGCGGTTCTCACCGCACAGCTTTTTGAAGCTGAACACCGCCACACCCTTCAGGCTCTTGGGTACATGGAGGCTGCGCCCGCCGCCCAGATCAAGCTCGGCGCTGGGGACATTGGCGGCATCCTCAGGCGCGAAATCGGTGAGTCGGAAGAATGCCTCGCGCACCTGGGCCGTTGCTTCATCGCCGATCGGTTCGTGCCACGTCGCAAGCCCGCCGATCCGTTCCAACCGGTAATCCGTCGGCCCGTTAAGCGAAAGCACGTCCAGCTTGCGTTCGACCAGATCGATGAAAGGCAGGAAGAGCGAGCGATTGAGCCCGTCCTTGTACAAATCGTGCGGAGGCCGGTTGGAGGTGGTGACGATGACCGTACGGCTCTCGATCAGCGCGGTGAAGAAGCGTCCCATGATCGCCGCATCGGCAGTGTTGGTGACGACCATTTCGTCAAATGCGAGGCATCGCAATTGCTCGCCCATGCGCAGTGCTACCGCGATCAACGGGTCCTTGAGGCCGGCCTTGCGCTGTTCAGCCACGAGCCGATCGACCTCCAGCATGAATTCGTGAAAGTGGACCCGCCGCTTTGCCGGGATGGCGAGCGTTTCGACAAACAGGTCCATCAGCATCGACTTGCCACGCCCGACCCCGCCCCACAGATAGACACCGCGCGGATCAGGCGGCGCGGCGCCCATGCCGGTCAGACGGGCGAACAATCCCTGCTTCGGCGGTCCTGCCTCCAGCTCCCGCTGAAGCTGGTCGAGCCGTTCTGCGGCCAGTCGCTGATCGGGATCGGCTCGTAATTCGCCATTGGCGATCAGCTGTTCGTATCGGGCTATCAGACCGGGCATCGCGAGCCGCCGTCACCCGCGCGGCAGCATCTTGCGCACGATGCCAGAGAAAGAGGCGACAACGTCTTCTTCCTGTTCCACCAGCCCGCGCACGAACACCAGCTTGCCGGTTTCCCGCACGATTTCGGTGACGGCATCCATCGGCCGGTCAGGATCGCCGCCGCCCACGAACTGGGTCGAAAGCTCCAGCGTCACCGAAGGACCGGCATTGCCCGAGCCTATGTTGTGCATTGTGGTGAACAGCGCGATGTCGATCAGCGAAAGTGTGACCGCACCGTGGATGATGCCTTGCAGGTTCTGGTGATGCCGCTGCGGGAACATCCGCAGGCGCGCTTTCCGGTCCGGGTCGACTCGGGTGATGAGCTTGCCCATCACCGCGCCGTTGAACAGGGTCTGATCCTTGAGATTCCAGTGTCGCCAGCCCGGATTTTCAGGGTCCGGGCCGTGCTCGAATACGTCGTCTTTCAGCGTCACCGGATCAGATCGCGCGCTCGGCCATCATCTTCTTGGTTTCGGCGATGGCCTTGGCCGGCGAAAGCCCCTTGGGGCAGACATTCGCGCAGTTCATGATGGTGTGGCAGCGATACAGGCGGAACGGGTCTTCCAGCGCATCCAGACGCTCACCCGTCATCTCGTCACGGCTGTCAGCCAGCCAGCGGTACGCCTGAAGCAGGATTGCCGGGCCGAGGAACTTGTCGCTGTTCCACCAGTACGACGGGCACGAAGTCGAGCAGCATGCGCACAGGATGCATTCGTATAGCCCGTCCAGCTTCTCGCGTTGTTCCGGGGTCTGCAGCCGCTCCTTGCCCGAAGGCGTGGTGCTGACGGTTTGCAGCCACGGACGGATCGAGGCGTATTGCGCGTAGAAATGGGTGAAGTCGGGTACCAGATCCTTGATCACGTCCATGTGGGGCAGGGGAGTGATCCGGATTTCGCCCTTGAGGTCTTCGATTGCGGTGGTGCAGGCGAGACCGTTCTTGCCGTTGAGGTTCATCGAGCACGACCCGCAAATCCCTTCGCGGCACGAACGGCGGAAGGTCAGCGTCGGGTCGATTTCGTTCTTGATCTTGAATAGCGCGTCCAGAACCATCGGGCCGCATTCATCAAGGTCGATTTCGAACTTGTCATAGCGCGGGTTCTGTCCGCTGTCGGGATCATAGCGATAGATCTTGAACGAGCGAACACGCTTGCCGCCGTTCGCCTTGTGCACCTTGCCGTCCTTGCGGATGGTCGAGTTCTTCGGAAGGGTGAAAGTCGCCATTGTTATCTGTGATCCCTGGTTGCCCCGCCTCTACTTAGCGCCTGTGCCGGGTGAGGCAAGCCGCCAGTGTTGCGAGGATTGTGAGGCGTTTTGCATGACATTCAATCGTTGCCCCGGGTGTGACACCGAAAGGGGTATTTTGGAAAATTGCGGAATCGCTGCAAGAATCTGATAATTAGCGAAAAAACAGAGAATATTCGAGTTGGCCTGTGAACTTTCGATCACGCGTCGTCTGATTGCCGCAGCGGGGCCGGTTTTCGGGAACTTCATGCGCATTCCTCCGCTGTAGAGCATATGGATAGAGTAGGAAATTGGCCCAATGCTTTCCCCCGCACCGCCGCAGTGTTCGGCAGCAGCGGCGGGATTGGTCTGGCCTTGTCAGAGGCGCTGGCGCAAGCCGGGTGCGAAACCGTTTACGCCGGCTCGCGGCAAGGGACTGCCCCGGCAGGCGGCCCTGTCAAACCCTTCGCATTCGACCTGAAGGATGAAAGCACCATCGCCGCAGCAGCATCGATGATGAAAGCCGATCCGCCCGAATGGGTGGTGATTGCCAGCGGCGTCCTGACCCTAGTCGACGGTAGTGGGCCAGAGCGGACTTACAAGCGGCTCGATCCCGCAGCGATGGCGGAAGTGTTCGCCATCAACACGATCGGCCCCGCACTGGTTGCCAAGCACATCCTGCCGCTGATGCCGCGCAATCGCCGTTTCGTTGTCGCGGCCCTGTCTGCGCGCGTGGGGTCGATTTCCGACAACGGCCTTGGCGGGTGGCATTCCTATCGCGCGTCGAAAGCCGCGCTCAACATGCTGATCCGCAATTTCGCGCTGGAGATGGGACGCACGCACAAGCATGGTGTGATCGTCGGCCTGCACCCGGGAACGGTGGACAGCCGCCTGTCGCAGCCATTCCAGTCGAACCTCCCCAACGGGCAGTTGACCGCGCCGGATGTGGCGGCGGCCAATCTGCTTGGCGTGCTGTCAGCACTTGGCCCCGAACAATCGGGCCGGGTGTTCGATTACAAAGGCGACGAAATCCCGGCCTGACGGCCTGAATTTAGCCCGCGATCAGGGCGTTGCGCCGCCAGCTTTCCGCCAGCAGCGTTTCCATCAGATCGGCATGGCTGAACCCGGCCTGCGCCGCCGCCTTTGCCATCACCTTTTCCGACCACAGATTGCAGTTCAGGTTGATCTCGATGAAGTTGATGTCGCCTGTCTTCAGATCGACGCGGAATTCGATCCGGCCGTAATCGAACGGCACGAATTCGCGGGCGACCTTCTTCGCCATTTCCTCGATCTTGGGCGCGAGCTCGGGGTGGTCGAAACGCTTGAGTGCTGCCTTTTCGGTGTTCGGCACCAGATCGCGCTTTTCGTAATAGGTCCAAAGCTTTTGCGTGTTTTCGCGCTCGTACCACAGCATCGGCAGAGCAGTCGGCTCACCGTGCAGGGTGATGAACGCGCATTGCACGTCGTAACCGTCCAGATACGGCTCGACGATGGCATCGTGGCCCTGTCCGTGGATGTCGGCGATGGCGTTGGTCACGCCGTTCCAGTCGAAGGCGTCGGAAATGCCCCAGCTGGCCGACGATGCATTGGGCTTGATCACCCAGCGGCCATCGGGTGAGGGCGGCAGGTCAGCTTCAAGCACAGGGGCGCCGCGGCGATAGCAGAACCACGCTGCGGTCGGCACGCCGGCATGGGTGCAAACCAGCTTGGACACGGATTTGTCATCGCCCAGACCGCGCAGGAATGGCATCGCGCCAAGGTACGGGATGCGGTGCATGTTGCACAGCACCGGGATCAGCATTTCACTGTTTACGAAACCGCCGCGGTTGAGCAGCGGGAACACGAAATCGACATCCGGGCGGGTGAACAGCACATCATAGCTGTTGGCGAACTGGATATTCAGGCCGAGGTTTTCGAGCGTCGTGCGCACTTCGTGATGATAGATCGCGTGGTTGCCATCCTCCGGATGCATCCCGCCGCCCCACAACGCGTGCTTTGCCATGAACAGCAGGCGCACGCGCTCCTTGTCTTCCTCAGGAATGCGCAGGGGTTCGATTGAAGTGGTCATATTATCCTGAAACCTCGAGATTGGAGCGTCGCGATTAACCGTTTCGCATGGCCGTTGCTAGCGAATTTGAGCAGGCAACGCGATTGGGAAACCGCTTGGCAAGCCGCAGGAATTGGGGAAAGTTGCGCGAAAGCGACAGGATGGGAAGCGCGCGATGGGGCTTGGCGCCTGGTATGATCGAAATGTGATGCCGCGACTGATCCGCTGTGCCTGTGGTACGGGTCAGGTGATGAAGCGGCGTTCCTACGTCGTGCCTAGGGCGCAAGGCGATGTATTCGAGCTGGGCTGTGGCGGCGGGATCAACCACCAGTTCTATGATGCAGCCTCGATCACATCCTATGCCGGGATCGACCCGCACGAAGGCTTGCTGGATGCGGCACGGGCTGCTGCGCGGGACAAAGGCTGGCCGGCAACGCTCAAACAGGGTGTGGGGGAGGATATTCCCTTTCCCGACCGGTCTTTCGACACGGTGGTTTGCACCTTTACCCTTTGCTCGGTCGAGGATCAGGGGCAGGTCCTGTCGGAGATGCTGCGCATACTGCGGCCCGGCGGGCAGGCGCTGTTCCTTGAACATGGCCGTGCGCCCGATGCCGATGTCGCCCGCTGGCAGGACCGGATCGAGCCGGTGTGGAAGCGGCTTGCGGGGGGATGCCACCTGACCCGTCCGATCGGCTCTGCCTTTCGCGGAGCCGGTTTCGAAGTCGAGCCATTGGGGCAGGGCTACATGCCCAAGGCGCCGCGTTTTGCGATGTGGAACGAATGGGGCGTGGCGAGGAAGCCGGGGATCTGACCCAGCGGCTAGGGCGGTAACAAGAAAGGCCGGGAACGCTTTGTTCCCGGCCTTTCTGTTGTCTGATCAATCAGCGATCACTCGCCAAAGGTGCGTTGCCACCAGCCGCCGCGCTTCTTGCCTTCGGCAGCGGTATCGCCGCCGGTTGCCTCGGATGCTTCCTCGGCGGGGGCAGGGGCTGCTTCTGCCTTGGGCTGGGCGTCAGCCTCTTCCGCCGCAGGAGCTTCTTCCTCGACCTTTTTCTTGCGCGGTGCGCGCTTGCGCTTGGGCTTCTCGGCCGGAGCTTCCTCGTCCGCAGCGGGAGCCGTATCGGGGGCTTCCTCGGCGGGAGCAGCTTCGCTCACGCTTTCGACCTCGTCGGTCTTTTTCTTGCGCGGTGCGCGCTTGCGCTTGGGCTTTTCAACCGGAGCTTCCTCGGCGGGTGCTTCCTCCGCCGAAGCATCGGCTGCCTCTGCGGGTGCCTCCTCGGCAGGTGCTTCCTCGCTTGCGGCTTCGCTATTGTCTTCCGACTGCTCTTCCGAACCGGCTTCGCCTTCGCCCTGCTTGCGGCGACGGCCACGACCGCCACGGCGGCGGCGACGCTTGGGCTTCTCTTCGCCGTCTTCGCCGTTCGCGCGTGCGTCGGCGGCGTTTTCATCCTCGTCGGATGCTCCCTCGGAGTCATCTTCAGAAGCCTCGGAATCGCCGTTTTCGCTGCCTTCATCGCCTTCGCGGCGCTTGTTGCGGCCTCGGCCGCCGCGACGACGGCGACGCTTCTTCTTGCGCGGCTGATCGTCGTCTTCTTCGGCGTAATCCTCTTCTGCCTCTTCCTCGATTTCCTCGTCGTCATCATCGTCATCGACGATCGGATCGAACTTGGGGGCCTGAGCCGGGCGCGGGCCGTGGCTCGACACGTTCATCTTCGCGCCTTCGTCCTCGCCCTCGGGCTTGACCTCGACGGTGACGCCGTAACGGGTCTCGATCTCGACGAGCTCGTGACGCTTTTCGTTGAGCAGGTAGATCGCCGCTTCGGTGCTGGCGCCCAGCTTGATGATCGTTCCCTTGCCCTTGGCAGCTTCGTCCTCGATCAGGCGCAGCGCGGAAAGACCGGCGGACGAAGCGGTGCGGACAAGGCCCGAACCGTCGCAATGCGGACATTCACGCGTGGTCGCCTCAAGCACGCCGGTGCGCAGGCGCTGGCGGCTCATTTCCATCAGGCCAAAGCCGGAAATGCGCCCGACTTGGATGCGCGCGCGATCGTTCTTGAGCGCTTCCTTCATCGCCTTTTCGACTTTGCGGATGTTGGAATTGTATTCCATGTCGATGAAGTCGATCACGACCAGTCCGGCCATGTCACGCAGACGCAGCTGCCGGGCGATTTCCTTGGCCGCTTCAAGGTTGGTGTGAAGCGCGGTCGCCTCGATCCCGTGTTCCTTGGTCGACCTGCCCGAGTTGATGTCGATCGACACCAGCGCCTCTGTCGGGTTGATGATGAGGTAGCCGCCCGATTTGAGCTGCACCATCGGATCATACATCGCCCGCAACTGGTCTTCCGCGCCATAGCGCTGGAACAGCGGCACCGGATCGGAATAGGCTTTCACCCGGCGCGCGTGGCTGGGCATCAGCATTTTCATGAAGGCCTTGGCCGATTTGTAGCCTTCCTCGCCCTCGACAACGACTTCCTCGATCTCGCGATTGTAGATGTCGCGGATCGCGCGCTTGATCAGATCGCTGTCGGAATGGATCAGCGCCGGCGCGGTGGAGGCGAGGGTGGTGGTGCGGATTTCGTCCCAAAGCCGTGCCAGATAGTCGAAATCGCGCTTGATCTCGGTCTTGGTGCGCTGAAGCCCGGCGGTGCGCACGATCAGGCCCATCGATTTGGGCAGCTTAAGGTCGGAGACGATCTGCTTCAACCGCTTGCGATCACCGGTTGAGCTGATCTTGCGGCTGATCCCGCCGCCGTGGCTGCTGTTGGGCATCAGCACGGTGTAGCGGCCTGCGAGGCTGAGATAGGTCGTCAGCGCAGCGCCCTTGTTGCCGCGCTCTTCCTTCACGACCTGGACGAGCAGGACCTGACGCCGCTGGATAACGTCCTGGATCTTGTAACGGCGGCGCAGAGCCATACGCTTGGCGCGCACTTCGTCGACTTCCTTGGCGCGGCTGCGGCCCTTGCCATTGCCCTTGTCGCCCTTGCCCTGACGGCGGCGCCCCCGGCCACGACGGCCCCGGCGCGAGCGGCCTTCATCGCCTTCCTCCCCGCCTTCTTCGCCTTCTTCGGCGTCATCGTCTTCGTCGCCATCATCATCGTCGTCGTCAGATTCGCCGTCTTCGATGGTGGAAACCTGATCCTTGTCCGAAGTGTCGATTTCTTCGAGGCCGTCTTCGGCCAGATCTTCGGCCAGAGCTTCTGCGCTTTCGTCCTCGGCGTCATATTCGTCGCCGGGGGCAATGCCCTCTTCCTCTTCCTCGGCGCGCAGGCGCGCTTCTTCCTCGGCTGCCTCGGCTTCTTCAGCCAGCAGCCTTTCGCGGTCAGCCTGCGGGATCTGGTAATAATCGGGGTGGATTTCGCTGAAGGCGAGGAACCCGTGGCGATTGCCGCCAAAGTCGACAAACGCCGCCTGAAGCGACGGTTCGACCCGTGTTACCTTTGCTAGATAGATATTGCCTTTGATCTGCTTGTGTTCAGCAGATTCGAAATCGAATTCCTCAATCCGGTTGCCTTTGAGCACCGCCACCCGGGTCTCTTCCGAGTGGCGCGCATCGATAAGCATGCGCGTTGCCATGTGGTAATCTCCAGACGCCTCTTCCTGACGCCGACGTGCGGCGGGATGGGCGTGTCATTTGTGGGTAATCGGGCCGCCTTTGCGCGAATGCGATGGTTGGCCCGTTAGTGGTGACTGCGCGATCCCCGGCTGCCGGGAAGGGCGCAATGATCGTGTCTGCTGCGACGAGATTGCGGAATGTGTCCGCGCTGCGACTCGCAATTTCGCCCGCGCCGGAAAGGCGGCGGGTGTTTCCTTGCGAGGAGAAGCGTCTCGTCACTGCATCAACCTGTTGTGTGGCGCTGGCGATCACCCGAACGGGATGTGCCTGCCTTGCGAATGAAAACGCGGGAAAGCCGCAAGTGTTGCAGCGCGCCCCGTTTCATTTGCGATGGCTAGCACCGTGGGTTACGCGCCGCAACTCTATTGCGCTTCTACAGCGCAACATTCTAAGCAATCGTAATCATGAGTGTGCGCACTCTCTTTTTGCTGATCCTTGCCGTTCCCGCCTTTGTCTTAGGCGGTGCGATGGCAACGGGCATCGCCATTCCCGTACCCGAATGGGGGCGCGATTACGTATTGCGTTTCCTGCTCGATCCCGAAGTCGAGCCGCTGGACCTGCCCGAAATCCTTGGCCCCGATGATCCGACACGCCCCTTGGTTGTGATCGACGCAGGGCATGGCGGACGCGATCCCGGCTCGATAGGGCGATCGGCCAATGGCTCCCAGGTGATGGAGAAAGAGATCGTTCTCGCGCTCGCGCTCAAGCTGCGCGACGAATTGCTGGAGGCAGGCGGCATCAGGGTGGCGATGACCCGCGACGATGATCGTATCATCGCGCTCGCCAACCGTCCCGAAATCGCGCGCCAGCTCGGTGCTGACCTGTTTCTTTCAATTCATGCCGATTCCGCCGGGGATCGCAGCGATGTCGCTGGGGCAAGCGTTTACACCCTTTCCAACGAGGCATCGAGCGAAGCCGCCGCCCGCTTTGCCGAGCGGGAGAACGCCGCAGACCGGCTCAATGGCGTCGCCATCGAAGGGCAAAGCGAACAGGTGAGCGCGATCCTTGTCGAACTGTCGCAGCAGCGCACGCAGGATGACGCGGTCGCATTCGCTTCGCTGATCACGCGCGAGGGCGAAGGACGGATCGCTTTCCATCCGCAACCGCGCCGTTCGGCGGCGCTGGCGGTGTTGCGCGCGCCTGACGTGCCCGGCGTGCTGTTCGAAAGCGGGTTCGTCACGAATGCGGCAGATCGCACCCGGCTGATGACAGAGGAAGGGCGCGCCGAATATGCCGATGTTCTGGCACGGGCGATCCGGGTCTATTTTGCGCGCCGCGCCGAACCGTGACTTGGGCAGGCCCAAGCCGCTAGCAATCCCGGTAAAACCAAGATAGATCGCGTCGCTCAATGACCGAGACCAGCACCGCCCCCTTTGTCGATTATTTCCGCTTTCGCCTGTCGCGCGATACCGCGATGGCGGTCGCGTGGTTTGGCGAGAAATGGCGTTCCAGCCTGCTGTTCAAACTGGCTACTTTCGCCTTTGCCGGATTGATCGTGGTCTGGGTGGCCGTCTGGATGTTCCTTGCCAGTGACCTGCCCGAAGCGGAAAGCCTTGCCGATTACCAGACCCCGCTGCCTACCGTTGTTCGCGGGATCGATGGCGAGATCGTCCATTCTTACGCGCGCGAACGCCGCGTGCAGTTGCAATATGCCGATTTCCCCGAGCAATTGATCGAGGCCTATCTTTCGGCAGAGGACAAGACGTTCTTCAGCCACGGCGGCGTCGATTACACCGGTACTGCCAATGCCGTGTTCGATTACGCCATAAAATTCGGCTCGGGTGAACGCGCTGTCGGCGGTTCGACCATCACGCAGCAGCTCGCCAAGATCCTGCTGCTGGGCGATGAATATTCGGTCACGCGCAAGCTCAAGGAGATGATCCTTGCCAGCCGCATCGAAGGCGTGTTGAGCAAGGAGGAAATCCTCGAACTCTACCTCAATGAAATCCCGCTGGGGCGTCGGTCGTTCGGCGTCCAGGCAGCATCGCGCGCCTATTTCGACAAGGACGTGGGCGATCTGGAACTGCATGAGGCTGCGTTCCTTGCGATCCTGCCCAAGGCACCTGAACGCTATGGTCGGCGCGGTCAGGAACAGGCCGCGATGCAGCGGCGCGACTTCGTGCTGCAGCAAATGGAAGAAAACGGTTTCATCACCGAGGCCGAACGCGCGGCAGCCGCTGCCAAGCCCTTGGGGCTCAAGAATCAGCGTGCCGAGACGAGCGCGGATGCGGGTTATTTCCTTGAAGAAGTGCGGCGACAGTTGATCGCCCAGTTTGGCGAGACGGCGGAGGACGGCGAAAACAGCGTCTACGCCGGTGGCCTTTGGGTGCGGACCTCGCTTGATGTGGAAATGCAGGAAGCCGCGCGGGATTCGCTGCGCCGAGGCTTGCTGCGCTATCACGGCGGACGCGCATGGGCAGGGCCGATCGCAACGATCGACGTGAGCGAAGGCAATTGGGCAGGACAGCTAGCCAGTTCATACCTTTCGATCAATTATGAGGACTGGCGCGTCGGAGTGGTGACGCAGCGAGCCGGTGCATCGGCGACTATCGGCTTTTCCGACGGTTCGGAAGCACCGCTGACCAACCTTCCCAATGCGCTCAAGGCGGGCGATGTCATTGCCGTCTCGCCGCAGGGCAATGGTTTCCGCGTCCGCACCATTCCAGAGGCGCAAGGCGGCTTGGTGGTGCAGCAGGCGCAAACCGGCCGGGTCATAGCGATGCAAGGCGGGTTCGATCACCGCCTTTCGGACTTCAACCGCGCGACGCAGGCCAATCGCCAGCCGGGCTCGACGATCAAGCCGTTTGTCTATTCCACCGGGCTGGACAACGGCATGACCCCCTCGACCGAGATCGATAACACCCAGTTCTGCTATTATCAGGGCCGCCAGCTTGGCCAGAAATGCATCCGCGGCGGGCGCGCCGGGCAGTTCCCGATGCGCTACGGGCTGGAGCAGTCGCAGAACATCATGACCGTCCAGATCGGTATGCAGGCGGGCATGGAAAACGTTGTCGACACGATCGAGAAGCTGGGCATCAGTGAAGACCCCGATCCGTATGCCGCGACCGCGCTGGGTTCCGAGGAAACGACCGTTTCCAAGATGGTCGCCGCCTATGCCGCGCTGGCCAATCACGGGCGGCTGAACCAGCCGACGGTGATCGATTACGTCCAGGATCGCAGCGGCAAGGTGATCTGGCGGGCGGATGAACGCGCCTGCAACGGCTGCAACATGGCCGAATATGATGGCAGCGCCATGCCGCGTTTCGGCCTGAAGGGCGAACAGGCGATGGACCCGCGCACCGCGTTCCAGGTGATGCACATGCTCGAAGGCGTGGTGACGCGCGGCACGGCGACGGTGCTGAACGATCTTGGCCTGCCGCTGTTCGGCAAGACCGGGACAACCAGCGGGCCCAAGGACGTGTGGTTCGTGGGCGGGACGCAGCAACTGGTCGCCGGCGCTTATGTCGGGTTTGATACGCCGCGCAACATGGGCGGCTATGCCTATGGCGGCACAATCGTTGCACCGATCATCAAGGAACTGATCCAGAATTCGCGCGATCACTGGTCCGATCTGCCCGCTGTCGCGCCGGACGGCATCCGCATGGTCCGCGTCGACCGTCGCACCGGCAAAAGGGTGCTGGATGGCTGGCCGACAGGCGATCCTCGCGGTGACGTCATCTGGGAAGCGTTCAAGCCGGATACCGAACCGGATCGTGCCACGCGTCAGGATGAAATCGCCGCCAAGCGTGACGAGATCCTCAACCTGATCCGCGCCTCGCGCCGCGCGGCCGGAGACGATGACCAGGGCAATGACGGCGAACCAAGCGACTTTGTCGAGGAGCAGGGCGGCATCTACTGATTGCCGCCAGCTTCGAAATTTCCCGGAAACCGCAAGCGTGCTCATAGGTTGTGATGGCATGAAGAACCGCATCCGCATCATCGCCGCTGCCATGGTCGCAGCATTCGCCTTCACCGCCCCTGCTTCGGCCGAGCTTCCGGTTGGGGCGGACGCACCGAGCTTTTCGACGAATGCCGCGCTGGCGGGTAAGGAATTCGGCTTCTCGTTGCAGGCGGCGCTGCGGCGTGGGCCGGTGGTGCTGTATTTCTACCCCAAGGCCTTCACCCAAGGGTGCACGCTGGAGGCCAACGCCTTCGCCGAAGCCATGCCCGAATTTCGCGCCGCCGGGGCCAGCGTGATCGGAATGTCGAATGACGATATCGAAACGCTCAAGCGTTTCAGCCGTGAGGAATGCCGCGATGCCTTCCCCGTCGGCGTGGCCAGCCAACGGCTGATTTCGGCCTATGACGTGGCGCTCGGCGATTCGGGTCTTTCCAGCCGCACCTCCTACGTCATCGCGCCGAATGGGCAGATCACTTTCGTGCATTCCAACAGCGATTACCGCGGCCATGTGCAACGCACCCTTGCGGCGGTTCGCGCGCTCTCCAAATAGCCTGCAAGACTGATTGCGATCGCGCGGAGCCTTCCCGCATCGCTTTACAAACGCTCGCCCTGCGCTAAGCGGGGCGGCCAACTTTGCCATTGAGGATTTCCTATGCGGGCCGAGGCCCAGGCACATATCGACCGGATCCAGGCAGCTCTTGGTCTGGTGCGGCAATCGCTTAATTGGGAGCGCGCACTGCGTCGGCTCGACGAACTGAATGCGCGTGTCCAGGATCCGACGCTGTGGGACAATCCCAAGGAAGCGCAGGCGGTCAGCCGTGAACAGAAGACGCTCGAGACCGCGGTCAACACCGTGAACGAGATTTCCGCCGAAATGGCCGATGCCATCGAATTCATCGAGATGGGAGAAGCCGAGGGCGAGGAAAGCATCGTCAATGATGGGCTTGCCAGCCTTGCCCGCCTTGCCGAACGCGCCGATGCCGACAAGGTGCAGGCACTGCTTTCGGGCGAAGCGGACAGCAACGATACCTATCTCGAAATCCACGCAGGCGCGGGCGGCACGGAATCGCAGGACTGGGCCGAAATGCTGCTGCGCATGTATGCGCGTTGGGCCGAACGCCGCGGCTTCAAGGTCGAGACGGTGGAGTATCAGGCGGGCGATCAGGCCGGGATCAAGTCGGCAACTCTGCTGATCAAGGGCGAAAACGCCTATGGCTATGCCAAGACCGAAAGCGGCGTGCACCGGCTTGTCCGGATCAGCCCCTATGACAGCGCGGCCAAGCGCCACACATCGTTTTCGAGCGTGTGGGTCTATCCGGTGATCGACGACGATATCGATATTGAAATCAATCCGGCCGACCTGAAGATCGACACCTATCGAGCGTCGGGTGCGGGCGGTCAGCACGTCAACACCACCGACTCCGCCGTTCGCATCACCCACCAGCCGACGGGTATCGTCGTTGCCAGCCAGAACGATCGCAGCCAGCACAAGAACCGCGCCACCGCGATGAACATGCTGAAAGCGCGCCTGTTCGAACGCGAAATGGCGATGCGTGAAGCGGCGGCATCGGGCGAGTATCAGGAAAAGAGCGAGATCGGGTGGGGCCACCAGATCCGTTCCTACGTTCTGCAACCGTACCAGATGGTGAAGGACCTGCGCACCGGCGTTACCTCCAGCTCGCCCGATCGCGTGCTGGATGGCGATATCGACCAGTATATCTCGGCAGCGCTGGCGCAGCGCGTGACGGGCGAAAAGGTCGAGATCGAAGACGTCGAATAGTCCTCTTTAAGGACCGGTTGCCGGACGAAACCTGTTGTAAATCAGGAGTTTTGGAATAGCCTCTCCCAAAACATGGGAGCACGGCATGGCGGGAATGCGTTTGGTGCGAGTCGGACCGGCACTCGTTTCGGCGACGCTGCTTGCTGGAACTACGGTAGCCAAGGAGAAGGAGCAGTCCCCCGGTGAGGTGACGATCCTGCTGCCCGACGATATCCGCACGCTGCCGCCCGAACCCTTCCCAAATACCGATCCCGCACTTGCGATTCCCGAAGCGGACGAAACACCAGCCTATCAGGACAGCCGGTACCGCCGGCTCGCCACGCCTGAATTCGAGACTTTCGAAAACGACGTCGAATTTCGCCGTTTCCTGCGTTCGGTCGAGCAATTGCGTCAACGTGAAAGGCGGCGGCGCTTCAGTGAAGGCGAGGGCGCGCAGATCGTAGTCGCGGCTTTGCAGGATGTGGAAGCTGCCGAAGCACCACCTGAATGCGCTGTACCGGAAGATTGCCCCGACGATAGCGCGAGCCAGACCGTTGTCGTTACCGGATCGCGGGTCGCCAGCATGCCTCAAAGCATGCCGATAGCTGTTACAACGGTCAGCAGCGAAAGCACCACCGGGACATCGGACAGCATCACCAATGTCCAGGTCGCCAGCGTCGATGAAGGGGACATAGTCAAGCTGATCGGGCAGTATCTGTTGGTGTTGCAGGATGGCCGGGTCTTTGCCGTGCACTATCCCACCATGACGCTGACCGATCGCACCGATGTCTATCGCAAGGATGAGGACGGTGATCCCATCGGCGCGGACTGGTATGACGAAATGCTGGTGCAGGGTGATCAGATCATCGTCACGGCCTATTCCTACGAAGACGATGCCAGCGAAATCACCGTGCTGCGGCTCGATCGGGAAACGGGGAAGGTCAGTGTCCGCGGGGTATTCCTGATATCCTCCGACGATTATTACGATGTCGACAATTATGCGACGCGTATCGTTGGCGACAGGCTGGTGATCTACACACCGTATGAGGCAGCCGATCTGGTCAGCCGCCGCAATCGCCCGGTGATCCGCCGCTGGACCGGGGCGGAGGATTTCTACGACAACCAAGGCACGGGCAAGGACGTGCTGGACGTGCGCGATATCTATCGCCCGGTGTTCGGCGTGAAGGAGCCCTGGGTGCACACCGTATCGGTTTGCGCTTTGAGCGATGTGATCGAACGCGGCCTCAGCTGCGAAACAACCGGTTTTGTCGGTGCCGACCCGGCCGAGTTGTATGTCACTCCTGATGCGGTCTACCTGTGGACATCGGCCGTCAGCTGGGATGAGCTGGACTGGAACGAATGTCAGATCGGCACCCCGTCTGCCGGATTTGGCGAGGTTCCCCCGGCAGCGGTGTTCCGCCTGCCCATCGGGCGCGGCGAAGTAGAGGTGCTGGGGGCGCGGGGAATGCCGATTGACCAGTTCGGCATGGATGCGACGGGCACGCGCTTCCGGGCGCTTTCCAGCTTCTACCGCCACGCGTGCTCCGATGATGACATCGCCAAGGAATTCGCGCTGATGAATGCACCACAGGGCAAGTTCCGCGATCGCTACATCGCCGCGCGCGAAAGCGAATTCGCAAGGCTTCCCAGCCTGCTGGCGAACTCGGCGGAAAACCGCTTTGTCGGCGACTGGATCGTCTATGGCGGACGCGATCGCTATTCGCGCCGCCCTCCGCGTGATGGCAAGGCGGAACGCAGCGCACAGGGCAATGTGATCCACGCGGTGCCAGTGAATGCCCCGGAGCAGGCGGAGACGATCAGCATCGGCCATTCTCTGGTGCGGCTTGAACGGATGGGCGAAGCGGCGGTGATCGCCAATGGCTATGCCGACGAGAGCGGGCTGCGCGTCAGTTACATCGGGCTGGAGCCGGGCGCGTCAGCCATCCGCAGCTCTGCGCATCTGCCGGGCCGATACGAAAGCGAAAGCCGAAGCCACGCCTTCAACGCGACTTACACCCTTTCCGGAGATGGAATGCTGGGCGTTCCTACCGTCGCGCGCAAAGAGCAATCGGGTGGCTGGTGGTGGTATTCGGACGTGTCGGACCTGTCGTTCCTCGGCTTTGATGCCGCAGGTCTGCTGGCCGATGGCGGACTGATCCGTGCGACGCCCGAGGACGAGGTCGAGACCGGCGAAGGCTATGACTGCGAGGTGTCCTGTATCGACTGGTACGGCAATGCCCGTCCGATCTTCCTAGGCGGCAAGGTTTACGGCCTTATGGCGACCGAACTGGTCGAAGCCGAAGTGGTCGAAGGACGGGTGGCGGAGCGGCGCCGGGTTGATCTGACCGGCCCGTTGCAGCGTTGAGGCAGGGCAGGGAAAAGGCGAATTTCGGTTTTGCCTAGCCCTGCGACTGCGGCTAACACGGCGCCAATCATGTTGATGCGTCCGCTGATATCTTCATTGCTGCTCACCGCCACGCTGGGGGCTTGCGACAATCTTGCCACCGATCCCGACCGCCCGGAAACGGCGCTTGAATTCCCTATGCCGGATCGGCCGGTTTCGGCGGTTGTTTCAAACCAGTTTTCGAACGAGGACGCCCGCGACGAACGTGGCGAGGCTCAGGCGGTGATGGACCTCGCCAATATCCGACCCGGCATGACGGTCGCCGATATCGGCGCGGGCGAGGGCTATTACACCGTCCGCCTTGCAGACCGGGTTGGCGAGGATGGACGGGTGCTGGCGCAGGATATCGATTCCGAGGCGCTTCAGCGGCTTGGACAGCGTGTCGAACGCGAACGGCTCGAAAACATTTCTATCAAGCTGGGCCGGGCAGACGATCCGCAGCTTCCGGCTGACAGCTTCGACCGGATATTCCTCGTCCACATGTATCACGAGGTGACGGAACCTTATGCCTTCCTCTGGCGCATGTGGCCTGCTCTGGCTGAAGGGGGGCAGATCATCGTCGTCGATGTCGATCGCCCGACCAGCCGCCACGGGATCGCGCCGGGCCTGTTGTTCTGTGAATTCGAAGCCATCGGCTTCAAGCTCACCGAATTCGTCGAGCGGCCCGATCTCAAGAGCTATTTCGCCCGGTTCGAACGTGGCGAGGCACGCACCGAACCTGCCGCGATCAAGGCTTGCAGCAACGGCTGAGCGCGCGGTCTTGCAATGCCCGCTGACTGGCGTGGGTACAATCTCCGCCGCCCCTTTCCATACCCCCGGCAGGGTGCTAGGCGCGGCGGCCAAGAGTATAAATGACTAGGGGACTTCGCAGGGGATGACTGACTTCCCAACCAGCTTTGACCGCGACGATTTGTTGAAGTGCGCAAGGGGCGAATTGTTCGGCCCCGGCAACGCGCAATTGCCCGCACCGCCGATGCTGATGATGGACCGCATTACCGAGATTTCTGGCGATGGCGGCGAACACGGCAAGGGGCACGTGGTGGCCGAATTCGACATCACGCCCGATCTTTGGTTCTTCGACTGCCATTTCCCTGGCAACCCGATCATGCCCGGCTGTCTCGGCCTTGACGGTCTGTGGCAGCTGACCGGCTTCAACCTTGGCTGGCGTGGCTGGCAGGGGCGCGGCTATGCGCTGGGCGTGGGCGAGGTAAAGCTAACCGGCATGGTGCGGCCTGATCGCAAGATGCTGCGATACTTCGTCGATTTTACCAAGGCGGTGCAGACCCGTCGGCTCACCATGGGTGTGGCTGACGGCCGCGTCGAAGCCGATGGCGAAGTCATCTATCAAGTCAAAGACATGAAGGTCGCGCTTTCAGAAGCGTGATGGGATCAGGGGCACAATACGGATCATGCGTCGCGTCGTCATAACCGGGCTGGGGATCGTATCCTCGATTGGCAACAATACAGGCGAGGTTCTGGCCTCGCTGAAGGCCGGCAAGTCCGGCATCACCTTCAACGAGGACATGGCCGAGCATGGCTTCCGCTCCCAGATTGCAGGGGCGGTGAAGCTGGATGTGGCCGAACATGTCGATAAGCGCACCTTGCGCTTCATGGGACCGGGCGCAGCCTATGCCCATATCGCGATGGGTCAGGCGATCGCGGATGCGGGGCTTGAGGAAAAGGATGTCGTCAATCCGATGACCGGCGTGATCGCCGGATCGGGCGGCCCTTCGACTTCGGCGATGCTGGCGGCTCATCAGACGGTGCTCCAGAACGGTTCGACCAAGCGGATCGGGCCGTTCGCTGTCCCCAAGACGATGTCTTCGACGGTCAGCGCCAATCTGGCGACGGCCTATCAGATCAAGGGCATGAACTTCTCGATCACCTCGGCCTGTTCCACCTCGCTGCATTGCATCGGCATGGCCGCACAGCAGATCGCGCTGGGATTGCAGGACGTGATGTTCGGCGGTGGCGGCGAAGAACTCGACTGGACGCTGTCCTGCCTGTTCGACGCGATGGGCGCGATGTCGAGCAAGTATAACGACACGCCGGAACGCGCGAGCCGCGCTTTCGATGCCGACCGCGACGGGTTCGTGATCGGCGGCGGCGGGGCGATCGTGGTGCTCGAAGCGCTCGAGCATGCACAGGCGCGCGGCGCGAAGATCTATGCCGAAGTCACCGGGTTCTGCGCCACTTCCGACGGGGCCGACATGGTCGCTCCTTCGGGTGAGGGCGGTGAACGTTCGATGCTGGGCGCGCTCAAGACCCTCGGCCCGGATCGCAAGATCAGCTACATCAATGCGCATGGCACCTCGACCCCGGTGGGTGACGTGGGCGAGATCGAAGCCGTGCGCCGCGTGTTCGGCGAAGGTTCGACGCCTCCTGTCAGCTCGACCAAGTCGATGACCGGCCACAGTCAGGGCGCAACCGGCGCGCAGGAGGCGGTCTATTGCCTGCTCGCGCTGGAGCATGACTTCATCATTCCGTCGATCAATGTCGAAACTCTCGATCCGGCACTGAAACCGGAGGAGATCGCCACCGAACTGGTGGAGAACGCCGGGCTTGATACGGTAATGACAAACTCCTTCGGGTTCGGCGGCACCAACGGGACAATGCTGCTGTCGAAATTCCACGGATGACGTCGCGGCCAGGGCGCCGCTAAGGGAGGGGAGCTTACATGGGCGTGCTTGCGGGAAAACGCGGCCTTGTAATGGGCGTTGCCAACGACCGGTCGATTGCATGGGGCATCGCCAAGGCATGCGCCGATGCAGGAGCGGAACTGGCCTTCACCTATCAGGGAGAAGGCTTCGGCAAGCGGCTAGAGCCCTTGGCACAAAGCGTCGGTTCGGATCTGATGCTCGATGTCGATGTCACCGATGACGCCTCGCTCGACGTGGCTTTTGCCGCCTTGCAGGAACGGTGGGGCACGCTCGATTTCGTGGTCCACGCGATCGCCTATTCGGACAAGTCCGAGCTGACTGGGCGCATCCTCAACACGACGCGCGCCAACTTCCGCAATTCGATGGACATTTCGGCCTACAGCCTGATCGAAGTCGCGCGCCGGGCGCATCCGATGATGGTGGAAAATGGGGGAAGCTTGCTGACCCTGAGCTATCTGGGTTCGAGCCGGGTCACCCCCAATTACAACGTAATGGGAATGGCCAAGGCCGCGCTTGAGGCGGGGGTGCGTTATCTCGCCAATGATCTGGGCCGCGACGGTATCAGGGTCAACGCGATCAGCCCCGGCCCCATGAAGACGCTCGCCGCGAGCGCCATCGGCGGGGTGCGCCGCACCTATCGCCATACCGAGGCAAACGCGCCGCTGGGCAGCAATGCCACGCTCGAAGCGGTGGGCGGAACCGCCGTCTATCTTTGCTCCGATGCGGCGGCCTGCACAACGGGCGAGATCATCCATGTCGATGGCGGCTTCCACGTACTGGGAATGCCGCAACTCGACAATCTCTAGGCTTGGCGCAAATGGAGATCCGCCGCAGCGATCTGTCGGAACCGGAAGTGGTGGAACTGATCGCGCTGCACACGCGGGAAATGTTCGAAGGGTCGCCGCCGGGGACCAATCATGCGTTGGACCTGTCCGGGCTTCAGGGAGCGGATATGGAGGTTTACGCTGCGTGGAACGGCGCAGCGCTGTTGGCGATCGGCGCGCTCAAGCGGCACGAAGGCTTTGCCGAGATCAAGTCGATGCGCGCCCATCCCGATGCGCGGCGGACCGGCGCGGGCAGGGCGATCCTGTCGCACCTGATCGAGCGGGCGCGAGAACTGGGCTTGGCCGAGATCAAGCTTGAAACAGGATCGGGCCCGCTGTTCGAGCCGGCAACCGCACTTTACCGCAGCTTCGGATTTGAACCCTGCGGTGATTTTGCCGGGTACAAGGCGGGCGAATTCAACAAGCTGTTCGCGTTACGCATCTAACCCACCAGCGCCGTCAGCACCTGATCGGGCGGGCGGTGGCCGTTGACCCAGAACTGGATATTGGCGACCACCTTTTCACCCGATGCCTCGCGGCCCTCGGTCGTGGCGCTGCCGATGTGGGGGAGGGTCATGACGTTGGGGTGTTCGATCAGGCGTTTGTCGACATTCGGTTCGTCCGGATACACGTCCAGACCCGCTCCGGCGAGGTGGCCCGATTGCAGAGCCGCTATCAGCGCTTCCTGATCGATCAATTCCCCACGCGCGGTGTTGATGATGCTCGCGCCCGGCTTCATCAACGCGATCCGGCGTGCATCGATCATCCCGCGGGTTTCCGCTGTCAGCGGGCAGTGCAGGGTGAGGATGTCCGCCTCGGCGATCAGAGTGTCGAGATCGGAAACAAACCGTGCGCCCAGCATCGATTCGACCGCCTGTGGCAATTGCTTGCGGTTGTAATAGGCGACTTGCAGGCCAAACGCGCGGGCGCGGTGGGCGACGGCCTGACCGATCCGGCCCATGCCGACAATGCCCAGAACCTTGCCACCCAGCTTGCGCCCTAGGAGCCCCGAAGGCGCCCAGCCGGTCCATTCGCCCCGCCGGACCAAGGCCGTGCCTTCTCTGATGCGGCGCGGCACGCCGATAATTCCGGCCATGGCAAGATCAGCGGTGTCATCGGTGAACACGCCCGGCGTGTTGGTAACGATGATCTTGCGTGCGGCGGCTGCGGCAAGGTCGATATGCTCCGTCCCCGCGCCAAAGCTGGCGATCAGCCGCAACCGGTCGCCAGCGCCCGCGATCATTTCCGCGTCGATCCGGTCTGTGACGGTGGGAACCAGTACGTCGCAGTCCTGCATCGCCGCGATCAGTTCTTCGCGCGTCATCGGCACGTCATCGGGATTGAGCACGACATCGAACAGTTCGCTCATCCGCTGTTCCACGCTCGGGATAAGGTGACGGGTAACCACCACCTTGGGCTTGCCTGACGGAAAATGCGGAGCGGTATCGGGATGAGCCATAATCGCTGCGCTAATGGCAAGGAGCGGGGGTGGTCAAGCTGGCTGTTCCTGAATTGGCACAATGGCTTTGTAGGGCTGCAAAGTCGCTTGAAGCGCAATCACTGGTGACGCTATCAGAAGGGTATGACTGCACTGCGTTTTCTCGCCGCTCTGGCACTCAGCATCGTTCTCACCGGTACAATCCTTGCGGGAGAGGCGCGCGCGCAGGAGCGCGAGGTTCCCTATTGGGCGACGATGCGCTTTGACGAGGTGAACATGCGCGTCGGGCCGAGCCAGGAATACAAGATCGACTGGGTCTACAAGCGGCGGGGCCTGCCGGTGAAGGTTATTCGCCTGCGCGAAGGCTGGAGGCTGATCGAGGATCACGAAGGCACGCAAGGGTGGGTTGCGGCGAGCCAGCTCAGCCCGAAACTCGGCGTTCTGGTGATCGGCAGCGGTCCGGTGGAATTGCGCGCCGAACCAGTCGCAAGCAGTGCGGTGCGCTGGCGGGCGCAGCCGGGAGTTATCGGCGAATTGCTGCGCTGCCGGGAAACCTATTGCGAGGTTGATGTCGCAGGCCGTTCGGGTTGGGCGCCGATGGATCGTTTGTGGGGCGCAGGCGAAATGGAGCCCGCGCCCTGAGGCGCTATTCTTCCAGCGGGGTCACTCGATAGCTTTCGCTGCCATCATCGCGAGTGGTCATGAAACTGCCGTCCTCATCGGGTGGAGAATTGCTCCAGCAGCGTTCCTGCTGTCCTTCCCCATCGCCCGCCGGATCGAAGCAGATGACTTCGTCAAGGCTGGACCAGCTGCCCGATCCGACAACTGCGCCTGACGGATCGAGATCCTCGTAAGTGCCGTCGGTTGCCAGCCGCGTACGGACGTAGACTTGCGAGCCGTCGCCGACCGCATAGAGGCCCGGACCCATAGTCTGGACACCCTTGTCCAGTTCCTTGCCCTCTGGCGGCAGCGGCTCATCGCTCGCGGCATTGCAAGCGACGAGCAAGAGCGCGGCCGCCAAAGGAGCAAATGAACGGATCATGCCAGCTCCACCGCGATCGCCGTGGCTTCACCCCCGCCGATGCAGAGGCTGGCGACGCCGCGCTTCTTGGCTTGCTGCTTGAGCGCGTTGAGCAGGGTCACGATGATACGCGTGCCTGATGCGCCGATCGGATGGCCCAGCGCGGTCGCGCCGCCGTTCACATTGATCTTTTCATGCGGGATGCCGATGTCGCGCATCGCGAACATGGCGACGCAGGCAAACGCCTCGTTCACTTCCCACAGATCGACATCGTCAACCGACCAGCCCGCGTTGTCGAGCACCTTCTGGATCGCGCCGACGGGGGCGACGGTGAAGTCCTTTGGCGCGCGGGCATGGGCGGCGAGAGCGACGATCCGGGCAACCGGCGTCTGGCCATTCGCGCTTGCGACACTTTCGCGGGTCAGCACCACGGCAGCCGCGCCATCGGAAATGGAGCTGGAAGTCGCAGCGGTAATCGTTCCGTCCTTGGCAAAGGCCGGGCGCAGCTGCGGGATCTTGTCCGGCTTACCCTTGCCGGGTTGTTCGTCGGTATCGACAGTGACTTCGCCAGCGCGGGTCGAGAAGGTCACCGGCACCACTTCATCGGCAAATGCACCGCTGGCGATGGCGGCGTTGGCGCGGGCAAGGGATTCGATCGAATAGGCGTCCTGTTCTTCACGGGTGAGCTGGTATTCGTTGGCGGTATCCTGCGCGAAAGTGCCCATCGCGCGGCCTTCCTCATAGGCATCCTCCAGCCCGTCGAGGAACATGTGATCATAGGCGGTATCATGCCCGATGCGCGCGCCCGAACGGTGCTTCTTGAGCAGGTAGGGAGCGTTCGTCATGCTCTCCATGCCCCCGGCCACGACATAGTCGATCGTGCCGCTGGCCAGCGCCTCCGCCCCCATGATGACGGTCTGCATGCCCGAGCCGCAGACCTTGTTCACCGTTGTTGCCTGCACCGATTCGGGCAGACCGGCCTTGATCGTCGCCTGACGGGCAGGGGCCTGGCCCAGCCCGGCGGGAAGGACGCAGCCCATATAGGTGCGGTCGAACTTGTCGCCCGGAACGCCCGAACGCTCCACCGCCGCCTTTACCGCTGCCGCTCCCAGATCAGTCGCCGGTACTTCGGCAAGCGCGCCCTGCATGCCGCCCATCGGGGTGCGAGCATAGGAAAGGATTACAATCGGATCGTTGGCTGAGAAGTGCGGCATGGGTTTGCATCCTTCAATTCGGAAACGGGAGATTGGTTGAAGTTGATCTAGGAGCGGCTCCGCCCGATGGCAACGCGCTAGCACTTGGCAATTGGTATTAACTTGCGAGCCGCCGTGCTTTCCCTCACAACGGTGGCAAATTGAAACCGGGATAAAGTGGGAGAGAAAAATGGCTGATGACCGGCGCGCAGAACTCGAGGAATTGCTGAAGCTGCAGCGGAGCGCATTCACCGCATCGCGGCCCGAAAGCATGTCTCAACGCAAGGATCGCATCCGGCGGGCGATGGCTCTTGTGAAAGACAACGCCGACGCGTTCTGCAAGGCGATGAGCGCGGATTTCGGCAACCGCTCGATGGAGCAATCGTTGCTCACCGATATCGGCGCGACCGTCGGCGCGGGCAAGCACGCGCTCAAGCACATGGACAAGTGGGCCAAGACCGAAAGGCGCCCGGTCCAATTCCCGCTGGGCCTGCTGGGGGCCAAGGCCGAGGTGCGATATGAGCCTAAGGGCGTGATCGGCATTCTCAGCCCGTGGAATTTTCCGGTCAATCTGGCCTTTGCCCCGCTGATGCAGGTTCTGGCGGCCGGCAATCGTGCAATGATCAAGCCGAGTGAATTCACCGAGCGGACAAGCGCGCTGATGGCCGAACTGGTGGAGGAATACTTCACCCGTGACGAAGTCGCGGTTGTCACAGGCGGGCCGGAAGTGGCGGCTGCATTCTCATCGCTGCCCTTCGATCATCTCGTCTTCACCGGATCGACCGCGACAGGTCGGCGGGTGATGCAGGCCGCGGCGGAGAACCTTGTTCCGGTGACGCTGGAACTGGGCGGTAAATCACCGGTCATCATGGGCCGCAGCGCGGATTTTGCCAAGGCAGGCGAACGGATCGCGCTGGGCAAGATGATGAACGCCGGGCAAATCTGCCTCGCTCCGGACTATCTTTATGTGCCCGAGGACAAGCAGGACGAAGCCGTGGCGGGTGTCGCATCGGGGGTTTCCGCGATGTATCCCACCCTGCTTGAAAATGACGACTACGCCTCGATCGTGTCCGACCGCCATTTCGAGCGGTTGCAGGGGCTTGTCGAAGATGCCCGCGAGAAGGGCGCCGAGGTGATCGAGGTCAACCCCGGCAATGAGGACTTCGGAAACGCCAACCAGCGCAAGATGCCGCTCAACATCCTGAAAAACGTCAATGACGACATGAAGGTGATGCAGGAGGAAATCTTCGGCCCGGTCCTGCCCGTGATGACCTACAAATCGGTCGATCAGGCGGTGGATTACATCAACGAACACGATCGCCCGCTCGGCCTCTATTACTTCGGAGAGGATCAGGGCGAGCAGGAGCGGGTGCTGACCCGGACGATTTCGGGTGGTGTCACCACCAATGACGTGATCTTCCACGTCTCGATGGAAGACCTGCCGTTCGGCGGGGTCGGCCCGTCAGGTATCGGCAGCTATCACGCGATCGAAGGCTTCCGCGAATTTAGCCACGCCCGCAGCACCTATCACCAGCCCAAGATCGATATTGCCAAGCTGGCAGGGATGAAGCCGCCCTATGGCAAGGCAACCGAAAAGGCGGCGGCCGGCATGATGAAGTGAGAGCGCTGGTCGCTCTATGTGCGCTTGCACTTGCCAGTCCGGGCTTGGCAGGGGATCGCGCGCCTTGGCGTGCGGTCGATGCCGAGACCGGACAGATTCGCGATATCGACGGGCTGGACCAACTCGCCCGGGATTTTCCTGATAGCGGATCTGTGCGTCTTAGACTTCTCCAGCCGTTGATCGCGGCGGGCGAAGTTGAAAAGGTTCTGGCGACGCTCGAGTGGCTTTATGATCGCGGATACGTGTTCAGCGATGCGGCTCAGGCGCAGATCCCAAAATTGCTAGAGGGGATCGATGCAGGGCGGATCGCCGAGCGTCTGATAGCCGAAGCGGAAGTGATCGAAGCGAGCGAGATAATCGCGATCCTTCCGGCGGAAGCAGGCCTGACCGAAAGCGTCGTGAAAGACCCGCGGACGGACACGTTGGCTGTCACTTCGCAGTCGGGCAATTCGATTTGGCAATACACCTCGCCCGATGAACTTGGGCAGAGCGATTTTGGCGAAGGACACAGCTTTTCAGGCATCGTTTACTTCCCGGTGCTTGATCAATTGTGGGCTTCCGTCTCCAGTGTTCCGAACCCGTTCAACGCAGAACAGACTGCTGCCGGACTGATGTCCCTGTGTCTGGAGCTTGAATGCAGCCGGCAAGTCATTGTGATCCACAGCGAGGCCAAGTCGATGAACGATCTGGTCGCGGCGACCGATGGGACGCTTTACGCGAGCGATTCGGTTGGCGGCGGGGTCTATCGGCTTGAGAATGGTGCAAAATCACTTGAGCCTGTCGTCCCACCCGGAACATTTCGATCACCGCAAGGGCTGGCTGTCAGCGCTGATGGGGTTAGGCTCTACGTCAGTGATTACCGTTATGGGATCGCGATAGTTGAACTCGCAACCGGCGAAGTTTCGCGCCTGACTTCGGATATTCCGCTGATGCTCGACGGGGTCGACGGCCTGTGGCGCCATGACAATGAGCTGATCGCGGTGCAGAACGGCACCTCACCAATGCGGATCAGCGCCTTCATGCTTTCCGAGGACGGCAATCGGGTGGTTGGCCACCGCATTCTCGAACAGGCGCATTCGGAATGGACGGAGCCCCTCAGCGGCTCGATCGACGAAGGCGCGTTGATTTATATCGGCAATGGCCAATGGGACCGGTTTGTCGACGGCCGGCTTGCAGACGGAAAGCAGGCGCTCCCGACCGAAATCAGGCGGCTTCCGCTCGGGCCAGCCCCGTATTGACATAAGCGCAAAGCTTAGTTCGATTTTCTGCAACAGATATACGCAGCTTTGCCCGAGTCGGGCCCTTGCGCAGGGGGTTCTTGGCGCGTAGGGGCTCCGCATTGGGATTAATTACGCTTGGACATCGCCGTGATCGACCTCGCTCAGTATCTGCCGATACTGCTGTTCATCGTGATCGCCTTCGGGCTTTCATGCCTTTTCGTGTTCCTGCCGATGGGCGTGTCGCGTCTGACGGGCGCCCACAATCCGGATGCGGAAAAGCTGTCCGAATATGAATGCGGCTTTCCCGCATTTGAGGATGCGCGCAGCCAGTTCGACGTGCGTTTCTACCTCGTCGCGATCAGCTTCATCATCTTCGATCTCGAAGCGGCGTTCCTGTTCCCCTGGGCGGTGAGCCTGGGCGAAACGCAATGGGTCGGATGGATCGGCATGATGGTGTTCCTCGGCATCCTTGCCATCGGCCTCGCCTATGAATGGAAGAAGGGAGCTCTGGACTGGGAATGAGCACCGTAGTCACCCCTCCAACCAGCCTGCCGGACATTGCCGCGCTTGAAACCGCCAAGTCCGGCGAAGTCCGTATGCCCGATCAGGATTATTTCAACGCGCTCCAGACCGAGGTGAACGACAAGGGTTTCCTCGTCACCAGCACCGAAGACCTGTTCCAGTGGGCGCGCACCGGCAGCCTGTGGTGGATGACTTTCGGCCTCGCGTGCTGCGCGGTCGAGATGATCCATGTGAACATGCCGCGCTATGACATGGAGCGTTTCGGCGCCGCGCCGCGCGCCAGCCCGCGCCAGTCGGACGTGATGATCGTCGCGGGGACGCTCTGCAACAAGATGGCTCCGGCGCTGCGCAAGGTTTACGACCAGATGTCTGATCCGAAATATGTGATCAGCATGGGCAGCTGCGCCAATGGCGGCGGCTATTACCACTATTCCTACAGCGTCGTGCGTGGCTGTGACCGGATCGTACCGGTCGACATCTACGTGCCCGGCTGCCCTCCGACGGCAGAGGCGCTGCTCTATGGTGTGATGCAGTTGCAGCGCAAGATTCGCCGCGTCGGCACGATCGAGCGGTAAGGACCAGTCATGGCAGTTCTCCATTCCGCCCCCAAATTCGCTTCGAACGAAGGCGTGATTGACGCGCTCGGCGAAAGCGTCAGCGTGTGGCTCCACGGCGCGCACGAACAGCATGGCGAGATCGTTCTTGTCGCCAAGCGCGAGGATATCGAAACAGTCCTGCGCACGCTACGTGACGAGCATGAATACCAGCAGCTGATGGAAATCGCCGGGGCCGACTATCCGGATCGCGCGGAGCGGTTCGAAGTCGTCTACATGCTGCTCTCGCTCACCAAAAACCACCGCGTGATGGTCAAGGTGTCGACTGACGAGAACACGCCTGTACCGACCGTCACGACGCTGTGGCCGAATTCGGGCTGGCTCGAACGTGAGGTTTTCGACCTCTACGGCGTGGTGTTTGACGGCAATCCAGATCTGCGCCGCATCCTCACCGACTATGGCTTTGAAGGGCATCCGTTCCGCAAGGACTTCCCGATGACCGGCTATATCGAGCTGCGTTATTCCGAGGATGAAAAGCGCGTCGTCTACGAACCGGTCGAACTGCCGCAGGACATGCGCACTTTCGACTTCCTTTCGCCATGGGAAGGATCGGACTACGTGCTGCCGGGTGATGAAAAGGCCGATGCGCCTGCGCCCGCTCCCGAAGAAGTCGAAGACGAGGCCGAAACCCCCGCTGATGCGGTGGAATTCGACATTGCAGAGGAGGACGACTGATGGGCGTCCACATCGAGGAATCGCCGACCACTGACGGCGATGTGATCCAGAACTACACGATCAACTTCGGCCCTCAGCACCCGGCCGCGCACGGCGTGCTGCGCATGGTGATGGAACTGGACGGCGAAGTGATCGAACGCGTCGATCCCCACGTCGGCCTGCTGCATCGCGGCACCGAAAAGCTGATCGAGCAGAAGACCTACCTTCAGGCGCTGCCGTATTTCGACCGGCTCGATTACTGCTCTCCGCTGTGTCAGGAGCATTCCTACGTTCTCGCGATCGAGAAGCTGCTCAATCTCGAAGTGCCGATCCGTGCGCAATATCTGCGCGTGCTGTTCGCCGAGCTGACCCGCATCTGCAACCACATGCTCAACATCGGCGCGCACGTGATGGACGTGGGCGCGATGACGCCGAACCTGTGGGTGTTCGAACTGCGTGAGGATTGCCTCAACTTCTTCGAGCGTGCCTCGGGCGCGCGCATGCACTCGGCTTGGTTCCGCCCGGGCGGCGTGCATCAGGATGTACCGGAAAAGCTGCTGGTCGATATTGGCGACTGGCTCGACAATCGGTTTTTCCAGCTGTTCGACGACGCGATGAGCCTCGTCATGGACAACCGCATCTTCAAGCAGCGCAATGTCGATATCGCCGTGGTGAGCCGCGACGATGCGATTGCATGGGGCTTTTCCGGCCCGATGATCCGCGCGGCGGGCATTCCGTGGGACCTGCGCAAGTCGCAGCCCTACGACGTCTATGACCGCATGGAATTCGACATTCCGGTCGGCACCAATTCGGACTGTTACGATCGCTTCATGGTGCGCGTGAAGGAAGTTCGCGAGAGCGCCAAGATCATCAAGCAGTGCCTCGCCGAAATGCCCAGCGGCCCGATTGCGAGCACCGACGGCAAGGTTTCGCCTCCGAAGCGCGGCGAGATGAAGCAGTCGATGGAAAGCCTGATCCACCACTTCAAGCTTTACACCGAAGGCTTCCACGTCCCCGCCGGCGAAGTCTATGTCGCGACCGAAAGCCCCAAGGGCGAATTCGGCGTCTATCTCGTCAGCGACGGCACCAATAAACCCTACCGCTGCAAGATTCGCCCGACCGCATTCTCGCATCTTCAGGCGATGGACATGATGAGCAAAGGCCACATGCTGGCCGACGCGACCGCCATTCTGGGCGCGATCGACGTGGTGTTCGGGGAGTGTGATCGGTGAGCGCCCTCGTTTTTTTCTTCGCCGCTTGTTTTGTGATTACGGTCTTCGGCGCATACGCATTTATGTTCGTCGCATCGTTCTTTGTTGATGGCAACGCGCCCCGAGTGGCGGGATTCTCTTACGCTATCGGCAATGCAGGCATGGCAAACTTCTTTAATGACGGTGGAATGACACAAGTCGCCGCGCTTGTTGGCGCGATTTCTGCACTCACTTTGGTCTGGTATTTGTTTTTCAAGCGAGTGAAGGCGCATGGCTGACCGTACCCCCGCTCCCGACACCCCCGAATTGCGCGCGCGCTGGGGCTCTTTTGCATGGACGAAAGAGAACAAGGCGAAGGCGGATTACCACATCGCCAAATACCCCGATGGCCGCCAGAAATCGGCAGTCATGGCGCTGCTCGATCTCGCTCAGCGTCAGGTAGGCGCGGAGACCGATACGCAAGGCTGGCTGCCGATCCCGGTGATCGAATATGTCGCCAAATATCTCGACATGCCGGTGATCCGCGTCCTCGAAGTTGCGACCTTCTATTTCATGTACAACATGAAACCCGTCGGGAAATTCCACGTGCAAGTCTGCGGCACGACGCCCTGCATGCTGCGCGGCTCGGATGACATCATTTCCGCCTGCAAGAAGCGTGGGATGGTGAAGGGCGGGGTGTCCGAAGACGGCCTCTGGACCCTCACCGAAGTCGAATGCATGGGCAATTGCGCCACCGCGCCGATGGTCCAGATCAACGACGACAATTACGAAGACCTGACGGTAGAACGCCTCGACAAGGTGCTCGACGCGCTGGCCAAGGGGGAAACGCCCAAGGCAGGCACGCAGGAGCCGGGGCGGCACACCTCCGAACCCAGCGGCGGGCCGACCACGCTCAAGGAAATGGTCACCGAGAACCACGATTACCGGGGCGAATGGTAATGGATGGCGGGGTCATCGCGCTCGCCATGGGCGGGCTAATCAACTTTGGCGTGGGCGCCTATTTCTCGGCCACGGGCGAGGTCAACATGGGCATCGTGTTCATGGCGATTGGCCTCGCACTGCAAGTGCTTTCGCTCGCGCGGATCAAGAAATTGAAGAAGAAGGGGTCGATCGATGCTGGCCGATAAGGATCGCATCTTCACCAACGTCTATGGCTTTCAGGACTGGGGCCTGAAGGCGTCGCAGGCACGCGGCGATTGGGACAACACCAAGGCGCTGATCGAGCGCGGCCAGGACGCGATCATCGAAGAGATCAAGGCGTCAGGCCTGCGCGGGCGCGGGGGGGCAGGCTTCCCAACTGGCCTCAAATGGTCGTTCATGCCCAAGGAATCGCGCGACGGACGGCCCAGCTTCCTCGTCATCAACGCCGACGAATCCGAGCCCGGTTCGTGCAAAGACCGCGAAATCATCCGCCACGATCCGCACAAGCTGGTCGAAGGCGCGCTGATCGCCGGTTTCGCCATGCGCGCGCGTGCGGCCTATATCTACATTCGCGGCGAATACATTCGCGAAGCCGAAGTGCTGCAAAAGGCCATCGACGAAGCCTATGCCGCCGGACTGATCGGCAAGAACGCATCGAAGTCGGGCTATGACTTCGATGTGTACATGCACCGCGGCGCAGGCGCGTACATCTGCGGCGAAGAAACCGCGATGATCGAAAGCCTCGAAGGCAAGAAGGGCCAGCCGCGCCTCAAGCCTCCGTTCCCGGCAGGTGCTGGCCTTTATGGCTGCCCGACCACGGTGAACAATGTTGAGAGCATCGCGGTGGTGCCGACGATCCTGCGGCGCGGCGCATCATGGTTCGCCAGCTTCGGGCGCGAGAACAACAAGGGCACCAAGCTGTTCCAGATCAGCGGCCATGTGAACAAGCCCTGCGTCGTCGAAGAAGCTCTGAGCATCCCGTTCAGCGAGCTGATCGAAAAGCATTGCGGCGGCATTCGCGGCGGCAAGGACAATCTGCTCGCGGTGATCCCCGGCGGTTCCTCGGTTCCACTGGTTCCGGCCGAGCAGATCTGGGACGCGCCGATGGATTTCGACGGGCTGAAAGAGCTCGGCTCGGGCCTAGGCACGGCGGGCGTGATCGTCATGGACAAGTCGACCGACATCGTCCGCGCGATTTCGCGCCTCAGCTACTTCTACAAGCACGAAAGCTGCGGCCAGTGCACGCCTTGCCGCGAAGGCACGGGCTGGATGTGGCGTGTGATGGAGCGCCTGCGCACGGGTGACGCGGCGATCGAGGAAATCGACATGCTTCACGAAGTGACGAAGCAGGTCGAAGGCCACACCATCTGCGCGCTGGGCGATGCGGCGGCATGGCCGATCCAGGGCCTCATCCGCCACTTCCGCCCCGAACTGGAGCGTCGCATTCACGAGCACAACGCACAATTCGCAGAGGCAGCCGAGTAATGCCTAAAGTAACCGTAGACGGTCAGGAAATCGAAGTCCCGGCGGGCGCGACTGTCCTCCAGGCTTGCGAACAGGCGGGCAAGGAAATCCCGCGTTTCTGTTACCATGAACGCTTAAGTATCGCCGGTAACTGCAGGATGTGTCTGGTCGAAGTGAAGCCGGGGCCGCCCAAGCCACAGGCGTCGTGCGCGTTGCCCGCTGCCGAAGGTCAGGAAATCCGCACCGACACGCCGATGGTCAAGAAGGCGCGCGAAGGGGTGATGGAGTTCCTGCTCATCAACCACCCGCTCGACTGCCCGATCTGCGACCAGGGCGGCGAATGCGATCTTCAGGATCAGGCGGTGGCCTATGGGCGCGGCGGCTCGCGCACCAAGGAGCACAAGCGCGCCGTCACCGAGAAATACATGGGCCCGCTGATCAAGACGATCATGACCCGCTGCATCCATTGCACCCGCTGCGTGCGCTTCTCCGAAGAGATCGCCGGCGTGGACGAAATCGGCGCGCTGTATCGCGGCGAGGACATGCAGATCACTACCTATCTCGAACAGGCGGCCAAGCACGAGCTTTCCGCGAATGTGATCGACCTTTGCCCCGTAGGTGCGCTCACCTCGCGCCCCTATGCGTTCGAGGCGCGTCCGTGGGAATTGAAGCGCACGCTGAGCATCGACGTTTCGGACGCCGTGGGCGCGAATATCTCGCTGCATTCCAAGGGCCGCGAAGTCATGCGCGCACTGCCGCGCATCAATGACGACGTGAACGAGGAGTGGCTGAGCGACAAGGGCCGCTATCAGGTCGATGGCCTGACCAAACGGCGTCTGGACAAGGTTTTCATCCGCAAGGGCGGAAAACTGCAACCTGCAGGCTGGAGCGAGGCGTTCGACACGATCGCCACGCATCTGGGGGCGGACACCACCTCCATTGCGGCGGTTGCAGGCGACATGGTCGATTGCGAGACCATGTTCGCGGCCAAGGCGCTGCTCAATTCGTGTGGTTCGACCAAGCTGGAAGCGCGTCAGACCGGCATGACCTATGACGTGTCGAACCTTGCGGCGGTGAATTTCAATTCGACGCTCGCCGGGATCGAAACCGCCGATTGCATCCTGATCGTGGGCAGCCACATCCGCTGGGAAGCCGCACTGGTGAATGCACGCATTCGCAAGGCTGTGAAGCACGGCGCGAAGGTCTACATCATCGGCCCCGCATGGGAGACAACCTATCCGGCGACCTTCCTCGGCGAAGATCTGAAGGTTCTGAACCGCATTCCCAAGGATCTGGGCGACGCCATGAAGGCGGCCGAGCGTCCCGCGGTGATCCTCGGCGGTGCGGCGCTGGCCAAGGGCGCATTGGCCCCGGCGCTCAAGCTGGTGGACAAGTTCGGCCTCGTTAGGGATGGCTGGAACGGCTTCAACGTGCTGCACATGAGCGCGGCACGCATGGGTTCGCTGATGCTCGATTTCACCGTGCCGGGCGGCATGGCCGAAATCGCCTCCGCCAAGCCCAAGGTGCTGATCAGCCTTGGCGCGGACGAGATGGATTACGAACCCTTCGCCGACAGCCTCAAGGTCTACATCGGCCACCACGGCGACAAGGGCGCGCATGCGGCGGACGTGATCCTGCCCGCAGCTTCCTATGCCGAGAAAGACGGCACCTACGTCAACACCGAAGGCCGGGTGCAATTCGCGGAGAAAGCCGTGTTCGCGCCGGGTGACGCGCGCGAAGACTGGACGATCCTGCGCGCGCTGGCCGATGCGCTGGGCGTTGCAGTCGGCTTCGACAGCTTTGGCGAGCTTCAGGCCGCGATGATCAAGGCGGTTCCCGCGCTGGGTGAAGAAGGCCTCGCGGATTACGGCGCGCTGCCCAAGGCGGACAACAAGGCCAAGGCGGACGGCGAAATCACCACCTATCCAGTCAAGGATTTCTACCTCACCAACCCGATCGCCCGCGCAAGCGCCGTAATGCAGCAATGTTCGGCCGAATTGCTGCACGGCGACGAGATGAAGGAGGCTGCGGAATGACCGCGTTCTTCCAAGGCTTTGGAATGCCCTATGAATGGGCTTGGACTGTCTCGACGCTGGTCGGGATCATCGTGATTTCGCTGCTCGTGATGTTCAGCGTCGCGATGGTGATCTATGTCGACCGCAAGGTGCTGGGCGCGATCATGCTGCGTCGCGGACCCAACGTGGTCGGGCCGTTCGGGCTGCTCCAGTCATTCGCGGATGGCCTCAAGGTCTTCCTGCAGGAAACGATCATCCCGAGCGCTGCGAACAAGGGCATCTTCCTGCTCGCGCCGATCATCACCTTTACCGTCGCGCTCGCGGCCTGGGCGGTGATCCCGTTCGATGAGGGCGTGCTGGTCTCGGACATCAATCTTGGCCTGCTGTACATCCTCGCGATCAGCTCACTGGGTGTTTACGGCGTGGTGATGTCCGGTTGGGCGTCGAACTCGAAATACCCGTTCTTCTCCGCAATGCGCGCCGCTGCACAGATGATCTCTTACGAGGTCTCGATCGGCTTTATTCTCGTTTGCGTCGTGCTGTGGACCAAGAGCTTCAACATGACGGACATCGTCATGGCTCAAAAGGGGCACGGTCTCGGCTTCGTGAACGGGTTTTACTTCAATCTGCTGCTGTTCCCGATGTTCGTGGTATTCTTCATTTCGGCACTGGCCGAGACGGCCCGCGCGCCGTTCGACCTGACCGAGGCGGAATCGGAGCTCGTTGCCGGTTATCAGACCGAATATTCGAGCATGGCCTTCGCGCTGTTCTGGCTGGGTGAATATGCCAATATCCTGCTGATGTGCTCGCTGTGCACGCTGCTGTTCTTCGGCGGATGGCTGCCCCCGGTCGAATGGGCACCCCTCTATTATGTGCCGGGGATCGTGTGGTTCCTGCTCAAGACCTTCGGTTTCTTCCTGATCTTCAGCTGGATCTGGGCGACCGTGCCGCGGTATCGCTATGACCAGCTGATGCGGCTTGGCTGGAAGGTGTTCCTGCCGATGAGCCTGATCTTCGTTGCTGCAATTTCCGGCTACCTGATGGCCACGGGACATTTCGCATGACCTCCGCAACCCAGCTCTTGAAATCGTTCACCCTGTGGGAATTCCTCAAGGCGCACGCGCTGACCTTGAAGTATTTCTTCAAGCCCAAGGTGACGATCAACTACCCCTTCGAGAAGTCGCCGCTTTCGCCGCGTTTCCGTGGTGAACACGCGCTGCGCCGTTATCCCAACGGTGAGGAACGCTGCATCGCGTGCAAGCTGTGCGAGGCTGTGTGCCCGGCACAGGCGATCACGATCGAGGCCGAACCGCGCGAAGACGGCAGCCGCCGCACGACGCGCTACGACATCGACATGACGAAGTGCATCTATTGCGGCTTCTGTCAGGAAGCCTGCCCGGTCGACGCCATCGTCGAAGGGCCGAATTTCGAATACGCCACCGAAACCCGCGAAGAGCTGCTTTACGACAAGGCCAAGCTGCTCGCGAACGGTGACAAGTGGGAACGGGCCATCGCGGCCAATCTTGAAGCTGACGCACCCTATCGTTAAGGGCGCGCGGCAAGGGATACCGGGGACGGATAAACAGGGATCATGATACAGACACTCGCCTTCTACCTGTTCGCAGGGCTGGTCATCGCGAGCGCCGTGATGGTCATCATGTCGCGCAACCCGGTGCACAGCGTGCTGTGGTTGATCCTCGCATTTTTCAACGCTGCCGGGCTGATGGTGCTGGTGGGCGCGGAATTCATCGCGATGCTGCTGGTGATCGTTTACGTCGGCGCAGTCGCCGTGCTGTTCCTGTTCGTGGTGATGATGCTCGATATCGATTTCGCCGCCATGCGCGCTTCCTTCATCAAGAATTTCCCACTGGGGATTGCGATTGCGCTGATCCTTCTGGCTGAACTGCTGCTGGGCCACGGTGCCTATAACGCAGGCGGTCTGGCGCTGGGTACGCCCGACGCAATGGGCGCTGCGCGCACCGACGTTAGCAATATCGAGGCGATCGGCGCGCTGCTTTACGGCCCTTATATCGTGCTGTTCGAAATCGCGGGGATCATCCTGCTGGTCGCCATGATTGGCGCGATCGTCCTCACCTTCCAGCCGCCGCCACCGGGTATCCGCGCGCGTCAGGACGTGGGCAAGCAGATCAGCCGCCGCCCGGAAGAAGCAACCGTCATGAAGAACCCGCCAGTCGGGCAAGGGGTCGAACTGTGACCATCGGCATCGAACATTACCTTACCGTAGGCGCGATCCTGTTCGTGCTGGGCGTGCTGGGGATTTTCCTCAACCGCAAGAATGTGATCGTGATCCTGATGGCGGTCGAACTCATTCTGCTGTCGGTGAACATCAATCTGGTCGCCTTCAGCGCCTTTATGCAGGATCTGGTGGGTCAGGTTTTCGCAATGATGGTGCTTACCGTCGCGGCGGCAGAGGCGGCCATCGGGCTTGCCATCCTCGTCATCTATTATCGTGGCCGCGGCACCATCGCGGTCGATGATGTCAACCGGATGAAGGGATAAGCATCCGTGGACCCGATACTCATCATCGTTTTCGCGCCCTTGGTGGCGTCGATCATCGCCGGGCTGGGCAACCGTGCGCTTGGCAACACCGTTACCAAGTCGATCACGACCGGAGCGCTGTTCCTGTCTGCCGCACTTGGCTGGCCGATCTTCTGGGGTTTCCTCACGGGGACCGAGAGCGAGCGTGTTGTGCAGGTGCTGCAATGGGTGCAGTCAGGCTCGCTGACGTTCGATTGGGAATTGCGCGTTGATGCGCTTACCGCCGTGATGCTGGTGGTGATCAACACGGTTTCGGCGCTCGTGCACCTGTATTCCTGGGGGTACATGGAAGAAGACCCGGATCAGCCGCGCTTCTTCGCTTACCTGTCGCTTTTCACCTTCGCGATGCTGATGCTGGTGACGGCGGAAAACCTCGTCCAGATGTTCTTTGGCTGGGAAGGCGTGGGCCTCGCGTCTTACCTGCTGATCGGTTTCTGGTTCAAAAAGCCGAGCGCGGGTGCCGCAGCGATCAAGGCTTTCGTGGTCAACCGCGTGGGCGACCTCGGCTTCATGCTCGGTATCTTCGGCACCTATCTGGTGTTCCAGACGACTTCGATCCCGGAAATCCTTGCCGCTGCGCCGGGGATGAGCGGATCGACGATCACATTCCTCGGCATGCGCCTCTACACCATGGATATCCTGTGCATTCTGCTGTTCATCGGCGCGATGGGCAAATCGGCGCAGCTGGGCCTGCACACCTGGCTGCCTGACGCGATGGAAGGCCCGACGCCGGTGTCCGCGCTGATCCACGCGGCAACGATGGTGACGGCGGGCGTGTTCATGGTCTGCCGTCTTTCGCCCATGTTCGAAACCGCGCCGACCGCGCTGATGATTGTCACTATCGTCGGGGCATCGACCTGCTTCTTCGCCGCGACCATCGGCACGACGCAGTGGGACATCAAGCGTGTGATCGCCTATTCGACCTGCTCGCAGCTCGGCTACATGTTCTTTGCAGCCGGTGTGGGTGCCTATGGCGTTGCCATGTTCCACCTGTTCACGCACGCCTTCTTCAAGGCGCTGCTGTTCCTTGGCGCGGGTTCCGTCATTCACGCCATGCACCACGAACAGGACATGCGGTATTACGGCGGCCTGCGTAAGGAAATCCCGATCACATTCTGGGCGATGATGGCGGGTACGCTGGCTATCACCGGCGTCGGCGTTCTTTATGTCTTCGGCTTTGCCGGCTTCTACTCGAAGGACGCGATCCTCGAAGCGGCCTGGGCGCGGGGCACCGGTACGGCGCATTTCGCTTTCTGGGCTGGCGCTATCGCCGCTTTGCTCACGAGCTTTTACAGCTGGCGCCTGATGTTCCTTACCTTCTGGGGCAAGCCGCGCTGGATCGAGAGCGAACATATTCAACACAGCGTCCACAAGACGCCTGAGGAAGCGGGCGAGGACACCACCGGCGGCTATCACCCGCACGAAAGCCCGGTTTCGATGCTGATCCCGCTGGGTGTGCTGACGCTGGGCGCTGTTTTCGCCGGTTTCGTGTTCAAGGGCCCGTTCGTGGACAGCTTCCTGATGGGTAGCGACGCACAAGCCTTCTGGGGCAATTCGCTCTACTTCAACGAAAACCTCGTCCATGCGCTGCACGTCGTGCCGTACTGGGTGAAGCTGACCGCGACATTCGTGATGCTGGTGGGGCTTGCAGGGGCGATCTACGCCTACATTCTCAAGCCCGAAGTCCCGGCCAGGTTCGTTTCCAGCTTCGGTGCGCTTCACAACTTTGTGTACCGCAAATGGTATTTCGACGAGCTCTACGATCGTATTTTCGTCAAGCCTGCCTTCTGGTTCGGACGCCAGTTCTGGAAACTGGGCGACATCGGCACGATTGACCGCTTCGGCCCGAACGGGGTTGCCTGGGCAGTCGTGCGCGGTTCCGTCGCGGCCAAGACCATCCAGTCGGGCTATCTATACACCTATGCGCTGATCATGCTTCTCGGCCTGATTGCCGCTGTCACTTACGTGCTGCTCTAGGGGGCTGGCAGAGCAATGGACTTTCCCATCCTCACAACCATGATGCTGGTTCCGCTCACAGGGGCGGTGCTGTGCCTGTTCACCGGGGCAGGGGCTGCCCGCGGCATTGCGCTGGCAAGCACGCTTGCGACCTTTGCTCTCGGCGTACTGCTGTGGAGCAATTACGAAATCGGCGGCGCGCAGTGGCAGTTTACCGAGCGCTATGATCTGTTCGCGGGCTTCAATTATGCCTTGGGCATCGACGGTATCGCCCTGATGCTGATCATGCTCAGCGTGTTCCTGATGCCGATCTGCATTCTCGCCAGCTGGGACGCTATCCAGAAGCGCGTGGGCGAATACATGGCGGCCTTCCTGTTCATGGAAGTGCTGATGATCGGTACCTTTGCGGCGCAGGACATCTTCCTGTTCTACATCTTCTTCGAAGCCGGCCTGATCCCGATGTACCTCATCATCGGCGTTTGGGGCGGGGACAACCGCATCTACGCGAGCTACAAGTTCTTCCTGTACACGCTAATCGGTTCGGTGCTGATGCTGATCGCGATGTTCTGGATGGTGGCAACCGCCGGCACGTCGGACATTCCGACGCTGATGCAGTACGATTTCCCCGTCGGAGCCCAGACCTGGCTATGGCTTGCCTTCTTTGCGAGCTTCGCAGTCAAGGTGCCGATGTGGCCGTTCCACACTTGGCTGCCCGATGCGCACGTGCAGGCACCGACGGCAGGCTCGGTCATTCTGGCCGGCGTCCTGCTGAAGCTGGGCGGCTATGGCTTCATCCGTTTCAGCCTGCCGATGTTCCCCGAAGCAAGCGCCGATTTCGCATGGTTCGTCTTCATCCTGTCGATGGTCGCCGTGGTCTACACCTCGCTCGTCGCGCTGGTGCAGGCCGACATGAAGAAGCTGATTGCCTATTCCTCGGTCGCGCACATGGCGATTGTGACGGTCGGGCTGTTCGCTTTCAATGTGCAGGGCCTCGAAGGCGCGATGATTGTCATGCTGAGCCACGGCCTCGTTTCGGGCGCTTTGTTCCTCTGCGTCGGCGTGATCTACGATCGCCTGCATACCCGCGAGATCGAGCGTTACGGCGGCCTGTCGATAAACATGCCCTATTACGCGATCTTCTTCCTGCTGTTCACGATGGCCTCCATCGGCCTTCCGGGAACCAGCGGCTTCGTCGGCGAGTTCCTCTCGCTTGCCGGCATCTACCAGTCATCCAGCCTCGTGGCGCTGATTTGCACCACCGGGATCATTCTTGGCGCTGCCTACATGCTTTACCTCTATCGCCGCGTTGCCTTTGGCGACCAGAAGAACGCCGATGCCGCTGCGATGGCGGATATCACCCCGCGTGAATGGGCGATGATGGCCCCGATTGCGGCCGTGGTGCTGTGGATGGGTGTTTACCCCGAAAGCTTCCTTGCACCGATGCGCGCCGATATCGCGGTGCTCGACGCTCAGCTGGCCGCCGCTGCGCCTGCGGGTGATGCCGAGTTGGCAGCGGGTGCCCCGCGCGAAGAAATCGCCAATGCGATGGAGCATCAGGCGGAGGGAGAGCACTGATGGATTTCACGGCTTCCCTCGCGCTCATCATGCCTGAGCTTATTCTGACCGTCGCAGGCCTTGCCCTGCTGCTGGTTTGCGCTTGGGGTGGAGACAAACTGGCTCGTCCGGTTGCCATTCTTGCCGTCGCTGCGCTGTTCGGCGCAGGTTTCGTGATTATGCCCGGCGTCCATTTCGGAACCGGCCCGGTGGTCGATGCCTTTGGCGGGCTGATGAAGATGGACGGCTTTGCGCTCTTCGCGAAGGCGTTGATCTATCTCAGCGCGATTGCCTGTCTGATTGTCGCCCCGGCATTCTTCAACAGCGAGGCTGCAGGCAGCGAAAAGGGTATGCGCGCCGAATATCCGGTGCTGATCCTTTTTGCGACACTGGGCATGAGCATCATGGTTTCGGCTGCCGATTTCATGACACTTTATCTCGGGCTAGAACTGAACTCGCTGTCGGCTTACGTACTCGCCGCGATCCTGCGCAAGGATCAGCGGTCTGCCGAAGCGGGGCTCAAGTACTTCGTGCTGGGCGCGCTCGCCTCGGGCATTCTGCTCTACGGCATGAGCCTGCTCTACGGCTTTACCGGCGCGACCGACTTTGCCAGCGTGCGTAGCGCGCTTTCGGGTGAACTCAGCACCGGGCAGTTGTTCGGCCTGATCTTCGTACTCTCGGGTCTGGCTTTCAAGATCGCCGCTGTGCCGTTCCACATGTGGACGCCGGACGTTTACGAAGGCGCGCCAACCCCGGTGACTGCGTTCTTCTCGACCGCGCCCAAGGTGGCTGCCGTCGCCTTGACGGCGCGCGTCGTTTTCGAGGTCTTTGGGGGTCAGGTCGACGCATGGCAGCAGATCGTCATGTTCACCGCGCTTGCTTCGATCGTGTTCGGCGCGCTGGGCGCGATCGGGCAGGAAAACCTCAAGCGGCTGCTGGCCTACTCGTCGATCAACAACGTCGGCTTCATCCTGCTGGGTCTGGCCGTCGGTACGGCTGCGGGTGCGAGCGCGATGCTGGTTTACCTGTTCATCTATGTCGCCATGAGCCTCGGCAGCTTTGTTGCTCTGCTGATGCTGCGCAGCGAAGACGGCAATCTCTACGAAACCTTCGCCGACATTCGCGGCCTTGCCGTGACCCGTCCTGCGATTGCATGGGCGTTGCTTTTGTTGATGTTCAGCCTTGCTGGCATCCCGCCGCTGCTCGGCTTCTACAGCAAGTTCGTGGTGTTCCAGGCAACCGTCGAAGCGGGGCTGGTGGCGTTTGCCGCCATCGCCATCGCAGCCAGCGTGATTGGCGCGTTCTACTACATCAAGTTCGTCAAGGTGATGTTCTTTGACGAGCCTGCCGGTGTGGTGACGGGCAAGAGCGGTGCGGCACACTGGGTGCTGCTGGCATTGACCGCAGCCATCATTTCGCCGCTTGGCTATCTGATGACGCGCTCGCTGACGGATCTCGCTGACAAGGCGGCGTCATCTCTGTTCCTGCTGCCTTGATAGAGATCTTCGCCGAAACCGGTTCGACCAACGCAGATATCGCCGCGCGGTTGCGCGCAGCAGAAAGCATTGCCGAAGGGTACTGGCTCGTTGCGCGTCGACAGACTGCCGGGCGCGGACGCCAAGGCCGGACATGGTTTGACGGGGCAGGCAATTTCATGGGTTCGACGGCCGTCGCCATTCGCGCGGGTGATCCGCCGCCAGCCAGCCTGAGCTTCGTGGCGGCGCTGGCGGTGGCAGATGCTGCTGCGGAGGCTTTGCCCGTGCCCAGTCAGCTGAAGCTGAAATGGCCGAACGACGTCATGCTCGACGGAGGAAAGCTTTCGGGCATCCTCCTCGAAATGGTGGGGCATCACGTGGTGGTAGGGATTGGCGTTAATCTCAAACGCGCTCCGGAGCTTTCTGATCGCAAGACTTCGGCGATTTCCGAGCATGGCCCAGCGCCGGAGCTTGAATGGTTTGCCGACATACTGGCACGAAATTTCGAAAACCGGGTGCGCGATTGGCGCGAGCGAGGACTTGGTTCGATCCTTGCTGATTTCCTGGCAAGCTCGATCCATGCGCCGGGATCTCCGGTTAAGGTCCACGATACCGATGGAACCGTGCTCGAGGGCACCTTTGCCGGGCTTGAAGAAACCGATGGCGCGCTGCGCTTGCGCTTGGCGGATGGCTCGGAACGTGTCATTCGGGCGGGCGATATCTCTTGAGGAGCGAACACATGCTGCTGGCCGCAGATGTCGGAAACACCAATGTCGTCTTTGCCCTGTTCGAACCGGATGGGGAGGGCGGATACACGACGCGTGCGCGCTGGCGCATCGCCACCGATCCGCGCCGCACCGGCGATGAATACGCCGTCTGGCTGCTGCAACTTCTCAATATCGAAGGCGTCGCGCGCGAGGAAATCACGCAGATCATCTTCGCATCTGTTGTCCCCCGTGCCGATCACAATCTGACGGTTCTCAGCCAGAAGTATTTCGGCATCACTCCGCTTAGGGCGGGTCACGGTGAAGCAGCATGGCGCTTTACAATCGACGTTGATCAGCCGAGTTCGCTTGGGGCTGACAGGGCTCTCAATATTCTCGCCGCGCATCACAAATATGGCGGCGATCTGATCGTGATCGATTTTGGCACCGCCACCAAGTTCGAAGCAATCGACTTTAACGGCACTTACAAGGGCGGTTCGATTGCTCCGGGGATCAACCTTTCGCTTGATGCATTGGTGGGCAAGACGGCCAAGCTTCCGCGCATCGCGATCCGTGCGCCGGAAAGCACCAGCGTTATCGGGCGCAACACCGAAGACCAGATGCTGATCGGCGTATTCTGGGGCTATGTCGCGATGATGGAAGGGATCGTCGCGCGGATGAAGGCTGAAATAGGTCGTCCGGCGAAAGTTGTCGCAACGGGTGGTCTCGCCATCCTTTTCGACGATGCCACCGATATCTTCGATGTCGTTGACGCCGATCTGACCATCGAAGGGCTGGCGATCCTTGCCCAGCAGGCGGCAGGCTGAACGGGCCCGTTTCCAGACCACAAGAGATTGCGTGAAAAAGAATTACACTCCTGAAGACGAGTTGCTGTTCCTTGCCTTGGGCGGGTCCGGCGAAATCGGCATGAACGTCAACCTGTACGGTTGCGACGGGAAATGGCTGATGGTTGACCTCGGCATGACATTTTCAGGCGGGGAATATCCCGGCGTCGATCTGGTGTTTGCCGATCTCGAATTCATTGAAGAGCGCACGCGGGATTTGCTCGGGATCGTGCTAACGCACGCGCATGAAGATCACATCGGTGCCGTCCCCTATTTTGCCGGGGAGCTTGGGGTCCCGCTCTATGCAACGCCGTTCACGGCCGATCTGGTCGCGCGCAAGCTGGAAGAGGCCGGCCTGCTCGGGCAGGTGGAACTGAACATTATCGAGGATGATCACGGCCAGATCGACATCGGCCCGTTCAGCGTGACCTATCTGCCGCTGGCGCACTCTATCGCCGAAGGCAACGCGCTGCTTATCGACACGCCGTATGGGCGGGTATTCCACACCGGCGACTGGAAGCTGGACGAAGACCCGATCATCGGCGAGCCCACCACGGAAGAGGAACTGCGCGCCATTGGTGATGATGGCGTGCTGGCGCTGGTGTGTGACAGCACCAATGTCTTCAATCCCAATCCGTCGGGTTCCGAAGGTGCGGTTCACAAGGGATTGATGGAGGAGATCAGCCGGCATGCCGGCAAACGGGTGTTGGTGACGACTTTCGCCAGCAATGTCGCACGGCTCCAGACCCTTGGCGAGGTTGCACGGGAAACCGGGCGGCAGATTTGCGTTGCCGGACGCTCGCTCGATCGCATTATCGAGGTCGCGCAGGACAATGGCTATCTCGAAGACTTCCCTACACCCGTCGATTTCGACACTGCGATGCGGCTGCCTCGCGGTGAAGTCCTGATCCTTGCGACAGGCGGGCAGGGTGAACCTCGTGCGGCGCTGGCGCGGATAGCGGAAGAGAACCATCCGCTTGAACTCGTCAGTGGGGACGTCGTGCTGTTTTCCTCGCGCCAGATCCCTGGAAACGAGATAGCGATTGGCAAGATGCAGAACCAGCTCGCCCGTCGCGGGATCGAAATGGTGACTGATCGCCAGAGCCTGATTCATGTCTCCGGCCATCCCGGTCGGCCAGAGCTTGAAGCGCTATACAGCTGGCTGCGGCCGGACATTCTGGTGCCTGTCCATGGCGAGATGCGTCATATGGCGGAGCAGGCACGGCTTGGTAAATCCTGCGGCATTCCCGCCAATGTCGTGCAGGCAAATGGCGATATTGTCAGGCTTGCACCGGGTGAGCCGGGCAAGATTGCCGAGGTCCTCAGCGGACGCCTCGTTCTCGACGGCGACATCATTGCGCCTGCGGACGGGGAAGCTGTCACCATGCGCCGTCGGATCGCTCAGGAGGGCATCGTCCTTGTCGTGCTCGCCCGCGCAGAGGCTCCGGTGATCGAGGCCATCGGCCTGCCATTGGATGAGGACATGGCAGACTTCGTCGCGGAAACGCGCGATGACATATTGAAGGCCATTGGAAAGCTGCGGGGCCGCGATGCGAAGGACCCGGCATCTGTCCATGAGGCCGCTCGACTCGCAGCACGAAGGGCTGCGCGGCGCTGGTCAGGCAAAAACCCGCAAGTCAGGGTCATAATGCCCGGCTTGACCAACCGGAGCGACGATTGATGAAAGTCACCTCGATTCTGGCGATCTATTTCCTGTTCTGGGTCATGTCGGCATTCATCATGCTGCCATTTGGCGTGCGCACGGCCGATGAAGCCGGGGTGGCGAAGGTGCCCGGTCAGGCGGACAGCGCACCGGTCAATTTCCGTCCGGGCAAGATCGTGATCCGCGCGACCATCGTCGCCAGCCTGCTGACCGCGCTTTTCGTGGCGAATTTCGAATTCGGGTGGGTCACTGCGGAGGACATCAATGTCTTCCCAAAACCGCCGTCCCCGCTGGCGCCGCGTTGATCCCGCTTACTGCCGGAATCGTTCGATCGCCTGGGCCAGCACGACGTAAAGTTTGCCCATGTCCGAACCGAGTATGGTCACGCCCAGAGCATTGCCGTCCCGTGTCGACAGCATGGCGCGCAGCATGGCTTCGAAATCGTGGATGTAGCGGCTGACATTGGCTTTGAAGGTTTCGTCGCTCTGATACAGATCGGCGATCTCTCGCGCTTCGGTGTTATCCAGGAGTCGCACCGCGCGCCGGGTGAAAATGCCGCGATCACCTTTGAGGTAGGCATCCCAGGATGTATCTGTAACCTCGGTTGAAAGCGCGCTGGCGATGTCGATGGCGTTTGAATTCAGGCTGTCGGTAATCAGCGCCATCCGCCGGGCGAAATCATTGCTGACCTGCTCTTCTGCCAGTTCGCGCGCCCGTGCAATGCGTCGTTCGAGATTGACGGTCAGTTCGTTGACCTTGGCAAGCTGGTCTCGCAACTGCGCGGTTGCATCGCGGCCAGCGTCCGATGCCTTCGCCGCCGCGGTATCCAGTCGGTCAATCGCCTCCGAGGTATCATTGCGCAAAGAGTCTTCGAGCGTGCTCACCGCCTCCTTCGAGAGATCGGTTGCGATTGCCCCGATCCGCTCGCGAGCACCGCTTTCGAGAGTCGCGAAGGCATTTTGAGTTGCTGTCTCCAACTGCTCCAGCGCGCTCCGCAGGTTGCCTTGCGTGTCTTCGGCAAAGGCCTCGCTTTGCTTGGCGAGCCGGCTGAAGCTGCCCCGCAACCCTTGTAGTTTGGCCAACGCCTCTTCGGTTTGGCTTTCCAGCTTGGAATGCAGCGCCTCGATCGAATTGTCGGCGGTTTCGATCCGGTTCTGCGTCTCGATCAGATATTCGCCAAGACCTTCTGCCTGCTTGTTCGCGGTGAACATTGCCCCTGAAAGCTGCGCAGCGCGCTGTTCGACTGAGAGGAGTGCGTCCGATGCAGTCGTGATCGATTTCGGCAAGTCTTCTCGGCTGAACTTGGCGCCCGACTGGATGATCTCGAGCAAGCGAATGCCCGATTCGGTCAGGTCGCTGATCTGCTTTTCCGTCTCCGCCAGTTCCTTGCGCTTTTGGGCCAGATGTTCGCCAAGTGCCCCAAGGCCTGTTTCGAGAGTGCCTTGAGCCTTTTCGCTTTGCGCGGAAATGTCCGCAATCAACGAAGACAACTGGTCAAGCTGGGCGGAAATTGTCTTGCCGTGTTCAACCAGCTTTTCGGTTTCTCGCGTTTGCGCTTCACGCCGTTCGGCCAACGCATCATCGAGGTCGGCAAGCCTTTGCGCCAAAACTTCGCTTGCCTGGGCTTCACGCGTGGAGAATTCTTCCTGCCGCCGGTTGATTTCCTCGATGAATTTGCGGTCGCGCACTTCCAGCTTTTCGTCAAAACGCGCCGCTTCCTCGTGCAGTTCTTTGATCCGCTTCTGCGAGGTGGCGATGGCGTGAGCGTCAAGACGATCGAGCGATTTGACAGTGCTGGTCACGTCAGCTTCGAAGCGTTCGCGCGACAGGCGGAGTTGTTCCATCGCTCCCGCTTCGGCTTCGCGCAGCTTGCCGCCGATCGCCTTGGCCTCGGTCTGGAGCATCGCCATCCGTTCGCCCAAAGCGGCCAGAGCCTTGGATTCGGCGTCGTCGACAGCGCTACGGTATTGATCGGCCTTCTGCTCAACTTGATCGAGGCGCGTGGCAATCACATCGCCGACGCGGGCAAGCTGCGATTCAAACCCGCTGAGGATTTCGCCTACCCGTTTGTCGAGCATTGAAACCTGATTTTCGCTCGCCTTGCCGAACTGGTTGAGGCGCTCAAAGCCGCTCACCAGCTTTTCGAGCTGTTCATGCGCTGTGCGACCAGCGTTACCCACCTGATTGGAAACATCGCGGGCAGAGGTCGCAATCACCGGCAGATCGTCGCGCAGGTGCTTCATGTTTTCGAGAGCGGTTGTACTGGCCGAGCCGATGGCTTCGACTTGCGCTCCATTGTTCTGGATGAGAGCCTGTAGCTCCGTCGCATGGCTGGACAGACGCTCACTCGCTATCCGCCCGAGCGATTCCAGTTCGCGCGACTGAGCGCCCAGAAATTCGCGCGCAAGGCTCAATTCCCGGTTCACCACGGTCAGCCGGGATTCCAATTCTCGGCTTTCGTGCGAAAGCAGGGATGCAGTCTGAGCGAAGCGTTTTGCTTCCGCACGCGAATGCCGCATGGTGAGCAGCCATCCGACGCATACCAGCAACACCGGTACAGACCAATCGATGATCCAGCGCACCCATTCGCTTGGTGCGGCATTGGCTGCATTGATCAGCGAAGCGCGCATGGCGTAGATGTAAAGGGCGCTCCAACCAAGGATCAGTGCCACCGCAATTGTCGGGGCGACAAAGCCAAACCTGTCGGAAGCAGGGGCGTATTCGTCCTCCGGCGTGTATTCGGTAAGGTCGAGTTCCTCTTCGAATTCCACGGCTGCGCTCAAGTCGTCGACGGCATCGGGCTGATCGCTCCCGGCCTTTGCAGCGGTTTCCCCTTGCGCATCCTGCGCGGCGCCTTGGCCCACGGCCCTGATATGGTGTCCACCCGACATGGAGCATAGATACCACAGCCCCGCTCCGGATAAACCCTGCTTTAACCTTGCGTGGTGTATCGCGCCTTCATGGCTTTTGAGAATGGTGCCCTTGACGCGACTTTGGCCGCAGCAGCGGGGAATGATCCCGCGCTTGTGACAGAGCTTCGTGGCGCCTTCATCGAAAGCGCATCACGGCAGCTGGATCTGCTCAAACGCTCGCGTTGCGACGGCAACTGGAACGTGGCGGCTATGCGCCTCAAAGGGTTGGCAGCCAGCTTTCATGCCGAAGACTTGTTGATCGCAGCCGAAGTGGCGCTTGAGTCAGCTCCGGGCGAACCCGCCGCAATCCGCGGGATCGAGACAGTGCTGGCACGCTTTTCGGGCAACGTTCCGCACCGCTTTTAGACCTTATAGTCGATAATCAAGGGATTTGCCTTGCGGAGCGCTTGAAGAAGCGGACGCTCCGGCCTTAGCTATCATTTGCGCAAGAAAGGCGCAGTTGATTGCGACGGATTTTCGACATTTGCTAACCGCGCTTATTTCATCTCTCCGCTCGACCGAGACGGGCGATTTGCGCGCAAGCCTGTCGCTTGCCGGTCGATCAGTGCTTTCCTGGCAGGTTGACACGGCCCTTTCACTTGGTTGTGAACGGATCATCTGCCTGTGCGAGGGACCTGCCGAACACATTCTCGCGGCTCAACGAGAAGTTGAACGAGCAGGCCAAGAATTCCATGCCATACGCAGCAACATCCAGATCGCGGCTTTGGTCAGGGCCGACGATGAGATTGTATTGCTTTCCGACGGACTTCTGATTTCGAAACAGGCCGCTGGAGAATTCGTGCTGGAATCGGGCAAGCGTCAACGCGGAATTGCGACCCTGCCAGCGAACCATGCACTTGCAGAACGTCACCCGGAAGACTTCGAGAGGATCGATCGTGACCGGCACTGGGCAGGTCTGGCGCTAATCCGCGCGCGGCAGGTGAAGGAACTGGCTGAATTGCCTCCTGATGGCGACGCGATTTCGCTGTTGCTTCGCCTGGCCTTGCAAGCGCAGGAGCCGTGCCGTCCGGTCAAGGAAAGCTGGCTGCAAGGCGATGATTGGCTGCTTGCCGTCGATGCCGCTGATCTTGCAAACGCAGAACGGACACTGGTTGGTGGGAGTCTTCCGGCACTTTCGCCATTTGCGCCAACTGGTGCGCTTGCGATCTTCGCCGCAAGAGCAATCCCGCCGGGAAATATCGGTTTGTCCGGCAAACTTGCCGGGGCAGCGGCAATGGTCTTGTGGTTGGGCGCAATGGCCCTTGCGCTGGCTGGCTGGCCTACGAGCGCGCTCGCATGCGGCGCAGTCGCTGTCCTTGCTGCAGACGTTTTTGTCATGATGCACCATCTGCATTCGCGATTGGCTTCGGTTGAGCCTGCCCGGATGTGGCTCTCGGCGGTGTTCGGGGTGGTGTTTGCAGGAACGACCGGGTTGCTGATGCTCGCACCCGGCATCGGATCGGTTGCCGCCAGTCAATTGGGCTTGCCGGTTATTGCCTTGGGCCTCGCCATTGTTTGTTCGCGGGCTGGCAAATTGCGCCACGCCGCCGTCTGGAATGACAGGGCGCTGCATCTGGCGTTCTTTGCCGTCGCCGCCGGACTGGGGCTCCTGAACGAAGCATTGGTTGCTTTTTCCCTTGCGGCGACGCTGCAATTGCTGCTGCAGCGTGGCGATTAATGGGCTAACCCGGGCTTAACCATGGCTCGGATAAAGGGTATTCCATGGCCGACTTGGCATTGGACCGTACCGAAACTACCTCGGTGGAAGCCATCCTGCGGGATGAGCTGACGCGCGCAAACCGCGCGCTGTCCGGTGTTGCCCCGGTTATTTCGCACCTGCTTGAAAGTTCTGGGCAAACGCTCGTCAGCGATGCGACCATGGCGCGACTGCGCGGGATGCTGCACGATCTTTCACGGCAATTGTCAGAAGCCGTTCTGGGTGTGCAGGCGGCGCACGAAATCGATCCGTTTGTGATTGATGATCTGGCCGATGCCCTCGCATTGAATGCCGAGTTGCTCCATCATCTTTATGCTCTGGCGATCGAAGGCCAACTGACCGAACGACTGGGGCAGCAAAGTTCCATCGACCCTGTCCTTTCGCCGCTGGTTCAAGAGCTCGTCGCATCCGATCAACCCGATGTTGCCGAGCTGGCCATGGCTGCGCTTGCGGCCCAATCGCGCTTTATCCAGCATCAGCGGCGCATGAGCTTGCCTATCGGGGAATTGCCGGCAGAACTGTTTTTGTCCGCGCTTCAGGCAATGCGCAAATCCGCGCTTTTCGATGATGACGAGGCCAAGCGCGCGGCAAAGGCACTCAAGAAGGCCTTTGACGAAGCGAACGGCAGGTTGGCTCTTCATGCCCGGCTTGTGACATCCATGCGCTCAGGCGCAATTGCCGCGCTAAACCTCGAACATTCCGGCTTTTGCCTGTTTGCGACGGCCCTTGCCAGCTTGACCGGCCAATCTCGCGAGATTGCCGTTGTTGCATGCCACGAGCGTCAGGCAGCCCGTTTGGCGCTTAGCTTGAGAGCGGGAGGGCTGGCTGCTGAAAGTCTGGAGCGCCAGTTCGGCATACTTCAACCCGGTTATCTGCTGCCGGAGGGTGTCAGCACCCTTCCGCAAGAGCGTGCCACAGCACTTCTGGCCAATTGCGCGATGGCCGGTTTCGGTGCGGATCACGGAGGGCGGGGGGCGTGAACCGTCAGCAAACCCTGCTGGCCGCACAGGGCATTACCGATGACAATGATCGGTTGTTGAGTGCCGACGGTCCGCTTGCTCAGTTGCAGGAAAGCTGCGGCGGGATCATTCCTGGCGTGCTGGCAATTCCGGAGTTGCTGGCTCTGGTGCGGCAGGCCCGCCACAGCGGCCTTCGGATCGCACGGGAATTCAGCGCTTTTGACGGCGAAGACATGGTCAGCGGATTTGCCCGAATTCACCCGCTTGAAGACGAGGCAGGTGGGGGTTGCGAGGTGCTGGTTGAGAACTGGCATCGCGCGCTCAAACCCCCGGCCAGTTCGCATGAGCAGTCCGAATGGCAGGATGCCGTCGACCGCGCGACTTGCGAGGTTTCCGCAAGGCTCGACGCGGCGCAGCGGGTGCAGATCCTTTCGAGCGCGGCGGCCGATGCGTCAGAGCTGCAGGAACTGTTCGACGCCTCTCCGGGCAAGGTCTGGAGCGAATATGTGGAATTGCAGGATCTGGCGCATAAGCAGCCTCTCCACTGGCGTTTGCTTGACGGCTGCAAGTGCATGATCCCCGGTTCGCACCGCCACTGGCGGGCGCGGCTGATCCCTATCGGAGTTGCAGGGGCAAACCCGCGCGGCTTTGAACTGCTGCTTGTCGCTGATGAGCCTCTGGTCGCGGGTGTTGCTCCGCCGGTCGAGGTGGAGGAAGCGGCGCATTCCCGTCTGATCGGCAGTGCACTCACTCCGGTTCTGCGCCAACCCATTGCCCGGATCATTGCAAACGCAGAAACGATCCGCACGCGTCTGGCAGGGCCGATCAAGGCCGAATACAGCGACTATGCCGGCAGCATCGCCGCAGCGGGACAGCATCTTTCGAGCATGCTCGACGATCTGGCCGATCTTGAAGTGGTTGAGGCCCCCGGCTTCAAGACCGCCAGGGATCATGTCGATCTGGCGGACGCTGCGCGTCGTGCGGCGGGTATTCTGGGCGTGCGTGCACAGAACCGCGGGATTTCCATCACTCTGCCCAATCCGGACAAGCCCGTTATTGCGGACGGCGAATTCCGGCGTGTCCTCCAGATCCTGATCAACCTGATCGGCAATGCGATTGCCTATTCGCCAGAGAACAGCACAGTCACGGTCGTGATCGACGAAAACCTTGGGGATTTGGCCTCGATCAGCGTCCGAGACGAAGGTCACGGCGTTGATGCAGATCAGGCGAAACGCATTTTTGAGAAATTCGAACGGCTTGGCCGCGATAGCGACGGCGGCAATGACAGTGGTTCGGGCCTCGGCCTCTACATCTCGCGCAAGCTTGCACTGGCGATGGGCGGGGACCTTGAAGTCGTGGCGGCCAGTGACAAGGGCGAGGGGGCTGAATTCCGCCTGACGCTGGCCCGGATTAACGATTGATCCGCGTCGACACCAGCATCAGTACCAGTCCGATTGCAGCCGTGACCGCGCCGTAAAGCGTCCAGCTCCGGTCTGCCAGCATGAAGCTGCCGGCGGGCCAGTTCAGTATTCCGGCACCCTGCAACGCCCAGATTGCCCCCAAAATGAAAAGCGCGACCCCAAAGCCGCCTAGCAACAGCTTCAGGATCGCGCTCATTCGGTGAATGCCCGATCAGCGATTGGCGATCGGAACGTAATCGCGTTCAGTGGGGCCGGTGTAGAGCTGACGCGGACGTCCGATTTTCTGGCCGGGATCGCTGATCATCTCGTTCCACTGTGCCACCCAGCCAACGGTGCGGGCCAGAGCGAACAGCGCGGTAAACATGGTGGTGGGGAAACCGATCGCCGAAAGGATGATGCCCGAATAGAAATCGACGTTCGGGAACAGCTTCTTCTCGATGAAGTAGGGATCGTTCAGTGCGATCTCTTCCAGCTGAAGCGCGGTTTCGAACAGCGGATCGTTGACCTTCAGCGCATCGAAAACCTCGCGCACGGTCTTCTGCATCACGGTCGCACGCGGATCGTAGTTCTTGTAGACGCGGTGACCGAAGCCCATCAGGCGGAACGGATCGTTCTTGTCCTTAGCACGCTCGATATAGTGCGGAATCTTGTCGGGCGTGCCGATTTCCTTGAGCATGTTGAGCGCAGCTTCGTTCGCACCGCCATGCGCCGGACCCCAGAGACAGGCGATCCCAGCTGCGATGCAGGCAAACGGATTGGCGCCCGAAGAACCGGCAAGACGCACGGTCGAAGTCGAGGCATTCTGTTCGTGGTCTGCGTGGAGGATGAAGATCCGGTCCATTGCGCGTTCCACTGCCGGAATGACTTCGTATTCTTCAGCCGGAACGCCAAAGGTCATGCGAAGGAAGTTGCCGGTGTAGGACAGGCGGTTGTCCGGATACATGAACGGCTGCCCGACCGAATATTTGTACGCCATTGCCGCAATCGTGGGCATCTTGGCGATCAGGCGGTGTGAGCTGATCTTGCGGTGTTCCGGATCGGAAATGTCGGTGCTGTCGTGATAGAACGCTGACAGCGCGCCGACGACGCCGCACATGATTGCCATCGGGTGCGCGTCGCGGCGGAAACCGCGATACAGCACCGAAAGTTGTTCGTGCAGCATGGTGTGCCGGGTGATGGTGTAGGTGAAGTCGTCGAGCTCTTCCTGGCTCGGCAGTTCGCCATTCAGAAGCAGGTAGGACACTTCCATGAAGCTGGAATGCTCTGCCAGCTGGCCGATCGGATAACCGCGGTGCAGCAGAACGCCTTCGTCGCCGTCGATATAGGTCAGCGCGCTTTCGCAGCTTGCCGTCGACGTAAAGCCGGGATCGAAGGTGAAAGCGCCGGTCTGCCCGTAAAGCTTGCGAATATCGACCACATCCGGGCCGGTGCTTCCTGAGAGAACGGGAAACTCGTAGGATTCGCCGTTCAGTTCGAGTTTCGCCTGCTTGTCTGCCAAGGTCTGTCTCCTGCCCAATTGTTGATCTGGCTTGGCCGCTTACGCCGCTTGTGCGTCGAGCCGCGCCAGGGATTCTTCCCGTCCCAGAAGGACCAGAACATCGAAAATTCCTGGGGACGTTGTCGTCCCGGTAAGCGCCGCACGCATCGGCTGCGCCAGCTTGCCAAGGCCCAACCCCAGTTCCTCCGCAAGCGCCTTCGTAGTGGCTTCGAGTGCCTCGCTTGTCCAGTCATTTTCCTGCGAAAACCGGTCCGACAATAGTCGCAGATTCGAGCGACTGTCCGGATCGAGCAGCTGAGCTGCCTTTTCGGTCATTTCAAGGGGTCGCTGCGCGAACAAAAACCCTGCGCCATCAGCAAGTTCGTTCAAATTCTTTGCGCGCGGTTTCAACACAGGAATAGCCTGCGTCAGCAATTCGATATCGACATTGCCGCCAATCCGGGGAGCAACCAGCATTGCAAGTTTCGCATCATCGCTTTCGCGAATGTAATGTCCGTTCAGATTTTCGAGCTTTTTCAGGTCGAAACGCGACGGGCTCTTGCCCACGCCGCCCAGGTCGAACAGCTCGATTGCTTCAGTGCGGGTAATCTCTTCGCGATCACCATGGCCCCAGCCAAGGCGCAGCAGGTAATTGAACAGTGCCTCTGAAAGGATGCCCATTTCATCACGATAGGCCTCTACGCCCAGCGCGCCGTGGCGCTTGGACAGCTTTGCACCGTCCGAACCGTGGATCAGCGGGATATGCGCATAGACCGGATCGTTCCATCCGCCTTCGATCTGGTCCATCGCGTGGTAGATCGGCAATTGGCGGAAGGCGTTGTTAAGGTGATCGTCTCCGCGAATGACGTGGGTTACGCCCATGTCGTGATCGTCGACAACCGCTGCGAGCATATAGGTCGGCGTACCGTCAGCGCGCAGGATGATGTAATCATCCAGTTCCATGTTCTTGACAGAAACGCGGCCCTGGACCTTGTCGTCGATCGTCGTTTCGCCATCCACCGGCGTCTTGAGCCGAACGGTAAAGGGGGCGCCTTCCGGAGCCTGCGAAGGATCGCGATCACGCCAGCGTCCGTCATATCGCATCGGCTGTTTGTTTGCGCGCTGTTCGGCGCGCATGGCCTCAAGCTCTTCAGGCGTGGCGAAGCATTTGTAGGCATGGCCTGCCTCGAGCAGCTTGTGCGCGACTTCGGCATGACGTTCGGCGCGCTGCGACTGGAACACCGGAGCTTCGTCATAATCCAGACCCATCCAGTCGAGCCCGTCGATAATCGCGTCGATCGCTTCCTGAGTGGAACGCTTGCGATCCGTATCCTCGATGCGCAAAAGCGCCTTGCCGCCATGATGCCGTGCAAACAGCCAGTTGAACAGGGCTGTACGCGCCCCGCCGATATGAAGGAAGCCGGTGGGCGAGGGGGCAAAGCGGGTGACCACCTGACCGGTGCCGGGACTTTGTGCCGCTGGACTTGCCATAAGCGCTTATTTCCTATTCACTTGCTGCATCCGAAAAGGCCGAACCCAAGGGGCACGATGGCCAATGGCTGATGCGCCGATAATTCCGATTGCGGGCGATGCCGATGGCGGATCAATCGCCGTGGGCGGCGTACCGTCAGGGCTGCAAAAGCCTGCAACGCGCCTGTGGCAAAGGGGCGGCGGATTGTCCAGCGTCACGCACATGGCGGCAGCCGGTGCGGAGCGCTTTCTTGCGAACTCCGGCTTTGACCGCGCGCCATGGCTGGCTGTGGTGTTTTCCGCAGGCATCCTCGCCTGGTTCGCCTTGCCCGGCCCATGGCAATGGACTTCAACCATGGGGCTGGCGGCGCTCTTGGCTCTGGTTGCACTGGCGCTTTGGCTTGATCGGCCCGATCGCGATCACCTTCGCCGCTCAGTCATCGTCTGCTCGTTGGTCTTCGCGATCGGCATGGCGGTGATCTGGGCGCGGTCGGAGATTGTCGGGGCACCAGCGATTGAACGGCCTGTTGTCGAGCGGATTCAGGGCTATGTGCTCGAGCGTGAAGATCAGCCTGCGCAGGATCGCATCCGGCTGACATTGGCGGTGAGGGACGCGGAAACGGCCCAAAGCCGGAAGATCAGGGTGAATGTTCCACTAGATGCCTTGCCCTTTGGTCCCACGCAGGCGACCACGGCCTCTCCGGCCATGGTTGCCGAAGGCGCTGTTGTAAGGATGCGTGTCCGCCTGATGCCGCCGGCGAGCCCCATGTTGCCCGGTTCATACGATTTCGCGCGCGCCGCATGGTTCAAGGGGCTCTCCGCCACCGGAAGCGTTATCGGTTCGGTTGAGGTAGTCGAGGCAGCACCTAGGGCGACTGGCCTCGCTGCAGTCCAACGCTGGTTGGCGGCTCATGTTCGCGCGAGAGTGGACGGCTCAGCCGGGACGATTGCAGCGGCGTTTGCCAGCGGGGACAGAGGGGCGATCTTCGAAAGCGATGAAGACGCGATGCGCGATGCCGGGTTGACGCACCTGCTTTCGATCAGCGGGCTGCACGTCAGCGCCGTGATTGCGGCAGGTTATCTGGTTGCGTTGAAGCTTTTGGCGTTGTTTCCGGCCGTAGCTTTGCGGGTTCGATTGCCCGTGGTTGCTGCTGCGGTCGGGGCGGTCGTCGGAATTGGCTACACCTTGCTCACAGGAGCGGAAGTTCCGACGGTCCGAAGCTGTGCTGCTGCCATGCTGGTCTTGATGGCGCTGGCCCTGGGGCGGGATGCGCTTTCGCTGCGCATGGTGGCTGTGGCTGCGGTCTTCGTGCTGCTGCTGTGGCCTGAAAGTGTGATCGGCCCGAGTTTCCAGATGAGCTTCGCGGCTGTGATTGCGATTGTCGCCTTGCACAGCAGTGGTCCGGCGAAGGCATTTCTCGCACCGCGTGAGGAGAAGTGGGTGAAGAGGGTGCTTCGCGGCGCCTTCATGCTGTTCGTGACGGGGATGGTGATCGAAATCGCGCTGATGCCGATCGTCCTTTTCCACTTCCACAGGGCGGGGCTTTACGGTGCCTTTGCCAATGTGATCGCGATTCCGCTGGTCACGTTCATTGCGATGCCGTTGATCGCGTTGGGATTGTTGTTCGATCTGATCGGCATGGGCGGGCCTTTCTGGTGGCTGGTGCAAGCCTCGCTCGATCTCTTGCTCGGGATCGCGCATTTCACAGCCGAGCAGCCGGGTTCGGTGAAGCTGATGCCGCAGATGAGCGGGCTTGTGATCGCGTTGTTCACCGGTGGAGGGCTGTGGCTGGCGCTTTGGAGCGGGCGGGCGCGTTTGCTGGGCCTGATCCCTGCTGTCGTCGCAACCATGATGTTGCTGGCGACGCCGATCCCCGATGTTCTCATTGGCCGTGACGGTCGGCATGTCGGCATCACGGTGCCTGGCGCCGATGGGAGTCGGGAACTGCTTTCGTTGCGGGATAGCAACTCGTCCTATTCGCGTGACAATCTGATGGAGTTGGCGAGTGTTGCGAGCGAACCTGTTCCTCTTGTGCAGTGGGAGGGGGCGCGCTGTTCTCCCGAGTTCTGCGTGATGACTATTCAGCGCGGTGGACGCGACTGGACGTTGTTGCTCGCGCGGAACCGTGAACTCATTGAGGAACGCGCACTGGCGGCTGCTTGCGAACAGGCGGACATCGTTGTTGCGGACCGGTTCCTGCCACGATCCTGCAAGCCGCGCTGGCTCAAGGCGGACCGGCGCTTGCTCGAGCGAACCGGCGGTCTGGCGCTCAACCTGTCATCCGGACGCGTTACCAGCGTCGCCGAAGCGCAGGGCGAACATGGCTGGTGGCGCGGTGCAGGCAGATAGCCCGCCATCTCACCGCGCCCCGCAGCAATCAGTGGTACCGCCGAAGCAGCCCTGCCAGCTTGCCTTGAACCTGGACTTCATCCGGGCCGTAGACCTGCGGATCATAGGCAGCGTTTGCCGGATCGAGCCGGACCATTCCGCCATCCTTGTAGAGATACTTGAGCGTCGCTTCCTCGCCGCGGACCAGCGCAACCACGATTTCGCCATCGCGCGCGGTGTTGGTGCGGCGAACCAGCGCGAAGTCGCCGTCGAAGATGCCGGCTTCGATCATCGAATCGCCCGAAACCTCAAGTGCGTAATGCTCTCCGGGGCCGAGTAGCGCGGCGGGCACAGGCAATGAGCTTTGCCCTTCGAGGGCTTCGATCGGGGCACCTGCAGCGATCCTGCCGTGCAAGGGTATCTCGATCACGTCATTCGCCGGGGAGGGCATGCTCGGGGCCTTGGGCATGACGACAGGCGCGGCATCATTGGCCGGCTTCGTCGAGCGCGGCGCAGGGGTCGCATCCTCTGGCTGACGGATCACTTCCAGTGCGCGCGCACGGTTGGGCAGGCGACGGATGAAGCCGCGTTCCTCAAGCGCGGAGATCAGGCGGTGGACGCCCGACTTGCTCTTGAGATCGAGGGCTTCCTTCATTTCCTCGAAACTGGGTGAAATGCCGGTTTCTTCCAGCCTTTGCTGGATGAAGCGGATCAGTTCATGCTGCTTTGCGGTCAACATGGCAAACTCCGTTTAGGCGCACCTTGGCGCACGGCATCCTTGCCGCACGGTGCTGGAATGGCGCGCTCCCAGAGGCACGCCTTCCCAACGAGGGGCAGGGTGCGGTGCGAAGCACTGTTCGCGCACCGATATGGTGAACGAATGCGGAACGAATAGGCAACCTGTTCCGCCAAGTCAAGCACACATCGTCCGCAAACCCTCAGAACTCAGCCATTCTGGAGGTTGTACACAGGAACAGACGTTCCCGGTTTGGTTTCGGGAGAACCCGCAGCCCGGTCGATCAGGCAATTGGCCTGAGCCAATGCGAACAGGGCGCTCGAATCCTGTGATGCCGCCAGCCGCACCTTGCCGCCTTCGCTTACCCCGCGCAGGAACTCGCGGCGGCTCCCGGTTGCAGGTAATGCTTCCGCGCAGACCGCTTGCGAAACGCGGGGCAAGGGAGAGGCAGCGCCCATCGCCTTGCGCACCAGCGGCAGCGCGAACAGGAAGGCGGTGACGAAGCTCGACACCGGATTGCCCGGGAGGCCAAGCACAACGGTTTCCCCGCGCGTTGCCACCATCAAGGGTTTGCCCGGCTTGATTGCCACCTTCCAGAACGCAAGATCGGCACCCCAGTCCTTCAGTGCCTGCTGGATCAGGTCGTGGTCGCCCACCGAAGCACCACCGGAGGTGATAAGGATCTCGTGCCCCTCTGCCTTGGCCAGCGCGTCCGCCAGCGCCGCCGGATCGTCCGCCACAGGACCGAGCGCGGTCGTTTCCCCGACCAAGGCTTGCAGCATTGAAGCGATCATGACGCCGTTGCTTGCCGGTATCTGGTCCTCTCTCACCTCCGCACCCAGCGGCGCAAGTTCGTCTCCGCTGTCGAGCACCGCCACGCGCGGCGGCGTGAGCACGGGGACCTGCACATGACCCGCTGCGATCGCGAGTGCGATTGCGCCGGGCGTGAGCTGCGTGCCGACCTTCAGCACCGTGTCGCCAGTGGAGAAGTCGAACCCGGCCTTGCGCACATGCCGCCCCGCCGTCGGCAAGGCCTCACCCGGAGTAAGCGCGACGCTGGTTCCGGCAATCTCCGCGTTCTCCTGGATGAGGATGCGGTCCGCGCCGTCGGGCACATGCGCGCCGGTTGAGATGCGGGTGCATTGACCGGGGGCAAGTGTCCCTTCGAAAGGGCCGCCAGCGCGGCTTTCACCCACCCGCTCCCATGGCCCTTCGCCTGCAATCGCATATCCATCCATCGCCGACAGGTCCGCCGGGGGCTGGGTGCGCAGAGCCTTGAGATCGCTGGCGAGATAGCGGTTTGCCAAGTTCGGCCCGATCTCCACCGTGGTGGCGGGAAGGGCAGGCGCCAGCGCCAGCAGCCGCTCCTGCGCTTCCTCCAGCGTCAGCAGCGCGCTCATGCCTCGTCGGCCTTCCAGTGGCCGGATTTGCCGCCGCGCTTCTCGATCAGGCGAACCTCGCCGATCATCATGCCCTTGTCGATCGCCTTGGCCATGTCATAGACGGTCAGCAGCGCGGTGGAGACGGCCACCATCGCTTCCATCTCCACCCCGGTCTTGCCCGTCAGCGAAGCGGTGGCGGTGGCGCGGATCCCGTCTTCCTCGAAAGCGAAGTCCACATTCACCGCGTCAAGCGCGAGCGGATGGCACAGCGGGATCAGTTCCCCGGTGCGCTTCGCCGCCATGATCCCGGCTATCCGCGCAGTGCCGAGCACATCGCCCTTGGGCGCGTCGCCCGAGCGGATCGCCTCCAGCGCGGCAGCGGACATGGCGATGCGTCCCGAGGCGATGGCCACCCGGTGAGTCGCGGACTTCCCGCCCACATCCACCATGTTCGCCGCACCGTCCGGGCCGATATGGGTGAGGCCGCTCATGCGCCAAACCCTACAGGATGGAACAGGTGGAACACTGTCCTGGAGAAAAAAACTGCACCGTCAGGCGCACGGGTGCCGCTCTGCCGGATCAAAGCCATGGGGAAACGCTTGCTCATGCGCGGGTTTTTGCATTTTTGGCCCCTGTAGGACAGGCCGAAAAATGATGGCACACAAAGTGTCACCCTTGCGAGGAAAGTGTCATCTTTCGCGCCAAAGTGTCACCTTCACAGGATCGGACTGTCACCTTTCGCACCACCGCTTTGTCACCCTTGCAGCAGGGTCCTTGTCGCCGCCGCGACATCATCGGCGCGCATCAGGCTTTCCCCGACAAGGAAGGTGCGCACCCCGCTTTTCGCCAGCCGTTCCAAATCGGCATGGGTGTTGATCCCGCTTTCCCCGACCAGCAGCGTCCCTTCCGGTGCGAGCGGGGCGAGCCTTTCGGTTACCGCGAGGGACGTGGTGAAGGTCTTGAGATCGCGATTGTTGACCCCGATCAGGCGGCTTTGCAGATGCTTGGCGGCGCGTTCCAACTCGGCCTCGTCATGCACTTCCACCAGCACGTCCATGCCATGATCACGCGCAGCGGCCTCGATTTCGGCCATGGCGGTGTCTTCCAGCGCCGCGACGATGATCAGGATCGCGTCCGCACCGATGGCGCGTGCTTCGAGACATTGCCACGGATCGACCATGAAATCCTTGCGCAGCACGGGCAGGGCGCAGGCAGAGCGGGCTTCAACCAGATAATCCTCATGCCCCTGGAAAAAAGGGGCGTCGGTCAGGACGGAGAGGCAGGCAGCGCCGCCCGCTTCATAATCGCGGGCGTGCTGTGCAGGCTGAAAATCGGCGCGGATCAGCCCTTTTGACGGGCTCGCCTTCTTCACTTCGGCGATCAGGGCAAAGCCGGTTTCAGCGCGCGAGCGCAAGGCAGCTTCAAATCCGCGCGGAGCGGTGCGGGTCGCGGCGGCGGATTCGAAATCGGCACGAGCAATCGCCGCCTTGCGAGCGGTGACGATTTCGCGCTTTGCGGAGCAGATTTCTTCGAGCTTGTTCATTGCAAATACCAAGGGTGCTGGGTCACGCCGCCATCCTGATCCAGTCGGCCAGCAGATCGCGCGCCTTTCCGCTGTCGAGTGCCTCTGCCGCCATCGCCGCGCCTTCGGCCCAGTCAGCGGTCTTGCCGGCGACCACCAGCGTGGCGGCGGCATTGAGTAGCACGGCATCGCGATAGGGGCCGGGGGTGCCGTCCAGCAGCGCCTTCAGCGCCTTGGCATTGTGGACAGCATCGCCGCCGCGAATCGCCTCAACCGGGGCATGCGGCACGCCCACCGCGCTCGCGTCGATACGCCGCATCTCGAAATCATTGCCGATGACATCGGCCAGCTCGTTCCCGCCCGCCAGGCTGAGTTCGTCCAGTCCTTCGTCACCTGAGACGATGAAGGTACGCTCTGTCCCCAGCTTGGCCTTGGCCTGCGCGTAGATCGGGACATAGCCGGGGCGGGCAATGCCGATCAGTTGGCGGGTAACACCAGCCGGATTGGACAGCGGCCCCATCAGGTTGAAGATCGTCCGCTTGCCAAGCCTTTGACGGATGGGCTGGATGCGGCCCATCGCCGGGTGGTGGTTCTTCGCGAACAGGAAACAAATGCCGATTTCCGCGAGCGTCTTTTCCGCCGTGCGTCCGGCCGCGTCCATGCCGAGGCCCAGCGCCTCGAGCGTGTCCGCTGCGCCCGATTTGGACGATGCGGCGCGATTGCCGTGCTTGGCAACGGGAACGCCGCAGGCCGCGACCACAAGGCTGACGGCGGTCGAAACGTTGAGCGTATGGTGTCCGTCGCCGCCCGTGCCGCAGCAATCGACCGCGCCTTCGGGGGCATTGATCGGGATGAGCCGCGCGCGAAGGGCCCGCGCCGCTCCCGCGATTTCATCAGCGGTTTCGCTCCGCTCTGTCATGGCGAGCAGGAACCGCGCGATTTCCTCGTCAGTCGCTTCGCCGTCGAGGATCCAGCCGAAAACTTCCTCGGCCTCGGCTTCGTTCATGTGCGGAACGGCAAGGGGGAGGGTCTTCATGCCTTGAGCCTTTCGGGCAGTTGCGTGTCGATCCCGCAAATCTTCAGGAAGTTGGCGAGCAGCGAATGGCCGTGCTCGGTCGCGATGCTTTCCGGGTGGAATTGCACCCCGTGGATCGGCAGCTCGGCATGGCGGAAGCCCTGAACGTGATTGTCGTCAGAGCGGGCATTGACGCTGAGGCAATCGGGAATGTCCTCAACGATCAGCGAGTGATAGCGGGTCGCGGTGAAGGGCGAGGGGACGCCTGCGAAAACGCCCGTCCCGTCATGCGTAACCGGCGAAGTCTTGCCATGCATCAACCCGCCGCGCACCACCTTGCCACCAAAGAACTGGCCGATCGACTGGTGGCCGAGGCACACGCCCAGCAGCGGCTTTCCCGCATCGGCGCAGGCCGCCACCAGATCGAGGCTGATTCCGGCCTCGTTCGGCGTGCAGGGGCCGGGCGAGATTAGGAAGCCGTTGGCATTGGTGGCCAGCGCCTGCGAGGCGGACAGTGCGTCATTGCGTTCCACCCGCACTTCTGCGCCTAGCTCCATCAGATAATGGACCAGGTTGAAGGTGAAGCTGTCGTAATTGTCGATGACGAGAATCATTACCGGGGCTTTCGCGGAATTGCGCGGGGGGTTCAAGGCTGTGTGCTTGCCCGATGTCGTTTGCGCCATGCCCTGTCAGCCACAAGAGCCAGAACGGCACCGGCAGCATAGGCAACGATATCGCCCCAGCTGAACGTCGTGCCGAGGACGGTGCGGGCAACAGGATTGTGCTCCAATCCGAGCGTAGTCAGCGCGTCGAGATACTGCATCGCTTCGATGACGACACCCACCAGGAATGCGAACACGGCGGCAAAGGCGCGCGGAAGATCGACAATCGCCAGCACCGCGCAATAGACCAGCATGACCGCCAGAACATCACCCAGAACGGGCCTCACGAAGTTGTCCCTGACGAACAGCGCAATCACGATTTCGACAAGCAGAAGCCCTGCCGCGGCAAAGGCGAAGCCGCGATCGAGCCTCACGCTATTTGCCCGCAAACTTGTCCGTCGCGCGCACCAGGCCGTCGGTGATGCCGGGTTCGCTCGCGGCGTGACCGCCGTCGTCGACGATCCAGAGTTCGGCCTTGGGAAGCACTTTCTTCAGCGCCCATGCGCTTGTCGGCGGACAGCAGATGTCGTGGCGGCCCTGCACGATGATCGTCGGGATATGCGCGATCTTGTCCGCGTCGCGCAGCAATTGGGCTTCCTCAAGGTAGAAATCATTGAGGAAATAGCGCGCGCAAATGCGGGCGAATGGAACCGCCTTGGCTGGATCGGCGAAATCGTCGAGCAGTTCGGGATTGGGCAGCACGGTTGCGACCGATCCTTCCCACAGCGACCATTCACGCGCCGCGGCAAGGCGGGTCGCCTCGTCATCGCTGGTCAGGCGATCGTGATAGGCCTTCACCAGATCGTCGCGTTCATCCTCGGGGATGAGGCCGATGAAGCTGTCCCACTGTTCCGCCATGATCTCGCTCGCGCCCTTGACGTAAAGCCAGTCCTTCTCGGTCTGTCGGGCAAGGAAGACACCGCGCAGCACCAGTTCGGTCACGCGGTCAGGGTGCGCCTGGGCATAGGCCAGCGCCAGCGTCGCCCCCCAGCTTCCGCCGAACACCTGCCACGCCTCATGCCCGCACATTTCGCGCAAACGTTCAAGATCGGCGACGATGCGCCACGTGTCGTTGTGCTCGATCTCGGCAAAGGGCAGCGATTTGCCGCAGCCGCGCTGGTCGAGCAACAACACGTCATACAGCGCCGGGTCCCACTGGCGGCGATGCGACGGCGCCATGCCGCCACCAGGGCCGCCGTGCAGGAACACCGCCGGTTTCGCCCCCGGAGTGCCGACGCGCTCGTAATAGATCTGATGCCCTTCGCCGACATCGAGCATGCCCGTCTCGTAAGGCTCGATCTCGGGATAGAGCGTGCGGTCGTAGCTGCGGATATTGCCCGGGATCATCATTTCTTCTCCACCACGATCAGCGGCCCGACCCGGCCGCGATCCATTCGGCCTCGTGCCGGGTCCCACAAGGACGAGGTTCGCGCATCAAGAAACAGCGCGCTTTCGACCTTCAATTCATCCCGGAAATACCGCGCCAGCTTTCCATAGCTGAGCGGTTCCTGCGAAATCACGAAATGCGCCTTTCCGTCGGCCGATACGCCCACGCCGTTGCGGATTGATCTGGACGGGCCATCATCCTGAATCTCCGGGTGCAATTCGCCGTTCAGGACCAGCATCGGCCCCGATTGCGTGCCGAATTGCGGGCGATCCCCAACAGTGCGCAGGAAAGTCTCGGTATCGAGAATGCGCCAGTTCCCGTCCGAACCGAAGAACACGCCATTGGGTTTCAGGAAGAAATTGCCCGATCCGTCCGCGCGGTTCAGTTCGACGAGACGGTCCGAATCCTGCACGAAATAGCCGAGCGGCTTCAGATCATCGCCATAGGCCCCGCCATTCATCACAAAGGCGATGGCACCTTCGTTCTTGCCTGCGGCCCAGCCTTCGATCGTACCTGCATTGTCCCCGCTCACGGGAGCCAGCGCGGCAGAGATGCGGTGCAATTCAGGGTCGGCAATGCAGTGGATCAGCGGCACATCTTCGAAAGTGGCAGGGGAACAGGCTGCCCCGGCGATCGCCTCTGCCGGAGCTGACTGAACGATCTCCTCGACCATATCGACCGGGATCGGCTCGCCCAGCTCGGTGCGAACCACCGGCTCGCCCTCGGGCTGGGGTTCACACGCGCCAAGCGCCAATGCGCCCAGAATTACAAACGCGAACCTCATGGCGTGATCTTTCGTACAAGATAGGCTGCGTTGAAGGCGCCGGAATTGGCGAAAACCAGATCGGGGACGGTGTCCCCGTCGAAATCGCCAATGGCAATGCCATAGCTGTTGAACGGGTCTTCCTCGACCTGCACCTGCGCAAATCCGCCGCCCGCCTGCTGCAAATACAGGAAATTCGGGCGCTCCGAATTGGCAACGGCGATATCGCCAAGCCCGTCGCCATCGAAATCGGCCGCGGCCAGCGAATAGCAACCATCATCCGCCGCACCAAAGCGCTCAGCGATGCGATAGTCTTCGCCGTCACGCCGCAGCACCGCGTTGCTTGCTTCGAGGCTGCACGAGACGAGCTCTTGCTCCCCGTCGCCATCAAGATCGGCCGCGACAAGTTCACGGCTAGCGCCCAGAAGCGATGGCAGAGCCAGCTCGGTAAACTGGCCCGCTCCATCGTTGCGCATGACCACGCTTGTCTGCCCGTCGCGCCGGGCAAACAGCAGATCGGGATCAGCATCCCCATCGATGTCGGATATGTTCACGCGGATCGAAGCGGTGTCATCGGCGCCGATAATGCGCGGACTGGCGAATGCGCCCTCTGCGGTGCCTGAAAGCAGCAAATCCGGATCGCCGCGTCGGGCGATGACAAGATCCAGCAACCCGTCACCATCGATATCGGCGAGCGCGCCGCCGCGCGAATCTCCTCCGGTGCCGTCAATTTCAAACGCGAGCGTGAAATTGCCCCTGCCATCATTTTGGAAGGCGCGCGCCGGCACCGCATCATGGATGGCCACCAGATCAAGATCGCCGTCGCGATCAAGGTCGCCAGACAAAAGCTGATATGTCGGCAGGGCAACATCACCAATCGGGCGGGCCTCAAGCATTCGACCATTGCCGTGGTTGAGATAAAGCCGGTCCTGCTGCGGCCAATGGCGCCCGTTGGATACCGCGATATCCAGATCGCCATCGCCATCAAAATCGGCGAGCGTCACATGCGCGGAAAGCTCCTCCGCCCATTCGAACACTAGGAAGGGCGATGCGATGACCCGCACGGAATTGCGGCTTTCGCCCGGTTCTTCAGCAATTGCTGGCGCACCGAAAAGCGTTACCGCGATTGCGGCAAGGGCGCGCCTCATTGGCCAAACCCCGGCTCGCTCGCGACCCGCACAGCCTCACGCGCGGCGGCGATCAGCGCGCCCGCCTTGGCCCGGCATTCGGCAAGCTCGTAATCGGGATCGCTGTCGGCAACGATGCCTGCACCGGCCTGAACATGCATCACCCCGTCCTTCACCACGGCGGTGCGCAGCACGATGCACGAATCGACCGATCCGTCTGGCGCGAAATAGCCGACACCCCCGGCGTATGGCCCACGCGTTTCCGGCTCCAGCCCGGCGATGATCTCGCAGGCCCTGATTTTCGGGGCGCCCGATACGGTGCCCGCCGGGAAACCGGCGAACAGGGCATCAAGCGCATCTTTGTCTTTGGCGAGGCGACCCACCACATTCGATACGATGTGCATGACATGGCTGTAGCGTTCGATGGTGAAGCTGTCAGTCACTTCCACGGTTCCGCGCGCCGCCACCCGGCCGACATCGTTGCGACCCAGATCCAGCAACATCAAATGTTCGGCCAGCTCCTTGGGATCGGCCAGCAGCGAGATCTCGTTCGCTTCGTCCTGCGCGCGGGTTGCGCCTCTGGGACGGGTTCCCGCAATCGGGCGGATGGTCACTTCGCCGTCGCGCACCCGGACAAGGATTTCGGGCGATGAACCGACAATCGCGAAACCGGGCAGATCGAGGAAATAGAGGAACGGGGAAGGGTTGACCCGCCGCAGCGCGCGATAAAGCGCCAGCGGTGGCAGTTCGAACGGGCAAGTGAAACGCTGTGCCAGCACCACCTGAAAGATGTCGCCTGCGACGATGTAATCCTTCGCCCGCGCCACCATCGCTTTGTAATCGTCTTCCGCCATGACGGGGGAAAGTGTCGGCTCGGCAAGATCGCACGTAGTTCGCGGCTCCGCCGGGCGCGGCTGCGCCATTGTGCGCAAAGTCTCGTCGATCCGTTCACCCGCAGCGGCAATCGCGGCAGTGGGATCATCGGCGCTCCAGATCGGCGCGATGCAGAACAGTTCATCCGAAAGCCCGTCAAACACCAGAATGACGGTTGGCCGGACAAACAGCATGTCAGGCAGCGCCAGCTCGCTGGGGGCAGCGCGGGGCAGGGTTTCGACCAGCCCGATTGTCTCATAGCCGAAATAGCCGACCAGACACGCCAGCGCCGGGGGCAGGGGGTTTTCGGCCTCGGGCGGGGTGTTGATCCGGCAGGCATTGGCGAGCGCACGCAGCTCGCTCAAGGCATCGCCATCGCACGGGGTGAAGGCGTCGCGGTCGCTCTGCCAGCGGCTGTTGATCGCTGCGGTGCCTTCGCTTGCGCGGAACACCAGATCGGGATCGAGCCCCAGCAGGCTGTATCGCCCGCGCACTTCGCCGCCTTCGACCGACTCAAGCAGGAAGTCTCCGCGCCCTGGAACGATCAGGCGGCGTGCCGCGCCAACGGGTGTGTCGCTGTCCGCAACCACCCTGCGCCAGACAAGCGCGGGCCGTCCTTCCGCCAAGGCGGCGGCGGCATCGGCAGCGTTTTCAAGTCCGGCGGGGAAGGGCGCTTTCTGGGTCACTCAGTGGTCTTGATTGCTTTTGCAGGCCGTATCAGCTCTCGCCGGCCAGTGCCTTGCGCAGCGCCTCGATCGCTTCCTCGTTCCGCTCGACACCGACTTCGGCACGGATCGCCCGGGCAAGCTGGGCGGCGTATTCATTGGTCAACGCCGGGGCGAGCTGGGCACGGGTTTGCGCCAGAAGGCCCGAGTTTTCCTCGATCGGATCGGTTTCGATCGTGTCGAGATCAACGACGTACCAACCCAGATCGTTCGAATCCTCCAGCACCTTGGTCGAACCGCGCGCCATCGAGAACATCAGCACCAGCGGAGCGGGAATGCTGCGGTTCTGGCCCGAAAGCAGTTCGGTGCGACGCAGGTTGATGTTCTCGATCTGGTTCAACCGCGCATCTTCCTCGCGCATTGCCTCGTTCAGCGACTTGCCACCGCGAACAGCGGCGAGGATACGGTTGGCCACATCCTTCGCCTTCTTGTTGCCCTCTGCCCGGCGCCACGCGGCGGTCACTTCCTCGCGCACTTCGGCCAGCGGCGGAGCGGCGCTTTCGGTGATTTCCTGCACGTCGAACACCAGGAACTGCGCGCCGGGGACCAATTCGGCCAGCTGCGGCTCGCTCTCGTCCATCTGGAACGAAACGTCGAGGATCGGGCGAAGACCCTGCGGAATACCCTGTCCGGGCAGGCCGAAGAGGCGGCCATCGGCGGTAACTCCGGGAATGGCTGTGACTTCGAGCCCGAATTGCTCCGCGACATCGGTGAGCGAGGTTCCGGTGTCGACCATCTCCTCGATCCGGCTGCTCAGGTCGATCAGTGCCGCAGCGCGGGCTTCCTGCTGAAGCTGGGCGGCGATATCGTCGCGCACATCGGCAAGCGAACGCGCGGCGATCTTTTCGACATCATCGACCCGCGCGACATACCAGCCAAGGGTCGACTGCGCCGGTTCGGCAATAGCGCCTTCATTGGCAGTGAAGACTTTCTCCATCACCGCGAAACTGGTGGCCGAAGACATTTCGTCACGGGTGCGCAGCCCGCCGGTCGAAACCTCGAAGCCCGCTTCGCGTGCCGCCGCTTCGAGCGAGACGCCACCGCGGATCCGTTCGACCAGCGCCTTTGCCGCCTGTTCGGTCGGCACGACAAAGGAGGAAATCGCCCGCCGTTCGCTCGCGGCGTATTGCGCCTTGTCCTGTTCGAAGCGCGCGGCGATCTGCTCGGCGGTCGGGGTGATGTCCGCGTCGACGCTGTCCGCACCGAATGCCGCGAAACGCAGCGTGCGGCGTTCGGGCAGGATGTATTTGGAGCGTGTCTCGCTGTAGAATGTGTTGAGCTGTTCCGCCGTGGGATCGGCCTCCGGGGCGAATGCCATGCTCGGGATCAGGCCGATCTGGCCCTTGCGCCGTTCGAGCACCAGTGCGGCGTATTGGCGCGCGGCGGCTTCGGGCATTTGCGGTGCGCCAAGGGCGGAACGCAGCACCATCTGAGCGAGCAGGCCGTCGGCGATATCCTTGCGCAGGATGGCATCGGTGATGCCCTGACGGCGCAGCGCGGCCTGATAGGTCTCTGGGTCGAATTCGCCGGTCAGGTTGCGGAAGGCGTTGATCTTCAGGATTTCGCTGTTCACCAGATTTGCGCCCGCTCGCAGGCCGTACTTCTGGGCAAAAATCCCGGTCGAATAACGATCGATCAGCAGGTCCAGCTCATTCTCGAGCCCACCCTGCGCGACGAATTGCGGCATGGTGATCGTCGGGTTCTGATCGCGCGCCCGGGTCAGCGCATTATTCATCGTGCCGGTCATTTCGACCGTGGTGATGCCCTCGTCGCCAACAACGGCCACCTTGTCATCACCGGCCAATCCGCCAAACGTCGCCGAGCCGGAAATATCGCTCGCAGCGAAGGCCAGCGCGACCACCACGAGAAAACCGATGAAGATCGGCAGGCCGATTTTCGACTGAAAGAATTTCCGAAAGAGCGAAATCATCTGTGCGTTTTCCCGGTATCCGTATTCGCGCGGAACATTTGTGCCGTCCGAACGAAAGTGCGGACTTGTCTTGAGCCGACCGAAACCGTGGGATTGTCCAAGGCGGGTCCCTGATCGCGGTCTGGAGCAGCGCTTTATCTGCCCTGCGACCTCCCGGCAACAGGTCAGAGCACGTTTTGACTAAAGTGATCCACTCGGCTAGCGGACGCGGCCCCTCGACCCTACATCGGGCCCTCGGATTCGTATCATCCCAAGTAAAAGTTCAGGAAGTTCAGATGCCCCAGCGGCCCTACATCGTTGGAAACTGGAAGATGCACGGCACCCGCGCCATGCTTTCCGAAGCCCGCGCCATCGATCGCGCGGCTCAGCGCCATATGAAGGTCGAAGTCGCCATCGCGCCGCCTTACACGCTGATTCACCCCGTCCACCGCGAAGCGGAACAGATCGCTGTGGGGGCGCAGGATTGCCACCACAACGCGAGCGGAGCGCATACCGGCGACATCTCGGCGGCGATGATCGCCGACGCCGGAGCGAAGTTCGTGATCCTCGGCCACAGCGAGCGGCGCCAGAACCACGGCGAAAACGATGCGCTGATCCGGGCGAAGGCCGAATCCGCGCTGGCGGCGGGCCTGCGCATCATCATGTGCTGCGGCGAAAGCGAGCAGACCCGCGATGCTGGCCGTGCGGTTGCCTTCGTCAAGAAGCAGCTCAAGGCTTCGCTGCCGGAAGAGATCGAAAACGCAGCTGAGCGGCTCACCATCGCCTATGAGCCGATCTGGGCGATCGGCACGGGCAAGACGGCGACCGTCGAAGATATTGCCGAAATGCACGCAGAAATCCGCGCCCTGCTGATCAAGCTGCTGGGCGAGGAAGCTGGCAGTGAAGTCCGCATTCTTTATGGTGGTTCGGTCAAGCCGGAAAACGCTGCCGAAATCCTTTCCACTCCCGAAGTGGGCGGGGCTTTGGTGGGCGGTGCAAGCCTTACTGCCGACAGCTTCATGGGCATCGCACTGGCTGCAGGCGACCCCGACGAAGGATAAGGCGTGGCTATCCGCGCTTGCCCTTGGGGCTTTGCATCCCTAAGTGCGCTTCACCGTTTTACGTCTATCAGAAGAAAACCATGTCGCTGTTCATCATCCTCACCGTGATTCAGGCCATTGTCGCCGCCGCTCTGGTCGGCGTCGTACTGATGCAACGTTCGGAAGGCGGCGGCCTTGGTATCGGCGGCAGTCCCTCGGGTGCACTGGGTGCGCGCGGTGCGGCCGACTTCCTGACCCGTTCGACCAAGTGGCTGGCAGTAGCATTTGTCACCCTTTCGATCCTGCTTGCGGCACTGGCGGTTAGCCAGTCGAGCGTAGGCGATGTGACCACCACGCTTGATCGTGACGTCGCGGCGCCGACCTCCGGCGATCTTCTGGGTGGCCCGGCTTCTGGCGCACCGGAAGCGGGAGCGGCATCGGCGGATGATCTGCTTGGCGCACCGGCCGGCGAAACGGCTCCTGCGGGCGAAGAACCCGCCGCCGAATAAACCGCTCAGCGGTTTTTCGTTTCATCATTGTGGATGGGGCGCATTTGACGCCTCAATTCGCTTGCCCCGAATCCAACAAAACGCTTAAGGCCCAACTCCCATGGCGCGGTTCATTTTCATCACCGGCGGCGTGGTCTCCTCGCTCGGCAAAGGTCTCATGGCTGCCTCTCTGGCAGCGCTCCTTCAGGCACGCGGGTACAAGGTACGCATCCGCAAGTTCGACCCCTATCTCAATGTCGATCCGGGCACGATGAGCCCGTATCAGCATGGTGAGGTCTATGTCACTGATGATGGGGCGGAAACCGATCTCGACCTTGGCCATTATGAACGCTTTACCGGCGTATCGGCGCGGCAGAGCGATAACATCACGTCGGGCCGGGTCTATCGCGACATCATCGCCAAGGAACGTCGTGGCGATTATCTGGGTGCGACGGTGCAGGTGATCCCGCACGTTACCGACGCGATCAAGGAATTCGCGCTGGCCGACAGCGAAGGCCATGATTTCATCCTGTGTGAAATCGGCGGGACGGTGGGTGACATCGAATCGCTGCCTTTCATGGAAGCGATACGCCAACTGCGGAACGAGCTTGAGCCGATGCAGACGCTGAGCGTGCACGTCACGCTTGTCCCCTACATCGCCGCTGCGGGCGAATTGAAGACCAAGCCGACTCAGCATTCGGTGCGTGAACTGGCGAGCCTCGGGATCAAGCCTGACGTGCTGCTGTGCCGCGCAGAGCATCCGATTCCCGATGGCGAACGCCAGAAAATCGCCAATTTCTGCAACGTGCGCAAGGAAGCGGTGATCCCCGCGCTCGACGCGCCGTCGATCTATTCGGTTCCGCTGCAGTATCACGAAGAAGGGCTTGATGCGGAGGTCCTGCGCGGCTTCGGCATTACCGACGCACCTGCGCCTGATCTTTCCGCGTGGAACGATGTGACCGATCGCTACTTCAACCCCGAAGGCGAAGTCACGATCGGTGTGGTCGGCAAATATGTCGGCCTGCCCGATGCCTACAAGAGCCTCAACGAAGCGCTGATCCACGGCGGCCTTGCCAATCGGGTCAAGGTCAACATCAAGTGGATCGACGCCGAAATCTTCGAAGGCGAGAACGAAAGCGAGATCGTTTCCGCGCTCGAACCGATGCACGGCATTCTGGTGCCCGGCGGCTTTGGCGAACGCGGCAGCGAAGGCAAGATCGCCAGTGTCCGCTTCGCACGCGAACGCAAGGTTCCGTTTTTCGGCATCTGCCTGGGCATGCAGATGGCCTGTATTGAAGGTGCACGGGCTGCCGGTTTTGAAAAGGCATCCTCGACCGAGTTCGGCGAGACGAGCGAACCTGTCGTCGGCATCATCAGCGAATGGATGAGCGAAGAAGGCCTGCAGCAGCGCGAGGAAGGCGGCGATCTGGGCGGCACAATGCGTCTGGGTGCCTATGAGGCGAAGCTTTCAGGCAACAGCCATACCTCGCGCATGTATGGCGAGGCGACCACCATCTCGGAACGTCACCGCCACCGCTATGAAGTCAACAGCGCCTATATCGAGCCGCTGGAGCGGCAAGGGCTGGTTTTTGCCGGCATGTCACCCGATGGATTGTTGCCCGAAATCGTGGAGCGCCCGGATCATCCGTGGTTTGTCGGCGTGCAGTTCCATCCCGAACTGAAATCCAAGCCGTTCGACCCGCACCCGCTCTTTGCGGGCTTCATTGCAGCTGCGCTGGAGCAGTCGCGACTCGTGTAAGTTCGCCCGGCTAACGATCACTCATGGTCTGCTGTCGCCCGTCGTGCTTAGCATACGGTAAAAATGCGAGCGGGTTGAAAGGCTTCCGGCTTTTCAGCCCAATTTGGGCAGGTTTTTGTGTCGCATTTTTACAAGTTTATGAAATACCACTTGCGTCGAACGCGCCATCGGGTTTAGCCAACGCAGGCTACAGGTTTTAGTAAGGGGTAGGGGGGTATGGTATCCTTGTCCTTGATTGGAGCCTAAGCAGGGTTTCGCAGCAGGCCAGGTATCTGGCGCTTTACAGCAAGGCTGCAACGAGCTCGCACCGGAGTTGACCGTCTTCTGCGACCCGGACGGTCATATTCGGTCGAGGCGACCATGTGTCGCGGGGGCTTGTCCGAAAGGACAGCCCCCACTTAATTTCAACTTCGATTGTGAATTGGCAGCATCAAGATATTGATGCGCGTGCCTTTTGCAGGTCAGGCCGCGTCGGCGGCGTCCTTGCCTTCGGCATCCTTCGCGTCGCCATTGCTGGTCGGAACCGCGGTCAGCCGGGTGCCGCCGTTCACGGCGATCTTCTTCGGCTTCATCGCTTCGGGCACTTCGCGCACCAGATCGATGATCAGCAATCCATCGGCCAGATCGGCGTTTTCGACCCGGACATAATCGGCCAGTTCAAATCGGCGTTCAAATCCGCGATTGGCGATGCCGACGTGCAGCAATTCCGAACCGTCGTCGACTTCCTCGCGCTTCTTGCCTTGCACGGTCAGCAGGTTCTGCTGCGCGGTGATATCGATATCCTGAGGACGGAAACCGGCGACTGCCAGAGTAATGCGGTAATTGTCCTCACCACGGCGCGCGATGTTGAAAGGGGGATAGTTGTCGCCCGTGTTCGCGCGCGCCTGATTTTCGAGCAGGTCGAAAAGCCGGTCAAAACCGACGGTGCTGCGGCGATAGGGGGTGAAATCAAGACGTGACATAATTCAAATCCTCTTCATCTGAGCAATTTGTTGGTTGCGGACCTGCCTCATGCAGCATCCGCATTGTGCCACCGGTAGCTGTTCCCCAAACACTGGCGGAACCCGGCGACAGGTCTTAATTAGGTGTGGTACAAAGGCTTTCAAGAGGTCCTGAGCCGGGGCCGAACGGGATGGAATATGAGCACGCCGACAATCGACATCTACACCAAGTTCGCCTGCCCCTTTTGCGTCCGGGCCAAGCACCTGCTGCAAAGGAAGGGCGTCGAATTCAACGAATACGACATCACCCTTGGCGGGCCGAAACGCGAAGAGATGCTCGCCCGTGCACCGCAAGCGCGCACCGTGCCGCAGATATTCATCGGCGATACCCATGTCGGCGGATCGGACGATCTCGCCGCGCTTGAAGAAGCGGGTGAACTCGACGCGCTTCTGGCGGGCTGAATGGTAAAAATCGCCGTTCTTCAGATGACCTCGGGCATCGACCCGGAGGCAAACATTGCCGCCATCATTGTTGCGATACGCCAGGCGGCAGAGAACGACGCCGAGGTGCTGTTCACTCCGGAAATGTCGGTCTTGCTGGACCGTGATCGGCGGCGTGGAGCGCAGTGGATCAACGAAGATTACGAGCAATCCATTATCGACGAATTGGCCCTGATGTCTGCCAAGTGGCAGATCGACTTGGCTCTTGGTTCAATGGCTGTTCCGTTCTGCACCGGAAAATCGGCGAACCGGTCGCACTATTTCCGGCAGGACAACCAAAATCCCGTCACTTACGACAAGATACACATGTTCGACGTGGACCTCGCCAATGGTGAAAGCTGGCGTGAAAGCAACGCCTATCAGCCGGGTCAGGAAGTGGTGACGATCGACGGCACACCTCTGGGCCGCCTTGGCCTCACCATCTGTTACGACCTGCGCTTCCCCGATCTGTTTTCCGCACTGGGAAAGCTGCGCTGTGATGCGATTGCGGTGCCGGCCGCTTTCACCCGTCCTACTGGCGCCGCGCATTGGCACGTCATGCTGCGCGCCCGCGCGATCGAGGCGCAGGCCTTTGTCATCGCCGCCGCGCAAGTGGGCCGTCACGAGGACGGGCGCGAAACCTATGGCCACAGCCTTGTCGTTGATCCGTGGGGAGAGGTGCTGCTCGACATGGGCGGGGAAGGGCCGGGCCTCGGTTTCTGCGACATCAACCTTGGACGCATCGCCGAAGTGCGCGCGCAGGTTCCCAGCCTTGCCAATGCCCGCAAAATTCCCAATTAGCGCGGCATGATCGTTTTCGACCTTCATTGCCCCCATGGCCACCGGTTCGAAGGGTGGTTCGGCTCCTCCTCGGATTACGAGGAGCAGCAGGCGCGCGGGCTTGTCACCTGCCCCGAATGCGGATCGGCAGAGGTCGGCAAAGCGCCCATGGCCCCAGCCGTCCCGGTAAAGGGCAATCAGCGCAGCAATACTCGCCCGGTGCAGGCCCCTGCGGAATCCGGTGACAGCATGATGGCGGGCGGCTCGATCCCGCCCGAAGTGCTGAAGGCGATGCGCGCTCTGGCGGAGGCTCAGGCAAAGGCTTTGAAGCAAAGCCGTTACGTCGGAGACAAACTCGCCGATGAAGCGCGCGCCATGCATTACGGCGACAAGGATCTCGAAGCGATCCACGGCAAGGCGACGCTGAAGGAAGCGCAAGAATTGCTCGACGAAGGCGTGCCCGTCGCCCCGCTGCTGGCCCCATTTACTCCCCCTGACGAACTGAATTGAAGCCCTTGTTTGTATGTTCGCCCATCTGGGCGACCTCCTCGCTAGGCGCGCAGCAGAGCTGCGCCCGCTGCGGGCGCGCATTCACGCTTGCGGTCGCTTGCGCGACCGATTGGTAATGCTATTGGAGGCCTCGGGACCCCGTAGCTCAGCAGGATAGAGCATCAGATTCCTAATCTGAGGGCCGCGCGTTCGAATCGCGCCGGGGTCACCAACTATACGTTTTCGTGCCGCCGCAACGCTATCCAGCTGAGCACCAGGACGCTGCATGAAATCGCCATCAACAATCCGCACGTGCCGATCCATCCGCCCCAATCGTAGATCGCGGTGCCGAGAATACTGCCGATCGCACCGCCGATGAACATCATGACGATATAGCTTGTCGTCAGTCTGGTCCGGATCGCCGGATCGAGCGACAGGATCGTCATGCGCCCGGTCACGTCCACGCTAGGCCCGACAATATTGACCAGCAGCAGCGGCACCAGCACCGTCCACACGCTCCAGCCCAGCGGATACATCAGCATGGTGCCGACAAGCTGGACGCAAGCCGCGATCAGGCGCGCACGGCGCGGCCCTACTCGGTCGGCCCATTTGCCGAGGCGCGGCGTAGAGAAAATGCTGATCGCCGCGATCCCGGCCAGATAGCCGACGGTATCCACACCATATCCCAGTTCGTCGCTGGTCAGATGCAGTGCGAGCGCCAGCCATGTCGCGGTGAAGGATGCGAAGTTGAACCCCTGTATCACCGCCGAAATCATCACGTCGCGATTGGCCCGGCTCAAGGTGAAGACCGACACGAGCAATTGGCCGTAACTGCTGCTCGGCACCTTCGCGGCACTGCCTTCACTGCGCAGGGTGATCGGCAGCAACAGGGTGACGGCCACCATCAGAGCGAAGGCGCACCAGTACACCGTGCGCCAGCCAAGGGCCTCGGTGACGATCCCCGATCCTACCCGCGCCACCAGAATGCCGAAAATCACCCCGGCGGTGAGCAGGGCGGTGACTTGGCCCAACCGCTCCGGTGCAACGCGCTTCGATGCGAAGGCGGGGATCAGGTAAGGCGCAATGGTGACGAACCCGAGAAGGGTCGAAGCCAGCGTGAACAACGCAAACCCTTGCGCCACAGCCATGCCCAGCAGGAACAGCGTTTGCGCACTGACAAATGCGATGCACAGCGTCTTGTTCGAATATCGATCGCCCAGAGGCAGCAGCAGCAGAATGCCCAATGCCAGTGCCAGCTGGTTGAGCGCGGGCACGATCCCGATCTCGGCCTCGCCCACGCCAAGCCCGCGCGCGACTTCGCCGATGATCGGGTGGATGTAATAGGCATTGGCGGTAACGACCGCGACCGTAACCGCCAGCGCATATTCCTGCCCCCGGCTCAGATAACAGGGGTTCGTTTGGGCATTGCTCGCGTTCAGAGGAAGCCCGCCTTCTTCGCGGTTTCGATCATCCCCTGCGCCAGTTCGGCGGGGCGATCTTCCTGGCTGAAGTGGCCGCAGATGGACAGCATTGCATGGGGCATCCCTTCTGCACCCTTGATCCGGCCAGCCAGCAAGGGGCCTGCCTTGCCCAGCACAGGATCATCTTCGCCGAACAGGGTAAGGAAAGGCTTGTCGAAAGCGGACAGTCCTTCCCATGCGGCCTTGTTGGCAGCGACGCCGGGCTTGTCATCCTCTACCGGGACAAGCTGCGGGAAGGCTCGCGCCCCGGCCTTGGATGCTTCGTCGGGGAAGGGGGCGTTATAAGCCGCGACCTCGGCTGCGCTGCGTTCGGTCTGGGTGGCCCGCTGAAGGATGTCGCCGATCACGAAATCGGGTGAGACACGCGCAAATTCCCGCCATGCGAGGAAACCGGGCGAAGCCTGACCCCCGCCGGTCGGCAGGAAAGTGTTGCTGGCAACCACGCAGGAAAACCTGTCCGGCTCTTCGCCGACCATGCGCAGGCCCAGCAACCCGCCCCAATCCTGACAGAACAGAGCCGCCGTTTGCGGCACCACGGCATTGCGCCACTGCTTTTGCCAACTGATATGACGATCATAGCTGTAGAACGCCTGATCATCGGGCTTGTCGCTTTTGCCGAAGCCGATCAGGTCCGGCGCAAGGCAGCGGAAGCCTGCATCCACCAGCAGCGGGATCATCTTGCGATAGAGGAAGCTCCAGCTCGGTTCGCCATGAAACAGCAGCAGCGGCGGCGCGTCTTTCGGGCCTTCGTCGAGATAGTGCATCTGTCCCGAGAAACCTTCGCCCAGATCGATGGTGATCCAGTTTTCGGCAAAGGGATAGTCGGGAATATCGGCGAAACGCGCCAGATCGGTCTTCAGCACTTGCATCGGAATCGTCTCCTGTCTCTCGCGCAAATGGGTAGCATGAAAAAACCTATCGGCTAGGGCAGAAACCGATTAGCAAATCGATCAGGTGGACTTGGCGCGATGCTCCGGGCAAGCAGCCAGGGCCAAGTGAATGAAGGATCGCGATGAAAGCCGAAAGCGAAGAACTCGCCGAAATCCGCCGCGCCGTGCGCGCCCTGTGCGATGATTTTCCGGGCGAATACTGGCGCACGAAGGATGCAGCGCGCGAATATCCGGGCGAATTCGTCGATGCTTTGACAAAGGCCGGTTTTCTGGCCGCGCTGATCCCGGTGGAATATGGCGGCAGCGGGCTCAGCCTCGATGCGGCGGCGGTGATCATGGAGGAAATCCAGGCATCGGGCTGTAACGGGTCGTCGGCTCATGCGCAGATGTACATCATGAACACGCTGCTGCGGTATGGCTCGGACGAGCAGAAGGCGCAGTATCTCCCTCGCATCGCCAGCGGGGAATTGCGCCTTCAGGCCTTTGGCGTGTCCGAACCTACCAGTGGCACCGACACGCTCAGCCTGAAAACGCGCGCGGTGCGGGACGGGGATAAATATGTGATCTCGGGCCAGAAGATCTGGACGAGCCGGGCCGAACATTCCGACCTCATGCTGCTGCTCGCCCGGACAACCCCGCGCGACAAGGTTGAAAAGAAGACGGAGGGCCTGTCGATCTTCCTTGTCGACATGCAGGCCGCGCTGAAGAACGGCATGAGCATCAAGCCGATCCGCACGATGATGAACCATTCTTCGTGCGAGGTGTTCTTTGACGATCTGCGCATTCCAGCATCCGCTCTGGTCGGAGAAGAAGGGAAGGGCTTCCGCTACATCCTTTCAGGCATGAACGCCGAACGCATCCTGATCGCGGCGGAATGTATCGGCGATGCCAAATGGTTTATCGAACAGGCGCGGACCTATGCCAGCGACCGCACCGTCTTTGCCCGGCCCATCGGACAGAATCAGGGCGTGCAGTTCCCGATCGCGCGTTGCTATGCGCAAATGCGGGCCGCCGAGCTGATGGTGCACCACGCGGCGCAGGTTTACGACGAAGGCGGCAATCCGGGCGAAGAGGCGAACATGGCCAAACTGCTCGCGTCCGAAGCAAGCTGGGCGGCGGCTGACATGTGCGTGCAGACCTTCGGCGGCTTTGGCTTTGCCGAGGAGTATGATGTGGAGCGCAAGTTCCGCGAGGCGCGCCTGTATACGGTTGCACCGATCTCGACGAACCTGATCCTGTCCTATCTGGCTGAGCATGTTCTCGGCCTGCCGCGCTCTTACTGAACAGAAAATCAGACGATTTTGCACTGCCCGGCGCATTTTTCTTGCGCGGCGGGGTTAACTATGATTCTGTCTGATTGGATCAGGGGCTCGGAAAAATGCACAGACCGCCAAGGGAACACGTGAAGCAGGCACTGGCGCTTGCCGTGCTCGTTTTCCTGACCGTGGCCGCGATTGCCGGGCCTACGGGTCTGCTATCTTGGGCCGAAAATGCCGAGGCGCTGGAACAGCGCAAGGCGCGGATCGCGGTGCTCAAGGAAAAGCGCGACGCATTGCGCAACCGGGTCGAACTGCTTGATCCGGAGGGTGCGGACCCTGACCTCGTCAGCGAACTGGTGCGTAAGGATCTTGGGGTTATCCATCCGGACGAAATCGTCATCACGCTTGAAGACGAGTAACCGCTTTTTCCCGGCGGTTTTTCCAATCTAACCAGATCGGTAAATTACACGGCCAACCCGCTGGTTGCCGTTGCGTCACGTGCGAAACCGTAGTTATAGGAACCTTGTGAGGGCCGCGTGCAACCTCCTCCCCGGACTGCGCGCGCGAACACGAGAGAAGGGATCATATCTTGGCCAAGAAACCAGCAGCCAGCAGGGCCGCCGCGAAAAAGGCGACCCCGGCGGCATCCGCCGCACCATCTGACGATCCGGATTTCATCCTGCATTCGCTGCAGGAAGAATTCGAAGCGGCAAAAACCTTCGCCGCGAGCAGCGAGCAGATGCTCGAATTCTATCGCCAGATGCTGCTGATCCGCCGGTTCGAGGAAAAGGCAGGCCAGCTTTACGGGCTCGGCCTGATCGGCGGTTTCTGCCACCTGTACATCGGGCAGGAAGCGGTCGCGATCGGCCTTCAGAGCGCGCTCGACAATGATCGTGACAGCGTCATCACCGGATACCGCGATCATGGTCACATGCTGGCCTATGGCATCGATCCCAAGGTCATCATGGCCGAACTGACGGGCCGCGAAGCCGGGATTTCCAAGGGCAAGGGCGGCTCGATGCACATGTTCAGCACCGAGCACAAATTCTACGGCGGCCACGGCATCGTCGGTGCGCAGGTCGCGCTGGGCGGAGGTCTTGCGTTGGCGCACCAGTACAACGAAGACGGCGGGCTGTGCCTTGCCTATTTCGGAGACGGCGCGGCCAACCAGGGGCAAGTCTACGAAACCTTCAACATGGCCGCGCTCTGGAACCTGCCGATCGTGTTCGTGGTGGAAGATAACCAGTACGCGATGGGCACCGCGACCAAACGCAGCTCTGCCGAAACGCGCTTTTACCGCCGCGGCACCGCGTTCCGGATCCCGGGGATGGAAGTAGACGGCATGAACGTCCTCGAAGTGCGCGCCGCCGCCGAAGTCGCGTTCAAGCATGTCCGCGAAGGCAAGGGCCCGGTCCTGATGGAACTCAACACCTATCGCTATCGCGGCCACTCCATGTCTGACCCGGCAAAATACCGCACCCGCGAAGAAGTGCAGGAACAGCGCGACCATTACGACCCGATCGAGCGCCTGAAGAAAACGCTGATCGAAGCCGGTCATTCGGAAGATGACCTGAAAGCCATCGACAAGGATATTCGCAAGATCGTGTCAGAAGCAGCCGACTTTGCCGAAAGCTCGCCCGAGCCGGAGCCCTCCGAACTCTACACCGACGTTCTGGTGGAGAACTACTGATGGCTATCGAACTCAAGATGCCCGCGCTTTCGCCGACCATGGAAGAAGGCACGCTCGCCCGCTGGCTGAAGTCGGAAGGCGATACAATCGAACCCGGCGATATCATCGCCGAGATCGAAACCGACAAGGCGACGATGGAATTCGAAGCCATCGACGAAGGCGTGCTTTCGAAGATCCTCGTTGCCGAGGGTACCGAGAACGTCACTGTCGGCACGGTGATCGCATATATGGAAGGCGAGGGCGATGACGCTGGCGAAGCGGCGGCGCCCGCTCCGGCGGAAACGCCTGCTCCCGCTCCGGCACCTGCTGCAAAGGCGGAAAAGCCCGTCAGCGCAGCTCCTGCGAGCGACCCTGAAATTCCCGCCGGCACCAGCTTCACCAGCACCACGGTTCGCGAGGCGCTGCGCGACGGCATGGCCGAAGAAATGCGCCGCGATCCGCGCGTGTTCGTGATGGGTGAGGAAGTCGCCGAATACCAGGGCGCGTACAAGGTGACGCAGGGTCTGCTCGCCGAATTCGGGCCGAAGCGCGTGATCGACACCCCGATTACCGAATACGGTTTTGCCGGTATCGGTGCGGGCGCGGCGATGGGCGGCCTTCGCCCGATCGTGGAGTTCATGACCTTCAACTTCGCGATGCAGGCGATTGACCACATCATCAACTCGGCTGCCAAGACCAACTACATGTCGGGCGGCCAGATGCGGTGTCCGATCGTGTTCCGCGGCCCCAACGGCGCAGCAAGCCGCGTGGGCGCGCAGCACAGCCAGAACTATGGCCCGTGGTACGCCAGCGTTCCCGGCCTGATCGTGATCGCTCCCTATGACAGCTCCGATGCAAAGGGACTGATGAAGGCCGCAATCCGTTCAGAGGACCCAGTCGTCTTCCTTGAGAACGAGCTGGTCTATGGCCGCAGCTTCGACGTTCCTGATGTCGATGATCACGTCCTGCCCATCGGGAAGGCGCGGATCGTGCGCGAGGGCAAGGACGCAACCATCGTGACCTATTCGATCGGCGTCGGGCTTGCGCTCGAAGCCGCAGCGGAGCTGGCCGAGCAGGGCATCGATGCCGAAGTGATCGACCTGCGGACGCTGCGTCCGCTCGACAAGGAAACCGTGCTTAAGAGCCTTGCCAAGACCAACCGTCTGGTGGTCGCGGAAGAAGGCTGGCCGACCTGTTCCATCGCCAGCGAGATCATCGCGATCTGCATGGAAGAGGGCTTTGACCACCTTGATGCGCCGGTGCTGCGCGTCTGCAACGAAGATGTGCCGCTGCCCTATGCAGCCAATCTCGAAAAGCTGGCGCTGATCGACACGCCGCGCATTGTCGAGGCGGTGCGCAAGGTCTGCTATAAATAAGGGAGTGCCGGGAGGCGTCCGCTATCGGCGCGCCTCCCGCGAATCCTCAATCAGCTAGGACGGTCAGCCGAGTAAACGTTGCAGCTCGCCACCGGTGAGGCAGGGTTTGTCTGATACAGCTGCGTCAGATCGCGTGAATCGCGAATGTTGAATGCAGCCGTATATTCGATCTCGGTCGGGCCGAAGAAGTCGATCGGCGTGATCGGCTCATAGGTGTAGGACACCTCCACGAACATCACAGCCGTTCCCGAACTCGCACGGATGCGCGGAGAGCCCATGCCGAGAAAGCTTGTCCCGCTGGCGCCAGTGCCCTGGGTGCCGTATTCCGACTGGAAATTCTTCGCACCACGGCAACGTTGCCATGCGATCCACTGCCCGCCATCTGAGTTCATCTGCAGGCTCGATACGACGATCCGGCCGTTCTCAAAAATGGCATAAGGTGCACCAAGCTTTTCGGCACCCACGAAAGCTTCGTTGATGTCGCGTTCGTAAACCTTACGGGCGACAAGCACATCGGTTTCGCCGACACGCGAGGTGTTGTCTGCCACCTGCATCGCGACCTGGCTGATCATCATGTGCGTGATCGTGAAATTGGCGGTTTCCGTGCCCATCAGGCCGAGGCTGAGCACGATTGGCGCGGAAAAGGCGAATTCCACCATCGCCACGCCCGACGTGCAATCGCGCAGATCAGACGAAATGCGGCCCATGGCCCGCTTGCACGAGCCGATGCGGTTCATGATCTTCTTCACGGGCAGTTTCCTGTAGCTGTAGAGCGGTTCTGCTCGTCATAAGGCTGGTTACGAAGCACGGTCGAAGCTCGCAGCGTCACGTTCTGCGGCAGACCGGCAAGGCCATACATCGGGAACAGGCGTGGGTAGGTGACGACAGCGGTGTAGAGCACGGCATCGCGCGCACCACCGATGCCGGTCTGCCCGCGGTCTGCATCCCATTGGCCGTTCTCGTTTGCATCCGCGAAGACTTCGTTGTCGTTGCAGACGCCGTCGCCGTTGTCGTCGGCAAATTCCTCGGCCTCGCCGATATCGCTAAAGTCGTAGTGCGAGAGCTTTTCCAGCGTGACTGTCGCAGTTCCCGGTGTCACATCTGCTACCGCATCAATGACGCGCTGATCGATATTGGATTGCTGGCTGCCTGCCGTTTCGAGCGTCAGGTCACGCGCAGCCTGCTGCATCGCGCCATTCATAAGCGCCGAGGTGTATTGCGAATGCGCCATGTCGAAGATGCCCATGATCATCATGATCAGGATGGGGGCGACGAAACCGAATTCGGTCAGCGTCGCGCCCTCTTCGTTGCGGAGCAGGCGATTGATGAAATTTCCTGCCATCATTGCGTAAGCCTCAGTGCTGCGATGCGCTGCGCAATCTCGCGGAAAGTCGTCTCCAGCGCGGCTGAATCGTCTGCGGAGAAGGCCCGGCCGGGACTGGCGCAATCGATCAGGTTTTGCGTCAGATTGGTGCCGAAGGCGACAACCCAGACCGAGATGTTTTCCTGCCGGGCAGCGCGGCAAGCAGCCTGGAAGCGCTCGGCGTGATTGTTGAAGATTTGGGTGCTGTCAGTGCCGTTGTGGATGCGGCGATCCCACCATTGCGTCCCATAGGGTGTGTAGACGGTCGTGGAGGGAGAAAGCTCGCCATCGGTCATGAAAATGATGTGCCGTGCAATCGCGTCACCGTTGGGAGCTGTCGCATTGTCTGCGGCGAAGATGCCCCGCGGTGTGATGAAACGCGCACCCCAAATCATGCCGATGTCATGATAGGTTGCACCGTTCGGGCGCAGCCCGTTGACATAGGTTTCCAATTCCGTGCGAGTCAGGTCATCAAGACGGAACGCGGGTTCTGGGCAGTAATAGCCCGGACGCGGTTCATTGTTCGTCCTTCGGACTTCGTCGAGCGTATAGTTGTTCGAGCCGTTACGCCGCATCCAGACAATGTTTCTGAGCGCCGGCTTCCATCTTTCGGAATCGTTGGAAGGCACCAGGTTGATGTTAAGGTCCTTGGCCCCGGAAGGGATCGGATTGAAATTCGCTACGGCGACGGTGCTGGCTTCCTCGATGCAACCTTCCCAGGTGACGGTTTCGTTGCCGAGGTTCCACCCTGTGGGGACTTGCATCGAATTGTCATCGTAGAGCGAAGTCAGGTTGAACGTGACAGGCTTGTACACCCATTCAAACGTCTCTTCGCGCTCTTCCGTTTCGACGATGTTCGAGTTTGCATCATAGAGCCAATGATCAAGTCTGATCCGGCACCTACCGTCGCTTGAGCGATAGGAAGAGTTGCCGACATCCCAGTAATATTCATAGGTCACGACGCCGGTATAGTTCGTCGTCCGGGGGTTGCTTCCGGTCTGCGACACCTGTGTCCAGGTGTTCGAATTGGACGAATAATAGATATCGTACCGCGTGGCGATCGCGGCCTGGCATTGGCTCCACGACCAACCATAGCGCGTCTCGCTATATTCGCCTTGATATCGCCAGTTGAAGGCGCCGCTGGTGCGGTAATAGGCTGTCGAGGTCGTTTCGTACGGGCCGAGCACATAGTCGCCTTCGCGCGACTGATACGTATGGCTCGATGCCATCCAGCTCGGATTGGCTGCCATCAATTCGTCGCCGACGTTTACCGACGAGGAATAGGGCACGATGCCGTAACGCACTTGAGCACTGTTCGAAGTGGCGTCTTCGACCGTGTCATAGAAAGTCATGACCGCGCTTCGTAGGCCGGACATGCGTGACCCTGTACACTCCGTCCAGAAACCACCCGCGCTGCCGCAGTTGGTGCCGTCCGGTCGCCAAGCCATCGAACCCGTGGTGTCGAGCACGAACATGATATCCGTGTTCGAAATGTTGATGTCGGCGGTGCATTCGACTGAAATGTTGAATTCGTCATAGCCGAACGCCCCCATGATGGTGGAGGGCAGTTTGACACTCGCTGTGCCGTTCACTTCGCCGGCACTGGTGCCAACATAGCGGCGGGTGCGGTCCGTCGATCCGAATGTGCCGTTGGGAAAGTTCTGGTTGAAGAACTGGTTGCCGATGGTGCGATGCTCGGTCGTGAACGTATCATCCGCCATCGCGCGACGGGCAGCAAGTGCGCCGGCGTCACAAGCGGCCTGAAGCCGGGATTCCGCCATGTAGTAACGGCTCGCATCGACGCCTCCGCCGACCATTGCCATCAGCGGGACGAGCGATGCAGCTGAGATTGCCATCGTGTTTGCCGTCGCGTCCTTGGCGATCCGGCGGAAGAACGATTGGCGTTCGGTTTCGTGGCCCATGGGTTGCGCGTCCTCAGGTCTGTTTTCGGCACACAAACATGCAGAAATATCAAACAGACCGAGGGCTCTAGCGCATTGCTGGTAAGCACTTTGCGAAACAGCATGGTAAACGCAATGTTACCATGGGGGTAGAGGTTTAACTTCCGCGGAATGCGGAGGTTAAGCGTGGAGGATGCTTGACAAGACCCGTCTACCGAAGGCTAGCAGCCCGCCTGATGGTTGATAATTCTTCCGAGAGCCTACCCGTCGAGGCGCAGTTGGCAGTGGCCCATACGATAGTGGAATGGCGGCCCGCGTTAACGATATTCCTTGAGCTCGATATGCGTCTTGCCCGGATCGTGGCGGGCACGAACGAGCCAATGCTGGGCCAGATGCGCCTTGCGTGGTGGCGCGAGCAGCTTGGCAAGAACCGAGAGGCTCGGCCTGCAGGTGACGCGGTTCTCGATGGGATCAGCGTGCATTGGCAAGGGCGCGAACATGCGCTGATCGCTTTGGTGGACGGGTGGGAATTCATGCTCGCCGAGGAATTGGACGAGGCAGGCGCATCGGCCTTCGCGCAAGGACGCGCGGCCCCGTTTGTCGCGATGCGACAGATGGCCGAAACCTCGAATGCAAGTTCGGTCGATGCCGCCGCACAGCGCTGGGCATTGGTGGATGCAGCGGTCCACATACCCGATGGAACCGAGCGAACGATGCTGCTCGATCTTGCCAGCGCAAATCGTGAAGCGGCGCGCCTGCCCCGGTCCTTGCGCGGGTTGGCTGTACTCGACGCGCTTGCCCGGCGTTCGCTCAGGCGCGGAGGACGACCCTTGATGGAGGGAAGGGGAGCCTCCATTGCCGCTGCTCGGGCGGCTATCTTCGGCCGCTAAATACGTGTATTCCCTTAGGTCTACTGGGTCGCGAGGGTCTAATGCGTCAAGCTGTCTTGGGGGTTTTCGTTGGGCTGTTGCTGGCCGGGGTCGGTGTGTTCTGGTGGCAGGGCCGCGCACAGGTGGAAATGAACGCACCGGCGCCGCCCGATGCCGAAGAAGCAGCGCCCGATCCCGACCAGCTTCCAGCCGCTGATCCGGGCGAAATGATTGGTCCGGCTCCACCCGAGGCCAGCGAACTCACGCGTGAGGAGCGGCGCTTCTTCCGCTATGATCGTAACCGCGACCGGATCATTACCCGAAATGAAATGCTCTCGACCCGGGCAGATGCCTGTCGCAGGCTCGATACCGACGGCAACAACCTGCTCACATTCGAGGAATGGGCGATCACCACGTCGGAACGCTTCCGCGAGATGGACGCGAACGGCAATGACGAACTGACCCCGGCAGAGTTTGCAACCTCCGCGCCCCGACCCCAGAGGCGAGCACCTGCTTGCCGGTGCTGATCTAGGCCGGAACAGGCTCGCTGTTGGCGTTGATCCATTGCTGCAAGTCGGCCTTTGCCCTGTCGGTATAGGCCTCCTTGCGCTGCTTCTTCTTCACATCGTGCAAGGGCGGGAACAGTCCGAAATTGACGTTCATAGGTTGGAACGTTTCAGCTTCGGCATCACCGGTAATGTGGCTTAGCAGTGCGCCGAGCGCCGTGGTGGAGGGCAGGGGGCTCCATTCTCGCCCGCCCAGTTCCGCAGCGGCCATCATGCCTGCGACCAGCCCGATAGCCGCGCTTTCGACATAGCCTTCGCATCCCGTCACCTGTCCGGCAAAACGGATATGCGGAGCGGCGCGGAGGCGAAGCTGCCGATCCAGAACCTGAGGGGAATTGAGAAATGTGTTGCGATGCAATCCCCCGAGCCGAGCGAATTCCGCATCTTCCAAACCCGGAATGGTACGGAACAGCTCTATTTGTGCGCCATATTTCAGCTTCGTCTGGAAGCCGACCATGTTCCACAGCGTGCCCAGCTTGTTGTCTTGGCGCAATTGCACCACGGCATAGGGCCAACGTCCCTGCGGGTGTTCGAGCGTGGTGTCAAAGGGATTGTCGAGTCCAACGCCCTTCATCGGCCCGTACCGCAAAGTCTCGACGCCCCTGGCGGCCATCACCTCGATCGGCATACAGCCGTCGAAATAGGGCGTGTCTTTTTCCCATTCGCGGAATTCGGTTTTTTCGCCATCCATCAATCCCTGATGAAAGGCGAGGTACTGCTCCTTAGTCATCGGGCAGTTGATGTAATCGCCATCCTCGTTGGATGCCTCAGTGCGCTTGTTCCAGCGCGACTGGATCCAGCATTTCGACATGTCGATGCTGTCGCGGTGGACGATGGGAGCAATGGCATCGAAGAAGGCGAGCCGTTCCTGCCCTGTCGCAGCAACTATGCTCCGTGCAAGTGCCTCTGCCGTGAGCGGGCCGGTGGCGACAATCGTCAACCCGGCGTCAGGCAGCGTGTCGATCCGTTCGCGCACGATGGTGACATTGGGATGTTCGCTCAGCGTCTTTTGCACTTCGGCGGAAAACACATCGCGGTCCACCGCCATCGCGCTGCCTGCGGGCACCCTTGCGACTTCGCCTGCGCGCATCACGATGCTGTCGAGTTCGCGCATCTCGTGGTGCAGAAGGCCGACCGCGTTTTTCGTATCGTCGTCCGAGCGGAAGGAATTGGAGCACACCAGTTCAGCCAGGCCATCGGTCTGGTGCGCTGGTGTCATCTCCCCGCTGCCGCGCATTTCCGAAAGCCGCACGCGCACACCGCGCCGCGCCAGTTGCCACGCCGCTTCGGATCCGGCCAGTCCGCCGCCGATAATGTGGACATCGTAGCTTTGATCAGTCTTGGTCATGGAGCGCGAGGTAATTGCGTGGTAGCGCCGCGGCAAGGACGCAGTTGCGGGAAGGGAGACATTTTGGCCAAGCGCGCTCTCATCGAACATCGCCCATGGCTGCTCGCAAGCCTCGCTGCGTCGATTGCCTTTTACTTTGTCACCGGCAGCGCGCTGGGCGAATTCTGGCAGATATTGTTCAAAGGTGCCGGGGTCGGTTTTCTGGCCGTCTATGCATGGCAACGCACATCCGGAATAGATGGCGCGGTCCTTACGCTGGTGCTGGCATTGTCGGCTGCGGCGGACATGACGCTGGAACTGGCGTTTGATGTGGGCGGGGCGCTTTTCGCGGCCTCTCACGCGGTTGCCGTCGTGCTATACCTGCGCAACCGGCGTGATCGCACAAGCCCGAGCCAGATGATGCTCTCGCTGGTCTTGCTGGTCGCCACACCGACTGTTTCATACCTGCTGAGCGGGCGGATCGACATCGCCGTCTATGCCCTGTTCCTCGCAGTGATGGCAGCAGCCGCATGGAGCAGCCGTTTTCCGCGTTACAGGGTCGGGGCAGGGGCCGTGCTGTTCGTGATCAGCGACTGGCTGATCTTCAGCCGGATGGGCAGTTTCGATCTGGGTGTGCTGCCCGATTACCTGATCTGGCCGCTTTACTACTCGGGCCAGTTCATGATTGCGACCGGCGTAGTCCAGACGCTCAGAGGCGAAAACGCGGCGCGCTGATCCCGCTCAAGCTGCAATCGTCGTGCGGTGGAGCTCGCGGCGATACCCCTCGTAACCTCCCGTCGCGCGGTGATTTAGGCAGCGGTTGTCCCACATCAGCAGCATTCCGGGCGCCCATTTGTGGCGAAAGACAAACCGTTCCTGCTCGCACCATTGATGCAGTTCCAGAGTCAATGCCATCGCTTCGGATTCGTCCATTCCTTCGAACCCGATGGTGTAGGCAATCGAGAAGAACAGTACTTCCTCGCCCGTTTCGGGGTGCACCCGGACAAGCGGGTGCGAATGTGTGGCCATGGCGGCTTCACCGGGGCGGATTGCCATGCTGCGCCCTTGGTCCTTGTCACCATAAACCCCGTCCGGCGCATAACCCCGGCGCGCGGAATGGATCGCGGTGATCGCCCGCAGCTCTTGCTTGCGCGCCTCTGGCAAGCCGGCAAAGGCCATCGCCTGATTGCTGAACAGCGTATCCCCGCCGACCGGGGGAATATCCACGGCCATCAGGCAAGTGGCAGACGGCGGTTCGGGGAGGAAACTCCAGTCTGAATGCCAATTGTCGGCAAACAGCGCCGTTGTCTCATCCGCTTCGCGCAGGATCGCGGCGATATTCTTGCGCCCCGCGATCGGATCGAAGAACGGATCCTCGCCGAATTCACCCATCGAGAGGGTGAACCGTTCCAGCGCATCGTCGTCCATCTGCTGATCGACGAAAGCCAGAACCTTGTGGTCGAGCCATGCCTTGCGGATGTCCGCGATCAACGTCGTGTCGAGTTCTCCGGCCAAGTCGACACCGCGCACGATGGCGCCGCAGGATTGCCCCGATGGTTCAACGATCATTCCCTTCTCCCTCGCCCGAAAAGCTAGGACGGAGCCGAGAGAGGGGCAAGATCAATCGGCGCTGGTAGGTTCGTCCGGCCCGGTTTCGTCACCGCCCCCGCGCCGTTCAACCATTTCCTCGACGATAGCCTCTTCGGCTTCGTTTTCGGGTTCCTCGGTTTCGTCGATCTTCACCGCGCTGACGACGTGTTCGTTCTTGCCCACGTTGAACAGACGGACACCGGCGGTGTTGCGCCCCATGACGCGTAGGCTTTCGAGCCCGATGCGGATCAATTTGGCCTGATCGGTCACCAGCATCAGCTGTTCGCCCGACTTTACGGGGAAGCTGGCGACAACGGGGCCGTTGCGAGCGATATTGTCGATGTTGACCACGCCCTGACCGCCACGACCGATGCGGCGATAATCGTAAGAGCTCGACACCTTGCCATAGCCGTTGGCGCAGACAGTGAGGATGAATTGTTCCCTAGTCTCCAGCTCGGCAAAGCGGTCTGCCGGAAGGTCGGGCTCGCCTTCCTTGTCACCCTTCCAAGGGGCAAAGCGCAGATATTGTTCGCGCTCTTCCTGCGTCGTCCCGGTCGCGCCGAGGGTGGAAAGCGAAACCACTTCGTCCCCGTCGGCCAGCTTCATGCCGCGCACCCCAGTTGATGTGCGTGAGGTGAATTCGCGTACATCCTCGGCCGGGAAACGGATCGCCTTGCCCGATTTGGAGGCAAGCATCACGTCATCGCCCGCTGCGACAAGACGCACGCCGATCAGGCGATCTTCGCTGTCTTCCTCGAATTTCATCGCGAACTTGCCGTTCGAGGGGATGTTGGTGAAGGCATCCATGCTGTTGCGGCGGACATTGCCCTTTGCCGTGGCGAACACGACGGACAGAGCGCCCCATTCGGTCTCGTCTTCGGGCAGGGGCAGGACGGTCTGGATCGTCTCGCCATCGTCAAGCGCGGGCAGCATGTTGACGATTGGCCGACCGCGTGTGGCCGGGCCGCCTTCGGGCAGTTTCCAGACCTTGAGGCGATAGACCTTCCCCGCGGTCGAGAAGAACAGCACCGGATTGTGCGTCGACGTGACGAACATCTCCGCAATGGCATCCTCGTCCTTCGTGGACATGCCCGCGCGCCCTTTCCCGCCGCGGTTCTGTGCGCGGAAGGTGGATAGCGGGGTGCGCTTGATGTAGCCGTCCAGCGTGACCGTCACGACCATGTCGTCGCGTTCAATCAGGTCTTCGTCATCGAGGCCGTCCCAAGCAGGGGCGATTTCGGAAACGCGCGGGGTCGCATAAGTCGCCCGGATTTCCTCCAGCTCCTCGCGCATGACCTGATACAGCTTTGCCCGGTCGGCGAGGATCGCGAGATATTCCTCGATCCTGCTGGCGAGTTCGGCCAGTTCATCACCGATTTCGTCACGGCCCAGCGCGGTAAGACGATGCAGGCGCAGGTCGAGAATGGCCTTCACCTGCCGTTCGGACAGGCGATAGGTGCCGCCTTCCTGATCCTTGCTCGGTTCGATCGCCTCGACCAGCTTGATATACTGGGCGATGTCGCCGATCGGCCATTCCTTCGCCAGCATACGCTCACGGGCGGTGGCAGGATTGGGCGAGCCGCGAATGATCGCGACAACCTCGTCGAGATTCGACACCGCGACCACCAGACCCAGCAAGATGTGCGCGCGATCACGTGCCTTGGCGAGCTCGAACTTGGTGCGCCGGGTGATGACTTCTTCGCGGAAGCTGATGAACGCCTGAATGAAGTCGCGAAGCATCAGCACTTCGGGCCGTCCGCCGCGAATGGCGAGCATGTTTGCCGGGAAGCTGGCCTGTGCCGGAGTGTGCCGCCAAATCTGGTTCAAGACGACTTCCGCTGTGGCATCCCGTTTCAGGTCGATCACCACGCGCACGCCCGAGCGCGAGCTTTCGTCGCGGATGTCGGAAATGCCCTCGATCCGTTTTTCCTTGGCGGCTTCGGCGATCTTTTCGACCAGACCGGCCTTGCCGACCTGATAGGGAATCGAGGTGAAAACGATGCTTTCCCGGTCCCCGCGCGAAGTCTCGATCTCGTGACGGCAGCGCATCAGGATCGATCCGCGACCGGTGGTGTATGCCGCCTTTGCCCCGCTGGTGCCGAGGATCAGCGGAGCCGTGGGGAAATCTGGGCCGGGAATATACTCGATCAATTCTTCTGAAGTGATCGCCGGATTGTCCATGAAGGCAAGGCAGCCGTCGATGACTTCACCCAGATTATGCGGGGGAACATTCGTCGCCATGCCGACGGCGATGCCGCCTGCGCCATTTACGAGCAGATTGGGGAAGCGCGCCGGCAAGACCGACGGCTCCTGCTTTCGCCCGTCATAGTTGGGGACGAAATCGATTGTGTCCTTGTCCAGATCGTCAAGCAGCGTGTCCGCTACCCGCGCAAGACGTGCCTCGGTATAACGCATGGAGGCCGGCGGGTCAGGGTCCATCGAACCAAAATTGCCCTGACCATCGATCAGTGGCACGCGCATTGACCACGGCTGCGTAAGGCGGGCGAGGGCATCGTAAATCGCGCTGTCGCCATGCGGGTGGAAATCGCCCATCACGTCACCAACGATCTTGGCGCTTTTCACGAAGGGGCGACCGGCGACGAAATTGCCGAGCTTGCTGGCATAAAGAATGCGCCGGTGCACCGGCTTCAATCCGTCGCGCACATCGGGAAGCGCGCGCGACACGATCACGCTCATCGCGTAATCGAGATAGCTCGTCTTCATCTCATCGACGATATCGATGCGTTCATATTCGCCCGAGGGTGAAGGTGCCGAGGGTTCAAGGATTTCGGTTTCGTCGCTCAAAGGTGCAGCCGTTTCTGGTTGTTGTTTTCAGTGCGTTTCGCGAGGCTTCAATCTAGGTGCTCGCGCTGCGTTTCGCCACTCGCAGCGACGGCAAACCGGGCATAAACCGGGCTTTTTCCACACTTGGTGCCCGCCGCATGGCCGAGAGGGTGAATTGACCGGCAGGCTTTGCGGAAATTGCGCCGGGGCGTACCAATCGTGCGATCCATTCAATCCTCGTTCAGCCCGTTTCACCTAGGAACGAATTGCAAAAAGGCACGCTCTCGTTCATGGAGCCGCCCAGAATTTGAAAGCGCCGCACCCCACATGAATAAATGCGGCGCGGAACACCGACAGGAGGTACCCCGAATGACCCTTTTCTCGCGCAAGCGCGCTTCCTCGCTCGCACTTGCCATTTCGCTGGCAACCGGTGCCGCAGTTGTTGCAACGGCTGTTATCCCGGTTGAAGCGAACGCGCAGCGCGCTCCCCGTGAGCGCGAGCGTGACCGGGATCGCGATCGTGACCGCGGGCAGGCTGCACAAGAACAGGATGGCGGTGGCTATTCCGACGCGTTCCGCGCGGCCTATGTCCCGCTCGACGAAGCGCTCAAGGCCGAAGGCGCCAGCGTTGCGGCGCTCCGTCCTCAGATCGACGCGCTGATCCCGCTGCTCAACACCGCTGATGAAAAGATCGCCGGCGGCGGCCTGGTCTTCAATGCAGGGGTAAAGGGTTCCGACCGCGGGCTTCAGCTTCAGGGCATGGAACTGATGGTCGCGAGCGGCAAGGTTCCGGCTGAGCAGGCCGGACGCTATAACTTCATCGCCTACCAGCTCGCCAACGAACAGCGCGATTACGCCAAGGGACGGCGCTATCTGCAGGGAGCGATCGATAACAACTTCACCACGGAGACCATCGGGCGTTCCGATCTCGAAATCGCGATGGCGGAAAGCTTCTTCGCGTCGAATGATCTCACCCAGGGCTACGAATACCTCAAGAAGGCAATCACCGATCGCAAGGCCCAGGGTCTTGCCGTTGAGGAGCAGTGGTATCGTCGTGGCGTCACCGTGGCTTACGAGAACCAGAGCGTGCCGCAGGTCTATGATTTCGTGACAATGTGGATCGGCGAGTTTCCCACCAGCAACAATTGGCGTGACGCCGTCAACTTGACGCGCAATCTCAACACGTTCCAGCCAGGCGAAATCCTTGACCTGTTCCGTCTGGCGCGCCGTGTCGATGCTCTGCAGGATGCCTCGGATTATGACTATTACGTCGAAGCAGCGGATCCCCGCCGTCTTCCCAAGGAAGTCAAGGACGTGATCGACGAAGGCAAGGCGGCCGGAGTCATCACCTCCAGCAACCTGTTCATCACCGAAGCCGAACAAGTTGCATCGGGTCGTATCCAGAGCGACCGTGCCGATCTTCCGGCGCTTGAGCGTGATGCAATGGCGGCTGACGCGGGCCTGCGTACCGTGATGGCTGCGGCCGGTGCGTTCCTCAGCTACGACGATTTCGCCAAGGCAGAGCGGTTTTACGAGCGCGCACTGACCATGCCGGGTGTCGATACCAATGAGGCCCTCATCCGTCTGGCGGTTGCCCAAATCGAACTGGGCAAGTTTGATGCCGCGCGCACGGCACTTGGCCGCGTGACGGGCGCCCGCATGCCAATCGCGATGCTGTGGGCTGCTTATGCCGACGAAAAGGAAGGCGCGGCTGCTCCGGCAATGGCAATGTAATCGATTTGCCTAGATCAGATCAGGGGCGCTGGAATTGCTTCCGGCGCCCTTTTTCTTTGTATGAAGGGCAGTCAACGCAGCCGTTTGACGTAGACCTGATTGTCCTCGCGCCGTTCCATCGCGAAATTGTCGAGCGTGCCGAACAATTCCGACAAGCTCTTGAAGCCATAGTTCCGTACGTCGAAACTGGAACGGTTACCGGCGATCTGTCCAACCTGATGCAGCCGCGCAAAGCCTTTCTCGTCGCGCTTCGCCTCGGAATAGGCGGCAGTGATCAATTCCATCAAATCCTGATCGACTGCTCCGGCTTTTCCGGTCTTGTCACCCTTCGCATTCCCGTCCTTGTCGGCCGCGTAATTGGCGATCAATTGCTTGATGTCGATAAACCGGGTGCACACCGATTTGAACGCTTCGGGAGTCTTTGCCTCACCAAAGCCGTAAACGATGATGCCGTCCTGCCGAAGCCGCGTGACGAGCGGTGTGAAATCGCTGTCGGATGTCATGATGCCAAAGCCATCGACCTTGCCCTGATAAAGCAGGTCAATCGCATCGATCGTCATCGCCATGTCGGTCGCATTCTTGCCTTTCGACACGTCGAATTGCTGTTGCGGGCGGATACCGAACTTGTTGCTGATCGTGCCCCACCGCGCCAGATTATCCTTGGCAAAATTGCCGTATGCGCGGCGGATGTTGACCTGACCCAGTTCTGCCATGACGGTCAGCACGGGATCGATGCCGTCCGGGGTTGTGTTGTCCGCGTCAATCAGCAGGGCGATGTTCTTGAGTTCGGTTTGAGCCATGGTGGATTACATGGGCCGGGGGCAGGGGCGGGGCAAGCGCTTAATCCTCGGGCAGGAATTCGCCCGTCTCTTCGTCAAGCGAATAAAGAATGCCTTCGCTGATCGAGAAATGCGCGCCGCGCAGCTTTATCTGCCCTGCTGCTTCCTTTTCGGCGAGCCACGGGAAGGTGCGCAGGTTCTTGAGGCTTTGCCGGATTGCGGCGAATTCCATTGCGAGTTCTGCCTTGCGCCCGGTGGTGCCGTGCTTGCGGGCGACTGGCTCGCGCGCTTCGCCCAGCAGTTCGATCCAGTTGGCGATAAAGGCGCCTTCTCCATGCGGCTTGGTCTCGAAACTCTGGCTGAGCGCGGCCTTGCACCCGCCGCAGCGACCGTGGCCCATCACCACGATCTGACGTACTTCAAGGATCTGCACCGCGAATTCCACTGCCGCTGATACGCCGTGATAGCCCGGAGAAGTCTCGTATGGAGGCACCAGAGCTGCGACATTGCGGACAACGAAGATATCGCCCGGATCGACATCGAAGATCACTGCCGGATCAACCCGGCTGTCCGAACAGCCGATGATCATCAGTTTGGGATGCTGACCTTCCACCGCTGTCTGGTCAAACCGCGCACGCTGGCGCGGATAGGTTTCCTCGCGGAACCGGCGGTAGCCTTTCAGCAGCTCGGCATATTCAGGCATTTCGATTTTCCCTTCCCGGCGTTCAGCCTAAACACCCGGTGTCCACCAAGTTCAAGGCCGGGCTTGCGATTCTTCCGCAGCCTCGCGGCTTGCGAGGCGGGGCATTGGAGCCTAGATGGGCCTTGCAATGAACGATCTTTCCAACCCGCCCGAACCTTCGCAGGAAGACGCGCGGCCTCCGCGCCAGCGCAAGCCCGACTGGATCCGCGTCCGTGCCCCTGTGAGCCAGGGATATCACGAGACGCGCAAGCTGATGCGCGAGCTGAACCTCAACACTGTGTGCGAAGAGGCGGCCTGCCCCAATATCGGCGAATGCTGGACTAAGAAGCACGCGACGGTGATGATCCTCGGCGATGTCTGCACGCGGGCCTGCGCGTTCTGCAACGTCAAGACCGGCATGCCACGTGCCGTGGACCCGATGGAGCCGGAAAACACCGCCATCGCAGCCGCCAAGATGGGGCTTGAGCACATTGTGATCACCAGCGTTGATCGCGATGACTTGCCTGACGGCGGGGCGATGCAGTTCGTCAAGGTGATCGAGGCTTTGCGGCGAAACACGCCGGATACCACGATCGAAATCCTCACCCCTGATTTCCGGGGCAAGATGCGCCGCGCGGTCGAAATGATCTGCGAGGCGGGGCCGGATGTGTACAACCACAATCTCGAAACCGTCCCGCGGCTGTATCCTACGATCCGCCCTGGCGCGCGGTACTACGCTTCGCTGCGGCTGCTTGAAGAAGTGAAAGCGCACAACCCGCTGATCTTCACCAAATCGGGCATCATGCTCGGGCTGGGCGAACAACGTCTGGAAGTGCATCAGGTGATGGACGACATGCGCAGCGCCGAAGTCGATTTCATCACCATGGGCCAATATCTCCAACCGACGCCAAAGCACGCCAAGGTTGAGGAGTTCGTCACACCCAAGGCATTTGCCGCCTATGGCTCGATCGCACGCGCCAAGGGCTTCCTTCAAGTCGCCTCCAGTCCGCTGACACGCTCAAGCTATCACGCGGGTGACGATTTTGCCGTGATGAAGGCCGCGCGCGAAGAAAAGCTGCGCAAGAAAGACCGTTTGAGCCTCTGATGGTCGGCATCCGCGAGACCCGCATCCTTCCTTACAGCGCCGAACAGATGTTCGATCTGGTGGCGGATGTGAAGAATTACGGCAAATTCCTGCCCTGGGTGGTGGCGACGCGGATTCGCTCGGACAGCGAGACGGAAATGGTGGCCGACATGGTCGTCGGGTTCAAAAGCCTGCGCGAAAGCTTCACATCGAAAGTGTTCAAGGATCGCGCGAAGCGGATCGAAGTGCTTTATCTCGACGGGCCGCTGTCCGACCTCGACAATGTCTGGACGTTCAAGGTGATCGACGCGAACAATTGCGAAGTCGGCTTCAGCGTCGATTTCCAGTTCAAGAACAAGGTGTTTCAGGCGCTGGCCGGACAATATTTCGACCGTGCTTTTCGCAAGATGGTTGCCGCATTCGAGCAGCGCGCCTTCGAGCTTTACGGCAGCAACAGCTCCAACGCGCAAAGCGTCGCCTGACGCCGGATCGCAGCGCGGCCATCAGGGCCATCGCCGCCTTCGAAGAATTTGAGCTCGCCTTCGGGCTCGCCTTCCTGATTGCGATAGGCGCGGGCAAAGACCACGGTGCCGACCGGCTTCAACTGAGTTCCGCCACCCGGACCAGCCACTCCGCTCACCGCCACGGCAACATCGGCGTTGGAACGCTTCAACGCGCCCTGTGCCATTGCCCATACGCAAGCGATCGAAACCGCTCCGAAGGTTTCGATGATGTCCTGCGCCACGCCCAGCGCTTCCATCTTTGCTTCGTTCGAATAGGTGATGAAGCCCCTATCGAGCACCGCTGATGAACCCGCGATTTCCGTGATCGCGCCCGCCACAAGGCCGCCTGTGCAGCTTTCCGCAGTGGCAAGCTTGCGCCCAGCGGCGGCGTTTTCTTCGACAACGCGTTTGGCCAGTACCGTGATATCGTCAGGGAGGATTGTTTTGCTCATGACCCAGACTCTATCGCGCGGAGGTTGAAGGGTTTGCCGTGCAAAGCTTGGGTTCGTCGAGGTCAGCCTGCCGAGCCAGAAACGTAACGAGGCCGGAAATGTTCTCGACCGGCAGCGGCGCGATCAATTCCATCGCCTCTGCGACATCATGGCAGGTGTCCGGTTTGAAGTCGGCGCCAAGCTTGTCCGTGATAACCATTCCGACGATCCCGTCCACAAAGGGACGCAGGGATTCTTCCGGCAGTGAAGCGATCAATGCCGCCGTCTGGTCTTCGCTACCCGAGCGCTGCGCCATGAATACCTTGAGCAGACGGAGCGTGCCTGGCCATGCCTCGTCCTGCTTTGCGCGGAACTGATCGACAAAGGCATCGCCATCGTTGCGCATGAAGGTGCTGGCACGGAATTGCGCGGCGCATTTGCCCCGAATGGAATCGTATATGATCGGCATGGCATAGGTGATCGTGTCGGTGAGGTCTTGCGGAGCGACACAGGCTTCCTGTGCCTGTGCGCCTTGTGCAGAAACCAGCGCGGCAAGAGCCAGCGACGAAGCGAGGAGCGAATTCTTCATGATGACGATCCCTTGGCAAAAACGGAAACGATGGCCTGTGCAGCTATACCTTCGCCGCGGCCGGTAAATCCAAGCTTTTCGGTGGTGGTTGCCTTGATACTTACCGCCTGCTCGGCAAGGCCTGTCAGGCGCGCGACTTCAGCGCGCATGGCGGGGCGGTGCGGGCCGATCTTGGGTGCTTCGCAGATAATGGTAAGATCGATATTGCCCAGCGAATAACCAGCTTTGGCGGCGAGCTTTACTGCATGTTCCAGAAACTGTCCCGAGCGCGCGCCCTTCCACTTCGGATCACTTGGCGGGAAATGCGTGCCGATATCGCCTTCGCCTACCGCGCCTAGCACTGCATCGGTGATCGCATGCAGCGCGACATCGGCATCCGAATGTCCGGCCAGTCCGTGCGTATGTTCAAGCTTGATCCCGCACAGCCACAATTCCTCACCCTCGACGAGGCGGTGAACATCGAAGCCTTGTCCGACGCGGAATGCGGGAAGTGTATTTGTATCTTGCAGAAAATCCTCCGCGAACGTGATCTTCTTCAGGCGCTCGTCTCCATCAACCAGCGCAACTGAACCTCCGCTTGCTGCGAGCACCTGGGCATCGTCCCCTGCGGTGGTTTGATCCTGCCATGCCCGGTGCGCCGAAAGGATATCGGCGAAACGAAATGCCTGCGGTGTCTGCACCCGGCGCAGCACTTCGCGATCAGCCTTGCCCGCCATCACTCCGCCATCGTCAACCGCGAGGCTGTCGACAACCGGCAAGGTCGGGATGGCGCCCGCATGCTTGTCCAGAGCGCCGATCAGCCGCTCGATTACCGGCAGCGGCAAGTCAGGCCGTGCCGCATCGTGGATCAACACCAGTTCGGGCTTATGCCCTGCCAATGCTTCAAGCCCCGCACGCACCGAATCCTGCCGCGTCGCGCCGCCCGTAACGAAGCGGTAGCCAGTGCAACCATCCAGAGCGGCCTCGGCGTCAGCCTGCGCGCCATCGGCGATGACGATCACCAGAGGATCCGCTCCGGCACCGCGTAAGGTTTGCACAGAGTGCCATAGCAAAGAGCGCCCGCGCCATTGCCGGAACTGCTTCGGAGTGTCGCCGCCCACGCGCAAACCCTTGCCCGCGGCAACCACGATTCCGGCGAAAGCGGGTAGGGCATGTTCACTCGACATTGCGGCACGCGCTTAAGGTCTGGACGGGTTTTGCGCAATCCACTATGCGCCTGCCCAATATTTAGGCATCCCGCACATGACAGACGTTCCAACTCCTCCGGCCATGAAGCCGATCAACATCGGCCCGGTCACGATCAACGAGCCCGTTCTGCTCGCGCCCATGACAGGCGTGACGGACAAGCCGTTTCGCACGCTGGTGCGTCGCTATGGCTCGGGCCTAAACGTGACGGAGATGATCGCGAGCGAGGCAGCTATCCGCGAAACGCGCCAATCAGTGCAAAAGGCCGAGTGGGACCCGATCGAGGAACCCGTCTCGATGCAGCTTGTCGGTTGCGATCCGGGCAGCATGGCCGAAGCCGCCAAGCTTCAGGAAGGCAATGGCGCGGCGATTATCGACATCAACTTCGGCTGCCCGGTTCGCAAGGTGGTCGGCCAGTTTGCCGGATCGGCTTTGATGCGCGAAGTTCCGCTCGCGACAAAGCTGATGGAAGCGACCGTCAAGGCGGTGAACGTGCCCGTGACGGTGAAAATGCGCATGGGATGGGATCACCAGAGCCTTAACGCCCCGGAAATGGCGCGAATTGCAGAAGATCTTGGCGTCAAGATGATCACCGTCCACGGCCGCACGCGCAACCAGATGTACAAGGGAAGCGCAGACTGGTCCTTCGTCCGCAAGGTCAAGGAAGCGGTTTCCATTCCCGTCATCGTCAATGGCGATATCTGCACGATCAACGACGCGGCAAAGGCGCTGGAACAGTCCGGCGCGGACGGCCTCATGATCGGGCGAGGTGCCTATGGCAAGCCGTGGCTGCTAGGTCAGGTCATGCATTGGTGGCGCACCGGCGAAACCATCCCCACGCCCAGCTTCGACGAACAATACGCAACGCTGGTGGAACATTACCACCGGATGCTGGATCATTACGGGCGTGACGTCGGGACCAAGATCGCGCGCAAGCATCTGGGCTGGTATACCAAGGGAATGCATGGTTCCGCCGATTTCCGGAACAAGGCCAATTTCATTGACGACCCCGATGAAGTTCTCGGTGAACTCGAACGGTTTTACGAGCCGTTCCTCGGCCGTCGATCTGCTGCAGATATTGCGGCGCATGATCAGGCCAAGGCCGCCTGATAATGCCGTCGAACGAGGCCAGTGGAGCTGATATTTCGGGTTTCGATCCTTCGCGGCCCAGTGCCGAGGCGCAGATTGCAGGCCTTGTGTTTGCGCTCCTGCTGGTCGACGAAAACGCTATCATCGTCGAAGCCAATCACGCCGCCGAAAACATGCTGGGCGTCAGCGCCCGCCGCCTGATCGGCCGGCCCTTGCTCGACATTATCGGGCCGCTCGATCCGAGGGTTGAGAAACGGCTGAGCGATGCAGAGGCGGCTCTTGTCGCGCGTGACATCAGGATAAACGCCTCCGAGACTGAATTGCGCGTCAATCTGACAGTCTCCCCGCTTAGTACCAATCGCGCATGGCGGGTCATCACGCTGTCGCAGGTGGGGCATGAGGAAACCGGCAGCGATGACGAGCTGGCTTCGTCTATGGGCGCGCCTTCCATCCTGGCTCACGAGATCAAGAACCCGCTCGCCGCCATTCGCGGTGCCGGCCAGCTTGCAGCACGTAAACTGCCTCACAAGGACAAGAAGCTGGCGCGGATGATCACCGACGAGGTTGACCGGATTGCCCGCCTTATCGACCGGATGCAGCAATTGGGTGCTCGCCATGCAGAGGAGGCGGCTCCGTGCAATCCGCATGAAGCGATCCGCGCTGCGATCGCGACAGTGCGTGCTGCGGGCACGAACGGGGTCGAGATCACCGAGGAATTCGATCCTTCGCTACCCCCCGTTCTTGCCAATCGCGACGCGCTGGAACAGGTGCTGATCAATCTAATCACCAACGCCCGCGATGCGGCGAGTTCAGGGGCGAGGGGCAAGGTCACTATCCGAACCCGTTTCATCAGCGGCCTGGCCTTCAGCGCGATCCGGCTTGGTCGTGCGGTCCGCTTGCCGATTGAGATCACCGTCAGCGACAACGGGCCGGGGATCGATCCTGCCTTGCGCGATCGGGTCTTCGAACCTTTCGTCACATCGAAGCAATCGGGACAGGGGCTTGGGCTGGCACTGGTGCGCAAGCTGGTGCGGGACATGAACGGCAGCATCAGCCACGAACGCGACATACGCGCCGAACTGACGCATTTCAGGCTGCATTTGCCATTGGCTAAGCCGGGCGAGGAATAAGGGAGCATAGCACATGGCGGGCAGTTTGCTGCTGGTGGAGGATGACAGCGCGATTGCGACCGTGATTACCGCGGCGCTTGAGGACGAGGGGTTCGAAATCACCCGCTGCGCCACGATCAAGGAACGCGACGCCCTGTTGGCCTTGCACGGTTTCGACGTCATGCTGACAGATGTGAAGCTTGAAGACGGGGACGGGCTGGAAAGCCTTGCCGATGTTCGCGAAGCGGCGCCCGACATGCCGGTGATCGTCCTGTCGGCGCAAAACACGCTGGATACAGCGGTGCGCGCGAGCGACAGCGACGCCTTCGAATACTTCCCCAAGCCGTTCGATCTGGATGAACTGGTGCGCGCCGTTTGTCAGGCTGCGGGGGAGCGGGCCGATATCTCCGATACGCCCGCTCAGGGGGCAGGCGATGGCATGCCGCTGGTTGGTCGCAGCCCGGCGATGCAGGGTGTGTACCGCATGATCACCCGCGTCCTGCGCAATGACCTTACCGTGCTTGTCACGGGTGAAAGCGGGACGGGCAAGGAACTGGTGGCAGAGGCGATTCACCAGCTCGGCAGTCGCCGCACCGGTCCGTTTGTCGCGGTCAACACCGCGGCCATTCCCCACGACCTTATTGAAAGCGAGCTGTTCGGGCACGAAAAGGGCGCTTTCACGGGCGCAGTCGCACAGGCAATCGGCAAGTTCGAGCAGGCCAATGGCGGGACACTGTTCCTCGATGAAATCGGCGACATGCCCGCGGAGGCGCAGACGCGCTTGCTGCGCGCGCTGCAATCCGGGCGCATTCGCCGGGTTGGCGGCAGACAGGAAATATCGGTGGATGTCCGCATCATTGCCGCCACCAATCGCGATCTCGCCCCGATGATCGAGGCAGGCAAGTTCCGCGAAGACCTGTTCTATCGTCTCAACGTCGTTCCGATCGAACTGCCGCCCTTGCGGGAACGGCGTGAGGACATTGATGTTCTGTCACAGCATTTTCTGGCGCAGGCGGCAGAGGACGGATTGCCCCGGCGGCAACTCACGCCGGATGCAATTGCATCGCTTGAAGGTCGTAATTGGCGCGGCAATGTCCGCGAACTGCGCAATGTCATGTATCGCCTTGCGCTGATGTCGCGCGAGGACATGATCGACGCAACCACACTGACTGAAATTCTTGGCAAGGAAAAGCCGCTCGCGCTTGATCCCGATGGCGATGGTGACGACGGTATCGCCAAAGCGCTTGAAGTATGGCTGGTACGGGAAGAGCCGCCGAGCGGCACTGTCTATGCCAGCGCGCTCGCCGCTTTCGAGAAGCCGTTGATCGAGCACGCACTGGGCAGGACCGGGGGCAACCAACTTCGGGCGGCGAAATTGCTCGGCATCAATCGCAACACCCTGCGCAAACGCATTGGCGAACTTGCGATTGAACCCGATCGTTTCGCAAGACCGGTCTGACGCAAGCGAGCCACCTAACAAGACTTTTCACTTGCAAAAATGCAACACCATGGTTGTAACGGCGCAACCATGGCAGGTGCAGCGTTACAACCGGAGGCTACTGTAGAGGATCGGGAATCATTCCCAGCCAAGGATCCCCAGCGCCATTCACCGCGCTGGTGGCGTCAGTTCGCGGTTTCCGCTCGCCGCGCAAACGTGTTCCGCTGGATCGAGATCGGATCAGTCATCACGCTGGTGGCGGCGATTATCGCCAACTATCTCGCCTATTCCAGCCAGCCGGAGAATTCGGACGGTCTGCCCGCACTGGAAGTATCGCTGCTGCTGGTGGCCGTGCTGGTTCCGGCGATGGCGATACTGGTGCTTATCGGGCGCCGTATGGCGCTTGCACGGGCTGCGGGTAGCACCGCACGGCTCCACGTGCGTCTGGTGTTCTTCTTTTCGATCGTGGCAGCCGTTCCGACGCTGCTCGTATCCGGCTTTGCCGCCTTCCTGTTCCAGACAGGCGTCGCGTTCTGGTATTCCGATGAATCGCGCGGCTTGATGGAAAACGCCAATGCGCTGGCGCAAAGCTATTACGACGCCAATCAGCGCGAGGTTGAGCAGGAAACCATCACCATGGCCAGCGACATGCGGTTCATACTAGAACGCATGGACATAACCGATGCCGATTTTCCTGATTTCTATGCCGTGCAGGCCCAAGGACGCCAGATTTCCGAAAGCGCCATACTCCAGCGGCTAGATGACGGGTCACTGCGCACCGCCGCGATCCTCAACCTGCTCGAAGACAATCGGCCGCTGGAATTCAGCGCTGCCGCCCTGCCACGTCTCGATGCCGGGGAATTCGTGGTGGTTGAAGGCGGTCCGCAACGCATCGCTGCCGTGGCTCCGATTGATCGGAATGCCGGGATTTACCTGTACAGCGCCCGGACGACCGAAGAATCGATGTTTCAGCGATGGGAAAGCGCGCAGGCCATTTCCAGCGCCTATGAAACACTGACGATCCAGGCCCGCACACTCCAGCTGCGGTTCAACATCGCGCTGGTCGCTGTCAGCCTGTTGCTGGTGGGCATCGCCGTCTGGTTCGCGCTGCGTTTTGCGGATCGGCAAGTTGAACCGCTGACTGATCTTGTCGGCGCCGCACGCAAAGTGGGGCAGGGCAATTTCGCGCTCCGGGTGGAAGGGCGCACCGGGGCGGATGAAATCGGCCTCCTCAACCGCGCCTTCAACCGCATGACCGCGCAGCTTGAGAAACAGACTGACGCGCTGGTCAGCGCCAACCGACAACTCGATGATCGCCGCGCCTTCATGGAAGCGGTGCTGGAGTCGGTCAGTGCGGGAGTGATCTCGGTCGATCAGGACAGCCGCGTGCTTCTGATGAACAATTCTGCGCAAGCGTTGCTGGGCGGGGAAACCGTGTGCGAGCCAGCACCCGATGATCTGATGGGCCAGTCGCTTGCTGATCTGTCGCCTGATATCTGCGCGATGGTGCGCGAAGGCAAGAAACGCTCCATCGTAACGCAAGCGAAGGGTGGTGAATTGTTGACGCTGGCGGTGAAGGTCGCGCCAAGCGGCAGTGGCCATGTGATCACCTTCGAAGATATCACCCGGCAGTTGCTCGATCAGCGGCAGGCCGCATGGTCGGATGTCGCTCGACGCATCGCACACGAGATCAAGAACCCGCTTACACCGATCCAACTGGCGACCGAGCGATTGAAGCGCCGCTATCGCAAACAGGTGGAGGCTGAAGACGGCGAATTGTTTGATGAATTGACCAGCACCATCGTGCGTCAGGTGGGCGATCTGCGCAAGATGGTCGACGAATTCAGCAGTTTTGCACGCCTGCCAAAACCGGTCTTCCGTCAGGAGGATGCGCTTGATCTGGTGCGGCAGGCGGTCTTCCTTCAGGAAGTGGCGCACACCGATATCGAATTCGCCGTGACGGCTGACGGCCTGTCGGAGCGCGAGATACAATGCGATCGCCATCAGCTTGGTCAGGCGATGACGAATGTGCTGAAGAACGCTGTTGAAGCGGTTGAGGCTCGTTCCGCTGATCCGCCGCCGAATTATGCCGGGGCGATTTCGGTCACGCTCGAAGATGATGGTGAACGCATCCGGATTATTGTGGAAGACAACGGCATTGGCCTTCCGGCAGACCGTGAAAGAATCGTCGAACCCTATGTCACCACACGTGAGAAAGGGACGGGGCTTGGCCTTGCCATCGTCAACAAGATCGTCGACGAACATGGAGGCGACATGAGCTTCGCCAGCGCCAGCGTCGATCCGCGCTCGGGGGCTCTTGGCACGCGTGTCACCCTCAGATTTGCCCGCAATCCCCAAAGCAACGAAGGTGAGGCTGCCCGATGACTGCACCTCTTGCCCTGAAGTTTTCCCCTCAAAATCACTGCCCGCAAGGAGAGGCGCATGGCGCTTGAAATCCTGATTGTCGATGACGAACGCGACATCCGCGAACTGGTAGCCGGAGTGCTTGGCGACGAAGGCTATGAATGCCGCACCGCCGCCGATAGCACCAGCGCGCTTGCCGCTATTGACGAGCGCCGGCCGAGCCTTGTCCTGCTCGACGTCTGGCTGCACGGCAGCGAACTCGACGGGCTGGAAACGCTGGACGCGATCAAGCAGCGCGAACCTGACCTGCCGGTGATCATCTTTTCGGGCCATGGCAATATCGACACCGCTGTGTCCGCCGTCGGACGCGGAGCCATGGACTTCATTGAAAAGCCGTTCGAGGCGGAGCGGCTGTTGCTGCTGGTTGAACGCGCGACCGAGACCGAGCGGCTGCGCCGCGAAAACACTCAGTTGCGCGATTCGAGCTGGGGCGGGGCGGACTTCACCGGAAACTCACCCGCAATCAACGCTGTGCGGGCCACGCTGAAGCGGGTGGCAAACACCGGCAGCCGGGTGCTGATTTCCGGTCCTGCAGGGGCGGGCAAAGAAGTGGCCGCACGGATGCTGCATTCATGGAGCAATCGTTCCGACAAGGCCTTTGTGCTCGTCAACTCGGCCCGCATCACCCCTGAACGGTTCGAACAGGAACTGTTTGGCGAGGAAGTCGACGGGAAACAGGTGAGGCCCGGCCTTCTGGAAATGGCCGATGGTGGCACGCTCTATCTCGATGAAGTGGCTGACATGCCGCTTTCGACCCAGGCCCGGATCCTGCGGGTGTTGACCGAACAGAGCTTTGTTCGCGTTGGCGGTACACGGCAGATCGGTGTGGATGTCCGCGTTGTCTCCTCAACCACGCGCGACCTGAATGTCGAGATGGAGGAAAAACGCTTTCGCGAAGATCTCTTCTATCGCCTCAATGTCGTGCCAGTCAGCATCCCCTCGCTTGCAGATCGCCGGGACGACATACCCGCGCTCGCCGAACATTTCTTCACCCGCTATTCCAAGGACCAGGGCATCGTTCCGCCTGAGATTTCGGAAGAGGCGATGGCAGCGCTTCAGGCCTATGACTGGCCGGGCAATGTGCGCCAGTTGCGCAATGTCGTTGAGCGCACGATCATCATGACCCCGCGTGATAGGCTGACAGTGGTGGAGCCCGACATGCTGCCAAGTGAGATCTCCGGCGGACGGCTCGCAGGAGCGGGGCAGGGGCTTTCGAGCATGATGGGGGTTCCTTTGCGCGAAGCCCGCGAAACCTTTGAGCGCGAGTATCTGACAATCCAAATTCGTCGCTTTTCGGGGAACATATCCAAGACCGCGACCTTTATCGGGATGGAACGCTCTGCCCTGCATCGTAAACTCAAGCTGCTGGGCATGGCCGACCGCAAGGATGCGGATGGGAAGTGAGGAATTGACCGTCAAATTTGTTTGACAACAATTCAATCATTGCCCCCACGACGCGCAAGCTGCATTATATCGATCCGTCGCAAGCGATCTTGCGGCGAAACTGCGGACCGTAACGACGGCCGCCAAGAACAGGAGCATGAATATGTCCAGTGGGCGAACCCTCTCTCCGCGCCCTCGTACCAGCGGCCCCGCAAGTTCCGCCGGCACCTCGAACACAACATCATCTGCGCGCAGCGAAAAGCAGGCTAATCTGCAGGATGCGTTCCTGAATTATCTTCGGAAGAACAAGACGCCTGTTACCATGTTCCTGGTGAAAGGCGTGAAGCTTCAGGGGATTGTCACCTGGTTTGACAATTTCTCGATCCTTCTGCGCCGTGACGGCCAGTCGCAGCTTGTTTACAAACATGCGATCTCCACGATCATGCCCGGCGCGTCGATTGACGCGGAACAATTCAGTGCTCGCGGCGGAAATCGCAAGCAGCGCCTGCTTCAGGACGTGTTCCTCAGCCGCGTCAGCGTCGCCGGCGTGCAAGTCACCATGTTCCTCGTCAACGGCGTGATGCTGCAGGGGCGGATTGCCGCCTATGACCTGTTCTGCATGTTGCTGGAGCGCGATGGCGCTGTGCAGCTCGCTTACAAGCATGCGGTGTCGACAATCCAGCCCGCCAGCCCGGTAGACCTCTCCGAAGACGGTGATGATGCCTCCGACGAAGACGACGATTACGGGGCCGACTACTGAGCTTTGACGATGACCTGATGGATGAGGTCACCCGCGGTGCGCGGGCCCTGATCCTGTGCCCCGATATCAGGGCGTTCAAGTACGATCTCGACGCGAGCGAACGGCTTGCCGAAGTCGAAGGTCTGGCGTTGGCGATTGGCGTGGTGATCCAGCATTCGGCCATTCTGCCAGTACGCCAGATGCAGCCGAACACGCTGTTCGGATCGGGTCAGGTCGAAAACATCGCAATCTGGTGCAAGCAATATGAATGCGAGTTGGTGATCGTCGATGGGGCGCTCACACCGATCCAGCAACGCAATCTCGAAGACCGGCTCAAACGCAAGGTGATCGATCGCACCGGTCTGATCCTCGAAATCTTTGGCGAGCGCGCAGCCACGGCCGAAGGGCGCTTGCAGGTCGAATTGGCTCACCTCGACTACCAGCAAAGCCGCCTCGTGCGCAGCTGGACTCACCTTGAGCGGCAACGCGGTGGTTTCGGCTTCCTCGGCGGACCTGGCGAAACCCAGATCGAGGCCGACCGGCGCATGATCCGCCAGCGGATGGGCCGACTGCGGCGCGAACTGGAGCAGGTGCGCAAGACCCGCGCGTTGCACCGTGAGCGACGGGGCAGGGCGCCGTGGCCGGTGGTTGCCCTTGTGGGATACACCAACGCCGGAAAATCCACTCTTTTCAACCGCATGACGGGCGCGGACGTGATGGCGGAAGACCTGCTCTTCGCCACACTCGATCCGACGATGCGCGCGATCAGCCTCCCCGGAGTGGAAAAGGCCATCCTGTCCGACACGGTCGGCTTCATTTCCGACCTTCCGACACAGTTGGTCGCCGCGTTCAGGGCGACGCTTGAGGAAGTGACCGGTGCCGACATTATCTGTCACGTGCGCGACATGTCCAACCCGGCCCATGCCGCCCAAAAGAAGCAGGTGATGGAGGTGCTTGCCGATCTTGGCGTGGTAGATGGCGAAACCGGCATCAGTGAAATTCCCATCGTCGAGGTGTGGAACAAGGCCGATTTGATTGACGATGAAACGCTGGATGAACTCCGCGCGGCTGCCGAAGGCCATTCTGCAGTGCTATTGTCAGCCGCGACAGGTGAAGGGATGGACGATCTGGCAGCCACTCTGACAGGGATGCTCACGTCAAAGGCGCACGAGCTGATCATCACCCTGCCAGTATCGGACGGTCGGCGGCTTGCATGGTTGCATGCCCACGGTGAAATCCTGTCGGAAGAGGATGCCGGGGAAGGGGAGGACGGCCCGTTGCGGCGTCTGACGGTGCGCCTCAATCCCAAGGAATTGGGACAATATTCGGCCTTGGGGTCGTAACTTAAGACTGTTTCTCAGCCTGCTTGACCCGCTGCCAGTAGCTTTCCTGCTGATCGAGCGACAGGCGATCAAACTGATGTCCGTCTGCCGTTGCCAGCGCCTCCATTGCGCGAAAACGGCGCTCGAATTTCGCATTTGACGCCTTCAAAGCCTGTTCGGCATCTACCCCGTAGCGGCGGATGATATTGACCGCGACAAACAGCACGTCGCCTGCCTCCAGCAGCTTTTCCTCATCGCTGGCTTCGTTGAGTTCCTGCAATTCTTCCAGCAGTTTATCGGTTGGACCTTTGATATCGTGCCACTCAAATCCGACCCTGGCGGCGCGCTTTTGCAGCTTCTCTGACCGCAAAAGTGCCGGAAGCGCGGAAGCGACGCCGTCCATGGCGCTGGTGGAACCCGATTGCTCACGTTCGGCTGCTTTAAGGTCTTCCCAGCGTTTGCTGTCCATCACACCGTCTTGATCGCCAAAAATGTGCGGATGGCGGGTCTGCATCTTGTCGCTGATTGCGGTTGCGACATCATCAAAGGTGAAATGGCCGGCTTCCTCAGCCATGCGTGCGTGAAAAACGACTTGAAGCAGCAGATCGCCGAGTTCGCTGCGCAATTCGTCCATGTCACAGCGTTCGATCGCATCGGAGACTTCGTAGGCTTCTTCGATGGTGTAAGGCGCGATGGTTTCAAATGACTGCGCCAGGTCCCATTCGCAGCCATGTTCTGGATCACGCAAACGCGCCATGATTGCCAGCAGGCGGTCGATAGGGGGAGTTTCCGGGTTCTGCGCCATGATAGAATGATAATATATCTTATGTTAAATATCAGCTAGAGCGCCTCAGGTCGGCAACCTCGCCCCAAGCAAGTCCGCAGCAACGAACAAGCCGGCAAAAATCGCAAGCCACACAAGCGCCAATTGCAAAATCTTGCTCCAACCGAGCCGAAAACTTGCCAATGCGCTACCGGCAAGGATCAACCAACCAAGCAGCGCCACAATCGAGATCAACGAACCTTCGTTCACGCCACCATCTCCAGCCCATCAAAACCAACGGTCACAAAATCTGGAACCTCGCGCTCCAGCGTCCGGTAATCCATGCTCTTGTCGAGATGGCTTAGCACAAGCCGCTGCGCGCCAGAACGCTCTGCCAACTCAATTGCCATGGCAAGATGCGCATGGGTCGGATGCGGCTCCCGGCGCAAGCAATCGCTTACGAGGATATCGACGCCGTCAAACAGGTCGATCATATCCTCAGAAATAGCACTGAAATCGGTTGCATAGGCAATGGACTTGCCATCTGCTTCGAACCGGTATCCCGTCGTTTCTCCGCTGCCATGCTCCATCTGGCACCATTCCACCGAGAAACCGGCAACAATCTTCAGCCGATCCAGCGTGTCGATCGTGCATATGGTCGGGTAGCCATCCTGGCCGGCAAAGACATAGCCGAACCGCTGGCGCAGCCGCCTTACGGTCTCAGTCGATGCGAAGCCGGGAATTGGCCCGCCCCGCCCATAGCGCAGGACACGAAGATCATCGATCCCGTGGCAGTGATCCGCATGATCATGCGTCCAGAAAACGCCGTCGATACGGTTGATCCGATTGGCGAGCAGCTGCGCACGACAATCGGATGACGTGTCGATCAGCAGCCGCGATCCTTCGTCACTTTCGACGATGATCGATACCCGTGTCCGGCGGTTGCGCGGCTCCGAAGGGTCGCAATCCCCCCAATCGCCCAGGCCATCGGGCCCTCCGATGCGCGGGACGCCGGTGGACGTCCCCGATCCGAGCATGATCAGCTTCACAAGGTAACCTTGCTAAAAAGTCTGGCGAAATTCGCCGTGGTCTGCTCGGCAAGACGATCCAGCTCCGTTTCGCGCAGTTCGGCGACGAAACGCGCAGTATCGGCAACGAACGCTGGTTCGCATACCTTCCCGCGATTTGGCACTGGAGCAAGAAACGGGCTGTCCGTTTCCACCAGCAAGCGATCTTCGGGCACTTCGCGAGCTGTCGCTTGCAAGTCCTTGGCATTCTTGAAAGTTACGATACCCGAAAGCGAGACCGTCAGGCCCATTTCCAAGACCTTGCGACCGAATTCCGAAGATGCGGTAAAGCAATGGATCAGAGCGGGGAAAGCGCCCCTCCCCAATTCGTCCTCAAGGATTTCGAGCGTGTCCTGTTCCGCGTCGCGGGTGTGAATGATGACGGGCAATCCGGTTTCACGAGCGACGTCGATGTGCATCCGGAAAAGGCCGGCTTGCGTCTGCCTGTCGGAATGTTCGTAATAGTAATCGAGACCGGTTTCCCCGATGCCGATGACCTTGGGATTCTCCGTTGCTGCCAACAGCACGCTTCGGCCAAGATCGGCGTGTTTGTCGGCTTCGTGCGGGTGGATGCCGACGCTGGCGAAAACATCCGGTTCGCGATTGGCGGTCGCGACGACCTGTTCCCATTCGCTCTGCCGGGTCGAGATGTTCAGGAACGCCCCTACCCCTGCGTCACGTGCCCGCGAAAGCACTCCGGCCTGATCCTCGACCAGCCCTTTGTACTCGAGATGGCAGTGGCTATCCACCAGCATCAGGCGCTCTCCTCCTCCGCTGCGGGAAGTTCGAGGCGCGGGAACAGCGGCGTCGGCTTGTCGATCCGGAACCCGCCCTCAGCCAGCGGCGAATACCAATGCTCGCCAATACCGGAATAGCTGCGGTTCGCGCCCGGAATGCCCATCAGATCGAGCAGCTTTTCCGAGCTTTCGGGAATGACGGGCAGGATCGCGACGGCGAGCTGTGCAATGCAGATGTAAAGCGTCGCCAGAACCGTTTCCATCCGCTCAGGATTGGTCTTGCGCAAAGCCCACGGCGCTTCTGAATCGATATAGGCGTTGCACGCAAATACCGCTTGCAACCAGGCCTCTACCGCCTGTTGCAGCGCCAAGGCCTCGAATGCGTCGGGCAATTCTTTGGACACCGCGCGGCCCACCGTCTCGAACAGGGTCTTATCGGCATCAGTGTGGCCATGAATTGCGGGCAGATGGCCATCAAGGTTCTTGGCGATAAAGCCCAAGGTGCGCTGGGCAAGGTTGCCGAACGCATTGCCCAATTCGCCATTGGAGCGTTCCACGATAGCCTCTGGCGAATAGCTGCCATCTTTTCCGAAAGCGACTTCGCGGATGAGGAAATAGCGCAAGGGATCGACCCCGAACGTCTCAGCCAGGCCGATGGGATCGGTGACGTTGCCCAGAGATTTCGATTCCTTCAGGCCGCGATTGAGCAGAAACCCGTGACCAAACACCGCCTTGGGAACGGGGAGTTTCGCGCTCATCAGGAACGCCGGCCAGTAAATCGTGTGGAAGCGCACGATGTCCTTGCCGATCAAATGCAGGCTCGCGGGCCAGAATTCGGCCATTTCGGGTGTGTCGTCCGGGAAACCGAGGCCGGTAAGATAGTTGGTGAGCGCGTCGACCCAGACATACATTACGTGATTGCCTGAACCGGGAACCTTCACCCCCCAGTCAAAGCTGGTGCGGCTGACGGAAAGATCACGCAAACCCTGCTCGACAAAGGCGATCATCTCATTGCGGCGGCTCGCCGGTTCGAGAAAGCCTGGGCTCCTCAGCAGTTCAAGCAGTGGCTCCTGATATTTCGACAGCCGGAAGAACCAGCTTTCCTCGACCGTCCATTCCACCGGAGTGCCTTGCGGCGAGAGCTTTTCGCCGCCCTCGCCTTCGACCAGCTCGCTTTCGTCGTAATAGGCTTCGTCGCGAACGGAATACCAACCTTCGTAACGGTCAAGGTAGAGATCCCCAGCCGCTTCAATCCGCTGCCAAAGGGCCTGGCTGGCGCGGTGATGATCGTCTTCGACGGTGCGGATGAAGCGATCATAGGAAATATTGAGCTTTTCATCCATCAGCTGGAAATAGCCCGACATTTCGTCGGCAAGATCACGCGGTGTGCGGCCCTGTTCTTCGGCCTTGCGCGCCATTTTGAGGCCGTGTTCGTCTGTCCCAGTCTGGAACCGCACACGGCGACCGCGCAGGCGCTGGAAACGGGCGATCACATCCGCGGCAATCCCTTCATAGGCGTGGCCGATATGCGGCTTGCCATTGGGGTAATTGATTGCGGTTGTGATATAGTAGGGGGAGTTTTCGGGTTCAGCCATGGGCCTGCTCGCTAGCCGGGGCAGCGCGCGTGAGCAAGCTCCCGATTTCAAGCGCGAGCAGGCCGGTGTCGAAATTATACGTCGGCGCCTGTGCCGCAAGGGCGACCATCTCAACATGCGCTTCGATCAGGCGTGCGCGATGAACCGAATTGGACGCGCTGCGCACCTTCTCCGCGATGATCGCCTGCGCAAGCTCCATCACCGCCTGCAAACGGTCTCGGTCAGCGCGAGGACCGATTGCCTGTGCAAGACTTGCCCGCCCGCCAAGCCGCGCATCACCATCGCTGAGCAGCGCGTTGATCTGCTCGGCCACGGGCCCAAGATCTTGGCCTGAAAACCGCAAGGCCGCGCCATATGAACCTTCCGCCGCGCGGATGGCTGTTTGCAGGTTACCGCCATGTCCGGATGTCTCGAGCATTTCCTCAAGTTGCCGGTCAGTAAGTGTCGGGAACCGCAGGATACGGCAGCGCGAGCGGATAGTCGGCAAAAGCCGGGCGGGCCTATGCGTAACCAGCATGAAGAATGTGCCGGCCGGTGGCTCCTCGAGGCTCTTGAGCAGCGCATTGGCCGAATTGACCTCCATGTCATCCGCCGGATGGATGATGACGACGCGGCGCGATCCCAAAGTCGGGCGTACAGTAAGACGGCGCTGCATTTCGCGAATTTGATCAACCCTGATGCTGCGAGCAAGTTCGAACGGCTTGCCTTCAGCCGCCGCAGCTGCCGCCTTCTTGTCCTTGGGTCCGTAGGTGACGGTGAGAATGTCAGGATGTTCACCAGCCGGCTGTGCAACTCCGGCTTCGGCGACAAGTTCGCGTGCGGCCGCCAACGCAAAGTCATATTTGCCAAGGCCGCTCTTGCCCGCAAGCAGCCAACCGTGATGCATCCGGGTGCCGCTCATTGCCGTCCGCCATTGGCGCCATGCTTCCTTGTGGTTGGGCCAGCGAATGTCCATGATCGGTGTCAGCCCTCACCGATAAAGCGGGTGAGCGCGGCGAGAACCCGTTCATGCACCTGTTCAGGTTCCCCTGTTCCATCGACTATCCTGAAACCATCAGGATCAGCCTCTGCAAGGTCGCGAAAGCTGCGCGCAACGGCCGCGTGATATTCGGGGCTGCGGCCGCCGATAGCATCGCTTTTATCGCCATCACGCGCAATCAGTCGTTGTTCGACGCGTTCGGGATCGACCTCGAGCAGGATCGTCAAGTCAGGGCGCAAACCGTCGCTACCGAATTTGTGCAATTCGCAGATTGCGGCATCGCCCAGCCCCCCTGCCCCGCCCTGATAGGCTCGACTGGAATCGACGAAACGATCGCTTATCACCCATGTGCCGGATGCGAGCGCTGGCCGGATCAGGCGCAAGACATGATCGGAGCGCGCCGCTGCAAACAGCAAGGCCTCGGCCTGCGGCCCCCAACCTTCGCCTGGTGGGTGCAACAACAGGTTCCGGATCGCTTCGGCCCCTTCAGTGCCTCCTGGCTCGCGGGTTACGGTGACACTCTTGCCGATCTTGCGGAGCGCATCTGCGAGCAACCGTGCCTGAGTGGATTTGCCCGTACCCTCGCCACCTTCAAAGGCGATAAAGCGTCCTGTTCCGGTGCCGGTCATGAAAACCATCCCGCAATGCCGTTGAGCATCCGGGCGAATACCCCGGCCTTTTCAACATTGTCTGTCGCGAGCAGGGGAACCCGTGCTGGCTCCATTCCCCGAACCTCGATCACCAGCGTAGCCACCCTGTCACCGGCGGAAAAGGGAGCGCGAAGCGGGCCGTCATAAGAGATTGACATGCTGAGTTCGCCAGACGTACCCCGGGGGACATTGACGTAGACGGTCCGATCGGTCCGCAGTCCTACACGGCGTGCGTCGCCACCTTGCACGCGGGCCTCGCCAATCACCTGCTGTTCGCCGAACACCCGGCGCCGCTCGAACGCGCTGAAACCCCATTCGATGTAGTTGCGTGCAGCCCGGGCGCGCGTACCGCTGCGTTCCACTCCGGCTACTACGAGGACAAGGCGCTGACCGTCGCGTTCTACGCTTCCCAGATATCCAAACCCTGCTTCATTGGTGTAGCCGGTCTTGATCCCGTCCGCACCCTGCGTCCGGCCGATCAAGGGATCATGGTTCGACTGTTCGATGCCGTTAAAGCGAAAGCCCCGCTTTCCGATGTATCGGGCGTAGAGTTCCGGGTGCCTCGTGATCATGGCTCTGGCCAGTTTCACCAGATCGTGCGCCGTGGTGAAGGTTCTTCCTTCGTCCGGCCAGCCGTTTGGAGTCCCGAAGTGGCTTTGGGTCATCCCCAGCCTGCGGGCCTCTTCATTCATTGCCGCTACCCAGGCATCAACCGAACCTGCCTGCCCTTCCGCCAATGCAGCCGCAGCATCATTTGCGGAGACGTTGGCGATACCTGTGAGCATATCGTGCACCGAAACCGGCTCACCCTCGCCGATCCACATGGTCGAGCCTTCGCCGCTCCATTCGCGCCAAGTCTCGTCACGCATCGTAAATGTCTGAGCCGGAACGAGTTTGCCCGCGGCGATCAGCTCGAAGGCGCGAAACAGGGTCATCACCTTGGTGATCGAGGCAGGAACAAAGCGCCTGTCGGCATTGCGCTGATGCAGCACCTGCCCGCTGGTCAGGTCGACAAGAAGCGCGATGGGAACTTCATCTTCGGGAGGCGGCACTGCCGCAGGTTGCGCCTGCGTCGTCGCTGCAAGCAGCAGGGCACTCGCCAACGCCAGCCATTTTGAAAGTCGCTTAAACACAGCAGCGCTATACGCGCGGGATGCCCAAGTTGCGAGGGTGTGAGCCCGCTTAGTTCACGATTTCGTCAGCCAGAAGCCCGACGCTCATCGCGTAATAGTTGGAGCAGTTGTACTCGAGGATCACGCGGTAATTCCCGGTCAACAGCCACGCCGGCTCACCTGGACCATCAGGCTGGAACAGCGACACCAGAGTATCATCAGGCAAAAAGCGTTGCGGCTGCACCCCTAGCGCGCGCCATTCCGCCACAGTCTTCCACTGGCTGTGCCGCTCGTGAACCCTTGGACACACCGGGCCGACTAACTTGGTCTTGTATGCGTCCACATCAAAGCCGCCGGGCACTGCGGCTCTTACTCCCCAAGGCTGCCCTTTGCGCCAGCCCGCATCGCGGAAATAGTTGGCGATTGATGCGAAGGTGTCAGCGCGATTGCTGAAGATGTTGGCTCTGCCGTCTCCATCCCCATCGGTGGCAAGCCGCAGATATACCGAAGGAAGGAACTGCGGATTGCCGAATGCTCCCGCATAGCTGCCAACAAGTTCCTGACGCGAATAGCCCTTGTCCGCCACCTTCATCAGCGCGATCCATTCCCCTGCAAACAGATCGCGGCGCCGACCTTCCCAAGCGAGCGTTGCGAGGCTGCGGGACAAGTCGAAATCGCCGCGAATCCGGCCATAGCTCGTCTCATGCCCGAAGATCGCGACGATGATCTCGCCCGGAACGCCGTATTCGTTCTCGATAGCGCGCAAGAGGCCGCTGTTGCCACGATACACGCTCTGCCCGCCGGCTATGCGCTGTGGGTTGACGTGGGTACGGATATACGGCGCCAGAGCGGGATAACCGCGCGAAGTGGGTTGGCCAGGCTGCCCCCGGTCAAGCCGGATCACCCGGTCATTCGGGGTCAGCCCCGCAGTCATCCGCTTGATCGTTGCCTCGCTTACACCTTCGGCGCGCGCCCGCGCTTTGAGCAATTCCATGTATGCGTCAAAATCGATCCCGTCTGTCGGGCTCGCCTGTGCTTGGGTCGGTGCCGGCATCACGACCGCACCGGTGCCGGCTAAGGCGAGTCCGAGTGCAAGGGGGAACAGGTTTTTGATCAGCATGGCGGCATTATCCGTCAGTTGGTCTGAATTGCAGGTGAGCGGGTATCGTTAAGCCTCAATCGCATGCTGGCGCATGAAGTCATAGTCCCTCCGGCACGCATCAGCCGTTTTCCGATACTCCCCGTCGAGTTCGGGGAGGCCTCCCGGCGGTGATCCGAACCCCGTGGAGGCATTCACCTTGTCATACCAATGCGCTCCCCAAATGCCGTCCGTCGGGTGCGGCCCTGTGGTCCAGCGGAGCATGGCTGCGTCCCACGCAATCCCCAACGCGCCGCAAAGCTTTGTCATCACGGCTTCGGGATTGGCGAGGATCACATCAGAATCGACCACCGGCGGAGCCTTGCCGATCCGGTCCGCCTCACGTTCGAAGTATGCCCGCACCTGAGCAAAGCCGAGCGCTTCGGGTTCACGCAGTTCGTTCTTGTTGCGATAGCTCGCCACCACTCGATCAGGCGCGCGGATCAGGAATGCGTGGATGTGATCCGGCATGTCGCCAATATCCACATGGCCGACCATGTGGTGCGGCATATGCTTTTGGTACCAGATCGGCTTTCCTTCCGGCACTTGGCCGGACTGGGTAGCCAGCACGCTGTCCCAGTCGCAATCCATATCGGCAATCGTTTCCGCGGCCATCGGATGCGGTTCGCCGCTGTGCTTCAGGAAAGCACCGTAGAAAGGTTCGTCGCTGACGGAGCAGTCGGGGCGCGAGCCAAAGCTTCGCATCATCGCGGTGGAGATGTTGCGCGGGCCAGACCACATGGCAATGCGGATCGCGCTCATGCCGCCACATCCCGGTCCATGAGGTCGCGGTAAAGCGACTGCAACCGCTCGACCATAGGGCCACGCGCGGTTGTCAGCTTGCGCCCATCCACCTCCGTCACGGGGACAACACCGGCAAAAGTGCCGGTCACGAATGCCTCATCCGCGCCGTAGACATCGGTGAGGGAGAAGTTCTTCTCGAACACCGGAATGCCCGCTTCGCGGCAGACCTGGATGACGTTCGCACGGGTGATCCCGCCGAGGCAGTAGTCGCCGCTGGAGGTCCAGACCTCGCCTTTGCGCACAATGAAGAAGTGGGTCGAATTGCAGGTGGCAACAAAGCCGTGCGGATCAAGCATCAATGCCTCGTCAGCCCCTGCCTGCGCGGCCTGAATACAGGCGGTGATACAGTTCAGCTTGGAATGGGAATTCAGTTTCTGATCCTGCACCGCCGGATCGCCGCGCCGGACGTGGACCGTGAACAAGCGGATGCCGGTTTCGATCGTTGCTGGCAGCGGTGACTTGTATTCGGGGATGATAACGATCGTGGCGGGCGAGATCACCACGCGTGGGTCCTGATAGGGAGTCGAGCGAATGCCGCGCGTTACCATCAGGCGAATGTGCACGCCGTCCTGATCCCTCATCGCATTGCCATCGATTGTCTCGTCAAGTCTGGAGATCAGTTCCTCGCGCGTCAGGCCGATGTCCATCGCAATCGCCTTCGCCCCTTCGTACAGCCGATCAAGATGCGCATCGAGAAACGCGATCTGCCCGCGATGAACGCGCAAGCCTTCCCATACGCCATCACCCAGCATGAAGCCGCTGTCGAATACCGAAACGCTTGCCTGCGCCCGGGGCACAAGCGTGCCATTGACGTTGATCAGAATCGCTTCGTTGCGGGGATCGGGCGCGTAATCGTGTGTGCCCAGAGCGGTTTGATTTGCCATCAGTCTTCCCTAATCGCTCATCGCATAGTGACAAGCGCGCAAAGCATCGCTAGCGAGCCTTGCTGCGCGGACAGGTGGCAGAGCGGTTGAATGCACCGGTCTTGAAAACCGGCGTGGGTGCAAGCCCACCGTGGGTTCGAATCCCACCCTGTCCGCCACACGATTTGCGCCCGCGTCAGGCAATCGCGCTTACCAGCCACACCTTGCAGCCGAGCATCACGCCCTTATCCGGCTGATAGTGCCTCTCGAATAGCGCAAGCATATCGGCCGATGCCGCTGCACGGATCGCTTCGGGTTGTTCCGCCAGTACCCTCCCGACACCAAGCGAGGACAGCACGAAACGCACAGCCTCCTCAGGCGAAGTCCCCGCGCCGCCGATGGCTTGCAGCCCTTCGTAAGCCTCGACATCCATCATGCCGAAACCGCCAGAGTCGAGCACTTCGGCAAGGTAGCCGAGATCCTCGAACGCGAACGGGCCGGGTGCGCGAGGTTCGGCGGGCGGCACTTCGACATGGGCGCGGACGACGCCCATCATCTCCATCATCCACGCATTGTCGCGCGGCGGCCCCCATACCGCGAGATCTACCCGCCCCTTGGGCTGTAGCATCGCACGGAGGTTGGCGAAGGCGCCATGCGGGTCTTCGAAGAACATCGAGCCGAACCGCGAATGCAGCCTGTCGAAAGGCGCTCCATCTGGCCGCGCAGTTGCCGCATCCGCGCACACGAAGCTTGCATTGGCAACGCCTTCTGCCTTTGCCCGCCGTTCCGCCTCGGCCACAAGCATCGGGGCAATGTCCACGCCGACTGCCTCGCCATCCGGGCCGACCAACCTAGCAATCGCGCGCGTCGTCGCGCCGCCACCCGGGCCGATATCCACGACCCGTTCGCCAGGCGCATAGGCGGCGCGCGCCAGTAGAGCCTCGCCAATCGGCGCGATCATCGCTTCGAACCGGTCGAGATTGGCCAGCCACCGTTCGCCCATCTCGCCTGCCCAGTCTTCGCCCTTGAGCGGCTCCTGCGCTTCAGAACCCATCAGAAGTGGAGCGCCCGGCCGTATGCGTCGAGCACGCTTTCGTGCATCATCTCGGACAAAGTCGGGTGCGGGAACACGGTCTGCATCAATTCTGCCTCGGTTGTCTCCAGCGTCTTGCCTACGGTGTAGCCCTGGATCAGTTCGGTCACTTCCGCGCCGACCATGTGGGCGCCCAGCAGCTCGCCGGTTTTCGCATCGAACACCGTCTTGATGAAGCCTTCCGCTTCACCCAGCGCGATCGCCTTGCCGTTGCCGATGAAGGGGAAGTTGCCGACCCTTACCTCGTAACCGGCATCCTTCGCCTTGGCTTCGGTCAGGCCGACGCTGGCGACTTGCGGATGGCAATAGGTGCAGCCCGGTATCGCTTCGCGATTGAGCGGGTGCGGGTGCACATCCTTGTTGCCCAGTTCTTGCGCAATCGCTTCGGCACAGGTCACACCTTCATGGCTGGCCTTGTGCGCCAGCCACGGGCCGGGCGTGCAATCGCCGATGGCCCACAGCCCCTTGGTCTTGGTGCGGCCATAGGGATCGATCTGGATGAAGCCTCGATCCATGTCCGCCAGCTTGTCGATACCGATGTTCTCGGTGTTGGGGACGATCCCGATAGCGACGATGACATGGCTGAACTCGGTCGTTTCGACCTTGCCTGCCTTGTCCTTGATCTTTGCGGTCACGCCGCTTGCGCCGACCTTCAGGTCTTCGACCCCGGCACCGGTCATGATGCCAATGCCCTGCTTCTTGAGGCTCTTTTCAAGGAAGGTGGACACGTCGGCATCCTCCACCGGCACGATCCGGTCGAGCATTTCCACCACCGTTACATCGACGCCCATGTCGTTGTAGAAGCTTGCGAACTCGATCCCGATTGCGCCCGATCCGATCACCAGCAGCTTCTTGGGCATTTCGGGCGGCACCATCGCATGGCGATAGGTCCATACGCGTTTGCCGTCAGCCGGTGCGAACGGCAGATCACGGGCGCGAGCGCCGGTTGCGACGATCACGTGCTTGGCGGTCAGCTTTTCCTCGCCCTTGTCGCCCTTCACCGTCAGCAAAGTCGGACCTGTCAGCGTGCCCTCGCCCATGTGGACGGTGATCTTGTTCTTCTTCATCAGGTGCCCGATGCCCTGATTGAGCTGCTTTGCCACCCCGCGCGAACGCTTCACGATGGCATCCAGATCAGCCTCGATACTGCCCGCGACCTTCAGGCCATAGGATGCCGCGTGATCCATGTAATGCTTGATCTCGGCCGAACGCAGCAGCGCCTTGGTCGGAATGCAGCCCCAGTTGAGGCATATCCCGCCGAGGTTTTCGCGCTCGACGATGGCGGTTTTCAGGCCCAGCTGCGCACATCGGATCGCGGCGACATAGCCTCCGGGTCCCGAACCCAGCACGATGACGTCGTAAGTGGCTGACATTACTCGATATCCCTCCGTGAAACCCTACAGGATGGAACACATGGAACACTGTCCTGAAGGAAAAAACTCGTCCCCCGCACTATCCCCGCTGGGTGGCGAAGATCAACCGGGAAGCGGTAAAGTTTCATGAGCCATCCCATCGCATTTCGAACGCGAGTAGGACAGCCATTGTTGCAAGGCTATGCGATGGTGCCGTCAACCCGTCGCGGACGGTCGGCATCGTCCAGCAGCACGAATTTGAATGTGCCCCGCGAAACCTTGGTCACGGCCTCTCCATTGCGTTCCCGCCCTTCGCCTTCGGCTAGGATGGTGAGCGAGGTGTTGCCGGTGGCGATCACCTGACAATAGACAGACAGTTCATCCCCCACCTGCATCGCGCCCGGAAAGGTGAAATCGGTCGCGTGGACCACCACCGCCTTGCCCTTCCCCACACGGCTCGCCAGCGCGCCCGCACCCAGCGCCATCTGCGCCATTAGCCACCCGCCGAACACACCGCCATAGGGGTTGAGATCAGTGGGCATCGCGGTGGCGCGGATCATGAGTTGGGGTTCAGTCATGGACGGGCTCCTCCCGGAAACGTTCGACACATAGCCACCAGAGAAGACCGCAAATGAGCCCCATCAAGCCAAGGCCCGCCGTTCCCCGGGGATCAAATCCGCCCGCGAGAAGGATCGACAGCCCGATCCCGACGCAAAGCCCGATAATCGCCAGCCAGAGGCCACGAGGCTGCGGCAGGTGCCCACCGAAAATCAGCATCGGTATCGCCAGAAATGCACCCGCAGGAAGCGCGAAAATGGCGGTGTAAGCAAACACCAGTTTGAACACGGCAGGGCCATCGAACATGCTGTTTTCCGTCCGAAATGCCCATTCGAACGCAGCAAGGAACAGGGCGGCAACGATTGCAATCAGCGGCACGCTGAGCGCAGCCCGCCCGCCAAGGTTCAAGCTATTGGCCTCGTTCATTGCGGGCCGTCCCGCATTGGGCGGATGATCCAGAACCAACCCAGCACACCAAAGGTGACTGCGCAGATGAAAGCGGGCACTCCCAATACGGCAACACCCTCTTCATCGCCAATCACGAAGCTGGCCAGCACCATCATGATCCCTGCAAGAACAACGATCATGGCCAATGTCGCAGGCGAATTCCTAAGGTGCTTACCGGACATCCAGAATACCAGCAGCGCGATGGGCAAGCCAATGGCGAGACTGCCGATCAGCGAGAACAAGAACGTACCCGCGGATGCCTCACCCGCAATCCACTCCATTCCCGGCGCCATTCCCAGATGGATCGTCAGGCCAGCGATGTAGAGCCATGCTGCCACAGCGGCACAGGCGGCAATGACCACACCCTTGCCGACAATCATGAACCAATGGGCCATGGCTAGCGCGGCGATATCAAACCACTAGACCCATCGGGTTTTCGATCAGGCTGCGGAACTGGTCGAGCAGCTTGGCACCGTCCACACCGTCAATCGCGCGGTGATCGAAGCTGCCGGTGACGCTCATAACCGTTGCCACCTGCAATTCGCCATCGACGACATAGGGGCGCTGTTCACCCGCACCCACCGCAAGGATCATCGCCTGCGGCGGGTTGATCACTGCGTCGAACTGCTTGGTACCGAACATGCCGAGGTTCGACAGCGAAGCCGTACCGCCCTGATATTCATGCGGTTGCAGCTTCCCGTCGCGTGCCTTGCCAGCCAGCTCCTTCATCTCGGTCGAGATTTCGGCGAGCCCCTTGCGCCCGGCATCGCGGATGATCGGCGTGATCAGGCCCGTGGGCGCTGCCACCGCCACCGAAATATCGGCGCGGGTGTACTGGTGCATCACATCGCCCTGGAAACTGACGTTGCACTGCGGCTCACGCTGCAAGGCTCGGGCCAGCGCCTTGATGATCAGGTCGTTCACCGACAGCTTTACCCCGTCAGCCTCAAGACTGTCGTTAAGCTGCTTGCGCAGCGCCAGCAGCGGATCGAGCCGGACATCGACGGTGAGGTAGATGTGCGGGATGGTCTGCTTCGCCTCGGTCAGGCGGCGCGCGATGACCTTGCGCACATTGTTGAGCTTGATCGCCTCGAACGGCGCATCGTAATCGTTGGCGGGTGCAGTCGGAGTAGCCGTCGGGGCGCTTGCGGGCGCAGCCGCGCTTGTGGATGGAGCCGGGGCAGCAACGCTCGCCGGATCGAAGTTTTCTACATCGGCTTTCACAATTCGGCCATTGGGGCCGGTTCCCGACACAGCGGAAAGGTCGATGCCTTTCTGTTCGGCGATCCGCTTCGCCAGCGGGGAAGCGATCACCCGGCCGCCACTTGCGGCAGGAGCCGCAGCGGCGGGTGCGGCGGGCGCAGGCGAGGCACTGCCGCCTCCGGCCTCGATCACGGCTTCGACATCGCCCTTGGTAATCTTGCCATTGGGGCCGGTGCCTTCGATGCCACCGAGATCGACCCCGTTGGCTTCAGCCAGCCTGCGTGCCGTGGGCGTAGCGGCGGGGCCGTCATCGCTCGTGGAAGGTGCCGAAGCAGCTGGAGCCTGTGCGGGAGCGGGTGCGGCTGTGGGTGCGGCATCCACTCCGCCCTTGCCCACCGTGTCCACATCTTCGCCCTCTTCAGCGAGAATCGCGATCACCTTGCCGACGGCAACATTTTCCGCACCATCTTCGATCAGGATGGCGGCCAGCGTCCCTTCGTCGACAGCTTCGAACTCCATCGTCGCCTTGTCGGTTTCAATCTCGGCCATGATATCGCCCGAAGAGATCGTGTCTCCGACCTTCACCAGCCATTTGGCCAGGGTGCCTTCCTCCATCGTCGGCGAAAGGGCGGGCATCTTGATTTCAATTGCCATGAGCTGCGCGATACTCCCGTCTGTGCGTGCGATTTGGCTTGTCGGGGCCACGTTTATACAGACCTGCGGCAGGAGCAAGGGTGCAGCGCCGCTTGCTTTTGAATGTTTTTGACAGGATATCTGCGAACGGGTCGAATTAACGGCGAAAGAAGCAGATGCGCACATTCCTCGTGATCATCGATGAAACCGATGAAGCGCGCGCCGCGCTGCGGTTTGCCGCGCGCCGGGCCGTGCAGGTTGGCGGCGCGGTGCATATTCTGGCTCTGGTGCCGCAACAGAACTTCAGCGCGTTCGGCGGGGTTCAGGCGACCATCGAGGAGGAAGCGCGTGATCGGGCGGAAATGCTCGCGCATGGCGTGGCGGGCAATCTGCTGGCCGAAAGCGGCATAATGCCGACGATTTCGGTGAAGATCGGCAATGGCCAGAAAATCGTCAGCGAATTCCTCGAAGGGCACAGCGAAGTGGCAGCATTGGTGCTGGGCGCGGCCAAAGGGACAGCGCCGGGACCGCTGGTGACGTATTTCGCCGCGCAGGCGGGCAATCTGCCCTGTCCGCTATACGTCATTCCGCATGACTATGACGAAAAGGACAGCGATCACGAAGCCTGATCGGCTGCGCTATTTGCGGCGCTCCTGATGGCGGATGTTGCCGGGGCGGCCGCGTTTGCCGACGGTGAATTTCCCCGCCTTCTTCGGCTTGCCGCCCGGCTTGCGATAACGCGGAGCGGGCCGTGCGCCCCTCGGCTCGATCGCATTGCCATCGGCATCCACCGGCACGAACTTCAACGCACCGGTTAGCGCATTCGCCTCCGCCAGCTTCAGCTTTAGCCTGTCGCCTGCCGCATAGGTTGTGCCGGTGTCTTCCCCGATCAGCGCCTGAGCCGCCTCGTCATGGCGGAAATGCTCCGCGCCCAGTGTCGAAACCGGGACCAGCCCGTCCCCGCCCAGCCCGACAATCGTGGCGAAGAAGCCGAAGCCTTGAACCCCAGTGATGCGTGTGTCGAACACCTCGCCTACCCGGCCCGAAAGCCACGCGGCGACATAACGATCGATCGTATCGCGCTCCGCCTCCATCGCGCGCCTTTCGGTCTGGCTGATCGCGTCGGACACTTCCTGCAGGCTCTTGCGGTCCTTGTCCGACAACCCGGTCGTATCGGGCAGCGAACCCGGCGGCTTGGGCTGTTCGAGCTTGTAAGCATCGACCAGCGCGCGGTGCACCAGCAAATCGGCATAGCGGCGGATGGGCGATGTGAAGTGGGCATAGGAGCCCAGCGACAAGCCGAAATGCCCCGCATTGGCCGGCCCATAATAGGCCTGCGTCTGGCTGCGCAGCACCGCTTCCATCACTTGCGCCTTTTCCGCTTCGTCGGTGATGTCTTTCAGCATGCGGTTGAACAGGCCGGGAGTCACGACCTGACCCAGCGCCAGCTTCTTTCCCAGCGTCGCCATGTAATCGCGCAGCGCGATCAGCTTTTCCCGGCTCGGCGGTTCGTGGACGCGATAGACAACGGGGTGGGTCTTTGCCTCCAGCGCACGAGCGGCGGCGACATTGGCGGCGATCATGAAATCTTCGACCACGCGGTGCGCATCGAGCCGTTCGCGAACGGCGATCTCGGCAATCTGCCCTTCCTCGTTCAGCACGACGCGGCGCTCGGGCAGTTCCAGTTCCAACGGATCACGCTTGGCACGCGCTTCGGCCAGCAGCTTCCATGCGCCCCACAGATTGGTCAGGTGTTCGGGAGCATCGCCCGCATCCACCGCAGCCTGAGCATCCTCATAGGCAATATTGTGATGAATGCGCACGATGGCGCGGGTGAAGCCGCGGTTCTCGACCTGCCCTGCGGCGTCGATATGCAGGTGGCACACCATCGCCGCGCGGTCCTCGCCTTCGCGCAAGGAGCAGACATCGGCAGACAGCACCTCGGGCAGCATCGGCACGACGCGATCGGGGAAATAGACCGAATTGCCGCGCTTCCTCGCCTCCCGGTCCAGCGCGGAGCCGGGGCGCACGTAGAATGAGACATCGGCAATCGCGACGACGGCCTTATAGCCGCCCTTGCCATCGGGCTCCGCCCAGATCGCATCATCGTGATCGCGCGCGTCGGCAGGGTCGATGGCGACGATGGGAAGGCTCCGCAGATCCTCGCGCTTGTCCTGCGACAGCTTGAGCCGCACCGCCGCTACGGCTTCTTCGTGCACCGCATCGGAAAAGACATGAGGAATGCCGTGCTTGGCAATCGCAATCAGGCTGAAGCTCTTTGGAGCAAGCGGATCGCCCACCACCTCGACAACCTTGACGCCCGAGCGTTCGGAGCGGCCAGTGCGTTCGGCCAGCACAAGTTGCCCTTCCTCCGCGCCCATCAGGTCGCTGATCGGGGAGGAATTGCGCACCCGTTTGTCCACCGGGGCGAGCCATGCCTTGCCCGATCCGTCAATCTCAACAACCCCCATCAGGCCTTCGGTACGGGCGGGCAGTTTCTTCATCGGATAAGCGACCCATCCGCTCTGCGTTTCCTCGGTGCGGGAAAGGATGCGGTCGCCGCGCTTGAGCGCCGGGGCGCGTTTTCCGCCCTTGCCTTTCAACTCGCGCACGGTCAGGCGCGGCGGCTTTCCCGGCGCATCGGGGGACCAGTTGTCGGGCTCGGCAATCGGTTCGCCATCCTCGATATCGACGACGCGCAGGACGGTGACCTTGGGCAGCCCTCCCATGCGGTGAAACGCGGTTTTCTTGCCGTCGATCAACCCTTCTTCGGCCATGTTCTTGAGCAGCGCCTTGAGCGCGATCTTTTCCTGCGCTTTCAGGCCGAACGCACGCGCGATCTCGCGCTTGCCAGCGGGGATCTCACTGGACTGGATGAAATCGAGGACCTGTTGCTTCGACGGCAAGCCCTGCGGAAGTTTGGGGGATTTTGGCATTGCTGATCCCCTACCCCTTCAACCGCTAGCGTGAAAGTAATTACTCCGGCTGCTCCACCGGTTCGAACGCCCCGCCGGGGACCGCGCTGGATACAGGTGAGCAGTAATCGCCAGCGCAGGCCGAGACGCCGAACAGCCAATCGTCGCCGCGAAGGGGGATGACATCGGTCAGCATGCCGTCCGCCGGGTCGGCCAGTTTGATCCCTTCCCAGCGTTCCCCCCGCGTGCCTTCGGGAAGTTCGCTGCGCCAGTATCCTTCATCTGTGCGGCGCACGAAAAGATCATAACTGTCGGCACCCGGCACTTCGGCCCACTTCACTTCAGTATCCAGCCGCACCGCCGCATCCGCAGTCACGCGTGGCGGCATCGGCGCCATCGCCAGATGGTGCAGCGCGCGCACGTTCAGCGCGCTGGCCGGGTGAGGTAGTCGAAATCAAGCTCGTCCACCGTGTCGCCGTATTTGACCCCGTCCTCGGTCCGCAGGTCCTGATGCTGATGCTCGTAATCTTCGACCGCAACGGTGACGCGCACCGCCGGGTATCCGCGATCAAGGAAGGGGATCTGGTCCCCGCCCCGCCCCATGCGGTCTGTCCGCCAGATTTGCCGCACCTGCATACCGTCGGGATATTGCGCGGCTAGATCGGCAAGCCAGCGCGAGAGGTTGCGGCCCGGGGAATCGTTCTCCCCGCCAAAACGGCGCTGCTGCGCGCGAAGCCTTTCGGTGGAGTCGGCACGCAGCCCCTCGGAAAAGACGCGCACATGCTCCGCATCGCAGAAACCATCCGATCCGCACGAATTGCCGATCATGTCGTTGTTGAGCACGGCCTTCACCGTCATGCCCTGTTCGCCCACCCAATCGGCCAGCAGACCTGCGCCGATCAGCCCCTGCTCCTCGCCCGAAAGCAGGGCGTAGATAATGGTGGAGGGGTATTGCCGCTGCGACAGGATGCGCGCCGCCTCAAGCACCATGACGCTGCCCGATCCATCGTCATTCGCTCCGGGCGCGTCGTCCACTCCGTTCATCACATCGCTGACGCGGCTGTCGTAATGCGCCTGCACGATGATGACTTCATCGGGGCGCTCGGTTCCGCGCTGGATCGCGATTGCATTGCGTACCAATGTAGGCGCGGGAATGCGGCGTCCGTCGGCTTCGACAACGCGGCCCACAGGAAGCACTTCGAGGCAGTCCCCGCACCTGGCCCCGATCCGCCTGAATTCCGCCAGCGCCCAGTCAACCGCCGCGCCGATGCCGCGATCCGGATCGCTCTGGGTCGAAAGTGTGTGGCGTGTGCCAAACCCGACGATGGTGTCCATGTCGGCGCGCAGGCGCTCCTCGGAAACCTCAGGGCCGGGATCGGTCGCCCCCTTGTCCTGAGCGGCAAGCGGGGCGGAGATGAAAGCTGCAAGCAGCGCAATGCGTTTGATCATGCCCCGATGTCGCAGGGAGCGACAGGTAGATCAATAGGCGCGAGCCACCAATATGCGCTCCACCGCAGGTGCGCCGGTGAAGATGCAGGTTCCATCCGCAGGCTCACCATCACGCGGCACGTTGCGGATGGTAAGCTTTTCGCCCTTGAGCTGCTCCACCACCTTTTCCAACGCATCGCCGGTGGGCTTGGCCCACTGCACTTCGACCCAGCCCGGATACTTGCCATTGGAGGCGAAGAAATCGGTGACTTCGCTCCACTGCGTCAGACCGCGTGTGATATTGGCATCGCGCCGTGCGCGGGCCTCTTCGAACAGCCCGGTCTGGATTTCCTCCAGCAGCGCAGCGGCAGCAGCCACGAATTCGTCACGCGGGGTGAAGTGCATGTTGGGCTTGCCATTGTCGGCATTCCACAGGCGATCGCGGCGCAGCATGGCGACCTTGCCTTCTTCCATGTCGCGCGGGCCGACCTCGATGATGACAGGCGCGCCCTTGCGAACCCAGTCCCACCGCTTGGCGGTTGCCTTGCCGGGGGTCTTGTCGAACAGAACGCGCAGCTTTTCGCCCATGCTCCATTGATCGGCCAGAGCGGCGCGCAATTCCTCGCAATAGGCGATAACGGCATCGTCTTCAGGCTTGTCGCGCAGCATCGGCAGGATCACGATCTGGTGCGGAGCAATGCGGGGCGGGACGCGCAGGCCGTCATCATCGCCATGCGTCATCACTACGCCGCCGATCATGCGGGTCGAAGTGCCCCAGCTGGTCGTGTGGCAATATTGCTGGGTGCCTTCGCTGTCCTGATACTGGATGCCCGCAGCTTTCGCGAAATTGGTGCCGAGATAGTGCGACGTTCCGGCCTGAAGCGCCTTGCCGTCCTGCATCATCGCTTCGATTGACCATGTTTCGTCCGCGCCGGGGAACCGCTCGTTCTCAGGCTTTTCACCCGCGATCACGGGCATGGCGAGGTCTTCTTCGACACAGGCGCGATACATTTCCAGCGCGCGGTGCGTTTCCTCCAGTGCCTCCTCGCGCGTGGCGTGGGCGGTGTGCCCTTCCTGCCAAAGGAATTCACTGGTGCGCAGGAACATCCGGGTGCGCATTTCCCAGCGCACGACATTGGCCCACTGGTTGAGCATCAGCGGCAGGTCGCGCCAGCTCTGTACCCAGCGCGCCATGGCATCGCCGATGATCGTTTCTGAAGTCGGGCGGACAACCAGCGGCTCTTCCAGCTTCGCCTCGGGATCGGGGATCAAACCGCCCTTCCCGTCTGCGATCAGACGGTGGTGGGTGACAACCGCCATCTCCTTGGCAAAGCCTTCGACATGCGCGGCCTCGCGCTCGAAATTGGCGAGCGGGATGAACAGCGGGAAATAGGCGTTGGAAACACCGGCGGCCTTGATCCGGTCATCCATCAGGCGCTGCACGCGCTCCCAGATGCCGTAGCCCCACGGCTTGATCACCATGCACCCGCGCACGCCCGATTCCTCGGCGAGGTCGGCTGCAGCGATGACTTCCTGATACCACTTGGCGAAATCGTCTTCGCGCTTCACGTTGAGCGCGTGGCGAATGTTTGACACGGGTAGTTCCTGCTTTGGGGCTTGATCTGATGCAGGCGCAAGTGGCGCTATTTGCTCAGATCGTCCAGCTTCTTTTGCATTGCTGCCATCTGTTCGCGCAGGGCGGCAATATCGTCATTCGAAGTCTCACGCGGCGGCGGTGCGGAACGCTTAGAGGACGCACCCGGCATGAATGTTTCCGCCGCAGCGCGCATCATCGCCATGTTGGTTTCATGGATTGCGGCAAGCGGATTGTTCGACAGGCCCTTTTCAAAGGCTTCGCGAATTTTCGACTGGTTTTCGCGGAAATTCGCCATGCTTGCTTCAAGATAGCTTGGCATAAGCGCCTGCATCGAATTGCCGTACATGCCGATCAGTTGGCGCAGGAAGCTCACCGGGAGCATCTGCCCTCCGTTCGCCTCTTCATCCATGATGATCTGGGTCAGGATCGAATGGGTGATGTCGTCGCCCGATTTTGCATCGTAGACTACGAATTCGACATTCTCGCGCACCATCTTGGCGAGGTCTTCCAGCGTAATGTAACTGGACGAGGCCGTGTTGTAGAGCCGCCGATTGGCGTACTTCTTGATGATGATCGTATCGCTCGATACGTCCCCGGCGGTTTCGGATGATTTGCGTGCCATGTTTTGTCCCGATGCGACTTTTCTTGCCTTTTAGCACTTGCACAATGTGCAGCGCAATAACGGGGGCAATTTTGTTCGCAGCCGCAATCAGTGACGCAGGCGGCGTCCGATTGTGGTGAGCAATTCATATTGTGAAACAGAGCTTTGCCGCGCAACATCAGGCAGATTGAACGGAACCTCGAGCCAGTCCCCCTCTTCCAATCCCGGCGCATTGGCGAGATCGACGACAATCATGTCCATCGAAACCTTGCCGAGGATAGGCAGTTTGCGCCCCTCATGCCGCAGCAATCCGCCAGGCCCGCGAGCGCGCAGAAAACCGTCGGCATAGCCGATGGACACCGTTGCCACCCGCATCTCACGATCCGCGGTGAAGGTGCAATTGTAGCCCACGCTTTCACCCTGGCCGATAGTGCGCGTCTGGATGATGGCCGCTTCGATAAAGGCGACCTGCCTGATGACATCTCCCAGTTCCGGTCGCGGAATGCCGCCATAAAGCGCTAGGCCGGGGCGAGTCAGGTCGAAAGCGTAATCGGGGCCGAGGGCGATCCCGGCACTGTTGGCGAGGCTTGCGCTCTTGTGCTGCACCAAAAGCAGGCAGGCGCGGAACGCTTCAAGCTGCCGGGCATTCATCGTGCTGTCTTCGTCGGCGCTCGCAAGATGGCTCAAGAGCGTGTCGATGCTAAGCGACTGGATTACCGGGTCCGACAGTTGATCCGGTGACACGCCGAGCCGGTTGATCCCGGTGTCGATCATCAGATGGCAACGCCCTCCACCCCGAGCATTCCAGCGTCGCGCCTGATCAAGCGAATTAATCACCGGGACCACGCCCGTTGCCATCGCGTAGTCGGCATCCGCATCGCGCAGCGGCCCGTGCAGCACCGCAATCTTCTCTGGCGAGACATGCCGCATGACCGCCGCAACTTCGCTCCAGTGCGCCACGAAAAACTGGTCGCACCCGGCATGACGCAGGATCGGCACGCATTTGTCGGCGCCAAGGCCGTAACAATCCGCCTTCACTGCCGCACCAGCCCTCGCCGCACCCGACATCGCATCGAGCGCACGCCAGTTTGCACCCAACGCGTCAGGGTTGACCGTCAAACGCAGGCTTGCAGGCGGGGCCGAGGTTTCGTGCATCAAATTAGCCTTAGAGCACTCACTCGCCGGTTGCAGCAGTGTTCTTCCACCCGGCGAGCGCATCAGCGTAGCTGTCGGGGAGGATACGATAGGTCGCCAGATAGCGTTCGCGAATATCCTCGGGTAACTCCCATTCCGGGCGGAAGTGAAATTCGAGCGAGGGATGGGGCGCCTGCACTTCGGACCATATTCCTGTCAGGCGAGCGAATGACCCGCTGTAGAGGATCTTGAAATACTCCGCTTGATCATTCGTACAGGCTGCCAATCGAAGCTTGATCACCGAACTTGGCTTGGTCTGAGGCAAATATTGATCCTTCGGCGTTTCCTCAGCCGAATTGACAATCTCAAGGTATGGCTGCGCATCAAGCGTCCTGCCCAGACCCAAATGCGCACAGGCTAGAATCCACGCAAATTCGCGGTCGCTGCCGCTGATCTTGTAATTGCGGGCATCCTCCTGAAAGGCGCGAAATTCGCGATAGGCGGGTTCCAGCAATTCCACAGCTTCGCGATACTGGCCCGATTCAGCCAGAAACGCGGCCCTGTTTATCTTCGCATTCAGCAAGTGTTGGTTGGTATCGGGAGTGGCCGCGATGAAAGCCCCGAGCTGTGCCGCTGCTTCCGCATCCCCGGATGCGTGAGAGATGATTGTCGCGCTTGCCAATGCGACCAGCACTCTTTCGAAATCCAGCCTTCTGCGCAGCAGCATCCGTTCGGTGCCGAGGCGAGCTGCCTCTGCCTCCAGCAATCCAAGGGCCTCTTCGAAATAACCGATCTTGGCGAGTTCATAAGCTGCGCCCCTGACCTTGTCAGTCTGGCCGCTGGTGATTTGCCTAAAGGCTGTTTCGCTTTCACCCGAAAGGGCTGCATTACGAAGATCGGCGCGCAATTTCCCGAGGTCGCTTCCCCATTTGGCCTCGGCCACTGACCAGACTGGTTCAGCTTCGCGCAGGGCAAGGAAGGTCAGTGCTTCGGACACAGACCGGATTTCATACGCCAGGCCGAACTTGAATTCATCGACGCAAACCGTCGTGACGGCAAACTGGCCGTTTGTGTCGAAACTGGTGCGTAAATTCTCAAGCGGATCGCCGACATCGATAGCGAAACTTGGGATGCCATCGCCGCAATACTGGCGGTAATCCGCCAGCATCTCTTCTGGAATTTCCAAAGGAGGTGGCCGGTCTTGAGCAACGGCGGGAGCCGCGCCCAGCAGCGCCGCCCCCAGCACCAGCAATCCGGCCAATTGGCGCGCGTTCAAACTCAGATTTCCTCGTCCGAAAAATCCCTCGGCGGGCCACTAGGGATACCCCACCATGCGACCAGCACGCCAAAGGCGACAACGCCCCAAGTGTACCACAGTCCTGAATAGATATCCCCGGTGCTCGCCACGATGACCCCGGCGATTAGCGGCAGGAACCCGCCGAGATATCCTGCACCGATGTGATACGGGATCGACATTGACGAATACCGGATCTTGGGCGGGAACATCTCGGAGAGCAGCGCCGCAACGGAACCGTAAGTCAGCGCAGAAAGCATTCCGAGACCCAGCAAGATCCCGATAATCCCGGCGATATTGCCGAGGCTCGGTTCCTGCTTGGAAAAGTCGAACCCGAACTCGCTGAGCGCGGCATGGATGCCCTGAGTGCGGGCGGTGCCACTTTCGAACCACGCGGGATCAATCGCGATCGGATTTCCTGCTGCCGAAAGCGTCAATTCCTCACCCGGCGTGAGTGTATAGGTAACGCCGGACGCTGTAAGCGTGCCGAGAATCTTGCCGCAGTCGGTCTGATCGCGGTCGAAGAGCTCGGCAAAAGGATCAGTCACGCATTCCGGGCCACTTACGGTGATAGGCGTGCGCTCTGCCGCCTCGGCCAAAGCCGGGTTGGCGAGGCTTCCCAGCCCCCAGAAAGCGGGGAAAAGCAGCACGAGCGTCGCCAGCGCTCCGATAATGATCGGCAGTTTGCGACCCACCTTGTCTGACCATTTCCCGATCAGGATGTAGAATGACATGGCAATGCCGCCAGAGATCAGCAGGATCAGTTCCACCGTCAGGTCTTCGACATGCATCGGCCCGCGCAGGAAGCTCATTCCGGAGAAGAACGCGGTGTACCAGATCGTCGTCAGAATGCCGGTGACACCGAACAGCGCGACGAAAATGCGCTTCTTGTTGCCGGGGTAGGTGAAGCTTTCGACAAAGGGATTGCCCGAGGTTTCCCCGGCTTCCTTCATCGCCTGGAACACCGGGCTTTCAGACAACATCAATCGCATCCAAAGCGAAATCGCCAACAGGATGATCGACAGCAGGAACGGCACGCGCCAGCCCCATGCCTCGAAATCCTCTGCCGGGATCAAGAACCGGCAAGCCAGCACCACGATGATCGAGAGGACAAAACCGCCCGCCACGCTCGCCTGGATGTAGCTGGTGTAATAACCGCGCTTGTCCGGCGGGGAATGTTCCGCGACATAAATCGCCGCGCCGCCATATTCACCGCCCAGCGCAAGCCCCTGAAGCACGCGCAGGATGATCACGATGATCGGCGCTGCAACCCCGATGGTGTCGACCGTGGGAATGAAACCAACGCCTGCGGTGGCAATGCCCATCAGCGTCACCGTGACGAGGAAGGTATATTTGCGCCCAAGCTTGTCACCCAGAAAGCCGAACAGGATCGCACCGATAGGCCGGAAAGCAAAGCCTACGGCAAAGGTCGACCAGACCAGCAGCAGACCCAGCGTCGGATCATCGACGTCGTAAAACGCGTCCTTCAGGATGTAGGCGAGCGTGCCGTAGATGAAGAAATCGTACCACTCGAACACCGTTCCAGCGCTGGATGCGCCGACGACAAGGCGGATTTCCTTGGCGGTCGGTTCCCGGTCGGCCAGCGCCGCTGCTTCGCTTTGTGCTTCTGCCATCTGGCGAATATCCCCGTTTTCGCGTCCGTGTTGCCCGGACTTATGCAAGCAAGAACCTGCAGTCCTAGCCGCTGTTCCCGGCTTGGGAAAGCGCATCGAGCGCCGCTCTCCACGGCAAGAGGATTGCCTCATGCCGGGCCGGATAGGCGCGAGCGGGTTCGATCAATTCCAGCCGGGGCAGCGCCGGGGCAGGTCCCTCGCCTGCGATCCAGCGCTCCATTGCGCCCATCTGGTCTTTGATTTCCTTAGCCCTGCGGCCTTTCGCATCCGCGGCGAACAGCGCTGCGCTTGCCTGACCCACGGCGCACGCAGCCACCGCCATTCCGATCCGCCGGACCGCCCCGGCGTCATCGATTTCAAGGCCGACACGCACTTCGCTGCCGCAAGTACGCGATTTGGCATAGCCCTTAGCCGGGAAATCAATGTCTAACGGGTAGGCTGCAAGCTCCACCGAAAGCGCAAGGACGCTGGGGGTGTAGAGCTTTGCTGCGTTTCCACTTGCGGCCTCGGGCATCACTCGCCCGCTTCGTTTCGCGCTTCTTCCTCACGAAGCAAACGCTCGCGGCGCTCCGCAATCATCTGAACCAGTTCGCGAGAGAACGCATCGGCTGCGGGGTAGGTGCGCGCCAGCGTGATCCAGTCCGGGCGGCCTTTGTAACCCCAAACGGTATCAAACCCGAGGACGAGCACCGAGAATGCAAAGACCACGATCATCGCGCCCTTGATTGCCCCGAACCCAAAGCCGAGGACACGGTCAATCGGGCCAAGGATCGAGCCGCGCGAAGCCTCGCCCACATTGCCCGCGATGACCTTCATCGCGGCATAGGGGATCAACAGCAAGATCGCGAAAGAGAGGACGGAAGTGGCGGGATCGGCATCATAGTAATCGCGCAGGAATTCCGTCAGCGGGCCGTGCAGATAGTAGATCGAAAATGCCGCGAGGATCCATGCCGCAAGGCTAAGCACCTCTTGCACCAGGCCGCGCAAGAACCCGCCGATCGCGGCGACCGAGACGATGAACAGCACGATGATGTCGAAACCCGTCATGGGAACAGGGGCTTATTGCGTGCCCATCACTCGGTCAACGAGGTTGGCGAGCTGGTTCACCGCACGGTAAGTCAGCGTCGACGAGCCGCCTCCTGCATCGGATGAACGGGTGTCTGACGGGCCGTATCCTTGCGCGAATCCCAGTTTCGCGGCTTCCCGCAGCCGCAATTGCGAATGCGCCACCGGCCTGACCTCTCCGGCTAGTGAAATCTCGCCGAACCAGACTGACTTGTCGGGCAAGGCGCGATCCGCGAGGGCTGAAACCAATGCAGCAGCAACCGCGAGATCTGCGGCTGGATCGGACAGGCGATAGCCGCCCGCGATGTTGAGATAGACCTCGGCGGAAGAAAAGTTCAGCCCGCACCGCGATTCCAGCACGGCCAGCAGCATGGCAAGCCGCCCATTATCCCAGCCAACCACCGCCCGGCGAGGGGTCGCCCCCGACTGCAAGCGGACGATCAAAGCCTGTATCTCAACCAGAACCGGCCTCGTGCCTTCCAGCGCCGGGAACACCGCGCTCCCGGCCAGCGGTTGATCACGCCCGGAAAGGAACAGCATCGAAGGGTTCGATACTTCCTCAAGCCCTTCGCTCGCCATCGAGAACACGCCGATTTCATCGACAGCGCCAAACCGGTTCTTGAGCGCGCGCAGGATGCGATACTGGTGGCTGCGCTCCCCTTCGAAGCTCATCACCACATCAACCATGTGTTCCAGCACCCGCGGCCCGGCGATGTTGCCGTCCTTCGTCACATGGCCGACGAGGACAAGAGCGCAGCCGCTGGATTTGGCGTATCGGATAAGCTCAAGCGCACATCCTCGCACCTGGCTGACCGTTCCCGGCGCCCCTTCGATCGTGTCCGAATGCATGGTCTGGATCGAATCGATCACCAACAAAGCGGGCGGTTCGCCCTGCCCCAGCGTCGTGAGGATATCGCGGACCGAAGTCTCCGAAGCGAGACGGATCGGAGCGTCAGCCACTCCAAGCCGCTTGGCCCGCAACCGCACCTGACCTGCGGCCTCTTCCCCGCTGACATAGACGACATCATTCCCGCCGCGCGCAATCGTGGCAGCGGTCTGCAGCAGCAACGTCGATTTGCCGATACCCGGATCGCCGCCCATCAGGATTGCCGAACCCGGAACTATCCCGCCGCCCAGCGCTCGGTCGAATTCGGCGAGCCCGGTGGATTTGCGCACGGGCAATTCCGCCGGGCGGTTGAGCGGCACAAATTGCAGCGCCCGCCCTCCGCTGGACAGGTCATGCTTCTGCGAAAACACGGTCGCCGGAACATCTTCGGTCAGTGTGTTCCATTCACCGCAATCGCCGCATTGGCCTTGCCAACGGGGTGATACGCTGCCGCAATTGGCGCATACAAAACGCTTTTTTACCTTTGCCATCGGCGCGAGATGTAACCAGAACAAATGTTGAACGCAATTGCATATTGGGAGACTTGCACAGTAGGATCAGCATCATGCGCCAAAAGGAACTCAGACTTGCACTGGTATGCTACGGCGGGGTCAGCCTCGCGGTGTACATGCATGGTGTCACCAAAGAGATATGGCACCTTGCCCGCGCCAGCAGGGCATTTCACTGCCCCGGTGGCGAAAGGCTGGTTGGGGTGACAGGGGTCTATCGCGATTTCCTTGAGGAGATTGAGAAGACCAGCCACCTGCGCCTACGGGTGCTGCCCGACATATTGACGGGAGCAAGCGCCGGCGGGATCAACGCGGTGTTTCTGGCTCAAGCGATCCATTCCGGGCACAGCCTCGAACCTTTGACTGACCTCTGGCTGGAAAACGCCGATGTCAGCGAGTTGATGGACCCGGAGGCGCAGCCAGTCTGGCGCTATGCCAAATTCTGGGCACAACCGATTGCCGAATGGTTCCTGTCGCGGCCCGGCAACGCGGTGACCGAAAGCGTATCGCCAGAAACCCGGCATGAAGTTCGCACCAAGGTTTCCAATCTGGTGCGCGGGCGCTGGTTCAATCCGCCATTTTCGGGATCACGCTTTTCAGAGATGCTCTACGAAGCGCTGGAAAGCATGGCTGACACGCCGGCAGGCAAGCCGCTGCTGCCGCCGCTTCACCCGATAGACCTGTTCGTCACTGCGACCGATTTTCGCGGCCATCCCGAAATGCTTCGGCTCAATTCCCCTTCGGTGGTTGAGGAGACTGAACACCGGATGCCAATTGATTTTCGCGGCATAACGCCTGCTGATGCCGGTGCCGGTATTGCCGATCCACTCGAACTGGTACTGGCTGCGCGTTCCACCGCGAGCTTTCCCGGTGCATTTCCCCCGCTCGTTATCGACGAGATCGACAGACTTGCCGCACAAGCGGGGCACCATTGGGAAAGCCGCGGCGATTTCCTGGCAAGGATCATGCCCGGCCATGTTCGCAAGGGCACGGTCGAAAGCGTCGCGCTGATTGACGGATCAGTGCTGGTCAACGCACCGTTCGGCGCGGCGCTTTCAGCAATCGAAGTGCGAACTTCCCAGCGCGAGGTCGATCGCAGGTTCGTCTACATCGAACCCCGCCCGATCCGCCGGAACGAAAGCGACGAAGCCGCATCCCGACCGGTTGGCTGGTTCGGCACGATCTTCGGCTCGCTTTCCACTATCCCACGCGAACAACCGATCAGGGACGACCTTGAGCGGATTGAGCAGCGCTCAAAGGACGCGGCGAGCCTGAAGCGCATCGTCATGGAGTTGCGACCGGAGATTGATCGCGCAGTCGAAAAGCTGTTCGGGCACACATTCTTTCTCGACAGCCCGACGCCTAAGCGCCTCGCGAACTGGCGCGCGAAAGCGCAAAATGCCGCTGCCCAGCGAGCGGGCTACGCCTTTGGAGCCTATGCCCAGACCAAATACAGCGCGATCATCGATCGCTTGGCGCAGCTTACCCATGCGGCTGCTCCGGAACTTGCCCTCGCCGATTGCGCACCCATCGCCAACGCGCTGCGGCACGAGTTGGAGCACCGGGGGCTGACTACCCTGACGGACGAAAACGGGGGCGCGAACACGGCGGCGATCGGATTCTTCCGCGCGCATGACATCGGATTTCGGGTGCGCCGTCTGCAATTGCTCGCCCGGCGATTGTCCCGCGATTGGGAAATCGATCCGGAGATTCCCGACGATGCGCTCGATGTGGCGCGTGGGCGCATTTACGAAATTCTCGCGCTCTATCGCAGGGCCGATGACAACGCGATCCTGGGCGCAAAGCTCGGGGATGGATTCCGGGCACTTGCCCGCCGAGTGCTAGAGGAACCCGGCCAAGTGCTCGATTTCCTCGCTGAGCGGCGGCTGCTGCCGGAACAGGATCTCGAAGCCGAGCGGATGCTTGCCGATGCGCTGGCCGAAATGCCACGCAATCTGAAGCGGCGGATGCTGCTGACCTATCTCGGCTTCCCGTTCTATGACGTAGCCACCCTGCCGTTGACCCGGTCGGAAGGTTTGGTGGAATACAATCCGGTCAAGATCGACCGGATATCGCCCGAGGACGCGCTGTCGATCCGCGAAGGGGGAACGCAGGCTACCTTGCGCGGAATCGAGTTCTACAATTTCGGCGCGTTCTTCAGCCGCGCCTATCGCGAGAACGACTACCTTTGGGGGCGCCTGCACGGCGCGGAGCGGATGATCGACCTTGTCGCCTCCACCGTGGAAGGCGGAATTCCGGGAGAAATGCTGCGCCGGACCAAGCATGAGGCTTTCCTCGCCATTCTGGACGAAGAAGCCGAAGCGGGCCGCTGCGGGATGGGCCTGATCGAAACCATCCGCAGCGAAGTGGAGCAGAAATTCGTCTAGTCGGCGATTGCTGCGCTGTTCCAGATTGCAGTCACGAAGGCATCGGGGCCGATGAAGCCCTCCCCGCGATTGAAATCGGCGAGCGGCTTGGCCGCTACCGCCTGTTCCAGCGTCATGCCTTGCGCGCGCAGTTCTTCGACCCGCGAAACAGCCTTCCCGATCATCTCGCGATAGGCCACCAGTTCGGCCTTGTTCGACATCGGACCGTGGCCGGGAATGACCTTGGTTTCATCATCGATCATCGCGATCACGATATCGAGTGATCGCATCGCAGAGTAGACACTACCGCCCGAACCTACATCGATGAAGGGATAGCCCGGGATCTTGAAGTAAAGATCGCCCATGTGGACGATATTGTCCTCATCCCAGAACACCACGCTGTCGCCGTCGGTGTGGCCGCCGCCCAGGAACATCAGATTGATCGTGTCGCCGTTCAGGTGAAACCGCAGGCCTTGCGCATATGTGACGACGGGCAAGGCTTCGGGTGGCGCAGGTGGTGTGCTGTTGCCGGCTGCCTCTCCTCCGGCCTCCATCCGCACCCTGACATTGTCGTGCGCGAAGATCGTCGCGCCGGTTTTGCCGAAATTCTCGTTCCCGCCGGTGTGATCGAAATGCCAATGCGTGTTCACGACATACTTCACCGGCGTCGCGCCAAGGTTGGCAATCGCACGCTCGATCTTTTCGGAAAGCGGAGCAAACTGATCGTCGATGATCAGCGTCGCGTCCTCGCCATGGCTCACGCCGATATTGCCCCCGGCGCCGAACAGCACGGCGACACCCGGAGCAATCTCCTCGGTCTTTATCTCGACATTGTCGAAATTGCGCTGGGCAATGGCAGGTGTCGCAAGCAGCGTGGCAGCGGCCAAGCTTGAGGCAATGCGGCGGGCGTGGATCATGGCTCTCTCCCGAAATCTCAGTACCTGACTACGCCCGCAGTCCAAATGTGTCGAGCCTCAGGCTCCGAAGGCATCCTTGAGCTTTGAGAAGAACCCCTTGCTCTCGGGGCATTCGTCGCCGGTTTCCGTTTCGCGGAAAGCCTCGAGAATTTCCTTCTGCTTGCGGCTGAGCTTGGTTGGGGTTTCGACCATGATCTCGACCACCATGTCACCGCGTCCGCGCCCTTGAAGCACGGGCATGCCTGCCCCGCGCACTCTCAGTTGCTTGCCGGACTGGATCCCCGCCGGAATGTCGACCGAATTGGTGCTGCCGTCGAGATCGGGAATGTCCACGCTGCCGCCCAGTGCGGCGGTGGTGAAGCTTACCGGAACCCTTGTTGCCAGAGTCGTTCCTTCGCGTTCGAACAGCGGGTGCGGTTTAACATGGACGAAGATGTATAGGTCACCCGGAGGCGCGCCGCGCTGGCCCGCCTCGCCCTTGCCAGACAGGCGGATGCGCGTGCCGGTGTCCACTCCGGGAGGAATTTCCACCGCCAGTTTCTGAATCCTGTCGACCCGGCCTTCGCCGCGACAATCGCCGCAGGGGTCTTCAATCATCTGACCGCGCCCGCCACAGGTGGGGCATGGCCGCTCGACCACGAACAGGCCCTGCTTCGCGCGCACGGTCCCGTGTCCGTGGCACAGGTTGCAGGCCCGCTCAGCCGTGCCGGGGGACGCGCCCGAGCCGTCGCAGCTGTCGCAAGCGGTCGAAACCTCGATTTCGATTTCGGTCGATTTGCCGTGGAACGCCTCGTCCAGCGTCACATGCATGTCGAACCTCAAGTCCGCCCCGCGCCGCTGTTGCTGGCGACCACCGCCCATCCCGCCGCCAAAGGCGCTGCCAAAGATGGTTTCGAAAATGTCGCCAATATCCGCGAAATCGGATTGGCCGCGACCGCCGAAACCGCCGCCAAAGCCGCCTCCGCCGCCGTTCATGCCCTGTGTAAAGGCATCATGGCCATAACGATCATAGGCCGCGCGCTTTTGCGGGTCTTTCAGGCATTCATAGGCCTCGCCCAATGCCTTGAACTTGGCCTCTGCCTGAGCGTCACCGGGGTTGCGATCCGGGTGCCATTTCATCGCAAGCTTGCGATAGGCGCTCTTGATCGTCGCGCCATCGGCATCACGCGATACTTCGAGAGTGGAATAATAGTCGGTCTGGGTAGCCATTATCGTGCCTTTCAACCGCCCTCGCCCGGCCCGCGCGCGGCGGGCAGAGCAAGGGGGTTTAGAGGGTTAATCGCTTAGCCCTTTTTGTCTTCGTCGACTTCGGAGAACTCCGCATCGACAACTTCTTCGTCGGAAGTGTCTTCAGCGGCAGCTTCGGCCCCGGCATCATCACCGGCAGCACCAGCTTCCTGATCCTGCTTGTAGATCTGCTCGCCCATCTTCATCGCCGCCTGCGTCAGCTCCTGAGCCTTGGCGTTGATGTCGTCGGCGTCGCCACCTTCAAGCGCGGTCTTGGTCGCAGCAATCGCGGCTTCGACGGCAGACTTGGTGTCGGCGTCGATCTTGTCGCCATTTTCCTCAAGCTGCTTTTCGGTCGCATGGACAAGGCTGTCGGCCTGATTGCGGGCCTCTGCCGCGGCACGGCGCTTCTTGTCTTCTTCCGCGAACTTTTCCGCATCCTGCACCATCTGGTCGATGTCGGCATCGGACAGACCGCCTGAAGCCTGGATCTTGATGGTCTGTTCCTTGCCGGTGCCCTTGTCCTTGGCCGACACGGAGACGATCCCGTTGGCGTCGATGTCGAAGGTGACTTCGATCTGCGGCACGCCGCGGGGTGCGGGCGGAATTCCGACAAGGTCGAAATTGCCGAGCAGCTTGTTGTCCGCCGCCATCTCGCGCTCGCCCTGGAAGACCTTGATCGTAACCGCGTTCTGGTTGTCTTCGGCGGTCGAGTAGGTCTGGGTCTTCTTGGTCGGGATCGTGGTGTTGCGATCGATCATGCGGGTGAAAACGCCGCCAAGCGTTTCGATGCCCAGCGAAAGCGGGGTCACGTCAAGCAGCAGCACGTCCTTGACGTCGCCCTGAAGCACGCCGGCCTGAATGGCGGCGCCCATCGCCACGACTTCATCGGGGTTCACGCCGGTGTGCGGCTTGGCTTCGAAGAACTTCTCCACCACTTCGCGCACCTTGGGCATGCGGGTCATGCCGCCGACAAGGATCACTTCATCGATCTCGTCCTTGGTCACACCGGCATCGGCCAGTGCCTTCTTGCAAGGCTCAAGCGTGCGGTCAATCAGACCCCCGACCAGCTTTTCGAGATCGGCACGGGTGATCGTTTCGACGAGGTGCAACGGAGTGGTGCTGCCGCCTTCCATACGCGCGGTGATGAAGGGCAGGTTGACTTCGGTCGTGGCCGAGCTCGAAAGCTCGATCTTCGCCTTTTCGGCAGCTTCCTTCAGACGCTGAAGCGCGAGCTTGTCGGTCTTCAGGTCCATGTTTTCCTTCTTCTTGAAGGCAGCGGCAAGGTGCTCGACAATCGCGTTGTCGAAGTCTTCACCGCCGAGGAAAGTGTCGCCATTGGTCGACTTCACTTCGAACACGCCGTCCCCGATTTCGAGGATCGAGACGTCGAAGGTGCCGCCGCCAAGGTCATAGACAGCGATGGTCTTGCCGTCTTCCTTGTCCATGCCATAGGCGAGCGCAGCCGCAGTCGGCTCGTTGATGATGCGAAGCACTTCAAGCCCGGCGATTTGCCCTGCATCCTTGGTCGCCTGACGCTGTGCGTCGTTGAAGTAAGCAGGAACCGTGATCACTGCCTGGGCAACGGTTTCGCCAAGATAGCTCTCAGCGGTTTCCTTCATCTTTTGCAGGATGAAAGCCGAAATCTGCGAAGGCGAATATTCCTCGCCGCCAGCGGAAACCCATGCATCGCCATTCTTGCCCTTGACGATGTTGTAGGGGACGATGTCCATATCCTTCTTGGTGGTGGGATCGTCAAAGCGGCGGCCGATAAGGCGCTTGATCGCGAACAAGGTGTTGTCGGGGTTGGTCACCGCCTGGCGCTTTGCCGGCTGCCCGATCAGGCGCTCACCATCCTTGGTGAAGGCGACGATCGAAGGCGTGGTGCGCGCACCCTCGGAATTTTCGATTACTTTCGGCTTTCCGCCGTCCATCACGGCAACGCAGCTGTTGGTGGTGCCGAGGTCGATACCGATTACTTTACCCATTATCTTCCCATCCATTGGAATGTTGTTGGACACCGCGCCTTCGCGTCTCCCGATAACGGCAAGACGGCTCGGCGGCTCGAATATGAGGCGGATATAGGTGCGGTTTTGCTTGGCACAAGAACTCGAACACCGTAGTTTTTGCCGCATCCACAACAGGGACAGCTTTCAAAAAGGGATATAAGAATGACGGGATCGAGGATGAAGGCGCTTGCGCTGGCACTTGCCGGGGGTTCGATGATGGCACTGGCCGCTTGCGGTGGCGAAGCGGAAGTTGCCGAAACTGCACCTGAGGGCGTGATCGAAGGCGTGACAATTGAAAACGCGCGAATGGTGCTTGCCCCGGTAGAGGGCAATCCGGCGGCGATCTATTTCGACTTCGCCTATGACGGGGACCGTTCGTTCTCGCTCGGCCGCGTCGAAGTCGAAGGTGCGGCCAGCGCCGTCATGCACCAATATGGCGAATATGATTTCAAGGTGCAGATGATGGAGGCGCTGCCGATCCCGGTGACAAAGGGCACCAAGGTCGAATTCAAGCCGAGCGACCTCCACGTCATGGCGATGGAGCCCTCACCCGAGCTGAAGCCCGGCGGGACGACCAAGGTCACGTTGACGGTTTCGGGTGGCAACAAGCATATCTTTGACGCTGAAATCCGCGCAGCAGGGGAAGAGCGCTGAACGATTTGCCCGGTTTTCAGGATACCGCATCGCTCCCCGCTTGTCCGGCGGGTGGCGAGCGGCATCTGACGCCGGGCGAAGTCGAGCTTGCGCGGACGGTTTTTGGTGACGCGATCAATTATGGCGCGGTCAAGCTGAAGCGCCGCAAGTGGTTTCCGTTTCAGCCCAAACGGATCACCATGGCCCCGCGTGGACACCTGCATTTCCACCCTCATGGCTCTGCCTACTGCGATGACTTCTCACTGGCTGACATTGAACGGCAGGGCCTGCTGATCCACGAATTGACCCATGTCTGGCAGACCCAGACGCTGGGTGATTGGTTTCTGATTCTGCATCGCCATCCGTTTTGCCGGTATGATTATGCGCTCAAACCTGGGCAGCCGCTGTCTGCTTACGGGATTGAGCAGCAGGCCGAAATTGTGAAGCACAGCTTCTGGCTGCGTCATGGCGCGCGCATACCCGGCGTCGGGGACAAGTCCGCCTATGATGTGCTTGTCCGGTTCGAGGGAGCAACACTGTGAGCGACTTCGAATTCATCTTCGTTCTTTATGCCCTCGTGCTCGGTCTTTCACTGGTCGAGTTGCTGGCAGGGTTCGGGCGAACGCTTGAAAACGAATTCGAGAGCGACGCTGATGGAACCCGCTTCCGTTTCGGTTGGCTGACGCCTCTTCTTGGCGCCTTCGTATTGCTTGATCTTCTGTCGTTCTGGATGTTCGCCTGGACGATCCAGAGCCTGATCACAGTCAGTCCTTCGGCCTTGCTGGGCGTGATGATATTCGCCGCCAGCTATTATCTCGCAGCCCGACTGGTGTTTCCGACCCGGCCCGAATTGTTCGAGGATCTCGACACCCACTATTATCGGGTCCGCCGGACCGTAATGGGCATCCTCATCGCTCTGGTTTTCGCGCAATGGGCCTTCCTCTATTCTGTCGAGGAAGTTCGGGCGGCGGTTTTTACGCCGATGACGCTGGGCCTGACCGCGATGCTGATCGGGATGATGGCAGCCACCATGATAGTGAAGAACCGCCATTTCCAGGCGGTTCTTCTTGTCGCTCTATGCGTCAGATATCTGGTGATCTACCTGCTCTGAGGCTCAATCCGGCTTCTTTGAAACGGCCACCATGGCGGGCCGCAGAAGCCGATCCTTAATCATCCAGCCCGATTGCATTTCCTGAACCACAGTACCCGCTTCGTGATCTGCGCTGGGTACTTCCATCATCGCCTGATGCTGGTTGGGATCAAGCGGCAGACCCATGGATGCGATGCGGGTAACGCCATGCTGGCCGAACACTTTCTCAAGCTCGCGTTGGGTCGCCTCGATCCCGATGACCAGACCCTTCATTTTGTCGTCTCCGCGTAGCGATTCCGGGATCGCATCGACGGCACGTGAAAGATTGTCCCACACGGAAAGGATGTCGCGAGCAAAGCCGGTCGCGGCATAGGAGCGCGCATCGGCTACGTCCTTCTCAAGCCGCCGCCGCACGTTCTGCGTTTCGGCCTTGGCGTAAAGCACGTCCTGCTTTGCGGCTTCCAGATCGTTGCGCAGGTTCTCAAGCGCTTCGGACAGGGTATCAGCGCCCTCGCCTTCATCTTCGCTTCCGTCGTCCAGAAACTCTTCGGGTACGCCCTTCAATTCTTCTTCTGCTGCTGCCGCATCCATCTGCGACTTATCGTTGTCGTTCATTTTTCCAGAATTTCCATTCAAGCAATGAGTTTGCCCTGCGATCGCCCCGGAGCGCGCTCGAGAGAGCGACCGAGCGATCGCGCTGTGAGATCCACCATGGGGACCACGCGCGCGTAATTCAAGCGCGTCGGGCCAATCACACCGACCACGCCGACCACCCTGCCTTCGCGATCACGATAGGGTGAGGCGATGACAGAGGACCCGGAAAGGCCGAACAACCGGTTTTCGCTGCCAATGAATATCCGGGTCGCATCCGCCTCCCGCGCGCTTTCCAACAGCGCCGAAACCGATTGCTTGTCCTCAAGATCTTCGAGCAGCGACCGGACGCGCTCGATATCGTTAAGAGCATCATCGTCGAGCAAATTGGCTGCACCGCGCACAATCAGGACCGGTCTTTGGTTGGCATCCTCGCTCCACACGGCAAGACCGCGTTCGACAAGATTGCGGCTCGCATCGTCTAGTTGGGTTTTGCCCGCTGCGATTTCGGAACGCATGGCCGCAGCCGCTTCTGCCAGAGTACGTCCAAGAAGGCGTGATGTAATGTAATTGCTGGCTGCCTCCAGCGAACCGGCCATGCTCGCATCGATCTCGACAATGCGATTTTCGACGCCTCCATCTTCTCCCACCAGCACAGCGAGAGCCCTGTCCTGCCCCAGGCTTACAAGGCTGAACTGGGCAAGGCGCTGTTCGCGGGTAGGCACCATCACCATCCCGGCTGCACCGGAGAGTTCTGACAGCAACACGCTGGTCTGGTGCAGCGCCTGTTCGACCGGCCCGCTTTCGGAAAGGCGAGCCTCGATCCGCGCGCGCTCGTCCGCCGTGGGTTCCGCCACCCGCATCATTCCATCGACAAAAATGCGCAATCCCGCGTCAGTCGGCATCCGGCCGGCGCTTGTGTGCGGAGCCGCCAGCAGCCCGAGCGCTTCGAGTTCTGCCAACACCGAACGGATCGAAGCCGGTGACAGGTTCAATCCGCCATCGGAGGCCAGCGACTTGGACCCCACCGGATGCCCGCTTTCCAGATAGCCTTCGACCACAAGCCGGAAAATCTCGCGTGCGCGGTCGGTAAGTTCTCTGATCGGTGTGGCCGTCATGACTCTTCCTGTTGCGTTGCTTCGACATAGACTTCCCCCGTAAAACCGACGGTTTCGAAACCACGCGAGTGGGCGGCCCACAACGCGCCAATCGCACGGCTTTTTGCAAGCGAATGGCAATGCGTGTCGAAAATCGCTTCGCGCCGGGTTCCGTCGCTCAGGCTCAATTCTACCCTTACGCCGCCGCCATCCCACATTTCGCCCGTGCAGGCCACCTTTGGTGCCTCAAGCATATCATCCAGTCGAAAACCGTCAGTATCCTCAACGATCGCAGCAATTTTTTCCGGATCGGGAATGACGCGATTGAACCGAACGTAGCGAGACAGATCACCCAGAGCATTTTGGGCCCACGCGACATTATCTACGCGCAAAATCTCTTTCACTTCCGCGCCCCATTCATCCACCGGTTCGAGCACGGCCACCGATCCAGTGCGGGTAAGCATGACCTGCCGCGCGGGGGCGAGGTCCCAGTGGCTGTATGGAATTATCGTAAGCGATGCGATTTCAGCATCTTCGCCAACAACGTTCCAGGGATCGCAATCACTTTCGGGGTTCCGATATCGCTCGAACCCGTCATCCCACAAGGCAAGGTGAAACGTCCCATCGGGTGCCCGCGCGCATTCGTTTGAGGCGATATCATAGGCCAAGCCGCCACACACAACGACGCCCAGCAATCCCACAAATCCCCAAAGCTTGAATTTGCCTTTGCTCACGCACGACTAGGTAGCTAGGCAGCAGCGGCAATCCAAGCGGAGAATCTCATGCGCCCTTCAGGACGCGCGCCCGATGAAATGCGCGCCATCACCATCGAAACCGGTTTCACCAAACACGCCGAAGGCTCCTGTCTAGTCAGCTTTGGCGACACCAAGGTGTTGTGCACCGCCAGTGTCGAAAAGGGCGTGCCGCCTTGGATGCGCGGCAAAGGCGAAGGATGGGTCACGGGCGAGTATTCCATGCTCCCGCGTGCGACCCACACCCGCGGCGCGCGCGAAGCCGCCCGTGGCAAGCAATCGGGCCGTACGCAGGAAATCCAGCGGCTTATCGGCCGCAGCCTGCGCGCCGTGGTCGACTTGCAGAAGCTTGGCGAACGCCAGATCACGCTCGACTGCGACGTGATCCAAGCGGATGGCGGCACTCGCACAGCGGCGATTTCGGGTGCTTGGGTGGCGTTGCGGCTTGCGGTCAACGGGCTGATCAAGGCGGGCGATATCAAACACGATCCGATTACCGCGCAGGTCGCCGCAATTTCTTGCGGCATTTTCAAGGGCACGCCTGTGCTCGATCTGGATTATGACGAAGACTCAAACGCCGATGCCGATGCCAATTTCGTGCTCCTGACCGGAGGTCAGATGGCCGAGGTGCAAGCCACCGCAGAAGGCGCGACGTATGACGAGGAAGGCTTGCTGCGCCTGCTTCGGCTCGCGCGGATCGGCTGTGACCGGATCTTTGCCGCACAGTTGGAAGCAACCAGATGACGCGCAGGCTGGGTGGTGGTTCGCTTGTCATAGCAACGCACAATTCGGGCAAGTTGAAAGAGATTTCGGCGCTGCTCGAACCCTATGGGATCAAGTGCATTTCTGCCGGATCGCTCGGCCTGCCCGAGCCTGCGGAAACGGGAACCACCTTTGTCCAGAATGCCCTGCTCAAAGCCCGCGCTGCGGCGCAGGCTTCGGGTCTTGCCGCGCTGGCCGATGACAGCGGGTTGAGCGTCGACGCGCTGGACGGTCGACCCGGAGTATACACCGCCGACTGGGCGGAGCGGCAATGGTTCGAAGGCGATCCGGGCCGCGACTGGTACATGGCGATGGGTAAGGTCGAAGGGATGCTGCAAGCAATCGGGCCCGATGCCGATCGCACGGCCGCGTTTCATTGCGTGCTTGCCCTGGTTTGGCCCGATGGCGAACACGCCGTTTATGAAGGCACATGCCCCGGTTCGCTGACATGGCCACCGCGCGGGGAAATGGGTTTCGGCTATGATCCCGTCTTCGTTCCGCAGCAGCGCGAAGGCTCTGAAACCTTTGCGGAAATTCCGCCCGAGGAAAAGCACGCAATCAGCCACCGCGCCGATGCCTTTGCAAAACTGGTCGCGGATCAGTTTGGCCGCTAAAGCTTAGCGCATGGCCCGCGCGCTCTACATTCACTGGCCCTTCTGCGCGAAGAAATGCCCCTATTGCGACTTCAACTCGCATGTCCGGGACAAAGTCGATGTCGCCTCGTGGGAGGCTGCCTTGCTGGCCGATATGCGCGCGGAAGCGGCGGTAGCGGGCGGGGAAAGCCTTACCTCGATCTTCTTCGGCGGTGGCACGCCTTCGCTGATGCCGCCTGCGCTGGTTGCGATGCTGCTGCAAGAAGCACAATCATTATGGGGGTTTAGCCCCGATATAGAGATTACGCTGGAGGCCAATCCTTCCTCTGTCGAAGCCGCCAATTTCGCCGATCTTTCGCTTGTTGGGATCAACCGCGTCTCGCTCGGCGTGCAGTCGCTGGAGGATGAAACCCTGCTCTGGCTAGGGCGGCTTCACGGGGCTGAAGAGGCGCTGAAGGCGTTAGAAACCGCGCAAGAGCACTTTCAACGGGTCAGTTTCGACCTGATCTATGCCCTGCCCGATCAGACCCCGGAGCAATGGGAGGCGCAGCTCAATCGCGCGCTCGGTTTCGGCACTTCGCATCTGTCGCTGTACCAGCTGACCATCGAGCCGGGGACACGCTTTGAAACCGATGTGCGACTGGGCCGCTTCACCCCTCTCGACGATGATCGTGCCGCTGATCTTTATGCCCTCACCCGCCAGATCACCGGCGAGGCGGGACTGCCCGCTTATGAAATAAGCAATCACGCGAGGCCGGGCGAGGAGAGCCGCCATAACCTCACCTATTGGCGCTATCAGGATTACGCCGGGATCGGTCCCGGCGCGCACGGCCGGCGCGGCGGTTTTGCGACTGTCCGGCACAAGAAGCCCGAGAATTTCCTGACAGCGGTGAGCGGACGCAGGCATGGCATCGCCGAGCAGACCATGCTTTCGCCAGACGAGCAGATTTCCGAAGCGCTGCTTATGGGCCTGCGCCTGGCCGAAGGGATTGATCTGGCCGCGCTCGAATGGCGGTTTGAACGCCCGCGTTCAACCATGCTCAATGCCAAGGCGCTGGCGACCTACACCGATCTCGGCTTCGTCTGGCAGCGCGGCAGCCGCATCGGGGTAGAGCCGCAGGGCATGGGCGTGCTCAACACGCTGATCGAAGCGCTGGTGGCAGACGATCTGGTGCGGGCATGAGCGCCGCCGATATCCTCGAACAATGGCGCAGCCATCTGACCGACGCCCGCCGCCGATCCCCCCACACCGTCCGCGCCTATGTCAGCGCGGCGCAGCGTATCATGGCGGCTCGCGAGCTGGAGGATTGGGAGGCGATCGCGAGCCTCGAAGGGAGCGACCTGCGCACCCATCTCGCCGCGCGCCGGGCAGAAGGCCTCGCCAATGCCAGCGCCGCGCGCGAACTTTCGGCGCTGAAGGCGTTTATCGCCTATGCCCGATCCGAAAGCGGCGACCCTGATCCTGCCGCCCCGCGCCTGCGCGGACCGCGCCTCAAGAAGGGACTGCCCCGCCCTGTCACCCCCGATGAAGCGGTGAACCTTGCCGATCTGGTCGACGGGACGGCTGCCGAGGACTGGATCGGCGCGCGCGACCGGGCGGTGTTGCTGCTGATGTATGGCAGCGGCCTGCGGATCGCGGAGGCGCTTTCGCTGACGGGCCGTGACGCGGTGCTGGGGGAGACGCTGCAAGTCACCGGCAAGGGCGGCAAACAGCGGCTGGTCCCGATCCTCCCCATCACGCGGCAGGCCGTCGCGGAATATGCCAAGGCCTGCCCCTACCCGCTTGAGCCCAAGGAACCGCTGTTTCGCGGAGCCAAGGGCGGCGCACTGTCACAAGGCATGGTCCAAAAGGCGATGGCCCGGGCAAGGCGCGCGCTGGGCCTGCCCGATACGGCAACCCCCCATGCCTTGCGCCATTCATTCGCAACGCATCTGCTGGGGGCAGGAGCAGATCTGCGAAGTTTGCAGGAATTGCTCGGACATGCTTCTTTGGGTTCGACGCAAATCTACACCAAGGTTGATGCGGCCAGCCTGCTGGAGAACTATCGCAACGCACATCCACGGGCGAAGAAGGGGTAGATCGATACAGCCATTCAATGATAATATACGTTGACCGTAGGAGGCTTCCTGATGTCACGTATAGATTCAATCGCAAAGCTGGGTTTGGCTTTCATGGATCGAGAGGCTGGATTTCAAGACGGACGATCTGGCAAGTCACCCTCAAAGGCGATGATGTTGTTAGGTGGAGAACCAGCAAGACGTTATATGGAAGCTTACGATGCCGGCGCTCTTCAACGGATTGCCGATAAGAATAGCTAGCGATCCAGCCTGCTAAATTGCCAAACGCGCCTCAATCGCATCCCAGATCATTCCGGGCAGATCGGTCCCGTCAAACTCTCCACAATCCGCCTTTTCTTACGGACGCAGCCACGCTTCGGCTGACTGCCGCTGGCTCTCGCTCGGAGTGAGTTCCAGCGTCCGAACCAGAAAATCCCGGGTCGCATTAGAAGCAAGGAAATCGGCAAAGGCGATTGTCAGGAAGCTTTGCTGTGCATCAATGAGGCAATTCAAGGCGGTGGAGTAGATCGCGGGTGCTCCCTTGGCTCCGTACACCTCAGGCCAGTTACGCCTTAGGCGGGTTCGCTCAATGGCTGGCAACGGCCTGGTTACCACTACAAAGGTCGGGTTGCACACCTCTACCAGCAGGCTGACGAGCGTGGCGAGCAAGGGGTGCTTGATAACGATATGCGTGCATCCTTGGAGTCTTGCCTTGGCCGACTCCTCAACGAGCCACGGCCGCAGCCACGCCAAAAGCAATTCGGGCTGGCCTATCCGCCGCAAGGTCTGCTCATCATAAATCCTGAGCAGCCGGTTTCTCAGTTCGATCGATTCATGACTGTCGGGCGTCAAAGGATCGTTGGTCCGGAAATGCGGTGGGCAGGAATACGCGCCAAGTCGAGCCAGAAAACCGGTTACCGCTGTGGTTCCGGATGACCAGCTGCCAATCACACAGACGACCGGCAAGAAACCGACTTCCGATGAATTGTCCATCGCACCCGACGATACCCGGCCCTCGCCGGGCGATGCAACTGAAAGCTCAAGCTCGCAATGAATCCAGCTTCTTGCGTTCCGGAATAGCCCGATTGAAGCCGCGCTTACAGCTGCAACCGCGCCTCAATCGCGTCCCAGATCATCCCCGGCAGGTCGGTTCCGTCAAACTCCGAAATCGCGACGATCCCGGTCGGCGAAGTCACGTTGATTTCGGTCAGCCACTTGCCGCCGATCACGTCGATCCCGACGAAGGTCAGGCCGAGGCGCTTCAGATCCGGGCCCAGAGCTTCGCAAATTTCCACCTCGCGCTCGGTCAGGCCCGTTTTCTGCGCACTGCCGCCCATGGCAAGGTTTGATCGGAACTCGCCCTTGCCCGGAATACGGTTGATCGCGCCCGCAATCTCACCATCGATCAGCACGATGCGTTTGTCGCCTTCTGCCACTTCGGGAAGGAAGGGCTGGACCATGTGCGGTTCTGGCCAGGTCTGGTTGAACACCTCGAACAACGCCGTCAGGTTGTCGCCGCTTTCGGGCACGCGGAAGATCGCCTTGCCGCCATTGCCGTGGATCGGCTTCACCACCACCGCGCCGTGCTCCGCCATGAAGCGGCGCACTTCGTCGACGCTGCGCGTCACCAAAGTGGGCGGCATGAAGCGGCGATAATCGAGCACCATCACCTTTTCCGGCGCATTGCGGACATTGGCGGGATCGTTGACCACCAGTGTTTCGCCCTTGATCCGCTCAAGCAGATGGGTGGCGGTGATGTAGCCCATGTGGAACGGCGGGTCCTGCCGCATCAGCACCACGTCGATATCGCGCCCCAGATCAAGCCGCTGCGCCTCGCCCTTTTCGAAATGATCGCCCACCACGCGCCGCACCTTCACCGGGTAGCATTGCGCATAGAGCCGGTCATCGGCATCCAGCGTCAGGCTTTCGACATGGTATTCGAACACCTCATACCCGCGTTTCTGCGCGGCCAGCATCAGCGCGAAACTGCTGTCGCCCTTGATGTTGATGGATTCGATGGGGTCCATCTGGACCGCGATTTTCAGGGACATATGACTTCCTAAGGCATCCAGGCGTTGGGGATGTGGCGTGGCCTGCTGCCGGGTGCAAGGAGTATGACGTCGATCGAAATGTCTTCGCCATCCCCGGCATATTCGTGCGCGACAGCCTCGACCGCGGCGGCGACGCGGGAAAGGCGGTGTTCGTCGATGGCTGTGTCGAGATCGCTTGCACGCTTGCGCCACTTTACCTCTATGAAGGCGACAATACCCGGCTTGCGGGCGATCAGGTCAATCTCGCCAAGTTTCGTTTTGACGCGGTCGTCGACCACCTGCCAGCCCTGCTGCATCAGCCATTGCGCCGCCATCGCCTCGCCCTCGCGGCCTTTGCGGTCTGCGATGACGCGCTTTTCGGTCATTCGGCCTTAAGCCTCAGAGCCATCTTGTAGAGTTCCTTGCGGTCGCGCCCGGTGAACTTTGCAACTCTCGTCGCGGCCTGGCTCGGCTTCTCCGTCTTGAGCAAACCGCGCAGCATGGTCTCGACATCGTGCTCTTCCGGTACGATCGTGATGGGCGGGCCTGCCATCAGCACGATCTCGCCTTTGGGCGGATGTGCAGTGTAGTGTTCAAGCAATTCTTCTGCGGTCCCGCTGCGGCATTCCTCGTAAAGCTTGGTCAACTCGCGGGCGACCGCGATTTCGCGGTTTGGCCACAGCTCGGCCATGATCTTGAGACTCTTTGTCAGCCGCGGCCCGGTTTCGTATAAGATGACGGTGCAATACAGGTCGCCGACTTCGCGCAGGCAATTGGCTCTCCCCTCGTCTGTCCGGGGCATGAAACCTCCGAAAAGGAAGCGCCGATTATTCAGGCCCGATTGGACCAGCGCGGCTATCAGCGCGCTCGGCCCGGGAATAGCGGTGACCATATAGCCCGCGTCCTTTGCGCGCTTCACCAATTGCCAGCCCGGATCGGAAATCAGCGGCGTCCCCGCATCACTGACAAGGGCAACGCTCTCACGGTGGAGCATGTCCAGTATTTCGTCCTCGACCTGACGGATCGAATGCTCGTGATAGGCAATGAGGCGCTTTTGCACCCCGATGTGCTTGAGCAATTTCCCGGTCACACGCTTGTCTTCGCATGCGACAACGCTCACGCCACGCAATACGTCGACAGCACGCATCGTTATGTCGCCAAGATTGCCAATCGGCGTCGCGACAATATAGAGACCCGGATCAAGTGCTTTGACGGGTACGGATTCAGAAGACGGTGTGTTCACGCCGCGTGTAATGAAGCAGCGACGAGGGGTCGGCAAGAATGAAGCTTACAATGCAATCGCTTTCGGAGGCGCGCTGGCTGCGCAAGGCTGCCGCGATGCTCAACCGGCGCAATCTGGCCGTGGCTGCAACCGCCGCGCTGCTTGCCGGGTGTCAGGTGATCCCCAAGACCGAGACGGTCGCCACAGTTCCCGTACCCGAAGCCACGCCGGAACCGACACCGACCGCCCTGCCCACCGATTCCACCCGGCACCGCGTGGCCTTGCTGGTACCGCTGTCTGGCAGCGCCGCCGAGGTCGGCCAGTCTCTCGCCAATGCGACAACGATGGCGCTGCTCGACACCAATGCCGACAACCTGCGCATCACCACCTATGACACATCGCGCGGGGCGGCTGCAGCTGCGCGTCAGGCGATTGCAGACGGCAACAAGCTGATCCTCGGCCCGCTGCTTTCTGAGAATGTGCCCGCAGTGCAAAGCGCGGCGCGTCCGGCCAGCGTCCCGGCTATCGCCTTCTCCAACGATACAAGCATCGCGAGTGCCGATGTCTTCGTGATGGGCCACATCCCGGAACAATCGATCCGCCGCTCGATCGAATACGCCCGGCGCAATGGCTCCAACAATTTCGGCGCGCTGCTGCCCGAAGGCGATTACGGCCAGCGTTCCTATAGCGCGCTCACCAATTCGCTGCGCGATTATGGCGGCAATCTGGTCGCGTTTGAACGCTACGCACGCGGCAATACCTCTATTGTCGGCGCGGCCCAGCGGCTGCGCACAAGGGGAGGCTATGACACCGTCCTGATCGCCGACGGAGCGCGGCTTGCGATCCAGTCTGGCGGTGAACTTCGCGCTGACGGCGCCGAAGGCGTGCGTATTCTCGGCACCGAATTGTGGAGCGGTGAGTCCAACTTGACACGAGCCGGTTCGATCAACGGCGCGCTGTTTTCGGCGGTGTCCGATGGCCGCTTCCGGCGGTTCTCCGACAGCTATGAAACACGCTTTGGGACGAAACCCTATCGCATCGCCACGCTTGGCTATGACGCGGTACTGCTGACGTTGCGCATCGCGCGCGATTGGCAGGTGGGCAGCGATTTCCCGCAGGATCGCCTGTATGATCGCGGCGGATTCCTGGGCGTTGACGGCCCGTTCCGCTTCGGCCGCGACGGCATTGCCGAACGCGCTCTGGAGGTGCGGCAAGTGAGCGGCAATCAGGTTATCGCTGTCGATCCGGCACCGAGCAGTTTCGGCGGGTGAAACTGGCGCAAAACCCGCGCGGCAAGCTTGTGAGAATTCGCCGCGCGGGCCTATAGCGGGAAGATGTCCGAAGACCTGTTTGCAAACACGCCCACATCCAGCGGCGACTATGATTCCTCGTCCATCGAAGTTCTCGAAGGGCTCGAACCGGTACGCCGGCGTCCCGGCATGTATATCGGCGGGACCGATGATCGCGCGTTCCACCATCTCGCTGCCGAAGTGCTCGACAACGCGATGGACGAAGCCGTGGCGGGCCATGCAAACCGGATCGAGGTGCGCCTCGACGAGGGCAACAGGCTGACCATCACCGATAACGGTCGCGGCATTCCCGTGGACGAGCACCCCAAATTTCCGGGCAAGTCCACGTTGGAAGTGATCCTTTCCACCCTGCATTCGGGCGGCAAATTCTCTGGCAAGGCTTATGCCACCAGCGGCGGCCTGCACGGCGTGGGCATCAGCGTTGTCAACGCGCTGTCGTCGCACACCCGCGTCGAGGTGGCACGTGACAAGCAGCTTTACGCGCAGGAATTCTCCAAGGGGCAGACGCTCGGCCCGATTGAGGTCATCGGCGCGGCACCAAACCGGCGGGGTACCAGCGTCACCTTCACCCCCGACAGCGAGATTTTCGGCGATCGCAATTTCAAGCCTGCGCGCCTGTTCAAACTCGCCCGGTCAAAGGCCTATCTGTTCGCAGGGGTAGAAATCCGCTGGAAATGCGCGGAAAGCCTCGCCAGCGAGGAGGTTCCCGCCGAGGCAATCTTCAAATTCCCCGGCGGCCTTGCCGATCACCTGGCCGAGCAGGTCGGCACTCGTGAATGCGTCACCGCACAGCCCTTTGCCGGACGGCAGGACTTCCCGGAGCAGGATGGCACGACCCAAGGCCGGGTGGAATGGGCGATTGCCTGGCCGCTCTATTCGGACGGTTCGACCAGCTGGTACTGTAACACCGTACCGACACCCGATGGCGGTACGCATGAACAGGGCCTGCGCGGCGCATTGACCAAAGGGCTGCGCGCGTTCGGTGAGCTGGTTGGCGCGAAGAAGGCCAAGGACATCACCGCCGATGACGTGATGACCGGGGCGGAAGTGATGCTGTCCGTATTCATTCGCGATCCGCAATTCCAGTCACAGACCAAGGACCGCCTGACATCGCCCGAGGCCGCACGCCTTGTCGAAGCGGCGGTGCGCGATCATTTCGACCATTTCCTCACCGACAATATGGAGCGCGGCAAGGCGCTTCTGGGCGAGGTGATGGAGCGCATGGACGAGCGCCTGAAGCGCAAGCAGGAACGCGAGATCAAGCGCAAGACCGCGACCAATGCGAAGAAGCTGCGTCTGCCGGGCAAGCTGACCGATTGCAGCGGCGAAGGCGACCGTGAAACCGAACTGTTCATCGTCGAAGGGGATTCGGCAGGCGGCAGCGCGAAGCAGGCACGCGATCGCAAATCGCAGGCCATTCTGCCAATCCGCGGCAAGATCCTGAACGTCGCCAGCGCCACTGCCGACAAGATCCGCGCAAATTCCGAAATTGCCGACCTGACGCTCGCAATGGGCTGCGGCACGCGCAAGGACTGCGATCCGTCAGATCTGCGGTATGATCGCATCATCATTATGACTGACGCGGACGTCGACGGCGCACACATCGCGACGCTGCTGATGACGTTTTTCTTTCAGGAAATGGCCGAAATCGTGCGCGACGGGCGGCTCTATCTCGCGCAGCCGCCGCTCTACAAGCTGACCTCCGGCAAGGAGAGCCGTTACGCCCGCGACGATGCGCACCGGGCCGAGCTTGAAGAAACGGTTTTCAAGGGCAAGAAGGTCGACGTTTCACGGTTCAAGGGCTTGGGCGAAATGAACCCGCAGCAATTGCGCGAAACCACCATGAACCCTGATACGCGCAGCCTGATCCGCATCACTCTGCCGCATGAATTCGAGCAGCGCGCCAGCGTCAAAGAACTGGTCGATCAGCTGATGGGCCGCAATCCGGAACACCGCTTCAACTTCATCCAAAACCGCGCGGGCGAAATGGACCGCGACATGATTGACGCGTGACCGATTACAAGGACCCTCGCGAGGAAGACATCGTCTACGGTGATCGCCGGATATCGCGGCCCGATGTGCAATTGCCCGATTGGGACATTCCCGATGGCAGCTATCGCCCGGTTCCGATCGTCTGGTTTACGGGCGCGCTGTTTGCGCAGATTTTCCTGACCGGCTTCCTGTTCCTCGTCCTGATTGGCAAGAGCGGGTGGCTGACGATTGCCCTGACTGCAATGTCGAGCGGCGCCATCGGCGCATGGACGTGGCAGCGCGGCATGGGGCAAGCCGGGATGGGCTGGCGCGTGGCAACTGTCCTGATGCTGCTGTTCTGGTTCGCGCTGTTCTCCTTTGCGGCGGCGAGCAGGACCTGATCCGGGATTTTTCTGCCCCGACCGCGTAAGAAATTCGCCGCGCGCCAGACTAAGGGGGGCATGACATAGACAGTCGATCAGCTTTACCGGCAGGCAGGCGAGGAATTTGCCCCTGCCATTGCGCGTCTCGCCCGAGCGGTGGAGCGCGATGCTGAAAAGGCGCGCGATCTCGAACAGGAAATGCACTGCGCGCTCTGGACCAGCCTTGCCCGGTTCAAGGGGGACTGTGCGCTCAAGACCTGGGTTTACCGCGTCGCGCACAATGTCGCGGCCGATCATGTGAGCAAGGCGACGCGCGGCCCGAAAAAGGTTCCGCTGGAAGAGATCGATGCCCTTCCGGCGGCGGGAAATCCCGAAAGCGATGCTGCCGAAGCACTGGTGCTGCAACAGGTCGCCCAGTTGATCCGCGCCCTGCCCCCGGTCGACGCGCAAGCCATCGTTCTGTGGCTAGAAGGTGAGAGCGCAGCCGAAATCGCGGAAATCACCGGCCTGTCATCCGGAGCCGTCGCCACGCGCGTCCATCGGATCAAGGCGCTGCTCGCCGGACATTTCGAACAACCGACAGACAAAGGAGCCAAGGCATGAGCCTCCCCCCCTTCCCCGCCTGGCAGAATGCCGCCAGCGAAGCCTCTTTCAGCGATCCCGCCACCTGCGCGGCCCGCGCATCGAAGTTCGAGCGCACGATCCGTCGCCGCAACCTGATCGAATATGCGGCGGGCGCGTTTGTGATTGTACTGTTCACGGCCTCGTCCGCAGGAGCCGCCTTCAAAGGCGAATGGCTGATTGCGCTGTCGATGGCTCTCACGGTGGTCGGTGCTGTGATTGTGCTGTTGGGACTGCGTCGCCGCGCGAGCAATCTGGATCGTCGTCCCGAAGACCCTTGCGTGCTGCACCTGCGCCGCCAATACGAACGCCAGTTTGAAGCCTTGCGGGACGTACCCAAGTGGTATCTCGGCCCGCTGATCCCCGGGTTGGCGCTGTTCTACTTCGCGGTCACTCTGGGCACCGCCGAGGTGACGGGCTGGGTTGAAGCCTTGCGGGGAATAGCCTGGCCGGTTGTGGCGACGATTGGCCTGTTCGGGGTTATCGCGCTTGCCAACTGGATCGCCGCCCGATCGCTCCGGCGCAAGATCGAAGAGATCGACGCGCTGGCTTGATGCCGCCCATCTCCCTAATGTCCCGTCCCCACGGAGGATGATGATGAAACCGACGCTTTTTCTTGCCTTTCTGGCCGCCCCGGCGCTTGCTCTGGCCGTTCCGGTCGAAGCCCAAGAGGCACCCACCGCAAACGAACAGACGGATGAACAAACCCCGCTCGAATTTCGTGCCGAACAGATCGTTGCTGTCATCAATAGCGAAATTGATCCGAAGGAGGTGTTTTCGGCGGAGTTTCTGAAGGCAGTTCCACTTGCGCAACTTGCGGCAGTTTCAGCGCAGTTCACCAGCCAGTTCGGGCCTGCAATTGCAGTTGAAAGCATCGATCCGGCCGATGGCACACGTGGGATTTTGGCTCTGCGCATGGAGCGCGCGATTGCCCGTGGGCCGATTGCGATTGATCCGAGCGACGAAAACCGCGTCAGCGAACTGCTTTTCCAGAGCTTCGAGGCGATTGACGACAGCCCGGCCAAGATCGAGGCTGACCTTGCGAACCTGCCGGGAGAAGTCAGCTGGTGGTTCGGTCCGATAGACGGATCGTCAGGTCCGCTGATTGCAGACCGCGCGAGCGAGCAGATGCCACTGGGTTCGACTTTCAAGCTGTATGTCCTCGCCGCCCTCGCCCGGGACATTGCAGCAGGAAAGCGCGCATGGGGCGATGTCGTGAACCTCGGCGATACACGCAGCTTCCCCAGCGGCATGATGCAGGATTGGCCAACGGGAGCGTCGGTGACGCTGGAGACGCTCGCGAGCCTGATGATCTCGATCAGCGACAACACCGCCACCGATGCGCTGATAGATGTGTTGGGGCGCGATGCCGTGCTTCAGGCAGTTATCGACAGCGGGCATTCCAGCCCAGAACTCAACGATCCGTTCCTGAAAACACGCGACATGTTTCTGCTGAAGGCGGGGCCCGAAGGCAGGCTGCACACCTACAGTGAAGCCGACGCCGATGTGCGCAGCCAGATCCTTGAGGGGATAGACGAGCCCGTCCTGCCGATGAGTACTGTGCAGGCTGCGTTTTCCGGCGGTCCGATCGCTCTCGATGTCGAATGGTTTGCGAGCGCGCGCGATCTTGCAGGCCTGATGCGCTTCATGCGTCGCACCGCCGACCCGCGAGCGTTCGAGATCATGGCGATCAGCCCTAACATGCCTGAAAACGCCCGCAGCAACTGGACCTATGCCGGATACAAGGGCGGGTCTGAACCGGGCGTGCTAAACCTCACCTGGCTTTTGACCGACCAGCAAGGCCGGGACCACGCGCTTATCCTCAGCTGGCGTAATGACGATGCCAATGTCGACCAGAATGCGCTGGAACTGATCGCCCAGCGGATGCTCGCCCTCCCTCGCTAAAGCGAGAGGTGGTTGCCCCTTGCGCGCTGCCCTCGCGCCCCGTATCGCGTCGCTTGAATTTTCAGTCTCGAAGGGAAACCCATGAGCGACAGCACGACCGATACGCAGCGTTTTGAAGGCACCAGCAACTATATCGCGACCGATGATCTGAAAGTCGCCGTAAACGCTGCGGTGACCCTGCGCCGGCCGTTGCTGGTCAAGGGTGAACCGGGCACCGGTAAAACGGTCCTCGCGCACGAAATCTCCAAGGCGATCAACGCACCGCTGATCGAATGGAACATCAAGTCGACCACCAAGGCGCAGCAGGGTCTCTACGAATATGACGCGGTTGCGCGCCTTCGCGATGGCCAGTTGGGTGATGAGCGGGTCCACGACATCCGCAACTACATCAAAAAGGGCAAGCTGTGGGAAGCCTTCACCAGCCCCGAACTGCCCGTGCTGCTGATCGACGAGATCGACAAGGCCGATATCGAGTTCCCCAATGACCTGTTGCAGGAACTCGACCGCATGAGCTTCGACGTTTACGAAACGCAGGAGCGGATCGAGGCAAAGGAACGCCCGATCGTCGTCATCACGTCGAACAATGAAAAGGAATTGCCCGACGCATTCCTGCGCCGGTGTTTCTTCCACTACATCAAGTTCCCCGATCGCGAGACAATGCAGGCGATCATCGACGTCCACTTCCCCGGCATCCAGAAAACGCTGGTGAAGAAGGCGATGGATATCTTCTATGAACTGCGCGAAGTGCCGGGCTTGAAGAAGAAGCCGTCAACCAGCGAATTGCTCGACTGGCTCAAGCTGCTGCTGAACGAAGACATGCCGCTGGACGTTCTGCAGGACAGCAACCCCAACAGCGCGATCCCGCCGCTGCATGGCGCGCTGCTGAAGAATGAGCAGGACGTGATGCTGTTCGAACGGCTAGCCTTCATGGCACGCCGCAATCCGAGCTGATCCCTGTTATCAGCGGAAGCTGTAGGCTACCTCGAAGTCACCCCAGCGACGGCCGTTGATTATCAGCGGGACGTAGACATTGCGCACGACCCGGTACTGGCGCCCGTCGCCTTCCTGGCGATAGACCGCCATCATGTAAGGCGCGGTGCTGGATTTGGCTTTCTTGTCGATTGGGTCGAACAGGATCCGGCCGTTGCGGCAGTATTTGGTGTCGTGCACGATATCGCCGGTCGGCTTGCGGGCCATCTCGCTGATGTGCGTCGGCAGGAAGCCTTTGGTATCGGTGCAGGCGGCGGCGCTCATCGCCGGATCGGAATCCTTGGCGGCATCCAGCAGTGGCTGCCAATTGCGATCGGCCCAATCGTTGAGGCCGGTGCGATAACGCTGCGGCTTGCTGCCGGGGATCGGAACGTAATCCTGATCGAACAGGTCGTTCGCTGAGAGCTCACCGCGGGCAATTGCAGCCTCGGTAAGCTCGGCCAGTTCACGGGCTGCGGCCTGCGCTTTCTCAACCATCACGCTGTCCTGCGGGCTAAGGCCAGCCTGCACCAGCGAATCGAACATCTCGCTCGCGGTCATTTCCAGCTCTTCCATGCGCGCGTGCGCACCCTGAAGCTGTTCTTCATTGGTACGGGCAGCCTCATCGAAGCTGATGAGCACTTTCTGCACCGCATCGACGTGATTGCTGATCGTGCCGGTAGAGCGGGCGATGACGTCGTTCTGCTTGTCTACCTCTTCCACCAGATCGCCAACGCTGGCGATCGTGTTCTCGATCCGGGCGACCGATTCCTTGGCATCGCCGCTGGCGCGAGCGCCTTCTTCGATTCTGCCGATCACCACGCTTGCTTCTTCGCCAAGCGCGTCGATGGTCTGAGCGATTTCAACCGTCGCCTTGCGCGTATCGTTGGCGAGGCTTTTCACCTCGCTGGCGACCACGGCGAAGGTACGGCCAGCATCCCCGGCGCGCATTGCCTCGATCGTGGCATTCAGGGCGAGGATGTTGGTCGTCTCCGCGATATCCTCGATGTCCTTCGCGCTGCGGCGAACCTGCTCCATCGCCGCAGAGAAACTGGTGACATGCTGACCGAGCGCATCGACCAGATCCAGCAGGGACGCGATCTGGCCTAGCGATGACTGGATCAGGGCAGTACCCTCCCCCAGTCGCTCGATCGCCCGTTCGGAAAGCAGACGAGCCTCGTCGCTGGCTTCGGCAACCTTGTTCTGATCGGCTTCCAGAGCCTTGACGGTGCCGCGCAGCGCCTCATGCTCCTCGCGCAGCACTTCGGACGAGCGGATAACTGCTTCAACAACGCCGGCAACATCGGTGCAACCAACCGTGACAGCGCCACATTTCTCCGGGATCTTGTCCAGTGCGCGGGCATTGGCGGTGTCGATGGCGATATTCTGCATTCGGATCAGTCCCCTGTTTGCGACTGCCCTAGCCCCGATATGGTTAGCGAAGCTTTAAATCCGCAGGTGAAATCGGGGCTGCGCACTCTCGATTGTGGGACTGGTAAATCCCCCTTGCCGGGTTTAGGACTGCACCATGTTTTTCAACTTCATCGACGAACTGCGCGCAGCAGGTATCGGGGCAAGCTTCAAGGAGCATCTCACCCTGCTCGAAGCGCTTGACAAGGACGTTATCGAGCAGACGCCCGAAGCGTTCTATTACCTGTCGCGGGCGACTTTCGTGAAGGACGAAGGGATGCTCGATCGCTTCGATCAGGTGTTCCACAAGGTCTTCAAGGGGATCATGACCGATTACGGCCAGAACCCCGTCGATATCCCCGAAGACTGGCTGAAAGCCGTGGCCGAGAAATTCCTCACCGAAGAGGAAATGGCCGCGATTGAAAAGCTGGGCGACTGGGACGAGATCATGGAGACGCTGAAGAAGCGGCTCGAAGAACAGGAAAAGCGCCACCAGGGCGGCAACAAGTGGATCGGAACCGGTGGCACCTCGCCTTTCGGCAATTCCGGCTACAATCCAGAAGGCGTGCGGATCGGCGGCGAAAGCCGGCACAAGCGCGCCGTAAAGGTGTGGGAAAAGCGCGAGTTCAAAAACCTCGACAACACCAAGGAACTGGGCACGCGCAACATCAAGATGGCGCTGCGCCGTCTCCGCCGGTTCGCGCGAGAGGGCAATCCGGATCAGCTTGATATCGACGCCACGATCGAAGGCACTGCCAAGCAGGGCTGGCTGGACATCAAGATGCGGCCCGAACGCCGCAATGCGGTCAAATTGCTGCTGTTTCTCGATGTCGGCGGATCAATGGACCCGTTCATCAAGCTGGTCGAAGAACTGTTCAGCGCAGCGACGGCGGAGTTCAAGAACCTCGAATTCTTCTACTTCCACAACTGCCTGTATGAAGGCGTATGGAAGGACAACAAGCGCCGCTGGCAGGAACGCACCAAGACATGGGACGTGCTCCACAAATACGGCCACGACTACAAGATCGTGTTCGTCGGCGATGCGGCCATGAGCCCCTATGAAATCACCCATGCGGGCGGCAGCGTTGAACACATGAACGAGGAAGCCGGAGCCGTCTGGATGAAGCGCGTGACCGACACCTATCCCGCGGCAGTGTGGCTGAACCCCGTGCCGGAAAAGCAATGGGGCTATTCGCAATCGACCAAGATGCTCAAGCAGCTGATGAATGACCGGATGTATCCGCTGACACTCGATGGTCTGGATGATGCGATGCGCGAACTGAGCCGCAAGCAGGGGCATTGATTATCTCGGGACTGCCACCCGGTATCGCATTGAACGACCCGCGCCCGATAGCGGCGGAAGCACCTTACACGTTCGAGTTGCCCCATGAGATCGAGCTTGCAGCGCTCAAGCCCGGCGACGGCGTAAAGGCGATCTTTCGCCAGACTGAGGGCTACACCAAATATTCTGCCGAGCGCATGTGGGTGATGATTGAGCGGATCGAGGAAGGCGTGGTCCACGGCACGCTAGACAATGAGCCGCACGACATGCCCTTGATCCAGGCCGGAATGCCTGTGGCCGTCCCGCTGACCCATGTCATTTCTTGCGGCTTCAACAACGAGAACCGCCCTGAAGTCCCAGAACGCCGCGATTACTTAGAGCGGTGCTTCGTCGATATCTGCGTGGTCGAAGGGCGCAGCCATGTCGACTATCTCTACCGCGAGCCGCCCGACATGACCCGTGAGGGCGACAAATACCCAGACAGCGGATGGCGGATGCGCGGTGCACCTGACGTGGTCGACAGGGATGAGGAACGCGAAGACCGAATCCAATACATTGCAATCGGCAAGGTTCTTAATGCCGATGACCGCTGGCTGCATCTGATTGACGAGGAACCGGGCGTCGCTTTCCAATGGGACGCCCAAACGCAGGAATACATCCGTATCGAGCGTCCCGACTTGCTTGAACCGGGCGCGGATTGACCCAATTCAATAAAGCAAATGACCCCGCACCAACTGCACCCACGCCGCTTCGTCGGCTGATGCCAATCCGTCCAGATCATCGGGTGCGGCATCCGGATTGTCGACCCATTCGCGCAGCGAAGGGCCGCCGTTGATCACGTCGATGGCGAGCCTGTCGAGCTCGTATTCATAGGGAAAATCGCGCCACAAATCGTAAGACGGGTACAGCCCCCTGATTGCCTTGAACGCCAGCGCCTGCATCCGCCACGGCTTGAAGGCGTCATGATCGTAATCCGGGCCTTCGGCGTGCATCATCAGCGCATTGCACAACTTGCCCGCATGTTTGTGGAAGGTAGGTTCAAACCAGCAATCGCGCATGTGCACACCAGCGCACCAATCCGGCGCGAGCGCGAGCATTTCCTTCGCCACCGCCTTTGCATCGACGTCAGGCGCGCCGAACAGCACCTCCAGCGGGCGGGTGGTCCCCCTGCCCTCTGACAAGGTTGTTCCTTCAAGCATCACCGTCCCTGCATAGCAGCGCGCCATGTTGACGCTGGCGGCATTGGGTGACGGATTTATCCATATGCGTGACGCCGGCCAGCCAAAACCGCTCGCCACCGCTCCGCTATCCGCATCAGGCTGCCACCCCTCCATCGCCACCACCTTGTAAGCGACGTCGAGATCGCAATGCTCGATGAACCAATGGCCCATTTCCCCCATGGTGAGGCCGTGGCGCATCGGCATCGGCGCGGCACCTACAAAGCTTTCCTGCCCCGGCACCAGCAATGTCCCTTCGACCGGGCGACCGGCGGGATTGGGACGGTCAAGAACCCAGACTCCCTTGCCCGCCTTGGCAGCCTCTTCCAGCAGGTAAAGCAGCGTGGTGACAAAGGTGTAGATGCGGCAACCAAGGTCCTGCAGGTCGAACAGGAACACATCCGCGCTCGACATCATCTGCTCCGTCGGACGGCGGACTTCGCCGTAAAGCGAGAAGATGGGTATGCCGTAATGCGGATCCATCTCGTCCGCAGTTTCGACCATATTGTCCTGCTTGTCGCCTTTCAGCCCGTGTTGCGGGCCGAACGCACTGGTCACGTTGACCCCGGCGGCAATCAACGCATCAAGGCTGTGAACCAGCCCCTCCGTCACGCTCGCAGGGTGAGCGACAAGAGCGACCCTGCGGCCATCCAGTTCGTTCAGCAAGGCACGATCGGCCAGAAGCCGGTCTATTCCGAATTTCACGCGTCCAGTCATGCCCGCTGGGTGGATCAGGCGCGCGGCAAAGGCAATCTGTTTTGAAGCGGTGACGCCACGCTGGCGGGAACCGGTGCCGTGCTGTAACGCTGATTGCATATGGACATCGAATGGACTCCAGCACTGATCGCCGCCGCTTGGGCAATCATCCTAGGCGGCGCGGGCGGTGCCTTGACCGAAATCGGCCAATGGTATCGCGAACTGAAGAAGCCAAGCTGGCAACCGCCTGACTGGTTGTTCGGCCCGGCGTGGACAGTGATCCTGGGCCTTGCCGGATGGAGTTTCTATGTAGGGCTCACACAGGCGCCCTCACCCGAAGCGCGATTGGGTGTCTACGCCCTGTTTGCGGCCAATTTCGTGCTGCATTTCCTGTGGTCGCCGCTGTTCTTCAAGGCGAAACGACCCGACTGGGCGCTGTATGAGAATATCCTGCTCTGGTGCTCAGTCACGTCGCTGGTGGTCGTGCTGCCGCGGCTCGTCGGAGACAGCTTCGCCGGGTGGCTGAATGTCCCCTACTTCGTCTGGGTCAGCTTCGCGTTCGTGCTGAACTGGAAGATTGTCCAACTGAACGGGCCGTTCAATCCCGCTCGATAATCACCTGGCGGCAGGCTTCCGAATGGAATTCGGCCTTGCCCGGCGGAAATGCCAAGGCCCAGAATTGCAGCCCGCCATCGCGATGCTCGACAATAGCGTTGAGCGCGACTTGCGCAGGAGCTGGCAAATCGGTTGCGATGCTCGCCCTCAGCACCAGTTCGCCGCGCCCGTCTACGCTCCCCATTGAGGTGCTGAGCGAGATCGCGTCGACGGGGGCATCACGCATCCCTTCGCGGAAGGAGTCGAAATCGTAGGCAGCCCAACGTCCGGACGGCGACAGGTTGAATTCGCGATAATAGGTTCCACCGATCGGTTGCCAGAATATCTCGAAACAGGTCGTCTTCCAGAGATCGTCGGTCCGCACCGACGGCCCCGGTTCGGGCAGAATGATCGAATCGACCCCGCCATCGAGGCGGAATTCCGCTTCGCATCCGGTCGGGGTTGCCTTGATACTTGCGGTGACGCCCTTGATCGGGCCGAGATCGCAGGTCTGATGGAGCATGAGTGGGTGCATATTTATCCTATCGCGCATCGGCTCAAGGCGAGCAAGCCACTGGAAGCGCATGGCCCACACTGATAAGCGCGCGCACATGACATACGAATCCGATCTGCTCCGCCTGCTCGAAGAGCGCGGCTATATCCATCAGGTGACCGATCCGGCAGCGCTTGACGCGCTTGCGGCAAAGCAGATCGTGCCAGGATATATCGGCTTCGATGCTACCGCCCCGAGCCTGCATGTTGGAAGCCTCGTCCAGATCATGATGCTGCGCCGCCTGCAACAAGCAGGGCACAAGCCGATTGTGGTTATGGGTGGCGGGACAACCAAGATCGGCGACCCTTCGGGCAAGGATGAAAGCCGCAAGCTGCTGACCCCCGAAGTTATCGATGAGAATATCGCCTCGATCCGGACGGTTTTTGAAAAGCTGCTGACCTTTGGCGACGGCCCGACCGACGCGATCATGGTCAACAATGACGAATGGCTGTCGCAGCTTGGCTATATCGACCTGCTGCGCGACGTCGGCCCCCATTTCACGATCAATCGGATGTTGACCTTCGATTCCGTCAAATTGCGCCTTGATCGCGAACAGCCGCTGACCTTCCTCGAATTCAACTACATGATTTTGCAAGCATACGATTTCGTTGAGCTTGCCCGGCGGTACGAATGCCGCTTGCAGATGGGCGGATCGGATCAGTGGGGCAATATCGTCAACGGCATGGAGCTTGGCCGCCGGATGGAATCGCGCGATCTGTTCGGGCTGACCACCCCGTTGCTGACAACCGCCGATGGTGCGAAGATGGGCAAGACGGCGGCGGGCGCGGTCTGGCTCAACGAAGAACAGCTGCCGGCGTATGATTTCTGGCAATATTGGCGCAACACGGATGATCGCGATGTCGGTCGATTCCTGCGGCTGTTCACCGATCTGCCGCTCGACGAAATCACGCGTCTCGAAGCTCTGGAAGGGGCAGAGATCAACGCGGCAAAAGTGGTTCTGGCCAATGAAGTCACCACTCTTGTACGCGGGCGCGAGGCGGCCGTTGCGGCGGAAGCGACTGCGCGCGAAACCTTTGCCGGAGGCGGAGCAGGAGACGACCTCCCGTCTGTCAATGTCGGGCCCGAAGGCATGCGGCTTGGCGCATTGCTGACCGAAATCGGCTTCACCGCTTCAAACGGAGAGGCAAAGCGCAAGATCGCTGAAAGCGCGGTAAAGATCGATGGTGAGATCGTGCTGGACCCCGGAATGCTCGTCATTCCGTCCGAAAGCGGATCGCTGAAAATCAGCCTTGGCAAGAAGAAGCACGGCCTCGTTCTGCGATAAGTCCGCCGAAGCCCGGATGCGGGCCCAGATGCAGACTACGCAGCTTTACCAATTGTCAGCCTTTATGGGCCATTAGGTGTGTTGGCCTCGGCAAGAGCGGGCCGAACATGACTATGGAGACTTAGGCTGTGTCAGTCGGAGCGAACCTGAGCGTTACTGATATGCGCCGTGCGGCGCGGCATTCGGTCGATTTCCCGGTGATCGTCGAACACTTCGCCCATGGCGATCTGAACCTGCACGTCTGCAACATTTCTGCCCATGGCTTCATGGTTGATGATGCAGAAAGGCTCAACCGCGGTGACCGGGTCATCATTCGCCTGCCCGTTGTCGGCCGGATCGAAGCCTATGTCATCTGGACCCGCGACAAGCGCGCAGGCTTCCAGTTTGAACGGATCATCCGTCTGGATGATTTCGTCGCTATCATCGACACGCTCCAGCCCAACCCGCGCCTGCGCCGTTCGCGCTGATCCGCGACCACACAACCAAATGAAAGCGATTGCTTGGCAGGCGCGCGCACGCCTGCCATGGGCGCTCTTGTGAGCGATACAGAACCAACGCACCCGTTTCAGGTCCACAATTTCCGCGCCTACTGGGCTTCGCGCCTGACAATGACGCTGGCGCAGGACGCCATGCTGCTGGTGATCCAGTGGCAGGCATACAATCTGGCGCGCGACAGCGGGATGAACATCGCTGAAGGTGCAGGCCAGCTCGCCATCATCGGCCTGCTGCAATTCCTGCCACTTTTCGTTCTCACACCGTTTTCGGGACTGGCGGCGGACCGGTTTGATCGCCGCAAGCTGGCGCTGCTAACAATCCTTGCACAATTCGCTTCGGCTGCGGCCCTGCTCGGTTTCACCGCTAGCGGAACGGTGAGTCTGCCGGTTCTCTTCACCGTCGCCATTGTTCTTGGGATTGCCCGCTGCTTTTCCGGCCCCGCTCTCTCCGCGCTTTCACCCAATCTGGTGCCAAAGCCGATCCTGCCCACCGCCATCGCCCTATCTTCGATATCGTGGCAGGTCGGAAGGCTGGTTGGCCCTGCAATCGGCGCGGTGCTTTATGCCTTTGAACCATCCCTGCCCTATCTCATGGCATCTGCACTGTTTGCCGTATCCGGAACCGCACTGGCGCTGGTGGGCAAGGTACCCCAACCGGCGATGCGAAAGGACCAGAGACCTATAGGTGCGATCATCGACGGCCTGCAATATGTCGGCCGGAACAAGATGGTTCTGGGGGCGATCACGCTTGATCTCTTTGCTGTATTCCTTGCCGGGGCGAACGCGCTGATTCCGGTGTTTGCCCGCGACATTCTGCACACTGATGAAACCGGCCTCGCCATGCTTGCCTCCGCAACGCCAGCAGGGGCAATCTTGGCAGGACTGTGGTTTTCATTCCGCCCGCTCAGCACCAATGTCGGTCCGAAAATGCTATGGGCGGTGGCCGTGTTCGGGCTGGCAACAGTCGTGTTCGGCTTCTCGACCAGCCTGCCGCTCAGCCTCGCCATGCTGTTCGTCATCGGCGCTGCCGACATGTTCAGCGTCTATGTGCGCCAATCACTGATCCAGTTGCACACACCCGATGACAAGCGCGGCCGGGTTTCCTCGGTCAGCATGATGACGATCAGCGCCTCGAACGAGGGCGGCGACGCCTTCTCTGGCGCGCTCGCCTATGTTCTGGGGCCGGTAGCGGCAATCGTCGCTGGAGGCGTTGGTGCGCTTGTAACCGTTGCCGTTTGGAGCCGAATATTCCCAGTGCTCAGGACAACGAAGACCTTCGATCCGCCCGATGATCTGCTAGAAGGGTCGAAACCATAAATCACAGGAGGCCAGACGCCATGAAAGCTGCCAGCATTCTCGAAACCATCGGCAACACCCCGCACATCCGTTTGTCGCGCCTGTTTCCCGATCACGAAGTCTGGCTGAAGTCGGAACGGGCCAATCCCGGCGGATCGATCAAGGATCGCATTGCGCTGGCCATGGTTGAGGATGCCGAGGCCAAGGGCCTGCTCAAGCCCGGCGGCACAATCGTTGAACCCACCAGCGGCAACACCGGTATCGGGCTTGCGATGGTTGCCGCAGTCAAAGGCTATACGCTTGTGCTGGTCATGCCGGAATCGATGTCGATCGAACGTCGGCGCCTGATGCTCGCCTATGGCGCGACATTCGACCTCACGCCCAAGGAAAAGGGCATGAAGGGTGCAATCGAGCGTGCGACCGAAATCGTCGAGACCACTCCGGGCGCGTGGATGCCAAGCCAGTTCGACAATGGCGCAAACCCCGCAGTGCACGCCCGCACCACCGCACAGGAAATCCTCAAGGATTTTGCCGATGCGCCGGTCGACGTAATGATTACGGGTGTCGGCACAGGCGGCCATCTGACCGGGTGCGCCGAGGAACTGAAGAAGCACTGGTCAAGCTTCAAAGCCTATGCGGTGGAGCCCGCCGCCTCGCCCGTGATCAACGGCGGCGAACCAGGCCCGCACCCGATCCAGGGCATTGGCGCTGGCTTCATCCCGGACAACCTCCATACCAACGCCATCGACGGTGCAATCAAGGTCGAAGCTGACGATGCCAAGGAAATGGCCCGCCGCGCCGCGCGCGAGGAAGGCATGCTGATCGGCATTTCTTCAGGGGCGACATTGGCCGCAATCGCAAAGAAGCTTCCCGAACTGGACGCAGGCACGCGCGTCCTCGGCTTCAACTATGACACCGGCGAACGGTATCTGAGTGTACCGGATTTCCTCCCGGTCGAATAACCAGTTCCGCGTCACATCGCAGTGCACGAAAAAAGGCCCGGCTCCCCCCAGAGCCGGGCCTTGTTCACATGACGAACCGGGTAACTCGTCAGGCCGCGGTTGCGAAAGCTTCCGCCGGTAGCGCCATCATATTGTCGCTGCCCGCTTCCAGTTTGCGCCGCAGAGCGCCTGCATCGGGCAAAAACCGCTCCGCGTAATAGGACGCAGACGTCAATTTTGCCTCGTAGAAGCCTTTTTCTTCGGTTCCGGCGGCCAGGGCAGCCTTTGCGACCTTTGCCATCTTCAACCAAAAGAAGCCGAGCGTCACGATACCCATGATGTGCATGTAATGATGCGCGCCCGCGCCGAGGTGGTTCGGATTGGCCATCGCGTTCTGCATGAACCACATGGTCGCAGCCTTTTGCTCGCCCAGCGCCTTTTCAAGCTTCTCGGCAATCGGGCCCAGTTTTTCATCCTGCTTGGCGGCGGCGATTTCTTCGTCGATCATCTTGAAGAAAGCCTGCACCGCGCGGCCGCCCTTGCTGGCCAGCTTGCGCCCGCACAGGTCCATCGCCTGAACGCCGTTGGTGCCTTCGTAGATCATGGCAATACGGCTATCGCGCACGAACTGTTCCATGCCCCATTCGCGCACATAGCCGTGGCCGCCGTAGACCTGCTGCATGTTGTTGGCGATGTCATAGCCCTTGTCGGTGCCATAGCCCTTGATCACGGGGGTCATCAGGCCGATCAGGTCGTCAGCCAGTTGGCGCTCTTCCTCGGTCTGGGCCTTATGGGTCAGGTCCACCTGCAACGCACCCCACATGCACAGTGCCCGCATGCCTTCGTTGAAGACCTTGGCGTCCATCAGCATGCGACGGACGTCGGGGTGAACGAAGATCGGATCCGCGTTTGCTTCCGGGTCGGCGGGCCCGGACAATGCACGGCCCTGACGCCGATCAAGCGCGTAGGTGACGGCATTCTGGTAGGACACCTCCGCCTGAGCGAGCCCTTGCAGGCCTACACCCAGACGGGCCGCGTTCATCATGACGAACATGGCGGCGAGACCTTTGTTCTCTTCGCCAACCATGTATCCGGTCGCGCCGTCATAGTTGAGCACGCAGGTCGCATTACCGTGGATGCCCATCTTCTTTTCGATCGATCCGCAGGACACGCCATTGCGCTCGCCCGGCTCGCCGTTCTCGTCGAGGATGAACTTGGGAACGATGAACAACGAAATCCCTTTGGAGCTGTCCGGTGCACCCGGCGTCTTTGCCAGCACAAGGTGGATGATGTTGCTGGTGAGGTCGTGTTCACCCGCCGAGATGAAGATCTTGGTGCCGGTGATCTTGTAGCTGCCATCCGCTTGCGGCTCGGCCTTGGTGCGGATCATGCCCAGATCGGTGCCGCAGTGCGGCTCGGTCAGGTTCATGGTGCCCGACCATTCGCCCGAAATCATCTTGGGAGCATAGGTTTCCTTCTGCTCCTGCGATCCCGCAGCAAGGATAGCGGCAATCGCACCGGTGGTAAGGCCGGGGTACATGGCAAACGCCTGGTTCGCCGTGCCGGTGTATTCCTCAAGCACCATCGCCAAAGTATGCGGCAGCCCTTGTCCGCCGAATTCCTCAGGCTGGGCAAGCGTACCCCAGCCCGCCTCTGTGTAGGCCTTGTAGGCATCCTTGAAGCCCGGAGGGGTCGTGACGGAGCCGTCTTCGTGACGGGTGCAACCGTGTTCGTCACCGATCTGGTTGAGCGGCGCGAGGACTTCCGAACAGAATTTGCCCGCTTCGTTCACGATCGTGTCAATCATGTCCTGCGTGGCATTTTCAAAGCCCGGCAGGTTTCCGTAGCTTGCCAGCTCCAGCATTTCATTGAGGACAAACCGGGTATCGCGGGTCGGGGCGGTATAGGTCGGCATCAGGTGATCCCTTCTGAGCGTGGATTGATGGGGATGGATGACAATTTGGTGCGAGGTCAGCCCAGATCGAGCTGTTCGATCTCGGCAACGAATTGGGTCAGTTCCTTGATCGATGAATCGATATCGGCGCGCTGTGCTTTGAGCTTTGCGATGTGTTCGCGACACTTCTCGATCGTGACGCGGCGCTGCTCGACGCGTCCATCGTCAAGGTCATAAAGGTCGATCATCTCGCGGATTTCGGTCAGGCTGAAGCCGACGTTCTTGGCGCGCATGATCCAAGCGAGCCGAGCCCGGTCACGCTTGGAATAGACGCGGGTCAGCCCGACGCGAGCGGGACTGATCAGTCCTTCGTCTTCGTAGAACCTGAGAGCGCGTGCGGTGCAGCCGAATTCCGAGGTGAGATCGGAAATCGAGAACTGCTCCCTGCTAAGCTTGTCAGGGCGGTCGAGATGGGCCCCGTTGCGGCGCTGGGCCGAACCGGTGCCTTCGTGATCGTTTTCGGGTGCGGTAGCCATAAGCGTGGACTACCTTACCTTTACGTGAGCGTCAAGTCTTGACCTTTACGAGAGCGCTGGCGTCATCAGCAGTGGGATCAAGCAAGCGGTAAAAGCACGATTGCTCACCTGTGTGGCAGGTAGGCCCGGCAGGTTCAGCCAGAATTACCAACGCATCCTGATCGCAATCGACCCGAATCTCCCGCAGGTGCAGGTAATGGCCCGAAGTCTCGCCCTTGAGCCACAATTTGCCGCGCGAGCGCGACCAGAAATGCACCCGGCCGGTTTCTCTCGTCAGAGCCAGTGCCTCCGCATTCATGTGCGCTACCACCAGCACATCCTTTGCCTCGTAATGCACGACAACGGCGGTGATCAGGCCGCGAGAATCGAACCGCGGGGCGAACTGCGTGCCTCGTTCCCGTTCCTGAGTCGAAAGCTGCTGTGGGTCGGACAAAGGTGTTCTCCTAGTGGAATAATTGCTCGCATGGGCGATGGACGGTTCACCCTATGCGACAGTTTGTTGCACGATAACAACAGATGCGGATCAAAATCCATTGAAACGAGCCTTTGCACTTCACCATCGGTAAAGGTGGTGGAAGAACAACGCCATCGGACGCTACGGCGTTCGGCCACCAGACAACGGCATTGTAAGGTGCCAGGTTCAGGGGGTGACCGGTTCAAGCCGACAGCGGGGTGTCGGTAGTTCCGGTTGAACGATGAGGGACAGGATCCTGATGACGAAGTTAGGGGGTCGTCATCTGAGCTCTCTTTGAGCGGTTCTGAACCATTTCGTCACGTGGCGCCCGGGGCTGTAATGGCCTCGGGCGTTTCGGTATCCGGCCTCGCCTTGCCCATTCCACTTCCGTCAATGACCCGCGCAAAGCACGCGATACGCACGCTCTTTGCCCCCGCGTTCAACAGCGCGATGGTGCAGGCAGAACTCGTGGCACCGCTGGTGAGAACATCGTCAACCAGGATGATGTCGCGTCCGGCGACCCGCGCAACCGAACGCGCGCGCACCTCAATTGCTCCTGCAAGCGCCCGCTCACGCTTTTCCCGTCCGAGGCCGCCAAGGCTGGGTGTGCGCTTTCGCCTTACCAGCGCATCGACATCCAGTTCGCCTTTGCCGGTCTTGGCAAGCTCACGCGCCAGCAGCGCCGCCTGGTTGTATCCGCGCCGCCAAAGCCGCCAGCGATGCAACGGGACCGGGACAAGCAGCGCAGGCTCGCCGGACAATTCGTCAATCCGCACGGCTATCAACCGGGCAAGCAAGGGCGCAAGGGCAATCCTGCCACCATGCTTGAAATTGAGGATCAAGCGGCGTGAGGCATCGTTGTACACTGTCGCCGCCACGATCCCCGAATGCTCTGGCGGATCGGCAAGGCATGCATAGCATTGGTCGGCCTTCATAGCCTGAGCACTGCCCATCGGACGTTGGCAGGTCGAACACGACGGATCGCCGGGAACTTCCAGTTCGCTCCAGCAATCGGGACACAAACCCCCCTGCGTGGCAAGGGCGCTGCCGCAAAGCGGACAACGAGGTGGATAGACCAGATCGACGACCGGCCTCAGACCCTCGACAAGATGCGACCCCCACCCCATGACTCGATCTGTGCACCCCTTGCGCCGCGCACGCAAGCGCGGCAGGGCGAGATGCATGAATGAGGCTTCCGTTCCCCGCATCTTTTCCGAAACCCGCCGCGTGCAAAGGGTCTCGCGATCCATCTTGCGGCGCGAGCGGCATGGGGATGCTGCGCGCTTCATCTTAGACGACATCTGCGACGACATCGTCGAACGGCTTGCTTTCGTCCGGCATGAGGCGCGCAGTTCGATACTCTTCGGGCCTGGTTCGACGGAGCTGTCTGCCTACCTCGCGCAAGGCTCCGCCACGGTGTGCGAAGCGGCGATGGCGGACCCGACCCAAGCGATAGCGGGCGGTCCATTCGATCTGGTCGCGGTGATCGGCCAGCTTGATGCGGTCAACGATCTGCCAGGTGCCTTGATCCATATGCGCAATGCGTTGCGGCCGGGCGGTCTTGCCATTGCCAGCTTCATCGGGGGCCAGAGCCTGCCGCGCCTTCGGGCCGCGATGCTGGCTGCTGATGGCGATCGACCGGCGGCGCGCATTCACCCGATGGTCGATGCGCGGGCCGCACCGCAATTGCTGCAGCGGGCCGGGTGGAAGGACCCTGTAGTCGACACGCACACGCTCACAGTGCGCTATTCCTCGCTTGATCGACTGGTCAGCGACCTGCGCGATCAGGGGCTGACCAGCGCGCTCACCGACCGGGCTCCGCCACTCGGCAAGGCTGCCCTCGCCCGCGCAAGAGCGGCCTTTCGCGATCAGGCCGATGCTGACGGCAAGGTGTCCGAAACCTTCGAGATCGTCACCCTGACCGGCCGCCGCTCACTTGCCGGCAGCTAGCCCCGCCTGAGCCGCCGCAAGCCGGGCAATCGGCACGCGATAGGGCGAGGCGCTGACGTAATCGAGGCCCACCTTTTCGCAGAACGCGATCGAAGCGGGGTCGCCGCCATGCTCGCCGCAGATTCCCAGCTTGATATCAGGCCGGGTAGCCCTGCCCCGCTCTGCCGCCAGTTCGACCAATTGGCCGACGCCTTCGATATCGAGGCTGACGAACGGATCGCGCGGGAAGATGCCCTTGTCGACATAAGGAGCAAGGAACCGTGCCGAATCGTCACGACTCACGCCCAGCGTCGTCTGCGTCAGATCGTTGGTGCCAAAGCTGAAGAACGCGCCTTCCTGCGCGATCTCACCTGCCATAAGCGCGGCGCGCGGCAGTTCGATCATGGTGCCCACCAGATACTCGACCACAGTGCCCTTTTCGCCGAACACCTCGGCTGCCACCTTGTCCACCAGCGCCTTGAGCAATTGCAGCTCGCGTTTGGTGGCGACCAGCGGGATCATGATCTCGGGCAGTGGCGCTTCACCCGAAGCCGCCTTTACCGCACACGCCGCCTCAAAGATGGCGCGTGCCTGCATCTCGTAAATCTCGGGATAGGTGATCCCGAGACGACAGCCGCGATGGCCCAGCATCGGGTTGAATTCGTGCAGTTCGTCCGCGCGCCGCTTGAGGTGATCGACACCCAGCCCGGTCGCATCGGAGAGCTCGGCAAACTCCTCGTCGCGGGTCGGCAGGAACTCGTGCAGCGGCGGGTCGAGCAGGCGGATCGTGCAGGGAAGCCCCGCCATCACCTCGAAAATCGCGGTAAAGTCGGCCCGCTGTTCGGGCAGCAACTGCTCAAGCGCCTTGCGCCGTCCGCGTTCGTCTTCGGCAAGGATCATCTGGCGCACCGCGCTGATTCGGCTCGCGTCGAAGAACATGTGCTCCGTACGGCAAAGGCCGATGCCCTCCGCACCGAACTGACGCGCCATCTTGCAGTCGGCGGGCGTTTCGGCGTTGGTGCGCACCTTCATCCGGCGCAGATCGTCGGCCCATTCCATCAGCGTGGCGAAATCGCCCACCAGCTCCGGCTCGATCGTCGGGACGATGCCCAGCATCACCTGACCGTTGGCCCCGTCCAGTGTGATCTCGTCGCCTTCCTTCAGCTCCTGCGAGCCGATCCGCAAGCTGCGGCTCGGACGGTCGATCGAAACCGCACCCGCGCCCGAGACACAAGGACGCCCCATGCCCCGCGCCACCACCGCCGCGTGGCTCGTCATCCCGCCGCGCGCGGTCAGGATGCCTTGCGCGGCGTGCATGCCGTGGATGTCTTCCGGCGAAGTCTCGACCCGGACAAGGATCACCTTCTCGCCGCGATTGGCCCATTGTTCTGCCGTATCGGCATCCAGCACGATCTTGCCCGCTGCCGCGCCCGGCGACGCGGGCAGGCCCGTCGTCAGCACATTGCGCGGAGCATCCGGATCAAGCGTGGGGTGCAGCAATTGATCAAGCGCCATCGGATCGATCCGGCGCACGGCCTCGCGCTTGTCGATCAACCCTTCGCCGACCATTTCCACCGCCATCTTGAGCGCGGCCTTGGCCGTCCGCTTGCCCGAACGGGTTTGCAGCATCCACAGCTTGCCGCGTTCCACGGTGAACTCGATGTCCTGCATGTCCTTGTAATGCGCTTCGAGCAGGTCGAACACGCGGGCCAGCTCGCCATAGGCTTCGGGCATCGCCTCTTCCATCGACAACGGCTTGGCTCCAGCGGCCTCACGCGCGGCCTTGGTCAGATATTGCGGCGTGCGGATGCCCGCCACCACGTCCTCGCCTTGCGCGTTGATCAGGTATTCGCCGTAATAGGCGCGGTTGCCCGTCGCCGGATCGCGGGTGAAGGCCACGCCCGTCGCCGACGTGTCGCCCATGTTGCCGAACACCATCGCCTGCACGTTGACAGCCGTGCCCCAGTCGCCCGGAATGTCGTTGAGGCGGCGGTAGACCTTCGCCCGGTCGCTGTCCCAGCTGTCAAACACGGCGCGGATCGCGCCCCACAATTGCTCGTTCACATCCTGCGGGAACGGCTTGCCCAGTTCCTGTTCGACAATGCCCTTGTATTCGCCAACCAGAGCGCGCCAATCGTCGGCAGAAAGCTCGGTATCGTTGTAGAAGCCGTTGTCTTCCTTGGCTATTTCCAGCGCTTCTTCGAACAGGCCATGATCCAGGCCGAGCACAACGTCGGAATACATCTGGATGAACCGGCGATAGCTGTCCCAGGCGAAGCGTTCATCGCCGCTGGTCGCCGCCAGCCCTTCGACGGTGGCGTCGTTAAGGCCAAGGTTCAAAACCGTGTCCATCATGCCGGGCATGGAAACCCGCGCACCCGAACGCACCGACACCAGCATCGGATCGGCTGCATCGCCGAAACACTTGCCCACCGATTCCTCGATATGCGTCAGCGCCTTGGCAACTTCGGCGCGCAGGGCATCGCTGAAGTCCGCGCCATGCTGCAGATAGTTGACGCATTCCTCGGTCGTGATGGTGAAACCCGGAGGCACGGGCAGGCCGATGCTGGCCATTTCCGCAAGGTTCGCGCCTTTACCGCCGGTGACTGTCTTGTCGCCCTGCCGGGGATCGTCATGAGGCGCGTTGCCGCCGAAGGTGTAGACCGATTTCGTCATTGCTGGTTCCCCTTCATGGAACACTGATCACGCCCTTTTGAAAAAGTTCGCGCCGTGTCCATCTCTCGGTAATTCCACAGGTTTTTCGTGTTTGCGGGCATGCGATGTGTGACTTTCCGATCAGCCTTCGATCCGGCTGAAATCGGCGACATTGCCGACGGCGCGGGTGAAGCGCGCCAGCAGGTTGAGGCGGGCCTCGCGCTTTGTCGCGGCATCATCATTCACCGTCACCTCATCAAAGAAAGCATCCACGGATGCCCGCAAGCTGGCGAGCGCGGCCATGGCATCTTCGAACCGCTCCTGCGCCACCGCAGCCGCCGCCTTGGGCGCGGCATCAGCCAGAGCATCGATCAGCGCCTTTTCGGCTGTTTCAGGTGAGTAGGAAAGTTCGACTTTCGTCCCGTCATCGCCGGGCTGGCCGGCATGACCTTCCTTCTTGAGAATGTTCGCCGCGCGCTTGTACCCGGCAAGCAGGTTCGCGCCGTCTTCGGTTTCCATGAACGACTGGAGCGCATGGACACGGGCGAGCAGCCGGACGAGATCATCCTCCCCGCCGAGTGCGAACACCGCGTCGATCAGATCATGACGGACACCCGCTTCGCGCTGCTGGACCTTGAGACGGTCGGCGAAGAAGTCGAGGAGTTCACCCTCTGCAACGCCCATCCGCAGTCCGTTTTCGGTAATGAGCCGGATAATCCCGAGTGCGGCGCGTCTAAGGGCGAACGGATCCTTTGATCCAGTCGGCTTTTCGTCGATGGCAAAGAAACTGCGCAAGGTATCCAGCTTGTCCGCCAGCGACACCGCCACCGTCACTGGAGCGGTCGGCACATCAGCGCCCTGCCCCACCGGCTTGTAATGATCGCGGATCGCGTCCGAGACTTCGACCGGCAGGCCTTCCTTTTCGGCGTAGTAACCGCCCATCAGGCCTTGCAATTCGGGAAACTCACCGACCATTTCGGTGACGAGATCGGCCTTGCACAGCCGCGCGGCCTGTTCGGCGAGGTCCGGGTCGCCCGCGACAATCTCTTCCTCGCACAGCCACCGCGCTAGCTTCGCCACACGCTCGACCTTGTTGGCGACGGTGCCTAACTTCTCGTGGAAGGTGATCCGTTCCAGCTTCTTCGCATGATCCGCCAGCGAAGTTTTCTGGTCGAGTTCCCAGAAGAACCGTGCATCGGAAAGCCGTGCGGCCAGCACCTTGCGGTTGCCGTCCACCACCACGGCAGGGTCAACCGCTTCGATATTCGCGGTGCAGATGAATGCGTTGGCGAGTTTCCCGGCGCTGTCCTCGCACACGAAATACTTTTGGTTCACCCGCGCGGTCAGCTGGATGACCTCGGGCGGCACGTCGAGATAGCTTTCGTCGAACCGGCCAAGCAGCGGCACCGGCCATTCGGTGAGCCCGGCGTTCTCTACTACCAGACCTTCGTCCTCGACCAGCTTCAGGCCGGCCTCGGCAGCGACCTTGGCCGCGCCTTCGCGGATGATCGCGGCGCGTTCCTCATGATCGACGATGACATGGGCATCGCGCAGTTTGGCGGCGTAATCATCCGCGCCCTCGATCTCGATCTCGCCTTCGGAATGGAAGCGATGTCCGCAGGTCGTGCGGCCCGAAGCCAGCCCGTCGGTGACGCAAGGCACGATTTCACCATCGAGCAGCGCCACGATCCCCGAAAGCGGGCGGACCCAGCGGGTGCTTTCGCTGCTGATCGAGGCTGCGCCCCAGCGCATCGACTTAGGCCAGCTGAAGTCGCGGATGATCGCGGGGATCGCGGCAGCAAGCAGATCGGCAACGGCCTGACCGGGCTTCTCGATCACCGCAAACCAGGTTGCGCGGCCCTTGACGTCGCGTTCTTCCAACTGATCGCGCGTAACGCCGTTCTTGCGGCAAAAACCGTCGATCGCCTGATCGGGTGCGCCCACTGGCGGACCCTTGGCCTCTTCGCTGACAGCCTCGGTCTGCAAGGGCAATCCGCGAGCGATCAGTGCAAGGCGGCGCGGGGTGGACCAGACGGTGAGATCACCGGCGGCAATGCCAGAAGCTTCCAGCTCGCGGCGGAACAGCTTTTCCAGTTCGGCACGCGCACCTGCCTGCATCCGGGCAGGGATTTCTTCGCAACGCAGTTCAAGCAGGAAATCAGCCATCAGTTGAGGCTCCATTCCGGATATTGCGCGGCCCAGCGCGGGGCCATCAGCTCGGCGTATTTCTCGCAGGAACCGCGCGCCAGATCGCGCACCCGGCCCATGTAGCTGGCGCGTTCCTGCACGCTGATGACGCCGCGTGCCTGAAGCAGGTTGAAGATATGGCTGGCCTCGATCGCCTGTTCATAGGCGGCAATCGGCACGTCATTGGCAAGCGCGTTGCGGCACTCCGCCTCGGCCTTGGTGAACAGGTCGAACAGCGCGTCCGTCTCCGCCACTTCGAAGTTCCACTTCGACATCTGCTTCTCGTTTTCGAGGAAGACTTCGCCGTAGCTGACCCCACGATCGTTGAAGGCGAGGTCGTAGACGTTGTCGACGCCCTGAATGTACATGGCGAGCCGTTCAAGCCCGTAGGTCAGTTCGCCTGCCACAGGTTTGCAATCGAAACCGCCCATCTGCTGGAAATAGGTGAACTGGGTGACTTCCATCCCGTCGCACCAGACTTCCCAGCCCAGCCCCCATGCGCCGAGCGTAGGCGATTCCCAGTCGTCTTCGACAAAGCGGATGTCGTGCGCCAGCGGATCGATGCCGATGGCTTTCAGGCTGTCGAGATACAGTTCCTGAATGTCAGCCGGCGAAGGCTTCAGGATGACCTGATACTGGTAGTAATGCTGCAACCGGTTGGGATTTTCGCCATAGCGCCCGTCGGTCGGGCGGCGGCACGGCTGGACAAAGGCCGCGTTCCACGGCTCCGGACCCAGTGCGCGCAGCGTGGTTGCGGTGTGGAATGTCCCCGCCCCCATACGCATGTCATAGGGCTGGAGGATCACACAGCCCTGCGCCGCCCAGAAATCGTGCAGCGTCAGGATCATGTCCTGGAAAGAGCGGGTCGGATCACGCGCGGGCAGGCCCGCAGCTTGAGGGTGGCTGTTCATGGCGCTTGGCCCATGGCTCATGCCCCGTGAAGCGTCAATGGTGCGACGCAACATCCCGACCTCCCTTGCACGGATTCCAGCGTCAGAAGTCGCCTCTTCATTACCAAAAGTCAGGTTATGTTGACATTGTCAGTGAATCAGGACATATAGTCAGGACAACCTGACATTTAGTCATAAAAACCTGATGGAGGTGCACCATGAAATCGCTTTCGGAAACGGTCCGCATGAAACGTTGGCAGGCCATTCTCCTGCTTGGGTTCAGCGGATTTGCAGTCGGCAACATCCTCGCAAAAAGCACCGCCGCCATCGGCCTTTAACCACGATGAAAAACCGCCTCAAAGTCCTCCGCGCGGAACGCGACTGGTCGCAGGCCGAACTGGCCGGACGCCTCGACGTCTCACGCCAGGCCGTCAACGCGATCGAGACCGGCAAGCACGACCCCTCACTCCCCCTCGCTTTCCGCATCGCGCGGCTGTTCGACATGTCCATTGAAGAAATCTTCGACGACGGAGAAAATTCATGACCGATACCGATATCCTCAACCCCGGAGAGGCGCGCCACAAGGCCCGCCAGCGCCGTCAGATCATCTATTTCTGCGTGGCCATGCTGATCGGCGGACTGATCGGCTTCTTCACCGGCTTCTTTGATCAGGGCGACGGCAATCTGTTTGCCGGCGACTGGGAAAAGCTCTCGCTACCGCCGGGCGTCGCCATCGGCACCGCCATCGGCCTGCTCGTCGGCTTTCTCGCCCTCCCGCTTTGGGGTTTCACCCAGATCGACGATTACAAGCGTGAATTGAACTACATCTCCTTCACCGGCGGATCGCTGGCCGTGCTGGCAGGCTTCCCGATCTGGGCGGTGCTTTACGCCGGAGGGTTCGTGCCCCCGCCCCATGCCTTTGGCGTCTGGGCAATCGGATTCGTCTCGATGTTCCTCGCCTATCTTTACGCCTGGCTTACCCGGTAAATTCTTCTTTCCCGTTCAAATTACAGTCAAATTGACCCATTAGAAACTCACCCTCGAAAGGAACTGCCCCAATGAAACTCCGCTCAATCGTTTCAGCTTCGGTCGCCACTCTTGCCCTGTTTGCCGCCAACCCTGCGTTTGCAGAGGCACATGACGATCCTGAACAGCTGACTGCAGAACTGCCTAGCGGCCCCGAAGGCCCGGCGCTGTGGAAGGTCGCCGATGAAGACACCACGATCTATCTGTTCGGCACGGTTCACGCGCTGAAGCCGGACGTGCAATGGTATGACGCCGAAATCGACGCGGCGCTCCAGTCGGCAGACACTGTTGTTACCGAAATCAAGATGGATCCCGCTAGCGAAGCGGCGATGCAGCAGATGGCACTGCAACGCGGGATGTTCACCGATGGCACCACGCTGCGTTCTGTCCTCGACGAAGAACAGACCGCCAAATACGAAGCTGCACTGGCCGGCATGGGCATTCCCGCAGCCACATTCGACCCGTTCGAGCCGTGGATGGCCGGTCTCACGCTCACCATGCTGCCGCTGCTGCAAAAGGGGTATGATCCCAATTCGGGCGTCGACAAGATTATCCTCGGCAAGTCGGGAGACACGGCGAAGGACGCGCTTGAAACGATCGAATTCCAGCTTGGCATCTTTGACGGGATGCCGATCGACCAGCAGGTCGAATTCATGATTTCCGCAGCCGAAGGTGCAGGCGAAGCCGAAGCCATGCTCGACAAGATGGTGGCAGAATGGGTCGAAGGTGACGCCGAAGGGCTGGCCGCCGTAATGAACGAGGGCATGGAAGGTGAAGGTTTCGCCGAAGTGCTGCTCTACAATCGCAACGTCAACTGGGCGGAATGGATCGAAAGCCGTCTTGAAACCACTCCCGGGACCGTGTTCATCGCTGTCGGAGCAGGCCACCTCGCGGGCGAACGCAGCGTGCAGGATTATCTGGCTGAGCGTGGCATCGAAACCACGCGGGTGCAGTGAGCCCGTTTCGAGCTATCGCCCTCGCTTGCACTTTGCTGATCGCGGCGTGCAGCGGGGGCGAACCGGACAGCGATGACGAAACCACCGCCAATCCGCTGCTCTATGAAATCGCGAACGCAGACGGGGAGGTCGAAGGATGGCTGCTTGGCACCATCCACGCCCTCCCCGATGGCGTTTCGTGGCGCACCGCCGCTATCAAAGACGCGATCGAAACGGCAGACGTGCTGTGGGTCGAAATAGACGATCAGACCAATGACGCCGGAAGAGCCGAGATATTTGCCCGTTTGGCCAGGACGCCGGGCCTTGATCCGCTTCAGGAGCGAGTGGCACCAGACCTGCGCGAGCCGCTAGCGATGATCCTCGCACGGTCTGAGCTTCCTCCCGAGCAATTCCTTTCTACCGAGGACTGGGCCGCGGCGATCCTGCTTTCGCGGGTGGATACAAAGGGCAAACCTGCCAATGGAGTCGATCGTGCGGTGATCCGCGATTTCGAGGGCCGCCCCTTGCGCGGCTTTGAGACGACCGCATCGCAATTGGGCATATTCGACACGCTGCCGGATGAGGATCAGCAAGACTTGCTGGAAGGAACCGTGCGCGAATGGATGGCCTCCCGCGACAATCCCGATTGGCTGTTGCAAGCATGGCTGGCGGGCGATGAAGCCACGTTGGCCAGGGCGACAGGCGAAGGCATCCTTGCCGACCCCGAGCTGCACGAAGCCTTGCTGGCGGGCAGGAACCGTCGCTGGATCGCATCGCTGCTGCCTGAGCTTGGCAAACAGCCGAAGCCTCTTGTGGCAGTCGGAACGGCGCATCTGGTCGGCCCGGACGGCCTCGTTGCGATGCTGGAAGCCGAAGGGTACACCCTTACCCGACGATAGATGAAACCGTCGCGCAGCCGAAAAGCGCACTTCGCGGTTGCCTTTTCCCCCGATCCCGCTATGTGCCCGCGCTTCGGCGCTCTGGTCATCCCTGGAGGCGGCGCGCCGCAAAACACTCTCTAACACGCTTTCGAAAGGCAAATGCAATGAGCGACACTCTCACTTTGCCGGCCGAACGCCGCGAACGGGCAGGCAAGGGAGCCTCCCGAGCACTTCGCCGCGAAGGTCGGATTCCCGCAGTCATCTACGGTGGCAAGGAAGAACCCACGACGATCCACGTCGAGGAAAAGGAACTGGTCCGTCAGCTGATGACCGGCCACTTCATGAACTCGATCGTCAACATCGAAGTGGGTGGCGAAACGATCCGCACCCTTCCCAAGGATGTCGCGCTGCATCCCGTGACCGATCGCCCGACGCATGCGGACTTCTTCCGCCTGTCGAAGGATGCAAAGGTCGACGTTTCGGTTCCCGTGATCTTCATCAACGAAGAAAAGTCGCCCGGCCTCAAGAAGGGCGGCGTTCTCAACGTGGTGCGTCACGAACTCGAACTGGTTTGCGCTGCAGACAAGATTCCGGGCGAAATCGAAATCGACGTGACCGGCAAGGATGTCGGCGATTCGATCCACATCAGCGAAGTGAACCTGCCCGAAGGCAGCGCCAGCGCGATTACCGATCGCGACTTCACCATCTCTACGCTCGTTGCTCCGTCCTCGCTCAAGAAGAGCGAAGGCGACACCAGCACCGAAGCTGCTGATGAAGCTGTAGCAACCGAAGAGGAAGGCGGCGAGGACTGATCCTCCACCCCCTTTGATGTTCGAAATCACCAAGGCACCGGGCTGGGAAACCAGTCCGGTGTTTTGTTTTGGAATTCCCGCCGCTACAGCGCGCTCATGCAGATCTGGACTGGCCTAGGAAATCCCGGACCGCGCTATGCGCTGCACCGGCACAACGTCGGCTTCATGGCGCTCGACGTGATTGCCGACATGCATGGCTTTGGCCCGGTGCAGAAGAAGTTTTCCGGCTGGGTGCAGGAAGGCCGGATCGGGTCCAGCAAAGTGCTGCTGCTGAAACCCGCGACTTTCATGAATGAAAGCGGAAGGGCGGTCGGCGAGGCGCTGCGGTTCTACAAGCTCGATCCCTCTGCGCTCACGGTTTTCCATGACGAGCTCGACCTCGCCCCGTTCAAGGTGAAGGTGAAGCAGGGCGGTGGAACTGCGGGGCACAACGGGCTGAAATCGATCGACCGGCACATCGGGCCTGAATTCCGCCGGGTGCGCATCGGCATCGGCCACCCGGGCCACAAGGATCGCGTCACCGGCCATGTGCTGGGCAACTACGCCAAGGACGAACAGGATGATCTCGCCACCATGCTCGGCGCAATCGCGGCAGAATCGGAATGGCTGGCCGCAGGCGACGATGCCCGATTCATGAGCGACATTGCCCTGAGGATGCAGGATTGATCACGCAAAACAGGGTTAACGCGGCGCTAACCTGAGCCAGAATGGGACATGCTGGCAATCCCGACTGCACGCAACAAGGCTTTGATATACAGTCAAATTGTGAGGGCGTCAGTCTACTGCCCAAAATCAATTTAAGGGTCTCAATCAATGCGTTCCATCAATTTCGTTCACGCGCTCATCGTGATAGCCGCAATCGGTATCGCGGCGGCTCCGGTTCACGCGCTGAAGCCTCCGCCGCAGGAGCCGCCGATCAGCAGCAGCTCGGGCGGGTCGTCGGGTGGTTCTTCTGGCGGCACTCCGGTGCCTGAACCTTCCAGCATGATGCTGTTCGGTGCGGGCGCAGCCGCTTTCATGCTGACCAAGCGTCGGCGCAAGCAAGCCGCCTGATCGCCACATACGGCAAATGAGTCTTCGAAGGGCGCGTTCCGTTATGCGGGACGCGCCCTTTCCCGTTGGCGTGCACCCTCTGGCCAATTGCGACAGGCGGCGCTAAGGCGCGGCTCTTTCTCAACGCTTTCACGAAAGAGTAGCCCAATGGGTTTCCGCTGCGGGATCGTGGGCCTGCCCAATGTCGGCAAGTCCACTCTGTTCAACGCCCTTACCGAAACGCAGGCCGCGCAGGCCGCGAACTATCCGTTTTGCACGATCGAGCCGAATGTCGGCCAGGTCGCCGTCCCTGACGAGCGGCTCGACAAGATCGCCGCCATCGCGGGCAGCGCGAAGGTGATCGAAACCCAGCTTGCCTTCGTCGATATCGCCGGGCTGGTCAAAGGCGCGAGCAAGGGCGAAGGTCTGGGCAACCAGTTCCTCGGCAACATCCGCGAAGTGGACGCCATCGTCCATGTGCTGCGCTGTTTCGAGGATGACGACATCCAGCACGTCGCCAACAAGGTCGATCCGATCGCGGACGCCGAAGTGGTCGAGACCGAGCTGATGCTGTCCGATCTCGAAAGCCTCGAAAAGCGGGTGGCAAACGCGGCCAAGCGCGCCACCGCCGGGGACAAGGAAGCCAAGATCATGGCATCGGTGCTGGGTCAGGCGCTCGAACTGCTCAAGGACGGTAAGCCCGCCCGCTTGACAGAGCCCAAGGATGACGAGGAAGCGCGCGTCTTGAAGCAGGCGCAATTGCTCACCGCCAAGCCGGTGCTCTACGTCTGCAACGTGGCCGAAGACGAAGCCGCGACCGGCAACGCCCTGTCAGAAGCCGTCTTCGCCAAGGCCGAAGCCGAAGGCGCGCAGGCTGTGGTGGTATCTGCCGCGATCGAGGCCGAACTGGTTGGCATGCCGCCTGAAGACCGCGCTGAATATCTGGAGTCGCTTGGTCTTGCCGAAAGCGGCCTCGCCCGCGTGATCCGCGCCGGATACAAGCTGCTGGGCCTCAAAACCTTCTTCACCGCCGGCCCCAAAGAAGCGCGCGCATGGACCTTCCCCGATGGCGCCAAGGCTCCGCAAGCGGCAGGCGAGATCCACACCGATTTCGAACGCGGATTCATCCGCGCCGAAACCATCGCCTATGAGGACTACGTTACTCTCGGCGGCGAAGCGGGCGCGAAGGAAGCAGGCAAACTGCGGCAGGAAGGCAAGGAATACGTCGTACAGGACGGCGACGTGCTGCTGTTCAAGTTCAACGTCTAGGCAAATCAGCGCCCTCGCGCCTTAACCGGCAGGGTTTATTCCTTCTGCGCATCAACCGCTGCGAAGACGTCCATCACCGCGGCCGCAATCTCGGCGGGCACTTCCTCCTGCAGGAAATGTCCTGCCGTGGTTTCGGTGACGGGCGCATCGGGGAAATTGGCCCGCATCAGGTCCAGCCTGCTGCCCAGGATCGGGTCCGCCATGCCCCAGACTATCCGCACGGGCAGATCAAGCGTTGCTACATAGCTTTCGATCTCGCGCATCTGGGTGGCGCTGGGATGATCGGGGCCGTCCGCAACCATCCGCATCATGGCCAGCGGTGCCTTGATGTTCCCGTCATCGCGCAATGGCTGGCCATAGAGTTGCAAGACATCGGTCGGCATTGAATCCGGATCACCTTGAGCACCCGGCAGACGGTCGAAGATCGAACCGAATGTTTCCAGCATGAACTCGCCCATTACGGGCGTTTTCACCGCAGCGTGCGCGGCAGAAATGTCGCCCTTTTCGGTGGGGGCGTTGAAGCCGGTGTTCATCACAACCGCCCCCGAAATGACACCCGGATTGCGCCCAAGCGCGCCCATGCCGATAGGCCCGCCCCAATCCTGACCGACATAGATCGCCTGTCCCAGATCGAGCTGCTCGATCAGTTTGGCCGTCCAGCGCAGGTGATTTTCAAGTCTGTGTTCGCTGGCCGGAACCTTGCTGGAAAAGCCAAGCCCGACGAGTGTCGGCATGATGATCCGGAACTGGTCCTTTGGCAGGACGTCGGCCACCTTGCGATAAAGGAAGCCCGAAGTCGGATTGCCGTGCTGCATGTAGACAGGGTAGCCCTCGCCGACTTCCAGCACGTGCATCTTTATGCCCGGCTCCACCTCGACAAGATAGCTTTTGTAATCCGGCCCGATCATTGCCTGCGCATAATCGGGTAGAGGAAAGCCTTCGAACTCGCCTGATGCGGTGGTGACAGTGCCCGCGCCTTTGGGTGTCACCGGTGAACCATCGCGAGTGGCATAGATTGCCAATACGGCGGCCCCGACGATCAAAACCGCAATCACGCCAAGGACAATCTTCTTCATGGCACCCCTTTCGCGGGCCTAATGCCGCCCGAACAGCTTTTCGACGTCTTCCATGCTTAGCTTCACCCAGGTCGGGCGCCCGTGATTGCACTGGCCTGATCGCGGAGTTGCTTCCATTTCGCGCAGCAGGGCGTTCATTTCGGCGACGCTGAGCGCCCGCCCTGCCCTGACCGATCCGTGACAGGCCATGGTCGCGAGAACATATTCGAGCCGTTCGGCAAGCAACAGCGATCCGCTATCGTCCTGCTTGCCGTGCTTGGCAATATCGTCGGCAAGGTCGCGCAACAGCTTGTTCGTGTCGGCCTTGGCAATCGCGCTTGGCACGGCGCGCACCAGCATCGCGGAAGGGCCAAACCGTTCGACCTGCAACCCGTAACGCGCCAGCCCCTCCGCCGCGTCCTCCAGACGATCGCAATCGGCTTCGTCCATTTCCACCACATCAGGGACGAGCAATGCCTGAGAGCGGGTAACAGCCTCCTCCGCCCCTGCCCGCTTCAACCGCTCGAGAACCAGTCGCTCGTGCGCGGCGTGCTGATCGACCAGCACAAGTCCGTCGGCACTTTCCGCGACGATATAGGTGTTGGCGACCTGCCCGCGCGCGATGCCCAGCGGATATTGAACAGCATCTTGCGGCAGAGGCGCTGCTTCCTCGGCTCGGCCCGAAGGAAGCGCGGGAGAGGGTGTGCTTGGCGCGGGTGCATTCCAAGCCGGTCGCGGTTCGCCAAATGTTGCTGATGGCGCGGGCTGCGCGGCCCAATCACGTCCTTCGAAGATCGAGCGCATGGCGGCGGGTTGCTCCGCAACAGGCTCCGCCTGCCAGCGCGCCATTGCGCCCCTGTCCGGCCCCTGCGCGCTGCGCCTGTCGCCGGTTGCCAGCGCCTGACGAAGTCCGCTGACGATAAAGCCGCGCACCCCTGCGCTGTCGCGAAAGCGCACCTCGGTCTTCGCCGGGTGGACGTTCACATCGACATCCTGCGGCGGGATGTCGAGGAACAGCGCCAGCACCGCGTGCCGATCGCGCGCCAGCATGTCGGCATAGGCCCCGCGCACCGCCCCCGTCAGCAGCTTGTCACGCACCGGGCGGCCGTTGACGAACAGATACTGGTGATCGGCAACCCCGCGATTGTAGGTCGGCAGACCCGCCAGCCCCGTCAGCCGCATCAGCCCGTGCGGGGTTTCGCGGGCGAGATCAATTTCGACGGCATTATCCTTCAATTCGCGCGCGACGATCTGCGAAACGCGGGTGGACAGCGCCTCGTCGCTTTGCGTCGAAAGCCCCTTGCGGGTTTTGCCCTCCGCCCCGTTTTCCAGCGTGAAGGCAATATCGGGCCGCGCCATCGCCAGTCGCCGGACGATATCGAGGCAGGCGATGTATTCGCTGCGTGGAGTGCGAAGGAACTTGCGGCGCGCGGGCACCTTGGCAAAGATCTGCTCCACCCTCACCCGCGTCCCATGCGGCACGGCAGCCGGTCCGTCCTCGACCAGTTGACCGTGATCGACCACCCGGCGCCACCCGTCCGCAGCGCCCGCCACCCGGCTTTCCAGCGTCAGGCGCGCCACGCTGGCAATCGACGGCAGCGCCTCGCCCCGAAATCCCAGCGTCGTCACCATCTCGATCGCATCATCGGGCAGTTTCGATGTGGCATGCCGTTCCAACGCCAGCGCCATGTCATCCGCGCTCATGCCGCAACCATCGTCGGTGACTTCGAGCCGGGTCAGCCCGCCGTCGACAAGAGCGACAGCGATTCGCCGTGCGCCCGCGTCGATCGCGTTCTCGACCAGCTCTTTCAGCGCGGCAGCTGGCCGTTCCACCACCTCTCCGGCGGCGATACGGTTCACAAGCTCGTTGGGAAGGCGGCGAATTTGGGCCATTTGTCGCATGCTAGCCCTCACACGCCGCAAATTCGAGGGGAGCGGGGGAAAATCTCCCCTTCAGTCAACAAAAATTTTAGCAATTGCGTCAAGGTTTCGCTAGGCGCATTGGGTCTTGTCAATTTTGGGATCGGTTGCGGACACCCTGCCCCTTGCGGGTTTCCCCTCACAGGCTTCCGCCACGGCTGCTCCCGGCTACGGAAAACGATAAAATGAGCTTCTGGAACAACCTGTTCAAATTCGGTTCGCAAAACATGGCCATCGATCTGGGGACGGCCAACACGCTGGTCTATGTCCAGGATCAGGGCATCGTCCTCAACGAACCGTCCGTTGTCGCAATCGAGACGATCAACGGGATCAAGCGCGTCAAGGCCGTGGGCGATGATGCGAAGATGATGATGGGCAAGACTCCGGACAGCATCGAAGCCATCCGCCCGCTGCGCGATGGCGTGATCGCCGACATCGAAATTGCGGAAGAAATGATCAAGCACTTCATCCGCAAGGTGCACGGCAAGCGCAACCTGTTCCGCTATCCCGAAATCGTGATCTGCGTTCCCTCAGGCTCGACCTCGGTTGAAAAGCGCGCAATCCGCGACGCGGCTTCGAACGCGGGTGCATCGGAAGTTCACCTGATTCTTGAACCCATGGCGGCAGCAATCGGGGCTGACATGCCCGTGACCGAGCCGGTGGGCAGCATGGTCGTGGATATCGGCGGCGGCACCACCGAAGTTGCGGTTTTGAGCCTGCGCGGCCTCGCCTACACCACATCGGTTCGCACCGGGGGTGACAAGATGGACGAAGCCATCGTCAGCTATGTCCGCCGCCACCACAACCTCTTGATCGGCGATTCCACTGCCGAACGGATCAAGAAGGACTATGGCATCGCGATGGTTCCCGAAGACGGCGTGGGCGAAACCATCACGCTGAAAGGCCGCGATCTTGTGAATGGCGTGCCTAAGGAAATCACGATCAATCAGGCGCACGTCGCCGAGGCGCTGTCCGAACCGATCGGCGCCATCGTAGAAGGTGTCCGGATCGCGCTTGAAAACACCGCACCCGAACTGGCGGCGGATATCGTCGATCAGGGTATCGTGCTTACCGGTGGTGGCGCGTTGATCCGCCGCCTCGATGAACATCTGCGCGAAGAAACCGGCCTGCCGGTATCCATCGCCGAAGATCCGTTGACCTGCGTTGCCATCGGCACCGGCCGGGCAATGGAAGATCCGGTCTACCGCGGCGTTCTGATGACTGCATAAGTGCAATTCCACGCAGCCGCTGCGGGGGAGATGAAGACAAGGGAAATATCAGGCCATGGCGCCGCCATCATCGCGTCGATCGGGCTTTTCGAAGAAGCAGCAATATTCGGTCTTCACCGGGTATCTGCTGGCTACGCTCGGTGCGCTGGCGGGGCTTGGCCTGCTGGCGATATCTCTGTGGCAGCCAGCGACGTTTCAACCCCTTCGTGGAGCCGCGACCGATGCTGTCAGCCCGGTCGGTGAAGCCACCGGAACCGTGCGCGGCGAAAGCCAGGGCATTCTTGCAAGCATCGCAGGATACTGGCGCGCCGCTAGCAAGAATGCCGAATTGCGCCGCGAAGTCGAACTTGCCCGCATCCGGCTTGCCGAAGCGCAAGCGGTTGAAACCGAAAACCGGCGGCTGAAGGCTTTGCTGGGTCTTGCCAGCGAGACCACCAAGCCCGTCGCATCGGCGCGGCTCGTCGGATCCAGTGCGACCAGCGCACGGCGGTTTGCCTATATCGGGGTCGGCAAGAATGACGGCGTCGAAATCGGTATGCCGGTGCATTCCGAACGCGGCGTGATCGGGCGGGTGCTCGAAACTTCGCGCTTTTCCTCACGCGTACTCTTGTTGACCGATAGCGAAAGCGTGCTCCCTGTTCGCCGGGCAAAGGATCAGACCGTTGCCTTTGCCGAAGGGCGCGGCGATGGAATGCTGCGCATCCGGCTGATCAACCTCGGCCTAAACCCGCTTGAAGTCGGCGACGTCTTCGTCACGAGCGGTGCAGGCGGATATTACCGCCCCGGTGTTGCTGTCGCCGTGTTGAGCGAAAAGACCGCCGATGGCGGCATCGCGCGCCTGATCGCAGAGCCGGCGGCGACAAATTTCGTCGTGGTCGAACCTATTTACGAACCGCTGGCGGTGCAGGCATCCGAAGTGCGCGCACGCGACGAACTGAGCGATGCGGAGCTTGAGGATTGATTGATCGCCTCGCCCCGCCGACACAGCGCCGGGCCTATGGTCGCGGTGGCATCAACCGCGTCGAGTCACCTTGGCGCGCGCTGTCGGTTCCCTATGTTTCGATCATGCTCGGATCGCTTCTGCCATTCCTGCTGATGGCCGACGTGATGCCGCTCGTGCCGCCACTGGGCTATCTGATGTTCCTTGTCTGGCGCATGATGCGGCCCGGCCTCTTGCCGCTGTGGGCGGGCGCTCCGCTCGGGGCATTTGACGACCTGTTCAGCGGGCAGCCCTTCGGCAGCGCCATTCTGCTATGGTCGGCGACCATGATCGTGCTGGAAATCATCGAAACCCGGTTCCCATGGTGGGGCTTCTGGCAGGACTGGTTCACCGCCGGTCTAGGCATTGTGCTCTATATCATCGCAGCCATGCTGGCGACTGGCGCAAACCTGACCTCGCATCTGTTGATCGCGGCAATTCCGCAGATTGTTCTCGCGGTTCTGCTGTATCCGCTGTTCGCCCGCTTCGTCGCCTGGCTTGACCGGTTCCGCCTTTCGCGCACGCGGAGGATCGGGTGAAGCGGTTCTTCAAGTTGAAAACCGGCGTGCAAAGGCGTGGACCGCTGGTCAACGCGTCAACGCTCAAGAACACGTTTGACCGGCGCGCCTTTGTCGTCGGTGCGGTGCAGTATGGTGTCGGCATATTGCTGGCCGGACGAATGGCCTATCTCGCTATTGCCGAGAACGAGAAATACCGGCTGGAATCCGAAAGCAACCGGGTCAACCTCACGCTGATCCCGCCTCGCCGTGGATGGATACTTGATCGCAACGGCGCACCGCTTGCCTCGAACCGCGCCGACTTCCGGGTCGACATCATTCCCGATCGCCTGACCGATCCCGATGCGATGATCGACCAGATCGGGGAATTGCTGGAGCTGGAGGCGGATCGGATCGCCGACCTCAAGACCGAGGTTGCAAACGCGCGCGGGTTTGCCCCTGTCGAAGTAGCCAGCGGCCTGAATTACGAGCAGTTCGCCGCGCTCAGCGTACGCCTGCCTGACATGCAGGGTGTCGTCCCCCAGCGCGGCTTTTCGCGCTACTACCCTACCGCATCATCTGTCGGGCATCTGATCGGCTATGTCGGCCCGGCATCGGCCGAGGAATACGAAAAGGATCGCAACCCGATCCTGATCACACCGGGCTACAAGATCGGCAAGGACGGGCTGGAAAAGCAGTTTGAACAGGAACTGCGCGGTGTACCCGGAGCGCGCCGGGTGGAAGTGACGGCGGGCGGACGCATCGTGCGCGATCTCGAAACGCGCGAGGATATCCAGGGCGATCCGGTGAGGCTTACCATCGACGGACCGCTTCAGGATTACGCCGCGCGCCGCATCGGCCTCGAAAGCGGGTCCGTGGTGGTGATGGACTGCGCCACGGGCGACCTTCTGTGCATGGCCTCCATGCCCAGCTTCGATCCGAACAGCTTTTCGGATGGCATCGGCAGCGTCGAATACGCGATGCTACGAGACGACCAGCGCGTGCCGCTGCGCAACAAGGTGCTGAAAGGGCTGTATCCACCCGGCTCAACGGTAAAGCCGATGCATTGCATGGCCTTCCTGAAAGAAGGTGTGCGCCCGGAAGAAACCATCGTGTGCGGCGGCGGACGCCGGATCGGCAACCGCTTTTTCCGCTGTCACTCCAATCACGGCGTCGTCAACATGGACAAGGCGATTGCCCAAAGTTGCGACAGCTATTTCTACCATTTCGCGCAGCAGGTCGGTTTCGACAAGGTCGCCGAGATGGCGAAATACCTCGGCATGGGGCAGGAATTCGATCTGCCCGTGACCAGCCAGTTTTATGGCACCGTCCCCAGCTCCGATTGGAAATTCAACAAGTTCGGGCGCGAATGGCAACCGTTCGATACGGTCAACGCCTCCATCGGACAGGGATACTACCTCGCCAGCCCGCTGCAATTGGCGGTGATGAGCACCAGGCTGGCCACCGGTCGGCATGTCGAACCGCGCCTGACGCTGGACACACCGCCGCGCGGGTTCGATCAGGTCGATTTCCCGGAAGACCAGGTGCAGTTCATCCGACAGTCGATGAGCAATGTCGTCAATGGCGCTGGCACGGCGCGGCGCGCGGCGCTGCCCTTCCCTGACATCCAGATTGCCGGGAAGACCGGGACAGCTCAGGTCGTGTCCCTGAGCATTTCCGATGGTCGCAGCGGCCCTTGGAAATACCGCGATCACGGCCTGTTCGTGTTCTTCGCCCCATTTGACAAACCGCGCTACGCCGGCGCTGTCGTGATCGAACATGGCGGCGGATCAGGCGCGGCCTATCCGATTGCGCGCGACGTAATGACCTTCATGTTCGATCCGGCCAAGGGGCTGGAGGCGCTGCGCGCTCTCGAGCAGCAATGGGGAGGCACAGCGCAGGAACGGCTGGAGAAGCGCTACGCCGCCTATGCAGCCGAACGGGGCGCAGCTGTCACTCCGCCCCCGCGACGCGACGAGGAGATATTCGACCGGGTCGAGGCCGAAGCAAGGCTTGATGCGGCGCGGACACAGGAAATCGGCGAAGAATTTGTCGAGCCGCGCGAAAATCAGGCCGCGTCCGGCTCCCCGCCGCCCGATGCCTATAATGCCGCTGCGCAGGCGGAGGCGCAGTGATGCAACGCGAACGAACCGGTATAGTCCCAGAACCGATCGCGCGGCAGCCGTGGTCGATGCTGATCCCGCTGTTCATGCTGGTCGCGTTTGGCGCGGCGGTTCTGTACTCCGCCGCTGGCGGATCGATGCAGCCCTTCGCTGCGTCGCATCTTATCCGCTTTAGCGTCTTCATGATCATGGCTGCGGTCATCGCGAGCCTGCCGCGCGAATTCGTGCGGTTTATGACTTATCCTGCCTATATCGTTGTTCTAGTTATGCTAATGGCCGTTGAGGCTATGGGTGCACTACGCGGTGGTAGCCAGCGCTGGCTCGATCTCGGTTTCATGGTGCTGCAACCATCCGAACTGATGAAGCCGGTAATTGTCGTGACGCTGGCGCAGTTCTATTCGACCTTGCCTGTCGGGCTGATCACCGGATGGCGGGCACTGGTGCTGCCGGGTGCGCTCGTCGGGCTGCCCATGGCGCTGGTGTTGCTGCAACCTGATCTCGGTACGGCGTTGGCCATCGGTTTCGGTGGAGCAGTCGTCATGCTGCTGGCCGGCTTGCCTTTGCGCTGGTTCATCGGCGGGGGTGTTGCGGCAGTCGCAGCTGCGCCGCTGATCTTCTATTTCGGCCTGCAGGAATACCAGCAACGCCGCGTAATGACGATGTTCGATCCGGAAGCCGACGCCTTGGGCGCGGGCTATCACATCACCCAGTCCAAGATCGCGATCGGATCAGGCGGTGTGTTCGGCAAAGGCTTCAACAACGGGTCGCAAAGCCACCTGCAGTATCTTCCCGAACCGCACACCGATTTCGTCTTCGCCACCATGGCCGAGGAATGGGGCCTTGTCGGCGGCCTGTTCGTGCTTGCGGTGTTCAGCATCATCCTGCGCTGGGGCATGCGGGTCGCCCGGGAATCCAGAGACCGGTTTGCCAGCCTTCTTGCCGCCGGTATGACCGCAACCATTTTCTTCTATGTGGCAGTTAACCTGTTGATGGTCATGGGTTTTGCTCCGGTGGTTGGTATTCCACTTCCGTTTATGAGCCACGGCGGATCGTCGATGATGACGAACATGATCTGCATCGGCGCACTGATGATGGTGAACCGCTGGAACCGGAACGCACCGCGAGGCGGGCTGAGCGGTTGATCAGGCCGGTCAGATCTTGACCAGACCCAACTTGAGCCCCTTGACGACGGCCCCGACCCGGTCGGTCACTTCGAGCTTGGCGTAGATCCGTTTGGAGTAGGTCTTCACCGTATCCGGCGACAGGTCGAGGATAGTCGCAATCGAGTTGTTCGATTTGCCGCGCGCCTGCCAAGTGAGCACCTCCGCTTCGCGCTCTGACAGCAAGGGCCCGCCATATTTGTATTCGACGATGATCGAGATCCGCTGGTGCGCGGCTTGCGCCATGCTGCGGATCAGTCCGACTGCCTCGGGATCAACTTCGTCGACATGGCGCAGGAAATCAAAGGCCGCATAAGCGTCCCGCCCATTCCGGCCGTAAAGCGGGAGGCCAAAGCCATGCAGCAGGCCGAATTCGCGCATCCGCTCGAAACAGGTTTCCTGCTCGGGCGTGTTGGGCTTCCAGCCCATTGCATCCTGCCATGTCATCAGCGCCCCGAACTCCATGACGCGATCGGGGATCGGATCGAGCAGTCGGAAGCCCTGTTCATCATACAGGGCGAGCCACTCGGGATCATAGCCGTGGGAGAACACGCTGGTCGCCACCGAAGCGGCGTTCTCGAACTGCGGCTTCACGTAATAGCTCATGCGGGCAACGCCCGATGAAATCGCCAAGTCTCGCAGATAGGTGAGGACGGCACCGATATCGACGAGCGTCTCTATGCGATCGTAATGGCTTTGCATGACGTCATGATACCATTGAACTTGCAGAAATATACGTCACCCAAGTGGGCGACTTTATCTTCTCCACCCCTCCGATCCATATGGTTAACACGCTTTGAGGAGCGAGGGTCACCGGGTCGCATTGCCGGTCTTGCTCAAAGGGCAACTGGCTGTCCCAAGTCCTGTCGGCAGGTGCAATTACCTGGCTGCGCGCACCTGTCGACAGGCATCAGCTTCCTTGAGCAAGACCCTGATTTATAGGGATAGTGATGCGAAATTTTCGGGATGCGACCAAAGCGTCGCTTGCCAGCTTGCTTACGCGAATACGCGGCAAGAACCCAGAAGGCGTCCGAGACACCACACTCGCATCTCCGATTGTCATGGCGATCCACCAACGTGAACAACATGGGCTCCAGACCCGGCTCGCCGAATTGCATAGGATCACAGGCCAGACACAGCCCGAAGCCTTCAGCGCGTTAGCCAAGTTGGAGCGGATTGGCATTGTCGAGATCGAGCCAGACCACACCAACCGCTTCGATTCAGTGGTGGCGTTGACCGAAGATGCGCGCTGGCGCCTCGCACGCGATTCCGGCAGTCAGGTGCCATAGCGTTCGGATAAGGCTTTTCATCTGCAAAAGGCACGCTATACGCAGCGCCTCACCTGATTCGTGGCCTCGAGTTTTCGGTCCAATCCGGTGTCCCGATGTAGAAATCGGCATGGACGCATAGCTCAGTTGGTAGAGCAGCTGACTCTTAATCAGCGGGTCCTAGGTTCGAACCCTAGTGCGTCCACCACATTTTTCCGATAATTCAGCCCCTTACCTCCTCTCAGCATGCTCGAGTGTGGGGGATTGCCCTATTATAGCCTTACTGTGGGGAGTCAGTGTGGGGACGCAACTTGTCATAAATTACTGTAAGTTGGGTCTGAATGACTTCCCATTACAAGGGATAGTAATTCTATTTCGAAAATGGGCTTGGATCCGCTGATTGCAAACATCAGACCCTATTCGCCTCGCGATCCTCTACTCATTATGATGAAACGCACGAGCATTTGAAACATATTGAAAATTCCATCGCTTGCCTTTCTTACAGCGCATGGATTAGTCATAATGGTGAACAATAGGAGTGCGCGGGTTTGGTAGATGGGCAGACTGTAAGGTTGTTTCTAGTAGACGACATTCCAACAGGAATTGTTACGGCGGAAATCATGAACTGGACCGGCCACATCCTTGTGACGCCAAGGTCTAAACTCGCCGAGGCTCTGAAGCGCGATGAACCAAAGCGTGCCGGCGTTTATATTCTTGAGGGTGACGATCCTGGAACGCCCGGAAAGGCCTTGGTCTACATTGGCGAAGGCGACAATATCGGTGAACGCCTGAAAGCTCATGCCAAGGACCCGAACAAGGAATTTTGGGACCGCGCATTTCTGATAACCTCGAAGGATCCAAACCTTACAAAGTCTCACGTACGATACCTTGAGAACCGTTTGGTCCAAATCGCAACCGCGGTGCAGCGGGCGTCTATCGCGAACGGAAACGAGCCACAACCTAAAGCTCTTCCAGAGTCAGACGCCGCCGATATGGAATTCTTCCTTTCTCGGCTTCAAATCGTTCTACCAGTGGTCGGGTTGAATGCATTGCGGCCAAAACCCAAGGCTAAAGCTGCCAGCTCTTCTGCAACTGAAACCGGCGTTAGCGATGATAATCTTGAGTTGACTCTTGAGAGCAAAAAATATGGCCTAGAGGCAACAGCCGTCGAAGCAAACAATGAAGTAACCGTACTAGCCGGCTCGTCGGCCAACAAGAAGGCAGACTACGCCGTAAATATGTATTCTAGCATTAGAGATTCGTTGGTGGCTGACGGATCACTGGCAGAGAAATCCGATGACTTATTGATTTTCACAAAGGATGTGACCTTCAACAGCCCGAGTGCTGCCGCGGCCGTGATATATAACAGGAACGCGAATGGTCGAACCTCGTGGCGCATCAAAGGCACGTCGATGACGCTTAAAGATTGGCAAGATAAGCAACTCGACAGCGTTGCAACGTAGCTGCGCCAAGCCACACTCGTCAGTTTAGTCACAAGGTGTGGGGACCCGCTGGCTTAGTGTGGGGACTTAGTGTGGGGACTCTCCAGTCAATTCTGGTCCGCTCAGTCCATCCTGACCGCTTTAAAATTCCGGTAAATTTCTGAGTTATCGGTATTCTTTGGGTTATTCTAAACTTGGACGGGTAACTCTTAATCAGCGGGTCCTAGGTTCGAGCCCTAGTGCGTCCACCACCCTTATACCGATCTTAACCATCATCGTGGCCAAACACCTGAAAAATCGTGTTTTCTGAAGAAAAGCGTTAACCCCGCTCCCCTACACCGGCCGCAATGGCGCGGCTGTTTGCCCTCTTCGGTATGGCCCTTGCGACGCTCCTTCTGACGGGCGGCGCCCCTGTGTATGCGCAATCGATGGAGCTGACGGCTCGCTATTCCACCGAATTCTCACGGGAGCATCAGGTGAAGCTCGCCATCCGGCAAGCATCGGATCGCACCGGGGTCGATTACCATTACCTCTTGGCCAAGGCGCAGATCGAATCCGGACTCAATCCGCAAGCAAAGGCGCGAAATTCCAGCGCAACCGGCCTGTTCCAGTTCATTGAGCGAACCTGGCTCGCCAATCTGGAAAGCAATGGCGAGAGCCTCGGCATTTCAGAGCATGTCCGCAAGTCTCGTCAGGCCCGCCTGGAACTGCGCGAAGACCCGCAGATCGCCGCTTTGATGGCGGCAGCCTATGCGCTGGAGAATGGCAAGCGACTGAGGCGGACACTGGGACGCGAGGCCAGTCATGCGGAGCTGTACCTTGCCCATTTCCTTGGCACGGGAGGCGCCGTGCGCTTTCTGTCCGAATGGCGCCGCAATCCCGAACGGGCGGCGGCATCCCTTTTCCCGCGCGAGGCCCGGGCAAACCGTCCGATCTTCTACAACGCCAACGGCTCGCCCCGCTCACTCGACGCCATCCGGAACCACATCCAAGCCAAGCTTGATAGCGCGATCCGGATCGCCGAAGACAAGGATGACCGGGCTGAAATGAGAGATATCGGACCCTCCATCGGATCGATCACGACGCCGGTTGAAGCGGGTGAAAGCGACACCGCCCAAGCTTGCAATCACATTTCAATGTGCTACACGCCAGGGATGGACACATCGATCATCACACGCGTCCGCAATCTTGTCGAGAGCGGAGAAATGACCAAGGCGGGCCTTGCCCGGGCTGCGGGACTGCATGCCAATACGCTGCGCGACGCGAGCGAGCCTGACTGGAACCCGACCGCGGAAACCCTTGCCAAGCTTGAAGCCTTTCTTGACGCCAATGACGACCGCCCGGTGCTGGTCGGGATCGAGGAGATCATCGACGAAGCGCGCAACGGCCGGATGTACATCCTTGTCGATGACGAAGATCGCGAAAACGAGGGCGATCTGATCATTCCGGCGCAAATGGCTACTCCGGCCGCGATCAACTTCATGGCGACGCACGGGCGGGGGCTCATCTGCCTCGCGCTGGACCGTGCACGCGTGGATGCCCTTGGCCTTGAGCCGATGAGCCGCAACAACAAGGAAAGCATGCAAACCGCCTTCACGATCTCGATCGAGGCGAAGGAAGGCGTGACCACAGGCATTTCCGCGGCAGACCGGGCGCGCACCGTGTCCGTGGCAATTGACGCCACCAAAGGGCCTGATGACATTGTGACGCCTGGCCATGTTTTCCCCCTTGCCGCCCGCGATGGCGGCACTCTGGTGCGCGCCGGCCATACCGAGGCTGCGGTGGACATTTCGCGCCTTGCTGGCCTCAATCCCAGCGGCGTGATTTGCGAGATCATGAATGAGGACGGGACGATGGCCCGCCTGGACGATCTGGTCGCGTTTGCGCGCAAGCATGATTTGAAGATCGGGACGATCCGCGATCTTATCGCCTATCGCATGCGCAACGATCACCTTGTCGAACGACTGGGCGAACGCAGTTTCGAGAGCGACTACGGGGGCCAATGGCGCCTGATCACCTATCGTGACAAGATTTCTAATAATGAGGCATATGTCCTTCAGAAAGGGCATATTTCCCCAGAATCACCCACCCTCGCCCGCGTTCACCCGATTTCAGTGTTCGACGATGTCCTTGGTGCGCCCGGGCCACGCAAGCGGACCTTGCAGCGCGCAATGGGTGCAATCGGCGATCACGGTTCTGGCGTGATCGTGATCCTTACCCAACGCGTCGGTTCCAGCGGGGAATGGAGCCAGGACGAGGAAATCCGCAACATCGGCATCGGTTCGCAGATCCTTGCCGATCTTGGCGTTCACGACATGGTGCTGCTATCGAACTCGCGACCCGACCTGGTGGCACTCGATGGCTACGGCATCTCGATCACCGACTTCAAACCGATCCCGGAGTAATTCCTGATGGCGAAATTCCTGATTGTCGAGGCGCGCTTCTACGCCTCGCTCAACGACATGCTTGTGTCTGGCGCCAAGGCAGCGCTCGAAGCCGCAGGTCACGAAGCCGAAGTGCTGACCGTCCCTGGTGCGCTGGAAATCCCCGGTGCCATCGTGCTTGCTGCAGAAAGCGGTGACTATGATGGCTTCGTGGCAATCGGCGTCGTCATCCGCGGGGAAACCTACCACTTCGAGATTGTCGCAGGAGAAAGCGCGCGTGCGATCATGGCATTGACCATGGACGGGATCGCTATCGGCAACGGCATTCTCACGGTCGAGAATGAAGCGCAGGCAATCGTCCGCGCCGACCCGGCCCAAAAGGACAAGGGTGGCGAAGCAGCCAAGGCCGCGATTGCGCTGCTGGATATTGCTGCAAGGTTCGATCGCTGACGGTATCCTGAACCTGTTCCGTGCCAGATCGGGACGCCAACCTTTGGCGCGCCCTAAACTACGTATTTCCACGGATACAGTTCTTCATAAGGCCCGACTATCAGACCAATCGGTAAGTAACATTCCTGAAATCTCCGGGTCGCGTTGGGGCGGGAAAAAAGTGAAAAACACAAGAACGAGCGACAGGCTCGAACTGTCCGATTGTGAGCGCGTCCTTGAGATGACGCTGTGCAGGCTTGATCGCTTGGGCGCCGGCATTGCCGCGATCCATGTGGATGCGGCAATTCAGCAATTGCGAGAAAACATTCGTCTCATCGAAGAGGCTGAGGGCCAGTTCGATTTCGATCCCGATCTGATTTGCGCATTCAAGGTGCAACGAATGATCCATTGATTGCCGCAAGACCGTTCTGTCACCGTCTAAATCCGCGACTAAGGGATTGAACCTAGAAGGTTTCCCTTAATGTGCAGCACTACCCCCCTCACCTAGAAGGGTCTGGGGCGCAGGCAGCGGTTGCAAAGCTGCTGGTCAGGGGCGCCCTATGCTGGAGGGCGAATTGTTTTTGCGCGGTTCAGAGCTTCAACCGACCCCTTTGCGGGCAGCACCACCCGCTGATTTCCGGGCCGAACCATGAAAGAGGTCAAGGGCAACCGTATCTTGTCAGGCATCGCTCTTGCTTCAAGCGAGGCTGCCCCGTCTGAGACGCACGATCTCGGCCTTCTTGCCGACGAATTGTTCGCGATCGCGAACGAACTGCGTCGACGTGACAGGATTGGCTCAGATGGGAAGGGACCCATCAATCTTGAGAAACCCTCCGGCTGGCCCAAAGCAACAGCCAGGTTTGCGGCAATCCCGCAGGGTCCATCAGTTCAAGAGCAAAACCGCGCCGCTTTTGCAGCCGCAGCCCGCCACACCTATGCAAGGCGGCGTACGAGAGCATCAATTTTCGGCAATGGCGACATCTTCGGCGAACCGGCCTGGGATATATTGCTCGATCTCTACATCGCCCATGCCGAGAAAAAGCCGGTTTCTGTGTCGAGCGCCTGCATCGGCTCTGCCGCCCCTCCGACGACGGGCCTGCGCTGGCTGGGTGTTCTCGCCGATATCGGACTTGTCATGCGCGAGCATGACAAGGAAGACCAACGCCGGGTTCTGGTGCGGCTGACCGAACGCGCCGTTGCCGCCATGGACGAATATTTCGCCAATGCGCTGAACGCTGCGCCCTAGCCTGTTGCCTTAGCTGTCCGGCTTGATCGTCTGTCCCCACTGTCGATCAGCCGGGCAGTGAACCGAAGCATCCCTTGCCCGCATAGACCGCACTGTCGCCCAGTTCTTCCTCGATACGGATCAGCTGGTTGTACTTTGCAAGCCGATCTGATCGCGCGAGCGAACCTGTCTTGATCTGACCGCAATTGGTGGCAACCGCCAGATCGGCGATAGTCGCGTCCTCGGTTTCGCCCGAACGGTGACTCATCACGCTGGTGTAGCGTGCGCGGGTCGCCATATCGACTGCGGCCAGCGTTTCGGTGAGCGTGCCGATCTGGTTGACCTTCACCAGCAGAGAATTGGCAAGGCCCCGCGCGATACCATCGGATAGGCGGACCGGATTGGTCACGAACAGGTCGTCACCCACCAACTGGACGCGATTGCCGATCAACTGCGTCACCGCGCCCCAACCTTCGAAATCGTCCTCGCTCATGCCGTCCTCGATCGACTTGATCGGGTAATCGTCGCACAGCTTGGCCAGATATTCCGCCATTTCCGCACCTGTAAGGCTGAGGCCTTCGCCCGAAATTTCGTATTTGCCATCGCGATAGAATTCGGTCGCCGCGCAATCGAGCGCGAGCACGATGTCTTCGCCCGGCTTGAAACCGGCTTCCTCGATCGAAGACATGATGAAATCGAGCGCCGCACGCGTGCTGGCAAGGTTGGGGGCAAAGCCACCCTCGTCCCCGACACTGGTGGCAAGCCCCTTTGCCGCAAGACCCTTCTTGAGCGTGTGGAACACTTCCGAACCCCAACGGACCGCTTCGGCGATGCTGTCTGCACCCACGGGCATGATCATGAATTCCTGGATGTCGATCGGATTGTCCGCATGTTCACCACCGTTGATGATGTTCATCATCGGAACCGGAAGGACATGCGCCGAAACCCCTCCGAGATAGGAATAGAGCGGCAGACCGCGCGCGTTGGCTGCGGCCTTTGCCACGGCCATGCTCACGCCAAGGATCGCGTTGGCCCCCAGCCTTCCCTTGTTCGCCGTTCCGTCGAGAGCGATCAGCGACAGGTCAATGTCGCGCTGGTCCTCGGCATCGAAGGCGCCGATCAGCAGATCGCGAATTTCGCTGTTCACCGCCTCGACCGCCTTGAGCACGCCTTTGCCCTTGTACCGGGCGGCATCTCCATCGCGCAGTTCCACAGCCTCGTGCGCACCGGTGGAAGCGCCGGACGGCACAGCGGCACGCCCGAAACTCCCATCGTCGAGCAGAACATCGACTTCGACGGTCGGATTGCCCCGGCTGTCGAGAATTTCGCGGCCATGGATGTCAATGATGGTGGTCATGGTTGGCTCCGGACGGAAAGTGTTGTATATGAATAAGACACCCGGAGTTATCTCGATTCCGGGTATCGAACGCTTGCCCGCGCACCCCTATTCCCCGGAACAAGCCGGCGCAAGCGACGTAGAGAATTATGTGGCTACACAGCGCTTTCGCACTGGCAAAGCGCATGAATGGAGGGCAAATACGCACCATGGCAGAGACAAAAACCACCAAGACCCCCGCGAAGTCATCGACCAAGGGCGCGACGACGCGTTCATCCGGCGCCAAGAAGGCCGCTCCGAAGAAAACCGGCGCGAGCGCGAACAAGCCCGATGAAGCGACCGCAACCGGCACTGCGGAAGCAAAGAGCCGCTTCAACGCAGCGCTCGAAGAGGCAAAGGCCGGTGCTGCTGCGCTGCGGGCCGAGGCCGGCAACCGTGCGGGTGAATATCGCGAACAGGCCAAGAGCCGCGGAGACGATTTGATGAACGAAGCAAAAGTGTACGGCGAGAAAGCCAAGACCCGCGCAGGCGAGCTTGCCACCGAAGGCAAGTCGGCAGCGAGCGATGCCTTGTCCTCGCTCGGCAAGGTCGTGGGTGACACCGCCAGCCAGATCGATGAACGTTTCGGCGAACAGTACGGCGACTATGCCCGTTCGGCATCGCGCAGCCTTGCTGAAACTTCGGCCAAGCTGGAAGCGAAGAGCGTCGAGGAACTCGGCGAAGATGCCCGCGAAATGGTCCGCAAGAGCCCGGCAGTGGCCGTTGGCATTGCAGCGGTTGCAGGATTCCTGCTGGCACGCCTGTTCCGCGGATCGCGCGACTAGGATCGGCTCCGTCGGAATGACCGACGGGACCGGCTGGAACGGGACGGGGGCATTTGATGGATGATCAGAACCGGCAAGATGGCGCTGGGCAGGAAGACGCTGTCCTGCCCGATGCCCCGGCTGACATCCATGCCCCGGCCGACGATACAGCCGCAACGCCAGAGGATGATTTCGACGATTCGCTGATGGGAGAAATCGGCGCGCTGATCGACGACGGGCGCACCTATGCCGAAGCCGAAATCGCGTTTCAGAAAACCCGGGCAAAACTGGCCGGTCGCACAATCGGTGTCGCGGCAGGCAGTCTCGTCCTCGCCATTATCCTGCTGCACATTGCCCTGCTCGCGCTCGCCGTGGGTCTGGTCATCGCGCTGGCGCCCTTGGTGACGATCTGGGGTGCGATCGCCATCGTGGTCGGAGGTTTGCTTGCCGGAATGGCGTTCTTCGTCTGGGTGGCGGCAAAAAGCGGCTCGAAAGTGTCCGGGCTGTTTGCCGCATCATCATCGGATAATGCATCATGAGCCCGCTTGAGCAGCAGTTCATTGAAGACCGTGCCCTGCGCGATGCCGCAAAGGCCGTGTTGCTGGCCGATATCGAGCATGCCCGCACAAACCTGACCGCTAAGGGATTCGCTGACCGGGTCGGCGGCCGCATCGGTGACGGGGCAAAGGACGTTTTCGAAGCCGCCAAGGCGCAGGCCGAAGACAATCGCGGCATCCTCGCCGTACTGATCGGCGCGGTGCTCTTGTGGCTAGCGCGCGAACCGATCATGGAATTGCTCGGCCTTGCGGACTTGGCGGAGGATGCCGACATCGAGCAAGGAGCAGCGTCGTCGGATGGATTGCCCGAGGTAGACATACCCCCCCAGACTTCGGCAGCAATGCCGAGTGGAGATGACAATGAGCAGTGACCTCACCCCTACCCCGCGCGACGAATTGCGCGCCCGGATCGAAGCGAGCGAACGTCGCATTGCGCAACGAACGCTCGCAGACCAGGCACAGGAAGCCGCCGAAGCCGCAGTCGAATACACCCGCAAGAACCCGCTTTCCGTGATTGCGGGAGCCGTCGCTGTCGGCCTCGTAGTCGGGGCGATGACCAGCCCCGGTCGCCGCGTCGTCCGCACGGCAGCAACCGGCGCGGCCAGTGCGGCCAGCGCGGTTGGCGGCACAGTATCCGGCGCTGCGAAAGGCGTTGGCGATGCCGCGAAGAAGCGGGGATCGGCTATCGGCGCGCTCGTCACCGATGCTGTTGTGGCTTACGGGATCAAGCTGATCGACGAGGCTCTGGACGGAGCGCGCGCCGGTCAGGACAAGTTCGAGGATATTTCCGACAGCGCCACTGCAAAGGCACGGGAACTACGCCGCGACGCCGCCTATTACGCGGGGACCGCGAGCGACAAGGGACGCGCCGTTACCCAGCGCACCCGCAGGCGTGCCGAACGGGCCGTGCGTGATCTGACGGACCGGATCAGGAACTGATCGCCGGTCAGCCGGGCCTTGGACCTTGCCAGATACGCGCGCTTCGCTAAAGCGCGCGCATCAACAGGCAAACCTCCCCAGGGATATTGATCATGGAAGAAACCACCCCCGCCCAGCGGCTCCACCTTGTCATGGGTGGACGCGTCAAGGATCCGCGCGGCCACGAATTCGCCGATCCCGAAAGCATCCACGTCGTCGGCGTTTACAGCACGTATGACGCGGCAGTCGACGCATGGCGCGCGCAGGCGCAGCGCACCGTCGACGATGCCGAAATGAAATACGTCGTCGTCCACATCCACAAGCTGCTGACGCCCGACGCCTAAGCTGCGCTTGGGCCGGAGCCTGCATGGCCTATTCCATCCGCCTGTATCGCGACAGCGACGCGGAACAGTTGTCGCAAATCGCGCTGGCGGCGATCACGGCGATCGGCTCACACGCTTATACGCCGGAACAGGTCCGCGCATGGTCTGGCCGACATGGCGGTGCGCAGATGTACCGCCGACGGGCAGCAGAAGGCCACATTATCTTTGTTGCGGTTGACAGTGATGATGTGGCCGTGGCCTACGCGCTGCTGGAGCCGGACTGGCATCTCGACAGGCTTTACAACCATCCCGACCATTCCCGACGCGGCCTTGCTTCACAGCTTCTCGCACAAGCAGAGCGCCATGCGCGGGCGGCGGGACTAACCCGGCTTTTTACCGAAGCGAGCGAACTGGCCCGGCCAGCGTTCGAACGCGCCGGTTACGCTGTGCAACATCGCAGAGATTTCGAAATCGAACACGACGGTACAGCCGTCGCGATCCATAATTACGCGATGGAAAAGCTCCTTTCCTGAGGAGCTTTTCCTCGGTTTCTCAGATGAATTCGATCTTTTCGACGAGATAGAACTTGTCGCCCGACGGGACAGTCACCTCGATCTCATCATCAACCTGCTTGCCGATCATGGCGCGTGCCAGAGGCGACGAATAGGAAATGCGCCCCTTTGAAGCATCAGCCTCGGTCTCGCCGACGATCTGATACTTCACCGGCTTGTCGTCTTCGTCGAGCAGGGTCACGGTGGCGCCAAAAATGATCTTGTCGCCCGAAAGCGACTTGGGATCGATGATCTGGGCGCGGCTGATCTTGCCTTCGAGATCGCCAATCAGAGCCTCGACCTGGCCCTGACGCTCCTTGGCCGCGTGGTATTCGGCGTTTTCCGACAGATCGCCATGCGCCCGAGCTTCCTCGATCGCATCGACAATCCGAGGGCGTTCCTCGCGCAGCGCCTTGAGGTCGGCGGTCAACCGCTCATACCCTTCGGCCAGCATCGGAACCTTTTCCATCGTCGCCATCCCCGTTTCTTTCTTTGTCTGTGCCCGCCCCGAAATCTCAATTCAGTGATTTCGACTGTGACCGCTTCGAAAAGAGGCGGCCTTGAAATCTTCTGAATTTCAGGAGGGGCAGCTTGAATGCTTAGGTATAATAGTCCTGCAACGAACGGACTTCAAGTTGCGATGGCGTAATCGCCGCAATCGCCGCCGATGCTGCGCGTGAAGCGGCTGCCGTGGTGTAATACGGCACCTTCTTTTCAAGCGCAGTCGCCCGGATCGACTTGGAGTCCAGCAAGGATTGCCACCCTTCGGTGGTGTTGAAAATCAGCGCCACTTCCCCGTCGATGATCTTGTCGACGATATGCGGCTGACCTTCCGCCACCTTGTTGACGCGTTCGACCGGTAGGCCCTGTTCGGCCAGATAGCTTTGCGTGCCACCGGTGGCGATCACGCTGAAGCCCTGATCGATCAGGTTCTTCACCGCCGGCACGATCCCGGCCTTGTCCGAATTCTTGACCGATACAAACACCGTTCCTTCACGCGGCAGGATCATGCCGGCGCCAATCTGCGATTTCAGGAAGGCGGCTTCGAAATTGGTGTCGATCCCCATCACTTCCCCGGTTGATTTCATTTCCGGGGTCAGGATCGGATCGGCTCCGGGGAAACGGCTGAACGGGAAGACCGCTTCCTTCACCGCCATATAGGGCAGATCGCGGCGGAACGGTTCGAATTCGGCGAGCTTCGCCCCTGCCATGACCCGCGCAGCGATCTTGGCGACGGGCTGGCCGATAGCCTTGGCGACGAAAGGCACGGTGCGGCTGGCACGGGGGTTCACCTCGATCAGGTAAACCTCCCCGTCCTTCACCGCGAACTGCACATTCATCAGCCCGCGAACACCCAGCGCGCGGGCAAGCGCTTCGGCCTGCCGCTCCATCTCGGCGACGATTTCTGCGGGCAGCGAATAGGGCGGCAGAGTGCAGGCGCTGTCGCCCGAATGGACCCCGGCTTCCTCGATATGCTGCATAACGCCCGCGATGCGGACTTCGTCTCCGTCGCACAATGCATCGACATCGCATTCGATCGCATCGCGCAGATATTGGTCGACCAGAACCGGGCTGTCGCCGGACACGGTCACGGCGGTCTTGATGTAGTCATCGAGCTGGGCTTCGGAATCGACGATCTCCATCGCCCTCCCTCCAAGCACGAAGCTGGGGCGCAGCAGCACCGGATAGCCGATCCGCGCAGCCACCGCTGCCGCTTCGTCGCGGGTATAGGCGATGCCGTTGTCGGGCTGTTTCAGCTTCAGCTTGTCGACCAGCTTGGCAAACCGTTCGCGGTCTTCGGCATGGTCGATCGCGTCGGGCGAGGTGCCAAGGATCGGGATGCCTGCATCTTCCAGCGCCTGCGCCAACTTAAGCGGGGTCTGTCCGCCGAACTGGACGATCACGCCCAGCAATTCGCCCGCCTGCTGTTCAACCCGCAGGATTTCGAGGACGTCTTCGGCGGTCAGCGGCTCGAAATAGAGACGGTCGGAAGTGTCGTAATCGGTCGAGACGGTTTCCGGGTTGCAATTGACCATGATCGTCTCGAACGCTGGGCCGTGCCACTCCTCGCCGAGCGCAAAGCAGGCGTGGACGCAGCAGTAATCGAATTCGATCCCCTGCCCGATCCGGTTCGGTCCGCCGCCGAGGATGACGATCTTCTTGCGGTCAGACGGCGCAGCCTCGCATTCGGCCTGCCCGAAGGTGGGCGCTTCATAGGTCGAATACATGTACGGCGTGATCGCCTCGAACTCGGCAGCGCAGCTGTCGATCCGCTTGAACACGGGCAGCACGCCAAGCTTGTGGCGCAGTTTGCGCACTTCGTCCTCGCTCGTCGCACCGGCCATCGCCACCAGCGCATCGTGGAGCAGACCTGAACGGCGCGCCTGCGTTTCCGCAAGACCGCCCGCCACACCAACCGAACGCACCGCCAGTGTCGCAAGCCGCTTGTCGGAGAAACCCATCGCCTTCAACCGGCGAAGCGCGGCGGCATCGTTGGGTAGACCGTCCGACTGCACTTCGCGTTCGGCCGCGATGATCGCCTCGATCTGACGCAGGAACCACGGATCATATCCGGTGACGGCGTTGATATCCTCAACGCTCAATCCTTCGCGGAACGCCTGCCCCACTTTCAGCAGCCGGTCGGGCGTGCGGCGCGAGATCGCGGCGGTGATGACATCGCGGGCCACGCCTTCGAGTTCTGGCACGCGGTTGAACCCGTCCAGCCCCGTCTCCAATCCCCTCAGCGCCTTTTGCAGGCTTTCCTGGAAGTTGCGGCCAATCGCCATCACTTCGCCGACCGATTTCATCGCCGTGGACAGAGCGGCTTCGGATCCCTTGAACTTTTCAAAGGCGAAACGCGGGATCTTGGTGACGACGTAATCGATCGTCGGCTCGAAACTGGCAGGCGTCGCGCCGGTGATTTCGTTGGTGATCTCATCCAGCGTGTAACCGACCGCCAGTTTCGCCGCGACACGCGCGATGGGGAAGCCGGTGGCCTTGGACGCGAGCGCAGACGAACGCGACACCCGCGGGTTCATCTCGATCACGATCAGACGGCCATCCTTGGGATTGACCGCGAACTGCACGTTCGAGCCGCCCGTCTCCACGCCGATTTCGCGCAGCACCTCGATGCTCGCGGTGCGCATGATCTGGTATTCCTTGTCCGTCAGCGTCAGTGCCGGGGCGACGGTGATGGAGTCCCCGGTGTGCACGCCCATCGGATCGACGTTCTCGATGGAGCAGATGATGATCGCATTGTCCTTGCGATCGCGCACCACTTCCATCTCGTACTCTTTCCAACCGAGCAGCGATTCCTCGATCAGCACTTCGGTGGTGGGGGACGCGTCGAGCCCTTCGCGTACGATCCGTTCGAATTCCTGAGTGTTGTAGGCGATACCCCCGCCCGTCCCGCCAAGCGTGAAGCTGGGACGGATGATCGCGGGCAGCCCGGTGCGTTCCAGCACTTCACGCGCCTGATCCAGCGTGTTGGCCACGCCCGAACGCGCGCTTTCCAGCCCGATCTTGTCCATCGCCTCACGGAAACGCTGGCGGTTTTCGGCCTTGTCGATCGCATCGGCTTTCGCGCCGATCATCTCGACCCCGTATTTCTCCAGCGTCCCCTCCGCATCCAGCGCCAGTGCGCAATTCAGCGCTGTCTGCCCGCCCATCGTCGGCAGCAGCGCGTCGGGCCGTTCCTTGGCGATGATCTTGGCCACGATTTCGGGCGTGATCGGCTCGATATAGGTGGCGTCGGCAAACTCCGGATCGGTCATGATCGTCGCCGGGTTCGAATTGACGAGGATGACGCGATAGCCCTCCTCCTTCAGCGCCTTGATCGCCTGTGTGCCCGAATAATCGAACTCGCAGGCCTGCCCGATGATGATCGGGCCAGCGCCAATGACGAGGATGGAGGAGATGTCGGTGCGTTTGGGCATCAGTTCTGGTTCTCGTTTTCGCCGGAATTGTCTGTGTCGCCAGAGGCGTCGGGTTCTGGTTCAGCGGGCACGGGGCTCGCGGTAAAATCGATCAGGCGCATTCCGGCCTTCTGCCGTTCGCACCCGGCCGTTGCGATTTCGCCTGCTGCAATCGCTTCGCCGCGCACGCGGTAAAGCGCGGGGTCGCGGCCCATGTAGAAGGCGCCATTTTCATCAACAGGCGTCGCCATGAAATTGTCTACAGCTGTGGAGGCTTGATTGGTCTGCCTGCGTTCGCGCGTTCCGGCGGTTTCGTCCGCCCCCGCAACCGTCAACGCCTGCAAATCCTCAAGGCTGAGCTTGGTAATGTCATAGGTGTAAGTCGGAACCAGCACATCTTCGTCAGCGGCTTCAGCCAGCAAATCGCGCTGTTTTGCGGCAACACGGCCAAGGCAGGCTTCCAGCGTTTCCTCGCCCTCACGCGGGTCTTCGGGAAACAGCAATTCGCAGCCTGGGAGCGCGGCAAGTGCGGTGATTGCAATGGCAGCCCGGATCATCCCTCGCCTCCCATAGCTGGCTCGAACGCGAAGCTGATGCGGGTGTAGCGCCCGACATAGGGCAGCACATCGGGCCGCGAAATCGCATTGCCATAAACAAAGGTGCAATTGCGGCGAATATCGATCAGCCGATCCCCGTCGCGCACGAGGATATAGCTGAGGACGTAATGCTGGCGCGGATTGGCACGGCGGCCGACCACGTCGAGCTGGCGCATCGTATCCGAATAATCGCGCAAGGCATCCATATCGACAAAGCCCTGCGCCTCCCGCAGATCGGCGTTGATCGCGTGCTTGGCTTCGGGATCGAATTCGTCCTCGGAAAATGCTCCGTCAGCGGCGACCACGCGGCAATCCATGCGCCCGGCAACGGGTTTGTCGCTGTCTTCGCGAAACAGGATTGGCCGCCAGAAAGCGACCACCGGAAGGCCGCTCGCCCCCCGTTCGATAGTCACTCCGCCATCACCCTGAAACGCCACGCCCTCGACGATTTCCGCACCGGGCCATTCAGACACGGGAGGCGGGATCATCGCCGGGTTCTGAGCGATCAGGCCCGACGACGTAAGTAGAGAGGCAAAGGCGATCAGACGCGTGATCACCCCAGCCCCCCAACAAACTTCTCGAACAGGTAGAAACTGTCCTGCGGCCCCGGCGATGCCTCGGGGTGATACTGCACGCCGAACGCGCGTTTGCCTTTCACCGCGATGCCGCAGTTCGATCCGTCGAACAGGCTGACGTGGGTCTGCTCGACCTCGGGCGGGAGGGTGTCGGCATCGACTGCGAAGCCGTGGTTCATCGAAGTGATCTCGACCAGTCCTGAAGTCTCACCCCAGCCTTCACCCACGCGCTGAACCGGGTGGTTCGCGCCGCGGTGGCCCTGATGCATCTTCACCGTCTTTGCACCCGCTGCCAGCGCCAGCATCTGGTGGCCAAGGCAGATGCCGAACAGCGGCATGTCTGCATCCAGCAGCGCCTTGATCACCGGCACGGCATATTGACCCGTCGCCGCCGGATCGCCGGGGCCGTTCGAGAGGAACACGCCATCGGGCTTCAGCGCCATGATCTCGTCAAACGAAGTCTTGGCCGGAACTACCGTCACCTTCGCCCCGGCCTTCACCAGATTGCGGAAGATGTTGTCCTTCGCGCCGTAGTCCACCGCGACAACGTGCGGCTTGTTCGACCAATCCGCACGGGCATAGCCGTGGCCCAGACGCCAGTATCCCCCGGCCCAATCCTCGCGCTCCTCACGGGTGACGCGCACGGCGAGATCCATCCCTTCAAGCCCCGCCCACTCCTGCGCGCGGGCGATCAGCGCGGGAATGTCGAACTTGCCATCAGGCGCATGGGCGATCACCGCATTGGGTGCGCCCGAGAGGCGGATGCGGCGGGTCAGTGCACGGGTATCGACACCCGACAGGCCGATCTTGCCGTTGCTTTCCATCCACTTCGCGAAACCTTCCACGCTGCGGAAATTGCTCGGCGCGGTCACATCTTCGCGCACGACGCAGCCGACTGCTCCTTCGACCCGGCTTTCGATATCTTCGGGATTGGCACCGACATTGCCGATATGCGGGAAGGTGAAGGTGACGATCTGCGCCGCGTAACTGGGATCGGTCATCACTTCCTGATAGCCCGTCATCGCGGTGTTGAAGCACACTTCGCCTACCGAGCTGCCCTCGACGCCGAAGCCCTTGCCCCAGATTACCGTGCCATCGGCCAGAACGAGACAACCCGTCGCATCTTTCGGTTGCGCAGGAGTAGATGCGGTGTCGGCCATGAGGCGCTCCGTTCAGAGTGATTTCCAGCAATGTCGCTAAGTCTCACCCGCTAAGCGCACACCGCCCCCTCGTCAACCTAGGCGAGACCCTCGCAATGCGTTAGAGCGCGCCCATATACCGATCCATCCACAGTTAAACCCAGACACAAGAGTTCAAGAAATGATCCGCGACGACATCAAGGCCGCCACCATCACCGCCATGAAAGCCGGCGAAAAGGACCGCACAGCGGCGCTTCGCCAGATCTCGGCCAAGATCAAGGACCGCGATATCGAGGAGCGCACCAGCGGCAAGGAAATCCCTGACGACGAACTGGTGACGAGCGTGCTCCAGAAAATGGCGAAGCAGCGCCGCGAATCGATTGAGATGTACGAAAGCGGCGGTCGTCAGGAACTGGCTGACAAGGAAAAGGCCGAGCTTGCCGTGATCGAGGAATTCCTGCCGCAGATGATGAGCGAGGAAGAAACCAAGGCTGCGATCGAGGCGATCAAAGCCAAAACCGGCGCTTCTTCAATGGCCGACATGGGCAAGGTCATGGGCGCGCTGAAAGCGAAGCACGGCGCGGTGCTCGACGGGAAGCTGGCAAGCGGCCTCGTCAAGGCTGCCCTGAGTTAAGAACAGACTGCTCCACAATGTGCGCTTGAACGCTGCGGCGTTCGGGCGCACTAAACGCTGATGGCCATCACCCCGCAATGGAAGGACGAGCTGCGCGCGCGGATCACGCTATCCACCGTGATCATGCGCACGACCAAGCTCACCAAGGCGGGTCGCGAATGGAAAGGGTGCTGCCCGTTCCATGACGAAAAGACGCCAAGCTTCTACGTTAACGATCAAAAGCAGTTCTATCACTGCTTTGGCTGCGGCGCGCATGGCGATGTCATCAGCTGGATGACGGAACAGCGCGGCCTGTCCTTCATCGACGCGGTAAAGGAACTGGCGGCGGAAGCCGGGATGGAAGTCCCCGCACCTGATCCGGTCGCGGCGCAAAAGGCGGAAAAGCGCGCCGAACTGGTCGATGTGACAACAGAGGCGCAGGACTGGTTCGTGCACAATCTGCACAGCGGCGCGGGCCGTGCGGCGGCGAAATACCTCAATGATCGCGGGCTGAAGCCGGAAACCCTGCGCGAATTCGGTTTCGGATACGCTCCTGAAAGCAAACAGGCACTGCCAAGTGCCCTGCCCCGTTTCGATGACAGAATGCTGGTCGAAAGCGGGATGAGAATCCGCAAAGATGACGGCACCACCTATGATCGCTTTCGCGACCGGATCATGCTGCCGATCCAGGACGCGCGCGGCCGGGTGATCGCGTTCGGCGGGCGCATTCTCGAAAAGCGCGATGGGGTCGCCAAGTATCTTAATTCGCCCGACACGCCGTTGTTTGACAAGGGGCGCACGCTCTACAATCTGCACCGTGCCGCGCCTGCTTCGCGTCAGACAGGCCGGGTCGTGGTGGTCGAAGGGTACATGGACGTGATCGCGCTGGCTCAGGCCGGGATCGCCGATGCCGTCGCGCCGCTCGGCACTGCTCTTACGGAAATGCAGCTGGAGATGCTTTGGCGCATGGTGGAAGTGCCGGTGCTGTGCTTTGACGGCGACGCCGCGGGACAGCGCGCCGCTATTCGTGCCGTCTCTCGCGCCCTGCCGATGCTGGCGCCAATGCGGTCACTTGCCATCGTACGATTGCCTGCGGGGCTCGATCCGGATGACCTGATCAGGCAGCAAGGGGCTGCCGCAATGGAAAAGCTGCTCGCCCAGCCCGCCAGCCTGCTCGACACGCTGTGGGAATACGAACGCGACGCAAAGCCGCTGAACAGTCCAGAGGCCAAGGCCGGATTGAAAGCGCGGCTGATGGAGCATGTCGATACGATTCAGGACAGCGACATCCGCGCGCTATACCGCCGCGAATTGCTCGATCGGTTCTCTGCCTTCGCCTATCCGCCGCGTGAACCGCGCCAGCAACGCTCGCACGGTGGCTGGACGGCTGCCAAACCGGCGCAATCGGGCCTTTCGCAATCGGCTCGCGACTTGTTGCAACGAGCCATGGCGGGCGGCCAGCGCGAAGGCCTTTTGTCGGCGGTGATTGCCGGACTGGTGCGCCATCCGGGAGAAATTTCGCGCCACTCGGAGAGCCTCTCCCGGCTCGCCCGGCTTGACCCAAAAGTCGCGCCTGCAATCGAATCGTTGATTGAACTGTCGGAAACGCTTGATTCGCAGCCGCCAAACGCCATATCTGGCGTGCAAGGCTATCCTGCCCCACCGGAAGACCAACGCTACGCCTTCCTCAGAGAAGGCACATCCCCCGGTGAAGCGCGCGAGGAATTGGCCGAAGCTGTATCGCTGCTGGCCCTCAAGCCAGCGCTCGAAGCTGCTATGGCGGCAACGATCGCTCGGTTTGACGAGGACCCCGAAGGGTGCCTTGCAGAACAGGCTCGCTTGCGTGAACAGCTCACGACAGTTGACGAGCGGCTGAAGGCATTCGGGCGCAGGAAGGCCGGGACCCCGGCCGAACAGGATTAAGCCGGCACAATATTTGCCGGTGTGGGATAAACATTTGTGGCTTGGCCGATGCTGCTCGCGGCATTGAACAACTCCGGACAGGTCACACGGGAACGGACTGAAAAGACTACATGGCCTCGACCGCAAATTCCGCCGACAAAGACGACGCCCCGCTGATCGATCTCAACGAAGCTTCGGTGAAGAAGCTGATGAGCAAGGCGAAGAAGAAGGGCTACATCACCTATGATGAGCTGAACGAGGCGCTGCCCTCTGGCGAGATGAGCCCCGACCAGATCGAGGACATCCAGACCGCGCTTTCGGAAATGGGTGTCCAGATCGTCGAGAATGACGAGGAGGCGGAAGCCGAGGCAGAGGCCGATTCCGAAGTCGATGAAGTTGATGTCGACGACGATGATGAGGACAAGAAGGCGTCTCGCAAGGACGCCAAGGCCAGCCCGGCCAAGAAAGCGGCAACCGGTGAACGCACCGACGATCCGGTGCGGATGTACCTGCGCGAAATGGGCGCGGTCGAACTGCTCAGCCGCGAAGGCGAAATCGCCATTGCCAAGCGGATCGAGGCCGGGCGCGACATGATGATCATGGGCCTGTGCGAAAGCCCGATCACCTTCCACGCGATCATCCAGTGGTCCGAAGCGCTCAATTCCGAAGACATGCAGCTGCGCGAGATCCTCGATCTCGACGCGATGCTTTCCAAGGAACCGCCGGCCGACAAGATGGCGGACGATGCCGACGATGACGATGACGACGGCGAAATCTCAGAAGCCACCGCAGGCCCGACCATCCGCGAGGATGACGAAGTCGAGGACGAACCCGAGGAAGACGGTGACGACGAGGACGGCGAAGGCCGGTCCAAGCGCGACGATGATGACGAGGAAGACAACACGCTCTCCCTCGCGCAGATGGAAGCCGCGCTGAAGCCTGACGCGATTGAACGCTTCGCCCGCATCACCAAGCTGTTCAAGACCTTCGAAAAGCTTCAGGCCGAGCGCGTCGAAACCCTTTCCGCCGGCAATGAATTCCCCAAGGCCAAGGAAAAGAAGTACGAGGAACTGTCCGAACAACTCACCGCCGAGGTCGAGAGCGTCCAGTTCCACGCGACCAAGATCGAATTCCTGGTCGACAACCTTTACGCCTTCAACCGTCGCCTGACCGCGCTTGGTGGTCAGATGTTGCGCCTTGCCGAAAGGCACAAGATCAAGCGCATCGACTTCCTCAATTCCTACGTCGGAAACGAGTTGGACGACGCATGGATCAAGGAAAAGGCAAAGAAGGACAAGAAGTGGGCCGCCTTCGCCGAGAAGGAAGAGGACGCGATCGAGCGCATCCGTTCGGAAATCGCCGATATCACCTCACAGACGGGCATGTCGCTCCCGGAATTCCGTCGCATCGTCAACATGGTGCAGAAGGGCGAGCGTGAAGCCCGCATCGCGAAGAAGGAAATGGTCGAGGCGAACCTGCGCCTGGTGATTTCCATCGCCAAGAAATACACTAACCGCGGCCTGCAATTCCTTGATCTTATTCAGGAAGGCAACATCGGCCTGATGAAGGCGGTCGACAAGTTCGAATACCGTCGCGGCTACAAGTTCAGCACCTATGCGACGTGGTGGATCCGTCAGGCGATCACCCGCTCGATCGCCGATCAGGCGCGCACCATCCGTATTCCGGTCCACATGATCGAGACGATCAACAAGCTGGTCCGCACTTCCCGCCAGTTCCTGCACGAGGAAGGCCGCGAGCCGACCCCTGAGGAAATGGCAGCACGCCTTTCGATGCCGCTCGAAAAAGTGCGCAAGGTGATGAAGATCGCCAAGGAGCCGATCTCCCTCGAAACGCCCATCGGGGACGAGGAAGATTCACACCTCGGCGATTTCATCGAGGACAAGAACGCGATCATTCCGGTGGATGCCGCGATTCAAGCGAACCTCAAGGAAACCGTTACCCGCGTCCTTGCATCGCTCACCCCGCGCGAAGAGCGCGTGCTGCGCATGCGTTTCGGCATCGGCATGAACACCGATCATACGCTGGAGGAAGTCGGCCAGCAGTTCTCGGTGACCCGCGAACGTATCCGCCAGATCGAAGCCAAGGCGCTGAGGAAGCTTAAGCACCCGAGCCGGTCGCGCAAAATGCGGTCGTTCCTGGATCAGTAATACACGAAAGGCCCCGCTTCGGCGGGGTTTTTCACGGACTGCGCGCGAACGGCCACACCAGCTGCCGTGCCCAGCCTACAGGTCCGCGCTCCCCGGTGAGGCCATAGCCCGCAGGCCAGCGGTATTCCGGCATGTGGTATGTCCCGAACCAGCGATCGATCATCGGCAGGTGCACGGCGAAGTTCACGTCCCGCGCTTCCTCCTCCACCCCATGATGCCAGTGGTGGAACCGGGGCATGGCAATCCACCGCTCCAGCCCGCCCAGGCGCGGTGCAAAATTGGCATGGATGAACACCGCGTGGAAGCTCACCAGTGCTAGATAGGCATAGACCACGCTCTGGGCGAAACCCGCTACCAGCAGCGCCAGCAGCACCAGCCCGCGCGTGACGATGACGTCAAACAGATGGAGGCGCGATCCGGCAAGCCAGTCCATCGCCTCGATGGAGTGGTGCACCTTGTGGAAGCGCCACAGGAACGGAACGGCGTGAAAGGCGCGGTGCACGCCATATTGGGCGAGATCCGCCACCAGCACCGCCAGGCCGAACTGAACCAGCCACGGCAGGCTCTGGACGAACGCCTGCGCCGAAGGCACCGCCAGCAGCGCGCCCAGCACCACAGCAGGGGCGAGCACCGCCACACTCATTACCTGCACGAGCCCATGGCTCGCAAAGAAATACTGGGTGTCGGTAAGCCAACCGGCCCGAAACGCGCCCTGCCCGCGCCGTAAGGGAAAAGCCTTCTCCAGCGGCACGAACAGGCCCGCCGTCGTCAACACGCCCAGCACAAACCAATCGAGGCCGAGATAGATGTCTTCACCTTCGTTCGGGCCAAGGGGCGCATCACCTCCGCCCAATGCCATGGCAATCGCCGCCATCGCCAATCCGGTCAGCCCCAATCGCTTGCGCTTTCGAAGCACCATCGACAGGCCCGCCAGTGCCAGCGAAGCCCAGATGCCTGCATTGATCGCCAACCGGATGTATTCGAGCGGATAGAGTGCGCGCAGTTCCGGAAGCGTCAGCCATTGGGGAAATCGCAGCGCAAGCACCGAAAGGCTCGCGAGAATGCCGAGCACGATGGACAGCACGCCGCTCAACCAGCCATGGCCGAAACTGCGTTTGGCACCATCGGAAAAGATGCGATTGAGCCAGAGCTCCAGAGCCTGCGTCAGTCCCGCCTCCTGTTCCCGGCAATTTCTTTCGAAAAGTGGACTATTGCAAGCAAGACTGACAAATACGTGATTGGGAGAAAAAGAAACGTCCAGTCTCGTTCAAGGGTTCAGCCTGCCATGTCCAAATCTGCTCCCACAACTATCGCCATCGTCTCCCAGAAAGGGGGCTCGGGCAAAACAACGCTCGCCGTCCATTTGGGCACGCGCGCTGCGCAGTCCAAGCATGAGAGTTGCATCATCGACCTCGATCCGCAGGCGACAGCGGCGGCATGGTCGGACTGGCGCGGGGACTTTTTGCCCGTTGTCGTTACCGCGCCCCCTGCCCGGCTGACTCGCACCATCGAAAGCGCGAAAAAGAACGGCGTTGATTTCGTCGTGATCGACACGCCTCCGCACGCCGATGCAGCCGCGCGAGAGGCCATCAAGGCGGCGGACATCGTGCTGATCCCGACGAAGCCGCGTGCCTTCGATCTGGCCGCGCTTGAACCGATTGCCGATCTGGTCGGCTTCGCCAAGACGCCTGCCTTTGTGGTGCTCAACGCGGTTCCGTCCGGCGCGACCGTGCTGGCGGAGGAAGCACGCAAGGTCGCCGGCGGCATGGGGCTGGAAATCTGCCCGGTCGAAATCGGCGATCGCGCCGCGTTCCATCGCTCCAGTGCAAAGGGCGAAACCGCGGCGGAAATCGATCCCTCGGGCAAAGCTGCGGAAGAGATAGAGGCGCTGTGGAAATGGCTGAAGAAGACGCTCAAGAAACAGAAGAAGTGACCCCCAAGGCGCCGCAGCGCCTGCCCACTCCCGAAGAACGCGGCTGGAGCGCGGGCGATCTGCTCGCCAATCGCCCCTTCGTCATCTGCGTCCTGTATCTTTGCACCTATTTCACGGTGTTTTCCTGCGTCGTCGGCGTGGTGCTCGCTTATGTCTTTTACGACAGCAAGTCAGAGGAATGGGAGCGCAGCCAGTTCCAGTATCTGATCCGGACGTTCTGGATCATGGTCGGATCATTCGTGATCGCGGTTTTCTGCGGTCTCGCCGTGCTGATCAGCAAGGGTGAAGATGGCGGCATAGTCGGCGTGCTGCTGATTGCATTGATGGCATTTGCTGCGTTCATTCTGGCCGCGGCGCGCACTGTCTACGCAATGCTGAACGCGGTGCGGCACAAGCCGATGCCGCGCCCGCGCACCTTGCTGATCTGACGGGTCTAATACCGCCGGTAACGATCATCCTCGAAAGTCCGGGCGTGAAGGCCGTATTTCAGCTTGAAATCCTCGGGCACTTCGGGCGCGGGCGCTATCGGCAACCGGGCAAAGCCTCTGCGAGCGCGGTCGATTTCATGCGCCGGGATCGGAGACCACTCGATCGTGTTGCGCGCCGTAAGTGCGAAATCGCCCGCATCGGTCAGCGAACCCGCACGAACCTCGAAGCTGGGCGCATCTTCGCCATAGCCGCGTGACGGGCGCGAGAGCACTTCGGCCCCGGCAATCCCCTGAACGTCGATCAGGCAGCGTTCGTCCTCTGCAGGCACCTTGGGACAATTCATGCCGTGCGCGACAAGCCGGTAGGTGCCCGGCGCAAGCTGATACGCCCTGATCTGGTATTCGACCGTGTCGTTGCCGAAAGCGAAGAAGCCCTGCCGCCGCTCAAACCGCACGACATCGCGATCATTGGTGATGCTGCCCCCTTCACGCAGGAAATACACCTGCAGCGGATCGTCAAGATACAGCTCGCTGCGGATCGAAATGATCACCGCGCCATAGCCGTCATCCACCGCGCTGGCGCGAGACACGCGCTCTGCCGCCACGCCCGGATCGGCCAGTGCAGGCGCAGCCGCTAGGCCAGTCATGCAGGCAAACAAAAGGGCGGGGAGAATGATGCGCATGGATGCGATACCCGGATTTCTTTGAGCGACGGCCAAAGGAATGAAACATGATGACCTGCGGCACAAGGGGCACAATCGGCGAAATCTCAGCGTCAGGCTGCTTCTGGCGTAGAAAAGCGGCATTCGCGGGGTGGAGTTGCGACCGGAGGCCCTCTATGGAGCGCGCATGCGTATAGCCATTGCATCCGATCACGCCGCCACTGATCTGAAGGCCGAACTGGCCGAATGGTTGATGGACGAAGGCCACGAAGTCGCCGACCTCGGCCCCGACGAAGGGGAGAGCGTCGATTATCCCGATTACGGCTACAAACTTGCTGAAGTGGTGGCCGACGGCACCGCGCAATTCGGCATCGCCTTGTGCGGCAGCGGGATCGGCATATCGATTGCGGTGAACCGTCACCCGGCGGTGCGATGCGCCAACGTGTCCGAGCCGCTTTCTGCGGCGCTGGCACGGGAACACAACAACGCCAATTGCATTGCCCTTGGTGCGCGACTTGTCGGCATCGAAATGGCGAAGTCCTGCGTAGCTACATTCCTGAACACCGATTTTGCCGATGCGGACAATCCGGCTGGCCGCCACCAGCGTCGCGTCGCAAAACTCGGCAATCCACCCACCGGCCCCGACCATATCGAGACCCACCAATGAGCACCCAGCCTGATCACTCGACCGACCCGATGCACGGTTTCTGGCACGATGACCTTGCCACTGCCGATCCCGAAATCGCAGCCGCCATCGGCAAGGAACTGAAGCGGCAACAGGACAAGATCGAACTGATCGCGTCGGAAAACATCGCATCGAAGGCTGTGCTCGAAGCGACCGGCAGCGTCTTCACCAACAAATACGCCGAAGGGTATCCGGGCAAGCGGTATTACGGCGGCTGCGACTATGCCGACGTGGTCGAAACGCTGGCGATCGAACGCGCCAAGCAGCTGTTCGGATGCAACTTCGCCAACGTCCAGCCCAACAGCGGCAGCCAGATGAATCAGGCCGTGTTCCTCGCCCTGCTCAATCCGGGCGATACCTTCATGGGCCTCGACCTGAATTCAGGCGGACACCTCACCCACGGCTCACCCGTCAATATGAGCGGCAAGTGGTTCAACGTCGTATCCTATGGCGTGAGCCAGGGTGACGAATTGATCGACATGGACGAGGTCGCCGCCAAGGCACGCGAGCACAAGCCAAAGATCATCATCTGCGGCGGCACCGCCTATTCGCGCACATGGGACTTCCCGGCATTCCGCGCCATCGCCGATGAAGTGGGCGCGGTGCTGCTGTGCGATATGAGCCACATTTCCGGCCTCGTCGCGGGCGGCGCGCATCCTTCGCCCTTCCCGCATTGCGACATCGTAACCTCCACCACGCACAAAAGCCTGCGCGGCCCCCGCTCGGGCATCATTCTGTGGAATGACGAGAAGTTCACCAAGCCGCTGAACATGGCCGTTTTCCCTGGCCTGCAGGGTGGCCCGCTGATGCATGTCGTCGCGGCTAAGGCGGTTGCCTTCCGTGAAGCGCTGCGCCCCGAGTTCAAGACTTATGCCCATCGAATCGTGGAAAATGCGCGCGCACTGGCTTCCAGCCTTGAAGAAAACGGCCTGCGGATCGTTTCGGGCGGCACGGACAACCACTCGATGCTGGTCGATCTGACGGCCAAGGACGTGACCGGCAAGGACGCCGAAAAGGGTCTCGATCGCGCCTGGCTGACCTGTAACAAGAACGGCATCCCCTTCGACACCCGCTCACCCTTCGTCACCAGCGGCATCCGCCTTGGCACGCCCGCGGGCACGACCCGCGGCTTTGGCCCGGTCGAATTCCGCAAGGTGGGTGAGTTGATCGCACGCGTGGTCGACGGCCTTTCAAAGAACGGCCCCGAAGGCGATGCGCAGATCGAAGAGCAGGTGCGCGGCGAAGTTGCGAAGCTTTGCACAGCCTTCCCGGTTTACCCGGAAAGCTGAGCCGGCCCTGCCATGCGCTGCCCGTTTTGCGCCCATGACGACACGCAGGTGAAGGATTCGCGCCCGACCGAGGATTCAACCTCGATCCGGCGCCGTCGTCAGTGTTCGTCCTGCGGAGCTCGCTTCACCACCTTTGAACGCGTGCAATTGCGCGAAGTGACCGTGGTAAAATCGGGCGATCGGCGCGAAGCCTTCGACCGGTCGAAAATCGAGCAGTCTGTCGCGCTCGCCTGTCGCAAACGCAATGTGACTCAGGAACGGATCGACCAGCTGATCTCAGGCATCCAGCGGCAGGTGGAAACCGCCGGAGAACCCGAGGTTCCTTCCGCGCGTATCGGCGAAATGGTGATGGAAGGGCTGAAGCAGATCGATTCGGTCGCCTACATCCGCTTCGCCAGCGTCTACCGCGACTTTTCCGAAGCGAAGGACTTTGAGGAATTCGCCAGCACGGTAGCCGAAGCGGCGAAGGAATAGACCGGTGGCCGACGAAGCCAGCAAGCCCATCATCGTGCTCGTGCGCCCGCAACTGGGCGAGAACATAGGCAAGGCGGCGCGCGCCATGCTCAATTTCGGGCTCACCGAAATGCGCATCGTCAACCCGCGCGACGGCTGGCCCAACCCTTCGGCCGGGCCGGCTGCGGCGGGGGCTGATTTCGTGCTGGATCAGGCAAAGATCTATGACACGGCCGCCGAAGCCGTCGCCGATTGCGAACACGTCTATGCCACCACGGTGCGCAAGCGCGGAGTGACCAAGCCGGTCGTCGGGGCAGATGGGGCCGCACGGCTGATGCACGCCAATCCGGGCCGTCACGCCGTGCTGTTCGGGCGCGAGGCATCGGGCCTTGAAACCGAGGACGTGGCCCTTGCCCGCCACATCCTGACCGTGCCGATCAATCCCGAATTCGGCTCGCTGAACCTCGCGCAGGCGGTGATCCTTGTGGCCTATGAATGGTCGCGCATCGGGCGCGAACTGACCGAAGACCTTACAGGGCTGGTCCAGCCCACTGCCGAAGAGGAAACCCTGCCCCCTGCCCCGCAGGACGAGCTCGAAGGGTTGATCGGGCATTTCGAGAAGTTGCTGGAGCCGAGAGGGTATTTCCTTCCTGCAAGTCGCCGAGAAGCGACCGCACGCACTCTTCGCAGTGTTCTGACCAAACCGGGCTGGAACCATCTCGAGGTTCGCACCCTGCGAGGCATATTGAGCACACTTGAACGCGAACCGCGAAATCTCGATTGATTTCTGCCAGTTCCGCGCTGGACATGGCCGCGCCGCCTCGTTAGCCCTTGTCTCTCCCTCTCCCCTAAGCTGTGAGAATATCGATGAAAATGCTCCCACCGCTCGCTGCGGCTGCCGCCCTTCTTGTGTTCGCCGCTCCTGCCTTGTCGAACCCGGCACAGGATGCGCCCGCTCAGCAGCAAACCGAGCAAGAGCAGCCTGCCAACGAGCAGACCGCCCCGGCTGTGATCGAAATCCCGGCCATCACCGCTCCTGATGCCGCCCCGGCCGAAACCACCGACGCGCCCGAAGCGGAGGAAGAGCTTATCTGCCGCAGCATCCGCCTCGACATGTCGAGCCGCCGCAAGACCCGCGTGTGCCGCACCGAGGAAGGCTGGCGCCAGCTCAACCAGCAGCGGTGATCGATCTTCGGGCGGACGAAAACGCCCGTTCATTTAAGGGCAAGGTGAAATCCGCAAAACTTTGAACCTCTTAGAAGGAGGTCGCCATGTCTTTTCTGATTGCTGCTGCGGTTTTGCCGCTCGTTCCCGTTGCCGCTGATGATGCGCGTTTCGAAAAGCGTGGGACATTCGTCTCGCCAGGAGCGGTTGCAGTGCTCGAACAGGGCGAGGACTCGGTCTATTGCCTCGATCGCTCGCGATACGAGCGTTATCGCTCAATCTGCTTGACCAAGGCGGAGTGGGTCCAGGCGATCGCGTTGGCCGAAACCGCACCAAAGAGCGGCCCGCGTCCCTTCATTCCGCAACCTGGCAATAGTGGGTTTGGTGGCAATCACCGAGGCTTTGGAAACCGCAATTTTTCCGTCTCTCATCGATAGGCGTACAAACACCTCAGGCGCTTCACGGCCATAGACCACATCTGAAACTTGACGCGCGGACGCGCCCCGGCTAAGGGCGCGCGTTCGCAGATTGGCCCCGCACCCCGGTGAAGCAGTGGCCGCACAAGACAATTGCTCTTGTGGTGCGATGCCGGGTTCAAAGGTCACCAGCGGGGTGATCCAGCAAATTGAAGGAAAGACTTATGTCGAAGCGCAAGAGCGCCAAGTACAAACTCGACCGCCGGATGGGTGAAAACATCTGGGGTCGCCCGAATTCCCCGGTCAACAAGCGTTCCTACGGCCCGGGCCAGCATGGTCAGCGTCGCAAGAGCAAGATGAGCGACTTCGGCCTGCAGCTGCGCGCCAAGCAGAAGCTCAAGGGCTATTACGGCGACGTCACCGAAAAGCAGTTCCGCGCCACCTACAAGGCTGCGGCTCGCATGAAGGGCGACACCGGCCAGAACCTGATCGGCCTGCTCGAGCGTCGTCTCGACATGATCGTTTACCGCGCCAAGTATGCGCCGACGATCTTCGCCGCGCGCCAGCTCGTCAGCCACGGCCACATCTACGTCAATGGTGTGAAGTGCAACATCGCCTCGCGTCGCTGCGACGTGGGCGACGTGATCAGCCTCGGCAACAAGGCCAAGGAAATGGCACTCGTGATCGAAGCACAGAGCCTGCCCGAGCGTGAAATCCCTGACTATGTCGCGCCCGACGGCAACGACAAGGTGCAGTTCACCCGCGTGCCGAAGCTCGACGAAGTGCCCTACCCGGTCACCATGGAACCGAACCTGGTCGTCGAATTCTATTCGCGCTGATCATTCGGCACATCCGGAACAAGAAAGGGCGGCCTTGCGGGGCCGCCCTTTTCTTTTGTGCCGTGTGCAGTCATGCTGCGGAATATATTCCGGGAGAACCCTATGAAAGTGCTGCTGGTTGACGGCCATCCCGACACGGACAGGTATTGCACACACCTGCTCGACATTTATCAGGCCGCGCTGCCAAAAGATGCCGAGGTAAACCGTGTCGCCGTACGCGACATGGAGTTCTCACCCAATCTCAGCCACGGCTATCGCATCCGCACTGATTGGGAACCGGATGTCGCCGCCTTTGCGGAGCAACTGGACGCCTGCGACCACGTCACTTTCGTGTTCCCGATGTGGTGGGGCGCAGAACCCGCGCTGCTGAAGGGCTTGCTGGACCGGGTGCTGCTGCCCGGTTTCACCTTTGCCTATCACGAAAACGACACATGGTGGGATCGCAACATGGCGGGACGATCAGCCGACGTGATCATCACCATGGACACCCCGCCGATCTTCCTGTGGCTGGCCTATGGCAATTCCATCATCAAGCGCTGGAAAGGGCAAATTCTGGAGTTTTGCGGAATGAAGCCGGTGCGCATCCTGCCGATTGGGCAGGTCAAGTTCGGCGGCGCGGAAAAGCATGCCGCGAAATGGACCGCGAAGATCGAGAAGCTGGCCCGAACGGTCAGACAGGTCGAACCGGCCAAGAAGCAGCTTCGCCTCGACGCGTTCCTTGGCCGCAAGCAGGCCTAGTCCCTGATACGGTCCCACTCGACGAATTCATAGGCGATCGAGCCTTCGACCAGACGCTCCCAGATGTCGGCGATGACGTCGCCGGGAATGCCGCGCGCTTCTGCATCCTTCACCGCCTGATCGATGACATAGGCCTTGCGCTCTTCATCGCGCACGGCATCGCGCGTCCCCTTGATCCGGGCAGCAGCGCGCATGTAGCCGAAGCGGCGATCAAGCAGCGCGACCAGCTCCCGGTCCGTCGCATCGACACCCGCGCGCACATCGATCATGGTTTCACAGTCTTCGGGCAGCTTTGGCATCAATCACGTACTTCCAAGGTAGTTGCGCCGGAATTCGGCGGCAAAGTCGGCAAAACGCCCCGCCCCAATGGCATCGCGCATCGCCTGCATCAAGGCTTGGTAAAACCACAGATTGTGTTCCGTCACCAGCATCGCGCCAAGGATTTCGCCGCTCTTGTGCAGGTGATGGAGATAGGCGCGCGAATAATGGGTGCAGGCGGAACAGCCGCATTTATCGTCGAGCGGGCCGGTGTCCTCCGCATGGCGGGCGTTGCGCAGGTTAAGCGGGCCGTTCCAGGTGAAGGCCTGCCCGTTGCGCCCCGAGCGCGTCGGCAGGACGCAATCGAACATGTCGATCCCGCGTTCGACTGCGCCCACCAGATCATCGGGCTTGCCCACCCCCATCAGGTAGCGCGGACGATCAACCGGAAGCATGTCGGGCGCGTAATCGAGCACCCCAAACATCGCCTCCTGCCCCTCACCCACGGCAAGTCCGCCCATGGCATAGCCGTCGAAACCGATGTCGGTCAGTTTCTGCGCGCTGATAGCCCGCAATTCGCGGTCAAGTGCGCCTTGCTGAATCCCGAACAGCGCGGCGCGCGCCGCATGTTCCTCGCCGCTGTTGAACCCGTCGCGACTGCGGCGTGCCCAGCGCATCGAGAGTTCCATGCTGTCGGCAATTTCGTCGCGGGGACGGTCGGCGCGGGGGCATTCGTCAAACGCCATGACGATATCGGAACCGAGCAACCGCTGGATTTCCATTGATCGTTCAGGCGTCAGCATATGCTTCGACCCGTCGATATGGCTGCGGAATTCGACGCCCCGCTCCGTCAGCTTGCGCAGCTCGGAAAGGCTCATCACCTGATAGCCGCCGCTGTCGGTCAGGATCGGGCGATCCCAGTTCATGAAGCGGTGCAGCCCGCCAAGCCGCGCCACCCGTTCCGCTCCGGGCCGGAGCATCAGGTGATAGGTGTTGCCAAGGATGATGTCGGCACCCGTGGCGCGTACGGCTTCGGGCTTCATCGCCTTGACCGTGGCAGCGGTGCCGACGGGCATGAATGCGGGCGTGCGGATTTCCCCGCGCATCATCTCGATTACGCCGGTTCGCGCCTTGCCGTCAGTGGCATGAAGGGTGAAGGAAAAGCGGGTCGCCATGGCCGCCCGCTCTAGTGTCTCGCCCAAGGATGTCGAGTGGGAAGTCGGCCCGAGGGCAATGGCGAAATGGCAGAGACGGTCGCGAAACCACCCCTGCCATCGGATCAGTCAGGGCTGATCAGAAGTTGAACAACAGACCCACGGTTGCGCGGGTCGAATCGAACGAGATCGTGTCCACGCCAGCCCGCATACGGATCGGCCCGTCGCCAAGCCCGAATTCGACACCGGCGCCCACAAGGTAATCGCCATCGGTATCGTCCAGCCCGACAACGGCGGGAGTGACGAACCGGCCGAGATCAACGTCGACTTCCTGATAGCCGCCGCGAACGAACAGCTTGCCAGATTGGCCGACGCGCACGCCTGCGCGGGCTGCAACGCCGTATTCGCTGTCGATCGCGCCATCGCCGAGGTGGAAGTTGCCCTCTGCCCCGACAAAGAAGGTGTCGCCAACCGGGACGTCCACACCCGCGACGACACCGTAAATGCCGCCATCGTCGCCCGGCAGGCCGATTCCGAGATCGTGAATACCGGCAGAGGCGCCGATATAGGTTTCTACTGCGGGGGTGTCGTTCGACTGCGCCTGAGCCGCAGCCGGAAGTGCCATCGCGCCCATCGCAGCAAGCGTGGTGAATGCGATTTTCCTCATGTTCTCATATCCTTTCACATTACCGCCGCAGGGGGCGCGACGGCATGCAAGTGGCTATGAATCCGGGGATTTCTGCGAGGTGAATGAATGCACCAAGGGTGCATGAGAGCCGATGAAACGCCGGAAATGTTCGACCAGTGCGGGTATCCGCATGTGTGCGCAACTCCTACTCGCGCAGACGCCAACCGGTCTTGAAGATGAAGGCGATGATGGCCGTGCAGATCGCCAGAAATCCAAGCGTCAGGCCCAGCGAAAGCCAGATCGAGACATCCGAAGTGCCATAGAACGTCCAGCGCAGCCCGCTCACCAGAAACGCGATCGGATTGGCGAGCGCAATTGTGCTCCACGGCTCCGGCAGATCGCCGATCGAATAGAAGGTGCCACCCAGAAATGTCAGCGGTGTGAGGATCAGAATTGGAATGATGCCAAGTTTTTCGAAACTGTCGGCCCAGATGCCGAGAATGAAGCCGAACAGCGAAAAACTCGCTGCCACCAGCATGATATAGCCGATGGCGTAAACCGGATGCGCGATCTCGTAATCGACGAAGAAAGTCGCCGTGCCGAGGATGATCGCGGCGAGGATCAAACCCTTGGTCGCTGCCGCTCCGACAAATCCGATCAGCGTTTCGGCAACGCCTACGGGAGCGGATAGCAGTTCGTAAATCGTGCCGGTGAAGCGCGGCATGTAAATGCCGAAACTGGAATTGCTGGTCGTCTCCCCCAACAACGTCAGCATCAGCAGGCCGGGAATGATGAAGGCGCCATATGGCACCCCGCCAATCGGCTCCATCCGAGCGCCGATCACCGTGCCGAACACCACGAAATAGAGCGAAGTCGTCAGCACAGGCGACAGGATCGACTGGAACGCGGTGCGCATCGCCCGCATCAGTTCGCGCTGGTAAATCGACCATGCGCCTCTGGCGTTGAAGCCGCTCATGCCGCTTCCTCCTGGCTCAGAAGATCGACGAAGATGTCTTCAAGCGAGGAATCGTGAATGTCGATACCCCGATAATCGATCCCCGCCGCGACGAGCGCCTTTGTCAGCGCAGCGACTTCTTCACTTCCCGTGCCGCTGCCGTCGCCTCCGCGATAGGTCAGTTGCATCCCGTCTTCGCTGAGGCTGACAGGGAACGCAGCAATGCTTGCGGGCAGTTCGCCAAGCGGCTGCGACAGCGCGATCACCGCCTCGGTCGTTCCCATGCGCTGCATGATCTGGGCCTTGTCATCCACCATGAGGATGCGGCCGCCGCGAATGATACCGACCCGATCGGCCATCAATTCGGCTTCCTCGATGTAATGGGTGGTGAGGATGATCGTGGTGCCGCATTCGCGCAGCGCCGCGATCTGATCCCACATACCCTTGCGCAGTTCGACATCGACCCCGGCGGTCGGCTCGTCCAAGAACAGCAGGTCGGGTTCATGCGCCAGCGCCTTGGCGATCAGGACGCGGCGCTTCATACCGCCCGACAATTCTCGAATCTGGCTGCTGCGCTTCTCCCACAGGCTGAGCGAGCGCAGGATCTCCTCGATGCGCGCCCTGTCCGGGGAATGGCCGAACAGGCCGCGCGAATAGGCTACCGCGCGTTCGACGGTTTCGAACATGTCGGTGCTAAGCTCTTGCGGCACCAGCCCGATGCGTGCGCGTGCCGCACGCCAGTCCTTTGCAAGATCATGGCCGAAAGCGGCGATCGTGCCTGATGTTGGCCGCACCAGCCCGCAGACCGAGCCAATAAGGGTGGTCTTTCCCGCGCCATTGGGGCCGAGCAGCGCGAAGATCTCGCCCTTGCGGATGACGAGATCCACCCCGTCGAGCGCCCTTGTGCCGCCGCTGTAGACCTTGGTCAGGCCTTTGATGTCGAGGATGATTTCGGTCACGCCCCGTCATGTGGCACAGGCACAAGCGATTGCAAGCGCGGCCTATGGCAAAAGCAGGGAAGAATCGCCGTAGGAGTAGAAGCGATACTTGCCCGCGATCGCGTGGGCGTAGGCCGCCATCATCCGATCGCGCCCCATCAAAGCGCTGACCAGCATCATCAGGGTCGATTTGGGCAGGTGGAAATTGGTCATCAATCCGTCCACCGCGCGGAAGGTGTAGCCCGGCGTGATGAAGATGTCGGTATCGCCCGCGAATTCGTGGATCACCCGGTTTTCATCCGCCGCGCTTTCCAGCAGCCGCAGCGAAGTCGTGCCCACTGCGATGATCCGCCCGCCCTCAGCCCGCGCCTGATTGAGCCGCGCGGCAGTGGCGGCATTGATACGGCCAAATTCGGAATGCATCTGGTGATCATCGGTATCGTCCGCCTTCACCGGAAGGAACGTCCCCGCGCCTACGTGCAGCGTCAGCATCTCCCGCTTGATCCCGCGTGCATCCAGCGCGGCGACAAGCCGATCCGTGAAATGGAGCGAAGCGGTGGGTGCGGCAACCGCGCCGTCCTCCTTCGCGAACATGGTCTGGTAATCCTGCTGGTCCTGCTCATCCACGCCGCGCCGCTGCGCGATATAGGGTGGCAAGGGCATGGTTCCGGCGCGGTCCAGCAGCACTTCGACCGGTTCCTCGCCTTCAAAGAACAGCGTGATCGAGCCGTCGCCATGGCGCGCTTCGGCAATCGCGGTGACGCCGCCGCCAAAAACGATCTGGTCGCCTTCCTTCACCCGCTTGGCATTGCGCACAAATGCCTGCCAACGGCGCAAGTCGATGCGTTTGTGTAGCGTCGCGCCGATCCTCGCTTCGCCCCCTGCACGCCGCCCTTCGAGCTGCGCGGGGATCACGCGGGTATCGTTGAACACCAGCACATCGCCCGGTTCGAGCAGGCCGGGCAGGTCCAGCACACCCTTGTCTTCGAAAGCAGCTTCCTGCCCGCGCACCAGCAGCATGCGCGCAGCATCGCGCGGGCGCACCGGGCGCAGCGCGATCAGCTCTTGCGGAAGGTCGAAATCGAACAGGTCAACACGCATGGTAGGCGCGTCTAGTGCCTGCGCGCCGCCTGCGAAAGCCTGTTTCTACTGCAGCGGCGCGTTCAGCAGATCGGCGGTGATTTCCGCTTCGGGCTGCGGTTGCGGCGCGGCGACCGGCTTCGGCTTGCCATCGCTCAGCAGCGAAGCCTGCAGGATGCGCGTCGGGTTCTGCGGCGGCTCCCCGCGGTTGATCGCATCGACAGCGGCCATGTTCTCGATCACGCGGCCGAAATTGGTGTACCGCTTGTCGAGGCTGAAACGCGGATAGAACACGATGAAGAACTGGCTGTTGGCGCTGTTTTCCTCATTCGCGCGGGCCATCGCCACGCTGCCGCGCACATGCGGCATCGGATTGAATTCCTCTTCGAGGTCGGGAAGCTCAGATCCGCCCTGCCCGGTGCCCGTCGGATCGCCGCCCTGCGCCATGAAGCCGTCAATCACGCGGTGGAAGATGATGCCGTCGTAAAAGCCCTGCTGGGTCAGCGTCTTGATCCGCTCGACATGCTTGGGAGCCCATTCCTTCATCAAGCGGATTTTCACCCGTTCGCCATTGGACAGGTCAAGCACCCAGACGTTTTCCGGCTCCACGCTCTGATCATAGACGATATCGGGATAGGTCCGGCGGTCGACTTCCTTGGCGGCGACTTCGTCATCGCGCGAAGTGTCCTGATCGCCCTCGTCGCTTTGCGCAAAGGCGGTGGCAGGAATGGTAAGCAGCGCGAGCGCGGCAAAGGCGCCAAGAGTGTTTTTCAGCATTGCGGTCTTCATCTTGTGATCCGGATTGTGCAGCAGCATCTAACCGTGTGCGGCTGACACTTCAATGAATGACTGGGTGAACGTCACCAGTCTTAATAATCGCCCTTGCGCCCGATCTGGTCGACCCGCGCCACCACTTCCTCGCGCACGGGCGCGCTGACGAAGGGGGTGATGTCGCCGCCGTAGATCGCGATTTCCTTGACCAATTTCGACGCGATCGGTTGCAGCGAGACATCGGCCATGAGGAACACGGTTTCAATATTGTCGTCGAGCTGCTGGTTCATACCCGCCATCTGGTATTCGTATTCGAAATCCGCGACGGCACGCAGCCCGCGGATAATCACCGAGGCGCCCTGATTCTGCGCGAACTTCACCAGCAGCGCGTTGAACCCGACGACCCTGACATTGTCGAGGCCCATGTCCTTCACTTCGCGCTCCACCATGGCAAAGCGTTCCTCGGTCGAGAACATAGGGTTCTTTGAAGGGTTAGTGGTCACGCCGATTATCAGATGATCGACCAGTTTGGCCCCGCGCCGGATGATATCGGCATGTCCCAGAGTGATGGGGTCAAAGGTTCCGGGGTAAATCCCGATGCGGCGTGTCATGTGCTGATCCTCTTGCTCGGCCGGGTTCTGCGCCCGGCTTACCCGTTATCTGTCCCGCTCGACGATAAAGCGCGCCAATGCGCGCAGCGTGTCGGCTTCCTTGCCGTGGCTGGCGAGGTGCGCGATGGCCTGATCGACGAAGGCGCGCGCCTGTTCGCGGGCCTTGTCCACGCCCATCAGCGTGACGAATGTCTGCTTGCCCTGTTCGTCATCCTTGCGCAGCGCCTTGCCGGCCTTTTCCTGATCGCCCTCCACGTCGAGCAGATCGTCGGCAATCTGGAACGCAAGGCCGATATCGCGGGCATAGGCGCGCAGATGCGCGCGGCCTTCGGGTGCCACGCGGCCAAGGATCGCGCCCATTTCCACGCTCGCCGCCAGCAGCGCGCCAGTCTTCAGCTGTTGCAGCCGGGTGATGGTGTGAAGGTCGTATTCAACACCTTCTTCATCGGCGACCATGTCCATCATCTGACCGCCTGCCATGCCGTTCATGCCGCTGGCTGTGCCCAGAGTGGTGATCAGTTCGGACCGGACGAAGGGATCGCTGCAAGTCCCCGGATCAGCCAGAATCTCGAACGCCAGCGCGTGCAGCGCATCACCCGCAAGCACGGCGGTTGCCTCGTCATAGACCTTGTGCACCGTCGGTTTGCCGTGGCGCAAATCGTCATCATCCATGCACGGCAGATCATCGTGGATCAGCGAATAGACGTGGATTGCCTCCACCGCCGTACCGGCGCGCAGCGCGGCGTTGCGATCGACCCCGAACAATTCCGAAGTGCTCACCACCAGCAGCGGGCGTACCCGCTTGCCGCCGCCGATCGCAGCATAACGCATCGCCTCGACGAGCCGGGCGCGCGTGTCAGCGGGCACGGGCATGAAGGCGTCAAAGACCGAATCGACCTCTTCCTGAACCCGCCTGAGATTGTCCCTGAGCTGGTTTCCTTCGGCGCCGACGACGTTCACCTCAATTGCCTCCGTCAAGCGGGACGGTGCCGCTGGGCCTGCCATCGGCCCCGGCAACTATCTTCTCGATCCGGGCCTGCGCCGCATCGAGCCTTTGCTGGCACGCGCTGCGCAATTTCTCGCCCCGTTCGTAAAGCGAAATCGACTGGTCGAGCGGGACGTCACCGCGCTCAAGCTGCTGCACGATTTCCTCCAGCGCAACCAGCGCCTGCTCAAAGGTCAATTGCGAAATGTCATCCGCGCCGGTGGCGGAACTGTTTCCCTCGTCCATGCAGCGGAGCATTGACGGTGCAGCCAAGCCCGGTCAAGGTTCGATCAAGGGGTTCAGCCGTCCAATCGCCGGCCAAATCGAAAAACAAACGGGGAAACGCATCAAATGAGGTGGATAATCGCCACGCTGTGCGCGGCTGTGATCTTCGGATTGCTGGACGCTATGTGGCTGCGCTGGGCCGCGGACAATCTCTATCGCCCGGTAATCGGCGAAATCATGGCCGACGAATTCGACATGATCGCAGCGGGCGCTTTCTACGTCATCTATCTGCTCGGGACGATCTGGTTCGCGGTGCGCCCCGGCGTCGAATCGGGCAAGGTCAGCGTGGCACTGCTCAACGGCGTGCTATTGGGCGGGCTGTGCTACGCCACATTCGACCTGACGAGCCAGGCGGTGTTCAAGGTGTGGGCAACCCATGTGACGCTGGCCGACATTGCATGGGGCGCGTTTGCGACCGGCACGACCAGTGCGATCGTTACCTGGATCACGCTCAAATACACCGACTGACATAACAACTACGGGGCGCACGCATGTTCATTGGTCATTTCGCACCGGCATTCCTAGCTGCAGCCGTCTATTCGCGCGGCCCCAAGCTGGGGACCTATTTCGTCGCCGCGCAGCTGGTGGACTGGGGGTTCTTCGGCCTTGCCACCGTTGGCATCGAGAAAATGCGGATTGATCCCGATGCGACGGTGATGGTGCCGTTCGACCTTTATTTCATGCCCTACACCCACAGCCTTGCCGGGGCGGCGATCTGGGCGCTGGTGTTCGCGATTGGCGTCGCGATCTGGCACCGCGACAGTATTGCAGGGTTGCTTACGGCAGGCGTTGTGCTGTCGCACTGGGGGCTGGACTGGCTGACCCACCGCCCCGATCTCACTCTGGCAGGCGGACCGGATACCTATGGCCTTGGCCTGTGGAACTTTCCCCAAATCGCCATGCCACTGGAAATCGGCATCACGCTTGGCGCCTTCCTGTTCTACATCATGCGATCGCGCGGCCCGCTGGGCCAGCCCCTGATCCTGATGGCCGTCCTGCTGCTGTTGCAGGCGTTCAACTGGTTTGCGCCGCACCCGGATGCCGCAGGTCTTTTCCTCTACATTCAGGCGCTGTTTGCGTTTGCGCTGGTGACAGCGCTGGCGTTCTGGGTGGGGAAGAATCGTTACTTCATGCATCGTCGTGGCTTGGCGATGGCGAGACTGTGACCTATGGGCTTCGCCCATGACCACAGACACCCGCCAGATCACCCCTGAAACCGTCGAACAGCACGGCCTTTCGCCTGAGGAATACGAGCGCGTTCTCAATGCGCTTGGCCGCGAGCCCAACCTTGTAGAGCTCGGGATTTTCTCGGTCATGTGGTCCGAGCATTGCAGCTACAAGTCGAGCCGCCTGCACCTGAAGAAACTGCCTACAGAGGCACCGTGGGTAATCTGCGGCCCGGGGGAGAACGCGGGCGTGATCGACATCGGTGATGGCCAAGCGGCGATCTTCAAGATGGAGAGCCACAACCACCCCTCTTACATCGAACCGTATCAGGGCGCGGCGACGGGCGTTGGCGGCATCCTGCGCGACGTCTTCACTATGGGTGCGCGGCCCGTGGCGAACATGAACGCGTTGCGTTTCGGACGGCCCGATCACCCGAAGATGAAGCATCTGGTGCAGGGCGTGGTCGCGGGAATCGGCGGATACGGCAATTGCGTGGGCGTGCCGACCGTGGGCGGAGAAACGAATTTCCACCCCGCCTATGACGGCAACATCCTCGTCAACGCCATGACCGTCGGCATCGCCGATGCTGACAAGATTTTCTATTCGGCCGCCACCGGCGTCGGCAATCCGATCGTCTATGTCGGATCGAAGACCGGGCGTGACGGCATCCACGGCGCGACCATGGCTTCTGCCGATTTCGAGGAAGACGCCGAAGCCAAGCGCCCAACGGTGCAGGTCGGCGATCCCTTCACCGAAAAACTGCTGATCGAGGCGTGTCTTGAACTGATGGCGACCGATGCGATCGTCGCCATTCAGGATATGGGCGCGGCTGGCCTCACCTCCTCCAGCGTCGAAATGGCAACCAATGGCAAGGCCGGCATCCGGCTCGACATGAACAAGGTGCCCTGCCGCGAAGAGGGCATGACGCCCTATGAAATGATGCTGTCGGAAAGCCAGGAGCGAATGCTCATGGTGCTCAAACCCGGCAAGGAGGCCATGGCAGAGGCGATCTTCCGCAAGTGGGAGCTCGATTTCGCGGTGATCGGCGAAGTGACCGACACCCGCCACATGGTGCTGGAATTCGATGGCGAAGTCGTGTGCGACATTCCGCTCGGCCCGCTGGCAGCCGACGCGCCCGAATATGATCGTCCATACCTGTCGAAAGAGGAATACACCGCATGGGCTGGCATCACCCCGATGCAGGACGTGCCCGACACCGACAATCCGGGCGCGGACCTGCTCAAACTGCTTGCCAGCACCAACCTCGCCTCGCGCCGGTGGATTGCCGAACAATATGACAGCCAGGTGATGGCCGACACGCTCCAGACCGGGGGCGATGCGGCTGTCGTGCGCGTTCACGGCACCGGGAAGGCGCTGGCGATCAGCACCGATTGCACCCCGCGCTATGTCCATGCCGATCCGTATGAAGGCGGCAAGCAGGCGATTGCAGAGGCTTATCGCAACCTGTGCGCGGTAGGTGCGCGTCCGTTGGCGGTGACCAACTGCCTCAATTTCGCGAACCCGCAACGTCCCGAGATCATGAGCCAGTTCGTCCACGCTCTCGAAGGCATGGGCGATGCCTGCCGGGCGCTCGATTTCCCGATCGTGTCGGGCAACGTCTCGCTCTACAACGAAAGCAAGGCGACCGGCGGCGGCAGCGCAATCCTGCCCACCCCGGCAATCGGCGGCGTCGGCATTCTCGAAGACGCCAGCGTGATGGTGACCCCGGCGTTCAAGGGTGAAGGCGATGCGATCTACCTGATCGCGCCCGAATTCTGGGCCAAGCCCGATCCGACCCGTTCGCACCTCGGCAAGTCGCTGTGGCTCGATGTGGTCAAGGGCCGCGACGAAGGGCGCGCTCCGCCTGTTGATCTCGCAGCCGAACTCGGTGCGGGTCACATCGTGCGGGCTCTGATCCGCGATGGTCTGGTCAATGCGGTGCACGATCTGTCCGACGGCGGACTGGCCGTGGCGCTGGCGGAAATGGCGATGAGCGGCGGCATCGGCGCCGAAGTCACCGCCAGCACCGACTACACCGCCGCACAATGGTGGTTTGGCGAGGATCAGGCGCGCTACATCGTCACCGTTTCGCCCGAGCAATTCGAAGCCTTCAACGAGGAGCTTGCACGCGGGCCGGAGATTGCCGAGGCCGAACTGGTGGGCTTCCACCGCATCGGCACCGTCGGCGGTGACAGCCTACTTGGCGTATCGCTGGCTGACATGCGGGCGGCGCACGAAAGCTTCTTTGCCGAATGGATGGAAGCATAGAGCTTCTTCAGCCCCTGCTGCATTACGGCGGGCATTTCATCGTCCCGTTCCTGATCGCCGCGCTGATCTGGCGCGGCGAATGGAAACGCAGCGGGGCGGTGATGGTCGCGGCGAACCTGATCGATCTCGATCATCTGCTGGCTGATCCGATCTTTGATCCCAACCGGTGCAGCATCGGCTTCCACCTGCTGCACGGGTGGGAAGCCGCGCTTGCCTATCTCGCCCTGCTGCTTGTGCCGCGATGGTGGGTGCGCGCCTTTGCTCTGGGCGCGCTATGGCACCTTGCGGTCGATTATGGCGATTGCTCGATGCAGGGGCTTTAAGCCGTCTGAGGCTGCCCCTGCCGCACCATGACAATGCCGAGCAGGACCAGCCACGCAAGCTGCGCGATGTAAGTCGCCATCGCCCCGTAAAACCGCATGTCGATAACCCCGGCGACAAGCAGCGCCGCTGGCACCAGTCCTGCGAGAACACCCAGCGCCCCGGTCACCCGCCAGCCTGATTGCCACAGCGCAACGGCAAAGCAGGCGATCCCCGCCCCCATTGCCACGGCACCATTGCGCGCGAATTGCTGGTTTATCTCCCACGCCAGTTCACCGATGCCCGGTCCGATCACATCCGCCGGATATTCGGCGATTGCAGGCACGACAAAGCCGTTGATTGTCCCTGCGACAAGCGCCCCCAGCGTCCCGACGATTACAAGGCCAAGCGCCAGAGCCGTCTTGAGGTTCCATCCCAGCGCCCGTGCGAGCAACGCCATCACCGCCGGTTGCACCACGATCATGGCGAGCAGCGCGCCATGAACCCCTCGGATCAGACCCGGACCGTCGCCGCCGTGCGGATGATGATGCATCAGCACCACCGCCAACAGCGCCGACGCGGCCAGCGTGATCCCGGCGGAGCGCAAGGATTGCAGTTTCTCGATATCCATGATTAGCCTTCCTTTTTGGTCGGCAATCAATGGCGCCAATGCGGGAGTGACAACAATGGACAATGTCGGTCAAAAGTCCGGTTCGACCCGCGACACCACCCGCGCGCAGATCGTCTCGACCTTCAATCGACTGTTGCTTGAAGGCGAAAGCAAACGCCCGCGCGTTGCCGAAATCGTTGCCGAAGCCGGAGTGGCGCGCAGCACTTTCTACGATCACTTCGACGGGGTCGAAGCGCTGTTCGATGAAAGCCTTTCCATGCTGCTTGGCCGGATCGCGAAGGCGATTGTCGGTGCCGACGATCGGGAGGACATGGTCTGGCTGCTGGAGCACATTTACGAAAACCGCGAGCGTGGCCGCGACCTGCTGGCAGGCCCCAGTGCCGACCGGACGGAAAAGCTATTGTCGCGGCTGTTGTTGCAGGAGCTCGAAGGAAAAACCGACGCGCGGCTCCACGCGATCCTGATCGCCGGAACGGTGATGGCCGCGCTTGGCGCGTGGGTGGCGGGCCAGCTCTCGGCTAGACCGGAAGAACTGGCGACCCGGCTGCTCAAGACGGGCCAGGCGATATTGCAAGCCTGATCGCGCAAGCGCGGTCGGACCCGTCTAGGCCGCTTGGGCCTCAGACAGGCCGAGTGTTTCCTCGGCAAAGCCTTCGCTCTGCAATTCGGCAAGGCACTGGCGGTAAATCACCGGTTTGCCGATGCCGAGCCGCGCGCGAGCGGCGTCGATATCTTCGCGCATCACCGCTTCGACATCCATATGCGCCAGCTTGGCCGCGGCCTTGCCCAGACGCTGCCCTTCGCGCACGGCGGAAAACAGCGGTGCGGCGGTGCCGGTCACCTTCTTGATCTGGCGCGCACCGGCATAGGCGATGAACAGGATGCCCTTGTTGTGGTTCTGCGAATAGCTGAAGCCCAAGAGGCACGCCTCGCCCAAGGCATCGCGGCCATAGCCGGTCAAAACGTGAAACAGATCATGCGTGTCGCGCAGGCGGTTGAAATACCATTCGGTGAGATCGTCGGGACGGGATTCGGGCGGCGCCCACTTGTGGCTTTCCGCAACCAGTCCGGCGGCGGACAGGCCTTCGCGCTTCATGAAGGCCATGTAATGTTTGCCCACCGAATTTTCCGGCAGATCGGCCCAGCGGGCGTGATCGTCGAGCATGGCGGGAATATCGACTTCGTCGCGCAGGAACCGCTGGCCTTCGGGCGAACGGATGAAATCCCATGCCTGACGATGGCTCTTGCGGCCCTTGGTCGCCTCGATGATGTGGAACACCTGTTCGGTGTCTTCCTTGTCTTCGACCAGCTTGGCGAAGTGGCGCAGCACCTTGCCCGGTTGGAAACCGGCGATCTTGCGGTCGGGCGATACCAGCGGACGATCAATCAAAGCCATCGGGGACTCCTGCTCTCAACCCTCACTATTTACACCCCTGTCAGTTAATTGTCCACTTCACTTTGCGAAGGGAAAGGGTGATAGCGGCGGCCTATGAAAACGCATGAAACCGTCCCCTTTTCGCTCGAAACCCTGCCTGATCACGAAAGCGTGGCGCGTGCGCAATCCTTGCGTGACCGGCTGAAGCAACGGCGCACCTGCCGGTATTTCTCCGACGCGCCCGTCCCGCCCGAAGTGATCGAAGCCGCGATCGAGGCAGCCGGGACCGCCCCCAATGGCGCGAACCACCAGCCCTGGCACTTCGCCGTGGTGCAATCGCCGGAAAAGAAACGCGCCATCCGCGAAGCCGCCGAAGCCGAAGAGCGGCGCTTTTACGGAGAGGACGGCGGTGATCCCAAGGCGAGCGAGGAATGGCTCGGCGCGCTCAGGGATCTGGGCACCGATGCGGACAAACCCTTCCTTGAAACCGCGCCCTACCTCATCGTCGTCTTCGCGCAGCGCAAGGGCGGGATCGACGAGGACGGCAAGACGCAGAATTACTACGTCAACGAAAGCGTCGGGATCGCCTGCGGAATGCTGATTGCGACCCTGCACGAAGCGGGACTGGCGACGCTCACCCACACGCCCTCGCCCATGGGTTTCCTGCGCGAGGCATGCGGGCGGCCCGAATGGGAAAAGCCGCTGATGATCGTGGTGGTCGGCAGGCCGAGCGAGGACGCAACCGTCCCCGCCCATGCCCTGAAGAAAAAGCCGTTGAGCCAGATTTCAAGCTGGCTCTGAAACGGTTTACGCCGCGAGCGGTTCGCCGCCTTCGTTTTCGCTGGCGAGCAGGTTGTAAGGGTCGATCCCTTCCGAACGCCACACCCGGTGACATTCGCGGTAAACGCTCGGTTCTGGGATGTTGAGCGCAGCTCGCACGCTTTCGATCGGCTGCTTCAGCAGTTCGCGGATCGGCTGTTCGATCAGGCGTGGTGCGCCCTTGCCGGTGCGCTTGGCCTGATTGACCGCGCCCATCACGGGTGCCTTGCTGCCCTTAACCTGCATTTTGATATTGAGCGCGCCGGCATAGCCGATCAGCAGATGCCCGTGCGCGGGCGACTGGCCGTGCGTGAACAGCAGCACGCATTGTTCGCCCAGAGCATCGCGGCCATAGCCGGTCAGCACATGGAACAGATCATGCGTGTCGCGCGAACGCTCGGCAAACCACTGAACCAGATCATTGTATTTCGGACGGCCCAGCTTTTCCGCTTCGGCCACCAGGCCGGCAGCCGAAAGACCTTCGGTTTCCATGAAGTCGCAATAGGCATGGGCCAGACTACCCTTGGGCGTCTTGCGCAGTTCTGCGTGATCGTCGAGGATTTCGGGCAGGCTCGGTTCGCTGCTGCGCAGGAATTCGCCGCGCTCGGACAGCGCCAGCTCCTTCACCCGCGGCAGAAAATCGTTCGAAGGGAGCGATTCATAGATCTTGAAGACAAGGCTGGTATCTTCCTTGTCCTTCATCAGCAGTCGGAAATTCTTGACCGCACGCGTCAGCGAATAGCGCGGTTCAGGCCGGTCGGGATGGCGCAGAACAGTGCCGTCAGCGGCGAACAGGGCGGAATAATCGGCAGCGGATGACATTTCGGGGCAAGGCCTCTTGTGCGATGGAAACGGATCGCGACGCGATAGCATCACTTACTTACATTTGTGTAAATAACACCCTTGGGTTCAAAAATCAAAACCCATTTTCCGTCAATTCACCGCAAGCTTGTCACAACCCGGCCCAATCCTTGCGCGAGATACCCAGCAGCGAAAGAATCGCGGTGAGATCGCCCCGGTCGATCCGCCCGTTCGCCGCAGACCGTGCCTTGGGCTTGGCGCGATAGGCAAAGCCATAAGTCGCCGCCTCGATCATCGGAATGTCATTGGCACCATCACCGCTGGCCAGCACACCTGCGCCCTCACCCAGCAATGCCGCCTCTTCCTGCAAAACGGCTAGCTTGGTGCTTGCATCCGAAATCGGCCCGTCAAGCGTGCCGGTCAGCTTGCCCCCTTCCACGGCAAGGCGATTGCCCACCACCCGATCAAACCCCAGCATCTCCGCGACCGGATCAGCGAAATGATGGAAACCGCCCGTCACCAGCACATTGCGACAACCATGCGCCTTCAGTGTCTCACTTAATACCTTTGCGCCCGGCGTGGGCGTGATCCGCTCTGCCAGACATTGCGCAATCGCGCCTTCGTCCAGCCCGCCAAGCAGCGCGACACGTTCGGTCAGCGCGCTTTGAAAATCGAGTTCGCCCTGCATCGCGCGTTCGGTTATCTCGGCAATGCGGTCCTTGATCCCTGCATAGTCGGCCAGCTCGTCGATGCATTCCTGCCCGATCATGGTGGAATCCATGTCGGATACGAACAGTTGCGGCACAGTGATTGGCGCGGATGCCAGCAGAGTGTCGCACGGGCCGAAATGCACCTCGATAAAGCCGTGGACCGCCTCGGGCTCGTCAAGGTCGAATTGCAGCTCCAGCACAGGCTCGGACAAAGGCAATCGCTCCACCGATTGCAGCGCCCGATCGACGGTGCTGCCCACCAGACTTTGCTCCAGCGTTGCCCTCATCTGATTGAGGCGTGTTTCCCAATCGTCATTGTCTGCTATCAGCCGCGCGATGAGCACCAAGGAATCTCCCATGAAGACGACCAGTGCGCCGCCTGTCGCGCTCATTGCAGGGCCGACAGCCAGCGGCAAGAGCGCGATTGCGGTAAAGCTGGCACAGGCGCTGGCAAAGCGCGGACAAACCGGCGTGGTGATTAACGCCGACAGCGCGCAGGTCTATGCCGATCTGCAAGTGCTTTCCGCCCGCCCGACCGAGGAGGAAATGGCGGGGATCGAACACCGCCTGTTCGGGACCTGGGACGGCGCGGAGGCCTGTTCGGCCGCGGCATGGGCCGTGCGGGCCAAGGATGAAATTGCCGATTGCCATGCCAATGGCGCGGTGCCGATCCTGGTCGGCGGCACGGGCATGTATCTCAAGGTGCTGATCGAAGGCATCGCCCCCATCCCCGAAATAGAGCCCGAAGTCCGCGAAGTGGTTCGCGCGATGTCGACGCAAGCCGCCTATGCCGCGCTGATGATCGAAGACCCCTTGCGCGCCGCCGCGCTCGATCCGGGCGACAGCCAGCGCATTTCGCGCGCGCTGGAGGTGAAGCGTTCGACAGGGGTGACGCTGGGCGACTGGCAACAGGCCAAAACCGGCGGGATCGGGGAGGAAGTGACGCTGCACCCGCTGGTGCTGATGCCCGAACGCCAGTGGGTCTATGATCGCTGCGACCAGCGGTTTGCGCAGATGATCGAGGCCGGGGCGTTGGAAGAAGTCGAAACCCTGCTGGCGCGCGATCTTTCGCCCGATCTTCCGGTGATGCGCGCCATCGGCGTGGCCGAGGTGGCGGCCTTGGTGCGCGGCGAATGCACCAGGGAAGAAGCCATCGCCGCCGGTTCGCAGGCAACGCGGCAATATGCGAAGCGCCAGTTCACCTGGCTGCGCAACCAGTGCCCGGACGATTGGCCGCGAGTTGAATCGCAAAATATCGACGTTGAGGCAATTTTCGCATCATTATTACAAGATTAATGGTTGACGCGTTAGATTCTGCCATCTAGCGGGGGTGCAAGACAGGGCCCTTCGGGTCGCTTGGCTCTGTCATCAAACACCGGTATGAACCGGGAAACAAACGAAGGCGAAGGTTACTCAAGTCATGCTCATTGTCATTCTTGTACGGGAAACGGGCTGACTCGGGGTTTGCGACAGTGAATTTCCGGACCGGCCCGATGCGAACTTCCGCCTCGGGCCGTTTTCATAGGTAGGAGAATAAAGTGGCGAAGCGCTCTGGGGCCGCCTTGTTGATGGAATGCCTGATCGAACAGGGGGTCGAATATGTGTTCGGCTATCCCGGCGGTGCGGTGCTGCCCATCTATGACGAGCTGTTCGGCGATGAACGCATCCGGCACATCCTCGTCCGCCATGAAGCAGGCGCGGCGCACGCTGCCGAAGGATATGCACGCGCCACCGGCAAGCCGGGCGTGGTGCTGGTGACTTCAGGTCCGGGCGCGACCAATGCCGTCACCGGCATTGCCGATGCCTTCCTCGATTCCATTCCGATGGTCGTCATCACCGGACAGGTGCCCACCGCGCTGATCGGGACTGACGCGTTTCAGGAAGCCGACACGGTCGGCATCACCCGCCACTGCACCAAGCACAACTATCTGGTGAAAGACCCCGCCGATCTGGTCGCGACGGTGCAGGAAGCGTTCCGCATCGCCACCACCGGCCGCCCCGGCCCGGTCGTGATCGACATTCCCAAGGACGTGCAGATCGCCGTCCCGTCCAAAAGCCACGCCGTCGTCGCACCCGGATCGCATCGCTATGCGCCGCAGATGGTCGCCCCGGCGGAACAGGTGGCCGAAGCGGTCGAGATGATCGCCAGCGCCGAACGCCCGATCCTCTACACCGGCGGCGGGGTGATCAATTCCGGGCCGGAGGCAAGCCGCCTGCTGCGCGCGTTTCAGGATATGACGGGCGCGCCCGTGACATCGACGCTGATGGGCCTTGGCGCTTTCCCCTCCACTCATCCCGACTGGCTCGGCATGCTGGGGATGCACGGCACCTACGAAGCCAACATGGCGATGAACAAATGCGATGTGATGGTCTGCATCGGCGCCCGCTTTGATGACCGGGTGACCGGCAGGCTCGATGCGTTTTCGCCTGACAGCAAGAAAATCCACATCGACATCGATCGCAGCTCGATCAACAAGAACGTGCCTGTCGACCTCGGCATTGTCGGCGATTGCGCGACCGTGCTGGAACAGCTGATCACCGCATGGGGCAGCCGCAAGGCGCAGGACATGGGCGAATGGAAGGCACGGATCGCCGGCTGGCGCGCGCGGGAATGCCTCGCCTATCCCGAAAGGTCGAAGAAAGAGCCCAACGCGATCATGCCGCAAAAGGCGGTGGAGCGGCTCTACGCGCTCACGCACAAGCGCAAGCCGATCATCACCACCGAAGTCGGCCAGCACCAGATGTGGGCGGCGCAGTATTTCGGGTTCGAAGATCCCAACAAATGGCTCACCTCGGGCGGGCTCGGGACGATGGGCTACGGCCTGCCTGCCGCTATCGGCGCGCAACTTGGCCATCCGGACGCGCTGGTGATCGACATTGCGGGCGAAGCCAGCATTCAAATGAACATCCAGGAACTTGGTACCGCGTCGCAGTACCGCCTGCCGGTCAAGATTTTCATCCTGAACAACGAATACATGGGCATGGTCCGCCAGTGGCAGGAACTGACCTATGAAAGCCGCTATTCGAACAGCTATTCCGACAGCCTGCCCGATTTCGTGAAGCTGGCGGAGGCCTATGGCTGGAAGGGCATAAGGATTGAGCGCGAGGAAGACCTCGACGCAGGGATCCAGCGGATGATCGATCACGACGGCCCCGTCATCGTCGATTGCTGCGTTGCCAAGGACGCCAACTGCCTGCCGATGATCCCGTCAGGCGCGGCGCACACCGACATGCTGCTGTATGGCGACGCCCACGGCGGCACCATGGACGACGAAGCGAAGGCGCTGGTTTAAGGGGCGGCCGCATGGCCGCGCGCAAGGGATAATCCGACACATGAAAATTAAGAGCGCCGAAAGCGAACGCCACGTGCTGACCGTGATGGTCGACAACGAGCCGGGGATTCTTGCCAAGATCACCGGCCTGTTCACCGCACGCGGCTATAACATCGACAGCCTGACCGTGGCCGACATCACCGAAGACCACGCCGTCAGCCGGATCACCATCGTCACCAACGGCCCGCCCGCCGTGATCGACCAGATCGAGGCGCAGCTTGAACGGCTTGTGCCGGTGCACAAGGTCACCGATCTCACCACCGCCGGCCCGCATGTCGAACGCGAGCTGGCGCTGATCAAGGTGGCAGGAACCGGCGACAAGCGCGTCGAGGCTCTGCGCATCGCCGAACTGTTCCGCGCCAAGGTGGTCGACACCACCACGCAAAGCTTCGTCTTCGAACTTACCGGAGCGCCCGACAAGATCGACAGCTTCATCGCCCTGATGCGCGAGCTTGGCCTTGTCAGCGTGGGTCGTTCCGGCGTCGTCGGCATGCTGCGCGGCCTGTCAGAAGCCTGAAATTCCATTCCAGAACACACCAGAATACAAGAGGGAAAACCCATGAAAGTTTATTACGACGCCGACGCCGATTTGGGCCTCGTCAAGAGCAAGAAGATCGCCGTTCTCGGCTATGGCTCGCAAGGCCACGCCCATGCCCAGAACCTGCGCGACAGCGGTGTGGCCGAAGTCGCTATCGCGCTGCGCGAAGGGTCTGCCACCGCAAAGAAGGCCGAAGCTGCGGGTTTCAAGGTGCTGTCCAACACCGAAGCGGCCAAATGGGCCGACATCCTCATGGTGCTTGCCCCTGACGAACATCAGGCCGGCATCTGGGAAAACGATCTTGCCGGGCACATGAAGCCGGGCAGCGCGCTCGCCTTCGCCCACGGGCTCAACATCCATTTCGGCCTGATCGAGCCGCCCGCCGATATCGACGTGATCATGATCGCGCCCAAGGGTCCGGGCCACACCGTGCGCAGCGAATATCAGAAGGGTGGCGGCGTGCCGTGCCTGATCGCGGTGCATCAGGATGCCAGCGGATCGGCCAAGGACGTGGCGCTTGCCTATGCCAGCGGCGTTGGCGGTGGTCGCTCGGGCATCATCGAGACGAACTTCCGCGAGGAGTGCGAAACCGATCTGTTCGGCGAACAGGCAGTGCTGTGTGGCGGGATCACCCACCTGATTCAGGCCGGTTTCGAAACGCTGACCGAAGCCGGTTACGCGCCTGAAATGGCCTATTTCGAATGCTTGCACGAAACCAAGCTGATCGTCGACCTGCTGTATGAAGGCGGCATCGCCAACATGCGCTATTCGATCAGCAACACCGCCGAATATGGCGACATCACCACCGGCCCGCGCATCATCACCGCCGACACCAAGGCCGAAATGAAGCGCGTGCTCGACGACATCCAGTCGGGCCGTTTCGTGAAGAACTTCGTGCTCGACAACCGTGCCGGCCAGCCCGAGCTGAAAGCCGCCCGCAAGCGCGCCGAAGCCCACCCGATCGAACAGACCGGGGCCAAGCTGCGCGCCATGATGCCGTGGATCAGCGCCAACAAGCTGGTCGACAAGACCAAGAACTAAGGGCATCGGGTGGAGCGATGTTCGAAGGTCGCTCCACCCGCATCCTCTACGCGATCTGCGCGGTCGCCTTTGTCGTGATCATCGCGCGCGCCTACATGAACGTCAAAGGCACCGACGCGCTGCAACCCGTCCTGCCGCAATCACAGGTCGAAGCCTTCGCCCGCCAGCAGCTTGACGCATTGCAAGCCGAAAGCTTTGCCAGCGACCGCGAATTGTGCGGGATCATCTTCGAAACCTCCGATGGAGAACTGGGCGTGTCGCGCCCCACCGACGGGGACGAAGCCAGCTGCGACATCTCCTATTTCGACGAACCGGGCATGGTTCCCGTCGCCAGCTTCCACACCCACGGGCGCCACAGCCCGCAGTATGATGGCGAAGTGCCGTCGCTGATCGATATCGAAAGCGACATCGCAACCGGGATGGACGGATACATCTCCACCCCCGGCGGCAGGTTGTGGCATATCGACCATGAAGCCGCGGCTGCGCGGATGGTGTGCGGGCCGGGATGCCTGACGCAGGATCCGAATTACGTCCCCTGCCCTTCCGACAGGATCGAGCCGAGCTATTCGGTCAGTTCGCTGAAACAGCGTTTCACCACGCCGCGTTCGGGCTGCTGAAGGCAAGAAAAAGCCCGCAGAAGGTCCTCTCTCCTGCGGGCTTTATCCATTTGCGACCGTCGGGGCGGGCAATCACGGGACGCCGCATCCCTCAACCTGCGACCCTTGCGGATCATCGGATGGTCGGGCTCAAGGGCAAGAAAGGCCCGACCACCCGCATTTGCCTGAAAATGGGTGCGGCCAGGGAGACTAGGAGGAACACCCCCGGCCACACCCAAGAATGCGCGCCTGTCAGGCAGCCGACGCGCAAGCCTTGATGTTTCGTTCTTGCGGCGTCCATCCTGCGATACTCGATCGGTTCGGGGGTCATCAGAGGCCGGATCGGTGGGCAACCGATCCGTTTCGTCACAAGCCGCAGGATGAACCCACATCAGGTCATTCGCGGGCGCGAGGGTTTTGGTGACAGGCATGGTAAAATATTTTCCGCCCTTGCAGCCAGAGCCGCTCACCTCGGCGAGCCTCTCGACACGCAATCGCCAATCGGCCAGAGGCGGATGCGAAAGGAACGGCGGCTCATGCGGCTGACAGATTGCCACAATATCGACGATTTCCGCATGCTGGCGAAGGCACGGCTGCCCTTCCCCGTGTTCGATTACATCGACGGCGCGGCGGATGACGAACTGACCAAGGCGCGCAACACCGCCGCCTATGACAGCGTCGATCTGGTGCCCGATGTGCTGGCGGGCGTGGAGACGATCGACACCTCCTGCATGATCCTCGGCCGCAAATCGGCATTGCCGCTGATGCTGTCACCCACTGCGGTGCAGCGCGCTTTCCACTGGCAGGGCGAAACCGCCGTGGCCAAGGCGGCGGAGAAATTCGGCCTGTGGTTCGGCATTTCCAGCCTTGCGACCCGCAGTATCGAGGAAATCGCCGCGCTCACCAGTGGGCCAAAGCTGTTCCAGCTCTACGTCCACAAGGACAAGGGGCTGAACACGCACATGATCGAACGCTGTCAGGCGGCGGGCTTTGATGCGCTGGCGCTGACGGTGGACACGATCGTTTCGGGCAAGCGCGAACGCTGCCTCAGAAGCGGCTTCACCACCCCGCCCCGCTTCACCCCGGCGAGCGTGTGGAGCTATGCCACCCGCCCGCGCTGGACGCTGGATTACGTCCTGCGCGAGAAATTCCGCCTGCCCAATCTCGACACCCATGTCAGCGAGGGGACGAACAAGGCGGTGAGTATCGCGGAATATTTCAACACCATGCTCGACACCTCGATGGACTGGGACACCGCCGCCGCGATCCGTCAGCAATGGGGCGGCACCTTCGTGTTGAAAGGCGTGATGAGCGTCGCCGATGCGCGCCGTGCGGTGGAAATGGGCGCGGATGCGATCATGCTGTCGAACCACGGCGGACGGCAATTGGACGGCAGCCGCGCGCCGTTCGATCAACTCCCCGAAATAGTCGATGCGGTGGGCGGGCAGATAGAAATCATCTGTGACGGCGGCGTGCGGCGCGGCACGCACGCGCTCAAGGCGCTGTGCAGCGGCGCGACGGCGGCGTCTGGCGGGCGGCTGTATCTCTACGCGCTGGCGGCTGCGGGACAAGACGGGGTCGAACGCGCGCTGGGCATCCTCAAGGACGAAATCGAGCGGGCGATGCGGCTGATGGGCGTGACAAGCGTGGACCAGTTGACCGCGGATCGCCTGCGCGCGCGGCCGGTGTTATGATCCTGTCATGAAACCGCAACGCAAAGGGCGCTTTGGCGGGCGGGAATACTTGATGCGACGGGAAAGCCCCATGAACAGACTTTCGATCATCTTCACCGTCCCTGCACTGCTGGCGCTGGCCGCTTGCGGCGCGCCTGAGGAAACCGATACTTCGGCAGCGGCGAATGATTTCGCGGCACGCATTAACGGTGGCGGTGCGGGCAATGCGCCTGCTCCTGCGGCGACGGTCGCGCCCACGATCGCTCCTCCGCGCGAAAACGCCGCACCGGGCGCGTTTGCTCCCGGTACGGCGACCGATCCGGCCAGCCAGACCTGCAACGCCAACAAGATGGGGCCGTTCCTTGGTCGCACGGCGGACGAAGCCACCCGGCTTGAGGTGATGAGCGCCGCGGCAGGCGCGGCAGAGGTGCGCTTCATTCAGCCGGGCAGCGATTTCATCAATCCCGACCCGACCAATCCGCGCCTCAACATCATGCTCGACAATCAGGGTATCATCCGCGACGCGCGTTGCGGTTAAGGCAATAGAAAACCCCGCCACTCTGCTGAGCGACGGGGTCTTCCGTCAGGGTTGGTCCAACAATCAATCCTGATAGTGCTCGTCCGGCGTGTGGGTCGGATAGTTCACATCCGCCTTCTCGATGAAACCGGGGATGTCCTTGTTCCAGCGGTTCGCCACGTCTTCGCTGAAGTTCAGATACAGCGTGCCGTCGACGATCTTGTAAACATTGGGATCACCCGGCGCAAGCGCGTCATTGGCGCCGATCGCCCATGCGCAATAGCCGCCATAGGCAGGCGCATATTTCGCCGGGTCTTCGATAAAGGCCTTGGCGTTGTCTTCGCTGGCAAAGCGATAATCATAGCCCTGATAACGGACGGTGAATTCCTCGCTCCCTTCGACAGGCACACCGTCGCCGGTGAAATAGCTGACGACATCAAAGCCGGACACGGCAAGCGTGTCGGCCTTGGCCTTGCGATAGACCGGGCCGGTCGGTTCTCCGCCAAGATCGGCGTAAAGCGCGGTCTCCGCCGCCTCGACAACGGCGACGGTATCGCCTTCGGCGGTTTCGGCGGTCGCGCCACAAGCGGAAAGGCCAAGCACCAGCGCGCTGGCGAAAATCGGGGGAAACAGGGATTTCTTCATCGGGTTCCTCCTTGGGGACGAATTTTCAGCCGACGGCCTGACAGCCGGCAACACCCTGTATTTCGCCAGCTGCGCGCCCTTGGTTACACGCAGATTTGCGTGCCGTTCGAAGCTAGCGTTCTTCCCGGCTTGCGCCGGGCGCAATTATCGGCAAAGAAAGGGGCATGGTTATGCACGGCACGCTGCTTCTACGACTTATGCGCCCTTGGGCGGCATAGGGTACGCGCGCGTGAGAGCGGCGCGGCCCACCGTCCAAGGGGTCCGCAGCCATCTCCCTGAAATCTTCTCAAAAAGAGCACTCGCGTAAGCCATGTTGAAGAACCCTTCGGCCAAATACCGCCCCTTCCCCCAGATCAACCTGCCAGACCGGCAGTGGCCAGGCCGCGTGATCGACACCGCGCCGCGCTGGCTTTCCACCGATCTGCGCGACGGCAACCAATCGATCATCGATCCGATGGACGCTGTGAAGAAGCGCCGCTTTTTCGATCTGCTGGTCGAAGTCGGCGTCAAGGAAATCGAAGTCGGCTTCCCCAGCGCCGGGGCGACCGAATTCGATTTCATCTCCGGCCTCGTCAAATCGGGTGTGATCCCCGATGACGTGATCGTGCAGGTCCTCACGCAAAGCCGCGAAGACCTGATCCGCACCAGTTTCGACAGCCTGCGCGGCGCGCGCGCGGCTATCGTCCACCTCTACAACGCCGTCAGCCCGGCTTGGCGCGACATCGTGTTCCGCATGAGCAAGGATGAAGTGCGCGAAATCGCCATGACTGGCGCCAAGGTGATGCGCGACGAGGCAGCAAAGCAGCCCGATACGCAGTGGCATTTCCAGTACAGCCCCGAAACCTTCTCCACCGCCGAACTCGGTTTCAGCATCGAGGTTTGCGAGGCGGTGATGGACGTGCTCCGGCCCACGCCGGAACATCCGATCATCCTGAACCTGCCGGCCACGGTCGAAGCGGCCACGCCCAATATCTACGCCGACCAGATCGAATACTTCTGCCGCAACCTGCCCAATCGCGAAAGCGCGGTGATCTCGCTCCACACCCATAATGATCGCGGCACCGGCGTCGCGGCGGCGGAACTGGGGCTGATGGCGGGCGCGGACCGGGTCGAAGGCTGCCTGTTCGGCAATGGCGAGCGCACCGGCAATTGCTGCCTCGTGACAATGGCGCTCAACATGTACACGCAGGGCGTCGATCCCGGCCTCGATTTCTCCGATATCGACCGGGTGATCGAGACGGTCGAATATTGCAACGACCTGCCGGTTCACCAACGCCACCCCTATGGCGGCGAACTGGTCTACACCGCGTTTTCGGGCAGCCACCAGGACGCAATCAAGAAGGGTTTCGAAGCGCACCAGCAGCAGAACGACGAGCTGTGGCGCGTCCCCTATCTTCCCATCGACCCGGCAGACCTCGGCCGCAGCTACGAAGCGGTGATCCGCGTCAATTCGCAAAGCGGCAAAGGTGGCTTTGCATGGGTGCTGGAACAGGATCAGGGCCTCAAACTCCCCAAGAAGATGCAGGCCGATTTCTCCCGCCATGTTCAGCGCATGGCCGATGAACTGGGCCGCGAACTCAATGCCGCAGACATCTGGTCGGCGTTCAAGACGGCCTATCACATCGACGATGCCGACAAGCATTTCCAGCTGGTCGATTACGAGGAAAGCCGGGGAACCGACGGCACCCGCATCTTCGCCGGGAAAATCGCGGTCGATGGCGGCGAACAGAGCGTGTCGGGTCGCGGCAACGGCCTGATCTCAAGCGTGGTCAGCACACTCGAAGGCGCGTTCGATCTCGACATCCATGTGCTCGATTATTCCGAACACGCATTGGGTAAAGGCCGCGACGCACGCGCCGCCGCCTACATACTTTGCCAGTCGGGCGACCGGATCATCTGGGGCTGCGGCATCGACGAAGACGTCGCCACCGCCAGCGTGCGCGCTGTGCTTAGCGCGGCGAATTCGATTGTGGGGGGTTAGGTCGTTTCCTCCAGAAGGCAGTCTGCGAAATCAGCGTAAAGCCTGCGCGTCTTTTCCAGATCATCCATGATGATGTCGTGATCGGTATCCCACACTTGCACAAAGGGGGGAAGTTCACTCGTGCGTTCGATATAAGCGGGTGCGCGGATCCTTGCGGCCCAGCACCAGCGTCGAACAGCGGCCCTTTAGCGACACGTATTTCCATGGGTAATCGGCGTCCCCAAGGTACTTCTCGATGTAATCAGATGTCAGCGCCATCCGCGTGTGATCGAAGGCGAACCCCTCGTCTCTCCGTATGAAGACGGTCAAGCGGCCCCAACCCGACTTTGGCTCGCCATCGGCCTTGTCTTTCGCAATTTCGTCAGTGAAGCGGTTGATGTGCTGCTGCAGTCCATCCATAACCGGGACAAGCGACAGGACGTTCATTCCTTCCAGCCTCTCCCGGCCAAGCGCAGCCAAGGCCAGATGGTTACCAAGGCTGGACGTGATCAAAGGCGGATCCGCCCTGATCTGATCGCGGTGGAAATTGATCGCAGTCCGCACATCCTGAGCGCCCAGTTCAAATTCGTTGCGTTCTTCGAGAGTGCGTAGGCTGGTCCCCCAATAGCCAACCGACACGACTGTAATCCCGCGTTCCATCAATTGAACATACGGCCTGTCCAGTTCAGAAACGCCGATCAACTCGATCGCTCCGCTGCGACGAAGCCGAGCGAGTAACTCCTCCGTTATCGCCTCGTTGCTGTATGTAGGATCGCCCCGGGGGCCGCCCTGAACATCGATGACAAACCGTCTGTTCCCGGTGGGGCCGGGAAGCCGGTTTTCGATGACTGGCACGGTCTCAGGGCCCGACTGCAAGGCTACCAAAGTTGATTCCACACCCTGGGCTGTCCAGCTCTTGCATACCACCTTCTGGGAAGTGCCCGAGGGCAAAGGACTCAAGCGGTCGAGACAATCGATCCAGACGCCCTCCAGGCCCATCGGCTTTTCGGTTGAATGGGAGTCGGCAAAGAACTCTCGCAATTCTGCATCTGTTGAGGGCAATTGCCCGGCTGCCGGGGATACGCTTTGCGAATATGCAAGTGCCGAAAGACCGAGACCTACAGCAGCAAAGACAGACAAAATCCCAACTCGCGACAAAAGGCCCCTCCTTTTTCACAAACCCTTCTACACAATTTCAATAACTTGCGAATACACAAGATCAAATGTTCGCAACCGGCAGAATTTGATCCGGCGCAAAGAAAGTGCCAAAGCTGCATGGCAAAGTGATGTTTCCTTGGGAGGGGAGAACCACGATGGCCACGCTGGATAGCGCTATGCCCGCACCCGCGATTGTCGCAAGCGACCTTTCGTTAGCCGATCTTCGCGCCGCGCTTGGCGCCGGATGGCGCGATTTTCTTGCCATGCCGCAATACGGGCTGTTTTTTGGCGGCATCTATGTGCTGGCCGGCATCCTGATCGGCTATGTCGCATTTGTCGGGGGCGAGCTTTCGTGGCTGATCCCCGCGACAGCCGGGTTCCCGCTTGTCGCCCCTTTCATCGCGGTCGGCCTGTACGAAGCCAGCAGACGGCGAGAGGCGGGTGAGCCGCTGAGCTGGGGCAAGGTGCTGGGCGCGCTGAAAGGGCATGGTGACGAACAGATCCTGTCGATGGGGGTGATCGTTTTCGTCGCCTTCGGTTTCTGGATGATCGTCGCGCACGCGATCTTCGCGATCTTCATGGCGGAAAACGGCGTGGGCGGTGAATCGCTGGCCGCGCTGCTTACGCCAACGGGGCTGACGATGCTGGCAGTTGGCAGCGCCGTGGGCGCGGTGATGGCGTTTGCGTTCTATACCGTCACGGTGATCAGCCTGCCGATGCTGGTGGATCGTAACATCGATTTCCTCACCGCGATCATCGCCAGCATCCGCACCGTCAAAACCAACCTCTTCGCCATGCTGGCATGGGCGGTGATCATTTCAGTGCTGCTGTTCATCGCCATGATCCCGGCGTTCTTCGGCCTGATGGTGGCTCTGCCCGTCCTCGGCCACGCAACATGGCACCTGTATCGCCGGGTAGTTCACTGACGCGAAAGCCTGGCACGTTTCCTACTCGCTTTCCGGCGCGTAGGCTGCGCGTATGACCACCCCACCTTCCCGCGTGACACTTTGCCCCTGTCCAAAGCGACACTTTGCGATGGTGAAAGGTGCCACTATCGCCCCTTCGGGTTACACTTCGGGGCGCGGGGTGACACTTTGCGCGGCAAAGGTGACACTCTGGGCCAGAACAGTGACAGAAAACGATTCTTTCCTCAGGACAGTGTTCCACATGTTCCATCCTGTAGGGAAAGCGCATGGGAGACGCGTTGAATGACCGAAGCCATCCTTGAACCCGATCTGCCAATCATCGACCCGCACCATCACCTGTGGGACTTGCGGCCGATGCTGCCGATGTTTCCGCAGCCGCGCCATCGCTTCATCGAAACGCTGGTGCCGGTGGCGCACTACACTTTCGACCAGTTCAGCGCAGAGGTGAACAACAGCGGCCACAATGTCGTGGCGACGGTCTTCATGGAATGCGGGGCGTTCTACAACGGAGCCTATGGCGATGCTCTGAAGCCGGTGGGCGAAGTCGAGTATGTGAACGGCGTCGCTGCACAAAGCGCGAGCGGGCTTTATGGCAAGGCGCGGCTGTGCGCCGGGATCGTCGGTCATGCCGATCTGACGCGCGGCGCGGCGGCGGGCGAAGTGCTCGATGCCTTGCAGGCGGCGGCTCCGGGCCGGTTCCGCGGCATCCGCCATCAGGGCGCGTGGGATGCAGATCCCGAAGTGCTCGGCCCTCCGTTCCATGCCCCGCCCCAGCTGTACCGCGATGCGACCTTTCGCGAAGGCTTTGCCGAACTGGGCAAACGCGGGATGAGCTTTGACGCGTGGATACTGGAGCCGCAGATCGGCGATGTGATCGATCTGGCCCGCGCCTTCCCCGATACGCCCATCTGCCTTGACCATTGCGGCACTCCGCTGGGCATGGCGAGCTATACCGGCAGGCTGGAGGAACGCTTTGGCATCTGGCGCGATGCGATCATCGAACTGGGCAAATGCGAAAACGTGATGGTGAAGCTCGGCGGGCTGGCGATGCACAATTGCGCCCTGCCCGAACAAGGCCCCGCCGCCGGAGTCGGATCGGAGGAACTGGCGCGGCTGTGGAAGCCCTACATCGAGACATGCATCGAAGCCTTCGGCACTAACCGGGCGATGTTCGAAAGCAACTATCCGGTCGATCGCTGGGGCGCGACCTATCCGGTGCTGTGGAACGCGTTCAAGCGGATCACGGCAGGGGCCAGCGCGGACGAGAAAGCGGCGCTTTATGCCGGGAACGCGAAGGCCTTCTATCGCATTGAGGAGGTTGCGTAGTTGCAGATCGCAACCTAACGCGCCGCAAGACAACTGGAGAGATCACCCATGCCGCTTCCCGCCCCGTTTGACCGCCTTCGCCTGCCGCTGATCGGATCGCCGCTTTTCATCGTATCCGGCCCGGAACTGGTGATCGCGCAGTGCAAGGCCGGGATCATCGGCAGCTTTCCGGCGCTGAATGCGCGCCCGCAATCGCTGCTCGACGAATGGCTGCACCAGATCACCGAAGAGCTGGCGAAGCACAACCGCGAGAACCCCGATCGCCCGGCGGCTCCGTTCGCCGTGAACCAGATCGTCCACAAGACCAATGACCGCATCGATGCCGACATGGCGACCTGCGAGAAGTGGCAGGTGCCGATGGTCATCACCTCCTTGGGCGCGCGCGAGGAAGTGTATCAGGCGGTCAAGAACTGGGGCGGGATCACGATGCACGACGTGATCAACAACCGCTTTGCCATGAAAGCCATCGAAAAGGGCGCGACCGGGCTGATTCCGGTGGCAGCGGGCGCTGGCGGCCATGCGGGCGCGCTGTCGCCATTTGCGCTGATGCAGGAGATTCGCGAGTGGTTTGACGGGCTGGTCGCACTGTCCGGCTCGATCGCGCACGGTGCCTCGATCCTTGCCGCGCAATCGCTGCGCGCCGACTTCGCCTATGCCGGAAGCGCCTTCATCGCGACCGAGGAAGCCAATGCCGACGCCGCCTACAAGCAGGGCATCGTCGATGGCGACGCAAGCGGGATCGTCTACACCAACCTCTTCACCGGGGTGCACGGCAACTACCTGCGCTCCTCGATCGAGGCAGCGGGCCTTGATCCCGACAATCTGCCGGAAAGCGATCCGTCGAAGATGAACTTCGGCAGCGGCGGCAACACCAAGGCCAAGGCTTGGAAGGACATCTGGGGCTCGGGCCAAGGCGTCGGCGCGATCAAGTCGGTCGGCACGGTTGAAGACCTGGTGGCGCGGATGGAGCGCGAATACCACGAGGCCAAGGCCCGGATGTTGGCGAATTCGAACTACACCTCGTGGGCGCAGTTGGCGGAGGCGGCGGAGTAACCGCCCTCAGCTTGCGGCCCACAGCGCCTCGGCCATGGCGTCGAGCTCGGTAAAGTCGAAGCCGGTGCCGAGCGGATCGTTGCGATTGAGGATGATGCGGTTGCGTTCCGCCAGCAGCCGCCGTCGCAATGCCCTCTGAAGCAGCGCGAGGCGGAAGACGGCCTCCTCGGCAGCGACCTCTGGTGACTGGCGGCGTGTGGTGGCCCAGTTCGCTTCGATGGCACCGACGCGCTCGATCACCATCTCGTTATAGCGATGGTGCGGCCCCCGGTGCAGCGGCAGCGAAGTGCGCATCGACGCCTTCTCGGTCGCAGGAAGCAGCAGGCCGTTGGCGCGAAAGTCGTCAAACCGTATCGACCCGCGCCCGATCGCCGCGAACATCCGCCCGAAACACTGCCGCCCAAGCAACTGTCGGGGAAGCAAGTGATGCCGCTGCATTGTCGGGTCATGCTCCTTGGACCCGCGGCGATTGATTGAGCGAAAGGGTATCGCGACGCGCGAAATATCCGCCTGCCCGCGGAACTGCAGTTCACAAAGAGCGATAGCGACCCCTTCGTTTAGGGAGCTATTCTCTTGAAACCCTGATAAACTTCTGGTTCCGGGACAAGGTTAACAGCAAGCGGGAACCATCCGGCCCGACGATCCGTTCGCTACCCTCGATGCCGCCGAGAATTACCAACTGATTGACGAGGCGCACCCCAAGACGCGTGGCGGCAACTGGGTCTACGGAAAGGGGTGGTTCAATCCGGATTTCCTGACCGATCCAGTATTCAAGCCCGACGCTTTGCACAGCACCTTCGAGCGTTTCACGAAATGCGGTCAGGCCAAGTGCTGGAAAAGGGCCTCCTGAGATCCAGGCGCTTGTCGTCGATTCGAAGAAACGCCGGCCGATTACGCTGTTCGAAGGTGGCCAGACCACAGCAACCAGATCGTCAAAATGGCGAAGCAGATCACTGGCGAGTCCAACGAGTGCCTTGGCCACCGGCAGACTGTTGCCCCCAGCGGACACATGCGGGCCTGGCAATAATTGGAGCGGATCGCATTCCGACGGATCAGGCATTTCAGCCATGTCGAATTGGTGGTTGATCACGGGCAAGTCCATCTTCCCACCGGGTGCGATGCCGACGAGATCGAAGACAAGGCCTTCGCGAAGCAATTCGAGCCAAATGGAATTCGACCCGGATGGTTCATCATCGCTCGGGCCAAGCGAATGCCCGTCGTTGGCGACCAGATGGATCGATCGATCTGCCTCCGGATCATGGGTGAGCGATATCGCCCGCTGACTTGCGACAAACGCTCTTATCGCAGCGCGGTCAGGCCGCTTGCCTCTCGCAAACAGCAGAAATAGCCCCTTGGCAACTGAATCCGATGACCCAGCGATACCCTAAAATCCCTTCCTCACCGCGACCCGCGGTAGGCTGCGATCTAAGCTTGGCCGCATTTCATTCCAGCGTCGAGTCTCGATTGTTCAGAAACAACACAATTAGCCGAGTTAAGTCAGAAAAGCCCCATCGACAGCCCCTCGGCCAACCCGGTGCCGAGTTCTCGGCAATCATGCAAGACTTTGTTGCATGGCGATTTTTCTGCAAGGATCGCTTCGGGCGTCTGAGCGTCGAAATGGACAATCATCGGGTCAGCCACCCTGCGCAACCGCCAGCCCGTCGCGATGCGATCCAGCTGCCGCTGAGCCCCCTCGCCATCCGATCCCGCCGCGATAATCGTCGCATAGGCACGGCCTTCAAGCCTGCCGAGCACCGGGTAGTAATTCGCATCGAACATCTCTTTCATCTCGCCCGACAATGCGGCGAGATTTTCGGGGCCGACAAAGAGGAAACCCGCGTGTGCGAGCAGATGCTCGGCGCCTACGTCCCGAGCGCGCATCAAATTCGCATTCGGGTGATCGGCCGCGGCTTGCGCCATCGCCTTGCTGGCTCCAGTCCGGCTGTGCCAGATGACGAGAAGATTGCGGGCATTGTTCATGCCCCGGCTTCGCCAATAGGGCTGTCGATTGTCAATCCGCATCACTGTCGCACCAGCCCGGTATCGGCTAATGTCACGAGATGAATTGCCGTTCCCTCTCCAATGTTCTCGGTGTCGCACAATCGCTTAACGGGCGTGCGTGGCAGTGGCGCGGCGGCAATATGGAACTGGCAGAGGGCGCACATGGCCTTGATAACGACATCGTCACCCAGTTGCTGATGACCCGGGGGGTCGCTGCAGACGAGGTGGAGAAACATGCGAAGCCCACCATGCGCGAATTTCTGCCCAATCCATCCGAGTTCCGGGATATGGATCGCGCTGCCGAAAGGATCGTGAAGGCGATAGCCGCCGGCGAAAAGATCACGATCTATGGCGACTACGATGTCGATGGGGCGACAAGCGCCGCGCTGCTGGTGGAATTGCTCCGTTCGCTGGATGTTGATGCAGGTTATTACATTCCGGACAGGCTGCTCGAAGGTTACGGTCCAACAGGTGAAGCCCTGGTGCAGCTTGCGCGCGAAGGCTCCAGCCTGATTGTCACTGTCGATTGCGGGGCCATGGCGCACGAAGCGCTGACTATGGCGCGCGATGCGGGTGTGGATGTCATCGTGGTGGATCACCACAAATGCGCAGCGGAGCTTCCTCCCGCCGCCGCATTGGTCAACCCCAATCGCCTTGACGAAAGCGATCTCGCGGCAAGCCACGGGCATCTTGCAGCGGTCGGCGTAGCCTTCCTGCTCGCCATTGCTATCGTTCGAGTCTTGAGAGCCGACGGCTACTTCAATGGACGTCAGGAACCAGACCTGATGAGCCTGCTCGATCTGGTAGCACTCGGCACAGTGGCCGACGTTGCTGCATTGCACGGGCTCAATCGTGCCTTTGTCGCTCAGGGCCTAAAGATTCTCGCGCGGCGCGAGCGGATCGGCATGGCCGCGCTGATGGATGCAAGCCGCCTTACCCGTGCGCCAGTGGCATCAGACCTAGGCTTTGCGTTGGGTCCACGGATCAATGCCGGTGGGAGAATTGGCGAGTCGACATTGGGTGTCCGATTGCTGACAAGCCGTGACCCGGAGGAAGCGCGCGAGATCGCAGAGCAGCTGTCGCGGTTGAACGAGGAACGGCGAGCCATCGAGGCGGAGGTTCAGGAGGCAGCCGAAGCGCAACTTGCCGGCCAGCACAATATGGCGGTGCAGGTGCTTTCCGGGAGTGGCTGGCACCCCGGAGTGATCGGGATCGTCGCCGGCCGGATCAAGGAGAAGACCGGCAAGCCGTCCATTGTAATTGCGCTGGACGATGCGGACGGGACGGGAAAAGGCTCAGGCCGATCGATCAGCGGCGTGGATCTTGGGGCAGCGATCATTGCTGCCCGCGAAGAAGGATTGCTGGTGGCCGGTGGCGGACATGCGATGGCGGCGGGCCTCACCATTCCCGCAGACAAGCTGTCTGCCTTTACCGAATTTCTCGATTCGCGGCTGGCTCGCGATGTCGAGCGCGCACGGGCCGGACAGGTCATGCACCTTGACCTGTCGCTGGCACCCGGAGGCCTTACGCCGGATCTTGTCACCGCGTTGGAGGCGGCAGGCCCGTTCGGTGTTGGCTGGCCGGCTCCGCGTGTCGCCGTTGGCCCCGCACACATCATCAAGGCAGACATAGTGGGCAAAGACCACCTGCGGGTGATTGCCGCTGGCCAAGACGGGCGTTCGTTCAAGGCCATCGCATTTCGTGCGGCTGAGACCGAGATGGCACAGACGCTGATCCACCGCAGCAAGGGACGGCGGTTCCATCTGGCTGGTCGGGTCAAGCTGGATGACTGGGGTAGCCGTCCGGCAGCAGAATTGCATCTGGAAGACGCGGCGTTTGCCGATTGAATCGTGCACCAACTTTGGCGGCAGACAAATTTTCACAAATCCTGCCAATACGGGCTTGACCCGTCGGACACACACCCCTAGATGCGCGCTTCCGCAACGAGCGTGGCCCGTTCGTCTAGCGGTTAGGACGCGGCCCTTTCACGGCTGAAACACGGGTTCGATTCCCGTACGGGTCACCAACTTTTCACGCTCGGCTTGCCGGTTAATCACACAAAAATTGACCTTGCAGCCGAGCGCTGTAGAGCGATTGCCTATGGGCTCTTGGCAGACCTTTCCTGTGGCCGGCATTCTCCTTGCGATGGTGGTTTTCGTTGCCTTGCTGCTGCTTGGCACGGATCCGATTCTGTCTGCTGCCGTCATCATTGTCTGGATCGGATCTCTGCTCGTAACCGCAGGTCAACCGCCCGAGCCACCGCCGGTCGTGGTAAAGCCATCCTTTACCCGCGACGCCATGCGCGATCTGATCGAGAACTCCTCGACACCCCTGCTGGTGACGGAAAAAAACCTGATCGTGATCGCCAATCGCGTCGCGCGCAAGCTGTTGGGACAGCACATAATCGGACAAGATGCACGGGTCGCGTTTCGCCACCCGGAGGCGGCAGCATTGGTTGGCGAACAGCGCAATGGCCAGGCCATCGTGCGCGGCCTCGTGCGTCGGCAGGACATCTGGCAGGTCAATCGGCAAGCTGTCGATGACAAGCTCGCCGTTATCGAACTGATCAACCAAACTGCCGAAGCCGATATCAGCCGCGCCCATACCGATTTTGTGGCCAACGCGAGCCATGAGCTGCGCACGCCGCTTGCCGCGATCCTCGGCTACGTCGAAACGCTAAGGGAAAGCGGCGGCAACCTTGGTTCGCCCACCTCGCAGCGCTTTCTCGAGACAATCGAACGCGAGGCACAACGCCTCCACAGCCTGATCAGCGATTTGATGAGCCTGTCACGCGTGGAAGCGGAAAAGCACGATTTGCCTCAACAGTTGCATCCGCTCGGAAAGCTGGTGGAACGCGCAGCGCGGGATGCAGCGGGTTCCGAGAGGATGCAGCGCCTAGCGATTGAATTGACGGAGAGCCCGAGCGTTCGTGGCGATGAACAGCAGCTGGAACAGGTGGTGCGAAACCTCGTCGACAACGCGCTGAAATACGGCGCAGCAGATTGCATCGTGAAGGTCCGCCTGGACCTCGCGCGCGATGGCATGGCGAGAATCAGCGTTATCGATCAAGGGGATGGAATTGCGCCTGAGCATATCCCGCACCTGACACGGCGATTCTATCGCACCGATCCGGGCCGCAGCCGGGCATCAGGCGGCACCGGCCTCGGCCTCGCCATCGTCAAACACATCGTGGAACGTCATCGCGGAAAGCTCGACATTGAGAGCGACCTGGGCAAAGGGACCCGCGTGATTGTCCGTCTGCCGACCGTCGAATCCACCGGAAAGGCATCAGGATCCGTTCCAGCATCCGCCATTGCTGACCTTCCTGATGCGCAAGATGATCAGGATTCGACAGCCCTGTCGTAATTTTGTCTTATTTCTTCAACATTCGCACTCCATTGCTCAAGTCAATCGCCTCTGAAGTCCATCATCACCTCCCAGTTCCGGCTCTCCTGACCGAACCAACCGCTTCAGGGAAAACAGGTTAACCCATGTCGCCCATCACTCTTTTCTTGATTGCCGTCGGACTTGGTCTCATCGGCTGGCTTGCCGGCAGGGCCAAGGCGTGGAGCTTTCAGAAGGAAAACCCGGATGTCCGGCCCGCTGCACGCCCGGTGTATTATGCCTGGTATGTAGCGGTGTGGGTGATAGTGCCTGTTCTCGCGTTCGCGGTGGCATGGTCTCTGATTGCCCCGCAACTGATCATGCAGAGCGTCCTCGCATCACCCGCCGCGGAAGTACTCCCGAGCTTCGGCTTTGAACGCGAAGCATGGATCGCCGAAGCGCGAGCGGTTGCCACAGGCAATGCAGTCGGCGTCTTCAACGAAGAAGCAGCAGCGCTGGTCGAACCCTTCCGCGAAGCAATAGGCCGCTACAATCTGATCGGCATTGCAATCACCATCCTTATCGCTTTCGCTGGCGGTGCATGGTCGTTCTTGCGCGTGAAGCCGGACTTCCGCGCTCGCACCAAGGTCGAACGGACGGTGATGACTGTGCTGTTGCTCGCATCGCTCGTCGCGATCCTGACCACCTTCGGTATCGTTGCGAGCCTCGTTTTTGAGACCGTCCGTTTCTTCGGCATGGTTTCGCCGATTGATTTCCTATTCGGCACTTTCTGGGCCCCCGATCCGATGAGCAACCCGGCAAATCCGGACGGTTCACGTTACGGAGCGATCCCGCTGTTCTGGGGTACGATCCTGATCGGGGCGATCATCGCAATGATTGTCGCCATCCCACTTGGCCTGATGAGCGCAGTTTACCTCACCCAGTATGCAGATCCGCGCCTGCGTGCATGGATCAAGCCCGCGCTGGAGATTCTCGCGGGCGTTCCTACAGTGGTTTACGGCTATTTCGCCGCGCTTACGATTGCCCCCGCTATCCGTGACGCAGCAGTTGCTGTGGGCATTTCAGGCGCATCGACGGAAAGCGCGCTAGCCGCCGGTGTCGTGATGGGCGTGATGATCATTCCATTCGTTTCCTCGATGGCTGACGATGCCATGGCGGCCGTTCCTGGAGCCATGCGTGATGGCAGTCTCGCAATGGGAGCAACCCAGTCCGAAACGATCAAGCGTGTGCTTTTTCCCGCTGCCCTTCCGGGGATCGTGGCGGGCATCATGCTCGCCGTGAGCCGCGCGATCGGAGAAACAATGATTGTGGTCATGGCCGCCTCGCCTGCGGCAAACCTTACTGCCAACCCGCTCGAACCGATGTCGACCGTGACCGTTCAGATTGTCAAGCTGCTGACTGGCGAACAAACGACCGAGCACCCGGCAACGCTCAGTGCATTCGCACTGGGCTTCGTTCTTTTCGTCGTGACCCTTGTCCTTAACATCATCGCGCTTCGTGTCGTCAAACGGTTCCGTGAAGCTTATGAGTAACGCCGTGAACACCTCCAGCCTGGGCCCCACCCGAACAGACGCTTTCGCAAAACGGCTCAAGCAGCGCTACACTGCCGAGCGCCGCTTTCGCGCGCTGGGTATGGGCGCCATCGTTTTCTCAGTTTCAGTTCTGGTCTTCCTCCTCGGCAACATGCTGATCAACGGTATCGGCGGGTTTCAGCGGGCCGAAGTCGAAGTCACGATCGACTTCCCTGCCAGCGGCCTGAGCGGTGATGTCGCTTCCCTGTCAGCACCGAGCGCGATCCAGACACTGGAGATGCAGGGACTTGATCAGATCGTCGCTTTCTATGCCGAGAAGCAACTCGGAACAGATGGCGCAGCAGAAGTCAGCCGCGACGCATGGCGCGACGTGGCGGCCGAATTGCAGGCTGACCCCACGCTGATTGGCCGGACGGAAGCGTTCAACCTCGCCGCCTCTTCGAACCTAGCTGCAGGCCTCGCTGGCGAAGGATCGCCGGAGATGCAGGCGCTTGCCCAAAGGCTGGTGAGCGAAGGCAGGCTGGCCAAGAACTGGGACTCCGGCTTTCTGACCCGGTCGGATGCAACCAGCCCGCAGCAAGTCGGCATTTGGGGCGCGCTCAAGGGGTCGATCTTCACCATGATCGTCACCTTCGTTCTGGCGTTCCCGATCGGCGTCCTGGCGGCTCTGTATCTTGAAGAATACGCGCCGAAGAACCGTTGGACCGAACTGATCGAGGTCTCGATCAACAATCTGGCCGCAGTGCCTTCGATCATCTTTGGCCTTCTGGGTCTGGCCGTGTTTCTGACGCTGTTCCCCAACTTGCGATCAGCGCCCCTGATCGGGGGTATGACGCTGGCGCTGATGACCATGCCGGTCATCGTCATTTCCGGGCGCAACGCGATCAAGGCGGTACCTCCTTCGATCCGTGATGGCGCCCTCGCCGTCGGCGCATCGCCGGTACAGGTCGTGTTCCACCACGTCCTGCCGCTTGCCCTGCCCGGCATGCTCACGGGTACGATCATCGGCATGGCACGCGCGCTTGGTGAAACCGCGCCGCTGCTGTTGATCGGGATGCGCGCATTTGTCGCGACCCCTCCTGATGGTTTCACTTCCCCAGCCACCGTCCTGCCGATGCAAATTTTCCTGTGGTCGGACGAGATCGACCGGGGCTTTGTCGAGCGCACGAGCGCCGCAATCATCGTCCTGCTGCTGTTCCTCATGCTGATGAACGGCCTCGCCATTTATCTGCGCAACAAGTTCGAGAAGACCTGGTGACACGCATTCACGAAAGCATCAAACAAGACAAAAGCGCGAAGATGATCGCGCGTGATGTCTCTGTCTATTACGGCTCCAAGAAGGCCATCGACGAGGTGTCGATCGACATCTCGCCCGATTACGTGACCGCCTTCATCGGCCCGTCGGGCTGTGGGAAGTCGACCTTCCTGCGATGCTTCAATCGCATGAACGACACCATTGGTGCGGCAAAGGTAACCGGGCTGATCGAACTGGAAGGCGAGGACATCCACGGTGATGCCATGGATGTGGTACAATTGCGCGCGCGGGTCGGCATGGTTTTTCAAAAGCCCAATCCTTTTCCCAAATCGATTTACGAAAACATTGCCTACGGCCCGAAGATCCATGGTCTTGGCGAAAAGAAGGCGGACCTCGACGAAATCGTCGAGCGTTCGCTCAGGCGTGCCGGGCTTTGGGACGAAGTGAAGGACCGTCTCGACGAGTCGGGTACGGCACTTTCTGGCGGCCAGCAGCAACGCCTTTGCATCGCCCGAGCTATCGCCGTCGATCCAGAAGTCATCCTGATGGACGAACCGGCATCGGCGCTCGATCCCATCGCGACGGCCAAGATCGAGGAACTGATCGACGAACTTTCGGGTCGTTATGCGATTGTCATCGTCACGCACTCGATGCAGCAGGCCGCTCGCGTCAGCCAGCGGACCGCGTTTTTCCATCTCGGCAAGATGATCGAGTACGGGCCCACCTCGGATATCTTCCAAAATCCGATAGAAGAGCGTACCCGTGATTATATCACAGGTAGGTACGGATAATTGTCTGATCATACAGTCAAAGCATTCGATGAGGACATCACCCGGCTTCGCGGCCTGATCGCGGAAATGGGCGGCCTTGCCGAGGTCGCCATTCAGGAAGCACTCGAAGCGCTGGTTCGCGGTGACGAGGCGCTGGGCGATCAGGTTGTCGCGCGTGACAAGAAGATCGATGCGCTCGAAACCGAGGTGGACAAGCTCGCCGTCAGGATCATCGCCCTGCGCGCGCCGATGGCGGATGACTTGCGCGAAGTCATCGCCGCGCTAAAAATCGCCGGCGTTATCGAACGGATCGGCGATTACTCGAAGAACATCGCCAAACGCGTCGGCATGATCGAAGGGCGCGACCGTTTCGAACCGCTGACCTTGCTGCCCGCTATGGGCGAAATCGCGGGCGAAATGGTGCATGATGTGCTGACGGCATACTCGGCGCGCGATCCCGATCTGGCCCGCGAAGTGATCGCAACCGATGCCAAGGTCGATGCTTTCTACAACAGCATTTTCCGCAATCTTGTGAGCCACATGGTTGAGAACCCTGCAACCATTTCGAGCGCGGCCCAACTGTTGTTCGTGGCCCGCAATCTTGAACGGATCGGCGATCATGCCACCAATGTTGCCGAGATGGTGCATTTTGCGGCGACGGGCCTGTATCCGCCCGAAGAGGAACGGTAGCGGTATTTGTGGCGGGGCGTGATTGTGGAAAATTTCGCCCACCCTGTTTCATCAAACTGTAGCTGAAATGAAACATGGGAAAGCTGCAACCCGGTTTTCTCGCGGGTCGTAGTCTAGGAGACAGCCTATGTCCGCCGCCAAACTGCTGCTTGTCGAAGACGATCCGGCCCTGTCGGAACTGCTCGAATACCGTTTCCAGAACGAAGGCTACAGCGTGCGCTGCACCGGTGACGGTGACGAAGCCCTCGTGCTTGCCAGCGAGGACGTGCCTGATCTGATCATCCTCGACTGGATGATCGAAGGCACCAGCGGGATCGAGGTTTGCCGCCGCCTGCGCCGCGACAAGGAAACCGCGCATGTCCCCATCATCATGCTGACCGCACGCGAGGCGGAGGATGACCGGGTGCGCGGACTGGAAACCGGGGCCGACGATTACCTGACCAAGCCGTTTTCCCCGCGTGAACTGCTCGCCCGTGTGGCGGCAGTGATGCGCCGCATCCGTCCGGCGTTGGCGGGTGAAACAATCGAGGTTGGCGACATCAAGCTCGATCCGGTGGCACACAAGGTGCAGCGTCGGGGCCGCGCTCTGCAATTGGGGCCGACGGAATACCGCCTGCTCAAATTCTTCATGGAAAGCCCCGGACGCGTGTTCAGCCGCGGGCAGCTGCTCGACGGCGTATGGGGGACCGGCTCCGACATCGAATTGCGCACTGTTGACGTCCATATCCGCCGCCTGCGCAAGGCGATCGAAGTCGATGGGGCAAAAGACCCGATCCGCACCGTGCGTTCGGCGGGGTACGCGCTCGAAGTGAACTGATCGCGCTCTCCCCGCAGGCTTTGCTGCACCCGCGAACGAAATTGACAAAGCTGACACGGCGTCATGCGCGTTTCCTGCCGCTTTTTCTCATTAGATCAGATAGTTGCGTCAGATAATCGAAATTGACACTTACCCAGTTTTTAAAAATTTATTGCTCCCTCTTGGAGGGCTGCGTTGCGACAATTTGAAAAAGCCAGGCCGCCATAGCAGCGCGCTGGCGAGTAGGAAAACGCGCTAATGAAAGTCTCGTGACTTCGGGATGATCCGGTGATTGCGCGGATGCCCTTTCACATTGGGCGTGAAATCGCGCGGCAGGGGATCAATGATCTCGCGCGGCTCCGCGCCCTTGCGGTGGCGCCTCTCCTCGCTTGTCAGACTGGTCAGATTGCGACCCTGCGGCAGCGGTGAATTGACGTGATCCGCCCGCGCCACCGGAGCGTTGAGCATATCGTCGGACAGCGCATACAATTGTCCGGTCGCGTCGGTCATATGCTGGGCGATCACATGGATCACCTCGTCATCATATTCGACACGCCCCCGCACCTCCATCAGGCGCGCACCCATGACGACGCGGCGCTGCTTCTCTTTCAGATCGGGCCACACGACGAGGTTGATCACCCCGGTTTCATCTTCCAGCGTGATGAAGCACACCCCCTTGGCGCTGCCCGGACGCTGGCGGATCAGCACCACGCCCGCCACCTGCACCATGCTCCGGTATTTGCGGGCACGCAGATCACAGGCGCGCACAAAGCCGCGTTCGGCCAGTTGCGGACGCAGGAACGCCATCGGATGCGCTTTCAGGCTGAGGCGGGTCGTCTGGTAATCGGCCACCACCTCTTCCGACAGCGGCATTTGCGGCAGGCGGGTGACGCTGCGTTCCGCCCCTTCGTCGCGCTCAGCAGCAGCGCGGAACAGCGGCAGGTCCGGCCCGGCGATCAGGCTGCGCGCATCCCACAGGGCCTGCCGCCGGGTAAGCTCCATCGAGGAAAAGCAATCCGCGCTGGCAAGCCGTTCGATATGCGCCGGAGACAGCCCGGCGCGTTCGCGCAAATCGGCGACATCGCGATAGGCGCCGTTCTCCGCACGCTCCGCGACAAGCTGCGCGGCGACATGTTCGGGCAGCCCGTCGATCTGGCGCAAGCCAAGGCGCAGCGCGATGTGACGATCAAACCGGCCTGACCGGGCGTGGTTTGCCTGCCCGATCTCCTCCAGCGTGCAATCCCACTCGCTGTGGTTCACATCCGCCGGCAGCACCTCCACCCCATGCTCGCGTGCGTCGCGCACGATCTGTGCGGGCGCGTAAAAGCCCATTGGCTGGGAATTCAGCAGCGCCGCCGCGAACGCCGCCGGGAAATGGCATTTGAGCCAGCTCGACACGTAAACCAGATGCGCGAAAGACGCCGCGTGGCTTTCGGGAAAGCCATATTCACCAAAGCCCCGGATCTGGTTGAAGCACCGCTGCGCGAAGTCGCGATCATAGCCGCGCGCCACCATCCGCTCGACCATCATGTCCTGCAGCTCGTCCACCATTCCCCGGCTGCGGAAAGTCGCCATCGCCTTGCGCAACCGGTTAGCTTCGAGGCTGGAAAACTTCGCCGCGTCCAATGCGATCTTCATCGCCTGTTCCTGAAAGATCGGAACGCCCAGCGTCCGGCCGAGAATGCTCGAAAGCTCGTCTGGCGGGCCGTGCGCCGGGCCGGGCGCGGGTATCTGCACGGCCTCCGCGCCGCGCCGCCGTTTGAGATAGGGATGCACCATGTCCCCCTGGATCGGGCCGGGACGGACAATCGCGACCTGGATCACGAGATCGTAGAATTCGCGCGGACGCAGCCTCGGCAGCATGTTCATCTGCGCCCGGCTTTCGACCTGAAACACGCCGAGCGAATCCCCCTTGCGCAGCATCGCATAGGTTTCCGGGTCTTCGCGCGGGACGCTGGCAAGGGTGAGCGCGCGGCCGTGATGCGCCTCCACCAGATCAAGGCATTTGCGGATGCAGGTGAGCATCCCCAACGCCAGCACATCGACCTTGAGTATGCCCAGCGCCTCAATATCGTCCTTGTCCCATTCGATGAAACTGCGTTCGGGCATCGCGCCATTGCCGATCGGCACCGTTTCGGTCAGCGCGCCTTCGGTCAGGATGAAGCCGCCGACATGCTGTGACAGGTGGCGCGGCATGCCGATCATCTGTTCGGTCAGCTTGAGCACGCGCCGCAAGTGCGGATCGGTCACATCCATGCCGGTTTCGGCGGCATGGCGTTCGTCGATCTCGCGCCCCCACCCGCCCCACACCGTGCGGGCAAGCGCACCGGTCACATCCTCCGACAGGCCCATCGCCTTGCCCACTTCGCGGATCGCCATGCGTGGGCGATAGTGGATCACCGTGGCGCACAGCCCGGCGCGGTGACGGCCATATCTCCCATAGATGTACTGGATCACCTCCTCGCGCCGTTCATGCTCGAAATCGACGTCTATATCGGGCGGCTCCTTGCGTTCTTCGGAAATGAAGCGATCGAATAGCAGCTGGTGCTTCGCCGGATCGACGCTGGTGATCTCAAGGCAATAGCAGACCGCGGAATTGGCGGCGGACCCCCTGCCCTGGCACAGGATCGGCGGATCGCAGCCACGCGCGAAATCGACGATATCCTTGATGGTGAGGAAATAGCGCGCAAGGTCGAGCTTCGCGATCAGCGCCAGTTCGCGCTCCAGCGTTTCCGCCACGCTATCGGGCACACCCGAAGGGTATCGCCGCTCCGCCCCGCGCCATGTCTCGACCTCGAGATATTCCTGCGGGGTCATTCCGTCGGGATAAATCTCCTCAGGGTATTCATAACGCAGTTCATCGAGGCTGAAGGTGCAGGCATCAGCAACCTCGCGCGCCGCCGTGATCGCATCCGGCCAGCGCGCGAACAGGCGCTGCATGGCCTCAGACCCCTTGAGATGACGTTCCGCATTGGCGTTCAGCAGGTATCCGGCCTCCGCCACCGTGGTCTTGTGCCGGATTGCCGTCATCACGTCCTGCAAGGGGCGGCGTTCGGGGGCATGATAATGCACATCGTTGGTCGCCAGCAGGGCAAGCCCATGTTCGCGCGCAAGGCTGTCGAGCCGGTCGATCCGGGCGATGTCGTCACCGCGATAGAGATAGCTTGCGGCGAGATGGCGCAGCGTGGGCATCTGGCGGACGAGATGCGGGATGATGTCGGCAAAAGCGGTGGTGACAGGCATCAGCCCCGCATCATCCTCGCGCGAATGGATCGCCACGACATTGCTCGGCACCCGGATCGTGAACGGCCTGTCCAGATCATCCGGCGGCAGCAGGATCAGTTGCACACCTTGTGAATGCTCCGCCAACATCTCCAGCGAGATCTCGCAAACGCCCTTGTCCTGCCATTCGCCATCGAGCGTCCGCATCCGCCCGGCGCTGATCAGGCGGGTAAGGCGGCCATAGGCGGCGCGGTCCTTCGGATAGGCGAGGAAGGCCAGCCCTTCGACCGTTTCGATCCGGCAACCGATCACCGGGCGCAGTTTGAGCGTCCTGGCCTCGCTGTGGATGCGAACCACGCCCGCCATGGAATTGGCATCGGCAATCCCGATCGCGTCATAGCCAAGGGTGCGCGCCGTCATCACCAGATCGACCGCATCGGAGGCGCCGCGCAGAAAGCTGAAGCAGCTGACCAGCCCGAGTTCGACAAAGGGTGCACGCGGCGGCGGTGCGATCAGATCGGGATCGATATACAGCCTTCGCTTGGCCGGGGTAAGCGGGGCGTCAGGCACGGCGAAATCCCGCCCGGACACGCCGCGCAGGGCGCATCGGCGACGCCCATTTCGGATCTGCGCGGAGAGACTGTGGAATCATAAGAACATTGGGTCATGAGGACGAAATGTTCTTATTATGTTCCAATTATCGTTCAGACAAATGCAAAGCCTGCAAGTCCCGGTTCAAAGCCGATGGAGCCGCTGCTTTTCCATTCGGAAATTGTTGCCCGCCGTAGCCACCAGATGATCGAGCACGGCAGGGTGCATCTCGCCGTCAAACCGCACGCCGGCAAAGCGATCCTGTACCCAGGCCACCGTCCCCAGTGGCGCGCTGATATCGCCGACTTTCATCGTGATCCGGTCGCCTTCCTTGGCGAAGCCTCGACTGCCCTTGATCTTGCACCCGCCTTCGGAAATGTCGACCAGATCGACAAAGACAACGCGCGACTGCACCCTTCCCTTGACCATCAGGTCAAGAGGCCGACGTTCAGAGGATCTGTCAGCACGGAAACCTGTCATGGGAAGGTTATCTCACCAACCGGTAAAAAAATCCTGACCGGATGGATAATATGCGATTAGGATTTTCAGGCGGAAAGTCCCTGCAGGAACCAGTCCGGAACCCCTCCCCGCCCATCCGCGGCGTGGCCGTGGCGGTAAATCCAGTAGCGTCGCCCGCTCGCATCCTCGATCCGGTAGTAATCGCGCAGGCGCACGCTGGATCTTTCCCGCCACCATTCGGGCGCGATCCTTTCAGGGCCTTCGACGCGTGCGACCTCATGCACATTGCCGCGCCAGCGAAAGCGCTGGGGGCAGCCATCGGGCGAGGCATAAAGGACGGAAATCTTCTCCGGCCTGTCCAGCAGTTTGAGCGGCCTTGCATGGAATTCGAACGCCCCCTGCAAGGCAGGCTGCGGTTCAAGCGGCGGGCGCCAGGCCTGCGCGCGCTCTGGCAAATGGCTGGCATTGGGAGCCGGGCGACGCACGGCCTGCGCCCCCAACCGCACCGTCAACCGATCGACAAAGGCGGCAAGCGAAGTGCCGTGCCGCTCCGCCGCCTGTTCGACATCGGCCTGCATCATCGCCAGAGGCTCGCTCCAGCTGGCGCACAGTCGCACGGTCTCGATCCCGAAACCGGCATCGACCTTATCAAGCTTTTCCTCGAACAGGCGGGCGATATGCGCCGCCTCCCGCGTTGCCGCCGCCAGCTCGATGCGCAACCCGATCACCTCGCCATCGACGCGCCACAGACCCAGTTCCAACCGCCGCGCCCCTTCGGCCCGCGCCTCAAGTTCGCGCGCCATGTCCTGCGCAAGATCGGCAATCACCCGGTCGAGCAATGAGCGGTGGCGCAGCGGCTCCATCAGGCGGCGTTGCACCAGCGGCATCTGCCGCACCTCGACCGGCAGCAGCGGTTCGGGCACGCGGCCCAGCAGCTGATCGAGCCGTACGAGCGGATTGGCGCTGGGCGATTTGCGATTCCGAAACCGGCGATGCAGCGCGTCGCGCGCAGCCGCCTCGCTGCGGTCAACCGCGCCCGTGGCGATACCGGCCAGATCGCCAAGCCGTTTGAGGCCAAGCCGGCGCAGCACCGTCAGCACATCGTCATCCAGCCTGAGCGCCGCGACCGGCAGATCATCCAACGCGCGCAGCGGGTCCTGATGCGGGTCGATGATCGCATGGCGCGGCCCGTAATGCGCCAGCGCCCATGCCGCCCCCGCCGTGGGTGCGATAGCCGCGCGCACCGCCAGCCTGCGCCTCGCAAACGCCGCCTCGACATCAGCCAGCAGCCGCTGCTCCCCGCCAAACAGATGCGCGACAGCCGTCACATCGACCAGCAAGCCGTCGGGCGGGTCGAGCGCGCTCCACGGCCCCCAGCGGCGCGCCCAGACAGCCAGCGTTTCGAGCATGGCGAGATCACCGGCAGGATCGGATGGCGCGGTGCAAAGTTGCGGGCAAAGCGTGCGCGCATCCGCTAGCATCATGCCCGTCTGCGCTCCGGCATCGCGCGCGGCATCGTTCACCGCATCAATGCGCGGCCCATGCGCGGTTTCGGTGATAAGAACCGTCGGTCTGGTGTCGCAATCCTGCTCAGGCGCGAGCGACAGCCGCCAGCGATCGACCGACAGTCGGGCGCACCAGATGGCCAATATCCGGCGTGGCGGCGTTTGCGGCGGCGTTTGACGGGGCTGATCGGCGGATGTGGAGGTTTGCATCGTCATCGCTCAATATCCATTCGCCCGGTGCGTGGGCGCGTGCGCGAAACAGCCTTGCCTTCCATGCAGGCGCGCCGGGTGCGTCCGCGTTCCAGCGCGGGTGTGAGGACGGAGCCGCTTCGACCTGCCAGCGCATCCGGGCAGAAGACAGGTCAGCCTCCGCGTCGAGCCGCACCAGCCACAGCGCCACGCCATGCTTTTCCGCAGCAAGGCTGAGACGGCGCGATGCGGTGAAGTCGAGCGCGCGCGGATTGCCGGTGATCTCTCCGATCACGCAGGCCAGATCGCGGCACCGCACCCCTTCTTCGAGAGCGAAGAGCGCATCTTCGGGCGTTTTCGCCTCGACATGGATCAGCCGGTCTCGCAGGTCGGGCGGCAATCCGGCGCGAAAGGGGCGGCCCGAACGCTGGATCGCCCGCCTGTCCTGCACCCACAGCACCTGACGGCGATCCTCCACCTCTGCCAGAGGGTCTTCGCCTTGCCCGCCCGCCACCTTCAGCGCGTCACGCGCCAGCGCCAGCGCGAACCCCGCCCCGCTCGCATCATCGGCATGGGCGAATATCTCGCTATGCAGCGGTTGATCGGAAAGACCCGGACGCCAGCGCGCCTCCCGCGCCTTTGACAGCGCGGCAATGTCTTTCGCCGACAATAGCGCAGCAGAACGCCGGATCCCTGCGCCGCCCCCCTTGGGGCGCGACGGAACCGAAAAGGCATCAAGCGCTGTCGCGCTGCGAGGAGGAACAGATATCGTCATAGGAACACCGATAAAGACTCATGCGAGTCTTATTTGTTCCTATTATGTTCCATATATGGGAGACGATTGCAATGCCCGATTCAGGGCCGCAATCGCCTCCGTGAAAGGTTAGCCGAACAGGCCGAAGAACATGATCACTGCCAGAACGGCCGGGCAGACAAACCGCACCAGCGCGCGCCACAACTGGTGCAGCAATCCGTCCAGACCGTTCTCTTGATCAATCAGCCGCGCATCCGCGATCCAACCGACAAAGATACAGGTCAAAATCGCGCCAATCGGCATGAACAGCTTTGCCGTCACACCATCCAGCGCATCGAAGAAATTCGCCTCGGCAAAGATCGGAATGAAGGCGAGCGGACGGAAATCGGCCATGTCGTTGAAAGACAAAGCCGACAGCACGCCCAGCACGGCGGCGCCAAAGCCGACGATCCCGGTCGCCACAGGGCGCGACATGTTGAACTTTTCAAACATCCAGGCGGTGGGCGCTTCGAGCAGCGAAACCGAACTGGTAAGCGCGGCAAAGAAGACCATGATGAAGAACGCGAGGCCGATCAGCGAACCGAACGGCATGGCCTGGAACGCAATCGGCAGCGACTGGAACATCAGGCCCGGCCCGGCGCTGGCCGAAAGGCCGGCTGCAAACACGATCGGGAAGATCGCCAGACCCGCCAAGAGCGCAACCGCGGTGTCCGCTCCGGCGATGATGCCCGAAGTCTCAGCCAGATTGGTGTCGCGATTGGCGTATGCGCCATAGGTCATCATGCCCGCCACACCCAGCGACAGGGAGAAGAACGCCTGACCGACAGCGGCAAGCATGACTTCACCCGTCAGCTTGGAGAAATCGAAGGTAAACAGATAGCTCACCGCATCGCCGAAATTGCCGGTGAAGGCACCATAGATGGTGATGCCAAGGAACAGCACGAAGAACAGCGGCATCAGGTAAACCGCCACCCATTCGATCCCGCTCGAAATACCGCGAGCGACGAAGAACATGGTGATTGCTAGGAACCCGAGGTTCAGGCCGACCATCAATCCGCCATCCCCGAACAGCGCGGGCAGCAACCCTTCGATATCGCTCGGATCGCGCCCTTCGAATGCGCCGCCCGTAAGCCCGGTCTGCACCAGATCACCCGCGAAAACGCCGATGTAATAGACCACCCAACCGCCGACCACACAGTAAAAGCTGAGGATCAGGAAGGCGGCGAAGACACCCAGCGAGGCGAGCACGCTCCACCCCTCGGACGCGTTCGAATCCCGTGCGAGGCGCCGCACGCTTTCAGGCGCGTTGGCCTGCCCGTGGCGACCAACCAGCACTTCGGAAAGCAGCACCGGCAGACCGATCAGCAGAACGCAGAAAATGTAGAACAGGACAAAGGCACCGCCGCCGTTCTCACCTGCTTCGGCGGGGAACCTCCACATATTGCCCAAGCCAACGGCAGAACCCACCGCTGCAAGAATGAACGCACTGCGTGATGACCAGTTTTCGTGGCCTGAACCTGCTGCTGCCATGTCTGAAAATCTATCCTCAATTGACGCGCGCTTCCCCGCGCGGATTCCCTTGTTGCAACCTGTTTGCAATGTTTTGGCGCCGAGGCCAAGGGGCAAGCTTGGTCTTTTGCCTGTGTGGCGCTAGACGCTGGCAACATGTCGACCACATTCCAGCTCGATACGAGCACAAGCCGCGCCAATCCCACCCCTGCGCCGATGAAACGGCTGACAGTGCCGCGCATCCGCGCGCGCAAGGCCGACGGCGTTACCGCTGAACCGTTGGTGATGTTGACAGCCTACACCGCGCGCCAGGCGCAATTGCTCGATGCGCATTGCGACCTGTTGCTGGTGGGGGATTCGCTGGGTCAGGTGATTTACGGCCTGCCCTCCACCATTCCGGTGACGCTGGAAATGATGGCCAATCACGGCGCGGCGGTGGTGCGCGGCAGCTATCATTCGGTGGTCGTCGTGGACATGCCTTTCGGCTCCTATGAGGCATCAAAGGAACAGGCGTTCGAGAGCGCGGCCTATCTGCTTAAACAGACCGGCGCTGCTGCAGTGAAGCTGGAAGGTGGCGAAGCCATGGCCGAGACGGTCGAATTCCTCAATTCGCGCGGCATCCCCGTGATGGGACACGTAGGCCTGACCCCGCAGGCGGTGAATGTGCTGGGCGGCTATGCCGCACGCGGCCGCTCCGACGCGGAAGCCGACAAGATCGTCAGCGATGCCGTCGCGTTGGACAAGGCGGGAGCCTTTGCCATCGTCATCGAAGGCGTCGTCGAACCGATCGCCATCGAAGCGACGCAGGCCGTGTCCTGCCCCACCATCGGGATCGGCGCATCGGCGCAATGCGATGGTCAGGTGCTGGTGACGGAGGATATGCTCGGCATGTTCGAACGCGTGCCGCGGTTCGTCAAACGGTATGAAGACATCGCCGCCATCATCGACAAGACAGTCGCCAGTTACGCCGAAGAAGTGCGCTCGCGCAGCTTCCCCGGTGAAGAGCAGACCTATCAACCCAAGGGCTGATTGCGGGCCAGCAGACCGGCAAGCGGTGCGGCGATCACCAGCTGCAGCAGGTGGTAAAGCAGCAGCGGCGCAATGACGAAGCCGGCGGCTTCTGCCGGAAACAGGATCGCTGCCATGGGCGCGCCGATGGCGACGCTTTTCTGCGCTCCTGCAAACAGGAAAGCGATGCGGTCTTCGCGCGGTGCCGAAAGGAACCTCGCGGCAGTCCATGCGCCGCCGCTTGCGACCACCAGATAGATCAGCACCAGAACGATCAGCACCGCCCATTGCGATGCGCCGAACATCGTCCCTAGCCCCTGCTCCACCGCGCCCGAAAAGGCGACATAGACAGCGATGCCGATAACTGCCCGGTCAAGCCATGCGACATCGCTCTTGCGTTCGCGCAGCCACTCGATCGTCCAGCCCTGCACCATCTGCCCAATGACAAATGGCAGGATCAGGATCACCCCGATCCGCACAATGGTTTCGGTGCCGATCGCCACAGCTTCGCTGCCTGCAAGCGCCGCGAACAAGGGCGCGGTGATGAAGACACCGGCAATGTTGATCAGCGCAGCCCCGACCACGGACAGCGCGATATTGCCACTGGCGAGACTGGTATAGGACGTCGCCGATTGCACGGTAGAAGGCAGGCAGCCAAGATACAGGAACCCCAGCGCGACAAGCGGGGGCAAAACTGTACCAGCAAGCCCTGACAGGCCCAACCCGATCACAGGCATCACCCCGAACACCCACAACATCAGCGGCAGGAAAAACCGCCAGTTCGCAAGGCCCCGTGCAATTTCTCCGCGCGCGATGCGCATACCGTTGACCAGAAACAGCACGAAAATCGCCACATTGGATACCGTCTGAGCGGTCGCGCGCGCTTCACCGGCGGCAGGCACGATCATCGCCAGCAGCGTGGCAATGAACAACACCGCGATCATCGGGTCGGCAAGGATCGAAAGGCGGGAACGCATCGCCCCGCCACTGCCTTGTGTCGTGCCCCTTGTCGAGCGTTTGCGCCTCAGCGTTTGAGGAATTCACTCGGCTTCAGTTCGCCAAGCATGGCCGCAAAGCGGGCAGCCTCAGCTTCATCTCCGAGGTTTTGTGCTGCCTGCGCACGCAGGGCCAGCACCTCCAGGTCATTGCCTGCACCCAGCGCAATAGCTGTATCCAGCAGCACACTCACCCGCAGCCAGTCCTCTTTTAGCGCGCTTTCTTCAGCGAGCAGGAAGAGCGCATCGGTGTTTTGCGGATCCCCGGCGATATAGCGGGCAAGCAGGACTTCGGCTGCCAGACCGTCGCCAAAGCTGCGATAGGCATTGATGATCTTGCGCGTCAGCGGCCATGACCGCCGCACCCTTGCCGCGACTTCATAGGCTTCGAGCGCCGCCTTCGCATCGCCTCTGGCAAGCGCGACATCACCGGCGAGCGCATGGAAATCAGCCGAATAGGGCGCTCTGCGGATCAGGTTTGCGGCCTGTCCCCCTGCACCAGAGGCATTGCCTGCGGCGACGCTTCGGCGAAGATCGGCGGTAATCGCCGGCACCGACGCATCGCCATGACTTGACCCGTCGAGCACGACCGGTTGGTTGGAACGCGGCTCGCGCGCACGCTCGATCAACGCGAGGCCACGATTGCGATTTCCCATCCGTTCCAGACTGCGCCCCACCACCATCTGGAGATAGGGCGATGCCGAAGGGCTGGCGGCTTGCGAGGCGTAACGATCGACCAGTTCCCGATCACGCCCGCCCAACCCCAGCGCGCGGGCAAGCAGTTCCTTGACACGCATATTGTCGGGCTGGCGCTTGGCGAGTTCGTCTAGCGCTTCTGATGCGGTGTCGTAATTGCCCTGCTGCAAATCGACAATCGCGCCGAGCATCACTGCGGCAGGCACTGCCTGCGCGCGCAATCCGCTGCGGTTGAGCAGATTGCTTGCGAGCACGGGATCGTCTCCACGCGCCGCCAACACCGCCTGCAGGTAATGCACCTGCGGATAGTTTGGCGCAAATTCGGCGAGTTCGCGCACGACCCGCAACATCTCGCGATACCGCCCCAGATCACCCAAGGTGGCCGCGTAATCCGCCATCACCTCGGGGTTGCGCGGATCAGCCGCAACTGCCGCTTCAAACCACGGCAGCGATTCCTCCAGACCATGCGCATCGCGCACCATTTGCGCCTTGAGCAGCACCGCTGGCGCGTATTGCGGGTTCAGTTCAAGCGCATAATCCGCTGCGTCGATGGCAATCAGATGTTCACCACCGCGGAAGCGCAAACGGGCGATGTCGACCCACAGACCCGGATTTTCGGGCTCGAGTGCGCGCGCCTCGTCATACAGGCGCCCGGCTTCGAGCAGATTGCCGTTCTCGACCGCCAACCGGGCATCATTCACCAATTCGAGAAAGGTATCGCTTCCCGTAAGCGCAGACGCATCTGCGCCTGATTGTTCGTTCGAACAACCAGCCAGAGCGATGGCAAGGCCGAGGGCAAGCAGGCTACGCATGCAGATCATACTGCTTCAGCAAGTCGTAGAGCGTCGGGCGGCTGATCCCGAGCAATTTGGCAGTGCTGGAGATATTGCCTTCGCTACGAGCCAGCGCGTGCCGGATGACGCGGCGATCCGCCAGTTCCCGAGCAGCCTTGAGATTGAGCACTTCGGCGGGCTCCTCCTCGTCGGTGTCGAAATCGAGATCAGCCGCGCTGACCAGCTTGCCATCAGCCATGATCACGGCCCGTTTCACCCGGTTTTCAAGCTCGCGGACATTGCCGGGCCAATCATGCGAGTCGATCGCTGCCAGCGCATCAGGAGCAAATCCGGTGACGCTGGGGTTCATTTCGCTCGCAAAGCGTTTGAGGAAAGCCTTGGCCAACAGCACCGCATCGCCGTGACGTTCGGCCAGGCCCGGGATACGCACGACGATTTCGGCGAGGCGATAGAACAGGTCTTCGCGGAAAGTCCCCTCCCCGATCATCGCTTCAAGGTTCTGATGCGTGGCGCAGACGATGCGCGTATCGACCGAGATCGTCTTGCGACCGCCGATCCGTTCAATCGTGCGTTCTTGCAGGAAGCGCAGCAGTTTCACTTGCAACGGCAGCGGGATGTCGCCGACTTCATCAAGGAACAGCGTGCCGCCATGGGCGCTTTCGATCTTGCCCTCGGTGGTTTTCACCGCACCTGTGAAAGCGCCCTTTTCGTGACCGAACAATTCGCTTTCGAGCAGGTTTTCCGGGATTGCAGCGCAATTGATTGCGACAAACGGCTTGTCCGCGCGATTGCTCGCTTCGTGCAGGCCGCGTGCCAGCAATTCCTTGCCCGTACCGCTTGCACCCAGCAGCATCACCGACACGCTGGTGGAGGCGACCCGTTCGATCGTGCGGGCGACCTTCACCATCTCCGGTGCGCCCGTGATCAGCCGGCCCAGCACTGTCTTGTCTTCGCTCGCATTGGCGACAAGACGACGGTTTTCATCCTCGATTTCGTGCAGGTTGAAGGCGCGGCGGACGATCAGCCCCAGCGCGTCGATATCGACTGGCTTCTGGTAGAAATCATAGGCTCCGCGTTCGATGGCCTGAAGCGCGCTTTCGCAGGCGCCATGGCCACTGGCGACAATCACTTTGGTATCCGGTTTCAACGCCATGATTGCGTCGAGCACAGCGAACCCTTCGGTCGTGCCGTCGGGATCGGGCGGCAGGCCAAGATCCAGCGTGACGACGGCTGGAGCTTCACTGCGCAAGGCGGCGATGGCGCTATCGCGATCACCAGCGATCACGACTTCGAAATCGTCATAAGCCCATTTGAGCTGCGCCTGCAGCCCCTCGTCATCCTCGATTACGAGAAGGGTGGGTTTCTTGTCGGCCATCAGGCGACCTCTTTACTTGGTTGGTGTTTGTGCCGGTTAAGCAGGGTCACAGCTTCGGGAACCGGAAGGACGACGGAAAAACGCGAACCCACGCCTTCGCGGGATTCCACATTGACCCGTCCGCCCATGCTGCGGATCATTTCGCGCGCCTCGAACGCGCCGATGCCAAAGCCGCCCTGCTTCGATGAGACAAAAGGTTTGAACAGCCCGTTGCGGACGAATTCGGGCGACATGCCAGAGCCGGAATCGACCACATTGATCTGACCTGCGAGCCCATCGCTATGGACATCGAGAAACACCGGATCCTGTTTGCCGCTGGCATCGATCGCATTCTGCACAAGGTGGATAAGTGCCTGTTCAAGACTTTCCACATCAGCGAGCACGATGACCGGTTCGGCCTTCGTAATGGCGACAGGATGCACGGATTTGAACCGTTCGGCGATGCCCCTGGCCAGCGATGCCAGGTCGACTTCGCGAACCTCCTGCCCCTGACCCGCACCATAGCGGCTCAGGCGTGCAAGCAGAGCGTTGAGCTTCTCGGTCGAATTGCGCAGCGTCACCAGCATGTCGGCCCGGAACGCGGGATTGTCGGCGTGCTTCTGGGCGTTGGCCGAAAGCAATGAAAGCTGGCTCGCAAGGTTCTTTATGTCGTGCATCACAAAGGCCATGCGGCGATTGAATTCGTCGAAACGGCTCGCATCCATCAGCGCCTGCTGCCCCGCCTGTTCGGCAAGATAGCTGGCAAGCTGTTGCCCGGCGACGCGCAGCAGATCGAAGTCTTCCCAGTCGAGCCGCCGCTCGATCCGGGGGCGGGCAAGAACGATAGCGCCAACAAGGCGATCAAAGTGGATCAGCGGGACGAGCGCCCAGGCATCCTCGGCATCGCTCATCCACTGCGGAACATGGGCCAGTTCCCCATGATGATCGATCCCGGCGCGTACCTCGTCCAGATCGAGGATGTGGCTGTGCTGTTCCAGCAGGCCGGAAAGGGCGTAGTCGCCCGCGCTCGCAGGCACCTCAATGGTCGGCCAGTTCCAGCGCGCCGTCAGTTCAAGCTGCGCTTCCTCGTTTGGAACCAGCAGCAAACCGGCGGGACTATCGGTAATGTCGGCAATCGCCTTTACCGCGCGTTCGTGAAAGCTTGCGCTGCTGCTTGATCCGCGCCCGATCGTGCGGGTGAAGCGCAGCCATTCCTCGCAATAGTCATAGCGGTGCTGGAACAGGTGCTTGGTTGCCGTCACTCGCAGCCAACCTCGTGCACGTTCGGACGGCAGCCAGACAAGCGCACCGATGACGGCGATCACAAGGAAGGCGACTTGCGTAGCGCGAGCGATATCCTCACCAAGCAGCGCAAGGCTGCGTGTGACGAGCACCATCACCAGCAGGTAACTGCCGATCAGCAACAGAGACAGCGTCTGAAAGGTTACCGCGCGCGAAGGACGGAACTGCAGTCCCGCGCTGGTGGCATTAGCACCGAAGGCCAGCAGGCTTGCCATCACCCCGACAACCAGACCACGCAGGGCCACGAGCAACGACGGGTATTCACCGACAAGATAGGCGATCGTGAACAGGTTCAGATCATAGGCAAAGATCATCGCCAGACCGATGCCGCTCCAGCGGATGATCCGCCGCGATGACGCCGCCGCACCCGCATACAAATTGTGCAGCAGCATCAGCGCGCCGATCGCGACCAGCATGTTGAGCACGGTGCCGACTTCGAAAGTGATCTGCGCAATGCGCGAAAAGTCACCCGCCTGCGCCTCGACAAACAGCAGCACGGGCTGGAACATCTGCACCAGCGCCAGAGCGATGATCACCGGGCGGATCGGCTTCAGGCTTTCATCGCGACCGTCAGCTGCGAACAGTCGGAAAATCACCGCGATCAGCGCAAGATTGCGGAATGTCTCCGCGATCTCGATGGCTGGATGGCCCATCGGAAGACTGAGCGAAACGACACACCAAATACCGATCATCGCCAGCGCCGCCAGCACCGCCGCGCGGTCCGGCCGGTCGCGGTCGCCGTAGCGCGCAACCCACAGGCCCGCGCCCACGCTCAACACCGCTCCGACCAGATAGCAGAGCAGCGCGGCATAGGTTTCAAGGGCGACAACCAGCGTCATCAGCGCGCGCCTTCAGGCCACAAAACCACCCGCACCGTCTGGAGCAGGATCACCAGATCGAGGAAAGGAGTGTAATTCTTGGCGTAATACAGATCGTATTCGAGCTTCTTGCGGCTATCTTCGATCGACGCGCCATAGGGGTAGTTGATTTGCGCCCAGCCCGTGATGCCCGGCTTCACCATATGGCGTTCCTGATAAAACGGGATCTGTTCTTGCAGATCATCGACGAACTTGGGCACTTCGGGACGCGGGCCGACAAAGCTCATTTCACCTTTCAGCACGCTCCAGGTTTGCGGCAATTCATCAATCCTGACCTTGCGGATGAAGCGCCCCACGCGGGTGATGCGTGGATCGTTTTCTTCTGCCCACTTCGACCCATCCTTCTCGGCATCGGTGCGCATGGAGCGCAGCTTGATCAGGTGGAACGTCTCTCCATACAGGCCCACGCGCTCCTGCTTGAAGAAGGCGGGCCCGTTGCTGTCGAGTTTCACGATCATCGCGAACAGCGCGATAATCGGGAATGTCAGCAGCAGCAGGACAAGGCTGGCCACGATATCGAAGATGCGCTTCACCGCGCCTGAGAACACCCGCCCGCTGGAAAAGCCGTCGGAGAAGATCAGCCAGCTGGGATTGACCGTATCGAGATCCACCCGCCCCGTTTCGCGTTCGAGAAAGCTGGAAAAATCGTTGACGTGCACGCCCTTGGTCTTGATCCGCAGCAGATCATTGAGCGGCAACGAATTGCGCCGTTCCTGCAGGGCCAGCACCACTTCGCTCACGCCGAGGTTTTCGACAAAGCGTCCAAGATCGTGGATCGCTTCGCGCGGGATTGCCTCTTCGACGGTTCGTTCGGGTTCCCCCATCGCGATATAGGATACGATCGCGAAACCGGCTTCGGGCCTGTCACCCAATTCCCGCAGACGCTGCGCGCGGTCGCCCGCACCCAGGACCATGACCCGGCGACGGAAGGCGGAAGAACCGAGGAAACTGTTGAGCAGCGCGCGGTCGAACACCAGCACAACCACTGCAAACCCCATCGAATACAGCAGGGTGGAGCGCCAGAACGTATCTCCCGGCAAGACCCAGTCGATCGTTGCCAGCGCAATTATGCCAAGGCTGATCGCGACCAGCAGCCGGGCGCTGGCAAAGCGCAGGGATCGAAGCGCGTAAGGGCCGTAAACACCCACGGAGATCATCGCGATCCAGACAACCGCGGCCGAACCAATCAGCGGCACCCAGCGTTCGTCAATTGGGCCGGGATCCATTCCGATCTGTGCCGCGCGAACTTTCCACGCGAGTTCGCTGGCGAACATCAGCAAGCCGAAATCGAGCAGGCCGAGCAGCATCACGGCATGAGGGATATAGTGCTTGAACAAGCGGATCATCGCGTGAGCCTGGCCTTCATCGAGGGTTTTCTACGGTCCCTCTTTAGGCGCCAGACATTAAGTGTCGGTAAACCTTACAACGACCTCGAAACCCCGCAGGATTGCAGGCGCTTTCTCGGTTAATGCGCGCGTAACGCTTTTGCCGGTTCAGACTGCGGTGCCGGTTGCCAATCGCGGCGGTGCCGGGGTCAGGCAATCGGCTCTGCCGCAGCGCGGACATCCGACGCCCAGCGGCACTGCATCCTGCGGATCGAGCGATATCCCTCGAGCGTTCGCCAATTCGCCAGCGAAACGAGCCTCAAGCCCCAGCACAACCGAACGCCGGGCAGAACAGGCCGCCCCGTCGACTTCGATGGTGCGAGCGATGGTGAACCAGTGTCGGGGCGCGCCCTCCCCTTCCCCAAAGGTGACAGCCTGCATCAGTATCGCCCCACGGTTTTCGAAGGCGGCATAAGGCACCCATGCGGGCCAGCGAGCACCGTCGAGCGGATAGACCGCGCCGCTTGCCCCCGCGCTGAAATGGACCATACGGCCAGTGCGGCCAAACCGGGCGCAAAAGAACGGCAAGCCCCGCTCTCCCACCCGTTGCAGCGTCGTCAACCGCTGTGCCAGTTGATCGAAACTGACCGCGAACCGGCGTTGAAGCACGGCAAGGTCGTAACCAGTTTGCTCGCACGCCCGCAAGAAACGGCGGTACGGCATGAGCAAGGCTGCAGCGACGTAATCGGTGACATGTTCGCGGAAACGCTCCCGCGCTTCGGGGGAGGCCAGGTTCGCCCCCGCCACCAGTGTCTCGATTGCATCGCGCTGCTCCAGACTACCGATTTGCCGCGCGATCTGGAACCGCCGCGCCGCCCCAGGAAGCATCTCGGAAATCTGCAATTGCCGCGCATGCAGGTCGAGCCGCTGCACCATCCCCGGCACGACTTCCGCCGGAAGGACACGCACCGAAAGCTGGTGTTTTTCGCGCAGCCGCTCGATCAGGGCGGCGCTGATGTCGCCGTGTGACAACCGCAATTCGTCTGCCAGCCCTTCGGCTGCATGATCGAGATCGGCGAAGTGGTTTTGCCAGCGTTCGACCGCCTGACGCGCATCGTTGACCGGGTCTTCCGTGCGCTCTTCGTCCGGATGCGAACGGTCATAGAGGCGCGCAAATGCGGCTGCAGCCTGCGGGGCTGCGGAGAGAAATTCCTGTATCTCCTCGCGATCAATCGCGAGATCGGCAAAGCGTTTGTCCGCCATGCGCCGTGCAAGGCCATCCACCCCGCCGATCGCCTCATCCTCACGCAGCGAACGCGGGTCGAAATCGAACCGCTCGATCACCTGCACGAGAACCCTTGCCGAAAGCGGGCGCTGATTACGCTCGATCAGGTTGAGATAGCTTGGCGAAATGCCGAGCGAGGCGGCCATGGCAGCTTGGGTCAGCCCTTCGCGTTTGCGCAGGCGGCGGAGTGATGGCCCGGCCAGGAGAGTGTTTTCGGACATTCGCCTCTTGTAACTATCTTTACATCGTTACACAAGATTTGACCGATACCGGCGGATACAGACAAGAATTTTTGTAACTTTTCCTGTTGCGCTGCGCTGCAGCACGGCAAGAGGGGGCATCAACTCCTCCTCACCTCTCTCACACAGGAGAACGCCATGACTTACCAGACCACCATCGCCCAAATGCAGGCTGTCATCAATGCGAACGGCCCGAGCTGGGGCGCGATCGACGCTGAATCGACCGCTCGCATGGCGATCCAGAACCGTTTCCCGACCGGGCTCGACATTGCGAAGTACACCGCCAAGATCATGCGCGCCGACATGGCCGCCTATGACGCCGATCCTGCCGCCTACACCCAGTCTCTCGGCTGCTGGCACGGCTTCATCGCGCAGCAAAAGATGATCGCGATCAAGAAGCATTTCGGCAGCACCAAGCAGCGCTACCTCTATCTCTCGGGCTGGATGGTTGCCGCCCTGCGCAGCGAATTTGGTCCCCTGCCCGACCAGTCGATGCATGAAAAGACCAGCGTCCCGGCACTGATCGAGGAACTCTACACCTTCCTCAAGCAAGCCGACGCTCGCGAGCTGGGCATGCTGTTCCGCGATCTCGATGCCGCGCGTGAAGCGGGTGACGAAGTGCGGGCAAAGGACATCCAGAACCGCATCGACAACTATGAAACCCACGTCGTTCCGATCATCGCCGACATCGACGCAGGCTTCGGCAATGCCGAGGCGACCTATCTGCTCGCCAAGAAGATGATCGAAGCGGGTGCATGCGCGCTCCAGATCGAGAACCAGGTCTCGGACGAAAAGCAGTGCGGCCACCAGGACGGCAAGGTCACCGTGCCGCACGAGGACTTCCTCCAGAAGATCCGTGCGATCCGTCACGCTTTCCTCGAGATGGGTGTGGAAGACGGCATCATCGTCGCCCGCACCGACTCGCTGGGCGCTGGCCTGACCAAGCAGATCGCTTTCTCGAAAGAGCCGGGCGATCTGGGTGACCAGTACAACGCCTTCCTTGATTGTGAGGAAGTCGATCCCGCCAACATCACCAACGGCCAGGTCTTCATCAGCCGCGATGGCAAGCTGATGGCACCAAAGCGTCTCCCGTCGAACCTCTACCAGTTCCGCGCCGGAACCGGCGAAGACCGCTGCGTGCTCGACTGCATCACCTCGCTGCAGAATGGTGCCGACCTGCTGTGGATCGAAACCGAAAAGCCCCACGTTGAACAGATCGCCGGCATGGTCGATCGCATCCGCGAAGTCGTTCCCAATGCCAAGCTCGTCTACAACAACTCGCCGAGCTTCAACTGGACGCTCAACTTCCGCCAGCAGGTCTATGATGCATGGGCCGAAGCGGGCAAGGACGTGTCCGCCTATGATCGCGCAGGCCTGATGAGCATCGATTACGACGCCACGGAACTGGCCGCCGAAGCAGACGAGCGCATCCGCACCTTCCAGCGCGATGCTGCGGCACGGGCCGGCATCTTCCACCACCTCATCACGCTGCCGACGTATCACACCGCCGCGCTCAGCACCGACAACCTCGCTCGCGAGTACTTCGGCGAGCAGGCGATGCTCGGCTACGTCAAGAACGTCCAGCGCGAAGAGATCCGTCAGGGTATCGCCTGCGTGAAGCACCAGAACATGGCCGGCAGCGACATCGGCGATGATCACAAGGAGTACTTCGCCGGTGAAGCCGCGCTGAAAGCGGGTGGCAAGGACAACACCATGAACCAGTTCGCTGCCGCCTGATCGAGCTGGAGAGGGGGCTCGCAAGGTCAGTCAAACACTGGCCTTGCGGGAACCGATCCATCCCGCCATTAGCGGTGTCATCACCATCCCGTCCCCATCGGACCTTCGGAGAGAGACCATGAGCGATACCGACACCCCGAACCGTGAACCTTCGCGCGCCCGTGCGCTGCTTTCGACAGCCGACATGAAGCTGCTGCGCCGTGCGCTGGAAAGCCACGCCCGCAACACCGAGGATCGCGAAGAGCTCGCCAAGATCAACGCGTTGCACCACCGGCTCGGCACCTACGTGCCAAGCGCCGAGTAACGCTGCGCACACCAGTTCTCCTGGGGAGGAGAATACGGCCGTCGATTGCCGGGCTTGCCCTGCATTCGGCGGCCGTTGATTTTGCCTAACCCCCGGCCCCGTCCTTTGGCATCAGGTCAAGCGTCGCCGCAGCAAGCGCCTCTGTCGCGGTCGCAATCACCACCGGAGCGTCCGGCGCCCAGAACGGCGAATGCAGCGAAGGCAGTTCCACCTCGCCGCGCTGCGAGGCTTCCCATTCCGCCATCGGCACGCCGCCTACCCAGAAGATGAGCGATTCCAAATTCTCCGGATCGGCGCGATAGAACTGGCCGAAGTCCTCACCCCCCATCACGCTCGGCACCTCGCGGATGCGTCCGGCAAAGCGATCCTGCAATCCCGCCATCACCTGTTCGGTGAACTCGGGCGTGTTGTAGGTCGAAGGGGTGTATGGGTCCTGCACCGTCACCACGGGCAGCTTGTCCTCGGGCATTCCGGCAGCAATCGCCTCGCCCCGAGCGATCCGCGCGATCCCTTCGAGCAGATGCGCTCGCGTTTCGTCGGAATAGCTGCGCACGGTGATCTGCAGCCGTGCCTCGTCGCTGATGATGTTGTGCTTTGACCCGGCCTGGAAGCTGCCCACCGTCACCACCGCCGAATCGAGCGGGTCGATCTCGCGGCTCACCAGCGTCTGCAAGCGCATGACGATGCTCGACCCGATCACCACCGGGTCCTTCGTAGTGTGCGGATAAGCACCGTGTCCGCCAATGCCCGGGATGACCACGTCGACGCTGTCGACATTGGCCAGCGCATAACCTTTCGAATAGCCGATGAAGCCCGCCGGTGCGCCCGCTGCATCGTGGAAGGCGAGCACATAGTCAGGCTTGGGAAACCGCTCGTAAAGGCCGTCCTGCAGCATCGCCAGCGCGCCCTCACCGATCTCCTCTGCCGGTTGCAGGATCATCACCAGCGTGCCCGACCATTCGTCCTTGCGCTCTGCCAGCAATTGCGCCGCGCCGATCCACGCGGCCATGTGCGTGTCATGCCCGCAGGCGTGCATCACCCCGGTTTCCACTCCCGTCGCCGGCACCGCCGTCCGCTTCGACGCATAGGGCAGCCCGGTCTGTTCGATCACCGGCAGCCCGTCCATGTCGGCGCGCAGCATTACCGTGGGACCGTCACCGTTGCGCATCACCGCGACAACGCCGGTCTTGCCCACGCCCTCGGTCACTTCAAAGCCGAGTGCGCGCATCCGCGTCGCCAGCTTGGCCGCCGTTTCGAATTCCTGAAAGCTCAGTTCGGGATTGGCGTGCAGATCCTGATACAGCTCGATCAGGCCGGGCATGTCTTCCATCACTGCGGCCCGCAGGCCGTCCCCGCCAGCCTCCCTATGCGCATCGGCATGCGCCGGAGTCGCGGCCAGCACCGTCATTGCGGCACCCAGGCAAAGCATCTGTTTTAGCATTCTTGTCTCTCTCCAAACCCTACAGGCTGGAACATGTGGAACACGGTCCAGAAGAAAAAGGGCGAACTGTCATTCTTCGCGCGGCAAACTGTCACCTTGGCGCGCAAAGTGTCAACTGAACGGAGCGAAGTGTCACCCCTTCCGGCCAAAGTGTCACTTTTTGCGTGTCCAGAATGTCGTCTTTCGAGGGCGAAAGTGTCACCCGCCCGCCACCGCATGCCGTCCGGCCGGGATTGCCGTGATGCGCGCTTCAGATAAGGAAATATGGAGGCCATGCGCGCCTTTTCGCACGCGCTGGCCAAGTAGGAAAATTCAAAGCCCGTACCAGATCACCAGCAGGACGGAGAGCGTCGTCACCATCAACGCCACCAGCGGAACCCCGGTGCGGATGTAATCGCCGAATTCATAACTGCCTTCGGACATGATCAGCATGTTGGTCTGATACGCAATCGGGGTGGCGTAACACAGGTTGCAACCGAACAGCACGGCAAGGATCAGCGGCTCAGGCGGCAGGCCCAGCTGGGTCGCGATGCTGAAGGCAATCGGCGTCCCCACTGTCGCGGCGGTGGCGTTGGAGGCGAAATTGGTCAGCAGCGTCACGAACAGCATGATCGCCGCCAGCACCAGCGCCGGGGGCAGATAGGCAAGCCCGATGGACAAAGTGCCGCCAAGCCATTCCGCCGCCCCGCTTTCAAGGATAATACGGCCCACAGCGATGCTGGCCGCGACCAGCACGATCACCTTGGCCGAAAGCGCGCGGCCCACACGGTCAAACTTCACGCAGCCGGTGACAAACATCAAAATCGCGCCGACCAGCGCGGCAATGGCAATGGGCAGGAACCCGAAAGACGCAAGCGCGATCGACCCGCCCATGATGATCGCGGACAGAGCTGCCTTGGAACGGCGCGGCAATTCACGCGCCCCTTCAAGCATCAGCAGGCTGTCGTTGCGGGCAAAGCTTTGCAGATCGGCGGAAAGCCCCATCACCAGCAGCACGTCGCCTTCGGCGATGCGCAGGTCGCCGCCTTCGGAATAACGATCACGCTCGCCCAGAACCCGGTCGGGCCGGTGGATACCCAGCACCGCCACGCTGTAGAGATCGGCAATCCCAGAAGTCGGCAGCGTGCGCGAAATCAGCCGCGAATCCGCCGTGACGGTCATTTCCATTACCGTCACATCCTCGCGATTGGCCGATGCCACGCGCTTGATCCTGTCCAGCACCCAGCTGGGCGCCAGTTCGCCGCGCAGTACCCGCGTCGCTTCTTCCAGCGCGTCATGCGTGCCCGAAATGTCGAGCCTTTGCTGCGGTTGCAATTCACCTGGCGGCGGATTGTGAAAGGTGATGTTGCGCGGCAGCTTGTCGCGGATTGCGTCCAGCGTAACCCCGGCCAGAATGCTGTCCGTACCGACGCGCAAACGGGTGTGGAACAGGCGGGTGCCGTGATCGTCCTCGACGCTGTTGTCGCCCAGCAGGCGCGGCATCACCAGCCACAGATACGGCAGCGCGATCAGCGATGCGAGCAGCACAATCGGGGTGTAATGGAACACGCTCATCTGCGGCTGGCCCAGATCAACCGCGATGGATGTGACAAGGATATTGGTGGAGGTACCGATGGTGGTGGCCATGCCGCCGATCAGCACCGCCGCGTTCAGCGGGATCAGCGTCTTGGACGCAGGCATAGCCCCTTTCGCGGCGAGCGATACGAATATCGGCAACAACAGCACCAGCACCGGCGTATCGTTGACCCCCATCGACAGGAAGAACGCGATCAGCAGCGACACCAGCAGGCCCAGTTGCAGGTTGATCTTGAACACGCCTTCCAGAAACCGCGCCGCCGGTTCGAGCGCGCCGGTGACGACCAGCCCCCGCCCCATGATCATCAGCGCGCAAATGGTGATCAGCGCGTAATGGCCGAAACCGCCGAATGCGAGCGCCAGCCCGTCAGTCGGACTGGTGCCGTCCAGCGGGAAGAAATACAGGCCGACGGCGATCACCGCGATCGTCAGCAGCGAGACGATCTCTACCGAAAGCGTGCCGCGGGCAAAGGCCACGAACATCGCCACGGTAACCGCCATTGCCGCCATGGCGTGATATGATGGAAGCTCTAGCATGTGATCCGCGAGCCAAGATGTCTCAATTCAATGCGCGATTGGCAAGTGGTTTAGCGCTTATGCTCTTTCGCGATGGCCGCGTCGGCCCGGTCACGCGGATCGGATAGCGGTGCGAAAACACGGCCTTGCGTCAGCCACGAGGTGCCGAATGCGGCCAGGATCAGCGCCTCCATCCAGAACGTCATGTTGCGTGCGTTCCACCAGTCACCGAAGATCAGGTCGCCCACGCCGATGGAAATCGCTCCACCAGCGATGACGATGCCGGATGTGCGATAGATGAGATTGCGGCGGCGCTTTGCCGGAGTGGGTTCGATGGCGCCGGTGTTTTCGTCGACCGGGATTTTGGTGAAGACGAACATGCAGAAGAACGCGAGGATAGCGAACAGCAATCCGGCGGCGCCTGCGTGGATCCAGTATCCCGCGACCGGATACCGCGCGGTCTGCACGGCGCAGCTGCCGTCAGCGGCCAATTGCTCGCAAGCCGTGAACCATCCGTACATCGGAACGAAGGCGACAACGAAGGAGGCAAGCCCGGCAATGGTGGCTAGCTGCGCGACCTTGGGCGTCCATCCGCGATAGGCCATCAACAGCGCGCCGATCGCGATCAGGCAGCCGACAAAGAAATCGCCGAGGACGATGGCTTCGTAATAATAGCCCGAAAGCGCGGTGCGGAACCGGCCCAGCAGCATCCCGCCCAGCCCCAGCACCACGGGCATTCCCAGCGCGATAATGCCGACAACGCGGGCAAGGCGGCGCTGATCGAAGCGCAGCTTGGGATCGCGGGCGTAAACGTAATCTTGCGGAGGCTGGTATCGCTGAGGCCCGGTTTCGAAGGGAGTTTCCACGAGATGCTCCGGCGAAGACCGAGAAGGATGGTGCCCCTGGCCCGACTCGAACGGGCACTCCGTAAGGAACTCGATTTTGAGTCGAGCGCGTCTACCAATTCCACCACAGGGGCACAGCCTGTGCGCGAAGCGGGCTGTTAGCCTTCCGCGCGAATTACTTCAAGCTGTTGGCCAACAGTTTATGCAGCTTCGAATGCAAGGCATCGTTTGCCGCGAGGATCTGCGCCGAATGGATCGGGGCCGAGCGTCCGCGATAATCGCTGACAAATCCGCCCGCCTCGCGCACCAGCAGGCATCCGGCGGCGGTCTCCCAATCGTTGAGCCCGCTTTCCCAGAACCCGTCAAAGCGCCCTTGTGCGACATAGGCGAGATCGAGCGAGGCCGCACCGAAGCGGCGGATTCCGGCGACTTCGGGCCCAATAGCTCCGAAGATACGGCTCCATTCGGCAAAGTCGCCATGGCCCGAAAACGGAATGCCCGTCGCGATCAGCGCATCGTCAAGCGTGCGCCGTGCCGAGACGCGCAGGCGCGCATCCTGAAGCCAGGCGCCACGGGTCTTTTCGGCCCAGTAGGTCGCGTCCTCGATCGGGTGGTAGATAACGGCGGCGGTGACTTCGCCCCAGCCCTTCCCGTCCAGACGCGGTTCCTGCACCGCGATGCTGATCGCGAAATGCGGGATGCCGTGGAGGAAGTTGCTGGTGCCATCGAGCGGATCGACGATCCAGCGCGGTTTGTTCGGGTCACCTTCGATAACCCCGGCTTCCTCCATCACGAAGCCCCAGTCGGGCCGTGCGTGGAGCAGTTCGTCATAAATCGCGCGTTCGGCCCGCATGTCGGCCTTGGAGACGAAATCGGCAGGGCCCTTGCGGCTCACCTGCAGGTGCTCGACCTCGCCGAAGTCGCGCCGGAGCCGCCCGCCCGCCTTGCGCGCGGCGCGCTCCATTACGCGGATCAGGCCTGAAAACATCGACATGGGATTTAGCCAGCCTTCCCGACGTAGGACTGCTCGTACACGTCAACCACGATGCGCGTGCCGCTTTCGATGTGCGGCGGCACCATGATGCGCACGCCATTGTCGAGCACGGCGGGCTTGTAGCTGGAGGACGCGGTCTGGCCCTTCACCACGGCGTCGGCTTCGACGATGGTGGCTTCGATCTGCGCGGGCAGTTCGATCGAGATCGGCTTTTCTTCCCACAGTTCCAGCTTCACCTGCATCCCGTCCTGAAGGAAGGGGCGCGCATCGCCCAGCAGGTCGCCCGGCAGGTTGATCTGCTCGTAAGTGTCGTTGTCCATGAACACGAGCATTTCGCCGTCTTCATAGAGGAACTGGAATTCCTTGGTGTCGAGCCGCACTTTCTCGACCGTGTCGGCGCTGCGGAAGCGGACGTTGGTCTTGCGGCCGTCCTGCAGGTTCTTCATTTCGACCTGCATATAGGCACCGCCCTTGCCCGGCTGGGTGTGCTGGATCTTGGCAACTTTCCAGATGCCGCCTTCGTATTCGATGATGTTGCCCGGACGAATGTCGACGCCGCTGATCTTCATGGGTTTCTCTTTGCTGGTAGATGGGCGCGCGGGATGTGGTTTGCGCGCGGCCCTGAAAAACAAAGCGCGCCCATAGCCGCTCGGCATGTTCACGGCAAGCGCGGTGGAAAGCTGGCCTGCAATTGCGCGTTTGTTGGTTAACGAATTGGCCAAGAGTCCGGCCCGCTGCTAAAGGATAAGGCAACAAGGACCCCCACCTTATGAAGACCCTGCACATCATCCTGCTTACGGCATTTGCTGCCGGTATCGCCGCCACCGGACCGGTGTTCGGCCAAAGTGACTCCCAAGGCGGCACGGCACAGGCCGAACCCGCCCCGGGCGGGATGCTGCGCACCATGCCGCATGGCCGCTATCAATGCGCCCTGCCCGGCGATGCGGGCGGCGATGCCTATGTCGTGGTAGAGGAGGAGGAATTCCGCATCTTCACCGCATCCCGCTATGAAACCGCGCAAGGCACCGGCACCTACATCCTGCGCGGCAAGGATCTGACCTTTACCCTGGGGCCCAAGCAGGGTGAGCGGTTCGAACGCGTGGGAGACAACCAGTTGCGCAAGCTCAAGCCAGGCGGCGAAGCCAGCGACCTGCTCTGCACCCGCCGGGCATCGCGTTAAGCCAGAATCTTCCAGCCTTTGCGGCCAAGTTTGCCGCATTCCGGTTTTGCGGTATCATTGCCCCATCTGCCAGTTTGAGCCGGGGGGCAAAACCAATGGCCAGAAACCTTGCGATCATCGCGGCATTGATGGGCCTGTGCGCAGCGCCGGCGGCTGCGGAAAACTACGCGGAGACCGCTTCGAAAATCGCGAATGCAATCTATTCAGGGACGATCCGCGAAAACTCCGATTTCCTGACGATGCTGCCCGAACTGGAGCTTTCAGAAGTCGAAAAGCTGGCCGGTTGCGCGCCTGAACTTCAGGGCGGCGGTGGCGACCGGTTTCTGGTGATCGAATGGTCCTGCGCCGGGAATGACGGTGGCGAAGGCTTCAGCCGCTCGACAACCATGCTCTTTGGCGAAGAGGGTAACCTGCGGGGCTTCTCCATCAACCGTGCTGCAAAAGATTATGCACCGACCCAGGCGGCGCTCGAACGCTCCGAAGCCAACCAGCAATTCGCGCTGTCGCGGGAATTCGGTGAAGCCGTGGTAAATGGCGGCGATCCCACGCTGGGAGGGCTGATCGATCTCGACGAGTTCGATCAGGCTCGGCTGAAGCGATTTGCAGGCGGCGGTTTTCGCGTGCCCAATAGGCGGCGCGGCGGGAATATCCCGATCCGGTTCTATCATGGGCCCGGGCGCACAAATTATGGCGGCGCGGCGACGCTGCGGTATGACGAAGCCGGGGTTGTGAGCGGCATCGTCTTCCTGCCCTATCTCGCCGGGCGCGGACGATCCGCGCGAGATTATGACCGCGCGTTCGATTCGCTCCAGAACACCCAGCGATCGAACCAGAACAGGTCCGTCATCGACAATTTTCAAAGGCCTGATCCGAACAGGACGCCAAATCCGCCCAGAACAATTGTGCCACCGAGGCCGTAAGATCGTGCGGGCTTAACGCGACCCTACGATCACTCAATCTACAAGGGGGCAGGTTCTGGCCGCTTCCAGTTCCGCGCTGCTCCTGGAATTCACCAGCTCAGCAAACCCGGTGCTGTCAAACCGCTGGGTGTAGAGTGTGCGCACGGAAGAACCCCCGGTCGTGATTGTGATGGTGATCCGAAACTCACCGCCCTGATCCAGATTCCTCATGATTTGTCGTGGAGTGCCGGTGCCGGACAAAGGATCAACGATTGCATAGCTCGTGATCCATTCTGGCGGCAGATAGATGCGCTGACGCTCAAGCTTCCCTTTCATGGTCCATTGCGGCCCGCCGTCGAGCCGGTCGATCATGATGGTTAGGTCGCCATCATACACCACATCGTCATCGACTATGGTCGGTGTGCTCGTGGGTAAGCCTTTCAGCCTTGCCTGAACCGCTTCTGATTTCATTATCGCATCAATGTCTGGCCCATTGATCTCTGGTTGCCGACCTTGGGCCATATCGATGCTGAAGCCGATGCCCGTCTCCAAGTGATCCAGCCTGCGTAAAAGTCTGACCTGATTGCCCCACTGATAGAACCTCAAAGTCTTTACCCAGCCCGATGCCGATGTCGTCGCTTCGCATGGCTTGTCGCTCATATCGGTACTGGCGGCGCTGGTTGGCGAGAAACCGAGTACGAGAACTGCAGCAGGTATTGAGATCACGCGTGCAAATTTCATGAGGGTTTGTTGCATCCCTGCAGCCCTCTTTGCAACCTCGTCCGGCGCGCGTCTGATCGACACATCAAAGGCCAGCGCTTGTTGCAGCGCACCTTCCACCCGGTTAGCCGATTTGACTCCTCCGGTTTAACCGTTAGGCCAGTATATGGGGCGCGTTGGGGGGAGCTATGGCATCGAATAAAGCTTCACGCTTAGTCATGCCCGCGGTTCCGGCAATGCTCGCGATCGCAGCGATACCTGCAGTCATAATGCCTATTCTGGCTGATTCACCCGTGTCTGCTCAATCGAATGTCTCGTCTGCCGGCGATGACGCCTGTGGCGACGCTTGCGAGCAAGTCCAGTCTGGCTCCACCGGTTCATCCGTAACTGCCCCCAGATCGACAAACGTCTCGGCGGCGGACACCGGGATCACCAACATGATGCAGATGCTGCGCGACGAAGGGATCGATATCGACGCGCGCATGGCTCAGGCGCGCGCGGATTGCCGTACGCGGATCGTCGCTGAGACGGATGCTGAGGCGGATGCTGAGGCGGGTGCCAAGACGATCGAACAGGCCGTCGAGGATTGTGCCGTCGTCGAAGACGCCATCATCTATGCTCAGGCCATCAACGAGATGAACGCAAACCGCGTTTCAAACTTCAACGATGCAAAGGCGCAGCACGACGCCGAAGTCGCGGAGGCAGAACGCAAGCAGCGCGAATACGAACTTGGGCTGCAACGCCATAGTGCCGAGGTCGCCGAAGTCGAAAGGCAGCAACGCGATTATCAGCGCGATCTCCTCGCCCATCAGCAGTTGGTCAATTCGATGCCGACGGGTAGTCGATCATCAGCAACGTCATCGCCGCCCAATCCAGCAACAGCCCTTGCCGGCAATTCTTCTTCGCCAGCGGTTACCGCAGCACCTGCTGCGAAGCAGGCAGCTCCTCCCGTCCCCGTCCAAGCTTCCGCGCCGCCCCCTGCCATTTCGCAACCATCGTCGGCTGCAACGCTCGCTTCGAACACGCCATCACAACCATCACAGTCGCGTGCTGGAACCCGATCAACCGGCGGGACGCAATCTTCGCCGCCAGCCAGAGCCACTGGCAGAATGTTATCGCAATCCGATACGGCCCCAGCGGACAGCGTCGAACTTGCGATCATGAAAGCAACCGGCCCGCGGATTGCGCTGGTGATCGGGAATGAGAAATACGACGGTTCGATGGGCTCCCTTTCCAACCCGGTGAATGACGCAGTGCTTATTGGCGCTACATTGCGCAGTCTCGGGTTTGACGTCGAAATTTTGACCGATGCGAGTCAGGCAGACATGAAGCGCGCGGTCCGACGGTTGGGCGATCGACTGGCCGATGCTGGCGACAATGCAACCGGCCTGTTCTATTATGCCGGACACGGCGTTCAGTCGGGTGGGGCTAATTACCTGATCCCGGTCGGAGCGGCCATCGACGCAGAAAGCGATCTGGAGCTTGAGGCGGTTTCGGCCGCTTCGATCCTGTCCCAGCTGGAAGAAACCTATGTATCGACCCGGATCGTGATCCTCGACGCCTGCCGCAACATGCCGTTGCGCCGCAGGACAAGAGATGGAAGCCGCGGCCTGGCGCGCATGGACACACCCAACGGCAGCTTCGTCGCCTATTCGACATCACCTGGAAACACGGCGACCGATGGGGGCGGCATACACAGCCCGTTTGCCGAAGCACTTGCCGCACAGATGCTTGTGCCTGACCGTCCTATCGAGGTGACCTTTCGTGAAGTGCGTCGACAGGTCGTTGAAATGACCAATGGCGATCAGGTGCCATGGGACGCTTCATCCCTGCTGGAAACATTCAGCTTTGCCGGGGTCAATTAGGCTGGCGCAGCGCGATCAGCGCCCTTTGACGGCTTTTTCGAACGCCTTGATTGCGGCCACTTCGTCGCCGTTCCACACCGCGCCTGACACCGCGAGGAAATCCACGCCTGCCGCCACCAGCGGGGCGCAGTTTTCCGGAGTGATCCCGCCGATTGCGACACAGGGGATTTCGAACAGCGAACTCCACCATTGCAGGATTTCAGGCTTGGGGCGTTCGGCGTCGCCTTTGTCCTTGGTCGAACTGGCGAAGAACGCGCCAAAGGCGACGTAATCGGCCCCCGCCTCGCCCGCTTCCATCGCCATGTGGCGCGAGGCATGGCAGGTCACGCCAATCTGCGCATCGCGGCCCAGTTGTTCGCGTGCATCCTTGGGCGATCCGTCATCCTGCCCCAGATGCACACCATCGGCCTTAAGCCGCTTTGCCAGCGCAACGCTGTCGTTGACGATAAAGGCCACGTCATGCGCCGCGCAGATCGCCTGCAACGGCTCCGCCAGTCGCGCCGCGTCATGCTGGTCCAGCCCCTTCACGCGGAACTGAAACGCCGTCACCAGACCCTTTCCCGCGGCGAGCGCGCGTTCGAGCCGCTGCGGAAATTCTCCGCCCACTTCGAGCGGGGAAATCAGGTAAAGCTGTGTCGTCAGATCATCCATGTTTCGCGCCATAGCCGGGTTGCATGGTAACGCCAATGCGGTGAACTGTTCTGGCTTGGCACAGGGGAAAAACCCGGAGCGATCCGGCCAGAGCGTCATGGTATATGAACGGTAAAGGAGAGCCTTTCGATGACGCTGTTCAAGCACCTGCCGATTTCCGCCGCCACAGCAATGGCGCTTTCAGCCGCAGCCTTGCCGCAGGCCGCTGCGGCGCAGGCATACGATGGCGTTTACGAGGCGGGACTTGTCCACGATGTGGCGTTTTTCGAGCGCGTGCGGGTCGGCAGCATCGAACTCACACCGTTCGGGGTGGTGCGCGATCAACGCTGCGCCGATCCCCGGTTCTGCTATCGGCCCGAGGACATGCGCGTCTCCGTCGTCATGCATGATCGCACCTACCCCTATGAGGTGGTGCTGGAACTGCGCCGGCCGGTGGAGGTGACAGGCGGCTATCTGATCCTGCACGATCCCGGGACGCGCCCGCGCGAACGCGGTGCGCTCCGGCTGGAGGAATATGCGCTGGATATCGAATTCATCCCTGCCCCGCCGAGCGATCAACGTTTCGCCCGGTCGGAGCTTCCACGTCCCTGAGGATCAGGGGCCGGGATGGCGCGGGGGTCAGCCCGCGCAGCTGGCCGCGGCGATCTGGTCAATCGCCTTTGACAGCGTGCCGTCGAATTCCTCGTCCGACTGGCCTTTGCGCAGATCCTGCAGCAAACCGCGGCTGAAGCTGGCGATCATGCCCGGATTCTTTGCCAGCAGATCGCAGGCGTCATCGGTCGAATAGCCACCCGAAAGCGCCACCACGCGCACCACGTTGGGATGGTTGATCGCGGGGGTGTAATGTCCGGCCTTCACCGGGATCGAGAGCTTAAGCATGACCTTGCGCCCTTCGGGCAGCGCGTCGAGGCCCTTCATGATCTCGGCCATCAGGATGTCTTCACCCTCGGCCCGGTCAGCGGCGTGGATGTCGTATTCCGGCTCAAGCATGGGGACGAGGCCGGCATCGGCGATCTGGTTGCCGACTTCAAACTGTTGCGCCACCACGGCGGCGATCCCGGCGGGGTTCGCGGATTTGATAACCGAACGCATCTTCGTGCCGAACATGCCCTTGGCCACCGATTTTTCGAGCAGCGCGGGAAGCTTGTCCATCGGCTTCATCAGCTGCACGCCGTCGGCTTCGTCAGCTAGGCCCTGATCGACCTTGATGAAGGGGACGATGCCGCGTGCCTTCAGCGCATCGGCGGTGGGCATGCCATCGACTTCGCCATCCATCGTCTTTTCGAACAGGATCGCGCCGATCACCTTGCCGCTGCCGAAACAGGGTGACGTGATAACCCGCGCGCGCATCGCGTGGATCTGGGCAAACATCTCGTCATCGCCGGACCATTCGCTGTCTTCAACGCCGTATCCGCGCAGAGCCTTTGGCGTGGAACCGCCCGATTGATCGAGCGCAGCGATAAAGCCTTGCCCGGTGGCAATCCGGGCCATCATGTCTTGGGTATTCATGGCGTGAGGGCGCCTTTCCTGTTGTCCTGAGGGTCGAACTGTGGCGGGCTTTAGCCAGCGGTTGCAGATGCTGCAACTGCGCCGATAATCAGCCCTTCCGCAAGCGGCGAATTATGCCCGTAAAGCTCAATGCGGGCTGGCCATCGGCGTTAATCAGGCCGCGCACGAAAATCGTCTTCCCCCCGCCCCGCGTGACTTCACCGCGCGCTTCCATCAACGCACCCGGAGGCGCCGATCCGAGAAAATCGCCCGAAAGGTTCATCGTCACCGCGCTGTCGCCCTGCAAGGCATCGGTGGCGATTGCGAACAGCGCGAAATCGGCAAAGGTCAGCAGGCATCCACCATGCATGAAACCCGCGCCATTCATGTGCTGATCGGCGGCCCGGAAGGCGCAGACATAGCTCCCGTCGTCCTCGCGCCGCATGAAGAACGGGCCGGAACGGGTTTCGTAAGGATCATGGTTCCAGTGGTACCAGCCAGCGAATTCGCCCTCGGTGCATTGGACGGCATTGCCATAGCCGTATTCGGTCTTTGTCTCAGTCATAGGCCTTGTCTCACTGCCCCTGCTTGCGCGCCGCCAGCAGGTTGATCGCGATGGAAATGCGCGTGCCGGTGCCGTGGAAAGGACGCACGGCGTGTTGCAGCCAGCTTGGGAACATCACGATCATGCCGGTCTGAGGCCGCAACATCGGCTCGTTGTTCTGCGGGGCGCCCTCGGCATCCTTCAAGCGCAAGTCGGGCGCGGTCATCCGCACCATCGGCATGCGCGGGTCGAGCAGTTGCAGCTCCCCGCCCAGCGCCGGATCGTCCGACCCTTCATAGCCGTCGTCGATATAGGCGACAGCCGACCAGAAGCTGCCCGGATGGGTGTGATGGAAATTGGCGTTGGTCTTGCCGCTGACATTCGCCCACATTTCCGGCACCCAGCCATAACGGCTTTGCTGCGGGCTGCCCGCATCGATTGTCGCTGCGTCAGCCAGCGTCATCGCCTTGAAAGCCAGCGCGCGCGCCGCTTCGCCGCCCCAATCGATCATCTGCGTGTTAGAATGCCATCCGCCAATGTTCGATATCTGCACCCCGGCCTGATCCCGGCTCTTTTCCGCAAGGATGGTATCGCGCAACACCCTGATCCCTTCCGCGCTTTGCAGGCGATCGATGATGAAGGGGGTTGCGAACAGTTGGCGGGTTTCAGACATATGGCGCTCCTATCGGTCCGCCCTTTTCAACGCCACAATTGCAGCGCACGGATGGCGTGGAACATGCTGCCGTCACCGCGCAAAGGGGCAAGGCTGCGTTCGGCCAGCTTCCATTTGCGCCGCACGGTTCCCTTGCGCCACAGGTCGGTAAGCAGAAAGGCCCCGGTCCAGTCCTGACCTTTGACCTTCAGTTCGAGCTCGACATGGGCGGTGAACCACACACCGCGCCCATATCGACGCGCGGTCATTTCGTGGAAGCGGAATCCGTCCAGCACCAGATCGCCTTGAATCCCGGCGATCAGGCTCGCACGGTCAAGCAGCGCGGGTGGCGTGGTGCCGAACATGAACAGGCAATCGCCCGAAATCAGCGCCTTTATCTCGCGCAGGTCGCGGTTCATCCACGCGCGCATGATGCGCGTTTCTAGAACCTCGAATTCGGGTTCCAGTTCGGCCATTTACGCTTGCAGCGCGGCAACGCCGGGCAGCACCTTGCCTTCCATCCATTCGAGGAAAGCCCCGCCCGCGGTCGAGACATAGGTGACATCGCCCGTCACACCCGCCTGGGCGAGCGCGGCGACAGTATCCCCGCCGCCCGCAACGCTGATCAGCGATCCTTCCTGCGTCAGCGCGGCGGCATGGCGTGCCAGCGCCACGGTGGCAGCATCGAACGGTTCCGTTTCGAACGCGCCCAGCGGGCCATTCCAAACCAGCGTACGGCAAGTCTTGAGCACGTCGGCCAGCGCCTCGGTCGCCTGCGGTCCGATGTCGAGGATCATTTCGTCCTCGGCGACTTCGTGAACGTTGCAAGTGCGCAAGGAGGCCGGATTGGCGGCAAATTCCTTTGCCACCACCACATCATAGGGCAGATGCACGGTGCATCCGGCGTGGTCCGCTTCGTCCATGATGCGCGATGCGGTGTCGGCAAGGTCATGCTCGCACAGCGACTTGCCGACATTCACCCCGCGCGCAGCAAGGAAGGTGTTGGCCATGCCACCGCCGATGATCAAGTGCTGTACCCGCCCGACTAGGTTTTCGAGCACGGCCAGCTTGGTTGAAACCTTGGCTCCGCCGACAACCGCCGCAACCGGTGCCTCGGGATTGCCGAGCGCGGCGTCGAGCGCCTTCAGCTCCGCTTCCATTGCGCGTCCGGCATAGGCGGGCAGCAGGTGCGCCAGCCCCTCTGTCGTCGCATGGGCGCGGTGCGCGGCGGAAAAGGCGTCGTTGACGTAGAAATCGCCGTTCGCCGCAATCGCCTTGGCGAATTCGGGATCGTTGGCTTCCTCGCCCGGCCAGAAGCGGGTGTTGTCGAGCAGGCCGATATCGCCATCGCGCAGGATGCCGATCGACTGGGCGACAACCGGCCCGGCGACTTCGGGAATGAACATCAGTTCACGCCCCAGAACCGCCTCCACATCACCCACTACCATGCTGGTCGACAGGATCGAGCTGCGCATTCCTTTGGGCCGCCCGAAATGGGCGAGCAGCAGCACTTTCGCGCCCTTCTCGCTCAGTTCGAGGATGGTCGGCTTGACCGCTTCGACGCGGGTCAGATCGGTTGCCGAACCATCCTTCATCGGCAGGTTGAGATCGACCCGGACGAGCGCGACCTTGCCGGTCACGTCACCCAAATCGTCGAGTGTCTTGAATGCGGCCATGTCGCGCCCTTCCGGTGCCTTGGATTAGAGGAACTTCGCCATCACTCCGGCGGTGTCGATCATGCGGTTGGAGAAGCCCCATTCATTGTCGTACCAACTGACGACGCGGGCAAGCTTGCCTTCCATCACGCTGGTTTCGAGGCTGTCCACGGTCGAGCTGGCCGGGTAATGGTTGAAATCGCTGCTGACGAGCGGCTGATCGGTGTAATCGAGCACGCCCTTCATCGGGCCTTCGGCTGCGGCCTTCAGTGCAGCGTTAAGTTCTTCCGCCGTCGTGTCGCGACCCGGAACGAAGGTCAGGTCAACCAGCGACACATTCGGGGTCGGCACGCGCACCGACGAGCCATCCAGCTTGCCGTTGAGTTCGGGCAGCACCAGGCCGACAGCGCGCGCGGCGCCGGTGGTGGTCGGGATCATGTTGGCCGCACCGGCACGGGCGCGCCGCAGATCCTTGTGGATCTGGTCAAGCATGCGCTGATCGTTGGTGTAGCTGTGGATCGTCGTCATGAAACCCCGCGTGATGCCCACAGTGTCGTTCAGCACCTTGGCAATCGGGGCAAGGCAGTTGGTGGTGCAGCTGGCGTTGGAGACGATATCGTCTTCGGCCGTCAGCGTGTCGTGGTTGACGCCGTAAACGATGGTCTTCGAAACGCCCGTTGCCGGGGCCGAGATCAGCACCCGTTTTGCACCCGCTGCAATGTGCGGACGGGCGGCTTCGTCCGACTGGAAGAAGCCGGTGCATTCCAGCACGATGTCGACGCCCTGTGCCGCGTGCGGCAGCTTGCCTGGATCGCGCTCTGCCGTGACAGCAATGGTCTTGCCGTTGACTGTGATGCTGTCCGCTCCGGCGGTGACTTCGCCGTTGAAGCGGCCATGCACGCTATCATGCGCGAACAGCAGCGCGTTGGACTTCGCATCCGCAAGATCGTTGATCGAAACCAGATCGAGATCGTGATCGTCCCGCTCAAGGATCGCCCGAGCGACCAGACGACCGATGCGACCGAAACCGTTGATGGCAACCTTCGTGGCCATAAGAAAAACTCCTGCTTAGTTGTTCAGTTTGTTCTGGATTTTGGGGACAATCTGGTCCGCCGTGAAACCGTAGTGGGCAAACAGATCGTCTGCCGGGGCCGATGCGCCGAAGCTGTCGATCCCGATGTTGAGCCCGCCCCTGCCGGTGTAGCGTTCCCATCCCAGCGTCGATCCCGCCTCGATCGACACGATCAGCGCATCGTCAGGCAGAATGTCCGCCTTGTACGCATCGCTCTGCGCATCGAACAGTTCGGTGCAAGGCATCGAGACGACATCGGCGCCCACGCGCGCCGCTTCGAGCTGATCGGCGCATTCCATCGCCAGCGCGACTTCGCTGCCCGAAGCGACCAGCACGACCTTGCGGGTATTCTGTGCCGAACGCAGACGATAGCCGCCCTTTGCGCAGGCATTCGTCTCAGCAGTCCATTCGCCATCGCACGCACCGCGCAATTGCGGAAGGTTCTGACGCGACAGCGCAAGCACCGAAGGCGTTTCCGGCGTGGAAAGGGCCAGGGCCCAGCATTCCGCCGTCTCGATCGCGTCGCACGGACGATAGGTGTTGAGATTGGGGATCAGCCGCAGGCTCATGACATGCTCAACCGGCTGGTGCGTCGGCCCGTCTTCGCCAAGGCCGATGCTGTCATGCGTCATGACATAAACCACGCCGACCTTTTGCAGCGCCGACAGGCGGATCGCGTTGCGGCAGTAATCGCTGAAGATCAGGAAGGTGCCGCCATAAGGTACCACCCCGCCATGCAGCGCCATGCCGTTCATCGCGGCAGCCATGCCGAATTCGCGGATGCCGTAATAGACGTAGCGGCCCGAATAATCGTCCGCGCTCATCGGCAGGGTCGATTTGGTCTTGGTGTTGTTGGAGCCGGTGAGGTCGGCAGACCCGCCGATCAGATGCGGCAGCGTCTCCGTCAGCGGGCCGAGCGCCATTTCGCTTGCCTTGCGGGTCGCGACCTTCTGCGGATCAGCTGCAAGCGCGCGGATGTGCCCCTCGATCGCGGCGGAGGCATGATCGGCAACGCCGGCCATCTGTGCTTCGAATTTCGCCTTGTGCGGGGATGCGGCAAGACGCTGTTCCCATGCGCCATGCTCGGCCGCTCCGGCCTCGCCCGTGGCGAGCCAGTCGGCGAGGATTTCGGCAGGCACTTCGAACGGCGCCGGTTCCCAGCCAAGCTCGATACGGGCCGCAGCAATCTCGTCCGCACCAAGCGGAGCGCCGTGGGTGGCGCTGGTGCCTTGCTTGTTGGGCGCGCCCTTGCCGATCACGGTCTTGCAAGCGACCAGCGACGGGCGCGGGTCATTCTTCGCCTCTTCCAGAGCGCGGTCGATAGCGGCAAAGTCATGGCCGTCGCAGGCAACGACATGCCATCCGGTCGCTTCGTACCGGGCCTTGATGTTCTCGCTGGTGGAAAGGTCGGCGGTACCGTCAATGGTGATGTTGTTGTCATCCCACAGAACGATCATCCGGCCGAGCTTGAGATGCCCGGCAAGGCCGATAGCTTCGTGGTTGATGCCTTCCATCAAGCACCCGTCGCCCGCGATCACCCAGGTGCGGTGATCGACCAGATCGTCTCCGAACACCGCGTTGAGGTGCCGCTCCGCCATAGCCATGCCGACCGCCATGGCCAGCCCCTGACCCAGCGGTCCGGTGGTGCATTCGACGCCTTCGAGCAGGAAGTTTTCCGGATGGCCCGCACACGGGCTGCCGAGCTGGCGGAAATTGCGGATTTCGTCCATCGTCGGGTGCGCATAACCGGTCAGGTGCAGCAGGCTGTAGATCAGCATCGAACCGTGCCCGGCCGACAGTACGAAGCGGTCGCGATCGGCCCAGTCGGGGCGCGCTGGATCGAACTTCAGATGCCGCGAGAACAAGACGCTGGCGACATCCGCCATACCCATCGGCATACCCGGATGGCCCGAATTTGCCGCCTGGACCGCGTCCATCGAAAGAGCGCGAATGGCGTTTGCCATCGGCTGGAGGCGGGCTGGGTCGATCGTCATGGCGCGAATTTCCTCCTGCTGGCGCTTTTCATTACGCCTTTATGCGACTGCACGGTTTGTTCCGCGCCCTCGATTCGTACTGCCGAGGCTGTCGCAAAGTGCCATTGCCGAGCGCTTCCCCGAGGTCAACACTCACCCCTCACCCTTTCCCGAAGGGCAACAGCAGCGGCCATTTGCAGACCAGTTATCAACAGGAGTGCCCAAGGCTTTGCGAAGGCGGCCAATCTTGGTATTTCTGGCGCCATGAGTGCGACCCGGATCGATCAGGCGATGGCCCGCATCGGCTCCGCGATGGAGCGGATCGATGCCGCGCGCGCCCGGATGGAGGCAAGCAAGGGCGAAGCCGCTGCCTCGCCCGGATCGTCGCGCGTCATGGAACTGGTCAACGCGCATGAAAGATTGCGCGAAGAAGTGGCTGATACGATTGGCGAACTTGATGCCCTGATCGAGGAACTCGAACAGTGAGCCAGGTCAGGATCAAGATCGGCCCGCAAACCTATTCCATCGCCTGCGGCCCCGGCGAAGAAGAACGCGTCGCGCAACTGGGTGCGATGATCGACGCGCAATACGCCAAGCTCGGCACCTCCCGTGCCGCTCTCGAAGCACAAAACCTCGTTTTTGCCGCTTTGTTCATGGCGGATGAGCTGGACGAAGCCCGCAGCGCCGCGCGCGATGCCAAGGTCGAAGTCGCCGAGGCGCGTCAGCAACTGCAGCAGGCCCGCGATGACGCCGAAAACGCGCTGAAGAAAGCGCAGCAGGACAGCGAGGCGGATCGCGACAAATCCGGTTCGCGCAAGGCCGAATTGCGGGCCGAGATCGAAACCTTGCGCAAAGCGGAAGAAGCCGCCCGCAAGGAAAACATGAAGCTCAAGGCCGATCTTGCCGAATTGCAGGAACGCTCGCGCCACCAGCACGATCTGTTCGGCGGTCCGGCAGAGGATGCCGCTTTGGCCGAGGCATTGGCGGAAAAGCTCGAAACGCTTGCCCTTCGCGCCGAATCTACTGCGAGCGCGCTTGAAGGAAGCGCGCCAGCAGCCTAAGTGAAGGATTGGCGGGGCTGCCCGGCACGAGCCACAGAATATCCCTGAGGCTATAAGCAATCCAAGGGAGCTGTCCCTGCCTGAGTTGACGGGTTCGTCCCGGCGGCTTGGGTACACGGCGCCCACCTGACGTTTTCGGCGTCAGAGGATTTCCCGGCAACGACCCATGGTGGTCCCGTCATAATTTGTTTTTCGCTCGCCCTGCCGAGCTTGCGGCCCGCGCGGCCCGTTTCCCAACACGTTTTTGCGAACAAGGTGAAGCAATCCATGTCCCGTGCGTTGAACAAAACCGATCTCCGCAAGGCCCTGCGCAATGCTCGGCGCGAACATGTGGCCGCGCAACCGCAATCCATCCGTGCACTGCTGTTTCACCGTCCCCCGGCACCGCTGCTGGCGAAGATTGGCGACGAAGCGGTGATCGGCCTCTATTCAGCGACGCCCGACGAAGCACCCACCGCCGGATACGCACGCTTTTTCCAGGAAGCGGGGCACACCATTGCCCTTCCCCGTTTCAACGCTGCCGATGCGCCTATGCAGTTTCACCAGCACACGGACCCGCACGGGCAAAGCGATCTGGAAACCGGCCCCTTCGCGATCCGCCAGCCCGCAGACGACGCGCCCGAAGTGATCCCGGACGTAATTTTCGTTCCGCTGGTGGGTTTTACCGAGGATTGCGAACGTCTGGGCCAGGGCGGCGGCCATTATGATCGCTGGCTGGCGGAACATCCGGGCCGGATAGCCATTGGCCTTGCATGGGATGTACAGCTGGCTGAGCATCTGCCGGTCGAGCCGCATGATATCCCGCTCGATGCGGTGGTGACCCCGACACGGCTTTACGGACTGAACTGAGAGAATTCGACTGATGCGTGAAACCCCGACCTGGCGAATCCCCGTGGGAATCATCGGCCTGTTCATCGGCCTCATGATCTACGGCGTCCTGATCGCAGTCTATCTGGCTGACATCCTGCGGTACTGGCCAGGTTGGGCGCAGACCATAATCTACGTCTTCCTCGGCCTCGTCTGGCTGTTGCCGCTCAAGCGATTCCTGATCTGGATGGAAACCGGACGCTGGAGCGCGCCCCAAGATCCGGACCCCGAAAAGCCGGGTGACGCCTGAGGCGTCTTTCTTTCAAAAGGAAGGAAAAAGGTCCCAAGTGGCGCGAGTGACGGGACTTGAACCCGCGACCCTCGGCGTGACAGGCCGATACTCTAACCAACTGAGCTACACCCGCGCAATTACGCGTCAGCGCCTCTTGGGAGACGCGCAAATAGGGCCGAGTGTCAGACGTGTCAACGGCCCGTTGCGCGAAAAATCGAACTTTATTCCGACAGCAAAAGCACCGGCGTCTCGATCAGCTTTTTGACGTCCTGAATGAAGCTGGCCGCGTCGTATCCGTCGACCACGCGGTGATCGCAACTGATCGAGATGTTCATCAGCTTGCGCTTCTCGATTCGCTCGCCGCCCATGCGGTCAGGCACGAACATCGGGCGCTCGATAATGCGATTCGGGCCGATGATGGCAACCTCGGGCCGATTGATCACGGGGGTTGTCGCCACCCCGCCCAACGGGCCCAGCGAAGTCACCGTAAGTGTCGAACCCGAAAGCTCTTCCGACTTGGCAGAACCATCGCGTGCGGCATTGGCCAGGCGGCCGATTTCGTTTGCGAGCTGCCACAGGTTCTTCGCCTGCGCATCGCGGATGACAGGAACCATCAGACCGTTGTCGGTCTGGGTCGCCATGCCGAGGTGCACGCTGCCGTGACGGGTGACGACATTTGCCTCGTCATCGTAGCGGGCGTTGATCATCGGATATCGCGGGATCAGCTTGCAGAACGCGGTGATCAGCAGCGGCAGCATCGTCAGCTTCGGCTTCGATCCGCGCGCGCTGTTGAGATCGGCGCGCAAAGCTTCCAGCGCGGTGACGTCGCATTCCTCGACATATGTGAAGTGCGGAATGTGCCGCTTGGCCGCGCTCATGTTCTGGGCGATTCGCTTGCGAAGGCCGATGACCTTGACCACCTCGTCCTGGCGTGTCCGGCCGGCAGCGCTGAAGCCGCCGCCCGAATTGTAGGCGAGGAACTGGTCGAGATCGCCGTGGCGCACGCGCCCGTCCTCGGCCGGTTTCACTTCGGCAAGGTCGATGCCCAGATCGCGGGCGCGCTGGCGCACGGCGGGCGAGGCCAAGACCTTTGCTGCGGGTGCGCTGGGAGCCGGCGCGGGCTCTTGCTGCGGAGCCGGCGCAGGTTCGGGTTCAGGCGTGGGTTGCGGTGCAGGAGCAGGAGCGGGAGTGGGCTCAGGCGCGGCTTCCTCAGCCTTTTCCTCGATCTTGGAAGGCGCTTCTGCTTTGACCGCACCTTCCACTTCGATCACAAGCAGCATCGAGCCGACAGCGATCACGTCGCCAACCTCGCCCGCGATTTCCAGCACCTTGCCGTCCACCGGGCTTTCAATGTCGATCGTCGCCTTGTCGGTCATCACGTCGACCAGATGCTGGTCTTCGGAAACGGTGTCACCGACCTTGACGTGCCATTCGACGATCTCCGCCTCGGCCACGCCTTCGCCCACATCGGGCATGTTGAAAGTGAACTTCGCCATTGCGCTTTAGTCCTTGAGGATCTTGTCGATGGCCTCGCCGATGCGGACAGGGCCGGGGAAATAGGCCCATTCGAGGCTGTGGGGATAGGGTGTGTCAAAGCCTGTGACGCGTTCGACCGGGGCTTCGAGATGGTAGAAACAGCGTTCCGTCACCAGTGCCGAAAGTTCCGCACCAAATCCGCTGGTGCGGGTCGCCTCATGCACGATCAGGCAGCGCCCGGTCTTTTTCACCGAAGCCTCGATCGCTTCGATATCGAGCGGGACAAGCGTACGCAGGTCGAGGATTTCGGCGTCGACGCCCTTGGCCTCACAAACGGCCTGCGCCACATGAACCATGGTGCCGTAGGCAATCACGGTCAGCTCTTCACCTTGAGACACGTGGCGAGCTTTGCCCAACGGCACTTTGTAATAGCCTTCGGGCACCACGCTATCTTGATGCTTCTTCCACGGCTCCACGGGCTTGTCGTAATAGCCCGAGAACGGCCCGTTATAGATACGCTTGGGTTCGAAGAAGATGACCGGATCATTATCTTCGATACAGCTGATCAGCAGCCCCTTGGCGTCATAGGGCGTGGACGGGATCACCGTTTTCAGGCCCGAGACGTGAGTGAAGATCGATTCCGGCGATTGCGAGTGCGTCTGCCCGCCGAAAATGCCCCCGCCAAAGGGCGAACGCACCGTCATCGGCGCGATATATTCGGTGGCCGAGCGATAGCGCAGGCGTGCGGCTTCGGAAATCAGCTGGTCAAGGCCGGGATAGATGTAATCGGCGAACTGGATTTCCGGCACCGGGCGCAGGCCATAGGCCCCCATCCCCACCGCGACACCGATGATGCCGCATTCGGAAATCGGCGTATCGAATACGCGGGTCTTGCCGTGCTTTTCCTGAAGGCCCGCGGTGCAGCGGAACACGCCGCCGAAATAGCCGACATCCTCACCCATCACGATCACGTCGGGATCGCGGGTGAGCATGATGTCGAGCGCTTCGTTGATCGCCTCGATCATGTTGATGCGGCGTTCGGCGGTGGCTTCGACGTCCGCCTGTGTCTTTGTCTCGGCGCTCATTTGCCAGCCTCGTCCATCGGGTGGTGATCAGGCCATTTGATCTGGCGTTCACGCGTGGCCTGCTGCGCCTGCTCCTTGAGGTGCCAGGGCAATTCCTCGAACACGTCTTCGAACATGGTGTGGAACGGATGGTGCAGGCCGTGGCCCAGAATGCCGTTCTTTTCGGCTTCCTTGGTGGTAGCCTTGACCCGTTCGGCACATTCGAGGTCCATCGCCGCGTGGCGTTCCTCGTCCCATTCGCCGATGGCGATCAGGTGCTTTTTCAGGCGCATGATCGGATCGCCCAGCGGCCATTCCTCACGCTCCTGCGCGCTGCGGTATCCGCTCGGATCGTCGGAGGTGGAGTGCCCTTCCGCGCGATAGGTGAAGTATTCGATCAGGGTAGGACCCTTGTTGGCGCGGGCGCGGTTCGCCGCCCAAGCCTGCGCGGCGTAACAGGCCAGCGCATCATTGCCGTCGACGCGCAGCCCCGCGAGGCCGTAACCCAGCGCGCGGGCGGCAAAGGTGGTGCGTTCGGCCCCGGCAAAGCCGGAAAAGCTCGAAATCGCCCACTGGTTGTTGATCACGTTGAGGATCACCGGCGCGTTGTAGACGGTCGCAAAGGTGCAGGCGGAATGGAAATCGCCTTCCGCCGTGGAGCCCTCACCCACCCAGGTTGCAGCAATGCGGCTATCGCCCTTGATCGCGCTCGCCATCGCCCAGCCCACGGCCTGCGGCGTTTGCGTCGCAAGGTTGCCCGAAATGCTGAAGAAGCTGTGCTCACGGCTCGAATACATGATCGGCAGCTGGCGGCCTTTCAGCTTGTCGCCCTTGTTCGAATAGATCTGGTTGATCATTTCGATCAGCGGGTAACCGCGCGCGATCAGGATGCCCTGCTGACGATAGGACGGGAACACCATGTCGTCGCTGGCCAGCGCCATCGACGCGGCAACGCTGGTCGCCTCTTCGCCGGTGCACTTCATGTAGAAACTGGTCTTGCCCTGCCGCTGGCCACGGAACATGCGTTCGTCAAACGCGCGCACCAGAGCCATGTGGCCCAGCATGGTGCGCAAGGTTTCAGGATCAAGCTTCGGGTCCCAGGGGCCGTGCGCCTTGTCGTCTTCGCCCAGAACGCGGATCAGGCCATAGGCGAGATCCTTCATCTCATCAGGTTTGGCGCCTTCGTCAGGGCGCGGCTGCGCACCTGCTTCGCCAATGTCGACATCGGAAAAATCGACCGGGTCGCCGGGACGCGAACGCGGCTCGGGCACGTGCAGCGCAAGCGCGGGGCGATTGTCGCCGGACGGGGGTGTTGTGGAGGCCGGATCGGCCATAGGCTTGCTCTCCCAAGAGTGCTCTTGGACCCTCGCCTATGTCAGCCGATGGGGAGCGGTCAAGGACGCGCAATCACACCGCAACAGGAGCCTTGATCGGGGGCAGCGGCGCGTAATCATGCACCACGAAATCCTCGATTTGGTAATCGAAAATTGTTTCGGGCTTTCGCGTGATTTCCAGAGTGGGCAACCCTTGCGGCGCGCGAGTCAGCTGTTCCTCGATCAGATGGGCGTGGTTGAGATAGAGGTGCACATCGCCCCCCATCCACACCAGCTCGCCCGGCTCATGCCCCGTTTGCTGCGCCATCATCCGGGTAAGCAGCGCGGCCGACCACAGGTTGAACGGCAGTCCCAGCGCGACATCGCAGCTGCGCTGATAGAGCATGCAGTTCAGGCGATTTCCGGCGACGTGGAACTGATAGGTCTTGTGGCACGGCGGCAGCGCCATCCGGTCCAGCTCGGCGACGTTCCAGCCTTCGATGATGTGGCGGCGGCTGCCGGGATTCTTGCGCAGGCTCTCGACCACTTCGGCCACCTGATTGATGCCCGGTCCCTTTTCATAAAGCCCGTCCTTGCGATAGCGATATGTCGGCCAGTCGACCCATTGCTTGCCATAGACCGGCCCCAGATCGCCCCAACGCGCAGCGAAAGCTTCGTCATCGGCAATCCGTTGGACGAAATCGTCAAGGCTGATCGCATCGCCCGTTTCGCGCACGTATTTGGCGTGTGGCCATTCGTTCCATATCTTCACCCCCTGCAGCACCAGCGGGCGGATATTGGTTTCGCCGGTGAGGAACCACAGCATCTCGCGCGTGGCGGTTTTCCAGTAGACGCGCTTCGTCGTCAGCAGCGGCATCGCCCCGCCGGCAAGGTCAAACCGCAGCATCACCCCGGCAATCGAACGGGTTCCCACGCCGGTGCGATCGACGCGTTCGCTGCCGCCGGTCCATATCTGGCGCATGAGATCGAGATATTGCTGTTCGGGGTGCGGATTCGCGGGCGTAGGCATGCGAAGTTTATAGGGTGCAAATGCATGCTTGCCACCCGCGCTATCCACACCTATAGCGCCCGCCTTGCCTCGATCCGCGTGGTGCGAATCTGCGTGGAATCGATTGGGTCGGGGAGTAGCTCAGCCTGGTAGAGCACTGTCTTCGGGAGGCAGGGGCCGGAGGTTCGAATCCTCTCTCCCCGACCAGCAAAAAGGGCCGCGAGTGGTTATCCACCCGCGGCCCTTTTGATTCAAGTCAGCCGATCACCACAGCCAGACGTAAAGCCCGATCAGTGTGGCGACAGTCATTGCGGCCAGCGTGTTGAACAGCGTGCTGGTCGCAAAACCGATGTCGCTCAGCTTGACGGTGCGTTCCTCTTCGGGAGCCGCCGTCATCCGCGACATCACCATCGCTGCGATCAGGGCCAGCACAAAGACGCCCCAGATGCGGATGATGAACGGTACATCGGGCATTCCGAATTTCAGAAGCACGTTGACCGCCAGCGATCCGAGCAGCGCGGTGAAGGCGCCAGCGGCATTCGCACGCTTGTCAAAGAAGCCAAGCAGAAACACCACCACGATCCCCGGAGCGATGAAGCCGGTGTATTCCTGCACCGTCTGGAACCCGCTTTCGAACCCGCCGATAAACGGACGGGCCAGAACAAGCGCGATTGCCATGGCGGTGAAGGCGGCGATGCGGCCCACCGTCACGTAATGCTGTTCTGGCTTGTCAGGCTTGGCCGCCTTGTAAAGGTCCATGGTGAAGATCGTCGAGATCGAGTTCATCATCGATGCCAGCGACGAAACCACCGCCGCGACCAGAGCCGCGAACACGAGGCCCCGCAGACCGGCAGGAGCGAACGCCATCAGTTCGCCATAGGTGCGGTCCGATTTCTCGGCCAGAGCCGCTCCATCAAGCACGCCCTGCTGCGCAAGGATCACCGCCGCGATCCCCGGCACCACCACGATGAACGGCACCAGGATCTTCAGGAAGGCGGCAAAGGCCAGACCCTTTTGCGCTTCGCCCAGATTCTCGGCACCCAGCGCGCGCTGGATGATGTACTGGTTGAAGCCCCAATAGCTGAAGTGCAGCACCCACAAACCGCCCAGCAGCGTCCAGATCCCCGGAAGGTCCGAATAGGCCGGATGATCGGGTTCAAGGATCATCTCGAAGTGGCCCGGCATTTCCTGCAGTAGATAGCCAAAGCCCGCCACCGCACCGTCCGCCGGCAGCGCGTCAAGCGCGAACCAGGTGATCGCCAGACCGCCAAGGATCAGGATCACGACCTGAATGATGTCGGTCAGCGCCACGGCCTTGAGACCGCCATAGATCGAATAGAGCGCAGCAAACGCGGCCAGCGCCATCATCGACGACATGACGCTCCACCCCGTCAGCGACTGCACGGCAAGCCCGCCCAGCCACAATACAGTGGTAAGGTTCACCGCGGTGTAAAGCGCGACCCAGAACACGCTCATGAGGTTCTTCACCCCGTCGCCATACCGCTGCATCAGGAATTGCGGCATGGTGTAGATCTTGCGCTTCAGGAAGATCGGCAGGAAGTATTTGGCAACGATGATCAGGACGATGGCCGCCTGCCATTCATAAGCCGCAATCGCGACCCCGACGGCAAACCCTTGCCCCGACTGGCCGATGATCTGTTCCGCGGAAATATTCGACGCGATAAGCGAAGCGCCAATCGCCCACCACGGCAGCGCCCGTCCGGCGAGGAAGTAATCCTCGGTATTCTTGTCATGCCCTGCCGGTTCACGACTGACGAACAGCGCGATCCCCAGCAGCGCGAGCGCGTAGCCCGCGATAATTATGATATCTATTGTCTCCAGCGTCATCGGCCGATCCCCTCTCCTCGCGCGAGATTGTTTGCCCTCGCGTCGTATTCCCCCGATTTCAGATGACTAGCACACAAGCCGGCGGCTCCAATGAGACCCCGCCGACTTATGCGCCATCATCATTCAAACTGTTCCGTTCAGAACGAACATTGCGTGCCGGCGGGCAGTTCGCGGCGCGAAATCTCAACCACCGACAGTTCCAGCGGAGCGTCTGTCGCGATCGTCAGGCTGTCGCCCAACGAACCCAGACACGCCTGCGTGAGCACCATTTCGCGCCAGCCCTTGCCCGCCGCGATCGTCAGTTGCGGGCTGACCGAAACCGGCTCGCCGCCGCTGGAAATCGTCACCTGGCCCGCAGGAGCCTGAGGCAGGTTATAGCTGATGACGAACGCGCCCTCGCCCGATCCGTTCAGCGTCAAACTGCCGCCCGGTCCGAAGGTGATGCTGCGTGCGTCTTCCTGGCGATCCTTGTCGATCCCGCGGGCTACAAGGCCATCGCCCTGGCCGCGCAGATTGGGCAGGTCGCTGCCTCCGGCCAAAGCCGAAACACCCGCCGCCAGACGCCCGTTGGCATACCATTCCGAACCGGCGGAAAGGCTCAGGAAACCGCAATCCTCGCTCAGCGTGCCAAGCGCGCTGTGATCATCAAGAGCGCGGCCGTATCCCATAGCGAACAACGCGCCGTCGGGGCCGTTCAGCGGCATTCCTTCGCAGCTTGCCGGCCAGCTGAAAGACAGCTTGCCCGTGGCGGGAACGGCGCCGAACAGCACATTGGCCACGCCCGCGCCCTCACTTCCCGGAAGCCACGATGCGACAAACGCGTCGGAAGCATTCAATTCGCGGTTCATCCACAGCGGACGGCCCGAAAGGAAGACAGAGACAGTCGGAATGCCTTCAGCCTCGAACTTGCGCAGCAGTTCCAGCCCTTCTTCATCGCCGAAAACCATGTTTTTGCGGTCACCGGCGAATTCGGCATAGGGTTGTTCACCGAACACGACGATGGCGACATCGGGGCGCTGTTCAAAAGAACCATCGGCTGAAAGCGTCGCCGAACCGCCGCTTTCGACAGCAGCCTCTTCGATACCGGCCCAGATCGATGTCGCGCCGGGGAAATAGTCATTGGTGAGCTCGCGCCCACCTTGCCAGGTCAGCGTCCAGCCCCCGGCAGCCTGCGCGATGCTGTCTGCCGCTTCGCCCGCGACGAGGATATTCGCGCCCGATTTGATCGGAAGCACGCCCTCGTTCTTCAGGATCACCTGCGATTTGGCGACCGCTTCGCGTGCAATTGCACGGTGCGATGCCTGACCCAGCTTTTCATACTCGCCAGCGTTGGGGCGTGCAGATGGCTTTTGCGCATCAGGGCCGAGCAGCCCGGCGCGCATCTTCACGCGCAGGATGCGGGTGACAGCTTCGTCCACGCGCGCTTCGGGAATGGTGCCGTCGCGCACCTGTGCCAGAAGCGATTCATAGAGCGCCACCGCATCATCGGGCACCATGTAGATGTCGAGGCCCGCCAGCAGCGACTGCGGGCAATCCGAAACGGTGCACCCGGCAATCTGCCCGTGCGCGTTCCAGTCACCCACAACCAGCCCGTCAAAGCCCATTTCGCCGCGCAGCACATCCGTCAGCAGGTCACGATTGCCGTGCATCTTGATGCCGTTGATCGAGTTGAAGCTGGCCATGATCGTCTCGACCCCGGCGGCAATCGCCATCGGATAAGGCACCGCATGGATCGCCATCAGTTCTTCGATATCGCCGTTCACATCACCCTGATCGACACCCTGATCGGTTCCGCCGTCGGCAAAGAAGTGCTTGGCCGTCGCGATCACGCGGCCTTGTGCGAGGAAGTCTGCGTCACCCGGCTTCCCCTGCAACCCTTCGATCAGCGCCGCGCCCATTTGTCCGGTCAGCACCGGGTCTTCGCTATAGCTTTCGTAGGTCCGGCCCCAGCGATCGTCGCGCGCGACAGCCACAGTGGGGGAGAAGTTCCAGTCGATGCCGGTAACCTCGATCTCAACCGCAGTTGCCGCGCCAATCTGGCGCACGATATCGGGATCGCGGGTAGCACCCAGCCCGATATTGTGCGGGAAGATCGTCGCATTCATCACATTGGTGTGACCGTGCACCGCGTCTGTGCCCCACATGGTCGGAATGATCGGCTCGCCATTGGGCAGAGGCGCGGTAGATGCGTCCCACATCTCGTCCGCAAGCCGCAGCCATTCGGAAGCAGGCGCAAATTCGTCGCCATAGGGGCCGCCGTTGCCGCCGTTGAGATAGCTGCCCCAGCGATACTTGCGCATTTCCTCCGGCGTGACGGAATTGATCTGCGGCTGGATAAGCTGGGCAATCTTGCGCTCCAGGCTCATGCGCGAAACGATATCCGCGATGCGGGCTTCGCTGTCAGCTTCAACAGAGGTGGAAGCGGCCACAGCCACAGGTGTTGAACTGGCCGATTGCAGGCTTCCTTCGCTGCAACCGGAAACGGCAAGCGCCATGATGGCGCTGGCGAGCACCAGACGTGCTTTACTACGCATTTTCAGAGAGTCCCTCCCAAAGACCTTTGCTCTCTTATCCCAAATGAGAACGTTATCAATATACTACAAATCGCGCCTTTGAATGCAAGCTTTGCGGTGTCAGCGGCGCACAGGAATGGTGAAAAGCAGCGCTCCGGCGATCCCGGCCAACAGCGCAAAAAGCAGGAAAAGTCCTGTGAATCCAAAGCCCGGCACCAGAGTCAGGGTGAACCAGGGCATCACAATCGATGGCAGCGTATTGGTGAGATTGAACACGCCGAGATCGCGCCCACGGTGCCTTGGCTGCGGCAAAACGCGCAAGGTCTGCGCGGTGTGCAGCGAAAGGAACACCGATGCGGCGATTGAAAACACCACATATCCCGCAATCGCAACATCCAGTTCGCGCGCAAATGCCATCAGAACCAGCCCCGCGGTGATCACAAGAGCACAGATCGCCAGCGGAATGATCGGGCGCTCGCGCCGGTCAGACCAGCGGCCCAGCAACAGCGCGAGCGGAACCGATATGATCAGCACCATGCTGAAGATGTTGGCGGCGGTGTTTTCGTGAAAATCCTCTGCCAGCGAGCGCAGCCAGAACAGAAGAAAGGCGAACAGGCCCGCTTCGGCGATCTGCACAAGGAAACGCGCAGCCCACATCCGGGCAAAGGTGGCACGATCCTTGACGATCCTTGTATCCTCTTGTGTTGGGGGCGCCTCCTCCATCAGTTCCGGACGCACCCTGTTTCTTGCCGCGAGCGCCGCGGGCAGCACGCAAAGCGTCACCAGCAGAATGACGGTGAGCAACCGGTTCTGCGGATCGACTACGTGTTCGGAAGTCACCAGCGATCCAGCAACAGCGCCCATCGCAGGCGCCAGCGCCAATGCGCCACCCAGCACGCCTTTTTGACTGTCCGGAAAGCAATCCCCCGCCAGCGCCAGCAACGGAGCCAACATCATGTTGAGCCCCACCTGCCAAAGCATGACAAGGATCACCAGTTCGGTAAGGCTGCTGGCGTGTCCAATTGCGATCAGCAGCGCGCTGGAACTGGCTAGCCCCAGCAGGATCCACGGAGCGCGCGTTCTTGTCCTGTCGCTCAAGATGCCGAAGGCGATGTTGGCGAGGCTGGCGACAAGCGCACCGAAGAACGTCACCCGCGCAAGAGCGGGCACGTCCGCCGTCCCCATCAGAGCAGTGATCTTGAGCGGCAACAGGACCGTCAGGAACGGCACATAGGCAATTGCTCCTCCCCCCGCGGCCAATGCGAAGAGGGCAAGGTACCAGATCGGCTGGCGATTTTCGGGACTGTCGATTGCCTGCAACCCCGCGCTCAGTCAGCCTTTAGCGCCGGACCGATCGAAGCCCGTTCGACGAGGCTAGCAGGAACATCAATCACACCGCCCTTGTATGGCTTATCCTTAAGCGTGATGAGTTTTTCGACCGCTGCCGAAACTGTCTTTGCGATCGGCTGATCGATTGCCGTCAACGGCGGCTGCGAAAAACGGATGATCGGCGTGTTGTCGAACGAGATGATCGAAAGATCGCGCGGGACATGCATCCCCCGGTCGCGCGCCACTTCAAGCGCAGCCAGTGTCATCTGGTCGTTGCTGCCGATGATCGCGGTGATGCCGGGATTACGATCCAGCAGCGCACGGGCCGCCTTTGTCCCGGATTCATAACCAAAATCTCCGCGCTCGCTCAGCCCGTCAGCGTTCAAGCCATGCTCTTCCATAGCCCGCCGCCAACCATCGACACGCCATCCGCTGAGGCTGTAATCGCGCGGGCCGGCAATGATGCCGATGGTGCGATGGCCAAGCTCAATAAGGCGCGACGTGGCCTGATGGGCGGCTTCCTCATCGCCCATGGTCAACGGAATGCCCGGCCCATCCTCGGTCGACCCGATCCGGGCGAAAGGAATTCCCCGCCGCTCCAGCAGATCGGTGATCAGACGGTTTTCCGAGTGAGGCGGGGTCAGGATCACCCCATCCGGCTGAAGCGCCGAAATCGTGCCGTCCAGCTCGCGCTCGACATGGTCCATATGCGTGTCGACCAGTTCGACCATCATGCGATAGCCATGCTTCGAACAGGTCAGAATCCCGCCGAGCAGCATCTGGTCGACCCAGTCGGTGCCCTGCCTCTCGCGCCAGTCGGCCAGCGTTCGCTCACGATCATTGATGGCGAGGATGATGTAGGATCGCGATCCGCTCATCCGCTGGGCGGCAAGCGATGGCACATATCCCAGACGATCGATTGATGCCTGCACCTTGTCGCGCATCTGCGGACGGACATTCGGCCCGTCATTGATGACGCGGCTGACAGTTTGCAGCGAAACCCCTGCATCTTCCGCCACATCGCGGATTGTCACCGACTTGTTTCGACCCCGTGCCATGTCCCGTTCGCCGTCAATTCAGACCGGTTGCACTGCGTCCCTTCAGCGCAAACCAGCTCCCCTTTATCCCGATATCCCGATTATTGGCAAAGGCCGATGCAGGCAATCACCCGCTTCGTTTTGGGATATCGATTTGTGCCACAGCCGATGGCGTCGTGCCATCGGGTTGGCAACCAAGAAAGGGGAATCTTGCCCCCTCAAGCAAGATTCCCCTTTGCACCCTACCCAGTTACTGGGCCCGATTGCTCGGATGGCTTCGACGGATCCCCTTAGAAGTCGAAGCGCGCAAGGAAGGTGTAACGCCGGTCGTTGCGGAAGGCCGAACGTGTGATCCGGGTTCCGTCAAAGTCGACGACCTGGCTCGTCACGGTCACTTCGTCGAGCAGGTTCACGCCCTGGACGCCCAGCTTCAGGTAATCGGTGACCGAGAAGAAGATCGACGCATCGAGCTGACCGGTCGATTCCTGCCAGATCGGCGAGAACGGGAAGATGTCGTCGCGCGGCGTGATCAGGAAGTCCGAACGCCAGTTGTAGGCTGCGCGCATCGACAGCGGTCCCTTTTCATAGAAGACCGTGGCGTTGACCGTGTGCTCGGAAATCCCGGCAAGCGGCTGCGATGAAGCGAACAGGCTGGTGTTGCCCGCCAGATCGGAGTTCGAGAATTGACCACCATCAATGTAGGTGTAAGTCCCCGCGAACCCGAGGCCGTCAAGCGGCGAAGGCAGGAAGTCGTAAGTCTGCTGATAGCCGATTTCGACGCCCTTGAGCGTGCCGCCATTGGCATTGACTGGGCCGTTGACTTCAACCGGTACAACCAGATTGCCGCTCGGCGCAATGAAATCGACCGTATCGACACCCGAATTCACGATACCCTGAATGTCCTTGAGGAAGCCGGAAACCGTGATCGAGCCGACATCGTCGAAATACCATTCGACCGAGAGATCGTAATTCCAGGATTCAACCGGGCGAATGTTGCGGTTGCCGGTGAACAGCTGGAACAACGGACCGGTTTCCAGCGTGCCTTCGGCGCGCAGGTCGTTGGTGTTGTCACCAATCGCACCGCCCGAACGGAACAGCTGCAAGTCAGGCCGCGAAATGCCCTTCGAAACGGCAGCACGGAACAGCAGCCCGCCGCCGACATCAAGCCGTGCGTTGAAGCTGGGCAGCCAGTGATCGAAGGTGATGGCGCGATCATCGAGCACCAGATCGCCGGTGAAGGCCGCCGCAAATTCCTGTTTGCGGGCATCCGACAGGCCGCAGAAGCCCGGCAGGGTCTGCCCCGGAGGCGTACGACCGCAGGAAGCGTTAAGCTCCGACACTTCGACAATACCGTTACCGTTGCCCTGACCGTTGGTGACGCTGGGGTCATCAAAGCCGAACGGGCTCGGGAAACCGATCAGACCGCCGGTGCGGACCTTGGTTTCGACGAAACGTACGCCGAAGTTGCCTTCGAGGTTCCAGCCATTGTCGAAATCCGTGCCGTAGTCGATGCGGGCGTAGGCTGCCTTGGTGATTTCGGTAACATCCGAAACTTCAGGCGGGCAGAACGGGTCGCAAGCCGTGGTGTTGCCGGCGATATCGGTGAAGAAACGACCCTGAACGCCGAAGAACGGGTTCGGAGTTTGCGAGAAGATGTTCAGCTCGCGCGCCTGATTGGCGGTTTCGCCCGAGAGGTATTCACCCAGGAAGTCATCGCCGCCGTAGAAGAACGCGCCACCGCCCGCGATCGGGGTCGGCGCATTGCCGCGCTGGAACCCGTCTGCGAAGGGTGACCGGAAGTTGGAGAAGCCAGGGAATTCATCAACATAGGCACCGCCTGCGATCGCGAATTCCTGACCCGGAAGGCCGGTGAAGAAACGACCCGGCTGGAAACCGCCGGTAGCAGCACAGCCCGGACCCGCGTTCCACGGAGCGCAGCCTGCACGGCCAGCCCAAGGAGCCGAAAGGTTGCCCCAGGTGCTGAAATTGGTGTCACGGGTGATCCGGTCACGCTCGGCCCAGCGAGCACCGAAGCGGGCGCTCTTGAAGAAGCCGGTGTCGCTGATGTCGTATTCGGCATCGAAGCGCGCGCTTTCCAGTTGACCTTCGTTGCGGGCGAGCGAGTCGAGCAGGAACCAGTAATAGGTGTTCTGGCCGCTGGTGAAGTAATCGCTCGGAGCCCCCGGAGGCGCGAGGAATTCGACCTGCGGAGTCTCGCCTGAAGCATCAATGGCAATGTTCGCCCAGCTGCTCATTACGCCGATGATCGAGTCCTGACGCAGGTCGGATTCGATCCGCTGCGCTTCGAAGTTGACCCGGAAGCGATCGGTGACTTCCCAATCGATGTCGATCGAGAAATCTTGCGTGGTTGCAAGCGTATCACGCTGGAAACGCAGCGATTCGAGCGGAATACCGCCGCGACCGAACGGGTTGGCGTAGGCATCGCCGATGCGCTGGCTGAGAATGCCGCGCTGGAAAATGCCGTTTTCGTCGAATTCCCAAGTCGTGCCTGCCGCCGGGACCGGGAACAGCGCATCGTCATTGACGAGCGCGAGCAGCGCGGCTTCGTCAGTGGCGAAGCTGGTTTCCGAACGCAGCCATTCAAAGGTGACGAGGAAATCGCGGTTTGGGCTTTCGTACTGGACGACAGCGTTGAACGCTTCACGATCACGCTCGAGTCCGGTCGTGCGGACACCCGCACCCTTGGGCGCAATGACCGTGCCCGGAGGTGGGAAGTTCGACGAATCGAAGCCGGTGGGATCTCCGACGCCGCCCGAGCTCACCGAAGTCGTGCGGAAGCACGGACCGTCCAGAGTGTCTGCGCGATAGCAGGGGTCAGTCAGCTGCGACGCATCGGTGCGGCTGATCAGTTCCGAACGAGCATAGCCAAACTGGAGGCCGATCGAACCGCCTTCATTTTCGAAGGTGGTCGAACCGAGAACCGAGAAGCCCGGCGAGGTTTCTTCAGCGAGGTCACCAACGTTGGCTTCGATCGTGCCCGACAGGCGGGTGCCGCGATTGTCGAGCGGCTTGCGAGTGACGAGATTGACGGTACCGGCGATGCCGCCGTCGACCATGTCAGCCGTGACGTTCTTGAACACTTCGACGCGGCCGAGCAGTTCGGGCGAAACGTCGTTGAAGCTGAGGACAACACCGTTAGAAGCCGAGAAGATGTCACGACCATTCAGTTCGGAACGGACAAACGGCAGACCACGGATGATGACGCCGGTGCCTTCGACCGAGAAACGGTCAGGGTCGGAAGTCTTTTCGAAACGGCCGATGTTGACGCCGGGGATACGCTGCAGCGTTTCGGCAACCGAACGGTCAGGCAGTGCGCCGATGTCCTCTGCGGTCACCGCATCGACGAAGGTGTCTGCGTCACGCTTGATGTTCTGGGCGTTTTCCAGCGAGGCGCGGAAACCGCTGACGACGATCTCATTGCTGGCTTCAGCAACTTCGGTGACGTCCTCATCTTCGTCTGCATCCTGCGCATAGGCAGGACCGGCGATTGCCATGGACATCGCCAAACCCGAAGCGGTGGTGAGTGCAAAAAGACGCCGCGAAGGCGCAGTACGACTGGTATTCATGGATTGAATTCCCCTCCCAAGATCCCCTGGCGGCGTTCTTGCCGTCCGTGTTGGAAGTCTGGTAGCAACATTTGTGAGCGTTCTCAAGACTTGCAATATTAGGTTCACATTGCATTGTGGCATACAAGTCACAGAGGCGCGGGTGGAGAGGATGCGCGGGGGCTGCTAAAGCGGCCTGCGGGATAGAGGAAATCATGGCAATTCAACAAATAATCATCGTCGGTGGAGGCACCGCAGGCTGGATGGCAGCAGCGGCCCTGTCGCGACTCAAGACCAACCGCGATCTGGGGATTACTCTGATCGAATCGGAGCAGATCGGTACTGTCGGCGTGGGCGAGGCAACCATTCCGCCTTTCGTGGGCTTCAATGATCTGCTCGGAATCAGCGAGGCGGAAATGCTCGCCGAAGTGGGCGGCACGTTCAAACTGGGCATCCAGTTCGAGAACTGGGGGAAGCGCGGCGACAGCTATATCCACCCGTTCGGCGCTTATGGCTACACGATGGGCGGTCTTTCCTTCCACCACATCTGGCACAAATTCGCCAAAGACGGGGACAAGCGCCCGATTCAAGTCTTCAACGTAGAAACCATGGCCGCCTATTTCGGCAAGTTCATGCGCAGCGAGGACTATCAAAAGCAGCGCGACGATCTGCCGCCGGTCAACTACGCCTATCACCTCGATGCGGGCCGCTATGCCGCCTACCTGCGCAAATACGCCGAAGCTCGCGGCGTGGTGCGGCAGGAGGGGCGCATCAGCAATGCGAATCTCCACAGCGAAACCGGCTTTGTCACTTCAGTAATGCTGGACGACGGGAGCGAGATTGCGGGCGACCTGTTTATCGATTGCTCGGGTTTCCGGGGGCTGTTGATCGAACAGGCGCTGGAAACCGGGTATGAGGACTGGACCCACTGGCTGCCCTGCAACCGGGCGGTTGCCCTGCCCTGCAAGCGCGAGGATGGCAGTCCGCCCCCACCCTTTACCCGCGCCACCGCGCACAGCGCCGGATGGCAATGGCAGGTGCCGCTGCAACACCGTAACGGCAACGGCCACGTCTATTGCAGCAGCTACATGGAAGATCAGGAGGCGCTCGACATCCTGCTCGGCAATATCGCCGGAAAACCGCAGGCCGAACCCAATTTCCTGCGCTTCACCACCGGACGGCGCAAGAAGTTCTGGAACAAGAACGTCGTTGCGCTGGGCCTTGCCGCGGGGTTCATGGAGCCGCTCGAATCGACCTCGATCCACCTCATCAACACCGGGGTGGACAAGCTGTTGTCGCTGCTTTCGCTCGACGGGGTGACACAGGCGCAGCAGGACACGTTCAACCGCCTGACCGCGCGTGAGTACGCGCGCATCCGCGATTTCCTGATCCTGCACTATAACGCCACCACGCGCGACGACAGCGACTTCTGGAACTATGTCCGCACCATGGACGTGCCCGATACGCTCACCGAGAAGGTCGAGATATTCAAGGCCAACGGTCAGATCTTCCGCGAGGAAGACGAACTGTTCACCGAAACGAGTTGGGCAGCGGTGATGATGGGTCAGGGCATCGCCATGACGGGCCACAATCCGATGGCGGATTCGCTCGATATAGCCACCACGCGCCGCGAAATCGACGAGATGGAACAGTCAATCCGCTTCCTGGTGCAGCACATGCCGGGGCATGGCGACTATCTGGCACGCTATTGCCCGGCAAAGGCCGCCTGAGGGGGCTCAACGACACACAAGTGGGGCTGAAAGGTTTTGAGAAAGCCCGAAGCCCCGCTTCATCCGCTTCATTCATGACCGTGCAATCGGCGAGACCATACGCATCAGGTTTTCGACAGCAAATCTTGATAGCGTTCTCATAAATGGACAACACAGCCTGTCAAAAGGCATGGACTCAATAAACAGATCGGAACCTGGGGAGGATTACGATGAAGACACAAGTCGCAACTCTGGCCGCAGCCGTGCTGCTGGGCACTTCGGCCATCGCTCTTGCACCGCTGGGCGCACAAAACCGCGCCGCGCTTGAAGCGCTCGATGCGCAATTGCCCGGTGATCTCGTCAACGATCCCTCCCGTATCGACTGGCAAAGCTACGGTGCCGATCTCGAAGCGTCCTCGATCGTCGATGAATCGATCCCCGGCGGCGGGGCGGCACGGCGGTTCGAGGTCAAACGTGCGGCGGAATTCATCTACACGGCGGGCACCAATATCCCGCTGACCGAATCGGTCGATCGCGGCGAGACGGTAACTGTCGGGTTCTACGCCCGTACCATCGAAAGCGACGAGCCCGACGGCAACGGCGTGGTGCGCGTGCGCTTTCAGCGCAATGTCGAACCCTATCCCGGCTTTGGCGAACAGACGCTCACCATCGGCAAGGATTGGCAGTGGTACGAAGTCACCGCCACCGCCGAACAGAAACTGCGTTCGGACGACGGGATCATCGCCCTGCAATTCGGACGCTCGCGCCAGATTATCGAAATCGGGCAGGCCATCGTCGTCAGCGGCGCCGCCAAGATCGCCGAGACCGGGCCGGTAACCGTGGCGGCGGCCAGCTTCCAAATCCCCGACCTCGAAATGCCCGAAGGGCTCGAAGGGACAGGCACGCTGATCAATGACCCGGGCCAGAATTTCTGGAAGTTCGGCGGCTCCACCGGCAGGCACGAAAGCCGCGAGGAGCGCGAAATCTGGATGATGCGCGCCACCCGCTTTACCGTGGATGATCCGGCATCGAACCTGACCGATCTGGCCGCGACCGTGCCGATCAACCGCACCATCAACGAAGGCGACGATCTGGTTATCGCGATTGCCGCGCGCACCATCAGCGCGTCGACCGAAGACGGGCGCGCCGTTGCCGCATCGCGCATTCAAGGGACTTCGCCGCCGTTTGAAAGCTTTGCCTCAAACCGGTTCCGCATCGGCCCGCAATGGCAGCTGATCAAGATCGAGACGAAGGCTCCGCGCGGTTACGGCGCAGGCGGCGCCGAGTTGGAGCTGTATTTCGGCGGAACCGTGCAGGAAGTGGACCTTGGCCCGGTCTACGTCTTCAAGGTCAACAAATAGGCGGAAATCAGACAATCGCGTCGGCAATCACGCCCAGCGCGATTGTCAGCAACCCGAGCCCAGTGGAAAGCTGCACGCGCAGGCTGAAGAAGTCCTTCGCGGCGTATCCCAGCGCGCGGTCCACCAACGGGGACGCAATTATCAGCGCGCCCAGATACATCAGCGCCGGGCCGGGCCATTCCCACCCGAACGTCCACGGCAGGAACAACGCAACCGCCAGCAGGCTAGGCATGACGGCAATCAGATAGGCCCCCGCCCCGCCCCTGCCCGTGGCGATGGCCTGTCCCCACCACACACCGCCAAGGAAGCTGAAAATCGCAGCCGCATAGGCGAACCCTCCGGCAAGAGCGGTATAGGCGTAGTCATGACCCATAGCGGCCAGTGCAACGCAGATGATCTGGGGCAGCAGCCCGGCATAGCCGAGCCAGCGCGAAGCGGGAGTAAGGCTGTTTTGTCCGTCCATGCAGGCACAAACCTGCGGGAATCGGGCAAGTTCCCGCCAAGCTTGCGAGCCGGGGCGATTTGCGCCAACCCGTGGCCATGAACCTGTTCGATCTTTCTGGCCGCGTCGCGGTCATCACCGGCGGCAATGGCGGCCTTGGACTTGGCATGGCGCGCGGGCTTGTGAAAGCGGGCGCGAATGTCGCGATCTGGGCGCGCAACGAGGCCAAGAACAACGCCGCATTCGAAGAGCTTAGCGAAATTGGCGGCGGTTGCGTTCTCACCCAACTCTGCGATGTCGCTCGGGAATCGGATATCGAAGAGGCCATGCGCGCCACGCTTGACGTGTTCGGCCGCGTCGACATCGCTTTTGCCAATGCCGGAATTTCGGGCGCGGGAACGCGGATTCCTGACATCACCGCCGAAGGCTGGAACGCGACCTTTGCCGTCAACACCCGCGGCCCCGCACTCGTCTACAAGCACGTCTCCCGCCACATGATCGAACGCGCCGAAAACGGCGATGCAGGCGGCAAGTTGATCGTCACATCCTCCGGCCAATCGATCATGGGGGTCAACAAAAGCTCCGACTATGCCGCGTCCAAGGCGGCGGTGAACGGCCTGACCCGCGGCGCGGCCTTCGAACTGGCGCGCTATGGCATCACCGCCAACGCGCTGCTTTTCGGCTATTACGAAACCGACATCACGGCGAAAGCCAACCCGCGCTTTGCCGAATGGATGTCGCAGCGCATTCCCTTGCGCCGCCCCGGCGATCATGCAGGGCTGGAAGGGCTGGCGGTGTTCTTTGCCTCCTCGCATTCGGATTACATCACCGGACAATGCCTGCCGGTCGATGGCGGGCTTTCGATCAGCTAGAATTGGCGGAACGGCGGCCCCATATGCCCGTTGTCCCCTTACCTCCCTTGCAAACGGACCCTTCACCTTGGCCGAAGACGACATTCCCGATTTCGACGACAAGCCCGCAGACCGGTCACGCGAAAAAGCCGTGCCGTCGGGACGGCTGGCGCGGATCGGCACTTTCGGGCGGCTGGTCGGTGGGGTCGCTGGCGGCATGGCCGCAGAGGGCGCGCGGCGGCTTTCCAGTGGTGAGAGGATTTCGGCGCGCGACCTGATCCTGACGCCGGGCAATGTCCAGCGGCTGACCGATCGCCTGTCGCACCTGCGTGGCGCGGCGATGAAGATGGGGCAGATGATCAGCCTGGATGCAGGCGATTTCCTGCCGCCCGAATTGTCGAAAATCCTCGCCACTCTGCGCGATCAGGCGAATTTCATGCCGACGCGGCAACTGGATCAGGTGCTGAAAAGCGAATGGGGGCCGGACTGGCGCAAGCAGTTCCGCTGGTTCAACCCCCGCCCCATTGCCGCCGCCAGCATCGGGCAAGTGCACAAGGCGCTGACCCGCGATGGCGAATTGCTGGCGATCAAGGTGCAATATCCCGGCGTTGCCAAGAGCATCGACAGTGACGTCGACAATGTGATGACGCTGCTGAAAGTCGCCGGTTTCGCCCCGCCTGAGCTGGAGATCGAAAAACTCCTCGCCGCAGCCAAGAAACAGCTGCACGAAGAAGCCGACTACCAGCGCGAAGGCGCACAGATGGAGATGTACCGCGAAAGGCTCTCCGGCATCGAAGGCTTCGTCGTCCCGCGCCTGCACGAAGGGCTGACGCGCGGCTCGATCCTCGCCATGAGTTTCGAGGAAGGCGTGAGCATCGAGGAACTCGAAAACGAAACACCCGAGCGGCGCAACGCGACGATGGAGCGGCTTATGCGACTGGTGGCGCGCGAATTGTTCGATTTCGGGGTGATGCAGACCGATCCCAACTTCGCCAATTTCCGCTTCCGCCCTTCGACCGGGGAAATCGTGCTGCTCGATTTCGGTGCCTGCCGCGATGTCGATCCCGATGTGTCGAACGGCTATCGCAAGATGTTGCAGGCGGGCCTCAACGGCAATCGCGAGGAAGTGCTAGCGGCAACCATCGAATCCGGCTTCATGATGCCGATTGTCGCGGAAAAGCACCCGGAGCGGGTGAACCGCATGATCGACATCGTGATCAACGAAATGCGCGAGGACAAGCCGTTCGACTTTGGCGACCGCGCCTTTGTCCCGCTGCTGCGCGAAGAAGGCATGGAAATCGCCAAGGACAAGGACACCTGGGCTTTCCCGCCGATCGAAACGCTGTTCGTCCAGCGCAAGGTATCAGGCACCGCGCTGCTGGGTGCTCGGCTCAAGGCCAAGGTCAATATCCGCCGCCTGACGGAGGAGGTGCTGGCTTCGACCAAGCCCCTCCCCGCCAAGGCCGCCTGATCACTCGCCCTGTACGGCCAGTTGCGCCGCGATCCAGCGATCAACGTGCTCTTCCAGCACGGACAGTGGAATGGCGCCGTTTTCCAGCACGGTATCGTGGAAATCGCGCAGCGAGAAATTCGCGCCCAACGCTTCCTCTGCGCGGGTACGCAGTTCCCGGATTTTCAGTTCGCCCACCTTGTAAGCCAGCGCCTGACCCGGCCAGGTCATGTAACGATTGACCTCCGCATCGATATTGGCCGCCGACAGCGCGGTATTCTCGGTCATGAAATCGACCGCCTGCTGCTTGCTCCAGCCCTTTGAATGCAGCCCGGTGTCGACCACCAGTCGGGTCGCGCGCCACATTTCATAGCTGAGCCGCCCCATCTGCTTGGCCGGGGTGTCATAAAGGCCCATCTCGATCCCGAGCCGTTCCGAATAGAGGCCCCAGCCTTCGACAAAGGCGGTGAAGAAGGTGCCGTTGGCGCGCAGCGGGTGAATGTCGAGCTCCTGTTGCAGCGCGATCTGGAGATGGTGGCCGGGCGCCGCTTCGTGCACGCCCAGCGCGGGAAGTTCCCACAGAGGCCGCTGGTCCAGTTCGGTCATGTTGAGCCGGTAAATCCCCGCCTGCCCGTTTTCGAGCGAACCCGGCTCGTAATAGGCCGTGGTGTTGCCCGGCGCGACGGCCGCAGGCATCGGCAGCACGGTATAGGGCTGACGCGGCAGCCGCCCGAACAGCTGCGGCAGGAACCCGTCGATATGCTTCGCCAGCGCCTGAGTGTAGCGCAGGTACTCGTCCTCGTCGGTCATGTAATATTGCGGATCGGTGCGCAGGTGCTCGATGAAGGCCTCTCGCGTGTCGAACCCGGCCTCTGCCGCGACCGTCTCCATTTCGGCCCGGATACGTGCGACTTCGGACAGCCCCAGATTGTGCACTTCTTCCGGCGTCATGTCGGTGGTGGTGAAGCTTTTGACCCGGTGGGCGTAATATTCGGCCCCGCCCGGCGTCGCCATCACGCCCGGAGTGCCGCTGCGGCAATTGGGCGCGTATTCCTGCGTGTAGAAATCGAGGAACGCCTTGTACCCTGAAAGCACCCCGCCGCTGATCGCGGTTTGGGCGCGGGCTTTCAGCGAAGTCCAGTTTTCTTCACTCACTGATGCGGGCCGCTCCCCGGCGAAGGGGCGCCAGAGCGGCGATTTCGTGTAATCCTCCACCACGCGCTGACGAATGCCGTTGTCGAAGCCCTGCATCGGCTCGCACGGCTGCGTCAGCCCGCGCGCCACCGCTTCGCGGCTGCGGGCGATACCATCGGCATTGTAGGCCTCGAACCCTTCGAGCCGCCCAACGTAACTTTCGTAATCGGCCTGCGTGAACAAGGGCGAGCGATACGGCATGGAATCAAAGCCGTAGAACCAGCCGCCGCGATTGGTGAAAAGGATGTAGCGCGAATGATCAAAGGCGCTGGCTTCTATCTGATCTTCGAAGCTGCTTTTCAGCACCGCGTAATCAATCTGGAGATCGACCGGGAGTTGTTCGGCATCAATGCCATTAAGACGGGCAAGAAAAGCCCGCGCTTCAGCGATTTCACGATCATATGCGGCAAGCGACAGATCGCCCAGCTTCCCGTCACCCCGCCGGTCGCCGACGCTGGTCGCCAGCATCGGAGAACTGTCGAGCGCCGCCTCCCAAACTTCTTCGCGCAGCGTCTCGTAATCCTCAACCGGGCCGGCGAGTGCCGGAAATGCGGGAAGTGCCACCAGGGCAAGGCTGCAAACAATTCTACGCATCCGATATTTACTCCAAATTCAGTATGTTAATTGTTGCCCAAGCGATCAATCTTGCGGTACAACGCAAATATGTTGCAGGCTTCGACAAGCAAACCATCTATCCTCTTCGTCTGCCTCGGCAATATCTGCCGTTCGCCCATGGCCGAAGGCGCATTGAAATCGGCCGCTGCCAAAATCGGTCTGGACGTCATCGTCGATTCCGTCGGGACTGCCAATTACCATATCGGGCAAGCACCCGATCCGCGAGCGATTGCTGTTGCTCGCGCCAATGGCGTCGACATCGGCGGAGTGATCGGGCGCCAGTTGACTGAAATGGACTTCCTCGATTTCACTCATATCTTCGCCCTTGATACCGCCAACATGGCCGGGATCAAGGCGCGCGCTCCGCGACACGGCACGGCTCGCATTGCCTTGCTGCTTGATGCTGTCGAGGGGCGCGAGGGAAAGTCGGTGCCCGATCCGTATTATGGCGATTCCGAAGAATTCGAGCAGTGCTGGAAGACAATCGACGAAGCCTGTCATGCCTTGGCCCGCACACTGGCCCGCGATGGTGTGAACGCCCGCTTCTGACAGAGGCCGCAACAGCCTACCCGCCACGCAGCAATTGCACGCCCCAATCGCGTTCGAACAGATACAGCAGGATACGCGCCGCCTCGCCGCGTGGAGAGGTCAAGCCCCCGTCACGCTCGATCAAAAGCCGCGCATCGGCATGGGCTGCGGGTAGCAGTTTCTGCACCTGATCCAGAGCGGCAATCCGAAACGCAGCCTCCCCCGATTGCCGCGTGCCGAGCAATTCGCCGCCACCGCGCAGCTCAAGGTCTTCCTCGGCGATGCGGAAGCCGTCCTGCGTTTCGCGCATCAGCGCCAGCCGCTTCTTGCCGGTTTCGGTTAGCTCCCCACCGCGCAGCAACAGGCAGACCGATTTCTCGCTCCCCCTCCCCACGCGCCCACGCAACTGGTGCAATTGGGCTAGGCCAAACCGTTCGGCCTGTTCGATCACCATCAGCGTCGCGGATGGAACATCGACCCCGACTTCGATCACCGTGGTCGCGATCAGCAGCTTCGCCCCGCCGCTGGCGAAGCGTTCCATATTGGCGTCCTTCACCTCGGGCCTCAGCTGTCCGTGGACCAGCACCACGTCATCGCCAAACCGCTCCTTCAACGAGGCATAGCGCGCCTCCGCCGCGGCGATATCGGCGACTTCGCTGTCGCGCACCATCGGGCACACCCAATAGGCTTGCTGCCCGGTGGCGAGGTGACGTTCCACCCCGGCAACCACATCCTCCAGCCGTTCCTGCGCGACGACCCGCGTATCGATCGCCTGCCTGCCCGGCGGCAACTCGTCGAGGCGGCTGACATCCATCTCGCCATATTGCGCCAGCGTCAGGCTGCGCGGGATCGGCGTTGCCGTCATCGCCAAGGTGTGCGGCGCCCGCCTGCCCTTACCCGCCAGCGCCAGCCTTTGCTGCACGCCGAAGCGGTGCTGTTCGTCAATCACGACAAGTCCGAGATCGCGATAGGTGACGCTGTCCTGAAAAATGGCATGCGTGCCGACGAGAATGTCGATCTCGCCATTCACCAGCCCCATCAGCAGCCCTTCGCGCTCGCGCCCCTTCGCACGGCCTGTCAGCAAAGCGATTTCCGCGCCCGTGGGGGCAGCCATCTTGCTCAGCGTCTCGTAATGCTGGCGCGCGAGGATTTCCGTCGGGGCGAGCAAAGCGGCCTGCTTGCCCGCCTCCACCGCTATCAGCATCGCCTCAAGCGCCACCACCGTCTTGCCCGCGCCGACATCGCCCTGCAGCAGCCGCAGCATCGGCGCTTCCTGCTGCATGTCGCCTTCGATTTCCGCGACAGACCGCTTCTGCGCTCCCGTCGTCTCGAACGGCAATTGCAGACGGTCGCGCAGCGATCGGTCACCAATCAGCGCCTGCCCCTTGCGCCTGCGCCCCTCCGCCTTGACCAGCAGCAGCGCGAGGCTGTTCGCGAGCAATTCGTCATAGGCCAACCGGTCGCGCGCCTTTTCATTGGTGGACTGGTGCGCCAGCTTGATCGCGTCGCGCCATGCGGGCCAACCCTCTCGCTCGAACTGGCCGGGTTCGATCCATTCGGGCAGGTCGGGCAGGCGATCGAGCGATTGCGCGACCAGCCCTGCTACCTTGGGCTGGGTCAGCCCTTCGGACAGGGCATAGACCGGCTCCACCAGCCGCCCCATATGCGCGGCGCTGTTGTCTTCGACATGATCGGGATGGACGATCTGGAGCATGTCGCCATAGCGATCAAGCCGCCCGGCAACCCAGCGTTTCTCGCCCACGGGCAAGGTCTTTTTCGCGGTGTAGGACGCCCGCCCGAAATAGGTCAGCGCGCAGATATTGCCGATATCGTCCTGGGCCAGCACCCGGTAGGGCCCGCGCTGGTTGCGCGATGCGCGATGCTCTGTCGGGGTCAGCGCGATAATAACCTGTTCGCCCTCCGCCCCTTCGTCGAGATTGGCGATGGCACGCCGGGTAACGAAGCGTTCCGGCAAATGGTACGCGACATCCTTCACCCGCGTCAGGCCGAGCTTCTCAAGCGGCTTCGCCAGCTTCGGCCCGACACCGTCGAGCGTCTGGCTTTCGGCAAAGATCGGATTGAGCACCTCTGGACGCATGATCGCAGTCTATACCCGGTTGCACGGCTGGCGCGAGTGTCTTACCTGTCCGGCCATGTCGGATATGCCCACTTTCGAAACCCGTCTCGCCCGCGCCAAATTCCGTGCATGGCATCGGGGCACCCGCGAAGCCGACTACATGATCGGCGGTTTCTTCGATCGCTACCACGCCGAATGGGGCGAAGCCGAAATGGACTGGTTCGAAGACCTGCTGGCCGAAGATGACGTCGACGTGATGGCATGGGGGCTTCAGACGCAACCTGTGCCAAAGCGGTTTCAGGGCGAACTGATCCAGAAGATGCAGAAGCTGGATTACGTCGATATTCCAAGCTAGGGCGCGGTTCTTTTCTGAAAGCGCGGGAACTCTCTGCGCGCCTGCGACCTTTTGACCTGACCATGCCCGATTTGAACCGCATATTGCGCGCCGACGCGCCGTTGACCCTGTCGTCGCTCGCACGCGGCGCGCAGCCGCTGGTCATGGCCGATCTGGCGCGCGCGGCAAAACAGCGCGCCGTCTTCATCGCGCCCGATGATGCCGCGATGCGCAGCGTGGCCGAGGCCGCACGGTTCTTTGCACCCGAAGTCGAAGTGCTCGAATTCCCGGCTTGGGACTGCCTGCCCTACGACCGCGCCAGCCCCGCCCTCTCGATCAGCGCGGCGCGGCTTTCGGCGCTGTTCCGGCTCCAGCGACCGTCTTCGTCCTCGCAATTGCTGGTCACGACGGTCAATGCCGCGCTGCAACGGGTGCTGACGCCGTTCCGCATCCGGGAAAGCGTGCGCGAGTTCAAGCCCGGCACAACCATCGGGCATGACAGCCTCGCCGCGCTGCTGACGCGTCAGGGTTACACCCGTACCGATACAGTGATCGATCACGGTGAATTCGCGGTGCGCGGGTCAATTGTCGACATCTTCCCGTCGTCTCTGGAAGAAGGCCTGCGGCTCGATTTCTTTGGTGACGAGCTGGAAAGCCTGCGCCTGTTCGATCCCTCGACCCAGCGCAGCACCGGGCGGCTCGACGCGCATCTGCTGCTCCCTGCGTCGGAGGCGTTGATCGACGAAGACAGTATCAAGCGCTTCCGTTCGCGCTATCGCGAGATGTTCGGTGCGGCGGCGACGCAGGACCCGCTCTATGAGGCGGTGAGCGACGGGCGGCGACTGGCGGGGATGGAGCACTGGCTCCCCCTGTTCGAAGACAAGCTGGCGACACTGTTCGATCATCTGGGCAAGGATGATGTGGTCGTGATCGACCAGGCGGCGCTTGGCGCTGCGGAAGAGCGCCTGTCAGACATTTCCGACTATCACGAACAGCGCGGCCGCGTGGCGAGCGAGCGCACCGGCAGCTATCGCCCGCTGGCGAAGGATGCGCTGTATCTGTCTGACAGCGAATTCCAGTCGGGCCTTGCCAACTCCAAGGCCCACCGTGCCAGCCTGTTCGCCTCTCCCGAAGGCGAGGCGACGCTGGATTTCGGGTTCAAGGGCGCGCGTGACTTCGCTCCGGAACGGGCCCGAGGCGACAACGTCTACGAAGCGGCAGCGAAGCATTTCGCGGGCGTAACCAAGGCCGGGCGCAAAGCCTTGTTCGCGGCCTATTCCACCGGCAGCCGCGCGCGCATCGCCTCCATCCTTGAAGAAGCGGGCGCGCCCACCGTTCTGGCGGACAGCTGGCAGGAAGCGCTCGGCCTGGCCGCCAAAGGCAAAACTGCGGCGATGGTGCTTCCGCTCGACACCGGCTTTTCCAGCGACGCGATCGAACTGCTGACCGAACAGGACGTGCTCGGCGACAGGCTGGTGCGGCGCAAGAAGAAGCGCAAGGATTCCGACGCCTTCCTCGCCGAGCTTCAGGCGCTTTCACGGGGCGATCTGGTCGTCCATCTCGAACACGGGATCGGCAAGTACCTCGGTCTTGAACCCATCGCCGTTGGCAAAAGCCAGCACGATTGCGTCGCGCTGGAATATGCAGGCGGGGACAAGCTGTTCATCCCGGTCGAGAACATCGACGTGCTGTCGCGCTACGGATCGTCCGAAGATGCGGTTCCGCTCGATCGTCTGGGTGGCGAGGCATGGCAGAAACGCCGCGCCCGATTGAAGGAACGCATCACCGCCATCGCAGGCGAACTGATGAAGATCGCGGCCCAGCGCGCTCTCAGGAAAGCGCCCGTGCTGGCAGCGGACGAAGCCAGCTTCAACCAATTCGTCGATCGCTTCCCATGGGAGGAAACCGAGGATCAGGACGCGGCCATCACCGATGTGCTGCGCGATCTGGAAAGCGGCAGGCCGATGGACCGGCTGGTGTGCGGCGATGTCGGCTTCGGCAAGACCGAGGTGGCCCTGCGCGCCGCCTTCGTCGCGGCAATGAACGGGCAGCAGGTCGCCGTGGTCGCGCCCACCACCCTGCTCGCCCGCCAGCATTACCAGAACTTTGCCGAACGGTTTTCCGGTTTCCCGCTAAAAGTCGGACGGCTGTCGCGGCTCGTCACCTCCAAGGAAATGACAGAGACGCGCGAGGGGCTGGCCAAGGGCGATATCGACATCGTCGTCGGCACTCACGCGATCCTGTCCAAATCAACCGAGTTCAGGAACCTCGGCCTCGTCATCGTGGACGAGGAACAACGGTTTGGCGTCACCCACAAGGAAAAGCTGAAGCAACTGCGCGCCGATGTGCATATGCTCACGCTCACCGCCACGCCGATCCCGCGCACGCTGCAAATGGCGATGAGCGGCCTGCGCGAACTTTCCACCATCCAGACCCCGCCGGTCGATCGCCTCGCGGTGCGCACCTATGTGATGGAATGGGACGACATGGTGATGCGCGAAGCCTTGCTGCGCGAACACCATCGCGGCGGGCAAAGCTTCATCGTGGTGCCGCGCATTTCCGACATGGCCGGCGTCGAAGAATGGCTGCGGGAACACGTGCCGGAAGTGAAATCGATCAGCGCCCACGGCCAGATGGGCGCAGGCGAGATCGAAGAACGGATGAGCGCGTTCTACGAAGGCAAGTACGAAGTGCTGCTTTCGACCACCATCGTCGAAAGCGGGCTCGACCTTCCCTCCGCCAACACCATCATCATCCACCGCGCCGACCGTTTTGGCCTTGCCCAGCTTTACCAGCTGCGCGGGCGTGTCGGCCGGTCGAAACTGCGCGCCTATGCCTATCTTACGCATGAAAAGGACGTGCAATTGTCCGAAGTCGCGGAAAAGCGGCTCAAGGTGCTGGGCGATCTAGACAGCCTAGGCGCAGGGTTCCAACTGGCGAGCCACGATCTCGACATTCGCGGTGCGGGCAATCTGCTGGGTGACGAGCAGTCGGGCCACATCCGCGAAGTCGGGTTCGAATTGTACCAGTCGATGCTTGAGGACGCGATCCTGGCTGCCAAGGCGGGCGAAATGGGGCTGGAGAAGGCGCAGGATGCCTTCAGCCCGCAGATCACCGTCGATGCGCCGATCATGATCCCGGAAGATTACGTCCCCGATCTGGCGGTGCGCATGGCGCTTTATCGCCGTCTCAACCAGGCGCGCGACAAGGCCGAGATCGAAAGCCTCGCCGCCGAGATGATCGACCGTTTCGGCGACCTGCCCGCCCCGACCAGGAACCTCGTCCGCCTGATCGAAATCAAGCATCAGGCGATCACCGCCAACATCGCCAAGATCGACGTCGGCGCGCGCGGAACACTGGTGAGCTTCCACAAGGACGATTTCCCCGACGGCCCGGGCCTTGTCGCCTATGTTGACCGGCTGAACCAGAGCCGCCCCGAAACCGCCAAGCTGCGGCCCGACATGAAGCTGGTCATCAACCGTGCATGGGGCGATCCCGACAGCCGCCTGAATGGCCTGTTCCAGCTGACCAAAGGACTAAGCGGGATTGTGCGCAAAGCGCGCAAAAAAGCAGCTTAGAGGCGTCAAAGACCCAGCGTTGCCGGGTCCACCCCTTGTGCGACAAGGGCTTCAACCAGATTGCGTTGGGTTCGCTCGACATCGTGCTTCGCGGCTTCAGCTAACTGCGCGTCCAGCGATGCCCGGTCGAGCCATCTTCCCCCGGCGACAACGCCAGACACCGACCGGAGCGCGGCAATATCTTCCGTAGGGTCGCTGTCCAACAGAATAAGGTCGGCTTGGTAACCCTCGACCACCAGCCCCACATCGTCTTGCCGGCCCAAGGCGATCGCGGGATTGATCGTGGCTGCACGCAGAACGCTGGTGATATCGAGTCCAGCTTCCTCCAGCAGTTCGAGTTCCTCGATCAGCGAAATTCCCGGCACGTTGGTGAATATCCCGGCGTCGCTTCCTGCGACAAGCAGCACGCCCTCATCAGCGAGTTGGCGGACCATGAACTTGTAGAATTCGAACGCCGCGCGGTTCCGTTCCACATCCTCATTGGCCCAGCGATCATACTCCGCCTGGCTTTGTGCAACCAGCAAGGGATTGAGCATCTCGGTCCCCGGTCGCTGAAGATAAGCGCCTTGGGTCTCTGCCACCCTGAGCAGGTTGTAAAATGCCAGCAGGGTCGGATCGACCGGCACCTTGGCTTCGGCGATCTGGCGCGCAAGCGCACGCCCGGCCGCTTCATCGTGGCGATCCCGCAATCCATGCCACACAATCGATTCGACGTGCTCAATGGTAACAAAGCCATCATCCAGAATTTCACCGAAGGCTATGTCGAAAGGGAGCTGGTACGGCATTCCAGCCTTTCGCTCGCCTTCGGGAGTGTGCCCCATGATTGTCATCCCGAGCCGATCCGCTTCGCTCAGCACTGCCTCATAGGCTTCGCGGGTGAGGTTCGAATGCACCTTGATCCTGCGATATCCGGCCTCGTGCTGTTGCTGCACGGCACTTCGCGCTTCCGCAGCCGTCGCAATCATCTGATGGTTGATCTGCGCATTAGGGCCGGGACTGTTCAGGATCGGCCCTGTCGTAATCAGCCGGGGGCCGATCACGTCCCCTTGCTCGATTTCCTGTGCTAGGCGCAGATGGAACGGCATCCCCGATGCATTGCGGATCGTTGTAACGCCAGCCGCCAGATAGGCGCCCAGGGATTGCCGATCCCAGACGTGGACATGCATGTCGACGAGCCCGGGCATGACCACCCGCCCGTCTCCTTCGATAATCGTCGTTGCGCCTTGGGTCTCGACCTGATCGGTCGGCATGATCCGAACGATCCTGCCGTCCGCGATCAGGATGGCCATTTCGGGAACCAGCCGGGCATGTTCCCCTTCGAGGTGGAGTATCCGGACGTTGTTCAGCAGCAACCTGTCACCGTCCTGCGCGCTCGCAGGGGTGGCTTGCATCACGAATGCAGCAAGGCTGAAAAGAAAGGCTCTCAATACATTCATGGCATCCCCCATCGCTGGAGAGGCACCTTAGCCATGCCGCCATGAAGTCGGCAACCGCGCTTGGGTGAGATCGGGACAACCGCCTGAACGGCCTGTTCTAAGTGACCAAGCTGCCAAGTGGGATTGTGCAGAACGGGAAGAAGCGGGAAAAGGGCTCCGTCAAATACCCGGAAAGGGAGAATACGATGTTCACCGGGCTGGTTCCAATACCCGAGGGGTGTCCGTGGCAATATCTCGACGAAGAGCATTCGCGGTTCTTCACATCTGAACTCAGAAGCGAAATCGGCCCCGAACATTTTCTCAGTTCCTGGGCAAACACGCTCATCGTCATCGCAAGGCACAGCGGCTCCGATGATGTGATCGTCGCTGACACGGATAACATCCGGAACCTGTTCTGGGTGCATCTGACATGGTCTGGAAAGATCGATCAGTTCCCAGACAAATATCCATCTGTGGGTCGAGTTCCGAATTCAGACTTGCTTGGATTCTTCCTTAAGGAAGCGAAAAATCAGACCGCTAGAGGCGACCAAGAGTCGCTGATCGATACGGTCACGCGCGCATTGGAAGAACTTGAGGCGAGCGATGATCTTGTCATTTGCAGCCCGTATTCCAGCCTCGTGGCGCAAAAGATAGTCGACAAGATTGAAGTCGCAACCGGCCTGTCGTTAAGTCGAGGGTCGCCGACGAAGTAGGCCAGCCCCTACCCGTGCCCCGCACCCCTTGCGGTCTTGGACAAGGCCAGAACATCGTCGCTCTTCATCGGCTGGGCGCGCAGGAAGCCCTGCCAGTAATCGCAGCCTTCGCTGATGATTGTTGCGCGCTGTACGTCGGTTTCGATCCCTTCGGCGTAGACATCCAGTTCCAGCGCCTTGGCATCGCCGGGAACGCCATCGACCATGATCTTGTCCAGCTTGATCGCGTCCAGCGGCAATTCGCGCAGGTACCGGAAATTGCAGAAGCCCGCGCCGAAATCGTCAAGCGCCGTGCGAAAACCGAGCGCCCGCAACGCACCAAGCGCGCCCGACGCCTGCGCCAGATTGTGCACCAGCAGGTCTTCGGTGATTTCCAGCATCAGGCGATGCGGCTCGATCTCGCTCTTGCTGATGACGGCGGCGAAATCGGCGGCAAAACGCGGATCGCCCAGTTCCTCGGGCGTGATGTTGAGCGATACGGTGAGTTCGTCGGGCCAGTGCGATGCATCCTCCAGCGCACGGGCGACGACATGGCGGGAAAGCGGGGCGACCAGCGCGGCGCGTTCGGCAATCGCAAACAGATCGCGCGCGCCGATTTCCCCCAGCGTCGGGTGCTGCCAGCGCGCCAGCGCCTCCGCCCCGACGACCGCGCCGGTGCGGCAGGAAAACTGCGGCTGGAACAGCACTTCGATCTCGCGCCGGTCAAGCGCGCGCAACAGATCGGTTTCGAGCGCGGATGCCTTCACACCCGGAAACGCACCGCGCAGGGGCTCTCCCCCAGCCTCGCGCAGCGAGCCGGACAGCGTCTTTCCGATTGATGTGGGCCCTTTGTCCATTTCCCTCCATCTAGAGCCACTCGGCACGATTTGCTCTATCCAATTGCAATCCGCCCAGTTTTGGAACATCACACGCGCGATTTATGCGCAAGGGGGGGCGCGCAGCTATTGTATCCACACAAAAGTGAACGCGTGGGTAAGGCGGAAACAAGGGAAACCTTGTGCGAAAGGGCGTGAATGGGAACTTCACCGGCGACACAGGCTGAACGCAACGGCTTTCGCAAGGTCGCGCTGCTGGCGTCCGATGCTCCGCGCGCGCAGGAAGCCCATGCGATGCTGTCCGAACAACGCGAATGGGCTCCGCTAGAGGAGGCAGACGCGGCCGTGGTGCTTGGCGGCGACGGCTTCATGCTCACCATCCTGCACGACATGCTCGAATCAGGGCGTGTCATCCCCGCCTATGGGATGAACCGCGGAACAGTCGGTTTCCTGATGAACCGCTTTCATTCACGATTCGACGTCATCGAACGGCTCGACAAGGCGCGCGGCAAAACGATCGCCCCGCTCGAAATCAAAGCCACGACGCAAGATGGTGCGACCCACACCTTGCGCGCGATCAACGAATTGTCGCTGCTGCGTGAAACCCGTCAGACGGCGAAAATCGAGGTCACCGTCGGCAGCCGGGTGCGGATCAAGGAGCTGGTGTGCGACGGCGTGCTGGTGGCGACGCCTGCGGGTTCCACCGCCTATAACCTCTCCGCCAACGGCCCGATCCTGCCGCTGGACAGCGGGATGCTCGCCCTTACCCCGATTTCGCCATTTCGCCCCCGGCGTTGGCGCGGCGCGATCCTGCCTGATGAAATGCCGATCAAGTTCCGCGTGCTCGAACCGGTCAAGCGACCCATCGCCGCCGTGGCCGACCAGAAGGAACTGCGCGACATCGCCGAGGTGGAGATCCGGATCTGCCATGAGACGGAGCTGGAACTGCTGTTCGACCCGGGCCAATCGCTAGCCGAACGGATCGTGTCGGAGCAATTTGCGGTCGATTGATTTCCGGGCGTCATTTTTCCTCGAAAGGGGTCTTGCAATGCCCGCGCTCGACTCATATACGCGCGCTCTCGCTTCCCTCCATACCGCTTGGGAAGCTGCTCCCCGATAGCTCAGCGGTAGAGTAGGTGACTGTTAATCACTTGGTCGTTGGTTCGAATCCAACTCGGGGAGCCATTTTTCCTTTAATTTTCATTACTTTTCAAAGCCTTGCAGCGATACGCGCCAGGCCTTCCCCACGTTATTCCCCACATCTGAGCAACAGATTAGCCTTTCTCATCTTGGCCAATCAGTTTTGCCATAGCCTTTAGGTAACGTGTCGCGGCCTCAGCTTTGGCAGATCGCACACCGTGCTTCCAAGCGTTGCTCTTACCTTTAAGCGCAACCCGGTTTGTCCCGCCTTACCTACAGCACCTCTTCCGCCCTTCTCACTTGGTTTAACAATCAATCGAGCCAACCAGTATGTCTCTCCAACGTTCGTAAGCCGCCGGAGTGAGATGAATCCCGTCGGTTGTGTATTCGGGCAGTAGATAGCCAGTTGGGGCAATCTCGGCGTTGAGATCCATGAAGGTGCAAGAGCCGGAGCTGCATTCGCGTTCAAGCGCGCTGTTCAATTTTTTGATCCGAGCGTTAGCGTCATTCTGTTCGGCATCGCGCAAGGTTGTGGAAACGACAATCACGTTGGCAGTTCGGTCTAGTCGGTTGATGACTTGGCGGTATCTTTCAAAGATCGCGTGGTCATCCTGACTGTAGGCCAAATCGTTTGTTCCAACCATGACAACAGCGGTATCTGCTCCGACGCGTGTAATTTCATCTATCCGCGCAAGAAGGCCAGCCGTGGTTTCCCACTCAACACCCCTCATCACCATATCGCACTCTGGCAACTCCTGATCCCACTTACCTCGCCAAACTATGCTGTCGCCCAGTATTACTACACGGCCCGAGGCCGGATTTGCTTGATACCATGCGACCTTGTCACGATAGAACTTGTCGTCGGGGATTTGGTCGATATTGCGAGCCTGATGCAAGACGGCTGCACCTGCCCCGGCAAGGACAACCATCAACGTAGTAAGCACCAAAGATCGCTTCATAACCGGGAAATAGGCTAGGCCATCGATGGCTCGCAATCAAAACATTGAATTGGTTCGCATCGCTTCGGCGTTAGGAATCGTGCTGTTCCATTCAGGTGCACCCGGAGCCGCCATAGGCTATTCTGGGCTAATCGCTTTCACAGCCCTCTCGACATACTTCGCAAACAGCGATGCAACCAAACTGGCGAAGCGCGTTTTAGTGCCTTGGCTGTTCTGGTCGATTTTCTATTTTGCTTGGAGGTTTGCCGCCGACGGCAACCCGTTCCATGACGGCCTAACCCCTTTGCAATCCGCGCTCTACGGCACGCACCTATGGTTTCTGCCGTTTATCTTCGTGGTCAACGTCGTGGTGTCGAAACTTCGCTCAGAGCATTTGCCGCTCGTTTGTTCTCTATTGGCTTTTGCATTCTTAGCCGCGACCCCATGGTGGAGAGAAATACAGCTCTCCTTTGACCCTCCACTAATTCAATTTCTACATGCCATCCCAGCCGCGCTGCTAGGCATAGCGTTCCGGACTAGGGCTGGAATTGCCATATCCGCGCTCGGTTTGGGCGTTTGTATGTTCTGGCAAATTGGCGGTGTCAGCTTGCCCTACGCATTGGGCGGAGGTGCGGTAATGGCGGCCATCCTTTTGCCGAGGATAAGCCTAAACGTGGAGAACGTATCCGCGTGCATGTTGGGCGTCTATCTGGTCCATATAGCCGCATTGGGGGTCTTCAATCGCATCTCAGGACCGGAAACAATTATCACCGCTTCTGGTGCCTTCTTGGCCTCGCTAGTCGGCGTGTGGTTGACGCGGAAGTTCATGCCGTTGAGCCGTTCGGTGCTTGGGTAGGCCTGCGCGCTGCGCTGTCTAGGACATTGCAGTCACTCAACCTCTAATTTCGCAACCAACCGCGCCATCGCTTTCAAATAGCGTGCCGCCTCTTCTGCCTCCGCCGATCGTCCACCATGCTTCCACGCATTGCGGTTTCCCTTAGGTGCGCCGGGATTTGTCCCGCCGTGCATCCGGCACCGCTTCCGACCCTTCACCGCTGGGGATTGGCACTCCGTTCCCTTGCGGGTCTTGGCCAAGCATCGCGGGGCTTTCGCCAGCCGCTCCGGTTGCATGGGATTGTTCGTTTGATTTTCCATTTTCACTCCCCCCGCCGTGCTGGTGGAATTGATCGGCGACAACAGCTTGCCCGCCTTCATTGACGTGAACGTGTTTGACGGTTTGCTCTCGCGGCTGGTGCAGCTTTGCCAAGGCCTCCAGCGTTGTGCGGCAATTGGCCTGAGCTTTGAGCGCCAGCCGCATGTAGCGTTCGCTGGCATCGAGATATTCGCCCATATTCACCGCAGATCGGCGAGCCAGTTCGGTAAACATTGTGTCCAGTGTCACCGCTTGTGCAGCGAGTATGTCGCTCGCCAGTGACTTGTCGCCGTCGCGCGCTCTGGCCATCGCGTCGCCAAAAACGGCGGTGCTGGCATTGATCGCCAAGGCGTGATTTTCGCTAAAGAGGCTGGACGAAAAACTGTTTCCGATTGTCGCGTGTCTCACACCCGGCTTTAGGGCCAGTCTGGCAAGGGTCGCTTCCCGTTCCTCACCATCCTTGGCCTTGGCGTTCAGAACGTTCACCGCCTTGGCCTTGGTGTCTTTGCTTGCTCGCTTGTTATTCGGCATTTTGAACCTTTCTCAAACAATCTGGCACCGCTGCGACAACCGCGACTTGTGCGACATGGGCCAGTTCGGCTGGCGGTTTGTCGCGATTGTTGCAGTTGTCGCAGCGGCCTAGGCTTCACTCAGTAACGCTGCCCGATCGCACTACGCGCCACGCTTCGCGCCGTCTGGCACCGCGCACGACAGTTCCCGGATTAAGCGGGACTAGCCACCCGACTTCTTCCAGCTGGCGAATGGCTGCCCTAGCCCTAGCCCTTTCCCTCAAGGCGTTTGGTCCACGGTTCTGCACATCACGCACCAACAAATCGGGTTCCGGCCAATTCTCGATAAGCCAGCGGCGAAGTTGCTCGGCCCGATCGGTTTCTGCTGAGACGTTCGCAACCTCGGCCAGCCGTGAAGCTTCCAAGAGATAGAACCGCGCCAATTCGATCGCATTAGCCATCGCAACAGGTCCAACCTCGTGCGCTTGCAGATCACTCCACAGTGTCAGCACTCCGGCAATCCGCGCCGCTTGCTCGGCAGATTTGGAGGCCGTTCCTGTTAGGTGTGCCATATCGCCACCGGGCCTTTGCGAGCGCTCCACCCGATCATGATATTGCACCAGCAGTTCCCGCGCCTCTGCGCTCAGCGAAAGGCAGCGCGGTTCCACTCCGCCTGTTTCCGGGTCGATAGGCATAGGGGTTCGCAGAATTTCCCCTAACCGCCTTTCAAAGCTGGCCAGCACAGGCGCATTTGCTTTGGAGTTGGCATACAGACGGGTGCCGATCGCGCTCGGGGGCTCGCAAATCAGGAAACGAGCCAAGAACCCTGTATCAGTTGCCAGCCGATCGGCCATGAAAGCACGCGCAACGGTTGGCTGCACCATAAGGTGAATAGCCAATCGCCTTCCCGTTAGGGACTGGTGCCCGTCGCCAGCGCGCGTTCTCTTGATCGCAAGACCGTCCCAAAGGGCATTGAACGCAGCAAGCGTCTTTTGCCGATTGTCGGTATTCATTGCATGCCCGCCGAGAAACTGCCCTCCTTCGTCCGAAAAAAGGCCAAGGCTCGGCTGGCCAAGGGCAAACAGCTTTGTGAGGCCTTCGAATGTCGGTTCGCTGACAATCCTATCGATCAAGGTGGGGGGCTTTGGTTCTGGACCAAGCGCGCGCAATTCGGCTTCCGCTGCCGCACGGTCTCCCTTCTTGCGGCTTCCCGCGATTACGCCTTCATACTGCGCTTTCCAGATTGCATGCCGCCTCAGCCAATCCTCGCGGTCGGCCCGATAGGCAATTCCAGCCTCGCGCTCGCGCGCGCGTATTGGTTTCAGAAATGGCCGATCGCAGGCGGATTTGCGTTCGCCTGACTGGGCAATTGTCAGTGCAAACAGAGACACTGGACGCGCCCCTGCCAAGGTTTCAACGTCGGCAAAGCCTTGCACCGCCAGCGAGGCAGCAGCCAGGGCGGATTGCGCCGGGATCGCGACGGGTGCCAAGGTTTCCCCCTTCACCGCCTCCACAACCGCGCTAAGCGGCCCCAGAGCGGAAACGGGATAGGGTGCGCCCGGGGGAATCTCACGCACAAGTGGCTGCGGCCCCTCGGCTTCGAACACGGTTTCGACAAGGTTAGGTTGCATGCTCATGCTGCCACCCCCTTCCCGGTCAGAACGTCGTTGAAATCGAAGCCATCGCCCGGATCGATCAGCGACACGCACCAGCCGAGGCCATGTGCCTTGGTAGCCAATGCGTGCACCGCCGCGCGTCCCGGCTGGTCTCCGTCGCCTGCAATCACAAGCTGCCCGGTTTGCTCGGGCAATCTCAGTGAGCGCAACCCGCTGGTGGAAAGCGCGGCCCATAGTTGCAAAGGCCCCGCCAGAAGCCCGCAGAGAAGCGACAGGGCGCTTTCTATGCCTTCGGCTATGACAAGCCGCCCCGCGCCGTCACAGAGCCTTGCAGCGCCTCCAGCGGTTGCCCCGAGCATAAGCTTGTCACCGCCCGGCAAACCTGCCTTGCCGCCGCCATCAGGTCGCAAGAAAGTGCGATGCACCGCGAAGCTTTCCCCGCCTTCGACAAGCGCCACCATCGCCGGGTAGCGCGCATTGCTCTGGCCGTGCCAGCATTGCGGGTGAAAGCGCAGCTGATCGGGCAGCGGGCAGTTAATCCCCCGCCCTCTCAGATACGCCTCTGCCGGGGTGCCATCGATCGGCTGGGCCTCGCTCCAGACGTTCCGTGCCGCGTCAGCACGGCGGGCAACCTTTGCCTTTTCCTCGGCTTTGCGCTTGGCCAGATCGATGGGATCAGGCGCGCTATAATCGCCTGCCCGCAGTCCAGCCGCCGTCAGAATGTCGCAAAAGTCGCAAGCCGCCCGCTTGCAATGGAGCAACAAGCCTGATCGGCCATCTGACAGTGTAAGCGCGTTCTGGTCCCTTCTCCGGTGCGGCTGGCAAACAGGGCAAGGTGCAACACCGTAGCGGCCATGCCAGCGCCCGCCGAGCGCCAGCGTCAATTCTCGGGCATCAGTCATTGCGCGCCCCCTTCAAAGATCAACGCGCCAAGCATCACCGCCATGTCAGGGCGAATGGAATGGGCCATCATCAGGAATTGCGCGCGCTGGAGCGCAAGGCTAGAAGGATCGTGCGAAAGGCCACCAAAGCTATCGCGTGAAGCCCCGCTGGCAGCCACCAGCGGGGTTTTTTCTTTCTTGTTCGACATTGCTTACGCCTCCCCTTCGATCAGGGCGCGCAGGCTTGCGGCTGGGATCAGCGTTCGCTTCCCGATTTTTCGGGCTTCGAGTCGGCCTTCGCCGATCAGCTGATAAAGGCGGGTTCGGCCTATGCTGGAAACGCGGCAAGCGTCCGAAATGCTGTAGGCCAAGGGTTCGAGATTTGGAGAGGTATTCGACATTGTGTTCTATCCAATGTTAGCGTTCGCCCACGAACCCTGAGGTCCGTCAGCGAACATATTTGCGGTTGTCGAAGCCCGCCGAAATGGATAGAAACTGCCGAGCGATGAGACGCCAATCTTTCGCGCGGAGCCCCTGCCATCTTGGCGGGGGTTTCGTTTATTGAGCCTTCAAAATGTTCGTTCTCCTAGCTGTTTACGGGTGCAAACACGCTCGTTTGCGTCCATTCAACATAGAGAAACAAACTTTGGAATCGAAGGCAAGCGGCTATGAATCGGTGGGGATAAACCGTGCAAAGGCGCGGATCGAATCAATCCGGCGCGATTTATTCCCACGCTATTTGCTGCCGAACCTCGGCACTTGATAATCCGGGCGAAGCCAACGGACCTTCCCTGCCTTTTCTTCTGACGCGCGTTCGGCATTTAGCGCCACCAGCCGTGCGACTATTTCAGCGGGGGGCAAATCGGCTGGCCAGCCGTATGCGGCTGCCACCTCGGCATCGATTTGCTCGTGGAGCCGATCGATAATGCCGACACGCGCGGCCTTGGCGCGGTCTACTTCTAACAGGTCCGCAAGCTGCCCAGTGCGCTGCCGCTCGCGAAGGTTGTAAATCTCGGTCATGGTGAGGCGCGGCACCTCGGCGAGCGCCAGCTTGCGGGTTTCGTCCAGTTCCTCTGCCAGATCGGCAATCGCCGCGCGCTGCGCTGGAGTCGCATCGGGGAACGGGAAAGGATCGAAAGTCAAAGATTTTGGGTATCTTTCTGTCAATCCAAGTGCGGAGCAATTAAACTTTGCCCACGCTGAATGCACGTCCGATGACAACACTCCCAAATGGAAAGCATTATCACTGCAAATAATGACAACACCATCATCACAGATAAATTCGATCGGCAAAAATTGGAATAACCGATGCTTTGCTGTGTCAACTGTTCCAATGTAGCGATCCAAATCCTCAAGCGCAGGTCGCATTTCCCGCCTCGGCTCGCCGTGAACCCACCAATTTAGGCGATAGGTCGCGCGCCGATTTTTGTCTCGCTCTGGCTTCACTGTCTCCAGCAAGTGCTCATAAACCTCGGGGAAACGCTGGCGCACCTCCCGTTCCTCCAGCCCCAAAAGATCAATAACAAACTTGTCGGTAACCGCTTGCGGGTTCCGGCCAGCCAAATCTTTGCCATTTCGATAAGGCCGAATGTGTGCGTCCAGCCCATCGCGCTGCCCTAACTTCAGTGTGATGGCATCGGCTCGCGTGATAGAGAAGCCTTTGCCATGCAGCTTCACGCCATCATGACCAATGCCAAAATTAGCCTGCAAACGAGCCGCCTTTGTTACATCGGTTCCACAAGTGAGATCAGCATTGATTTTGCCCATTACTGGAGCGTGAAAATCCACTTTGGGACTATCCGTGTCGAGATCACTTTCCCGCCTTACAGCAGACAACGCTCCTTCCGTTTCACCCGCCATCGCGACCGTCATTGCAATGCGAACAGCAGCTGGCCCTTGCTCTTTTTTGCGCTTGCCCTTCTGGCGAGGGTGGCCTTTTGGCGCTTCAATCCAAGGATGGTCCGGTATCGCGAACAACAGCGAAATTGCGCCTTCTTGCAGATAGCTTTCGATCACGCGGCGGCTGAAAGTCTGGGTAATGCTGTTCGTTGTGACAAAGCCGAACCGGATTAGCGGGCTGTCATTCGCCGCCAAAATATGTGCAGCGCGGTCCCACCATTGCATGACGAAATCGGCAGATTTGGGAACGCGCTGGTTAGCCTGCCAAAGTGCCTCGGCATAGTCGCCCCCCAACTCCTTCCGTAAATCCTGCCCTGCAATAAAGGGCGGGTTCCCGATGATGAAATCAGCCTCAGGCCAATCAGGAATCGTCGGGTTTTCCGTATCAGGCTCGCCCGTATGGGTGCGGCGCAGCACCGCATCATAGCCTGCGTGGCCCCCGAAATTGATATTCCCGAATTGCTTTAACACCGGGGTTGGCGCAGCGGCTGGATCATTCTTCATGCGCCAGCGCAGCCAGCCGATCCACAGCACCAGTTCGGCGATAACGGCAGCGCGCGGGTTCAATTCCAGCCCCAGGAATTGCTGCGGCCCTACGCGCGGCTCCACCGTGCCGCCAAGCTGGCGGATCAGTTCAACCACATCGCCTTCCAGCCGCATGAGGTTTTCCATCGCGACATAAAGGAAATTGCCCGTTCCGCAGGCCGGATCAAGGATGCGCAGCGCGCAAAGCCGATCGTGAAAGGCCTGCACAGCCTCCAGCGACACATCGCCGCTTTCGGGGTTCTGCACAGCCTCCCATTCGGCTTCCAGCACCTCCATGATTGTCGCCTGCACCAGCCGTTCGACATAGGGGCGCGGGGTGTAATGCGCCCCCAGCTTGGCACGCTCGCTCGGGGTTAGAGCCTGTTCCAGCAAGGTGCCGAAAATGGCGGGTTCAACCTTGGTCCAGTCTTTCTTTGCCGCTTCGAACAGTTCGCCCCGATCGGCATTGGACAGCTTGTAAGTCTTGGCCGAGGCGAACAGGCCTCCATTGAAATAGCGAACCTCTGTCCCGATCGCAGAGGCGTAGCGCCTGCCCCCGTCGCTTCCCATGACAGTCCAGAGGTCTTGCAATTCAGGTTCGAAAGCCGCCTCATTCTCGACGGCGCGCTCCAGAAACTTTGTGAAGCTTTCCTTGGGCAACAGGCCCACATCCTCGGCAAACATGCAGAAAATGACGCGCATCAGGAACAGCGCGGTTTCTTCGATCGCTAGGCTGCGCTCGCTATCGGTTGCCTCGGTCGTGCGGTGCCGCTGGATTTGTTCAAGCCATTTGGAAACCTGTGCCAGCCGCCGTGCAATCTCACGCGAAACCTCGGCAGACTTGGCGCGAGGATCAATGCTGGCAGGATCGGTCCAGATCGCGCGGATTGTCGCCTGCACCTCGGGATCGGCAAACTGGTGCAGTTCGATGCGATAGGATTGCTGGTCCGGGAAATAGGCGTAGCCCCGCCCGTTGCCTGTGAAATCGAAATAGAGTTCGAAAGCGCGGCCCACATCGCAAACAATAAGGAACGGGGGCCAAGGATGATCGGCTGGCAGATTGACAGCGTAACGCTTCGCCTGTGCCAACGCGTCACGCATCAGCTTGTCATATCGCGCGCCAGAGGGGGCGACGGGCGCAGTCTCGGCAATATCAAACAGCTGGGCCTGTGCCTTATCGGCTTCGCTCAATTTGGACTGTTTGCCTTCCAGCACAAAACAGCCCTTTTTGTAGAGATCGATCGCACCTGTATTGCCGCCAGCGCCACCGCCCTGCACCGGGCCCTCAAATTGGTAATCAGACAGGACCCCGCCCTCGGCAACGCCGGGAAGCGGCAAGCCGAGCGCTTGGCACATATCATTGATGAATTGCCCAAGGTTGGCGCGCTCTGCCCCGCCCGTCACCCCGGCCCACTTCGCAATGAAATCGTTGACGGTCATTGGTTATGCGCCACCCCTTCAAGAAAGGCATAACCGCCAGTCTGCCAGCCGCCAAGTGATTGATTGGCCCACACATCATCTTTTGCTATCCTTCCCCGAGACAATTCGGGACGATGATGTATGTCGGGTCAAGAGGAACCTAAATTAGTTTATTTTCAGCGTGACCCTCGGCTTGCAAAAGTCGACGGTGAGACATACGCGGTTCTATTAGACACTTATCTTTCGGGCTCTCTCTATCGCGAGGACATAGGTAGTTTTGACGGGATCGCGCACCTATTCAGGACATGCCTTGACCATCACAAATCGGCAGTTCTTTGCCACGTAGACAAGAACGATGATTACCATCCGTTAGGCATGCACACAGTAGATGGCACTGACTTTTACAGCGCGTCCTCCTCTTTGGAGTGTGAGGTCGGAGAATTGATTTTCCCTCTGATTGAACCGGTGTGAGCGCGTAAGCTTTCAACCGACAGCTTTGCCAATCATCGAAACATTATCAGACATGCCGGAAAGCGCCGGAGCGACGTGGCGGCCCCAAGCGTCCATCAGCGCGCGCCGCATGTCGCGAAGGTCGCTGCGCAGATAGGCTTGCTCGGTTGCAGTGCCGACTTTGTGAGCCAGCGCCATTTCCGCAACCATAGCGGGAATTGTCGGCATTTTTTCGGCTGCCCAGTCCCGGAATGACGAGCGGAAACCGTGCACGGTCGCTTTTTGGCCAGTGTCGCGCAGGATCATTGAAAGCGCCATGTCGGTTAGAGGCTTCCCGCGCTGGCCCCTGAAAATCAGCCCTTCCCGCATATCCTCGGGGGTGTATGCCTCAAGGAACGCCACTGCCGCATCGGAGAGCGTAACAACGTGGCCTACATCCATTTTCATAATGCTGGCAGGGCGCGTCCAAGTGCGCGCCTCCAGATCGATTTGCTCCCATGTCGCCTGCCGCACTTCGCCAGAACGCGCGGCAGTCAGAATGGTAAAAAGCATGGCCGATCGGCTGGCCGCCGCGTCCTTGGCATACTCACTCGCAAAAAATGCTGGCACCTCGGCAAACGGCATGGCCGCGAAGTGTCCGCCCTTCTTTTGCTTCGAAAGGCCCGAGCGCAGTTCCCGCACATCGGGCAGGGCCTCGGTCCGCCAGCCTTGCGCCTTAGCAAAGGCTAACACTTGGCCAATGCGGCTGCGCACCTTTCGGGCCATCATGGGTTTGTCATTCCAGATCGGGGAAAGCACCCTGATAACCTCGGCACTGCCGATCGCGTCCACCTTCAAAGCCCCCAGTTTTGGCAAGGCGTGGTCTCTGAGCGAGGTTTCAAAGGCCTTTGCTGTCTTGACGCTCCAACCCGGTTTAAGCGCCTCATGGGCAGCCTTTGCCGCCTCAGCAAAGGTCGGCACCCTTTTGCGCTTGCGGTCTCGCTCCAGCACCGGATCAGCCCCCGCTTTAGCCAGCTTTCGCAATGCCGCCGCCTTCTCCCTAGCCTCGGCTAAGGTGAGCGAGCGCTTTAGCATTAGCGAAGCATCATCCAGCCGATCATCACCGGGGCCGAAAGCATCGCGCCCCGCGTTGTCCACATCGGCGGCACCCAAGCCAATGTCGCGCCGCTTGCCGTCTATCTGCACTCGCAGAATCCAAGATTTTGCCCCGGTTGGCGCACAATTCAGAAACAGACCTTGGCCATCCTGAAACGTCGCCTTGATCGGCTGGCCATCCTTGCCAATTCTCGGCTTGGCGTTTCGCACCTTGGCAACAGTCAATTTTCCCATGTCATTCCCCACATCCTTCCCCACACTCTAGGGCGGCTGTGAATGAATGGCAATGGCCGATAGTGATTACATATCCGCCTTAGACATCTGTATTTTCGTTGTTTTATTGCCCGTCACTGAATGGCACCGAAAGCACCCTTTGATTCAACTCGGGGAGCCACTTCATCTCACAACTCATTCAAGTAAGCGCCCGGTTTCCGGCTTAACTGATCCATACCCGCCGGTGGAATTATCCGGGTGATTGCGCTTATGTTGCCGTGGGCCGCATCACGATTCGACTAGGGGGTCGAAGGGTCGATGGCGAAAAGGGTAGACCGCGTTCACGTTCAACTTGGACGTGATGGAGTTGATTTCGCTGGCCCGCAGAGCCTGTCGGATGAGAGGCGAATTCTCATCGTCGACCTCAACGTCTTCGCGAATTTTCCGACCCTTGCCGTAGGATTGCTGGCTGCGAGCCTGCGCGCCGCTGGCCGAAACGTCTCAATCCTCTCACCCCTAGCTTTCGACGCGCCGGCAAGCGAGCGGGAGCGGAGGGAGAACCTGCTCGACCATCTCGCAAGACTCATGCACCTGACCGATTTCGGCCCCGCACTCCGAGCGAGAGACGCAATGCGCCAGATCCGGCTCGGCTGGATCGAGCGTCCAAACTCGATCACGCGCCAAGCCGTTATCGACGCGCTTGATCAACGCCCGAGCATCGTGCTGCTGTCAGCCTATTTCAACCAGTTCAGGGCCGTCGAAGATATCGCCGCAGAGGCCCGCAAAAGAGGCATCCCGGTGCTTGTCGGTGGACCGATGTTCAATCAGGGCGCCGTGCTCGACAAGTGGCGACAGATCAGCGGCCTTGTCGGAATAGTCGGCGCCGAGGTCGATCTCTCGATCGGAGATATCGTCGATGCCGCCATGTCCGGAGAGGACCTCTCCCGCTTTCCCGGAGTGACGCTGCCCGATGGAAAACGAGCGCCACCGGCACCGCCCTTGAGGCATCTCGATCACACTCCGATCCCCGATTTTCGCGATTTCCCGTGGGATCGCTATCCCAACCGGATTGTCCCGGTGATGACGGGGCGTGGGTGCCAATGGGACAAATGTGCGTTCTGTTCCGACGTGATCTCAGTCTCCGGCAGAACTTTCAGGACAAGAAGCGTCGAGAATGTCCTGCTGGAAATTCAGGAACAAGCACGGCGGCACAATTCGACGAATTTCCTGTTTCTCGACCTCAAGCTCAATTCATGGCCGGATATGCTGCGCGGCATTTCGCAGAACATCCAGAAATACGTCCAGGGCGCCGAATGGGTGGGAACGGTGCATGTGGACCAGCGCAAGGACAACGGCCTGTCTGCAAGGGATCTGAAAGCCGCGGTAGACGGCGGCATGCGGCGCATTTCCTTCGGTCTCGAAAGCGGCAGCCAGCGCATCCTCGACGCGGCGAACAAGGGCTGCACGGTCGAGGCCAACCGACAATTCATCAGGGATGCCCATCAGGCCGGGCTTTCTGTCAGGGCGACAATGTTCAAGGGCTTTCCTGGCGAAACTGCCGAGGACATGGAAGAAACGGCAAACTTCCTCGAGGAGAATGCGGCATACCTCGACCGCGTGAGGTTCAACGATTTCTCGCTCCTGCCCGACACGCCGATCTGGAACGATGTGCGCAATTCCAGGACACCGCTGGATATCATCAGGCTGGACACCCAGCGCGGGCGCGCGATCTACCGCAACCGCGATGCTCGTTCAAAAGATTACCGCCGGGCCAAGCGTAGAGCCTTGAACGCCGTCTACGCCATCAACAAGCGTCCGCTAAGGGATGCGGCGAGACAGTTTGACGGTTTGATGTGATACGGCGGCAAGCTTCCCGGTTTCGTTTCTCTCATGCATCGCAAGGTGGAGCGCTGCACCGGCGCTTTCGCAGAATTTCCAAGCGCGAGCGGAAGGAGGAAGCGCGGGCCTTTCTTGAAGAGTATTACGCAAGCATTGGCGCAAGCGCAGCCGATCACGCCCGGCGATGGGCCGACGTCCGGCGGTCGCTTTCCAAGTTCGGCTGGTACGAGCATACGCCGCAGGAACTGGCCTATGGCGCGCGCGTGGCCTGGAGAAACCACGGGCGCTGCATCGGGCGACTGTATTGGGAAAGCCTCGAAGTCTTCGATTGCCGGAACATCGAAAAGCCCGATGATATCGCGGCGCGGATGGAGCAACACTTGCGCGATGCTAATTCGGATGGCCGGATACGCTCGATAATTTCCGTCTTCGCTCCCGTTAAAGGCGACGAACATCCGGCCTGGATAGAGAGCGAGCAGCTCACGCAATATGCCTGCCACCAATTGTCCGACGGCACTGTCCTTGGAGATCGGCAAAATATTGAAGTGACCCGGATTGCGGAATCGATGGGATGGAAGCCTCGGGGGGAGCCTGGTCACTTCGATATCCTGCCGTGGTTCCTGCGGGACAAGGCCGACCGCAGGCTACGCTATGACCTGAAGCCGGGATCGGTTCGCGAAGTCGCAATCAGGCACCCCGCTCATACGGGCCTCGATGAACTGGGGCTCCGCTGGTACACGGTTCCGATCGTCACGGGGATGATCCTTACGATCGGGGGCATCGACTATCCCTGCGCGCCGTTCAACGGCTTCTATCTGTGCACCGAGATCGCCTCGCGCGATTTTGGCGATGTCAAACGGTACAACCTGCTTCCTGATGTGGCGCGTGCCCTCGGCATTGAGACGGGTTCACACAACCCGCTCTGGAAGGACGAAGCGCTTACCGAGCTGAACCGGGCTGTGCTGGCATCCTACAACGACGCGAAAGTGACGATTGTCGATCATCATACGGTGGCATCGCAGTACATGACCTTCCACGGGCGAGAGCAGGCGGCAGGCAGGCGCGTCGCGGGAGACTGGCGCTGGATCGTCCCGCCGCAAGCGAGCGCTGCATTCGATGTATTCCACCTGCGCATGCGCAATTTTCACCCCGTCCCCAATTATTACCGCAGCCGCGGTGAAGACGGATTGCGCCTGATGCCTTGGTATGGCGATCGATACCGTCGCCGCTGGCAAAGATGGTCGGACAGGATCACGCGACGCTGGAAGATCTGGAAGCGAATGCCGTGGTAACGAAAGCGGACAAGCCGTTCAGCGTGGTCATCCCGGTCTTCAACGAGGCATCCGGATTGGCCGAAAGGGCAAGAAGCGTCGTTTCGGGGCTTCCGCCGGGCTGCGAGATCGTTTTCGTGTGCAACGGCTGCACCGATGACAGCCAAGCGATCCTTGAACGCGAGGTTTCTGAACACGCAACGATCCTGTCCTGCGCCAAGGGCAAGGCGCGTGCGATCCGTTTTGGCGAGCTGCACTGCTCGATTTTCCCCCGGTTCTATGTGGATTCCGACGTTTGGATAAGCGGCGATGGTCTTGCTCGCTTGAGTGCGGGCCTCAATGACCAAACCCTACTGGTTTCACCCCGGATCCGGTTCGACTTCACTGGCGCAAGCCCGACTGCCGCGGCACTCAGCCGCTTCTGGCTTGCGCTCCCGCATGGCCAATCGAGCGCCTACCACCATGTCCTCGGCATCAGCGAAGCCTTGCGTGCGCGCTGGAGCGAATTTCCCGATCTGATCGCGGACGACACCTTCATTGAAGGCCACGCGAATGATGGCGAAAAGACAATCATCGAAACCGTCTTTGTGACGACTTCTCCGCCGAAAACGTGGTGGGCGTGGGTGCAGGTGCGGGTGCGCTGGCAGCAGGGGATAAACCAGCTGGTTCGCGCGCGGCACAGGCTGCCCCGATCACCGGGCCAGACCAGCGCCCTTGTGAAGAAGGCATTGGAGCCTCGCTGGGCGCTGACCGCCGCACTCTACATATCGTCGGTCGTGCTGGCCCGCATCCTCGCGCGCTCGGGGCTTTTCCCGGAATCCGCGTGGATCACTGACGCGACATCGCGGCAATCCTAGACACACTGGTGCCCTAGTCAGTCAGCCACGCTGTTCTATCCCTCCAGCATGCTCTCCACGTTCCCTGCCTGCCCGCAAGGGTTTCCAGAAGCGCCCGAATGGCCACTCCTACGATAAGCAGTCCTGTTCCAAGCCGGCCATGCGCGTAACGCTGATACAAGAGCCGCCTTCCGCGAAGCACCCGTTTCATCATCTCGGCGTGCCCGCCAGAACTGCCACCGCGAATGTGCAAATAGGTGCAGCGATCAGTGAATAGACATCCGTGGCCAAGCGCGCGTGCCTTCATGCAAAAATCGACGTCTTCGCCATAGAGGAAAAAGAATTCGTCTAATCCGCCAATCTCTTCCCACAAGGAGCCGCGGACCAGCATCAGGCACCCCACGATGACGGGCACTGCGTGCGTGCCTTTCGGTATGCCGCCGGGTGGCATGTCGGGGGCCAAGCGGCCTGTGAACGGGATCACGCCAAACAGGAGTGCAAACTTGGCAGCGTGGGCGAGGTTATGGTCGTTCAGGACCGCACCCGGCCATGTCCGCCCCAAGGTGTCGCGCGACTCCCCACCGAAGATTCCGGCCTCAGGATGATCTCTTGCCGCATCGATCAAGGCATCAATCGCATCGCCATCAAGCAGCATGTCAGGGTTTGCAAGCAGCAGAAAATCAAACTGCCGACCTTTCGCCGCTAGATTCACCGCCCGCGAAAAGCCGAGGTTGGTATCGCTCCGGATGACATCGCTCACAGCATCATGCGCTTCGGCAATCGCAGCGCTCGCATCCGCTGAAGCATTGTCGAAGACGACGATTTCATTCGTCGCCCGGCTGCATGAAATGCTGTCGAGGCAAGCGGCAATGTGATCGGCGCTGTTATAAGTAACGATAATCGTAAGAAGCTTCACCGCCGTGTTCTCTATGCTTTCGTAGGGGCGTTTGCGCCATGCACATTTCGAGCACCGACGACCTTTGCCGGAACGCCCGCAGCGATCGCGCCGGGCGGAATTTCCCCAAGTACGACAGCGCCCGCGGCAATGATCGCACCATCGCCAATCCGCGCGCCCGGCAGGATGATCGCCCTCATGCCGACCCACACGTCAGCGCCTATGACGACGTCATCTTCCTTCATCGGCTGGCGCGTCACTGGTGATCCGCGATCGTAATCGTAGTTTGCAGCCGTGATCAGCACTTCAGGCCCAAACAGGCCGTCATCACCAATCACGATCCTGCCATGCCCCGGCCCCGCCCAGAAATGGCACCGCGATCCGATCTCGATCCGCTCGCCCAGTTGGATACGCTCCGAATTGGCGAAGACCGCATCGGGACTGATCCTGCGCTCCTGCGGAAGACGCATCTTTCGCAGTTCGGCAACGTGGCTGTAGTTGTAATAGTTCACGATTTTCAGGAGGTGGAGCCAGGCACGCGGGTCCAACAGCGACCTCGCGGCACGCACACCTCTTTGAAAGCGAGTGAGCGCCTCCTTGTGTGCGCCTCGGTGTTCAGAGATGTCCGACATTCAGCGTCCTCTTGAAAGCTCCGCCATGGACTATGCCGAACGCCAGCGTTCAGCGCCAGAGTTCTAGATGGCGAAGGCGCACCATGAGGTATTGGCCGTCGCTCCATACTTCCTCTTACGATTTGGACATTTTGCTCCGCTTGGTGTTAGCTCTGTCAGGACAAGCAATGCCGAACGGAGGAAACGATGGCACCAATCGCGCTTCTTGCAGTACCTGTTTTGATGCTGGTGGCTGATGGAGGTCTGAGCAGCGATCTGCAGAAACAATATGATCGCCTGTCAGTCGCCTATTCGATGGCAGACACCTGCCGCCAGCATGGCTGGGACGTGGACATGGCGGGTCTCGAAGAATGGAAAGTCGCAGCGGTTGATCGCGCAGTCGAAGGCGGAATGGACCGGACCGAAGCACAAGAGCGGCTCGATACCCGCATTCAGCGCGAGTACGACGATGTACGCGAAACCTTTGAAGAAGCGGCCCGAATGGCGCAATCGCGCGATCATGTGACCCGTTTCAACCGCCGGATGAAGCGCGATTGTGAACGGATCGGCAAGGACGAAATGACCGGCGGCTACTTCTACCCGCCAGAATGAGGGTGAAGCGCCTGCGGGTCACACACCTGTCAGCAGGCGCGCTCCCACCACTGTCACCAACAGCGCTGTCAGCCAACGGATCCACTTGAGCGGCAGGACCCGCACCGCCATGAGGCTTCCGATCTGGCCGCCAATGACAACCGCGATCACAAGCGGCAACGCATCGGTCATGGCTCCCGCAAAGGCGCCCTGCCCGGTCTTGGCCATTTGCCCGGCAAGCCCGAACAACGAATTCACCAGAATGAAAAGGCTGGCCGTAGCGGCAATCGCCCGCGCATCGCGCCAGCGCGTCAGGTGCAGTAGCGGGGCAAGGAATATGCCCCCGCCTATTCCGACCAGTCCCGCCAAGAAGCCAAGCGGCGCAGCGATAAGCGGCATGGCACGAGCGAGCGGGTGCGGCTCTTCACTGTGCGCCTCACTCACCGGAATCAGCATGGTGACACCCGTCAAGACAAGGCTCGCGCCGAGCAGCAACATAAAGGCATCACGGTCAATCGGGATCATCCCGCCGACAAATGCAGCCGGTGCGGCAATGCCTGTGAGCACAATTGCGCCTTTCCACGGAGTCACTCCCGCACGGGCAAAGCGCCAGCTTCCTCCAGCAACCACCACGATATTGCAGGCGAGCGAGATGAGCGGCAGCAGGCGATAGTCGATGCCCGACAGCGCAAGCAGCGCCGAATAGGTCGATCCACCGCCAAACCCGACGCTCGCATACAGCAGCGCTGTCAGGAAGAAGCCGATGGCGAGGAGCAGGATCAGCGGCACGCCGATTTCACCCCTCGCCTTGTCTAATGTCCATTACGCGGTCTGTCGCGCGCCTGCGGCCCCATGGCAATGCTTGTACTTGTTGCCCGAACCGCAAGGGCACGGAGCATTGCGGCTGATTGCCATGTGGGAATAGGGGTTGTCGGTGTTTGCCCCGCCCGGCCCCGATGCGGCACGCGGACTGCCTGCGAGTGAGCCGAACAGTTCCGGCCGGTCTTCGGAGCCATCACCGTCATCCGAATTGTCGAGCCCGGTCAGCGGATCGATATGCCCGGTCAGGAAATCGGGAAGATCGGGCAACGCCTGCGTTTCGGGCTGGGCGATGCGCAGTTCCGACTTGAACAGCAGCTTCGTCACTTCCTCGCGCAGCGTATCGAGCATCGATTCAAACAGGCCGAATGCCTCCTGCTTGTATTCGTTGATCGGCTGCTTCTGCGCGATGCCGCGCATCCAGATCACCTGCCGCAGCGCGTCGAGCGTCGCGAGATGTTCTTTCCAGTGATAATCGAGCTGTCGCAGCAGAATGTCCTTTTCGACCAGACGCCAGATGCCTGCATCATTGCGCGCGATCTTGGCTTCCATCATCTCGTCGGTCTGCGTGCGCAGGCGATCTTCGAAGATTTCCTGATCGACTTCGTCTTCTTCCAGCCACTCGTCGATTGGCGGGGTGAGGCCGAAGACTTCCTCGATTTTGGCCTTGAGCCCTTCGACATCCCACTGCTCCGGGTATGAGCCGGGAGGGCAGCTGGTGGCGATGATCGAATTGATCGTGTCGTGCCGCATATCGACAACGACATCGTCGACCGTTTCCGAATCCATGATCTCGGCGCGTTGTTCGTAGATGACCTTGCGCTGGTCGTTCATCACGTCGTCGTACTGAACCACCTGCTTGCGCTGATCGTAATTGCGCGCCTCGACCTTCTTCTGCGCGGTCTCGATCGCTTTTGACAGCCACTTGGACCCGATCGCCTCGCCATCTTCGAGGTTGGAATTCATCATCTTGGCGAACAGCGTATCCGGGCCGAAAATACGAAGGAGATCATCTTCCAGGCAGAGGTAGAAGCGCGAAAGGCCAGGGTCGCCCTGACGACCGGAGCGGCCGCGCAACTGATTGTCGATCCGGCGGCTTTCATGGCGTTCGGTGCCGAGAACAAACAGGCCACCCGCTTCGATCACCTTCTGCTTTTCGGAAGCAACCTCTTCGCGAATGCGGGCAATCGCCGCGTCCTTTTCAGGGCCGTCTTCCATATGGCCCAGTTCATCATTGATGCGGAATTCGAGATTGCCGCCCAACTGAATGTCGGTGCCGCGACCCGCCATGTTGGTGGCGATTGTTACCACGCCCAGCCGACCGGCCTGCGCCACGATATGCGCTTCGCGTTCATGCTGGCGTGCGTTCAAGACCTCGTGCTTCACGCCTTCCTTGTCGAGGAATTTGCTGAGCAGCTCGGACTTCTCGATCGAAACCGTGCCGACAAGGATAGGCTGGCCGCGTTCGCTGTGTTCCTTGATCGTTTTTGCGATCGCCTGGAACTTGTCCATCGTGTTCTTGTAGAACTCGTCTTCCTCGTCAATCCGCGCAACCGGAAGATTGGTAGGGATTTCGACCACGTTGACCTTGTAGATGTCCCAGAATTCCGCCGCTTCGGTGGCAGCTGTGCCGGTCATGCCCGAAAGCTTGGGGTACATGCGGAAGTAGTTCTGGAAGGTGATCGAGGCCATCGTCTGGTTTTCAGGCTCGATCTTGACCCCTTCCTTGGCTTCGACCGCCTGGTGCAGGCCGTTGGACCAACGCCGCCCGTCCATCATGCGGCCGGTGAATTCGTCGATGATCACCACCTTGTCATCCTTGACGATGTAGTGGTCATCACGACGGAACATGTGGACCGCACGCAGCGCCTGATCGAGGTGATGGACGACCTGCGTGTTCTCGATATCGTAGAGGTTGTCGGTGGCGAGCAGCCCTTTTTCCATCAGCAGCGCCTCGACCTTGTCCAGACCTTCTTCATTCAGCTGGATGTTCTTGGTCTTCTCGTCCTTCTCGTACCAATCCTCGGGGATTTCCTTAGCGACGGCATCTAGCGCCACGTACAAGTCCGACTTGTCTTCCGTAGGGCCAGAAATGATCAGCGGCGTGCGCGCTTCGTCGATCAGGATCGAGTCGACTTCATCGACGATGGCGAAATTGAACGGGCGCTGCACCATCGCGCTGCGTTCATGCTTCATGTTGTCGCGCAGGTAATCGAAGCCGAATTCATTGTTCGTGCCATAGGTGATGTCGGCGTTGTAGGCGTCGCGCTTCGACATCTCGTCCATGTTCGGCACGATCACGCCCACGGTCAGACCGAGCCAGTTGTAAAGGCGACCCATGTCGGCGGCGTCACGCCGGGCGAGGTAATCGTTGACGGTAACGACGTGAACGCCCTTGCCCTCGATCGCGTTGAGATAGACGGCGAGCGTCGCCATCAGCGTCTTGCCCTCACCGGTGCGCATTTCCGCGATTTCGCCGCGCTGGAGGACGATGCCGCCGATCAGCTGCACGTCGAAATGGCGCATTCCCAGCACGCGCTTCGACGCTTCGCGCACTGTGGCAAAAGCTTCGGGCAGGATTTCCTCAAGGGTGCTGCCATTGTCGAGCTGCTCGCGGAACTTGGCGGTCTGTGCCTGCAGCGCTTCGTCCGAAAGCCCCTCGATCATCGGCTCCAGCGCGTTGATCTTGTTGACGATCTTGCCCATCGATTTGACGTAACGATCATTGGACGAGCCGAAGACGGATTTGATGATTGTGTTGAACATGAAAGGTGAAGCCTTTGAATTCTGTCTGATATGCGTGCGGCCCCGTGTGTCGGGGGCCTGCCTGGATGCAGTTTTGTGAAAGGGCATTCGCGCCGGACGCATCCGCGCGTTGCCGGAGATCAAAGAGAAAGGGCGCTATTCCAGCGCGCGCTCACTGCCGAAGATGATCGGAGGGCGGACTCGCCGCAGGACGCGGGGCGGCAGGCTGTCGGACTTTGTCGGAGGACAGGCCTTGGCCGCTTCATCGACGCGACGCTCACACACGCAAACCTGCGACGACGCGGTATCGTTCGCACGTGCGAATGCCCGCGCATCGAACACCATCGATTCAAGCGAAGATGCGCTCGCTGGCGAATGCAGCGCGGCAAACCCGCTGAACAGGGCAAACAGTGTGAGCAGATGGCGACGCATCATGATTGCCGCGAGATAGTGCATTTGTCGCAATACGTCTACCTTGCGGACACAGTTTTGCGCCTTGTCGCCAAGGCATCACAGGAACGTTTACTCAGGCGGGCAGCGCTCCTATTGCGCCGAGCATGGATCTGAAGACTTCCCCCCTCGCCCGGCCCTTTCCCGAAATGCCTCCGATCGCGGGCGCTACGCTGCGCGTGGCAAGGGCGCGATACAAGACATGGGACCGTTGCGACCTGACCTTTGTCGAACTGGCACAGGGCACCAGCGTGGCGGGCGTTTTCACCAAGTCCCTGTGCGCCTCATCCGAGGTCGAGCTGGGCCGTGAGGCGGTCAAAGCGGGCAGCGCAAGCGCGCTGATCGTCAATGCCGGCAATTCCAACGCTTTTACTGGATGGCGCGGACGCGAAGCTGTGGAGGCAATCCAGAAGCAGGTGTCTGACACGCTCGGCTGCGCGATAACCGAAGTGTTCGTTTCCTCCACCGGAGTTATCGGCGTGCCGCTGCCTATCGACAAGGCGCGAGCCGGGATCGCAGCAGCAATCGAGGCGGCCCCCTGCGGCTGGGAAGATGCCGCCAACGCGATCAACACCACCGATACCTTCGCCAAGGGCGCACACGCTTCGGCCATGATCGGTGACATCCGCGTCGAGCTTTGCGGCATCATCAAGGGATCGGGTATGATCGCCCCCGACATGGCGACCATGCTCGGCTATATCTTTACCGATGCCAATGTGGCTCCCGCCTTCCTTCAGGAATTGTTGGGGCGGGCCAATGCCGCCACCTTTTCGTGTATTACCGTCGATGGCGACACTTCGACCAGCGACACAGTGATGGTTTTCGCCACGGGCAAAGCGGATCACGCCCGGATCGAAGGATGGGACAGCCCCGGGGCAGATGCCTTCGCCGCAGCGTTGAACGATGTGTGCCGAATGCTCGCGCAGTTGGTGGTACGCGACGGTGAAGGCGCGACGAAATTCATCACCATCCGTGTGTCCGGCGCCGCGAGCGATGAAAGCGCCCGCCGTGTCGGCCTTTCAATTGCAAACTCGCCCCTCGTCAAAACCGCGATCGCGGGTGAGGACGCAAACTGGGGACGTGTCGTAATGGCGGTCGGCAAAGCGGGGGAACCGGCCGACCGTGACCGGCTTTCGATCGCTTTCGGTGGAGTCTGGACGGCGAAAAACGGCTTGCCCGTCGATGGCTATGACGAAGCGCCTGTTGCCGAGCATCTGAAGGGGCAGGAAATCGATATTACCGTCGATCTCGGCATCGGCGACGGAAAGGCGACGGTCTGGACCTGCGACCTGACCCACGGTTACATCGCCATCAATGCGGATTACCGGTCATGAGTGAACTAGGCGCGCTGGATGCGGAAATCCTCGACCTGATGCGGTTTGCAGCGCAACGCTCAATGCTGCCGCGGTTCCGGGCGCTTGCCGACAGCGAGATCGAGATGAAGGGCGACGACGATCCCGTCACCGTGGTTGACCGCGAAGTCGAAGCCTTCCTGACCGAAGCCCTGACCAAGCTCGCGCCGGGTGTCGCCGTGGTGGGCGAAGAAGCGGTCGCCGCCGACAAATCTGTGCTTGATCACCTGTCACAGCAATGCTGGATCATCGATCCGCTCGACGGGACGGCCAATTTCACCGAGGGCAAGGAGCCGTTCGGGATGATCATCGCACTGGCTAACGCAGGAAAGGCGGTCGCCGGCTGGCTTTACGATCCCAATTCAGACCGCTTGTGCCACGCCCGTGCAGGCGAAGGAGCCTTCATCAACGGCGAACGCATCGCTGCAAGGCCCACCGGGCAGGAACGCCCTGTCACCGCGGTGAGCCGCATCTTCCTGACCCCGGAGCAATCCGCGATGGTCGATGCAAAGCTCGCCCCGCATTACACGCTGGTCGATATCCCGCGCTGCGCCGCGGAACAGTATCCCCGCCTTGCCATGGGTGAAAACGACGTTTCCAGCTTCAAGCGCACGCTCGCGTGGGATCACGCGGCGGGGGTCTTGTGGCTCAATGAGGCAGGCGGCAAGGCTGCCCGGCTCGACGGCAGCGAATACCGCGTCGACGAGCAGGACAAGCCGGGCCTGGTCGGTGCCTCGAGCCCGGCTATCTGGGACGAATTTGTAGGACGCGTTCTGGCCTGACGGCGGCGATCAAAGTTCGCCTTCGAGCCAGCCCTTGAGTTGGCTCTTAGGTGCTGCGCCAACCTTGCGCGCCACCGGCTGACCATTCTTGAACAGCACCATCAGCGGGATCGACTGCACGCCCATTTCGGCGGGAATGCCGGTGTTTTCCATGATGTCCATCTTGGCGATCTTCACCTGACCTGCCAGTTCCTCGCTGATCTCCTCAAGCGCGGGAGCGATCATCTTGCACGGGCCGCACCAATCGGCCCAGAAATCGACCAGCACAGGCGTGTCGCTGTCCAGAACATCGGTCTTGAAGCTGTCATCGGTTACATTGACGGTTGCCATATCGGCGTCTCCTGAAGTTTGCTTACGCCCAACTTAGGCGGGTTCGCGTTTCACTCAATAGCTGCGGGGGCATAGCTTTCCTGCGCCTCTCCCAAACGATCCTTGTGCAGGTCAAGTGTAACCGCCGGGATTTCGAACAGGCTTGGCGCATGGGTGTAAAGGATTGCCGCGCGAATTGTGCGACCGGGATATATCTTCGCCAAGGCCGCGGCATAGGCTGACATCTGGCGCAGGGTTGAAACCGGGATATCCTCGATCCGCCCAGGCGGGCGCCGGGTCGTCTTGAAATCGACCACGGTGACTTGGGTTTCCGTAACCAGTAGCCTGTCAGCCGTCCCTGCGATCACGACTCCGCCGACAGTGGCAGCGAGCGGCACCTCTGCCAGCGCGGACGGTGAGAATATCTCGGCAAATTCAGGCTGTTCGACAACCGCAATCGCGCTTTCGAGCATTTCGGCGCGCACCGCTTCGTCAAGGTCGCCAGCCTGCCGTTCCAGCCATGCTGTCGCCTTCTCCATCCGCAGCGCAGGTGCGATTTCGGGCAGGCGTTCCAGCATGCGGTGGATCAATGTCCCGCGCCGCGCAGCAAGGGCTGCGGCTTCGGCGGGAAGCGGGGGATCACTGCCCTGCACCTCACCTGCACTGCTGGGCGCAAGCGGGCGTGGCGGGCGAGGTTCCGGCCCAATCGGCTGCGTCAGCCACGGCGGCAGATCGGCCGTTTCCTGCCGATCTGGTTTGTCTTCCATTTCCCCAGACCGGGGGAATTCGCCAATCTGGCGTCGGCCGAGCCAGATCGGGTCGTCAATCCGTTCCCGGTCAAAAGCGGCTTCAAGATGCGCGTACCAGCTGTCCTCCGGGACACCGCTCTTCGCCTGTTTGGCCGTCAGCGCGCCGCCGATGAACAGCGCTTCCTCTGCGCGGGTCATGGCAACATAGAGCAATCGCCAATGCTCTTGCAGATTTGCCGCAAGGGCCGCTTCATGGGCTTCGGCCAGCCGCCCGGCGCGCGCATCCTTGGAAACCGGGGGCACAGGCACCTTGCGCGCTTCTTCGCCAAGGGTTCCCAATGGATCATCCACCAGTTCAAGATCAGCACTCTCGCCCGGCTTGCCGGTCGCATCGGCCAGAATGACAATTGGCGCCTGTAAGCCCTTGGAACCATGGGCCGTCATGACCCGCACTTGCCCAGTTGCCTCGTCGGAGTCCCGCTTGAGTTCGCCATCGCAAGCGTCGAACCATGCAATAAAGCCGGCTAGGCTGGGAATGTGGCCGCTTTGATAGGCGAAAGCCGTGTTGACCAGTTCGTCGATCGGATCGTTGGCCTCGCGCCCCAACCGCTCGACCAGCCGCCTGCGCCCCTTCCATGGCCCCGTCAGCAACCATGCGAGCAATGCCTGAGGCGTCTCGAAATCGGCCCGCGCCAGAAGTTCGCGCAGCTTGTCGACCGTTTCGATGACCTTGGCATCGGAATGATCGCGCAGATGCTCCCACAAACGCGACTTGGGCTTCCGGGGAAGGAATTGCAGAAGGTCGTCCTGAGACCAGCCGATCAAGGGTGATGAAAGCAGATTGGCAAGGCTGAGATCGTCCAGAGGCTGCGCGGCAAAGCGCAAGGCAGCCATCAGGTCCTTCACCGCCAACGGATCACCCAGCCGCAACCGGTCCACCCCTGCGACAGGCACGCCCCTGGCATAAAGCTTGGCGACGATTTCGCGCGCAAGCTCCGCACGTCTGCGAACGAGCACCATGACATCGCCCGCCTGCGCATAGCGGCGTTTGCCTTTTTCCAGCACGAAAGGCTCTGGTCCATAAATCCATTGGTGGACCTGATCTGCGATCTTCTCGGCCAGGACCGTGTCATGCTTAGGAAGCCAGCCGCGCTCCTCTCCCTGCTGATAATCGGAATTCTCGCCGGCGTCTGGACCGCGTCCTTCGTCATCCTCTTCCTCATTGTCAGCCACAGTCACCGGGTCCCACAGCGTAACGAGTCCGCCGAGTTCCGGTGTCGAGGATTCATGAGGTTCGGGCGCCTTCTTGAGACCGAAAGCGGGAAAGCCGAGCATCTCGATCACGCGATTGACGAAATCGAGGACAACCGGCGATGTCCGGTATGACAGGCCCAGTTCCAGGTCTTCCCACGTTGGCATGCGACGGTTCGAACGGATCGCCGCGGCGTTTGCCTTTGCCGCCTCGATCCGCGCATGCACTTTCTGCTTGGCGCGCTCGAAATTGTCCGGGCTGGTACCGTGAAACCCGAAGATCGCCTGTTTGTAGTCGCCAACGGTGAAGATCGTGCGGATCTTGTCACCTCGCGCGCCTTCGCCGCTGAAATAGTCGTCTATCACCGCGTGAACGATATCCCATTGTGCGCGGTTGGTGTCCTGTGCCTCGTCGATCAGGACGTGATCGAAACTGCGATCCAGCTTGTAACGGATCCAGTCGGCGGCAGTGCTGTTCTTCAGCACCGTACCCGCCTTGCGGATCAGGTCGTCGAAATCGAGCAATCCTTCGCGAGCCTTGGCTTCCTCCCAACGCAGGAAGAATGCCCGCCCCAGTTCAAGCGCCGGGGTGAGAAAATCACTAAGAGCGAGCAGCCTCCTGCGTGCCTCGTAATCTGCCATCGCTTCAGCCACCGCCTGTTGCCAATCCGGCAATCGCGGCTCCGCCTTGGTCGGCTTGGCCATGACACGCGGCTCGCCGTCTTTCTTGAGGATGCTGTCATAGATCGAACTGACTATTTCGGCCCTTTGCGAAACGTCGGCGACCAGCCAATGCGCAATGAAATCCGAAGCCTCACGCCCAGCCTTTGCATTCCATGCCTGCATGAGGGGCAACATTGAACGCAGATGCCCGTCAGGGAAATTGTCGGGATGAAGCAATTCCTCGGCCCAACGCTCATCCGCGTCGGAGGGGATGCTGATCAGGCGGTTTACCCTCGCTTGCATCGGAGGCTGCCAAGCGTCGAGCCCTTCCCACAAGTCGGCAGCACCCGCACACCGCATTAGCCAGCCCAGCAGCGCGTTCGGACCTTTCTCAAGCGAATACATGCGAACCGCGCCAAGCAGGGCTTCGTCACCGTCAGCCTCGGCCTTGTCCAGCATTTCGGCGAGAACATCGCGCGCCAGCATTTCCCGGTCGCGATCTTCCATTGGTCTTGCGCCGGGCAGCAGGCCCGCTTCCTCAGGAAAGCGCGAAAGCAGCCATTGCGAGAAGGCGTGAATTGTATCGATCCGAAGGCCCCCGCCGGGACAATCGATAACGCTGGCGAACAGCGTACGTGCATGCGCCATGGTCGCTGCGGATTGATCGGCGCCAAGGTTGCCGAGATCCTTGAACAACGCGGTCTCTTCCAGCCGGACCCAGCGCGCCAGCACCTCGTTGATCCTTGTGGCCATTTCCGCAGCCCCGGCCTTGGTAAAGGTAAGGCACAGGATTTGCGACGGATCGACACCGGGGGTCAGCAACAGGCGCAACACCCGCGCCGAAAGAACCTGAGTCTTGCCTGTGCCGGCCGAGGCGGAAAGCCAGACGTTATCTTCCGGATTGGCGGCGGCCAGCTGCTTGTCCTTTAGCGGGAAGACCTTGGCGCTCATGACTGGCCCTCAGCGCCGCCTGTCATACGGACGATCCATTCCTTAAGCCGCATCAACTGGTCGTAATCCGAATAGCCAGGGTAATCGGGGTTCTCCTTCGCCATGAAGGGCGCGCTGCCGAGCAGATACCGGTCAATCGCACGCGCGAGGAACTCCTCATGCTTGGGCAGGAAATCCTCCGGGGGAAGTCCGCTCTGCCTATTCGTCCTCTTGATCGGATCAACCACCTTGCCGAACCGGCCGTCCTTGCGTGCGAAAGTCCAATATTCGAACTCCACCGGTTCGCCGGAAATGGGCCGATTATCGAAGGTGAATTCGCCGTCGCGCGCGATCAGGCCAAGTACGCCCATTTGCAGCGCGAACCCTTTCTCGACCTGTTTGCCGCTGCGCACGGTGCCTGTCTTGTAGTCGACAATCGCCAGAGTCCCGTCTGCCAAGCGGTCAATCCGGTCGGCCCGTCCGTGCACCTTGATGCCGCGAACAGACATCTCCCCCTTGGTCTCTGCCGCAATCACCACGCGGCCTTCTTCGGCGGCTTTCCTTTCGATCATCTCGGCAAAATGTTCGAGCGCGGCGATCAGCCTCGGTTGCCACAGCCCCTTGAACAGCGGGTGGACCTGGCTTTCGGCGAATTTCCCGGCGGCGAAGGGACCAATCGCGAGATCGGGCTCGGTCATACGTCGCTTGTGCCATTGCTCCAGAATGCCATGCACGAGAGTTCCGCGCAGTGCGGGATCGGCAAAGGGATCGGCGGCAAGCGGTTCAAGCTTGCTCAAGCCAAGGATTTGCTGGGCGTAGAACTGGTAGGGATCGCCCAGCAACCGATCGAGCGCGGTGGCGCTGATACTGACCTTGCGCTGATCCGCAGTCGGGCTTGGCATCGGGCGGGGATAATCTTCCGCCCGCTCCGCTTCGCGATCAAGCGCCGCCATCAGACCGGGCATGCGCTTTTCGCGGTGATCGTCCTCTAGCTCGCCCAGCAGGGCCTCGACCCGCAACAGGAACCGCGACGGCAGCGTCGGCCCGTCGGCATCGCGCAAGGCGCGGCTAAGCACGACCTGGGGAGCGCCCAGTGCCCCGGCGAGATCGTGCGCGGCCAGACCAATTCTGAACTCGGAGGCCGGAACGCCCATCGCCCGCAACACTCCGGGAGCAAGCAAAGCATCGCCGCCGGGTGTTTGCGGCCAACTTCCTTCGTTCAACGCACCGCAGATCACCAGATCAGCGCGGGCCATGCGTGATTCCAGCAGACCATAAATCGCGACGCGAGGATGCCCGCCATAGGGTGGCCGCACCGCGATTTCCTCCATCGCATCGTGCAGCACCGGAGCCAGATCCTTCGGCGCAATCGCGGTTTCGAGCAGCCGCGCATTCAGCCGCAGATCTTCGACCATCGCGGCAAGCGCACGTCCATCCTCCCGCGACCAGATCGCATCGCCCGCCAGTTGCTCGGAAGCTTCGACAAGGCGATCGAGGGCCTCGGCCAATCGGATATCCGCTTCGCCCGGCAGCAAGGGAGCAACGATTGCCTCGACCTCTTCCCACCACTCCGCAACCCCGGCTAGGCGCGCGATATCACGCAGGGGACCGAGCCCGTATGCGGGGCTGGGACCGCGCAATTCGCGGTCAAAACGGCGCAGGCCGGAAAGCCAGCCGCGGCGCAAATCGGGATCAGGTGATCGCACCAGGGGATGCGCAAGAGCCGCGATCAATTCCGCCGGTTTCGGCCCATGGGAAGCAAGCTCCGCCAGCAGGCCGAGCAACCGCCCTGCCGGTGTTACCGAAAGCGCGCGTCCTGCGGAATCATCGGCAACGATGTTCCAACGCGCCAGATGCTGCGTCACCCGCCGGGCAAGCGATCTGTCCGCAGTCACCACCGCGATCCGCTTTTCCGGCTCTTCCAGTGCCTCGCGCACCAGCAGCGCGATGGCTTGCGCCTCTTCTTCCGCTGTCGCGCTCGTCATCAGGCGGACGCCGTTAAGGCGGCGATCCTTGGCATCCAGATCGATCCACGTCCGGCTGGCTTGTGGCGGCAGGAACAGCGAGCTGATGGCTCTGCTGCGCGCCGGTTCGGACGCGGTCATGCCCTTGCGATGCCAGGGCATCACCTCGCCGCAGGCGACACCCATGCGCTCCAGCAGCAGCTTGAGGTGGTATTGCGGGTGGGTCAGCGCGTCGTTCCGGCCAAACACCTCCCCGCCCGGCTCGGGAGTAGCGCCCGCGCGCCCAAGTTCGGCCCATGCCTCATCGCTGAGAGAAAGATCGAGGTCGGGCAGAATCACCGCGCTATCCGGCAGATAGGCAACCGAGCGCAGCATCCGGGCAAGCGCCGGGGATGCGCTTGTCACACCGGCTGCGACAATCGGGGTTGAAGGCGGGTTTTCACGCCATCTGCGTGCCGCCAGGTCAAACAGCATGTTGCGCCTGGTGGCGGCATCGACAGCGCCCAGTTCGTCCAGACGGGCGCGCCAACGCTCCTGCACCCGCGCGAACAGCCTCAGCGAGTCGATCCAGTGCTGTGAAAGGTCGCCCAACATGTCTAGCACGCCGGGCTTGAGGAGATCCTCAGGCTCCTTTCCCTCGACCAGCAACCGGTCCATCGTCCGAGCGAGATCCCGCGCCAGCCGCAGTCGCGCCGCCCCCGGCAAGGGGCGCTCCTTTTGTTCCGCTTGCTCCTGCGCGATCAGCCGTTCCAGTTCGAACCAACGCTGTGTCGGATCAACCGCGGGCGGGATGTCATCCGCACCCAAGGGATCGAGCAGCACGCCGAGCGCTTCGTCCAGATCGAGATCGCCCACCGTGACCATGCGCGGCATCAGCATCCCGTCGCGACCGGTTTCGCCACTGTGCCGCACAAATGCTTCGGAAATGGTCCGCGCGGCGCGGCTGCTGGGGACCAGCAATGTTAGCCGGGCCAGCCCTACATCAGGTTGCGAGTAGCGCGGCACGATCCCGGCCACCAGCGCATCGGCAAAGCCGCGGTGGGCGGCGATGGAATAGACTTTGGGTTTCTGCCCTTCACCCACGCTTCAGCGCATCCTCGGTCGGGCCGATTGCCTGCGGGGTTCCGACTTCGAACCACTGACCGGTAAAGGAAACCCCAAAAAGCCGTCCCTCCTCGATGGCGCGATCCCACAGGATGTTGGTAGAAAACCTGCCCTCTGGCGCGTCGCGCAGAAGCCGCTGGGAAATCAGCTGGATCCCGGTGAAGATGAATGGCGCTATCCTGCCCGGCATCCTGCGCGAAAGCTTGCCATGCGGGTCCATGTAGAAATCGCCCGGCCCGTTGAAATTGGCGGCACGCGCATGGCTGACTAACAGCAGAAGCGCATCCATCCGTTCGGGGTCCCAGCGCCGCGACAGATCGCTGAAGGCGTTGCGGGGGCCGTCCAGCCAGATGTTGTCGGCATTCAGGCAAAAGAATGTTTCGGGAAGGTGCTCTCGCGCCTTGATCAGGCCGCCGCCCGTTTCCAGCAGTTCCGCGCGTTCGTCGGAGATGATCACCTTGGGCGCGGCGCGGGCCATCAGATGCGCTTCAAGCGAGTCGGCAAGGTAATGGACATTGACGACAGCCCGCGTGACGCCCGCATCAGCAAGCCGATCAAGCGCATGATCGATCAGCGGCTTGCCCGCGACGCGCACCATCGGCTTGGGCTGACTGGCCGTGAGCGGTCGCATCCGTTTGCCCATCCCCGCGGCCATCACCATCGCGGTATCGCTGGCAAGCGTGCTCATGCGATTGTTCCTCCGCCAGTCCGGCGCAGTTCCGCCGGGATATTCGCGTCAAACCACGCCGCCACAGGAGCCAGTGCGGGATAGGCCAGATCATCTTCGAGCAAGCGCCACACGCGCGGGATCATCGTCAGATACTTCGGCTTGCCGTCGCGTTTGTGGAGCCGGGTAAAAATACCGACAATCTTGGCGTTCCGCTGAGCACCCAGCGTGGCGTAATCGCCGATGAAATGTTCGTCGAACTGCCCCGCCTGTTCGCGATAATGCTCCAGCATCAGCTCGGCAAAACCGGGATCGACGTCGCGGCGTGCGTCCTGCAACAGCGACACCAGATCATAGGCCGGATGGCCGACCAGCGCGTCCTGAAAATCGATCAGCCCCTGCGGCGCGGTCGCCACGCCGCCCAGCAGCATGATGTTTTCGGCGTGATAATCGCGCAGCACCGTCACTCCCGGCGATTGCCGCGCCTCAAGCGGGGCCAGCACTTCGCGCCATGCGGCCTCGAAACCGGCCTCATCCACGGTAAGGCCCACCGCCGGAGTGTACCATTCTATGAACAGCCGTGCCTCGCGCAGGTAAGTCTCCATGTCGTAAGGCGCGAACGGCCCCGGTGGCTGCCGATGCAATTCGACAAGGGCATCGATTGCCGCAGTATAGGCTGTTTCTTCCTGTGCCGGGTTCACGTCCAGCCAGTCACGCATCCGGTCATTGCCGAAATCCTCGGTCAGCACCCAGCCCAAAGCAGGATCGGCGGCGAGAATCTCCGGCGCGCGCATTCCGCAATCATTCAGCCACGCGGCGACCTTTAGGAAGGGCTCCGGGTCTTCGTGCGGCGGCGGCGCATGCATCAGCATCGCCGTCTCATCCGAAGCACGGCGCAGGCGAAAGTAGCGACGGAACGAGGCATCACCGGGGATCGGATCGATATCCGCATCGCCCCAGCCTGCCTGCGCAACGAATTCGGTAAGACCCGCAGGGATTTCGATCATGGCAACCGCCCTAGCCAATCTCGCCCCGGTTTCACAATTGCAATCCGCCCCTGTTCCGCAACTTCGAGCGCAATCGTGAGGCAGGCGGGTTCATGGTCAAATCCGCCCGCATGATCGGGCCATTCCGCCAGCAAGGCGGCACCGTCGCGATAATCATCAAGGCCGAGTTCCTCGACCTCCGCCGGATCGTCGAGCCGATAGAAATCGGCATGCAACACGGGCAGCCGCAATGGCGGCGCGTCATAGGTTTCGATGATGGTGAAGGTAGGCGAAGGGACCTCGCCTTCATGCCCCAGGGCTGCAAGGATAGCGCGTGACAGGGTTGTCTTCCCCGCCCCCAGACCGCCTTCGAGAGCGACGACATCGCCCGGCTCCAAGCGCTCCGCAATGCGGCCTCCGAATGCGTCCATTGCGGCAAGATCGGGCAGTTGATGTCGCACGTGTTCGCTCACGGAAGGGTGATCGCGGCGACTGTCCCGCGGCCTTTCTCGCTCGCCATTTCCAGAGTGCCGCCGTGCGCTTCGACCAGTTGGCGCGCCAGACGGATGCCCAGCCCGGTGCCCTCGCCCGCTTCATCGCCGCCCCGCAAGGACCCCTCGGCACGGGCGAGTTCGTCAGGCGTCATGCCTTCGCCATTGTCGCTGACCACGATCATCCCTCGCCATTCGTCGTTCTCCGAAGGCTTCGGTATCTCGATCACGATCTTGCCGCCCTCCGGCGTGTGTTCGATCGCGTTGTCGAGCAAATTGCCGACCGCCCGACCCAGCTGGCGCGGATCGGCATCGACGACGCGCCCGCGCCGTCCTTTGAGATCTAGCCCAAGCCTTGCGCCGATGATCGCCTGTTCCCTTTCGCGCACCAGACCCGTTAGGAACGCCAGAAGATCGATCTCCTGCTTGTCGATAGGCAGCAACCCGGCCTCGCTTTGCGACAGGTCGAGGACGTTTTCGACCTGCTCGGTCAGTCGTGCGGTCGAAGTCAGGATCGCATCGACATATTCGCCCGCCTGCTCGCCCAGATCGCCAGCCGCTCCGCTCTTGAGCAGTTCGGCATAGCCGCCAATCGTGGTCAGCGGCGTGCGGAATTCATAGGACATGTTGGCAAGGAAGCGGGCCTTCACCGCGTCGGCTTCCTCGAGCGCGATTGCCCGTTCGCGCAGCGCCTTTTCCGCCTTCTGTGAGTCGGTGATATCGAGCACGGTCAGCAGGCCGTTGCCGTCCGGCAGCGGAACGCCCGCGAACCTGAGTGTCCGGCCATCGGTGAGAGTCACCTGACCGTTCTTCTCACGCCGATCCAGCGTGGCTGCGCGCACGACGCTGCCGATCAGTTCCGCCTCTTGTGGATTGGCAAGGTTCTGCCCGATTGCCTCAAGCAGCCCTTCCGCGCTGGGATGGGTATCGAGAAATTCGCTCGGCAGACCCCAGGTCCCTGCAAAAGTGCGGTTCCATAGCTGCACCGATCCGTCAGGCGCGAAAATGGCCAGAGCCTCGAACAGGCTGTCGAGCGTCGCCGTCCGCGTCCGCAAGAGCGTGTCACGGGTGGCGGAAAGCGCCAGTTGCTCGGTCCTGTCCTCGGCAATCATCACCAGACCGCCATCGGGCATCGGTTGCGCGACCACCCGCAAGTGAGTGCCGCCGGGCAGAGGCCAGTTTTCTTCCTGCGTGTCTGCCGCGTCGAACCATGCCGAACGTTCGCGGCGCCATTCGGGAAAGTCGCGGACTTCAGGCGTGCGGCCGAAATCGCGCGCGTCCGACAGAAGCCGCTCGAACGGAATGCGCGCTTCCACCACGCCCTGCGACAGGCCGAACTGGCGACGGAATGGCCGGTTGGCAAAGGTCAGCTGCTCCTTCGCATTGAACTGCGCAACGCCAACAGAGAGCTGATCGAGCATGGCGCGCTGGGCATCCTTGAACGCCCGGAATTCGCGAGTGACCTGCTGCTGTTCCTCGATATCGATGGCGTATCCTGCGACGCCGTCGTGCCCCAGCGGCAGCTCGGTCACCCTTACGCTGCGACGCTCCCCGTCAATCGTCACCGCATCATCGCGCTGCAATTCGGCCTGCCGCTCAAGGCATTCGCGCGCAATCTGCGCGGGAGTACGCCCGCCTTCGGGTTCGAGCAACTCGATTTGACCGTCGATCACAGCCTGAAGGCTTTCAGCCCCCACAGCTTCAACATAGGCCTGATTGACGAGGCGCAGGCGCATATCGGGATCGCGGAACCACATCGGCACCGGCGCCGCTTCGATCAGGCCGATCAAGGCGGTGAAATCGGCTTGGGATCGTTCCGCGACCTCCCGCAGGCGGACCAGTTCCTCTTCGCTGCTCGTGAAGTCGAAGACCCAGACAATCGCCGCGCCAGCGGGTGAGACTTGCGGGTCAGCCAGCGCGCCCTGCATCGCAAGGCTGCGGCGCGAACCCGGAGGAGTGATCACAATCTGGAACGGTGTCGCGCTTTTCTGCGTCAGCCTGACCTTTGCATTGAGCGTCTCGACCTGATCCTTTGACAGGCCTTCGCCATCGGTTCCTTCAAGCTCGCTCAGATACTTGGGGACCGATTGCAGCCCCAGCCATCGTGCGAGCCGCTCAGGCGCTTCGATCCTGCCGTCAACCCGTACCAGCATCGGTATCGCAGGCGCGACATCCAGCATCCGCTGCATCCGCTTGAGCGAGGTCTGCAAGGCCTTGGCCCGCCTCGCCTTGGCCGATGCTCGCAGGATGACCACCGCAGCCGCGATCGTCCAGAGCGCCAGAAGCAGTCCGATTACAATCAAGGCTGTGGGCGTGATTTCCATCCTGTCCAGCTATGCCGGACCTTTCTTCCTTGCAACCGTTACAGAGACGGAAAGCCCCCGCAATCTGGTCGGATTGCAGGGGCTGTCTGAACAAGTTGACCGGATCGATCCTAGTAGCGGTAGTGATCCGGCTTGAACGGGCCTTCCTGCGGCACGCCGATATAGTCCGCCTGCTTCTGGCTGAGCTTGGTCAATTGCACGCCGAGCTTCTCCAGGTGCAGTGCGGCGACCTTTTCATCGAGGTGCTTGGGCAGGACGTAGACGTCGTTTTCATATTCGTCCGACTTGGTGAAAAGCTCGATCTGAGCCAGCGTCTGGTTGGTGAAGCTCGCGCTCATCACGAAGCTGGGGTGGCCGGTGGCGCAACCCAGATTCACAAGGCGGCCCTTGGCGAGGATCAGCAGCTTCTTGCCATCAGGCAGCGTCACCATGTCGGTGCCTTCCTTGATTTCCTTCCACTCGTAATTGTTGAGCGCGGAAATCTGGATCTCGCTGTCGAAGTGGCCGATGTTGCACACGATGGCCATGTTCTTCATCGCCTTCATGTGTTCGCCGGTGATCACGTCTTCATTGCCGGTCGCGGTCACGAAGATGTCGGCACGCTTGCACGCCTCTTCCATCGAGACGACTTCATAACCGTCCATGGCCGCCTGCAGGGCGCAGATCGGATCGATTTCGGTGACCATCACGCGGGCGCCGCCGTCACGCAGCGACGCGGCAGAGCCCTTGCCCACATCGCCATAACCGGCGACGCAGGCGACCTTGCCCGCCAGCATCACGTCAGTTGCGCGGCGGATCGCGTCAACCAGCGATTCCTTGCAGCCATAAAGGTTGTCGAACTTCGACTTGGTCACGCTGTCGTTCACGTTGATCGCGGGGAACGGCAGCTTGCCCGCCTTGGCGATCTGGTAAAGCCGCATCACGCCCGTGGTCGTCTCTTCCGACACGCCCTTGATCGCTTTCACCGAACGGGTGAGGTAGCCCGGCTTTGCCTTCACAAAAGCCTTCAGCGCGCGCTGGAATTCGATTTCCTCGGCATTGGCAGGGGCCGGCATTTCCTCGCCCGCTTCGATCCGCGCGCCCCACAGCGCGAACATGGTGGCATCGCCGCCATCGTCGAGGATCATGTTGGCGGTGAGATCGGGATCGGCCTCGCTCGACCAGTCGAAGATGCGGCCAACATAGTCCCAGTAATCCGCCAGCGTTTCACCCTTCACCGCGAACACCGGAATGCCTTGTGCGGCGATTGCGGCAGCGGCGTGATCCTGGGTCGAAAAGATGTTGCAGGTCGCCCAGCGGACTTCGGCACCCAGCGACACCAGCGTTTCGATCAGCACCGCAGTCTGGATCGTCATGTGCAGCGAGCCGGTGATGCGCGCACCCTTCAACGGCTGGGCCGCGCCATATTCCTCGCGCAGTGCCATCAGGCCGGGCATTTCGGTTTCGGCGATGGAAATTTCGTCGCGGCCATATTGGGCGAGCGAAATGTCCTTGATGATGTGTTCCTGAGCGGGCGCGAGCGTAGCCATGACTGTCTCCTGATATTTTCTTGCCCTGCGCCCTAGCTGCGGGCTGCGTTCTTCGCAAATATAAACTTATCTTTATATCTGTAATTGTTGCCGCACGGCGATCCGGGTCTATATCGTTCCGGCAAGCTTCCCTCACACGAAAGGATATTTCTCGATGACTATTTCCGTTGGCGACAAACTCCCCGAAGTAACCCTCGTCAAAGCCACCGCCGAAGGGCCGCAGCAGGTGAAGTCGTCGGAATATTTCGCGGGCAAGAAAGTCGCGCTGTTTTCCGTTCCCGGAGCCTTCACCCCGACCTGTTCGGCCCGCCACCTGCCCGGCTTTGTCGAGAAGGCCGCCGACCTGAAGGCCAAGGGCGTCGATGAAATCGTCGGCACCGCCGTCAACGATGCGTTCGTCATGGGCGCATGGAACAAGGCCGCCGGATCGGACGAGATCACCATGCTGGCTGACGGCAATGCCGAATTCGTCGAAGCGATCGGCCTCACCATGGATGCCGCCGGTTTCGGCATGGGCAAGCGCGGTCAGCGTTTCTCGATGGTGGTCAACGACGGCGTCGTCGAACAGCTCAATGTCGAAGCACCCGGCGATTTCAAGGTGTCGAGCGCCGAGTTCATGCTCGATCAGTTGTAAGACCTTCGTGGCAGGTGCAGCAGCGCAATGCTGCACCTGCGAACGAAGTTGACAAAGCCGACACGGTGTCAGCCGGGTTTTCTCCCGGCAAGTTTCTGAATTCACGTCAAAATCGCCCCAAAAGGCGAAATTGACACTTATCCAAATTTAGAAAATTTTCCCGCCGCATCACCATTGATGCAAGCCCTCGCACGGCGACGGGCCTGTAGGAAAGCGGCGCGGAAAATCGGGCAGGCGTTACCGCCTCAATACCCCATCAGGCTCATGACTTCCTGGCGGCTGCGGTGATCGTCGAGGAAGCAGCCGAGCATGCGGCTGGTCAGCATCTCCACCTCGTGCACCTTCACCCCGCGGCCCGTCATGCAGCCATGTTCGGCGCTGATCACCACGGCGACGCCGCGCGGTTCAAGATTGTCCCAGATGCACTGTGCGACCTCTGCGGTCAGCCGCTCCTGCACCTGCAGGCGATTGGCAAACCCGTGCAGCACGCGGGCCAGCTTCGAAATGCCGACGACCTTCTTGTCAGGCAGATAGGCGATGTGCGCCTTGCCCGTGATCGGTGCCATGTGATGTTCGCAGTGCGACTGGAACGGAATGTCTTTCAACAGCACGATTTCGTCGTAGCCGCCGACTTCCTCGAAGATGCGCGACAGGTGGATCGCTGGGTCTTCCTGATTGCCACGGCAGTATTCCAGCCACGCGCGGCCCACGCGCTTGGGCGTATCAATCAGTCCTTCGCGGGTCGGATCATCGCCCGCCCAGCGGATCAGGGTGCGGACGGCTTCCTGCACGTCTTCGGGTACGTCTGGCTTGTTCAAGGGATTATCCGGGTCAAAATCATCATGGTCATGGGACATATAGTTCATGGCGTTATCTCTCTGTAGCCGTTTTCCGGCCTATTCGTGGCAAGCAATTGGACCCGGTCCACGGTCCCTTACTTCCTCATTGTGATCCCTGGGATTAAAAGCCACGAGACTTCAGGGAGTTCCATGCGAAATTTGCAACTGAAGCCGAAGCGGACATTTGCGGCAGCGTTTTGCCGCTGCGTATGGGTGATATAGGCATGACTGAGAGCAATTCACCCCTCGCCCAGCCGACTCGCGCCGATTTCGAAATTGCCGCGCAAGCGGTGATGGCGCGCATCCCGGCGCGTCTGCGTGAGGAATTGGCGGAGGTGACGGTGCGAATCGAGGAGTTCGCGACGGCAGAACAGCTCGAATCGGTCGAGATCGAGGATCGCTGGGAACTCACCGGTCTGTACGAAGGCACGCCCCTGCCGGAGCGATCGCTGTGGGATGAACCCTCCCTGCCGCCAGTGATCACACTGTTCCGGCAACCGCTGCTGCGGGAGATGGACGAGACCGGCGTCGGGTTCGAGGAACTGGTGCGTCACGTCGTGATCCACGAGGCAGGCCATCACTTCGGTTTCTCCGACGAGGACATGCACGCGCTCGAAGCCATGGTCGAAGACTGACGCATCCACGGCGCCCCTTCCCTGATCCACAAACAAAAAAGCCGGCCCCGCTGGGACCGGCTGTTTTGTTGGCGCACCCGAAAGGATTCGAACCTCTGACCCCCAGATTCGTAGTCTGGTGCTCTATCCAGCTGAGCTACGGGTGCGCGCTGAGGGGCGGCACATAAGGGGGTGTGCGCGGCATTGCAATCCCTGTTTCACGCTTTTTCGAACAGATTATGCGCCAGTTCCCGATCAAGCGGCGGCTTTTCAAGCGCCATCACGCCCGCTGCGTCGAACCATCGGATTTCCTCACCTTCGACCGCACGCGGTTCACCGGCCCAATCCGTGATCTTGTAAAGGAGAATTAAAATCGCCGGGGAAGCCGCCGCAGATCGGTCTTCGGCAAAGGCAACCGGCCGACAAGCGTCCGGCATGACATTGATCGCGAGTTCCTCCTCCAGTTCCCGCACCAGTGCTTCTATTGGTTTTTCAGCACCTTCGACCTTGCCGCCGGGGAATTCCCAAAGCCCGCCGTGGTGCTTGTCAAACGGTCTGCGATGCATCAGCCATCGCCCGTCCCTGCCCTGCAGCGCACCCGCCACGACCCAGATCGGCGCATCGGCATTGTCGGAAATTTTTCCAACCATCGGGCTTCCTTCAACCATTTCTTAACGCCTTGAGCCGATTACCGGTCTCATCAGGGACGTAGCCACGGGTGACATCATGAAATTGACGACATTCCTCAAGCACATTGGGAACGACAATTCTGGCGCCACCGCTGTTGAATACGGACTGATCGTTAGTCTGATCGTGATCGCGATGATCGGTGCTCTCCAAGGCGTAGCCACGGCGACCATCGAAACATGGAGCACGGTCGAGACGCAATCCGTGGATGCCATGAACGGCAATAACTGATTGGAAAGGTTCCAAGTTAGGACTTTCTCAACTGCTGCTCATTAATCCCACGTATGTCTGTTCGGAATTTTTGGACGGGCACGGGTACCGAAGACTGAAACCAGGAGACTTACAATGACCTTTTTCAAGAACCTCGTTCGTGACGAGCAGGGCGCAACCGCCATCGAATACGGCCTGATCGCTGCTCTGATCGCCGTCGCTGCAATCACTGCCATGGGTTCGCTGGGCAACACCCTGTCGGACACCTTCTCGGAAGTGAACACCTCGATGCAGAACGAAGGCTAATCGCCCGTTCGAAACGAGTTAAACGTTTCAAGGAAGCGGCGGGGTTTTCCCCGCCGCTTTTCTTTTGTGCCCGGCGCAGGTGATCCGCCTAGCGACCGCGCACCACCAGCTTGACCTTCTGACCCGCCACCAACGAATCGTTGGCACCCAGCCCGTTAAGCACCCGGAACCGTTCTACCTGCCCGCGATCATAGGCCATGCGCCGTGCGAGGCTGGCAATGGTATCGCCCCGCTGCACCGTTACGACCTGAAGCCGGCGCGGAATCACCTGCCCTGCCTCGGCCTGCGTGATTCGCCGCATCGACTGGAACATCGGCGCAAAGGTGTTGCTGCGCCCGGCGGGCGTGATCGCGGCGAAGTGATAGGCGCGGTCATTCGAAAATTCATAGGCGTAGATCGTCACATCAACCTGGCTGTTGCCGTTGTTGACCCGCGCCTGCCCATAGGCTGCGCGCAAGCCGTTGACCGTGGTTCGCTCCAGTGTTTGCGGGGCGAGATTGTTGTTCTGCCCGCCCAGCGCACGGAATTGCTGGCGCACATAGCTGTCGAGATCGCCATTATAGGGCGCGAGCGACAATTGCGCCTGCCCGCCCTGCCCGTTGATGCTGACGGCGGTGGTCGAATTGACCATGTAGAACCCCTGCGGCGCGGTGAAGCTGAGCCGCAGGACGGGATGGATGAAACGGCTGCCTTCGATCACGCCCTGTTCGGGATCATCGCCATACAGCAGCCCGTCGATCCGGGTCAGGAATGTGTCACGATTGGTCACACTGCCCGGCAACCCCTGCGATGCCGAGAACGCGCGCTGCACTCGGCTCGCGGGATCGGGGTGAGTCGAAGCCCATTCGGGCACGCTTGCATTGCGGCCCTGCAATTGCGCGTCGAGACTATTCTGCGCTGCAAGGCTGGCCAGCACGGTCGACATGGCGCGCGGATCGTAGCCCGCACGGGTCAGATACTGGATACCCAGATCATCCGCCTCAAGTTCCTGAGAGCGCGAGAAGCTGAGCGTAAGCAGCTGCGAACCCTGTAGAAACCCACGCGACAATGTGCTGCCAAGGCTGCTGTCGCCCAGCAGCAAGGAGCTGCCGATTGCGCCCAGAACGCCGAGGATCGAATTGCGTTGCGCGGTCTGCTGGCGGCGCTGCGAATGGCGTGCGGCGACGTGGCCGACTTCGTGGCCCAGCACCCCTGCCAGCTCCGCCTCGTTGTTCATCAGAGTGACCAGCTGGCGCGTGGTGTAGATATAGCCGCCCGGCACCGCGAAAGCGTTGTTCACCGGGGAATTGAGCAGGCTGACGGTAAAGCTTTCGCGCGCATTGCCGAGGTCCGATTGCACCGCGATATTCTTGCCCACCTGCTCGACATATTGCGCCTGCGAGCCGCCCATCGCGCCGCCGAACTGTGCCAGCAATTGCGGGTGATATTGCGCGCCCTGTTGCGCTTCGGAATTGGTGATCGGTGTTGATGCCGAAGGGATTTCCCCGCCACCCATGCACCCGCTCAGCGCCAATGCCAGCGGCGCGGCCCCGGCAATCCAGAATTTGCGTGCAGTCATCCCCATCGCGTCTCTCCCGCATCGGGGCGTCGCATGATGACCGCGACTTACCCACCCCGGCGCATGGTTTAACTATCGGGAAATTACGTGGCAGGGCAAGCCCGCCTGTCTCTATCCGCCCAGTTGCAGGAACCGTTCCTCGCGCATCCGCATCAAGCTCTGGCTGTCGAGTTTGTCCAGCGCATCAAGCTCTTCGTTGATCGCCTGCCCCAGATTGGCCGCAGCCTCGGCCGGATTGCGCTGGGCGCCGCCGACGGGTTCTTTCACGATTCGGTCAATCACACCCAGTCGCTTGAGATGCTGCGCGGTGATCTTCATCGCCTGCGCCGCATCAGCCGCCTTTTCGGCGGTGCGCCACAGAATCGAGGCACAGCCTTCGGGCGAAATGACCGAATAGACCGCGTGTTCGAACATCAGCACGCGTTCGGCACTGGCCAGCGCGACTGCCCCGCCCGATCCGCCTTCGCCGACGATCACCGAAACCATCGGCACCGGCAGTGCGAGACACGCCTCGGTAGACCGGGCAATCGCTTCGGCCTGGCCGCGCTCTTCCGCTTCGATCCCCGGAAACGCGCCTGAAGTGTCCACCAAAGTCACGACCGGCAGGCCGAACCGTCCCGCCATTTCCATCAGGCGGATCGCCTTGCGATACCCTTCGGGTTTGCCCATGCCGAAATTGTGCTTGATCCGGCTCTGGGTGTCGTTCCCCTTTTCGTGGCCGATCAGCATTACCCGGCGGCCGTTCAGCCGGGCAAAGCCGCCCATGATCGCCTGATCGTCGCCGTAATAGCGATCCCCGCCCAAGGGCATGAAATCGATGAAGGCATGCGCGACATAGTCACGGAAGTGCGGGCGCTGCGGATGGCGGGCAACCTGAGTCTTCTGCCACGGCGTAAGCGAGGCATAGGTGCTGGCCAGCAATTCGGCGCTTTTCGCTTCCAGCCGCTCGATCTCGGCTTTCACGTCGACATCGCCATTGCCATCGAGGCCGCGCAATTCCGCAATGCGCTCTTCCAGATTGGCGACGGGCTTCTCGAATTCGAGGTATGAAATCATGCCTCGTCGCTAGTCGCAACTGCGCCGCGCGGCAAGAGGATGGCGGGAATTTACAAGTTCGACCAGCCGCGCCGCATCAACATGGGTGTAAATCTGCGTGGTGGATATGTCGGCATGGCCCAGCAGCGTTTGCAGCACCCGCAGATCCGCCCCGCCTTCCAGCAGGTGGGTGGCAAAGGCATGCCTGAGCACATGCGGGCTGATCCCCTCCGGATCGAGCCCGGCGCGCACCGCCAGATCCTTTAGCAACTGGAACAGCCGCACCCGCGTCAGATGCTTGCCCCCGCGCGAAGGAAACAGGAACCGCGAAGGCGGTGTCGTGGGCCGCACCTTGATCCATTCGGACAGCGCCAGCCGCGCCCTTTCGCTGACAGGCACCATGCGCGCCTGCCCGCCCTTGCCCGTCACCGTGATCAGCGGCGCATCGCGCGGCACGGCGGATAGCGGCAGGCTGACCAGTTCGGTCGCCCGCAAGCCCGAACCGTACAGCATTTCGATCAGGGCCAATTGCCGCAACGCTGCGGGATTGCCGCTGCCCGCCTCAAGCTCCGCGCGTTCGAGCAGGGTTTCTACCGCTTCATGCGACAACACCTTTGGCAGGGGCCTGCGATTGCGCGGATTGGGGAGCGCGCCCGAAGGGTCATCCTCGCGCCAGCCTTCGTCCACGGCGAAGCCGAAGAACTGCCGCAAGGCGGAGCTCTTTCGCGCGATCGTGGAGGGGGCGAGATCGGCCCATTGCCCCGCCAGTTTGGCCACCGCCGCGCGGCTCGCCTGCGCCAGATCGCCCAGCGCCTCCTCCGCGCCATCAAGATCGCGCCGGTATGCTGCCAGAGTGTTTGCCGCAGCGCCGCGCTCTGCGGCGAGCATTTCAAGGAAAGCCTGTGTCGCCGCCGACACCGGAAATCAGCCGCGCGCGACCGCTTCGGCAGCGATCATCCGGGCTTCGGCTTCCATCCCGACACGGCGCAGGCTGGAGGTGAGGTAATAGAGATGCAGCGGGGTCATCTGCGACCAGCTTTGCCCCTGCATCCCCAGTCCTGCCAGCAGCGCGACCATCACCGGGTTTTCCACTTCCGCCGCGCGATCGATGATCCGGGTCCAGCGGGTCTGACGCGAAAGGTCAACGCCATAACCGTCCGCCGCATTCACCGGCAAGCGGCCCAGCCCCGCCAGAGCGGCCACGAGAAAAGCGGACTTGCGTTCTTCCTCGCTATCGTCGGACGCGACGAAGGCGTTGAGCGCATCGTCCTCAACCCGGCCCGCATCAGGATCGGCGAGCGCGATCAAGGCCCAGCCGAGCGATCCCGCTTCGACCGTTCCGGCCCATGCCGCCGCATCCTTGTCCAAGCCAGCGGTAAGCATCGACGCGATCAGTTCTCCTGCATCATCGGCCTGATCGGCGGCAGGGGGAATACGAGCAGCGGCAAAGGCCGTCAGGATCTGCCCAGAAAATCCGATGGTCCCTTCACCCCACAGGCCGCGCATGGCGGTGATACGGCTATCCGGCTCGACGCCCAGATAGGCTTCGCGCAGCCGCGCTGCGCGGTCGGAGAATTCCCCGCCAATCGTGGGTTCGGCGTAAATCTGGCTGTAGAGATCGACCATGGCCGATGCCGAAAGGATACCCCGGCTCGCCGCGAGCTCCGCATACCCGGCACGCACGTCCAGCGGCAGCATCGGCGCGGTTGCGCCTGCCATTGCGTAATAGTCGGCGCGCGGCCCCGCGATCGCATCTTCGATCAGTCCCGCCGGGATTTCCTCGCCCAGCGCATTGGCAAGCGCGAACCGCCAAGGGGTCAATTCCTCAACCCCGTCCCAGCTTACAGTGGTTCCGCCCCGGCCCCGACCGGCCGCTCCGGCAAAGCGTTGTGCCAAAAGCAGGTCAATCTCTGGTGCGATCTCGCGGTTCTGCGCGGCGTTGAGCTGCGATGCGGCGAGCGCCCCTTCACCGGCATAGGCGTTGCAGATTGCCTGGAGCATGTCCCACTGTGCATCCTCACGCGCCGAACCCTGCAATCGCACAGCCGGGCAAGCGCCGACGATATCGGACGTCGCGATATAGGCTTTCAACGCCTCCGTCGTCATCGCCGGGCTCCAATTGCCGGCATCTACATCCTGCACCAGACCGCGCGCGACAGCGAATTCACCCATGGAATTGAGCACTTGCGCGCGCAATGCGACGAATTCTGCCGGGTTCATTCCGCGTGGCGCTGCCAGACGGCTCGCCAGAGCGCGCCGCATCATGATGTGGCCCCAGCGCGATACCAGCGGGCCCTTTGTCCCCTTCAGGATGGCTCGCACCAGCTTGGCCGGTTGGCGGGCCAGCGCCTGCGACGGCAAACCGCCTTCATCGGTGCTGATCAGCCCAACACGCGCCATGGAGCGGCGCGCTGCAGGCGGGATGTCGAATTTCGGTTTGAGCCCGAGCAGATCGTCAAGCTGATCGGTGGACAGTTCCTCCAGTTCCTCAAGCGAGGGCAGGCGCGACAATTCCTCCTCGGACAATTGCGGGGCAGCGGGCAGATCTGCAGGAGTACCGGGAACGGGAGGCGGCAAGGGGCCGGTCGGCACCGCACCCGGCGCGGCAGGCACCGGGGTTGGAGCCGCGGTCGGCCGTGGAGCCGGGGTCGGCGTGGGGGCCGGATCGTCAAAACCGGGCGGCAAGAGGGATTCAGGCGCCTGCTGCGCGCTCGCCAGGCCAGTCGAAAGCCCTGCTGCCAACGCGCCGCCCAGTGCAATCGCGGCCACTCCCGCGACAAGACCCTCGCGCCGCATCATTGCGCACCTTCCGATGTCGGCATGGCGACCGGTTCGATGATCGGGCGGATCGGCTCCTGCCCACCGTCGATATAGGCAACAATCAGCACCGCGATCACCACCAGACCAAGATACAGCGGCCACCGGCGCGGCGGACTGCCGCGCTTGATCGGAGAACCGGAAGGATTTTTCGGTTGTGCATGGGTCGCGCCCGGATTGTCAGACATATTGCGCGCGCTCTACCCCATCTATAGGCCAAGCCGCAATGACTGGTAACGCAAGTTTGACCCGCAAGGATATTGCCGATGTGGCCGCAAGGCTGGATCGGCCTGTCGTGCTGGTCGGCCTGATGGGGGCTGGCAAGTCGACAGTGGGGCGCAGGCTTGCCGGGATGCTGGGCCGCAAATTTGTCGATGCCGACGACGCGATCGAAGAAGCGGCGCAGCGTTCGATCCCGGAAATCTTCGACGAATTCGGCGAAGCCTATTTCCGCGACGGGGAACGCCGCGTTATCACGCGCCTGATCGAAGAGGAACGCGGGGTGATTGCCACCGGGGGCGGCGCCTTCGTCGATCCGGAAACGCGTGCGCTGATCCTTGAACGCGCCGTCGCAGTGTGGATCGATTGCGATATCGACACGCTGGTGGAGCGTACCGCGCGCCGCAACACCCGCCCGTTGTTGAGAAACGGCGATCCCAAGCAGATCCTGACCGATCTCATGGAAAAACGGCGCGAATTCTACGCGCAGGCGCATATCCGCGTGACAAGCGACAACGCCCCGCACAAGGACACGGCGCGTTCCATTATCGAGGCGATAGACAAATGGCTGTGACCAACCCGCCACCCGTCCGGGTCGAATTGGGCGGGCGATCCTACGACGTGCTGATCGGACAGGGCTTGCTCGACGACGCAATCGTACAGGCGCGCAAATTCATCGAACCCTATGCCGGGCGCACAGTGCCGGTGGTGGCGGACGTGAATGCCCGCAAGTATCACGGGGAACGCCTTGCCCGCTCGCTCGCCAGCAACGGCTATGAGATCGCATGGTATGAAGTCGCCTCGGGCGAAGCTTCGAAAAGCTGGGACAGCCTTGCGCGGTTGACCGACTGGCTGCTCGGCCTCGGCATTACCCGCAGCGATCACGTCTTCGCGCTGGGTGGCGGCGTAGTCGGCGATCTTGTCGGCTTTGCCTGCGCGATTCTGAAGCGTGGCTGCGGATTTGTGCAGATACCCACGACACTTCTCTCGCAGGTCGATTCTTCGGTCGGCGGGAAGACCGCGATCAACACCGCCGCGGGCAAGAATTTGATCGGCGCCTTTCACCAGCCCTCGCTGGTGCTGGCGGACACCGCGACGCTCGACACCCTGCCCGACCGCGAGATGCGCGCCGGTTATGCCGAGGTCCTCAAATACGGCCTGCTTGGCGATGCCGAATTCTTCGCATGGCTGGAGGCAAACGGCGGCAGGGTACTGGCACGCGATCCCGAGGCCTTGAACCAAGCCGTCGCCACATCGATCCGCGCCAAGGCCCGCATCGTGGCCGAGGACGAGCGCGAGACGAGCGGGGTGCGCGCTTTGCTCAATCTCGGCCACACATTCGGCCACGCGCTTGAGGCGGAAACGGGCTTTTCCGACAGGCTGCTGCATGGCGAAGCCGTGGCGCTGGGCATGGTGTTGGCTGCGCGATATTCGGCGAGGCGAGGCGAGCTTTCACAAGCGGAGGCAGAGCGCACCGCCAGCGCCATCGCCGCTGCGGGCCTGCCGCCGGAAATCGGAACGCTCGGCATGGATTGCGACGGACGGCGGCTGGTCGATCACATGCTTCACGACAAGAAGATGGAAAGCTCCGGCACCCTTCCTTTCCTGCTGATGAAGGGAATTGGCGCAGCCTACATGGCGCGCGATGTCGCACTGGCGGATGTCGCCGCGTTTCTGGATGGGGAGCTTGAATGACCCGCTTCGTCGATCTGTCGATCCCGATCACCAAGGACGTGATCTCCGATCCCGAAGTCATGCGGCCCAAAGTGACCTACATGACGCATCAGGACACTTGGGCGCAGATCGCGATGTTCTTTCCGGGGCTGGAAAAGGACGACCTGCCCGATGGCGAAGGCTGGGCGGTCGAGATGCTCGAACTCAGCACGCATAACGGCACCCACATGGACGCGCCGTGGCATTACCATTCGACCACCGATGACGGTGCATCCCCCGCCCCCAGCATTGACGAGGCTCCGCTGGACCGGTTTTTCCGCCCCGGCGTGAAGCTCGATTTCTCGCACCTGCCCCACGGCCATGTGGTCAGCGCGGCGGAGGTGGAAGCGGAATTGGCGCGTATCGGATACGATCTGCAACCGCTCGACATCGTGCTGGTTCAGTCAGGCGCGGTTTATGGCACCGACAATTTCACCGACCAAGGCGTAGGCCTGGGCGCCGAAGCGACGCTGTGGCTGACGCAGCGCGGGGTCGAAGTGGTCGGCACCGACGCGTGGAGCTGGGACGCGCCCTTCAGCCACACGGCGAAACGCTGGGCTGAAAGCCGCGATCCGGCGATCATCTGGGAAGGCCACAAGGCCGGGCGCATCCGACCCTATTACCAGATCGAAAAGCTGACCAATCTCGAAAGCCTGCCCCTGCACGGCTTCATGTTCAGCTGCTTCCCGGTGAAGATCGAACGCGCCAGCGCAGGCTGGATCCGCGCCGTGGCGATTGTCGACTGATGCCAAAGACCGTCATCATCCTCAACGGGGTCAGCAGTTCGGGCAAGACCACGCTCGCCAAGGCGATCCAGAAATACTCGCACGAAATCTGGCTGCATGTGGCGATGGACAATTTCATCGCCATGTTGCCCGACGGGCGTGAATTCGACCGCGAGTGGTTTCCCATGGCCGAAGTCAGCCGCGAAGGCGAAGTCTTGCCTCAGATGACAAACGGGCCTTCGGGCGAGGCATTGCTGCTGGAAATGCGCCGTCTTGTCAGAGGGCTTTCGGAAACCGGCTTCAACGTCATCGTGGATGAGGTTGCCAAAGCGGACACGATAGCGGATTACCGTGCGCGCTTGGGGAACAACTGCCTTGTCGTGAAAGTCGATGCCCCGCTGTCGGAGCTTAAGCGGCGGGAAAGAGAGCGCGGGGATCGGCTCATCGGGCTTGCGTGCGAGCAGTCCCAACGCGTGCACAATGGCATCAGCTATGATTTGGAAGTCGATACCCACGCACAGACGCCGGATGCTCTGGCGCGGCTGATTCTGGAACGGATCGCAGCTTAACCCGCAGGCCGCGGCAGTTTCGTAACCTTGTCGCCCAGATCGGCATCCTTCGCCGCTTCGTGTTCGGCGAGCATCTCGTCATGTTCGGCAAACAGCCGCTCAATTTCCGTCAGGCGGTCCAGCAGCATGTGCGCGATCCCCGGCGCAAGGCTTTCGCCCTCGCCGATCTGGCCCAGCAATGCGGCAAGATCGCTGACAGTCGCATCGCGCGGGGTTTTGAAGAAATGCCCCTTGCGGTCGAAGTATCCAGTGCCTTTCTTAGCCATAATCAAATCCCCCACAGGTTGATCATGCGGACACAGTCCGAATCAGCACTTGAATTGTCCTACAAAACCCATCCTGTAGAAAGTGCAGCTGTGGAGAAAGCCGCTGTTTCCACGGCTTTCGTCGTCCGCGTACAATGAGGAAGCGGATTAATAACAGGCGTTTGAAATAGAATTTCGCCAGCAGGAAAGTTGTGGGCAATCCTGCTCGCGACCCGTCTACTCAAGTTCCAGAATCACCGCGTCAACCGCGAGGCTCTCACCCTCGTTCGCGTTGATCTTCGCGATCACGCCTTCCTTTTCGGCGCGCAGGATGTTTTCCATCTTCATCGCTTCGACCGTGGCGAGCGGCTGACCGGGCTGAACTTCGTCTCCCTCGCCAACGTGCAGCTTCACCAGCATCCCCGGCATCGGGCAGATCAGCAGCTTGGACAGATCCGGCGGGATTTTTTCGATCATCCGGCTTTCGTGGCTGGCCAGCCGCAGCGGCAGCACCAGTGCGCGGGTGGCAGCGCCGCGGGTCGTGATGATCCAGTTCGCACCGTCGCGTTCGACGATCAGGCCATAGGTCGCGCCGTCTGCGGTGGTGGCCGTCGCCTGCGACATGCCGGGCAGCCAGTCACAGTTCCCTTCGACACGGTGCCCGTCAACCATGGCATGGCCATCACCCAGGATGACTTCGTGCCGCGTATCGCCGATCTTCACCATCCATTCGCTGGTGACAGCCAGCGCCCCGTCAAGCTGGCCCGAAATGCGCCGCGCCCGGCTCTGCCAGGTGAATTCATTGCCCGCACAGATCGCCGCGAGCATCCGCTGGAAGTCCTCGCTGATGGCCGCACCGTGGAAGCCATCGGGGTATTCTTCCGCGATGAAACCCGTGGTCAGCTCGCCCGAGCGGAAGCGCGGGTGCTGCATGATCGCGCTGAGGAAATCGACATTGTGGCCCAGCCCCTTGATGCGGAACCGGTCGAGCGCCTCGATCTGCAAATCCGCCGCCTCTTCGCGGGTCGGTGCCCAGGTGATCAGCTTGGCGATCATCGGGTCGTAGAACATCGAGACCTCGCCGCCTTCGAACACGCCATCGTCGACGCGCACGCTACCCACGCCATGTGCGACCCCGCGCCGCGGCTTGCCTGCAACCTCTCCGTCATCGGTCCAACCCGGAACCGTGGGCGAATAATGCACCAGCCGTCCGGTTGATGGCAGGAACCCGCGATAGGGGTCTTCGGCGTAGACGCGGTTCTCGATCGACCAGCCGTCGATGCCGATGTCGTCCTGCGTCAGCTCCAGCTTCTCACCGGCAGCCACGCGGATCATCTGTTCGACCAGATCAACGCCCGTGATCGCCTCTGTCACGGGGTGTTCCACCTGAAGCCGGGTGTTCATTTCAAGGAAGTAGAAGCTCTCGCCCGTCGGGTCCGCACCGCTGACGATCAGTTCGACCGTCCCGGCGGAGTGATAATCCACCGCACGGGCCAGAGCGACGCATTGTTCGCCCATCGCCTTGCGCATCTTGGGCGTAACGAAGGGCGAAGGCGCTTCTTCGACCACTTTCTGGTGGCGCCGCTGGATCGAGCATTCGCGCTCGTTCAGGTAGAGGATGTTGCCGTGCTTGTCGCCGAGGATCTGGATTTCGATGTGGCGCGGGTTTTCGATGAATTTCTCGATGAAAACGCGATCGTCGCCGAATGAATTGAGGCCTTCGCGCTTGGTAGCCTCGAACCCTTCGCGCACGTCCGCTTCGGACCATGCAAGGCGCATCCCCTTGCCCCCGCCCCCGGCAGAAGCCTTCATTATCACCGGATAGCCAATGTCGTTCGAAATCTCGACCGCGTGATCGGTGTCGCGGATTTCGCCGACGAAGCCGGGGACGACGTTGACGCCCGCTTCCTTTGCCAGCTTCTTCGATTCGATCTTGTCCCCCATCGCAGCGATGGCTCCGGCGGGCGGGCCGATGAAGGCGATATTCTCCGCCTCAAGCGCCTCGACGAAGCTCGCGCGCTCGGACAGGAAGCCATAGCCGGGATGCACGGCTTCGGCCCCGGTCTGCTTGCACGCAGCGATGATCTTTTCCGGGATCAGATAGCTTTCCGCCGCGGGCGAAGCGCCGATATGGACCGCCTCGTCCGCCATCCGCACAAACGGCGCATTGCGATCCGCGTCGGAATAGACCGCGACGGTCGCAATGCCCATCTTGCGGGCGGTCTGGATCACGCGGCAGGCAATCTCACCGCGGTTGGCAATCAGTATCTTCGAAAACATCGTCTCTCCACGCGAGGAATTCGGGGTTGGCAAAGGCCTATGCCGCGCAGTTGCGAGCGGCGCAACCTAGCTGATTTGCCTTGCCTCAATAGGTTTCGGCCAGTTCGCGCAACTGGGCCGTGCGCAGTTCGGTCAGATGGATCTTGCAGGTCGATACCAGCAGCGGCTCAAGACTGCCGCCGCGCGCCGAGTAACCCTCCGACCGGCAATGCGCGTCGCGATAGGCGATCCAGGCGCGCTGCGCCTCCAGCAAAGTGTCGAAATAGCCCGGACGTTCGTCCCAATCGGGTTTTTCGGCCTCGCTGTCGCGCTCCTGCATTGTCTGCCGGGTCAAACGCCATTGCGCGTTGAGCGCCGCGTCCGCGATCAAATAGTCGCGATGGGCGCAAATGTTCATTTCCTGCTGCACGCCCATTTCCGCTGCCTGCTCGTTGCATTCAGGCAAGTCATCGCCGGGTGCAGCGATCAGCAACATCAGGGAAATCCAGGTCATTGGTCACCTCTGGTTCGCCAATTGGGCACAAATCGGTCTACGTCATAGTGGCGCATTTCGTAGAAATTGCCGGTCCTGTCGGGCGCATCAGGAATGCTTTCGTCGGGAACTGCGCTCCGCTCGATAAAGAACACGCCCGCTCCTTCGACCTGAGGCTGAAAGAAGCGCGTGCACATCACGATCAGGTCTTGTTGGAAAGAGTGGATCGTGTTCCACCCGGTCCCGCGCGGGGTTTCGATCCGGCCAATCAGGGTAACGCCGACCTGAGGGTTTCCTTCGTAGTCGACGAAAGGCGTCTCGATCCGCTCGATTATCCGGAAGGTGCCTTTGACCTTTCGGAAACTGTCCAACTCCTGCTGGCGTTCGGCAATGACACGGTCGCTTGCCTGACCGCAGGCGAGCCCGGCAGTCGGAGCCGAAAGGGCCGCAATGGCAAACGCAACAGGCAAGAGGCGGTTCACTATTTGTGTTCTACTGCATCGGCATATCCGGACAAAGCCGAAACATAGGCGGGCGCCCCGCGCCGGTCGCCTTCGCCGCTGACAAGCGTTTGCACCGCGCGGCCCAGCATGGCGATATTGTCCGCAGACAGCGCACCGAGCGGTTCGACATAGATGCCGATGGTGAACAGGATCGCCCCCGTTTCAGGAAGGCGGCGCAGGGTCTGGCGTTCGGAACGCACGAACAGCGTCTCGCCAGCGTTCTCCGGAGTGACATGGGCAAAGGCCTCTTGCGGGGGCCTGTCGGCGATCCAGCGGCGCTCTCCCGTCGCGGCGATGAACCAGTTGCAGCGCGCATAGATCGGGCCGGGGCGCAGCGTTTCCATGAAGCGGTCGACCCCGCTCGCCAATTGCTCCTCATAACCCGCAATCGGCGCGTGCAGCGCTCGGAGCGGCAGGCCGAGCTTGTCCTTGGGATGCCAGTCCGATGGCCACGCCACCGCCGCGCCGATCAGGCGGTAGTAATCCTCATCCGCGAAACGTTGCAGCAGGCACATGTCCTCATGCGCGGCCAGCGCGGCCTCGGGCAATCCGCCATCGGTGCCGAGCATCGCGGCCAGCTCCCGCCCCGGCGCCTCGGCATAGCGGGTAAGCGCGATCCCTTCGGGCCAGTCGGCAAAGCCATGTTTCCGCGCCGCAAGGTCGGGTTCGGGCTGAAGCCATTGCTCTTCCGTCAGCTTGACCAGCCCCATGCGCAACTGCCCTCCGCCGCGCGCCTTGGGCAGCAGCGAGTCGACGGAGAAGCCGAGCGACATTCAGCCGCCTCGCCGTTCGCAGCGCAGCACCATGCCATATTCCTCCAGCCAATCCGCATCGGTTGCCAGCAGATATTGCAGCGCCTCGGGCAGAAGGCCGTGGAGGCTGTTGGCGTGGACCAGCTCCGTGCGGCGATACGAAAAGCAGAAGGCCTGGCTTTCGGGAAGGCTCGCCAGTAGCCGCTCCATCCCGCTTTCCGTCGCGCCCCCTTCATCCGCGAGGCTGAGGTAGATCGGCGGACGGACGGCATCACCCGGATCGCGGCGGCTCAGCGCCTCGAAATCCCATTGCAGGCTGGGCGAGATCGCGGCGTAGCCGGTGAACATCGCGGGCGGATCGGCCCATGTCTCAACCACGAAATGCCCCGCCGCACTTTCGCCCACCAGAACGGCGGTGCCATCGTGGCGATAACGCGCCTCGACCATCGGCTTGACCACCTCGGTAAGCCATTGCCGGAACGCGGCGCTTTCCCCGGCGGTCGGATAACGTTCGCGTTCTGCAGCATCGCCGGTGGGCGGCAGCAATTCGCGCTGGCGATCCTTCGTCTCGATCCCGACGACAATCGCATCCCGGCTGCGCCCCCACAGCGCGCCCCAGCGCATCAGGCCGACCCCCATCATCAGATCCTGCGTGATCGCGCCGTCGAGCATATAGACCACCGGCCAGCGCCGATCCGGCTCCGCCGCGTAATCGGGCGGCAGGATGACGTTGACCGCGCGTTCTGACCCGACTGCCTCAAGCGTATACGCTTCGCCAATCGTGACGGGCTGCGGTTCCAGCTCTGCCGGAGCCATGGCAGCTGCCGCCCCCGCGAGGATCAAATCAATCACTTTCTCGCCCCACGTGGCTCGAAGTGGACGAAGCTGAAGTTGTCGATCACCCCGTCTTCAAGATCATCGGGATCGGGGTCTTCGTCCCTTTTCAGATAGAAAATTCCGCGCTCTCCATCCTGCACGTAGTAATTTGGAAAGCCGCAATTGATCACGTCTCTGAGGTAAATCCGGTATCGGCGCATTCCCCTGCGGGTTGTGACGTCAACATATCCGATCCGCGCTTGGGAATCCCATTCCTCCTCGACGACTTCCCCTTCAAGATGGAAGGTTCCAGTGATCCTCTTGTCGCTTTCTTCGGCCAGATACCGGGTCTTGTATCGCTGGAATTGCGCGAGGCCTTCCGGCGTCAGGCTCGGGCAAGCGAGAACAGGCGAACTCATAGCGGCGGTTGCCACGCCAAGCGCAGACACAACCACCGCAAGAGGCTTCGATCTCACTCCGCCGCCTCGTCCAATCCCTCGCCTAATGGCGGCATGTTGTGGCCGAGCAGCACGAGAATATCCGCCGCGCATTCGACCACGTTCGAACCCGGCCCGTAGATACCCTGCACCCCTGCTTCGCGCAGGAAATCATAGTCCTGCGGGGGGATCACGCCGCCTGCCGTCACCTTGATGTCGCCGCGGCCCGCTTCCTTGAGCAACCGGATCAGTTCGGGAATCAGGGTCTTGTGACCTGCCGCAAGGCTCGATGCGCCAACCACGTCAACGTCATGCTCCAGCGCCATTGCGCAGGCTTCGGAAGGGGTCTGGAACAGCGGGCCGGAGACGACATCAAAGCCCATGTCGCTGAACGCGCTGGCGATCACGTTTGCGCCGCGATCGTGGCCGTCCTGGCCCATCTTGGCGACCATGATGCGCGGAGCCCGGCCAAGGCGGCGCGCCACGGCATCCACACCGTCCGTCACCTGCGCCCAGCGGCGATCGAATTCATAGGCGCTCTTGTAAACACCCTTCACCGGCGCGGGCGTCGCATCGTGGCGGCCGAACACCTCTTCCATCGCGGCCGAAATCTCGCCCAGCGTCGCGTCGGTGCGTGCAGCCTCTACCGCCAGCGCAAGCACGTTCGCCCCGCTCTTGCAGCCATCGGTCAGCGCAGCCAGCGCCGCGCGGCATGCCGCCTCGTCACGACCGCCACGCACCCGCTCGATGCGAGCGATCTGCCCGGCGCGCACTTTCTGGTTGTCGATGTCGAGCGTGTCGATCGGGTCTTCCTTGTCCTTGCGGTACTTGTTGACCCCGACGATCACGGTTTCGCCCTTGTCGACCTTGGTCTGCTTTTCCGCTGCCGCGCGCTCGATCGCGGCCTTGGGAGCGCCGGTGGCGACATAGGCGGTCATGCCGCCGGCTGCGTCCACTTCTGCGATCAGCTTCTCGGCTTCCTCCACCAGCGTCGCTGTCAGCGCCTCGATGTAATGCGAGCCGCCGAGCGGATCGACCACGTCGGTGATCCCGCTTTCCTCTTGCAGCACCAGCTGGGTGTTGCGCGCGATGCGGGCGCTGAAATCGGTCGGTAGCGCTATGGCTTCGTCCAGCGCGTTGGTGTGGAGCGATTGCGTGCCGCCCAGCACCGCCGCCATCGCCTCGATCGTGGTGCGCATGACGTTGTTGTAGGGGTCCTGCTCCTGCAAGGACACGCCGCTCGTCTGACAGTGGGTGCGCAGCATCTTGGAGCGTTCATCCTGCGCGCCAAGGCCATCCATCACCCGGTACCACAGCGTGCGCGCGGCGCGCAGCTTGGCGATCTCCATGAAGAAGTTCATGCCGATGCCGAAGAAGAACGACAGCCGCCCAGCAAAGGCATCAATATCCAGCCCGCTGGCACATGCACGGGTGACGTACTCCTTGCCGTCGGCGATGGTGAAGGCAAGCTCCTGCACCGCTGTCGCCCCGGCTTCGTGCATGTGATAGCCCGAAATCGAAATGCTGTTGAATTTCGGCATGTTGGCCGAAGTGTATGCGATAATGTCCGAAACGATCCGCATCGATGGTTCGGGCGGATAGATGTAGGTGTTGCGGACCATAAACTCTTTCAGGATGTCGTTCTGGATCGTGCCTGAAAGCTGCGCTTGCGAAACGCCCTGACGTTCCGCCGCGACGATGTAGAACGCCATCACCGGGATCACCGCGCCGTTCATCGTCATGGAAACGGACATGGTATCGAGCGGGATCTGGTCGAACAGCACTTCCATGTCGGCCACGGTGTCGATTGCGACCCCTGCCTTGCCGACATCGCCGGTCACGCGCGGGTGATCGCTGTCATAGCCGCGGTGGGTGGCAAGATCGAAAGCGACCGACAGCCCCTTTTGCCCCATCGCCAGATTGCGGCGGTAAAAGGCGTTGGATTCCTCGGCGGTGGAAAAGCCCGCATATTGCCGGATCGTCCACGGGCGCCCCGCATACATGCTTGCCTTCACGCCTCGGGTGAACGGCGCAAAACCGGGCAGACCGGGATCGAAGCCTGCGTGATCGGCCTCGGTGTAAAGCGGCTTGATCGTGAAGCCTTCGGGCATGGCGCGGGTAAGATCGCGGCCCTTCACTTCCTTGTCTGCGAGCGATTGCCAATCGGCGGTGGTGGGTTTGTCGGTCATGCGATGCCTCTAAGCATAATCGTCATGCCAGTGAAAGCTGGCATCTCGGGCGGCCGGAGACCCCAGCTTGCGCAGGGGTGACAGGAAAATTCAGTTAGACCAGTGCCCGTCGTCCTTGGGCGTTTCCATGATTTCGGTAAGCATGCCCTGCATGTCCTTGGGATGGACGAAAAAGATAGGCGTGCCGTGCGCCCCGATGCGCGTGGGGCCGAGGATGCGCTTGCCCAATGCCTCGAATTCGGCGCGGGCGTCTTCGATGTCGGGGACTTCGAAACAGACGTGATGCTGCCCACCCAGCGGGTTCTTGGCGAGGAAGCCTGCGAGGGTGGAATTCTCACCCAACGGCTCGATCAGTTCGATTTGCGTGCCATTCATCGCCCCATCCGCGCCCGGCGTGTCGACGAAGCAGACCTTCACGCCCTGTTCCTCAAGGTCGAACGGCGTGTGGATCTTCGTCGCGCCCATCACGTCGCGGTAGAAGGCGATCGAGTCCGCGATGGAGGGCGTGGCGACCCCGATGTGGTTGAGACGGCCGAGTTTCATATCTCTCCCTCGCAATTATAGACGAATTTGGCTCCTAACCATGACAATTCAAAACCCTCTAAGTAAACTGACAAATTATTATCTGTTTTAGAAAATCCAAAAGCTTGTACTAATGCCTGACGCTGAAGAGACATCAAAGAAATATCGATGCTTGTACCTTGGACGTAACCTCGCCAAATCTGCCGATACCCTTTCGGGTGACTTTTCTCTCTTACGGTCTCAAATCTCTTGTAAATAACGCAACCGTCAAATGGAAATTCCGGGAAATCCTTCATTATTTCTTTCTCAGAATCTTTTTCTTCGGCTTCTTCAAATCTATTGAAAATCAACGATCTCATAAAGCGGGCCTTGTCCGGAGGCCATGTCGTTGAATTTTCTTGATACATGCCTTTGTACAATTTCAAGAGGTTTTCAGCGTCTTCACTACTTATTTGCGATAGTATATCGAGATACAAGCTATGCCTATTCGAAAAATTCTTGGACGCGGATGAGATTAGGCCAGCCCAAAGGTCGGTGAGAATGGAACTGTCTTCGGAAAAAGAAGCTTTTTGAATTAGAAGGCCAGCAAACCCGGGAGGTAAAGAATTGACGTCCCCATTCTTCATTTTTTCTTCTGCGCGCTTAAAAATCTTCTCAAGCCGGTCGGACCCATATTTTTTGATTTCTTCGCCGATCGCATCGGCTGACGGGCCAAATAACTTATTCAAAAACCAGGCTGATACACCGACAAGCGCTGCGCCCGTTGAAATGACAGGTTCGACCATAATCTTTCCTCACAGCGGAATATTGTCATGCTTCTTCCACGGGTTCTCCAGCTGCTTCGTCCGCAGTTTGCGTAGGCCCAAGGCGATCCGGCGGCGGGTTGAGCTGGGGTGGATCACCTCGTCGATATAGCCGCGCTGGGCGGCGACGAAGGGGTTGGCGAAGCGGTCTTCGTATTCCTTGGTCTTTTCGGCGATCTTGGCCGGATCGTCGCGATCCTGACGGAAGATGATCTCCACCGCGCCTTTCGCGCCCATCACCGCGATTTCGGCGGTGGGCCATGCGTAGTTGAGGTCGCCGCGCAGGTGCTTCGATGCCATCACGTCATAGGCCCCGCCGTATGCCTTGCGGGTAATGACGGTGATCTTGGGCACGGTCGCCTCGGCATAGGCGAAGAGCAGCTTCGCGCCGTGCTTGATGATCCCGCCCAGCTCCTGCGCCGTGCCGGGAAGGAAGCCGGGCACATCGACGAAGGTGATGATCGGAATTTCGAACGCGTCGCAGAACCGCACGAAACGCGCGGCTTTCTTTGACGAATTGATGTCGAGCACACCCGCCAGCACCATCGGCTGGTTCGCCACCACGCCCACCGTGCGCCCTTCGACCCGGCCAAACCCGCAAATGATGTTCGCCGCGTGGCCGGGCTGGATTTCGAAGAAATCGCCCTCGTCCAGCGTCTTAGCGATCACTTCGTGCATGTCATAGGGCTGGTTGGCATTGTCGGGGATGATCGTGTCGAGGCTCGGCTCCTCGCGGTCCCACGGATCGCTGGTCGGGATCTCCGGCACGTCCTCGCGGTTCGACAGCGGCAGGTAGTCAAAGAACCGCCGCGTCGCGAGCAGGGTCTCGATGTCGTTCTCGAACGCGCAATCGGCGACGCTGGTCTTGGTCGAATGGGTGATCGCGCCGCCCAGTTCCTCTTGCGTGACGACTTCGTTGGTGACGGTTTTCACCACGTCCGGGCCGGTGACGAACATGTAGGAGCTGTCCTTCACCATGAAGATGAAGTCGGTCATCGCCGGGGAATAGACCGCCCCGCCCGCGCACGGCCCCATGATCAGGCTGATCTGCGGCACGACACCGCTGGCGAGCACGTTGCGCTGGAACACTTCGGCATAGCCGCCAAGCGATGCGACGCCTTCCTGAATGCGCGCGCCGCCCGAATCGTTGAGCCCGATGACAGGCGCACCGACCTTCATCGCGGTGTCCATCACCTTGCAGATCTTCTCCGCATGGCGTTTCGACAGACTGCCGCCGAAGACGGTGAAATCCTGGCTGAAGACGTAAACCAGCCGCCCGTTGATCGTGCCGCTGCCGGTGACAACGCCGTCGCCCGGAATGCGTTGATCCGCCATGCCGAAATCGACGCAATCATGTTCGACATAGGTGTCGAGCTCTTCGAAGCTGCCTTCGTCGAGCAGCACGTCGAGCCGCTCGCGCGCGGTCAGCTTGCCCTTGGCGTGCTGTGCGTCGATGCGCTTTTGCCCGCCACCCATGCGGGCGGCTTCGCGGCGGCGTTCCATTTCGGCGATATTGGCTGACATTCGTCCCGTCCCTGACTTGTGGGTCTTTTGTCAGGGGTCGTTGCCGCAGCCTTGCCGCAAGGTCAACGTGTCAAAATCACTGGTCGGTTCAGAACCTCAGGGTGACACTGCGGGCCAGAGCCGGAGAAATACTCTCCGCGATCCGCAGCGCCTTGGTCATGCCGATGTTGGCTTCGTCGCGCCCTTGCTCGATAGCGGCGATGATCTGGCGGGCGCATTCGTCGGCGGGCATTTTCTTCATGGGATTGCCATCGTTCATCTGCGTATCGACCACCGGTGGCAGCGCCTCGATCACTTTCACGCCCGTCCCCTTCAACTGCTCGCGCAAGGCCAGCGTGTAGAACCGAAGGCCCGATTTGGTCGCGCAGTAGACAGGAGTGCGCGCTGCAGGCGAAATGGCAAGGCCGGAGGTGACGTTGACGATGGCTGCTTCGGGCCGCGACTTGAGCGCTTCGACCAGCCCGGTGATCAGGCGGATCGGGGCGTTTAGGTTGGCGTAGATCGCAGCATCTGCCGCATCGGCATCGGGCACGCCTTTCCGAAAATCGTGATCGACCAGCTGCCCGGCATTGTTGAGCAAGACATCGATCGCACGCTCACCCCATGCCGCCAGCAAAGCGTCCACACCCGCTGCATTGGAAAGGTCTGCCTCGATCACTTCGAAGCCTTCTGCACGCATCGCCGCGACGCGATCAGGGTTGCGCCCTGTCAGCACGGCCTGCGCGCCCTTGGCACGAAGCTGTAACGCGATTTCGCGGCCGATCCCGTTGGTGCCGCCTGTAAGCAGTACGGTCTTGTCGGATAGGTTCATGGTGCCCCCTATTTCATCAGCACGAGTTCTTCGGCCATGGTCGGGTGGATCGCCACCGTCGCATCGAAATCGGCCTTGGTCAGCTTGGCTTTCACGGCAATCGCGGCGGCCTGCATGATTTCCGGCGCTTCGGGCGCGATCATGTGAATGCCGACGATGCGATCATTCGCGGCATCGACGATCATCTTGTAAAGGCCCCGCTCGTTCCGGCCTGCGACGACGTTCTTCATCGGGCGGAAGTCGGACTGGAACACTTTGACGCTGCCCAGATGGTTGCGCGCCTCGCCTTCGGTCATCCCGACAGCGGCGATCGGTGGATGGCTGAACACCGCGCTGGGGATGCAGGAATGGTCGACAGAATAGGGTTCGCCCGGCCCGAATACGCTATCGGCAAAGGCTTGGCCCTCGCGGATTGCCACCGGGGTCAATTGCACCCGGTCAGTCACATCGCCGACGGCATAGATGTAATCGACATTGGTTTTCGAAAATTCATCGACCTTGATCTGGCCCCGCTCGCCCAGTTCGACGCCGACCTTTTCAAGGCCCAGCCCTTCGATATTGGGGACGCGGCCTGTCGCGATCATTACCTGGTCGAAAACGCGCTCCTCATGCCCGGTCAGCTTGACCAGCAGCGTGCCGTCTTCCTGCTTCTTCACATATTCGAATTCGGTGTTGAAGCAGAACTCGATCCCCTTCGTCAGCGAGATCTGCAACAGCCGGTCGCGCAGCGCCGCATCATAGCTGCGCAGGATCACGTCAGAACGGTTGGCGATCGTCACCTTGCTGCCGAATTCGTTGAATATGCCGGCGAATTCGGTGGCGATATAGCCGCCGCCAGCGATCAGTATGCGCTTGGGCACTTCGTCGAGGTGGAATGCCTCGTTCGAGGTGATTGCGTGCTCATTACCTTCGAAATCGGGCATGTGCGGACGCGCGCCGGTGGCGATCAGGATGTATTTCGCAGTGACAACCTTGCCGCTCGCCAGCGTGATTTCGTGCGGGCCGGTGATTTCAGCCCGCTCGCGGAAGATGGTGACGCCGTGATTGTCGAGCGTTTCGCCGTACAGCCCTTCGAGCCGATCGATATCCTTCTGCACATGATCGCGCAGCTTCACCCAGTCGAAGCTCTTGCCCTCGATCGTCCAGCCGAAGTTCTGCGCATCGACAAGGTCCTCGGCAAAATGCGCACCATAGACCAGCATCTTCTTGGGAACGCAGCCACGGATCACGCAGGTGCCCCCGACCCGGTATTCCTCGGCGGCGGCAACACGTGCGCCGTGTCCTGCCGCGATCCGGCTGGCACGGGTTCCGCCAGAACCGATGCCAATGGTGAATAGGTCGAAATCGTATTGCGTGTCAGCCATCTGTGTTCCTCGCGAATTTGGCCTGTCTATGGGCATGTTCGCCCATATGGGCAACCGCGTTACCGGATGCCCGCAGACATTCGCTTTGGATCAGGAAAGATCAGCTTTCGAGGAACCGCCCGTAATCGCGCAGAAGCTCGAACGCCTTCATGTTTTCCAGCGTGATCAGGCTTTCGTCGGTGATGCCGGTGAGGCGATAGATCAGGCGCAGGATCGCCTTGCGCTCCACTTCGCCGATGTCGACGAGGCTGATCAGCATGTCGGGATTGTCATGTTCGAGCTCGTCAAACAGCATGGCGACGTTCATCGGATCGAACCCGAAACCAAGGAAACCCAGACGTTTCCCGCGCGACATTTCGGCGCGGAGATAGGACTGGAACTGGCGCGAGGCAGCGCGCTGGCTGGCGGTGAAGATGCGCTTTGAAAGCTGGACGATGTTTTCCGGATCGTCCTGCCCCCAGGTCGCGCCGTTTTCCTCATCCCCCTGCCACGGCAACCGCCCGGCAACGCCATAGGGGTGCACGATGCGCAGCCGCCCGGCGACAAGCTCGCACGATTCCTCATAGGTCATGCCGAATGCCCGCTGAACCACCCACGGCAGGTAATGTTCGATTGCCCGGTCATAGTTGAAGCAGACGATCGATAGCTTTTCGAAGCATTCCTCCGCCTTGGCTCGCGGCACGCCTTTCACGATCAGCTGGCCGAGCTGGTACAACCAGTTTTCGGTGCCGCGCAGCGGAAGCTCACCCGCAGCGCGCGGTTCGGCGGCCAGCGTGGACTTCGATTCCGCCTGAAGCGTGTAATAGACAATCGCCAGCTTGCCCGCCGCAAGCACCGCCGGATCATGCCCATATTGTTCAAGGATGGCGTCGATCGAGGTGCTGACAATCGTGGCTTCGCGGATAGCCATCGCCCCGCCGACCAGTTCATCATAGGAAAGGCCGATTTCATCCGAGACGCGCTCGAACAGATTGGCCAAATTCACCAGATCGCGCGATTTCACGTCCGAATGCAGGCGATCGAATTCAAAGCCCGCAGCGATTTTCGCCAACAGGTCAGGCCCGTCGGGCATTTCGATCTCACGATTCGCACCGGCCCCGACAATCAACGTGGTATCGGTGCGGATCATGGGTTTAGCTGGGCCTCTCGTTTGCGACGGAGGCTCCAGATAGGCGTGACATGCTTAATTTTGGCTTAGCTTCGACAGGAAAATTGCTCCCGTTTCTGAAACTTATGCCGACCGTGATCCCGATCCGCGCTGGCCCTTGCCGCCCCGGCGCATTCCGCCCGGCTTCCCGCCAGAACGCTGGCCGGAATTGCCGCCCGGACGGCCACCGGGACGCCCCGATGGCTTGCCCTTGCGCGCAGGATGTTTGCCGCCCGGCTTCTTCGGACGTGGCGCGCCATCACCCTTCGCCTGATCAGCCGATTGCCCTGCGGGCCGCGGCCTGATCTTCTTGGCGGAAACGCGAGTGGCTCCGCGAGGTTCGGGTTTGGTTGGTCCGACACCTTCGACCACGGCACGGAAATTGTCGGGCAGCGGCAGGCGCTCCAGTTCGGCACCGGTCGTCTTGCGGATATCCTTCAAATATGCGCGTTCGTCCTCGGCGCAGAATGCAATCGCCACGCCATCGCGGCCCGCACGCGCTGTGCGGCCGATGCGATGGACATATTGTTCGGGCACGTTGGGCAGTTCGTAATTGATCACGTGGCTGACGCCGGGAATGTCGATCCCGCGTGCGGCGACATCGGTGGCGACGAGGATCGCGGTCTTGCCCCGCCGGAATTCGTCCAGCGCGCGCTGGCGCTGCGGCTGGCTCTTGTTGCCGTGGATCGCGTTGGCCACGATCCCGCGCTGCGACAGCTTCTTCACCACCCGGTCCGCGCCGTGTTTGGTCCGGGTGAAGATCAGCACCCGCTCGAACTCGCCGGGCACCTTATGACGACCGGAAAGGATCAGGTCGAGCAGCGCCTGCTTTTCGTCCTGCTGCACCATGAACAGATATTGTTCGATCCGTTCTGCCGTCGTGCTTTCAGGGGTAACCGATACCTGCACCGGGTTCTTGCAGTATCCGCTCACCAGTTCCTTGATCGCCTTGGGCATGGTGGCACTGAAGAACAGGGTCTGGCGCTCAGCCGGCACCAGCTTGTTGATGGTGCGCAGCGCATGGATGAAGCCGAGGTCGAGCATCTGATCGGCTTCGTCCAGCACCAGAACTTCCACCGATGAAAGGTTGAAGGCCTTCTGGTCAATCAGGTCGAGCAAGCGGCCCGGCGTCGCGATCAGGATGTCGGTGCCGCGGTGCAGCTTGTTGCGATCCTTGCCGACAGAAGTGCCGCCGACGATCGACTGCACCTTCAATCCGGCCAGCGCACCATACTCCTTTGCGCTGGCGGCGATCTGCATCACCAGTTCGCGCGTCGGTGCCAGCACCAGCATGCGGCAGGATTTGAACGGAATACGATTGTCGGCTTCGCGCAGACGATCGATGCTGGGCAGCATGAAAGCGGCGGTCTTGCCCGTCCCGGTCTGGGCGATGCCGAGCAGGTCGCGGCCCGCCAGAACCGGCGGAATGGCCTGTTCCTGAATCGGGGTCGGGGTGGAATAGCCCTTGAGATCAAGCGCCTGGAGAACGGGCTGCGACAGCCCGAGGTCTGAAAACTGTGTCATGAATACTCGCAATAAATGCGGTGCGCACGCGCAAATGGGGCGTGCGAAGCGCGGGGTTTCGAGAACCGCCCGCGTGAATAGGGAAGCTGTAGGGATTGGATCGTGACGCTGCCGGGGCGGAGTTTATGCCGCCGCTTCACGCTGGCAGGTTGCATCACGTGTTGGTGAGCAAATGGGCGCGACCCCGCCGTGTGTCAAGTTATATTGCAGCGCAGCAATGCTGGCGCAGCAGCCTATTCAAGCCGATCGCGCACGTCGGCATAGGCGATACGCGAGGAATAGCTGCCCTCGACCGGCTCCCCCGCAGCGTTTTGTGCGGGTTCGAAATGATGATGTTCGGACAAGACATCGCAGAGCGAATCCGTCACGTGCTTCAGGCGAAAACTCTCGGTCAGTTCACAACCTGTCACGTTGCCTTCTGCATCCACTGTCAGCCGATACGCGAGATGCGAACGCCACACGCGCATGCGGCGCGATGTCTTCATCAGTTCGAAATCGCCATCCCACGAAACCAGCCTGACCGGCGCCTCACCCGTGGCTTCGCCAGAGGCCGAATGCTGCACCATCTCACCGGCGTCATCCTTGGCCAGCGCGGCTGGAGAAAGCGCAAGAGCAAGGACTGCTGCGGGGAGCATGGCAAGGCGGTTCATCAGATGGACCTCGTGGGGAGATGGTTAAGGGGCGGTTGCGACAGGGACAAACTACGCGGATTCTCCAAAAGTGCAAATGTGACTCTGGAGCAGTGAGCAGTTGCAACAAGAATGCGCTTACTCCTGTCTACTCGACATAATCATTCACGTGGTAAAATCTTTATGGCGCTCGCCCGGAATAAGATGCCTCACCATGTCAACAATGTAACACCCGCCGATTCCGGCGTTGCGCACATGCAACAGGCCGCAGGATCGCCACTCCCGACCCCGTCACATCAGACGATTTTATCGTGATCCGCTCAGGCTGAAAGGCCCGCGGCCTTCATCAGTGCTGCCGTGCTGGGGTCGAATTCGCCTTCGCCGCTGTCGATCGCCTTGGCCATTTTCTTGCCCAACTCCACCCCGAACTGGTCGAACGGATTGATACCCATCAGCACGGCATTGGCAAAGGTCCGGTGCTCGTGAAAGGCGATGAGCGCGCCAAACGTTGCAGCATCGCAATCGTCGAGCAGGATCATCGCGGATGGGCGATCCCCGGCAAAGGCACGCGCGGGGTCTTTCCCGTCAGCCGACATATTGCCGCCCGCCATCAATGCGGCCCCTTGCGCAAAGCAATTGGCGAGCAAGGCCTTGTGATGCGCGGGGTCCAACTCGTCACCGGGTGCGATGCTGGCGATGAAATCGACCGGGATCAGGTGCGTGCCCTGATGCAGCCACTGGAACACCGCGTGCTGCGCGTCCGTCCCAACGCCGCCCCAGGTGATCGGCGCGGTCGGCTGGCTGACCGGCTTGCCCGCGCTAGTTACGCTCTTGCCGTTCGATTCCATCTCAAGCTGCTGGAGATAATCGGGCAGCAGTGCGAGCCGTTCGTCATAGGCGAACACCGCGCGCGTCTGGCATTCGCGCACACGGGCATAATAGAGGTCGCCAAAGGCGGCTAGCAGCGGGCCGTTGGCGCGGCCTTGTGCCTCGCGGAAATGCGTGTCCATCGCCTGCGCCCCGGCCAGCATGGCGCCGAATTCCTCCATCCCGATAGCCAGAGCCACGGGGAAACCAATGCTCGACCACAGCGAATAGCGCCCGCCCACGCTTTCGGGGAAAGGCAGCACGCGGGTTTCGTCCACGCCCCATTCGACCGCGCCTTCAGGGTTGGCCGTCAGCGCGATCACCCGGCCACCGGGATCAGACACGCCGTTGTCAGCCAGCCATTTCAGCGCGCTGGCGGCGTTGGTCATCGTTTCGATCGTGGTGAAGGTCTTGGACGCGACCGCGATCAGGGTTGTCGCCGGATCGCAAGCGGCAAAGGCCTGTTCGAGCGCCAGCCCGTCGATGTTCGAGACAACGTGCACATCCACAAGCTTCAGATCACGCGTCAGCGCATCCACCGCCAGATCAGGGCCAAGCGCCGATCCGCCGATACCGATATGGATCAGGTGCTTCACCTCACCCAGAGCGCCATCGTGAATCGCCTCCACCAGCATGCCCATGCGCGCCAGCAGCGCCTCGGCCTCTTCGACCTGCGCATCGGTTCCGCTACCGCGCATGGCTCCGTGGGTCGCGGGGCGTCCTTCGGTCGGGTTGACGATCCCGCCACTGAAAAGCGCGTCTCGCGCCGCATCGAAACCGCTCGCGTCGGCCAGCGCCTCGAATGCGTCGATCACCCCGTCATCCAGATGGGTTTTCGACCAGTCGAGCAGCATGCCCACCGGGCCAAGTTCGCCCAGATCGAATTCGAGCCTTTGGCTGAGCTTGCTCACCCGGTCCGCATCATCGGCGAACAATTCGCCGAGGCTGGGGCGAGGCAATGCCCGCAATTGCTCCCAAAGGGCGTCGGTCTTCGCGGTATCGGTCATCAAGCAAACCCTCTTTGCCAAGGCTAACTGGGCGCGTAAGGGGACTGGTGATGGATGTTAAGACCCAATCTGCCGGCATGCCCGCTGCTTCCACGGATTTGGCTCCGGAACAGAAGCCGGAAAGCCTGCTCAGCTTCCTGTGGTTCCTCGCAAAGCTGTTGATCGCGGTGCTGCTGTTCCGCAGCTTCGTATTCTCGCCGTTTTCGATCCCGTCGGAAAGCATGCTGCCCCGGCTGTGGAACGGGGATTACCTGCTCGCAGCCAAGTGGCCCTATGGCTATTCCAGCAATTCGCTGCCGTTCGACGCCCCGCTCATTCCTGGCCGCATTCTCGCCAGCCAGCCGGAGCGCGGAGACACTGTGATCTTCAAGCATCCGGTGGACAAGACCGATTACATCAAGCGGGTCATCGGACTGCCGGGTGACACCGTCGCAATGGTTGACGGGCAGATCGTGCTCAATGGCGAGCCCGTGCCGCGCGAACCGCTTGGCGATTTCCAGATCCCGCTTTCGGTCAACACCTCGTGCAACTGGGGCGGGAACGAGACGGTGAACGCGGCGGGGGAGCCGGTGTGCAGCTATCGCCGTTTCCGCGAGACTTTGCCGGGCGGCGCGAGCTACGAAGTGCTCGATTTCGGCAACACGCCCGCCGACAACATCCGGCCCAGGATCATTCCCGAAGGTCACATGTTCGTGATGGGCGACAATCGCGACAATTCGCGCGACAGCCGGTTCGAAGCGCGCGCCGGCGATGCGGTGGGGATCGTCCCGCAGGAAATGCTGGTGGGCAAGGCCAGCGTCATCATGTGGTCGACCGATGGCAGCGCGGAATGGATCAAGCCGTGGACATGGTTCACCGCCGCCCGCTGGAACCGGATCGGATCGCAGCTGTGAGCGATCTTCCCCCCGAAACCAGGGATTGGCTCAATTCCGTCGGCTTTGCGGTCAAGAACGAGGCCGTGTGGCTTGAAGCGCTGACCCACGGCAGCTTCAATTCCGGCAGCAATGCGGCGCGCAGCGAAACAGCCGACATCGACTATCAGCGGCTCGAATTCCTGGGCGACCGGGTGCTGGGCCTGTCTGTCGCAAGCTGGCTTTACGGCGCCATTCGCGGGCAGGAAGGCCAGCTTTCGCAGCGGCTCAACGCGCTAGTCAGCGGTTCGATCTGCGCCCGCATCGCCCGTACCATCGGCGTGCCCGACCACATAAGGCTGGGCAAGCAGGCGCGCGAGGATGGCGGCGCGGACAGCGACAATATCCTTGGCGATGTGATGGAGGCCCTCATTGGCGCGAGCTTCCTCGACAATGGCTATGACGCGACCCGCACCGTGATCTATCGCCTGTGGGAAAAGGAACTGGCGGGCGATGCAGGCAAGGCGAAACACCCCAAAAGCGCGCTTCAGGAATGGGCGGCGGGCAATCGCCGGGCCATGCCGCGATACGAGGTGATTGACCGTTCCGGCCCCGATCACGCGGCGCGATTCACCGTCAAGGTCAGCATTCACAAGGTCGGCGAGGCCGAAGCCACCGCATCAAGCAAGGGCGCGGCAGAAAAACTCGCCGCACAGGCATTTCTGGAGCAATTCGGTTGAACCGTCTGAATACCCTCACCAATCGGAACAACTGCACCGCGCCAAAGCGGAGGAATGGCAGCGAGGAAATCACGCAATGACCCAACAGAAATGCGGCATGGTCGCCGTCATCGGCGCGCCCAATGCGGGCAAATCGACGCTGGTGAACCAGCTTGTCGGGCAAAAGGTCGCGATCACCTCTGCCAAGGCGCAGACCACGCGCGCCCGGATGCTGGGGATCGCGCTGCACGACAATGTGCAGATGATCCTCGTCGACACGCCCGGCATTTTCGCGCCCAAGCGGCGGCTTGACCGGGCGATGGTCAGCGCCGCCTGGGAAGGCGCGGAAAGCGCGGATGCGGTGCTGCTGCTGGTCGATCCGATCAAGCAGCGCCGGCACGAACTCGAACCGCTGCTGGAGGCGCTGGCAGGCCGGCCGGAAAAGAAGATCCTCGTGCTCAACAAGGTTGACCGGGCGAAGAAAGAGCCGCTGCTCGCGCTGGCGCAGGAACTGACGGCCAAGGTCGATTTTGCCGAGGTGTTCTTCGTTTCCGCGCTGACTGGTGACGGCGTGCCGGAAATGAAGGCCGCCCTCGCCGCGTCGATGCCCGAAGGGGTGTGGATGTATCCCGAGGATCAGGTGTCGGACGCATCCGAGCGCCTGCTGGCGGCGGAGATCACCCGCGAACAGCTGTACAAGCAGCTGCACGAAGAACTGCCCTATGACAGCGCGGTGCGGCCCGAACAGTACAAGACCCGGCCCGACGGCAGCCTCGAAATCCACCAGCAGATCGTCGTCGCCCGCGACAACCAGCGCGCCATCGTGCTGGGCAAAGGCGGCAGCCGGATCAAGGCGATCGGCGAAGCGGCACGCAAGGAATTGAGCGAAGTTCTGGGCGTGAAAGTCCACCTGTTCCTGCACGTGAAAGTGCTGGAGAACTGGTCGGAGGACAAGGAAGTGTTCGAGGAAATGGGGCTGGACTGGGTGCGTTGATGCATCGCGTGTTCGCCATGCTCATCTTGCCTGCCGCAGCCGCGCTGGTCGGTTGTTCGGGAAGTGGGCCGGACGAAACGGCGGCCATGGATTCCGGCGGGGTGGAGACTTCGATCAGCATCGACATTTCCCCTTACATAAGCGCCGATGCACGCGAAGTGGGCTGTTCGATCGTCACCGACTTTGCGAAAAGCAGGATGGAGAAAGCCGACAAGCCTGTCGTCCTCACCGATGCCAGCAAATCGGGGTTCGACATGCCGGCAGAGGAAGCTGACTTGCTGTTCGCCTATCTGGTTGACGATGAAAATGGCGATCCCGAGAGCGTGGGTATCCGGCAGAGAGCGGGCGCATTCCTCGCACTCACCAAGGAAAGCGCCATCGAGCAATGCGGTGAGCTGACCGCCCTTCACCGGGCGCGTTCACACACACCTGCCCCTAGTGAAGACTCACCTCCCGTAAACCTTGAGGACATGTCCTACGAATACGAGACATATGTCCTGTCGATCCCGCTGGTCGATTTCGATCGCGGCAAGGCTTTCATGTGGTACGGCCACGGTTGTGGCCCGTTGTGCGGCGGAACCGGAATAGAGATCTACACCCGTCTGCCTGACGGCGGCTGGCAAAGGACTGATTATCAGGGCCTCAGTATCAGCTGAGCGTTACCCCCGCCCCAGCCGCTCCAGCTTGTGCCGCAGTGCCGCTTCGTCGAAGGGTTTGACGATGTAGTCGTCTGCGCCTGCCTGAATTCCGGCGTGGACATCGGCGGGCTTGTTCTTCGATGTGCAGAACACCACCACCGGCGCCTTGGGCGTGGGGATGGCGCGGAGCTGTTTGACGAACTCCAGCCCGTCCATTTCCGGCATGTCCCAGTCGGTCAGGATCAGATGCGGCATCGCCTTGCGGCAACGCGCCAGCGCCTCGAAACCGTCCTGCGCCTCCACCGGGACATAGCCCAGCGATTTCGCGATCTTGCTCGACACCTTGCGGATCACGCGGCTGTCATCGACGATCAGGCACATTTTCTGCGCCGCCTGCCGCGCCTGTGCCGGGGCCGCACCGTCGCGCATGGCCTTTGCCGCGCGCACGATGGCATCGAAATCCTTGTCCGGCTCGACAACTTCGCCGCTGACCGGATCGATCAGCTCCTGCACGTCATCCGGAGCTTCCACAGGTTCGCCTTCGGGGACATGCGTGTCACGGGCACGGTTGCGCTCCGCCTGGGCGAGCTTTTCGGCCAGCGTTTCGCCTTCGGAACCCTGTGCCTGCTTGTGCGGGCCGGTCGTGCGTTTGATCAGATTTTGAATGGCTCTGCCTCCCCTGCCAGCGAGGCGAAGTGCCCTTCGTTGCGCAGATCATGCGCAAGGTCTTCGTCGAAATCGTCAAACTCTGCGTCTTGCCCTGCGGCGCTTTCGCCTGGAGTCATGCAGACGTGCAGATAGGGCATCCAGATGTCGCCATATTCGGCTTTCTGATACCAAACGTCGATCACGTCATAGCTGGCCCAGATGCCATCGGGCTCTCTCAGGCGAATTCCTTCGCCAATGCGCGGCACCGCCGCAAAGCGAAGGCGCTGCTGGCTTTGGTGAGTCTCGTTCTGGACTTCGATCTCAATCATGGCACTTGTCCCTGGTCTGACGACAGGGATAGGCGACAATACTAAACGAATTGCCAACGCCGTAAGCGTTCAGCCCTTGGCAGCGGCCTTCTTTTTCGGAGCGGCCTTTTTCTTGGGGGCGGCTTTCTTGCGCCCCTTTTTCTTGGCCGGTCCCTTGGCCGCGCGCGCGTCGATCAGTTCGATCGCCTGCGCCGCCTCGATATCCTCGGGCTTCACGTCCTTGGGAATGGTCGCATTGGTGGTGCCGTCGGTGACATAGGGGCCGTATCGGCCCGGCATCACCTTGATCTCGCCGCCGCTGGTGGGGTGTTCGCCCAGCGTCTTGATCGGCTCCGCCTTGGCCCCGCGCCCGCCGCCTTTGCGATTGGCAGCTTCGGCCAGCAGCGCGACCGCCGCGTTCATGCCGGTTTCAAACACTTCGCGCGTGTTCGACAGCTTGGCGTATTTCCCGTCGTGCCGCAGATAGGGGCCATAGCGCCCGATCGCGGCCTCTATCTCCTTGCCCGTTTCGGGATGCGCGCCGATGATGCGCGGCAGGTCCAGCAGCTTCACCGCCCAATCGAGATCGAAATCGTCCAGGTCCTTGGGGATCGAGGCTCGCTTCTTGGTGCCGTCCTCCTCCATCTCGATGTAGGGGCCGAACCGTCCCGACTTGCGGTGGATGTCCGCACCGGTTTCCGGGTGCTGCCCCATCACGCCTTCCTCTGCCGGATCGGCTCCGTCCGCGCCCGGCTGGGCGAAACGGCGGGTGTACTTGCATTCGGGATAGTTGTGGCAAGCGATGAACGCGCCAAACTTGCCCCCGCGCAGGCTCAGGCGGCCATTAGCGCGGCCTTCCTGCTCGCACAGCGGGCACATCCGCGCATCCTTGCCATCATCACGCGGCGGAAACAGGTAGTCGGATAGGTAATCGTCGAGCACCTCGGTCACTTCCGAAGGTAGCTTTTCCATCACCTCGTCAGCCTTGGGCTTGAAGTCCGCCCAGAAGCGGGCGAGCAGCTTTTTGTAATCCTCGCGCCCGTCCGAAACCGTGTCGAGTTCATCCTCCATGCCCGCCGTGAAGTCATAGGCGACATAGGTGGGGAAGAACCGTTCGAGAAACGCCGTCAGCAAGCGCCCGGATTCCTCGGCAAAGAAACGGTTTTTCTCCATCCGCACGTAATCGCGATCGCGCAGCGTCTGGATGGTGGAGGCATAGGTCGACGGACGGCCGATGCCCAGTTCCTCAAGCCGTTTGACGAGGCTTGCTTCGGAAAAGCGCGGCGGCGGCTGGGTGAAATGCTGGGTCGCCTCAACGGCGTTCTTGGCCGGGAGATCGCCGTTCTTCAGCAGCGGAAGCAAGCCGTCCTCATCCTCGTCCTGATCGTCGAAGCCTTCCTGATAGACCGCGAAATAGCCAGGGAAGACCACAACCTGCCCGGTCGCGCGCAGTTCATGCTGGCCGGTCGCATCGCGCAGAGTGACCGTGGTGCGTTCAAGCTGCGCGGTCGACATCTGGCTGGCCATGGCGCGTTTCCAGATCAGCGCATACAGCTTTGCCTCATCGCCCGTCCCGGCGCGATCGCGGCTGAAATCGGTCGGGCGGATGGCCTCGTGCGCTTCCTGCGCGTTCTTTGCCTTCGTGCTGTAGAAGCGCGGCTTTTCGGGGCAGTATGACGCTTCAAACCGCTCCGAGATTGCCTGGCGACAGGCGGCAATCGCGCTGCCGTCCATCTGCACGCCGTCGGTCCGCATATAGGTGATCGCGCCCGCCTCATACAGCGACTGCGCCAGCCGCATGGTGTGACTGGCGGAGAAGCCGAGCTTGCGCGCGGCCTCCTGCTGCATGGTCGACGTGGTGAACGGAGGCGCAGGATTGCGCTTCAGCGGCTTTTTCTCGACATCCTCAACGGTGAAGCGACCTGCCTCGACAGCCGCTTTCGCCTCCATGGCGATGCCTTGCTCGCCAAGCGAGAGCTTCTCCAGCTTGTCCCCCTTGTAGCGCACCAGCCGCGCGTCGAACTGTGTCCCGTCATGCTCCAGCTTGGCGAGGACCGACCAATATTCGTCAGGCCGGAAAGCCTCGATTTCGCGCTCCCGGTCAACGATCAGGCGCAGGGCGACCGATTGCACCCGCCCCGCCGATTTCGCACCGGGCAGCTTGCGCCAAAGCACCGGCGAAAGGGTAAAGCCGAACAGGTAATCGAGCGCGCGGCGGCCCAGATAGGCGTCGATCAACGGCTGATCGAGCTCGCGCGGCTTGCCCATCGCTTCGGTCACGGCGGGCTTGGTGATCGCGTTGAATGTCACGCGGTCAACCTTGGTCGGCAGGGCCTTGCGCTTCTTCAGCAGTTCCTGAACGTGCCAGCTGATCGCTTCGCCTTCGCGATCAGGGTCAGTTGCCAGCACCAGCCGCGAGGCATTCTTTGCAGCGTCGGCGATTTCCTTGAAGCGGCTCTGCTTGTCCCGGTACAACTCCCAGTCCATCGCGAAGTCTTCATCGGGCCGTACGCTCCCGTCCTTGGGTGGCAGATCTCGGACATGGCCATAGGAGGCCAGGACCTTGAAGTCGCTGCCGAGGTATTTCTCGATGGTCTTCGCCTTGGCGGGCGATTCAACGATGACAAGCTGCATGAGAGAGGTCTGATTTCCTTACACGTGTACGTACGCGCGAGAGTGGGGCCCGGCTTCGGGAAGCGTCAAGTGGGATTTGATGACGCCCGAGGCAAGCCGAAATCTACACTCTCGTGCGCGCCGCGGCATAGACCCCCAAACCGATCGCGATCAGGGTCGCACCGGTTGCGGCGGCGAAGAAATTGGACATGATTGTGGGGCCGAGCGGCACCTGAAGCGATTTGTCCGCCCACGAAGCGATGATCGCAAAGGAAATCACGGACAGGACAAGCGGCACGAACAGCGCCCCGGCGATTTCCCAGAAATGGCCCTTGGTCGCATTCCAGGATCGCCCGAATGCGTCCCTGAAATCACCCGTTTCGCCCATTCCATATCCCAGCACGGCAGAGAAACGGATTCCGAAATAGAATGCGGGAAACACCAAGGCTACCCAGCCAAGGCCGATCACAATCGCATAAAGGAATGTGAGGCCCAGAAAGGCCAACAGCCCTTTTTGCACTCCGTTCGGAGCCAATCCCCCGAAATAGAGCATGTTGATGGTCAGCCAGTAGGACATGAAAAGCGTAATCGCCGAGCCAGCCCATCCGACGGGGACAATTTCGGGAAACCGGTCAACCACGGTTTCCGACAGCGTCATGATCACGAGATAGGCGCCCAGCGTCCCCTTGGCCGAAACCAGCAACCGCCGGGCCTCGGACCAGATATCGATCGTTTCGTAAAGCTTCAGTCCCGCCATCAATCCCCCGTAGCGCCGGACAGGCTGACCGCCCCGTCCGAATGCCGTTCAATCCCGCCCGCCAGTTCGAGTTCGAGCAGCGCCATGTGCACTTCTGCCGCGCTTGCGCCCGATTGGCGGATCAGTTCGTCTATCCCGATTGGAGCCTTGGTCAACAGATTGGTGATGTCGCCGCTCAGATCGGCCCGTGCCTCGCCCCATTGCAGCTTGCTCAGTTCGGCATAGTCGAAAGGTGCGCCCGCATCCTCGACCCGAAAGCTTGATCGCGGCGCGCCGGTGAAGCCTTCGAGCAGTTCGATCACCTCGTCCGGCGTGCTGACCAGCACCGCCCCGTCGCGGATCAGCTGGTTGCAGCCGTGCGAGCGTGTGTCGAGCGGGGAACCGGGGATCGCCATGACCTCGCGCCCTGCCTCCCCGGCCAGCCTTGCGGTGATCAGCGATCCGGATTGCGGCGCGGCCTCCACCACCAGAGTGCCGCTTGCCAGCCCGGCGATGATCCGGTTGCGGCTGGGGAAATGCCGCCCGCGCGGTTCGGTGCCGGGGGGCTGTTCGGCGATCAGGAAGCCTTCGGTGGCGATCCGCTCCTGCAAATCGCTGTGCTGCGGCGGGTAGGCAATGTCGATCCCGCTGGCGATCACGCCAATGGTGCCGCCGCCATGCGCTCCCAAAGCCGCTTCATGGGCTGCCCCGTCGATTCCGCGCGCAAGACCGCTGACGACAGTGAAACCCGCGTTCGCCAGTTCGGCCGCGAAATCGCGTGCCAGCTTCACCGCCGCCGCGCTGGCGTTGCGCGCGCCAACCATCGCCACACAAGGCGCATTGGCGAGTTCGAGCCTGCCCCGGCAAGTCACAATCGGGGGCGCGCTTTCCAATTCGCCTAGCAGCGCGGGATAATCGGGCTGATCGTGGAACAGGTAGCGCGCACCCGCCGCGCGCACCGCCTCTACCTCGCGCTCGACCCGGTCTGCCGCGATCGGGCGATAAGGCGTTTTCCCGCGCGATCCGAGATCGGGCAGCGCCTCCAGCGCGTCCGCTGCCGTCCCGAACCGGGCAAGCAAGGCGCGATAGCTGACCGGCCCGATATTGGGCGAACGCAACAGGCGGATGCGCGCGAAGGCTTCCGGCTGGCTGAGCTTTGGCTGCGACCCCGTTTGCTCCATCAGATGAGCGTTTCCGTCATTTCTTGCCGGCGCCGATTTTCGGCTCCTCACCTTTCATGAGCCGCCCGATATTCTCGCGGTGGAGATAGATGATCAGGGCCGCAATCGCGGCCAGAACGGGGAAGAATTGCGGATAACCGAAAAGCGCCGATGCGGCAGCGGCGGCGACGACCGCGCTCATCCCGGCAAGGCTGGAAATCCGGAAAATACCGAGCATCGAAAGCCAGATCAGCGCATAGGCCAGCCCGACAGGCCAGGCGAGGCCGAAGGATACGCCCGCATTGGTCGCCACACCCTTCCCGCCCTTGAAACCGAGCCAGACCGGGAAACAATGCCCCAGCACCGCGCCACCGGCAGCGAAAGCCTTAGCGACATCGCCCATGTCTCCGGCCCAGATCATCCCGGCCGCCAGCACCGGGGCCAGCCCCTTGATCAGATCGAGCAACAGCGTGCCTGCCGCCAGCCCCTTGTTCCCGGTGCGCAGCACATTGGTCGCGCCGATGTTGCCGCTGCCGATCTGGCGTACATCGCCCAGCCCCGCCGCTTTTGTCAGCAGCAGGCCGAAGGGGATCGATCCGGACAGATATCCCAGAAGCGCTGCGAGTATTGGTTCCACGAATCCCTCTCAACCTATCGCCCCGAACTTGTCGAAGGGCGGTACTTTCTTCTAATGCCCCGCATCGAAAAGAAAAGGACAGGGCTTCGACAAGCTCAGCCCGAACGGAGATAGTTTTGTCGGAAAAGTCCTCCCCCATCCTGCTGTTCGATTCCGGCGTTGGCGGGCTGACCGTCTATGACGCGCTGCGCGAGGTGCTGCCGGGTGCGCCGGTGATCTATGCCGCCGATCTGGCGGGCCTGCCCTATGGCGAAAAGACCGAAGCCCAGGTTGCCGCCCGCGTCGCCGGGCTGCTGGGGCGGATGAGCGAACGGTTCCGCCCGCGTCTCGTCTGCATCGCCTGCAACACGGCGAGCACCATCGCGCTGGGAAATGTGCGCGAGGTGCTGGAAGTGCCGATTGTCGGCACAGTCCCCGCGATCAAGCCCGCCGCCGCAATGACCCAAACCGGCGCAATCGGCCTGATCGGCACGCAAGCGACCATTCGACAACGCTATGTCGATGAGCTTGAACACCAGTTTGCAGCCGACAAGACCCTGCTGCGGATCGCTGCGCCCGAATTCGTCGGCGCGGCAGAGGCGAAGCTGCGCGGCGAGCCGGTCGACATGGCGGTGATAGAGCGCGTGGCGGACGCTTTGCGCGCCATGCCCGGCGGCGACCGGATCGATACGCTGGTGCTGGCCTGCACACACTTCCCGCTGCTCGCCGATGAACTGCGCTTGGTGTTCGGCCCGCAGGTCCAACTGGTTGACGGGGCGGCCGGGATCGCGCGCCGGATCGCGCATCTGCTCGATGGGCAGCCGATGGAAAAGACCGGGCCGAACCGCTTTATCGTCACCGGCCCGATTGACGCGGCGAGCGGGTTGGACGCTGCACTTTCCTCTCGCGAATTCAGCGCCGCAGCGGCTTTTTGACCTGCAAATCGCTCGCAAAGATCGCTGTGGCCAAGCCCGTTTTGACTCCTTAGATAGTCGTCTGAAACCTTTGGGCCGTCGACGGGTTGTATGGCCTGTGTGTATTCGGAATCTGGACGTCAAGAGCGCGGAGAAAGCCGTGCCGTCCACACCAGACATGAAGCGTGAGACATGAATTACGACCAGATCTTCGACCAGGCGATTGACCGTCTTCACGAAGAAGGCCGCTACCGTGTGTTTATCGACATCATGCGCAACAAGGGTGCCTATCCCAATGCGCGGTGTTTCCACGGTCACAACGGGCCAAAGCCGATCACGGTCTGGTGCTCCAACGATTACCTGTGCATGGGCCAGCACGATGTCGTCATCGGCGCAATGGAGGCGGCACTGCACGATGTCGGCGCGGGTTCAGGCGGCACACGCAACATCGGTGGCAACACGCACCTGCATGTCGAACTGGAACGCGAGCTTGCCGAACTGCACGGCAAGGATGCAGCGCTGCTGTTCACCTCCGGCTATGTCTCGAACGATGCGACGCTTTCGACGCTGGCAAAGCTGCTGCCGGGCTGCGTGATCTTCTCGGACGAATTGAACCACGCCAGCATGATCGCCGGCATCCGCAATTCGGGCTGTGAAAAGCGGGTGTTCCGCCACAATGACGTGGCGCATCTCGAAGAGCTGCTTGCCGCCGAGGACGCCAACACCCCCAAGGTGATCGCTTTCGAAAGCGTCTATTCGATGGACGGCGATGTCGCCCCGATCCACGCGATCTGCGATCTGGCCGAGAAATACAACGCCCTCACCTACATCGACGAAGTCCACGCCGTGGGCATGTATGGCGATCACGGTGGCGGCATTTCGGAGCGCGACAACGCCGCGCACCGCATCGACATCATCGAAGGTACGCTGGGCAAGGCGTTCGGCGTGATGGGCGGATATATCGCGGCGAGCAACAAGGTCGTCGACTGCATCCGCAGCTATGCCCCTGGCTTCATCTTCACCACGTCATTGTCGCCCGTTCTGGTCGCGGGCGTGCTCGCATCGGTGAAGCACCTCAAGTCTTCCAATGTCGAGCGCAACGCGCAGCAGCAGGCCGCCGCCATGCTCAAGCTGAAGTTTGCCGAAGCCGGCCTGCCGGTGATGGACAGCGTTACCCACATCGTTCCGCTGATGGTCGGCGATCCGGTGCGCGCCAAGAAGATCAGCGACATTCTGCTGGCCGAATACGGCGTCTATGTGCAGCCGATCAACTATCCCACGGTTCCGCGCGGGACGGAGCGCCTGCGCTTCACCCCCGGCCCGCATCACACCGAAGCGATGATGACCGAGCTGACCGAGGCACTCGTCGAAATCTGGGACCGGCTCGATATGGAATTGCGCGAGGCGGCGTAAGGCGGCACACTCTCCCGCAAGAGGGAGAGGAAAATGGCCACCACATCCGACCGGGCAAAGCTCGATACGGGCACGCTCGATATACGTCCGATGACACCCGCCATCGGCGCGGAAATCCACAGCATCGATCTGGGCGCTCCCGACATTGCCAAACGCGTCCCCGAAATCCGCGCCGCTCTGCTGAAGCACGGAGTCATCTTCTTTCGCGATCAGCACCTGACGCAGGAAGCGCATATCGCCTTTGCACGCCATTTCGGCGAGCTGGAAGTGCACCCGGCCACACCCAAGGACCAGCCCAACCCCGAGGTGCTGAAGATCGCCTACGGGACGAAAAGCCGTGGGCAGGAGAACCACTGGCATTCCGACGTGACCTGGCGTGAATGCCCTTCGCTCGGGTCCATCCTGCTCGCCCGCGAAGTGCCCGAATGTGGCGGCGACACGCTGTTTGCGAACATGCACCTCGCCTATGAACGGCTGAGCGACCAGATGAAGCGGTTGTGCGAAGGTTTGACGGCGGTGCACGACATCAGCCGCGTCTTTGCCAAACGGCTGGGCAAGCAGCCCGAGGAATTGCACGACACCTATCCGCCGATGCGCCACCCGGTGATCCGCACCCATCCCGAAACGGGCGAGCGCGCGATCTACGTCAACACCGCCTTCACCAGCCATATCGAGGGGCTGTCGAAGGAGGAATCGCGCTGGCTGCTCGATCATCTCTACAAGACAGCATGGGACGTGGAGATCCAGTGCCGCTTCCGCTGGCAGGCGGGATCGGTTGCCTTCTGGGACAACCGTGTGTGCCAGCATTTCGCCGTATCCGATTACTTCCCCGCCCGCCGGGTGATGGAACGCGTGACGATTGCCGGGGATCGCCCCTTTTTCACCCCGTAAACCGGACGCTTTCCGTAGGGGATTTTGCGGCAGCCCCGTGCTGCGCTAGCTCTCCTCGCAAACAGATTCGGGAGAGTGATGCGTGTACGGCAATCCAGATCAGAAATATGACGAAGTCGTCCTCGGGCGACGCTCGATCCGGGGCTATCTCGACAAGCCTGTTCCGCGAGAGCTGATCGAGGAAGTGCTGACGATGGCGATGCGTTCGCCGTCCTCGATGAACACCCAGCCCTATCACTTCCACGTCATCACCGGCGAACCGCTCGATCGCATCCGCAAGGGCAATACCGAGCGCATTCTGGCGGGCGAACCCGACAGCCGCGAATTCCGCAAGGGTCACCCGTTTCAGGGCGTGCACCGCGATCGTCAGGTCGGCTGCGCGATCCAGCTGTTCGAAGCGATGGGCATCGGCCGCGACGACAAGGAAAAGCGGCAGGACTGGGTGCTACGCGGTTTCCGCCAGTTCGATGCGCCGGTGTGTGTTATCGTCACCTATGACAAGGAACTGTCCAACGCCGACGACACTGTGTTCGATTGCGGCGCTGTCACCACCGCGCTCGTCAACGCGGCATGGTCACGCGGGCTCGGTTGTGTGATCAACTCACAAGGGATCATGCAATCGCCCGTAGTGCGCGAACACGCCAATATCCCGGACGATCAGGTCATCATGAAAGCCATCGCAATGGGCTGGCCCGATCCGGATTTCCCCGCCAACCCGGTAAAGATCACCCGCCGCAGTGTTGACGAAGCGGCACGGTTCGTGGGGTTTGATTGATCCGCTGCGGGCATAAGCATCTGCTTATTCGCCCTGCATAAGCGCCACTCCAATCGAAAGCCCTGCATTTCGGGCGCATTGTTCCTTCTGCAATTTCTTGCGGAGGAATACGATGACACAGGACCAGACACCCGCGAAACGCTGGGACCCGCTGGTGAAGATAACCCATTGGGGCGTTGCCGCTATTGTGGTGTGCAACGCGCTGATCGTGGGCGAAGGCTCGATTGCGCATATCTGGGCGGGCTACACACTGGCCGGCTTGCTTTCGCTTAGGCTGCTGTGGGGCGTGATTGGCACCCGCCCGGCGCGTTTTGCCTCTTTCCCGCCAAGCCCTTCGCGCGCGCTGGCGCATATCCGGGCAATCCGCGAAGGGCGGCGTGAAGAGCATGACTCGCACAATCCGCTGGGCGCGCTGATGGCTTATGCGATCTGGGCCTGCATTGGCGTGATCGTTGCCAGTGGCATCGCAATGGCAGGTGCCCCGCCAGCCATCGACGCTTCGACCACTCCGGCCCAGATCATTTCGGGCGAAGCAGAAGAAGGCGAGCATGGCGAGTATCGCGAGCACGGCGAAGATGATGAGTATGGCGAAGGCGGCGAAGAAGACGAAGGCGAGGAAGTGCTGGAAGAAGTGCACGAGATAGCCGTCAACCTTCTCTATCTGCTGATCCTGCTGCATATTGGCGGCGTGGCATTCGAAACCGCACGCAGTGGCAAGCGGACAATCACGGCAATGCTGCCCGGAGGGAAATGACCAAGGCATCAACATCGACGCAAAACCGCGGCGGCCTGCGCATCTCGCTGGTCGCCGCGATCGTCGTGATCCAAGCGGTTGCTGCGGTTTTTTTCATCGCCGACGCGGCGATGGATCTGGCGGCGGGAGAATGGGGCCTGCACATCATCGCGGAAGTGGTGATTGCCCTCGCCCTGATGGCGGGCGTGGGCCTTGGCGCGTGGCAGACCCGCCGGATGATCGAACAGTCGCGGCGCGACGAGCAGACGCTCAAGCTGGCGCGCGGAGCCATTGCCGATGTCATAACCCAGCGCTTCAGCGAATGGGGCCTGAGCGATGCTGAAAGCGAAGTCGCGCTGTTTGCGCTGAAAGGGTTTGAAACCGGCGAAATAGCCGGCCTCAGAAGCGTGGCGGAGGGGACCGTGAGAGCGCAACTAACGTCAATCTACGCCAAGGCCGGAGTCGGATCGCGCCACGCTCTTGCAAGCCTGTTTCTCGATGAATTGATCGAGATCGGTCCGGGCGAGGAATCAAGCCAGCCCGCATAATCCGAAATCACCCCTTAGCGCAAACTCACCACATTATCGCTGTCGACGCGCACGCGGCTGCCGTCGAACATGCTCATCATCGGTTCGTCCTCGACGATAACGACTTCGGCTTCGCCGAAACCGTTGAAGCCGGTCTTCATCGCTGCGCCGTATGCCCCCAGCATTCCGATCTCGATGAAATCGCCAGCCTGGATGTCTCCGGGCAGAGCGAAGGGACCGGCCATATAGTCGGCATCATCACAGGTCGGGCCGTAGAAGGCGAAGTCTTCCTTGGCGTCGCGCAAATCGTCTTCCAGCGCCTCCACCGGGAATCGCCACGCGACATGCGCCGCATCGTAGAGCGCGCCGTAAGCGCCATCGTTGATGTACAATTCGTTCCCGCGACGCTTTTCGACCTTGACGATCATGCTCGAATATTCGGCGCACAGCGCACGGCCCGGTTCGCACCACAGCTCGGCGTTGTAGGCGATCGGCAGCGCGTAGAAGTGCTGGTGGATGATCTGGAAATAGTCCTCCAGCGGCGGCGGCTCCATGCCCGGATAGATCGACGGGAAACCCCCGCCGACATCGATCATGTCGATCACCACCGAAGCTTCGGCAATCGCGGCACGGGTGCGGTCAAGCGCCTGGACGAAGGCAAACGGCGTCATCGCCTGGCTGCCGACGTGGAAGCAGATGCCCAGCCAATCGCAATGCTGGCGGACTTGCTGCAACAGCGCAGGCGCTTCGAGCAGGTCGCAGCCGAATTTCGACGCCAGCGACAGCTCCGAATATTCCGAAGACACACGCAGGCGAACGCACAGGCGCAGGTCGCGCGCAGCTTCGCCGGTTTCGGGATTACGGCAGGCCTCGACGATCTTCTCCAGCTCTTCGACGCTGTCGAGGCTGAAGGTCTTCACGCCATGCTTGAAATAGGCTTCGCGGATGGCGCTAGGCGTCTTGATCGGGTGCATGAAGCACAAGGTCGCTTCCGGCAGCGCAGCGCGCACCAGTCGAACCTCGGCGATCGAGGCGACATCGTAATGAGTCACGCCCGCGTCCCACAGCACCTCGATCAGATCGGGTGCGGGGTTGGACTTCACCGCATACAGAACCTTGCCGGGAAACTTGTCGACAAAGAAACGGGCGGCGCGCCGCGCGGCATGCGGGCGATTGAGAATGACTGGTTCGTCGGGGCGAAGTGCCCGCGCTACAGCCTGGGCGTCAGGATAGATGTGCAACTCAAGGGACCCCCTAAAGGTTCAGTGTTCAACCAAACGGTTACGAGCCTGCCTTGCGGTCATGTCCCTTGGGGCAGAAGAAGGGCGCATATAGACACTATCAGCGGCTGCGCAATGAAAATCGCGTGTGCAAACGCGCTTTTCCCGTCCGGCATTTACCTAACCAACGGGCGCAGCAGTGAAAGTTCCGAAAAAGTCTAAAATCCGACGTGCGGGACCTGATCCACGGTGCCGCGTTCGCTGTCGTCAAGCTGGTTGAAATCGGCGGGCTGGAAACCGAGCGATCCGGCCACCAGAACGGCGGGGAAATTCTCGCGCGCGGTGTTGTAACGGGCCACCGCGGCATTGAGCGCACGGCGGGCGGCGGCAAGCTTGTCCTCGATATCGGCAAGCTCGCGCTGCAATTCCTGAAAATTGGCCGAGGCCTTGAGATCGGGATAGGCCTCCCCCAGCGCGAGCAGATTGTCGAGCGCGACGCGCAGCCCCTTTTCGCTGCCGCTGTCGGGATCACCCTTGGCCGCCGCGTTGCGGGCCTGGATCACCGCTTCGAGCGTCGACGCCTCATGCCCGGCATAGCCTTTCACCGTTTCGACCAGATTGGGGATGAGATCGTGCCGCTGGCGCAATTGCGCGTCGATATCGGCCCTGCCCTGCCGCACGTTCTGCCTGAGGCCGACGAGCCGGTTGTAGATGCCGATCACCACGAAGGCGATCACCACCAGCGCGCCAAGAACGATCCAGGTCGAAAATCCCATTTGTCCATCCCTCCTTTACCGGGCTAGGTCATCATAACCGGCAATCGTTAAGGGGAAAGGGAAAGCGTGTGATGCGCGCCGATATTCAGGGATTGATGGGAGGGGAGCTGGGAAACTGGCTGGCCGATCAGCAATCCATGCGCGAAGCGGCGCGCAAGAAGGCGTTCAACCGCTGGTTTTACGGCGGGATCGCGCTGTTGCCGCTGATCGCTTTCCTGTGGTTCGTGCCGGGCATCGGATCATGGCGCATGGTTGTTCCTCTGATCGCCTTCACCGCGCTTTCGGCATGGGGATATGCGCCGATCAGCGAAGCCAAGCGCGCGATCAAGGTCGGCATCAATTCCGTCATCGCACGCGAGTTCGGCATTGAGTATTCGCACGATGTCACCCCCGGCCCCGAATACGAGGCTGCGCGCACCTACGGCCTGATCCCCGGCTGCGACCGCGACGGTTTCGAGGATTACTGGCACGGCACGCTCGAAGGGCACGGCTTCGAGCTTTACGAGGCCCATCTTGAGGAACGACGCGGTTCGGGCAAGAACCGCCGCTGGGTCACGGTGTTTCGCGGGGCGATCATGCGGATGGAGTTCGGCCGCCCGTTCCATTCCACCACCCTGCTCCAGCGCGCGGGAAAGCATCGTAAGTGGCTGGGCCTTGGCGGGCGGGCGGACCATGCAACCTTTCGCGGCCACCGGCTCGACTATGTCGATCAGGTCCACCCCGATTTCGAGGACGTGTTCGAGGTCTGGAGCGATGATCAGGTGGAGGCACGCGTGCTGATCCACCCGTCCTATGTCGAACACCTGCTCGCGCTGGAAAATGCTTTCCACGGTGATGCCGTCAGGGCGATTTTCACCCGCGGCGAGGTGATCCTCGCGGTCGAAAGCGGCGATCTGTTCGAAAGCGGTTCGATGAACGCGGACGAAGACCACGCCCGCGTCGCCGAAGCCGCACAGCAATTTGGCGCGATGGCGGGCCTTGCGCTGGCGATCAACCAGAACGAACGCGGGCGGGTGCTGCGCGCCGATTAGCTCAGCCGGTCGCGGAAATCCTCGTAATCAAACCGCTTCACGCATTCGAGCGCGTCGGTTTCGCTGTCCCACAGCCAGATCGACGGCAGCTGCACCCCGTTGAAAGTGTTGGTCTTCACCATCGAATAATGCGCCTGATCGAGGAACGCGAAACGCGCGCCCGGATCGGCGGGGACAGGCAGGCGATAGTCGCCGATCACGTCCCCTGCGAGGCAGGACGGCCCGCCCAGACGGATCGGGATCTGTGCCTCGTCGGTCAGTTCGCCCAGCATCGCGGGGCGATAAGGCGCCTCCAACACATCGGGCATGTGGCAGGTTGCGGAGATGTCGGTCACGCCGATCGGCACTTCGTTGAAGAAGGTGTCGAGCAGCGTGCCCACCAGTATCCCCGCATCCAGCGCCACGGCCTCGCCCGGCTCCAGGATGATTTCCGCGCCCGTATCCTCGGCTGCGTCTTTCAGGAATTCGACCAGTTCATCGCGCTCGTAATCGGCACGGGTGATGTGGTGACCCCCGCCCATGTTGATCCACTTGAGCTGCCCGAAATAGGGCTCGATCGCATCGAAAACCCGATCCCAGGTCTGGCGCAGCGGCTCGAAGGTTTGTTCGCACAGATTGTGGAAGTGGATGCCCTCCACCCCTTCCATCATCTCCTCGGTCAGCTGGTCGAGCGGGAAGCCGAGCCGCGATCCGGGTGCGCTGGGATCATATTTGGCGACTTCGCCCGTGGGCACCTGCGGATTGATCCGCAGGCCAACGGAGACATCGCCCCCGGTCGTCGCCGCGTGATCGAGGATCAGCGCAGCGCGCTGCATCTGCGCCGGGCTGTTGAAGATCACGTGATCCGAAAGGCGGCAGATTTCCTCAAGATCTTCGGGCTTGTAGGCGGCGGAATAGGTCGCGATCTCGCCATCGTAGAACTCGCTGGCGAGCCGCGCTTCCCACAATCCGCTGGTCGAAACGCCATCGAGATATTCCCCGATGATCGGCGCGACCGACCACATTGAGAACGCCTTCAATGCTGCGAACACCTTGATATTCGCGCCATCAGCCGCCGCAGCATCGCGGATCCCGGCCAGCACCTGACAATTGGCGCGGATCTTCGCCGCATCCACCACGAATGCGGGCGTATCGACGCGCGACAGGTCAAAATGGGCAAAAGCCCCCGGATCGCCGGCTTTGGTTTCCATCAGAAAGAAACCGGCCCGTCCATTTCCACGACCTTCCACGGCAGGCCGTGCGCGTTCAGCATGTCCATGAACGGATCGGGGTCCATTTCTTCCATGTTGAACACGCCGTCCCCTGCCCATTTTCCGGTCACCATCATGGCCGCGCCGATCATGGCGGGGACGCCGGTGGTGTAGGACACCGCCTGATTGCCGGTTTCCTCATAGGCTGCTTCGTGGCTGCAGATATTATTGATGTAGAACGTCTTTTCGCCCGACCCGTCGAGCGCCTCACCCGTCGCGATCACGCCGATATTGGTGTTGCCCTTGGTCGTCTCACCCAGTGTCTCAGGCTTGGGCAGCACGGCGGCAAGGAATTGCAGGGGGATGATTTCCTTGCCCTGATACTTCACCGGTTCGATGCTGGTCATGCCGACATTCTGCAGCACCGTGAGGTGGGTGATGTAGGCATCGCCAAAGGTCATCCAGAAACGCGCACGCTCAAGCTCGGGCACAAATTTGGCGAGGCTTTCCAGCTCTTCGTGATACATCAGATAGGCGTTTTTCGGGCCCACCGCTTCAAAGTCGAATTCGGTCTTCACCTGCATCGCCGGGGTTTCGACCCACTCGCCGTTTTCCCAATGACGCGCGGGCGCAGTCACTTCGCGGATGTTGATTTCCGGGTTGAAGTTGGTGGCGAAATGCTGACCGTGATCGCCGCCGTTGCAATCGAGGATGTCGAGCTGGCGGATCGTCTTCAGTTTGTGCTTCTTCAGCCACATGGTGAAAACGCTGGTCACGCCTGGATCGAAACCCGAACCCAGCAGCGCCATCAGCCCCGCTTCCTTGAAGCGATCATGATAGGCCCACTGCCACTTGTATTCGAACTTTGCCTCGTCCTTGGGCTCATAATTGGCGGTGTCGAGGTAATCGACACCGGCAGCAAGGCACGCATCCATTATCGGCAAATCCTGATACGGCAGCGCGAGGTTGACGACGAGTGTCGCCTCGACCTTCTTGATCAGGTTGATCATCGCCGGGACTTCCTCGGCGTCGATCTCGTAAGTCTTGATATCGACCCCGGTGCGCTGCTTCACGCTGGCGGCGATGGCATCGCATTTCGATTTGGTGCGGCTGGCGAGATGGATGTCGGGGAAGATATCCGCATTCATCGCCATCTTGTGGACGCAAACGCTGCTGACGCCGCCTGCCCCGATTACCAGCACTTTCGACATAACAATCAACCTTTCGAATTCGAATCTGATGCGCGCATTAGGGCAATGCACGGGAAGGCTCAATCGATCCGCGATTTCCTACGCCGAGTGCAGATTGTATATCGCGGTGATGGTCGCAATTCTTTCCCTCCACCGCCTTGCCCATGGCTCCATTGCCGGTCCCGCCAACCCCGGAGTTTTTTCCTCCAGGACTGTGTTCCATGTGTTCCATCCTGTAGGGATTCACTCATGAAGGACAGCATCCGCAAACCGACTCAGGCAGGCGTGATCGCCGCCGCAGACAGCATCGCCGCTATCCTGCCCCCCACCCCGCTGTTGCCGGTGGAGATCAACGGCACGGGCTGCTGGGTCAAGGCGGAGAACCTGCAACCCATCGGCGCGTTCAAGATCAGGGGCGGCTGGTGGCGGCTTTCCTGCCTCGACGAAGAGGGCCGCAAGGGCGGCGTTGTCGCCGTGTCTTCGGGCAATCACGCGCAGGGCGTCGCATGGGCGGCGAAGCGGCTGGGTATCGCCGCGACAATCGTGATGCCCCGCGACGCGCCGCAGGTGAAGCTGGCGAACACTCGCGCGTTGGGCGCAGACATTGTGCTGTACGAGCGGCCCGGAGAAGACCGCGACGAAGTGGCGGCAAGCCTGATCGCGGAGAACGGCGGCACGCTCGTTCATGCCTTTGGCGATTCGTGGGTGATCGAAGGGCAAGGCAGCGCCGGGATCGAAGCGACCGCGCAAATGGGCCATGCGCCGTCGCGCTTCATCGTGTGCTGCGGCGGCGGAGGGCTCGCGGCGGGGCTGGCTCTGGCTTGCCCCAACAGCGCGATCCACGTGGTCGAACCCGAAGGCTGGGACATGGTCGGCCAGGCGTTGACGGCGGGAGAAATCGTCCACGCCGCGCCCGATGCGCCCAAGACGATCTGCGATGCTCTGCAACCCAACGCGACCAAGGCAATCAACCTTGACGTGCTGCATGGCCGCGCGGAGCCAGGCGTCAGCGTCTCCGATGCGGAGGTGCGGACGGCGCAGCGATGGGCTTTTGCCAACCTTCGCATGGTGATCGAACCGGGCGGCGCGGCGGCGCTGGCGGCGGCGCTGGCGGGCAAGGTGCCGGTGGATGCGGATACCGTGATCATGCTGACCGGGGGCAACGCCGATCCCGCCCGCTTCGCCGAAACGATCACGGGCGGCGATGCATCTGTGGATACCGTCACATTGCCGACACGCAGCGGCAATATGTCGGGCGTCTGATCCCGCCCCCCCCCTAAGGACACGCCCCGGACATGACAGTGCAGCCCAAACGCATCATCGCAGACGCAGTCGTGCGCAAGGACGCCTCGGTCGGCGACAAGCTGCTCGACAAGGCTTTCGCCCTCGCCTTCAATGGCCTCGTCTATGCCCAGATATGGGAAGACCCGGTTGTGGACATGGAAGGCCTCGCGATCCAGCCTGACAGCCGCGTGATGTGCATCGCCAGCGGCAGCTGCAACGCGCTGTCCTATCTCATCGCCGATCCCGCGCAGGTGACGGCGGTGGACCTGAACCGCGCACATGTGGCGCTTGGCCAGCTCAAGATCACAGCGATCAAGCATCTGCCCAGTTACGAGCGTTTCCAGCGCTTCTTCGGCCATGCCGACCACGCCGAAAACAAGGCTGTTTATAAGGAGATGATTGCCCCGCATCTCGACGCGGAAAGCCGCAAGTACTGGGAAAAGCGCGACATCAAGGGCCGGCGCCGGATCAGCTACTTCACCAAGGGCCTCTACAAGCGCGGCCTGCTGGGCAACTTCATCGGTTTGGCACACCTGTTTGCCAAGCTGTACAAGATCGACCTGTCAAAGCTGCTCAAAGCCGAAACGCTGGAAGAACAGCGCGAGGTGTTCGAGAAAGAGCTGGCACCGGTCTTCGACAAGAAGTTCATCCGCTGGCTGACCGATCAACCCGCCTCGCTGTTCGGCCTCGGCATCCCGCCCGCCCAGTTTGACGAGTTGGCCGGTGACGAGCGGATGGCTGAAGTGCTGCGACGGCGGCTGGAGAAGCTCGCCTGCGACTTCGAGATCAAGGACAACTACTTCGCGTGGCAGGCATTCGGCCGGGGTTACGACCGCAAGGAAGACGCGCCCCTGCCACCCTATCTCCAGCGCCAGAACTGGGAGATCATGCGCGAGCGGATTGACCGGCTCGATGTGGTGCGCGCCAACATGGTGCATTGGATCGGCGAGCGGGAGGAGGCATCGCTTGACCGGTTCGTACTGCTCGATGCGCAGGATTGGATGAACAACGCCCAGCTCGACGAACTATGGACCCGTATCACCCGCGCTGCCCGGCCCGGTGCGCGGGTGCTGTTCCGGACGGCTGCCGAGCCAAGCCTGCTGCCCGGAAGGCTGGACGATGCGATCCTGTCGAAATGGCGGTATCTGGAGGAGACATCGGCGGACCTGACTGCGCGCGACCGCTCCTCGATCTATGGCGGCGTCCACCTTTACGAGCTGGCGTGATGGCAACAGGAGCTGCCCCCACCCCTCACGCGGCGCTGATGGACAGCGTCTACAAGGGCCAGCGCCACATCTATGATCTGACGCGCAAATACTACCTGTTCGGACGCGACACACTGATTGACGGGCTGGACGCAAAGCCCGGAATGCGCGTGCTTGAGATCGCTTGCGGAACCGGACGCAACATGGGGAGGATCGGCAGGGCATGGCCGGGAGTGCGGCTCTATGGGCTCGATATCTCGGCCGAGATGCTCAAGAACGCGCGAAAGGCCTTGGGTGATGGCGCTACATTGGGCGAAGGGGACGCCTGCTCCTTCGATCCGCTCGAACTGCTGGGCGAAGCGACGTTTGACCGGATCGTCCTGTCCTATGCGCTTTCGATGATCCCCGATTGGGAAGCTGCGGTTTCTCACGCGACCGCGCAATTGGCACCGGGAGGAGAATTGCACATCGTCGATTTCGGCGACCTTGGCGGAATGCCCGGCCCGCTGGAGAGAATGCTGCACCGCTGGCTGGCAAAATTCCACGTCGAAACTCGCAACACTCTGCCCGAAGCGGCCCGGCGGATCGCCATGGCGCAGGGAATGGAGCTAACTTCGCAGCGGGGAATGCTCGGCTACTTCCAGTTGCACGTCCTGTGCATGCCCGGCTGAAGCAAACGCATTTGACAATCGCAAACGCCTCTCGCAGTTAGTCGGCAAAAGAGAGAGGGGATCACTCAATGCAAGCACAAATGCTCGCGCCCGCCGCCGTGCTGGTGGTTTGGACGCTTATCGTACTGCTGTGGATCATTCCGTCGCGTTTCGGCGCGATCGCCAAGCTGGAGGACAAATCCGCGCTCGCAGCCAAGCAGGGCGCACGCGGGAATGATCTGGAAGGCGTGATCCCGGACAAGGCCAACTGGCCTTCGCACAATCACACGCACCTGCATGAACAGCCCACGCTGTTCTACGCGGTCAGCGCGATCCTCGCGATTGTCGGTGCAGGCGCGCTCGATGTGACGTTGGCGTGGGTCTATGTCGGCCTGAGGATCGTGCATTCCCTGTGGCAGATCCTGGTCAACAAGGTTCCGGTGCGATTCCTGTTGTTCCTTGCCAGCACAACCGTGCTGATCGTTCTTGCAGTCAGGGCGGTGATGGCCACGGCCTTCGCCGATCCCGGCATGGCACCGCAGTAAAGGGAGCGCAGAAGATCATGATCGGAATGGATATCTTGCAACCCGTTGTCGCGCTGATGATCTGGACGATGATCATCTGGGCGTGGATGTACATCACCCGCATCCCCGCGATGCAAAAGGCGCAAATACAGCCTGACGATGCTCAGATCGTAGGGCTGCTTGATCAGAAGCTGCCACAAAGCGTCCAGTGGAAAGCGCACAATTACAATCACCTGCACGAAGCGCCGACGGTGTTCTACGCGGTCGCAATCGTGCTGGCGATCATCGGGCAAGGCGATGGCATGAATGCCTTCATCGCCTGGATTTACGTCGGCCTGCGCGTGATCCACAGCCTCGTCCACGTTACCGCGAACAAGGTGATGGTGCGTTTCGTGCTGTTCCTGCTTTCAAGCCTCGCGCTGATCGCATTGATCCTGCACGCGGCGATGGCGGTGTTCCACTAAGCTGGCGGAGCGGCGGAGTTTACTCCGCCGCTTCAACCGCTTCCTCGCGGGATTCCTCTAGGGTCGCCAGAAAACGCTCGCCATCCAGCGCGGCCATGCAGCCCATGCCTGCCGCCGTCACGGCCTGACGATAGACGTGATCGGTCACGTCGCCGGCGGCAAACACACCCGGAATCACAGTTTTGGGCGTGCCCGGCTCGGTCAGCAGATAGCCGCTGTCATCCATCGGCAGCTTGCCCTTGAACAGTTCCGTCGCCGGCGCATGGCCGATCGCGACAAATGCGCCATCGACTTCCAAAGTCGAAGTCTCGCCGGTTTGCGTGTCCTCCAGCACCAGATGGCCCAGCGTGCCGTCTTCGCCCGGCTGGAAGCTGGTCACGCTCTTGTTCCACAAGGTCGAAATCTTGGGGCTCTTGAAGAGGCGTTCCTGCAGGATCTTCTCGGCGCGAAGCTCATCGCGGCGGTGGATCAGAGTCACATCGTCGGAATGGTTGGTGAGATAGAGGGCTTCTTCGACGGCGGTGTTGCCCCCGCCGATTACCGCCACCTTCTTGCCGCGGTAGAAAAAGCCGTCGCAGGTCGCACAGGCCGATACCCCCTTGCCGCCCAGTTCGACCTCTCCCGGTACGCCGAGCCATTTGGCCTGTGCTCCGGTGGCAATCACGATAGTGTCGGCAATGTATTCGTCGCCGCTGTCGCCAACCGCACGAAAAGGCGAGCCGCCTTCGAAATCGACCTCGGTGATAATGTCGTACATCATGCGCGTGCCGACATGCTCGGCCTGAGCCTTCATCTCTTCCATCAGCCACGGGCCCTGCACCACATCACGAAAGCCGGGATAGTTTTCGACATCGGTGGTGATGGTAAGCTGGCCGCCAGGTTGCAGCCCCTGAACCACGATCGGTTCCAGCATCGCGCGCGCGGCATAAATGGCGGCGCTATATCCGGCCGGGCCTGATCCGATGATCAGCATCTTGGTGCGGTGGGTAGTAGCCATGTTGAATACTCTTCAGTGTCGTTGAGCCCGCGATATGGGACGCTAAGCCCTGCTTGTCACGTCAACAGGCGTTCCCTCAGGCGAGCTTTCCTTGTCTCATCCACACCTAATCTTTGCGCAAGATAGGCATCGATCGATCCGTGATCGCGGGTGACCTCGTTCCAGTAGGTTTCGATATATTCGGGCAGCACGCCCATCACGTTGCGCAGCGCATCGGGTTCGATCTTCCCGTAATGGGCTTCCATGCGTGGCAGCGACTGCCGTTCCAGAATGTGCTGCGTGGGCGCATCATTGGTCCGCAGGAATTCGGCGACGATATCGTCCTTGTGAACGCCAAGCACATGCAGCAGCAGACTGGCGGCGATCCCGGTGCGGTCCTTGCCCGCGAAACAATGCACCAGATTGCCGCCATCGCGATCCGACAAGGATTTGAAATAACGAGCGAACATGTCGATCATCGCGGGGTTTACGGGCATCCTTGTATAAACCGCGAGCATTCGTTCGCGTGCCTTTTGCGGGGTCATTTCCACTTTGCCGCCGCCACCTTCGTGAGGGGGCGAATTGCTGGTCTCGCCGTCATAGGCAATGACATCGGCTTCGAATGCCTCATACCGCCGGCAGGGGAAATTCGTACGCTCGCTGGTGCCGCGCAGATCGATGATAGTACGGATGTCGAGCGCGCGGATCGTTTCGAGATCGCCATCGCTGGCTTCCATGTGCTGGCCGGATCGGAACAGCAGTCCGATCTTTACCCTTGCCCCGTCAGCAGCAGCATAGCCGCCGTAATCGCGCAGATTGTGAATACCCTCGGTCGGGATGAACGGATCGGCTGGAGTGTGTCGAATCATCGCCCGCATCACTGGCAGCGCTCCGGGCCTGCCGCAACCCGCTTACCGATCGGCCGTTAGGTAGAGGTGCGGAGACGAGGAAAAAGCGCGGATTGGTGAATCCGGAGTTAAGGATCGTTTCGCTCCTTCAGTCCCCAAACCTGATTTCAGACGGTACCCCATGGCCCATATCCTGATTGCCGATGATGATGAACTGATCGCCGAACTCGCCTCGCAGGTGCTGATCGATGCAGGTCACGCCTGCGGCTGGGTGACCAGCGCTGATGCAGCCTGGAGGCTGCTGGCCCGAAAGCGTCCCGACCTTATGCTGCTGGATCAGGATATGCCGGGCACCTCCGGCGTTACCATGTTGCGGAAATTGCGGTGCTCGCCCGACTTCTATGATCTGCCGGTGATCATGTTCACTTCGATGAACGGCGCTCAGGACGAAGAACAGGCGATCTATGCGGGCGCACAGGACTTCATTCGCAAGCCTTTCGACCCGCGCGGGCTTACTTCCCGTGTCCAACGCGTGCTGGCCAAGCGCAGCGACAAGCCCAAGCATACGGAATTGAAGACCCATCTCGCCCAAAGCGCTGGGATCGTGCGAGAGGTGCCTGCCGCTCCTCGCCGCTTCGTCTAGCCAGCAGCCAGATCGTTGCAGAAACTGGTGGTCCAGGCGCGGACATTGTCGTCGCGAACAGTGCCGATCATCGCCTGATACCGGCGCTTTCGTTCTTCCAGCGGCATGTCCAATGCCCTTCGGATCGCACTGGCGAGCACATCGGGGCTGTGCGGATTGACCAGCACGGCTCCTCCATCCTTGCCGTTCGGCCCCTCGAGGCCAAGTTGATGGGCGGCGCCGGCAAACTCGGAAAGGATCAGCACGCCCGGGTCTTCCGGATCCTGAGCCGCGACATATTCCTTTGCCACGAGGTTCATGCCGTCGCGCAAAGGCGAAACCAGCCCGATCTTGGCCGCCCGGAAAAATCCGTAAAGCTCGGAATGGCTGTAGCCGTGGTTCACATAGCGGATCGGAACGATATCGACTTCGGAGCGGGCTCCGTTGATCTGGCCGGTCTTGCGCTCCAGCTCAGCCCGGATCTTCTGGTAGCTTTCGACATCCTCCCGGCTAGGTGGAGCAATCTGGATGAACACCAGATCGCGCACCCTTTCTGGATGCTCGTCAAAGAAGCGTCCGATACCGTCGATCCGTTCAGGAAGCCCTTTGGAGTAGTCGAGCCGGTCGACACCAATCATCCCGGTTCTTCCCCGGATGGAAGCAAGGAAGCGCTGCTCCGCCGCCTTTGCCTCCTCGGTTTCACCAAGCGCGCTGAAGTGATCCCAATCGATTCCGATGGGATAAGCGCGGGCAATCACCGTTCGCCCTTCAAAGTCTATGCGACCGGTTTCGCGATCAACCTGCGCGCCCAGTTCCGTTTCGCAATAATGGACAAAGCTCGATAGCCACTCGGTCGTCTGGAACCCTATCAGGTCATAGGCCAGCATCGTGCGCACAAGCCGCTCGTGATAGGGGAGCGAGGTCAAAAGCCGGGTCGGAGGCCACGGTGTGTGGAGGAAAAAGCCGATGCGGTTTTCCACCCCGCGCGCCCGCAATCGCTCTCCCAGCGGGATCAGGTGATAATCGTGAACCCAGACCAGATCGTCCGCCTCGATCAGCGGCAGGACGCTGGTGGCAAAGCGATCATTGACCCGTTCGTAGCCTTCGCCGGTCCGCTGTTCGAACCGGGCAAGATCGATGCGATAATGAAACAGCGGCCACAAAGTGGAATTGGCGTACCCATTGTAATATTCGCCCACGTCGCGCGGCGACAGGTCGATGGTCGCTGTCGTCACCCCGTCATTGCGTTGCAGGTCCATATTGCCGGTGCGGTCTTCGCTTTCCTGCCCGGACCACCCGAACCAGACCCCGCCACGGTCCTTCAGCGCGGCGTTGAGCGCGCCCGCAAGTCCGCCCTGTGCACCGGCAACACCGCGCGCTTTGGGAACAGCGACGCGGTTCGAAATGACGACCAGACGGCTCATCGCACCTCACTCCACGGTTTGGACAGCAGGCCGGCACAATTGATGACGCCCACAAGTGAATAGGTCTGCGGGAAATTGCCCCACAACTCGCCTGTTTCATAATCGAGATCCTCGCTGAGCAGGCCCGATTGTGTCGTGTGGCTGAGCATTGTGCAGAACAGCGTGCGTGCTTCCTCGTCGCGTCCAGCCAGATGCAGCGCCTCGATCAGCCAGAAAGTACAGACATTGAACGCCGTTTCGGGTGCGCCGAAGTCATCTTCTGCAGCATAACGCAGCATGTGATCGCCGCGCCGCAGGTGCTTCTCAACCGCTGCGAATGTCTGCTTGAAACGTTCGTTTTCGGGCGAAAGGAAGCGCAGTTCGACCATCTGAAGCAGGCTCGCATCGAGATAGTCGCTTTCAAAGCTGGCACCGTAGTGGCCCCCTTCCCCGTTTTCCTTCCACGCCTTTTCCTCAATCGTGGCGGCAATCGCGTCGGCGCGTTCGCGCCAGACCTCGGCCCGGTCCGGTTTCCCGATATGCGCCGCGACATTGGCAAGACGATCGCACGCCGCCCAGCTCATGACGGCGGAATAGGTGTGCACTTCCTGCCTTGTCCGGAATTCCCAGAGGCCGGCGTCGGGCTGATCGTGCATGGCCCATGCCATCTTGCCCACCTGTTCGAGATTTTCGAAGTCGCGCTCATCAGCCGGGCGCAGCAGACGGCTATCGAAGAAGCCTTGCGCGCTTGGCAGGACAATCTGGCCGTAGCAATCGTGCTGGATCTGCTTGTAAGCCGCATTCCCGCGCCGCACCGGCCCCATGCTACGATACCCGGCGAGATAGCTGGCCGTCGTTTCGTCGAGTTCGCTTTCGCCCATCACCGAATACAACGGCTGGATCTGCCCCCCCCGTGCCCCGTCGACGATGTTGCGCAGGTAAGCGAGATATTTCTCCATCACGTCCAGCGCGCCGAGCCGGTTCAGCGCCTGAATGGTATAGTAGGAATCTCTGATCCAGCAGTACCTGTAGTCCCAGTTCCGCTCCGAATGCGCGGCTTCGGGGATCGACGTGGTAAGCGCAGCGACAATCGCGCCCGTCTCTTCGTGCTGACACAATTTCAATGTGATGGCGCAGCGGATGACTTCTTCCTGCCATTCCAGCGGAATGGCCAGCATCCGCACCCAGTTCTGCCAGTAATGCCTGGTGGACTGCTCCATCGAACGGACTTCCTCGCGCAGGTTCCCGACGAAAGGCTCGTCCGGGCCTAGGAAAAAATGCGTGTCCTGCTCGACCCGAAAAGTCCTGCCTTCGATTATGTATCCAACCGGCGCGTCGGTGGAGAGGCGCAGGGCTTGCGGCTCGACGAGATACCGGATGTGGTTGGTGCCATGGGTCGTGTCTGCCAGCCCAGCGCCGTAATTCTTCGTCGGCTTCAGGACGACACGGATGCGTGGGTTGCCCGAGATCGGGCGCACGATCCGGACATAGGAAACCGGCCGATACATGCGCCCAGAACGTTCAAACCGGGGGCAGAAATCGAGGATCTGCACCGCGCTGCCATCGGATGCCTTTAGCGTGGTGACGAGATTGGGCGTGTTGCGGATGTATTCCTGGGTCGCGCCGGTCTGACCCTCCAGCTCGAACCGCCAGATCCCGGCATTTCGCTGGTCGCCATTGAGCAAGGCCGAGAACACCGGGTCACCATCGACGCGAGGGACGCAGCCCCAGACCAGAGCGCCAGTCTGGTCGATCAGGCCGGAAACCTGACAATTGCCGATAGGCCACAGTTCTAGATTGGAAACGTGTTGCAAGGATCAGAACTCCAGCCATTGGTGTACGGATTGAACATCGGGCAGGCGGTATCTGGCACGGGTATCCGGGCGATTGCCCACAAGGATTCCGGTGCCGCCATGGGCCTCGCAGGCGGCGAAGCCCGCTTCGTCGGTGAGGTCGTCACCGACAAAGAACGCGCGCGCACCCTTGAACGGTTCAATTTGCATAATCTGATGAACCGCAGCCCCCTTGTTCGCATCCGATGCGACAATCTCCACCACGCACTTGCCGCCTTGCACAGCCCAGCCATGCTTCCCCGCAAGCTGCGTGGCAAAATTGAGCACCGCGTCGCCGGCGGACGGATTTTGACGATAGTGCAATGCTCCGCCGTGCGGCTTATGTTCGTAGTCGACCGAGGCGTGTGCTGCGAACGCCCGCAATTCCGCCTCTATCTCGGGCGGGAGCTTGGAGGCTCCCTTACCAATGCCAGCGCCATCCGGACCGCGGATGTCCGACCCGTGCGAACCCGCCATGGGAAGGTCAAGCGGGCCAATATGCCGCTCGATGTCGTCGATTGCCCTCCCACTGACGATAGCACAGCGGCCATCCAACCAGTGAGCCAGAGAGGACAATTTCTGCGAAAGTCCGGAGATCGGGGCAATCGCATCAGGCGAAGGGGCGATGTCAACCAGCGTACCGTCAAAATCGAGGAACAAGGCAATCGCCGAATGGTCCAGCAATGCTGAAATCGGCGGCGGTGCGCTCAATGAGAGGCCGGACTCCATCCCCCTTGCATAAAGGCTGGCCCCATCCGGTCAACGTGTACGCTGCACCGCAGCAAGGAATTCGACTGCCTATTCGATCCGATACCGAACAGTTATGGTGAAGTTCCCACCCCCGGCAAAGGCGCCGCCGGGTCTGACGCGAAAATCGGTAACCGCGGTGTCACACCCTTCTGCATCAGCGCTCGGCGTGTAAGCAAAGCTCACTCCGTTATCGTTGGAGAATTCCAGATCGTCGATTGCGGACGCAAGGCTCGCGAAACTGTAAGTCAGATTGGAATTGGAGCCGGGATCGGCGAAAATCACCGGCCCTCCGGCGCGCGTAATCAGGCACAATTTGGCATCCGCCGGACCATCATCCCACACAACCACGCTGTCCGCGTCTGCAGGCTCGCTGCCGGTATTGCTTACGGTGATCAGATATTCGACCGTCGCACCGGGAATGGCCTTGGGGTTGGTGGCGCCGTTGACCGGGTCGGAGATGATCGAGCTCACCTTGCTAACGGACAGGGTAGTAAAGGGATCGCAAACGGTAATGTCGTGCACACCGATGCCTTGCTGGCCGGGATCAGCCGGTGCGTTCGTGTGGTTGCCATATCGAATGACAACTGTGTCGACCGACTGCGTGAACGTGACCACGACGTTGCCCAGCGCCTGATTGTTGGCTGACGCGCCATCACCAATTGCCACATTGCCCGAAACGGTATTCACATTGCCGTTGGTGAGCGTGGGCAGAACAGTAGCACCACCGCTTCTGCCGATAACTTCGACCCTGTCGGTGAATTGGTTGGCTGCAAAATCGACATCGAAGATCGTGAATTGCAGGCCGGTGAAACCGCGCGGCAGAGTGATAGTGATCTCTACATCGCCGGCTTGGTTGGGCTGGTTCGACAAGATCGTCAGGCTGTCTTCTGCGGGCACAAGGCCGCCGGTGAACGCATCGAAGACTGTTGGTGTCTGCCCGCCAACGGTTGCGTTGTTCAGATATGCGCCGTCGTTAGTAAGCTGGAACCGAACATTGCCAAAGCTCGCAAAAGCATAAGTGTTGTCGATCGAGCCATTTGCCCAACCCGGGATCGCATCCCAGTCGAACACCGAAAAGCCGGCCGGACAGGAAAGGATTGGCGGAACTCCGGGAGCACGGCCGCTTTGTACGACAAAGCTGGCGCTCGCGTAGTCATCTTCACTGGTAACCCCGTTGTTCACCGTTGAATCGATATCGAGCACGCTCGATGCAGTGATTTGTGCGGTATTCGTGATCGTGGCACCGGCAGCGCTGGAAATGGTGCCGACCAGAGTGAGGGTTTTCGTCTCACCCGGAGCAAGTGATCCCACACTCCAATCGCGGGTCGTGGAATTGAAACTTCCATCACCGCTGGACGAACTGAAGCTGAAGCCGCCGGGAAAGGTGTCGCGCACGACAACATTGTTTGCCGTGCTCGGCGAAGTTGCTTCGTTGGCTACCGTCAGTCGCCAGGTTGCGGTGCCGCCCTGAACCGGCGGAGAACCAACCAGAACCTTCGTCAGCGAAAGGTCGGCATAGTTGCTGGGTGCGGATGTCAGATAAAGGTCGGCACGACGAAAGCTGCCATTGTCCGCCGAAGGGAACAGGTCGCAGATTTCGAGCCGCCACGTGCCGGCGGAGTTCTCGCCATTGAAGGCCGACAGCAAGTTCCGCGGCCGGAAGGTGTTTTGATACGGCGGCGCGCTAGTCGAGTGATTGCCGGTGGGGCTATCGGTGTTCACGAGCTGCGCGGCGGAATCGTCGAGCAAGACGTTGAAATTGTCTCCACTCGTGTTCTGCGTGTCGCCATTGGTCAATTGGACGCGCGTACCACTGGGCGATTGCAGCGTGAACTGGAGATCCCCGCGCCAGGTGTGTGTGGTCAGAATGCCGATATTGAAATCGGCAATCGAGAAATTGCTGCCCACGCTGAAATTGCGCACCAGAGGGGCTGCGCAGGTGTTTGTGCCGTTCACCGTGCCGGTGGTTGTGTTCGAAAACGTGCTGGTCGATTGAGCCATCACAGGCTGCGCGAACGCGAGGCACAGCATCCCTGCAAGCAGCATTGCCGCCATGAACAGGGAACGCTCGACCGAGACATGCAGCATGCGCCAGGACATGAACTGCCGATAGCGCGGCATGGTAAACAGCGCGTTTACCTCGTTGGAAATGGGCGATAAAATCGACATCACCGGCGCCCCAAGCCCAGGAAATCGAAGGTATTGGTGTCGAACTTGAGGCGGACCGCAGCGAACACACCCTTTTCGGTGTTGCGCGCAGCGGAGAAATCGCCGTCGCGGAACCCTTCGACGTTGTATCCCACCGTCAGCAGCATCCCATCGACCGGCACGAAACCGACCGTAGGCCCATAGGAGAAGCTGGTGACATTGTCTTCGAGATTGGCGCGAACAGTGCCGCTCGCCCCGATTTCGAACCGCTTGCCGATACCAATCCGCGCATCAGCGCCAGCCAGAACGGTTGTGCCGGAGAACTCGGTGCCTTCGAATTCATCGAAGTTGTATCGCGCACCGACAAACAGCGTGTACTCGTCACGGCGGGTCTGATGCTCGATACCGAACTCGTCAGCATCCCATCCGCGCGGGCTCCAATTGGTCGAGAGGCTGCCCACAAGACGCCGCGACACGGCATCACCATCGACGATCAATGCCGTCCCCCCAGCACCGCCTGAGACGCCCGCCGCCTGGCCAGCGACCGCGCCGGTGATGTCATCGCTGCGGAATTCGATCTTGCCGAGCATGGCGATTTCCGATTCATCCGGGCGATGCGCAAAAGCGATGCTGGCATCGAAGATTTCGGCCGTCGCACCGTTGCGGTCTTCGGCATGGGTCCAGGTAACGCCCGACCCGACAATGCTGCCCTCACCCAGTTGGCGGATCGCGCCGAAGGTCACGCCCTTGCGGTCAGCCTGCTCGCCGTCACGATATTCGCCGCGAGCCGTAACGCTCCAGCGATCCTTGCGCCATGCGCCACCGAAGGTAACCGCTGTGAAGTCCTCGAACTGGAAGTCACCGACAATCTGACCGCCGCTCGCAGCCGGTTGCTGGGGGTTGACGAGATCGGCTGCTGCGGGACCACCGTTGAGGCTACGGTTGCCGTCGATGGTCGCATCAAGCGTGAATTCGGGCGTAACCTGAAGCGTTTGCGCGAGTCCGAATGCAGCGAATGTGCGATTGCCGAATTCGCCGATTGATTCCTGACCAACGGTGGTGATCAATTGGCCGCCCTGCCACGGAGTCGCTTCGATTCCTCCACGAAGCTGGCGGGCATCCACGTTTTCGCCGTCAGCGATTTCATAGGTGCCGACAAGCCGGACGTTGCGCGTCAACGCATAGCGAGCGCCGATCCGGTGGCGCGCCGGCAGATCAACGCTCTCCGCGTCGTCCAGCGCGATTGCGCTCGCCACAGACAGTTCCAGCGAATTGTTGAGCAGGCGCTGAGTCACGCCAGCCTCAAGCACGGTGGAGGTGTTGTTTGAGCCATCGGCCAGCTGGTCGTCGAAATGCGAAAGGCCGAGGCGAAGATCGGTGTTACGGCGGGTCAGGTTCAATTGAGCCTGTGCCGCGCGACGCCGCGAGGTGTCCGTTAGGCTGTCGTCCTGCCAAACGCTACCGGTCAGGCTAAGCTGCTCTGCCAGGAACACGCGTCCATCAAGCCCGAACTTGCGGCGGCCAAGCTCCGCCCCGTTCTGCTGGCCCACGCCGTAGTCGGCATCCAGCTGGCGGGCATAGGCAAGCAGGTCGAGATCGCCCGTCTGGTGCTGCACTTCGGCAATCCAGCCAGTGGAATTCTCGCCCGCGCTGCGGCTCATGGCGAATTCGCCGCGTACTTCGGTGCTTTTTCCGATGCGGGCACGAAGGTCTACCGCGCCGATATCGGTGCGCGCACCCTCGCCCTTGTCCGTGATGGCATTGGCCCCGATCCGCAGGTTTCCGTCGGCGCTGGTCCAGTCGGCGCGAACACCGGCGTTCAATTCGCCTTGGCCGAACCCGTCGGTTTCATACTCGACCACGATGAATTGCGGATTGAGATTGTCGTCACGGCTGAGGATCGGGCGCGAAAAGGTGATAGTTCCCGACAGCAGATCGACGTCGTAGTCGATGAACCGCGTGAGCGTCTGGCTCGACACGATCAGCTCCGAACGGAAGCGATCCCGGACTTCGAGCGTCACTCTTTCGCTGTTTGCCAGAATCCGGCGGCTTCCCAGTTCATAAGGACCGCTGATGCCCTGCCCCTGGATCTCGTCGCGACGCAGACGGGTGGAGATCTCGGCCGCGAAGCCTGTGGCCTTGACCTGCCCCATCCGCGCTTCGCCGCGAACACCCGTGGCCGTGCGATTGTAGCGGGCAAGCCGGGTCTGATCGAAGGCCGTCTCGAAATCGCCATAGAGCGCATAGAATGTCGAAGTCTCGATGCGGACATAGAGCTTTTCGCGGCTAGCAGCATCGAACCGGCGCGACGAACCGTCCGCGAAAACGGTGTAATAGGCCTGCGGATCGATCGTGCCGAGCACCCGTTGATCTTCGCGCTGCTTGGCGCTGTCATAGGCGAGCGTCAGCAAGTAGCGCCCAAGCACGCGGCCCTTTGCATAGAGAGCCACCCGGGCATCATCGCCCAGATCGCTCTCGAAGCGCCCGTCGCGCTCCATGTTCTCTGCGACAGAGCGGGCACCGGCGGTTCCTTCTGCCAAACCGACTATCGTCCATTCGATATCGCCCGGCTCGATCCAGGTTTCCAGCTGCTGCTCGCGTACAAGTTCGCCATCGTTGAAATCGAAATCGAGGCGCAGCGAACCGCTGACCATGGTCGGAGCCAGTTCAATTCGGGCAATGCCATCGGTGCCTTCTACGACCCAACGTGCAGATGTCGGCGCAAAGCCGGTAAGCTGGTTAAGCTGCTGGCGATCAATTGCCTCGGCGCTCTCATATGGCGCGTTGAGTTCGAAGTTGCCCGACACACCTGCGCGCAGCGGGCGATTGTTGCGATCAAGCACGCGAATGGCAACCACGGGACGAGTGCGACCATCGGCAATCAGGTTCGATTCTTCTGGGACGAGTTCGACACGCGCAGGGGTGGTCGTGAAGAACACTTCACGGGTCACAGTCTTGCTCACCATCCCAAAGCTGTTGACGATATCGGCTTCAAGCAGCGTGCGCTCGTTCTCGAGCAGGATGCCGCGCCAAGTGCTGACGGCGAACTGTCCCCGCTCCGGCGTAAGCGTCCCGTCAAAGCTGAGGTTGCTGACTTCCTTACCGTCAACCTTCAGGATGACCGTCTGTCCGCGCCGATGCCTGATGGCGACCCTGATGGATGGCGCGCGCGGGTTCGCTGCAAGACCCGGTGTCAGGAACCCGTCTTCACCGTCGCCGAGCGCAATCCAGTCAGTATTCGGGGCATAATCCATCACCGGAGCGCCATCGGCATGTGCATCGACATCCTTGGCGGCTTCGCGAGCAATCGCATCAACCGCCCGAGCGCCCTCGCCGTCGGGGCGGGTTTCAGCCAGATCAGCTGCCTGTGCGAGCGAACCCACCGGGACGATCGCATGGAAATCGGCAACCACGAGGCTGCCGCCTTGCCCGATCACGAAGCGCGAGCTTGCATTACCGGCACCGCGCGTGTCGCGATAGCAATCAACCAGTTGCGCACCTTCAGGCAAAGTCATGCCCGAAACGGCGACAACATGCGTGCCGGGGACAACGCCTTCAAAATGGTAACGCCCATCGGCATCAGTAATGGCATAGCTGCCATCTTCCATGACGACGCGAACACCCTGGATGCCGGGGCGCGGATCATCAAGCGTGCACGGACCGGCCGTGATGCGACCAATAATCGTCATGCGATCCGCAATCGTTTCGCGCTCGACATCGACGGCGACATTTGCCCGCGCGATGCGACCGAGGCTGTCCGTCACTGCGGCATCGTTGAGCGCACGGCCCGGAGCGGCATCAGGACGAACAGACATGGCGTATGTCACACGGCGGGCGGCCCCACCCGCAATATCGCCAAGGTTGATCGAAAGCGTCCGGCCGTCGGCAGCAATCGTTACCGCTTCGGGAGCTTCTACCCCGTCCACCCGGATGGTGTCGGGACGCAGGCGAAGCGCGCTCGAAGGCGTATCAACCAGCACAACGTTACGCTTGGGCCGCGAGGGATCCTGATTGCGCGCCGTGATAGAATAGAACACGACATCGCCCGGCTGCACCCGCTCGCGCGAGGCAGTCTTCACAAGACCGAGGTCAAGGCTCGGCCGATCGAGCGGAATATCAACCTGCACCGGGGTCGGATCGCTGAGGGTGAATGTCCCGCCATACGAGGCGTCGAGGATAATGAATGAACGGCCATCAGGACGCGAAATCTGCGCAATGCTGGCGGGGCTTGCGACCGAAGGAGCCGAATAGGGTTCGGGCGGACTGATCTCGAGCCGATAGGTGCCGAGGAAAGTCAGTGGGAACCAGAATTCACCCGGCTCCATGTCGATGACATTGCCCGCGCCATCGGTGATGTCCTGACCGGAAATCACGCTCGACGGCCACGCAGTCACGCCGTCTTCGGCGAATACCGTTGCGGGCTGACCTGTCACGGCATCAACCAGTGTGACCCTTGCACCGTCTACCGGCAGGCCCGTTTCACTGTCGAAGACAACGCCAAACGGATCGGCCAGCACGTCAACTTCGGTTTCGACAATCACAGTGTTGTCGTTGGGAAGCGATGCGGCAATGGAAATCCCTGCACCGTCCACTATGCCCAGTCGGCAATCGCCCTGGACAACAGGCGGAGGCATGCGAACAGTGCCGATCTGCCCGACGAAGACGCCGGTGTTCGGCCCGGTTTCAAAAATCGTCTCTGTCTCACGGTCACCAGTCGAAGTGGTGATGGTGATCGAGAGTTCGTCGACCTGAGAGGGATCGACATTTGCCGCAAGCGCGGTCACTTCGAATAGGATAGTCTGTCCGGCACGCACGGAGCTGGTCGGTTCGACTCTGCCTTGCATGGGATCAATCGAGATCTGCGAATTCGCGGTTCCGTTCCCACCGCTTTGCGCCGACTGTCCGGCTACGCTGCACAGCGGTGCCTGAAAGTTGAGTTCCAGCCCTCCCTGTAAGGTCGGGCGGAAAGCGCGGATTTGGGCTGGCGGGATCGTCACATCGAATGTGACGGTGTTGGAGGTGGCCTGCACCCGTCGGCCACCAAAATCCCAACTTGCTTCTGCGGTATTTGTAATCGTGCCGATTGTCTCGGCATTGCCGCTTTGAGCGCTCACCCCCTCTTCGAGCACGCCAAAAGGCAGCAGCACCAACGAGAGTGCTGCTGCCAGACGCCTCAAAGAGGGGGCCACACGCAAAGCCTAGTTCCGAATTTCGATCTTAGTTGATCGTTACGCGGAAATAGAGCGAGCGCGTCGTGCTCGCCGGAATGTCGCTGAGCGTGCCCGAGATCAGGTCGAGACCACCCGTGCCGCCCCCGGCGGTGTAGGTAGCGCTCGTGCCTTCGCCATCGGTGCCGTTCGAGCAGGTCGCGACACCTGCGTTGACAACGGCATCGCCATCGACCCAGATACCGAAATCGTTTTCGGCAAACGTCACGTCGGCAGGCAGATCGTCAGCCACGTTGACCGCAGTTGCCGTCGCTGCATCCGCTCCGTTCGAAACCGCGATACAGTATTCGATCACCGCACCCGGGATCGCCTTCGGATCGGTTGACCCGTTCACCGGATCGCTGACGATGCGGCTCGACTTGACGACAGTGATCAAAGCGCCTGCCACTTCGAACTGACCTTCGTCAGAGAAGTCGCCTTCATTGTCGTTGTCTTCGCCGGTACCGCCATTGCCGTCGGCAAGGACCGTATCGACGCCAGCAGTGTTGGCGCCCGCAGTTGCGGTGATTTCCGCACCCAACACCCCATTGCCGCCCGCTTCATGGGCATCAGCCACCAGCGCGATGTCGAAGATGTCGTCGTTGATTGCATCAGTAGTGATGTCAGCGACGACGAGGACAGAAATGGTCTGCGTCCCGTTGCCATCATCGGCAGCCACTTCATCAAGGAAGGTGATCGGACCGGCGTCGATTTCCGCCTGGTCCAGCACACCGTCGCCATCCAGATCCTGATAGATCGTGATGTTTTCGATGTTGGCGTTGTTGCCAGCCGTCAGCACGGTCGACAGGTCAAGATCGATCGCCGCGTTCGACAGGTTGGTCACATCAAACGAAAGCACGGCCTGGTTCTGGCCGGGTGATACCGACACCGGGGTCGCGCCGGTGAAGTTGACGTTCACGTCGATCCGACGGTCAACCGTGAAGGTATCGCTGTCGGTGACTTCGTTCTGAAGTTCGCCACCGACCTCGAAGGTAACGGTGACGTTGTTAGTAATGTCCGTGCCGGCGGTCGTTCCGACCGCCAACGCAGGACTGCTGGACATCGCGACCAGCGCAAATGCGCTGACCGCACCCAGCAACTGGGTGGTACGTGTCATTGTTGTGGTCCTCTGCGTGTGCCCCGCGTCAAGAAATCCGCCCGCAGGACTTGGCGGTTACCAACCGTCTTTCGACGGAAGATCTCAGGTGCGGCGATCAGCGTATGATCGCCGGATATTCGAGCCGTCCGCTTTCGCCCGGCGCGATCACCGGCAGCGTCCAACGCACATGCGTCACATCGGCATGGCTAGCGGCACGGGGGGAGCCGTCCTCACCGGCGACCGTCAGCGAGGCGAGCACGCCCCAGCTTTTCCCGGCATCGACCGATACGACCAGCTGCGGATCGGCATCGGGCGCAAGGCGCACAGCCGCGGGCAGCGGGTTGGTGACGACAAAGTTTTCAACCGGTTCCGCGCCGTTGTTGGCGTAATCCGTGCCGAATACGAGGCGATCTCCAGGTACGATGACATCGGGATCGACGAGCTTGGTCACCTCGTTCCCGGCATCGTCAACCGTGGTTTCGACCGCTTTCACATCGCCCGAAAGCGAAACCGGGCTTTGTGCGAATGCAGCGACAGGGGCAGCAGTGCTTGAGAGGACAAGCAGAGCTGCGACCATTTTCTTGAACGTATTCATGGCTCTTGTTTCCTCAGTTCAGATTTCAGTCGATCGTGACGTCAAAGGTGATTTCGTGGACGCTTCCCGCCGCGACAGTGCCGAGGTCGACGCTGATCCCGTCAGCATCGGAAGCTTCACCCGCGTCGTCGCCGCTGGCATCGGTCAGGCCTGCGCCATCCAGTGCGAGAGTGCCGGCCGCGTAGGTCGTGCCTGCGGGGATGGAGTCGGTGACGACGAAGTTGTCGACCGAGCCGCTGCCCGAAACGGTGGCGGTAATGGTGAAGGTGGCGACCGTTCCCGGAACTGCTCCCGTACCGCCGAACGGATCAAGCAGGCTGACGCTCTTGTCGAGATCGACCGTCGCGATGCCGACGATCATCGAACCGGTTGCGCTGGCTGCCGCTCTGGTGGAACCGACGATCGCATCTCCGCCATCGACACCCTGACCGGCAAAAGTGGTCCGAGGGGCGCCGGTGCCGGTGACGGCTTCGGCGAGCAATTCGACTTCGCTGGCTTGCCCGTCAATCACACCGTCGGGGACAGTGGCGATAACGAAAACAGTGATTGCCTCCTCAGCCGCGAGTTCAGGCGTAGTGAGTGGGGCGGTCAGGATTTCGTCGACACCCGGATCGTAGGTGCCGTTACCATTGGTATCGATTGCGACCGCCACAATGGCGGTGTCGAAGTCATTGCCGGCAACCGTTGGGTTGGCTGTGAGCAGATAGGCTTCGGGCCCGTTGCCCTTGTTGGTGATCTCATAGGTCAACACCACTTCACCGGGCTGCGCACCAATCGGGCCGCTGTCGAGCGACGTGGTGGTTACGTCGAGCAATTCGTCGACGCGAACGGTTACGGTATTGGAATCGACCGTGCGGGTCGTGTCCCCATCGTCATAGGTTGCCGAAGCCGTGTTCTCGATCAGCGTTCCCGCGCTGACACCGTCCGCCAAGGCAGGCGTGGAAATGGTGAACACCGCCACAACGGATGTGACGAAAAGCGATTTAGTGAGAGTCTGCGTATCCATACTTAGGGGCGGATACTGAGTAATGGTTAGCAAGCGGTTAGCGAACGCCGGAAAACCTCTGAAAATCAGCGGTTTTCTTACTCTAAGCAATGGTTAACAGGATCGCTCAATCTCGCGAAGATCTTGCCGAGTTTCTGGAACAGCCCCTAAATCCAAAGCTGAAATTCTACCGTTCGGTCAGCAGCTTACTGTCAGACCCTGAGGCTTGATCGGGGAACGATTACGCACTCATTTCCGCCGTTTCAGGGCCGAGATTGCAGCGCCAGAAGGGCGAAACTCGCCAACCAATGTTCGCCCATATAGTCGCCCGCGACATGGGGCATAGCGGCGCTGAAGTGGGTCTGAGCGCGTTCCAGCACGAGATTTTCGAGCTCTGGCCGCCCCCGGCAACTGGCCGACAATTCCCAAAGGCACCAGGCCCGGCTGAGGTTGAGGCCATCGAGGTGCGCGATCTTGCCGTCGCTGCGATCGGACACGGTAACGGGATGGCACTCACATTCCAGCCAGCCATTTTCGACCACCAGACCTTCGAACCACGGCAGGAATTCGTCAGCAGGGGTCACAGACTGCACCAGCAGCGCCGCTGTCAGCACCGGCGAGAGGAATTCATCGCCCCCCGGCTCCCACCCGCGATAATCCGACCTGCTGCCAAACTGGCGCGCCGCCCATTCGGATATCTCGCCGCGTAGCGCAGGATCGAACGCGTCGGCCCACTTCCCTGCAAGCCAAAGGGCAAAGGCGGTGTTGAAGTGCGTGCCAACCGTAATCGGATAGGTCAGCACCGCGAGGTACGCCCGCAATCGTTGCGCGATTTCCCGCGCCAGCGGCTCAAGCCGCGCTCCCCACGGTTTGTCACCATGCCTGCTCGCCTCCAGATGGAGGTACAGCAGCCAGCCCCAACCGTAGGGTCTTTCGAAACCTCGTGCTTCAGGCCTCTGAAAATAGGCGAGTTCTGTAGCCAGATTTTCATCGGTAAAGGTCGCGTCCGCCAGCGCTTCGATCTCCCGCGCTTCGGACAGGCCGGCAAACCCGCCGCGCACGGTGAGCAACAGCCACCAGCTGTGCACGCAGGAGTGCCAGTCAAAGCTGCCGAAAAACGCCGGGTGGAGTTCGCGCGGGGTCCGCGCATCGGCATCGCAGCCCAGCACATGACCGGGCGAATTGGGATATTCGCGACCGACATGGCCCAACGCGATCCGGGCGAATTTCGCGGCGATTTCGGCAGTCAGTTCCACAGCAGGAACGCCCCCACATAGACGATCACCACATTACACACCCACAGCGGGACGGCCGTGCCGACCTGCTGGCGGATGACGGCATTCTGGTCTTTGAGCTCCAGCAATGCCGCCGGGACGATGTTGAAGTTGGCCGCCATGGGCGTGAGCAATGTTCCGCAAAATCCGGCCAGCATACCCACCGCACCGATCACCGCCGGATTGCCACCATAGGTTTCCACCAGCAGCGGAATGCCGATAGCAGCAGCCATCACCGGGAAGGCCGCAAAGGCATTCCCCATGATCATCGTGAACAGTGCCATACCCAGCGCAAATACCACCACGGTGAGAAAGACGCTGCCTTCAGGGATCGCGCTTCCGGCAAGGCCGCCGATGATGTCACCCACCCCGGCCAGCGCAAACACCGCACCGAGCGCCGCCAGCATTTGCGGCAGGATCGCTGCCCAACCGATGGAGTCGATCAACCTGCGCCCTTCCTCAGCCGGAGCAAGTACCGGAGGCTTCAACCACACCATTGCCGCAACCAAAGCGATCACGACACCGATCCCGAACAGGATCAGTGTTTCACGCCGGGCTTCGAACAGGCCGGTTTCCGACAAGGGGGTATAATTGTAGAGCAGTGTCCCTGCGACGGCCGTGACGGGAACAATCAAAGCAGGAAAAAACAATTTACTACCAAGCTTACTTGATAATGTTTCTCGCTCCTGAAGGGTCGTCGTTGCCGGATCACTGCGGTTCAATCCACCCAGTCCCGCAATACCCACGAGCGCCAGAACGAGGATCCCGTTGGCGAGATCTGACAGGTGTGAACCAAGGAAGAAACTGCCCGACAATATCCCCCAAAATGCAGCATTTCCAGACCTTTGATCGCGTAGGCTGAGGATCGCCCAGACCGCGAAAAAGGCGCCGGCAAGCCAATAAAGCCATTCATAGGTGATCATGGGCGAACCCTCCCCAACCGGCGATCCAGCGCCCTGATGCGCCATGAATGGATGAAGAATGCACAGATCGCTGTCGGTATTGCCCAGACCGAAAGTTCGAGCGGGGTAAGTGGGTATCCTGAACTTTCAAAAACACCTTGGATCAATAGGATAGAAGCGATAGCGAAGAAAATGTCTTCACCAAAGAATAGCCCGACATTGTCGGTCGCTGCAGACATGGCGAGGACCTTTTCGCGGTCGCCTTCGTCCAGCTTGCCGTGCGATTTTTCCGCCGCGGCCTCTGCCATCGGCGCCACCAGCGGACGCACCGCCTGCGGGTGGCCGCCGATATCCTTCATGCCCAATGCGGCCGTGATCTGGCGGAACAGCAGATAGATCGTCAGCAGCTTGCCCATGGTCGCCCCGCGCACGCTTTCGATCAGCGCCCTTGCCCGTTGCTGCAACCCGTGCCGTTCGAGCAGGCCGATCACCGGCAGGATGATCCACGTCACCGAGATATAGCGATTATCGTTGAACGCCTTGCCCAGCGCCTCCACCACGGCGACGAAATCGAAACCCGCCAGCAATCCGGTTGCCACCGCTGCCGTCACCACGACAAGCAGCGGGTTGAACCGCAAGGCAAAGCCGATCACGACAAGGGCAATTCCCAAGAGCGGCCAATAATTCATACCCCCTCCTTCCCGAAACCGCCGCCCCCCGGCGTCAGAATTACGAATGCGTCGCCTGGCTGCATCTCCGCCGAGCCGGTCGCGCTCAATTGCTCAATTGACCCATCGCCACGCTCCACCCAGTTGCAACCCGGTGCAGCATCGCCGCCGCCACAAATGCCGCTTGGCGGGATCGCTCTGCGATTGGCAAGCATGTTGGCGCGCATCGTTTCAAGGAAGGTCACGCGCCGTTCCACTCCGTCCCCGCCATGATGCAGCCCCGCCCCGCCCGAGCCGTGACGGATCGCGAACCGATCCAGCCGAACGGGCAGGCGCGTTTCGAGGATTTCCGGATCGGTCAGCCGCGAATTGGTCATATGGGTTTGCACCGCGCTGGTGCCGTCATGATCCGGCCCCGCCCCGGAACCGCCGCAGATCGTTTCGTAATATTGGTGCTGATCGTTACCGAAGGTGAAATTGTTCATCGTGCCTTGCGACGGCGCGAGCCTTCCGGTTGCTGCGAACAGGGCATCGGTGACAACCTGACTGGTTTCGACATTACCCGCCACCACCGCCGCACCGGGGCGGGGATTCAGCATAGAGCCTTCGGGCACGACCAAGTCCACCGGCCTCAGGCAACCGTCGTTCATCGGGATTACATCGTCGATCAGCGTGCGCAGGACATAAAGCGCGGCCGCCCGTGTGATCGAACGGGGGGCGTTGAAGTTGTCCGGCAGTTGATCGCTGGTGCCGGTAAAATCGAACACCGCCGAACGCGCCTGCCGATCGATGCGGATAGAGACCGCGACTTTGGCCCCGTTGTCCATCGGATAGGTGAATGCACCATCCTCAAGCCGATCAAGCAGACGGCGCACGCTTTCTTCGGCATTGTCGAGGACGTGGCCCATATAGGCGCTGACCACTTGCGTCCCCTGATCGCGGGCGGCCGCAGCCAGCAATTCGGCGCCGCGGGTGCAGGCCGCAAGCTGCGCGCGCAGGTCGGACAGGTTGCGATCAGGATTGCGCGCCGGATAGCGTGCATTGGCCAGCACCTTGCGCACGGCAGCTTCCTGAAACGCGCCTTCGTCCACCATCAGGAGGTTGTCGATCATCACGCCCTCCTCCTCGATCGTGCGGCTTTCAGGCGGCATTGATCCCGGCGCTATCCCGCCGATGTCGGCATGGTGGCCGCGCGCGGCAACAAAGGCGTCAGGCTGCGCGCTTTCATCGCTGTAGAACACAGGCACAATCACCGTGATATCGGGCAGGTGCGTGCCGCCGCGATAGGGATCGTTCAGGACATAGGCGTCGCCGCGGCGGAAGCCCCTGCCGTCTTTGGGCGTGCCGTGCTCTGCCCCGCGTGCCTCGATCACACGGGCGATGCTGTCGCCCATGCTGCCGAGATGCACAGGGATATGCGGCGCGTTGGCGATCAGCGCGCCTTCCCGGTCGAACACAGCGCAGGAGAAATCGAGCCGCTCCTTGATATTGACCGAGGTCGCGGTGGATTGCAGCACCACGCCCATTTCCTCGGCAATCGCCATAAACAGGTTGTTGAATATCTCCAGCCGCACCGGATCGACCGCAGTGCCGGCGGCACGATCCCGCTGAACCGCTTCGACCCGCGAAAGGACAAGGCTGCCGTCGTCCGCCAATCGGGCTTCCCAGCCCGGCTCCACCACTGTGGTCGATCCCGGATCAATGATGAGCGCCGGACCGTCGATTGTGGCGCCCGACTGCATCCCGCTGCGTTCGATGGTGCGCCATGCGCCTGAAGCCTGATTTCCGGTAGGAACGGGTTTGACCGTTTGTCTGCCCAGCCCTCCGGCATCGCCGATCGCCTCGACACTCAAGGCTTCGACGATGATCCGGGCATCGGCATCGGAATAGCCGAAGCGCTGGCGGTGCAGCTGGCGGAATTCTTCGGCCATGGCGGCGGCTTCACCACAAACGACGGGAAGGACGGAATCGCTCCCTTCGAACCGCAGCCTCGCATGGCTTTCGATACGGATCGCGCTGTCGGCGATCCCCTGCATGATCAGGTCATCACGCGCCTTGCGTTCGAGCGTCTCCAACGCGGCAGCAAAGCTATCCTCCAGCGGGCGGACCACACTGGCCTCGCGCATGGCCTTTACCGGGGCGAGGCCGATGCCGAAGGCGGAAAGCAGGCTGGCGAGCGGGTGGACCAGCACCGTCTCCATCCCCAGCTCATCAGCCACCCGGCAAGCGTGCTGCCCCCCTGCGCCGCCGAAACATGCCAGCGCATAGGTCGTCACATCGTGACCGCGCGCAACCGATATCTTGCGGATCGCATTGGCCATGTTGTCGACCGCAATGGCGAGGAAGCCCTCGGCGATCTCCTCCAGCGTTTTCGCTTCGGGCAATCGCGCCGCCACCGCTTCGAGCGCGGCGCGCGATGCTTCCGGGTCAAGCGGTTGGTCGGCATGGGGGCCGAAGACCGGCGGGAAGAATGCAGGGTCGATCCGGCCGAGGAAAAGGTTGCAATCGGTGACCGTCAGCGGCCCGCCCTTGCGATAACAGGCAGGGCCGGGATCGGCGCCCGCACTTTCGGGACCGACGCGAAAGCGTGATCCGTCAAAACTGCAGATCGACCCTCCCCCTGCGGCTACGGTGTGGATCTTCATCATCGGCGCGGCCACCCGCACCCCTGCTACAACGCTGTCTCCGGTGAGCTCGTAGCGCCCGGCATAATGCGCGACATCGGTGCTCGTGCCGCCCATGTCGAAGCCGATCAGCCGATCATGCCCCAAAGGCGCGCAGGCAGCCACCATCCCCACCACACCGCCAGCGGGGCCGGAGAGGATCGCATCCTTTCCGCGAAACGCGCCGACTTCGGCAAGCCCCCCGTTGGACTGCATGAACCGCAACCGCCCGGCCTCGGGCAATTCGGCGCGCAGCGTGTCGGTGTAGCGGCGCAGAACGGGGGACAGATAGGCGTCCACCACCGTCGTATCGCCGCGCGGGATCAGCTTGATCAACGGCGCGACTTCGTGGCTGACACTGATTTGCGCAAATCCTGCTTCGTCAGCGATACGGGCCAGGCGTGCCTCATGATCACGGTATTTCCAGCAGTGGAGCGAGATGATCGCAATCGCATCGAAGCCATCCGCACGCAGCTGGCGAAACTGATCACGTGCAGCGACCTCATCCAGCGGCACCAGCACATTGCCGTGGACATCGACCCTTTCGTCAATCTCCACGACAGCGCTCGGCAATTGTTCGGGCAACAGGATATGCCTTGCAAATATCTCAGGCCGGGCCTGCGTCCCGATCCTCAGCGCGTCGGCAAACCCGCGGGTGATCGCCAGCGCGACGCGTTCGCCTTTGCGCTCCAGCAAGGCATTGGTGGCGACCGTGGTGCCGATCCGCAATTCCTCGACAGGCCCGGCCCCGTGACGCTCCATCAATCGGCGAACGGCCTCGCTCGCGGCATCAGCATAGTGTTCCGGATTTTCGGACAGCAGCTTGTCCGTGACCAGTTCGCCATCGGGCGTAATCGCCACGACATCGGTGAAGGTTCCGCCCCGGTCGATCGCAAAACGCCAGCCGCTCATGCGTCAGGGTGCCATCGGTTATGCGAGCTGCGGATCATGGCCCAAGCTCATCGCAACCGTATCGCTCCGCGTCAATTGGACCGTGGAGTTCGGCCACACCTGCAAATTGAGAGGTTGCTTTCGCCCGCGCTTTTGGCTGTGTGCATGCGCAAGAGTTACCGAGAACTGGAGAGAGACACATGGCGCAATACGAAACGATCAAGCTGGAACGCGAAGGCGATGTCGCGATCCTCACCCTTAACCGTCCGGAGCGCCTGAACGCATGCCCCCCGGCCATGGCGGACGAGATTTTCGCTGCCATTCGCGATCTTGGCGATGCCCGCGCATTGTTGATCAGGGGTGAAGGCCGCGCTTTCTGCTCCGGCGCCGATCTGGCTGGCGGACGCGGCGAGGATTCCGCCACCTCGGGCGGTGATCGCTCGTACACCGTACTTCAGCAGAGCTACAACCCGATGATGGCTGCGCTCTGGAACCTGCCGATCCCGGTGGTCACCGCCGTAAATGGCCCGGCTGCGGGTATCGGCTGCTCGATCGCGCTGGCAGGCGACTTCGTCCTCGCTGGCAAGAGCGGCTATTTCCTTCAGGCCTTCGTCAATATCGGGCTGGTTCCCGACGGCGGATCAAGCTGGATCCTCCCCCGCCTCGCCGGGCTGGCACAGGCGACCCGCATGATGATGCTGGGCGAACGCATCCACGGGGAAGAAGCCGAACGGATCGGCCTGATCTACAAATGCGTGGAAGATGACGCGCTGGCCGCCGAAGCCCGCGCGCTTGCTGAGAGGCTCGCCGCCGGCCCGACGGTCGCCCTCGCACGGATGAAGGCGAATGTCCGGAACGGATTGCAGAGTGATCTCAACACAGCGCTGATGCTGGAAGCTGATGGCCAACGCATTGCAGGTTCGACGCAGGATGCCCGCGAGGGTGGCCTGTCTTTCCTCGAAAAGCGCAAGCCTGTCTTCAAGGGCTGCTAATTCGAATTCGCGCGCGCGGCCTGTTCTTCCAGCAGCAGGCCGCGCCCGATCACTTGCGCCTGAATCTCGCCCGCACCTTCGAAGATGTTGAGAATGCGGGCATCGCACAGCACCCTGCTGATTTCATACTCCAGCGCATAACCATTGCCGCCATGGATTTGTAGCGCATTGTCCGCATTGCTCCATGCGACCCGCGCGGCCAGCAGCTTTGCCATTCCCGCTTCGATATCGCACCGTTCGCCGCGATCCTTGTCCCGCGCGGCTGAATATGTCAGCTCGCGCGCGAGTACGGTTTCGGTCACCATCATCGCCAGCTTGTCTGCGACACGCGGAAAGGCGATCAGGTTCTTGCCGAACTGCTTTCGGTCCAACGCATATTTCAGCGCGAGATCAAAACCGTTCCATGCGACACCGATAGCCCGCGCGGCTGTCTGAATACGGGCGCCCTCGAAAGTGCGCATCAACTGCTTGAAGCCCTGCCCCTCCCTTGCTCCGAGCAAGCCAGCGGCATCGACTGCGAACCCGTCGAATGCGAGCGCATATTCCTTCATGCCGCGATAGCCGAGCACCTCGATCTCGCTACCGTCGATACCATCGTCAGGGAAGGGATCGACATCGCTGCCGCGTGTCTTTTCAGCCAGCAACATCGACAGCCCGCCATATCCCGGCACATCGGGATCAGTGCGGCAAAGCACCGTCATCAGATCGGCCCGGGCGGCATGGGTGATCCAGGTCTTTGCGCCGTTTATGCGCCAGCTGCCGTCATCCTGCCTGACGGCTCTGGTGCTGACAGAGGCGAGATCGGAGCCGGTATCGGGTTCGGTAAAGACCGCAGTCGGCAGGATCGAACCGTCGGCTATTCGCGGAAGATAGCGCGCCTTTTGCTTCTCAGTCCCGTTTTCGCCGATCAGCTCGCTCGCGATTTCCGAGCGCGTGCCAAGCGACCCTGCGCAAATCCACCCGCGTGAAAGCTCTTCCGAAACAAGGCACATGGCGGTCTTGCCAAGGCCGAGGCCGCCATATTCCTCCGCGATACACACGCCGAACACGCCGAGTTTGGCCATCTCCTCGACAATCTCGATCGGGATCAAAGCATCGGCAAGGTGCCATTGATGCGCGTGGGGCGCGATGCGATCCCTGGTAAAGGCGCGGAACTGCTCGCGGATCAGATCGAGCGTTTCGTCATCGAAGCATTCGTCGGGGCGCGCCCCATCCGCCACCAGTGCAGCCAGAGCCGCGCGAGTGCCTACGGTGTTGCCCTCCGTCAGAAACCGCGACACGCCGCAATCTTCCAGGAAATCGCGCGCCGCTTCCTCAATGCCGAGGTCATTAGGCCGAACGAACTCGCTCTGGCTCATCGACAATCCGTGGCCCAGCTGGTGACAGTATTCACCAAAGCCGATGCGGAGAACCAGTTCCTCCGTTTCGCCAAAGCGTCCACCTTTGGCCGCCCTTGCCGCCCAATCGACCAGCGATTCAAGCGCGGCAACGCTCGTCTCGATCCATGCAAGACCGTGCACCATCCTTTGGTGCTGTTCCATCAACTGCGCCGATGGTTTGCCTTCGGGGGCAACCACGCGTGCGGTTGCGATGCGGGCGGCGCTGCAATAGGTCTGAGCAGCGCTGCAGGCCTCTCGTCCAAGGATGATCCACTCGTTCATGGCCAATGCACTAGCTTGACAGCGCGGCGAACTGAACCGAATTCCCACTGCCAAATTTATGAATACAGGAGCCCTTTCATGACCGCGCGCACCATCATCGTCACCGGAGCATTCGGACATCTCGGCAGCGCGGTCGCCGATCATTTCGAGGCGCTGGGCGATAAGGTGGCACGGATCGATTACGCGCCTGCTCCGGCAGGTTCCCCGGCGCATCACATCGGCGGGGTCGATCTCAGCGATGCCGAGGCCGCGAAGGCGGCGCTGGAGCAAGTGACCCAAGCATTGGGCGCGCCAAGCGTTCTGGTGAACATTGCCGGGGGCTTCGTTTGGGAAACGCTCGATGATGGGGGCCCGGACACGTGGGAGCGCATGTTCCGCATGAATGCTCTGACTGCGGTTACGATGTGCAAGACCTGCGTGCCCAACCTCATCAGCCAACCGGGTGCGGCCATCATCAATATCGGGGCGGCTGCCGCAGCAAAAGCGGATGCCGGCATGGGTGCCTATGCCGCGTCCAAGGCCGCCGTTGCACGGCTGACCGAAAGCCTCGCCGCCGAACTGGCTGGCGAGGACATCACCGTCAACGCCGTCTTGCCAACCATTATCGACACTCCGACAAATCGCGCCGACATGCCCGACGCCGATACGTCCGGCTGGGTTCGCGCCGCCGATATTGCGAGTGTGATCGCCTTCCTCGCCTCGGATGCGGCGCGATCAATTACCGGGGAGTCGATCAAGGTTTCGCGTGGGCGCGGCGACTAACGCGACAACCTAGATCAGGCGCGTTCTGCATCCGGTTTGGCGGTAATGCCGGACTTCCCTCCGAATTGGCTACATCAATCCAGCGCGATGCTATGCGGCTAGGCCCCTGAGTCGCCGCCGTCCGGCAGCGCGCGAAAAGCCGAGCGCCATTGCGTCAGAACAATCCGATCGACGCACGACAGCTTTTTTGCGAGCCAAAACCCGTTTTGCAGTCTAAGGGGCCACAAAAGCGCAAACACGATGCGCCTTGCCACGCTGAATTCCGGTGACTCTGTAAGTCGCCAGATCGTGACGGCTCTCTCTTTCTACAGGCCCTCAAGAATGAACTTCCCCCCCCTACCCGCAGCCCTTGAGGCTGCTCTTGTCGAGCGTGGCTATTCCAGCGCAACTCCGGTGCAATCGGCGGTGATGCAGCCTGATGCTGAAGGGCGAGATCTGCTGGTTTCGGCGCAGACCGGTTCCGGCAAAACGATCGCTTTCGGTATCGCCATGGCCAAGGACATTCTGGGCGAGAGCGACACAATCGCATTCTCGGAGCGTCCACTCGCACTCATAATCGCGCCAACGCGCGAGCTTGCGCTGCAGGTTAGCCGCGAACTGGCGTGGCTTTATGGCAAGGCCGGCGGCCGTGTTGCCACCTGCGTGGGCGGCATGAACCCGCAGCAGGAACGCAAGGTGCTGCGCTCGGGCGCGACCATCGTTGTCGGGACACCGGGTAGGCTGCGCGATCACCTGGAGCGGGGTGCGCTGGATCTCTCGGATCTCAGGGCCGTGGTCCTCGATGAAGCCGACGAAATGCTCGACATGGGCTTTCGCGAGGAGCTTGAGGAAATTCTCGATGCGGCCCCGGCCACCCGCCGGACATTGTTGTTTTCGGCCACAATCGCTCGCCCTATCGAAACCCTCGCCCGCCGCTATCAGAGCGATGCGCTTAGGATTGCCACGATTTCCGAAGGAGTTGGCCACGGCGACATCTCATATCAGGCCGTCACCGTGTCCCCGCCCGAGATAGAGAATGCAGTGGTAAACCTGCTGCGCTTCCACGAGGCGGAAACGGCGATCCTTTTTTGCGCGACCCGTGAAAAAGTCCGGCACCTGCATTCAACCTTGCAGGAACGCGGTTTTGCTGTCGTCGCGCTTTCGGGTGAGCATTCGCAATCGGAGCGCAACCATGCGTTGCAGGCCTTGCGCGATAGGCGAGCGAGGGTGTGCGTGGCTACCGATGTCGCGGCCCGTGGGATCGACCTTCCCTCCCTCAGCCTGGTCATCCACGTCGAATTGCCTCGTGATGCCGAAGCACTGCAGCATCGCTCAGGCCGCACAGGTCGCGCAGGCAAGAAAGGCACCGCCGTCTTGATCGTGCCTTTCTCCAGGCGCCGTCGAGTGGAATCGATGCTCCACCATGCCAAGATCAAGGCGGAATGGACCGACGCGCCAGATCGCGACGCGATCAAGTCGCGCGACCGCGAACGTTTGCTTGAAAAGCTGCTTCAGCCGATCGAAGTCGAGGACGGAGACCGGGAACTGGCGGACCGGCTTTTGGCAGAGCGCACGCCGGAGCAGATTGCGGCTATGCTGGTGCAGGCCCACCGTGCCAACTTGCCCGAACCCGAAGAATTGATCGCGAACACGCCCGATGCCCGGCGCGAGGCACAAAAGGAGAAGCACCGCGCCGGTTTCGAGGATGTCGTCTGGTTCCGGATGGACATCGGCCGACGCGACAACGCAGACCCTCGCTGGATCCTGCCGCTGCTGTGCCGACGTGGGCATATCACTCGCAACGAAATCGGGGCGATCCGGATTGGGCAGAACGAAACCTTCTTCCAGATACCCCGTGCCATTGCCGACAAGTTCGCCGAAGCGACCGTAAGGACCGCACAAGCGCGAGGGGAAGGCGACGAAGAGCCAGTTTTGATTGAACCCTCAAATGGCGGGCCACGCGATATGGCAAAGGACAATCGCCGCCGCTTCAAACCGCGTGACGAACAGGACGCACCACGGGTCAAAGCAAAACCACGTTTCAAGAAGTTCGACAAGAAAGAGCGAAAGCAGGACAATAGGCCCAAACGCCCCAAGAAGGGCTCAGGCACCTTTGGCCGCTCCAAGCGGGTCTGACCCTTTGGGCAGGTGGTAGCGTTAGAAAATCTTTCGCAGATTCAGCGAAAGCCCGAATTGACGTTGCGAGTCCAGGAACGAGGTTCCCACCCGTCCGGACAAGGCAACAGAACGCGACAGCATGGTGCCGTATTCGCCTTCTAGGTCCAGTGTTTCAGCTTCAAGGCCCGTGTGGGACTTCGAATATTTTATGTCCCCCAGGACCCAAGTCGCATTTGTGAAAAGCCTTGCGAACAGCGCTTGGCCTTCGCTTCGGTTGATGTCTTCTCGCTGATCGTCGCCCGCAATCGAGAAATAGTGTTTGTAACCCGCAAACGCGAAAGTCTGCTGATCGAAGGCGTAGACGGCACCAACGACCGGGTTGATTTGCCATTTACCCGTTCCAATGAGGTCATCGGTGGCGGTGGGCACCACCAGCTCGACTGCCGACAGCACTGATACCCGACCGTACGTCCTGACATTGCGGCTGCGAAGTCTGAGATCGCCGATCCCGAACGCGTCGAAAGTAGCGCCTGGCGAGCCCGTGACCGGTCGTTCGGTGTCTTCAACCAATAGCGCAGGGCCACCTCGGGAGGTGACCGGTGGGACTGGGCCACGTAGATTGCTTATCGGCATCTCGATGTTGGCGCCCCAATTGGCATCGAAGGCGATGTCGTATTTCAAAGCCATTGTCGTGACGCTCACCCCATTTTCGAGGTTGTCATGTTGGAAAATGACCTCTGCTTTGGTGATGTTGTCCTTGGGGTTTACACCAGGCGCTGTCTGGGGATTCTCATTATCGGCTGGGTCGTCCAATTCCTGAGCCACCGCAGCACCCGGAAAAGCTGACGCAGACGCTGCGAGGGCTATGGCAGCAATGGTCTTTGCAAGTGTTCGCAGCGTCATGCCCGCGCTCTCAAGAGTGAGTTTCGAATTCAGTTCGCAGGTACATGCTTCAAATGCACATCCTGCTGCGGATAAGGCATAGACAGGCCGTTCTTGTCGAACGCCTCTTTCACCTGCCGGGTCAAATCCCAATAGACATCAATGTAGTCGTCGGATCGCACCCAGGGCCTGCAAATATAATTGACCGAGCTGGCCGACAATTCGTTGGCTTGCACTTGCGGCGCAGGGTCTTCGAGGACTTTCGGATGAGCCGAAACCACACCGTTTATTGTTTCCAGAACAGCTTGAATCGGGTCATCATAAGAGGCTCCGAATGTCAGATCGACCCGGCGAATGTCGCTGGCAGAAGCATTGACGATCACATTGCCCCAGACATTCTTGTTAGGCACGACAATGATCTTGTTATCGGGCGTCGCGATCGTCGTGCCTACGATGCTTACCTTCTGGACCGTTCCCGCGACCCCGCCGACTTCGATGAAGTCTCCTTCGTCGAAAGGTTGGTTGATCATGATCATCAACCCGCTAGCCAGATTGCCGAGCGTGTCCTGAAATGCGAATGCGAGGATGAAGGACGCCCCCCCAATAACCGCAAACAATGGCGTGATATCAATGTCGATGGCGGAAAGGACGACGAGCAGGCCGAGCAGTATGAACAGCCAATAGAAGGCTCCAACCAGAAAGTTCTGCAGGAGTTTTGACAGGGAGGTTCTCCGACCGATCCAGAACCGAGCACCACCCCTTGCCAAACGAGCGACAAAAATGATCGCGCCCAATGCGATGATCGCGACCGAGATGCTGAGCAACACGGCAATTCCGCCGTCACGCCTGCCCAGCCATGCCAGCAACGAGCCTGCAAGCGCACCTGCGCTGGCGAGTGAGGTCTCTTCGTAGAGAATGCTCGAGCGATACGCTCGCAGTTCGTTCACCAAGGCTTCGTCGCCGCCTTTACGCTCTAGCGAGTCCACGACAAGAGTGTATCGCTCCAGTAACCTTGCCCGCTGTTCAACCAATGAAACGATCCGATTAACCCGTTCGTCCCGAACCTCGGCGGGATTCCGGACCCGCTCTGCTTGAAGCAGGGATATTTCGCTGGTCTTGTCCTGGACAATCTTGAGCCACTCACCGCTGACGGACTCAAGCTGCTGCTTGGTCAGTGGGACGAGCAAGTGAGACAGTTCTGCCGTCGAGATCGAAGGATTCGTAATGCGCCCTTCCCAATGAATCGCGGGGTCGGGTTCGGCTGCCTCAGCTTGCGGGCTTTCCGCTGCTGGTGTCTGCGCCTGGATCGCGGGATGAAACAAAGCCATCATGAGGCCTGCCATTGCCAGCACCAGTCTCAGAAAGCGCATTTGAAAGCTCCGAAGCATCATGAATCTTGAATGAGCAGGACTACTCCTTGGACATCAGGTAATCGGCTACCGCCTGGTACGCCGGGAGTGATGTCGGATCCATCCTTCCGTTGGCGGCGGTCGGGAACGAGGCAAATCGTACAAGCACCATTTCTGCGGTCGGATCGACGTAGATGGTCTGCCCGTGTACGCCTCGCGCCGCATAGGCGCCGTTCTCATTGTGGAAGACCCACCATTGACTGGTGTAGCTGCCATTGGGAATGGTCGGAAATCCGCCAAACTTTGACTGGTCGCCGCCTTGCCGAATGCGGGAAACAACCTCCGCCGGGAACAGCCGCTCCCCGTTGATCTCCCCTTCGTTCAGCATCAACTGGCCAAGCCTGCCCAGATCACGCAGGCCTGCGGTCAATCCGCCGCCGGCGAAGGGAACACCTTTGCCGTCGACTGTCTGGTAAGCGGATTGCTCTGCCCCCATCGGCTTCCACAAACGTTCGCTTGCCAACTCCGTAACCGATTTGCCGGTGACACGCGTGATGAGCCAGCCGAGCATGTCGGAGTTGATCGTCTTGTAGTGGAATTCGTCGCCGTGATTGCCCTCCGGCTGGACTTGCTGGAGATACTCCCAATACCCATTCGGGCCGGTATAGCCTTCAGGCTTGGGCAGCGGGCTCGCAGCGCGCGAATAGACCCAGATATCGGCATTGGGATCTGCGTAGTTCTCGGAGTATTTGACCCCGGTGGCCATATCCATGACCTCGCGCACTGTCGCCGAAGCGAAAGCGGAAGTTCCGATTTCCGGGATGATATCGCGAACCAGCGCAGTCTCATCAAGCACGCCTTCCGCAACCAAAATCTGCGCCAGCAATCCGGTGACGGATTTGGTCATCGACATGGCTGCATGCTTTCCGTCTTCTTCAAGACAGCCGAAATAACGTTCGTAAACGACCTTGCCTTTGTGCAGGATCAGGATGCCGTCAGTGTAATTCGCATAGAGCGATTGTTCCCACGACATCGGCTCTGAACCGTTCATCGGCGTGAACGTAAGCGCGTCGATCGCCTGCCGTTCGTCCGCAAAATCGGCGGGCGGAAGATAAGATAGCGGCACCGGAGCTTCGAGCCCCCGGCTGATCTCCTCGGTCGGCAGGAATTCACGCAAATGGCAGACCGACCATCTGAGACGCGGGAAGCTGAAATAGACCGAGTCTGGCTGGGTGATGATCTTGTCTTCCGGCGGCGGAGACCCCTGCATCCAGCCCATCACCCGCGGATCGGAATCCTGTGCAGAAAGAGGAGGTTGGCCTTGCTGAGCATTGGCCGGAGTGAACGAAGCCGCAAGCAGCCCTGCCAAGCCAAGAGCCTTGCACAGATTGGTATTCCAAAGGCGCATCACCATTCTCCAAACGGTTGCGGAGCACGTCCGCACTCAAAACATTCAATTTTTCCCGCCACAGGGCTGGCGGCTGCAAGGCAGATCACTCAGGTCGTTCAGTCGTCATCAGCAATGGCGGCGATCACGCCGACAACGGCTGCTGCAACAACTGCGCCTTTGAGGACGTCAGCACCGTCATTGTCGCGCCGTGCGTAATATCGACGCAGGTATTCATCGCGGTTCCAATATCGGCCATCGCGCCACCAGCGACCGTTCCCGCGGTAGAAGCGATCATAATAATCCTCTCGGATTTCGCGTATGACTTCCCGTCTTGCTTCGCGACGTTCACGCGCCACTTCGCGGTTTGCCTCACGGAATTCACGCTCAGCGCACTCACGCGTCTTGCATCGCATGATCTCACGTGCTGCCTCGCGGCGTTCACGTGCAACCTCGCGGTTTCCTTCACGGATTTCCCTGCGCACTTCCCAGCTTTGCGCCGACACATCTTCAGGCAACGCAGTGAAGACTGTAGCGGCGGCAAGCAGGAACAAGATGTTCTTCTGCATCGGTCAGCCTCCTTGCGCAGCGTTGCGATATTTCGCGGAGCGGGCCTCGTACTGGCGGATCACTTCGGCGCAGTTTTCCTGCTCGACAACCACGCTTGATCCGTATCCGAACGCTGCCGAAAACAGGAACGCCCGGTCGATCCCGAGAAGACGCGTGATGGAAGCGTGAATTTCCAGTACGTCGCGCTCAAAGGCCATCTGCTGGTTTTCTGCGACACAACCACGCGAAAGCCCTGCGATATAGCCGAAGTTCTTCAAGCCGTTGTCGACCTGCTCTTCCTGGCTCATGTCGGGTGCTTCTTCCTGCGCAGAGGCAGATGCGGCGAACATCGCAGTTACAGCGAGAACGGCTGCTCCAAGAGAGCCGGTCAAAACCATTTTCATCATTTCTCCTCCATCCTTTGCTTTCGATCGCAGCCCATTCCCCGCGAACTGCAGATGCATTGCGGTGGCTCAGTAATTGACCACAATGTTCACGAACCCTCCGGTCCAGGCAGGTGCAGAACCGCCAGCAGCAATGCGAATGCCGTCGCCGGGCACGGACACGCTGAATCCGCCGGTCAGAAAGATGTTTGGTGTCAGGACTCGCGTGTATTCGATGAACACATCGTCGGACAAATGAGGGTCGGTAACGCCGGCTACGACACTGCCCAGATCATCCGTCAGATCAAGCCGCGTAGCCTGACCAAACTGGATCGGGCTTCGCAACTCGTTCACCCGAATATGTGCCGTTCTGAGCGTCACAAAATCGCGCGGACTTGGCATCATCTTGAACGTCAGCTGATGCGACTGGACGTTTGAATTGATGAAGACCAAGGCAGACTTCGAACCAGTAGCCCAACTGGCTGGCGAGCCTTCGTAGTTGAGCGGATCGAACCGTTCCAACTTCGTGGTGTTAGGATCATCGCCGGAAAAGGTCTGATAGGTGTAAAACACTTCAGGCCGCCATGGCTTGTTGTTCCATGCGTGCCCCAACTGGATACGTCCTGCCCAGGCGTCCAGATCGATGCGTTCATTCCACTGATATGCGCCATCCAAAGCCACATACAGCCCGGGAAAGGCACCTTTGAGCGGATGGACGCGCCCATAGAATGAAAGCGAATTGAGACCGTCACGCCCCCCATTCAGGAACGCAGGCGGGCCAAAGCCTCCAGGCGCCGCCTGAGGATAAGGCGCGCCGGATTCGATAAGGTTCACATAAGTGGCTCCAATGAAGTCGCCATCCCAATCATAGCGAAGGTCGCCGCCGACGATTTCCGTTCCGGTATCGTTCGAAGCCAGCTCGTTCGGATCCAGATAGAATGCTCTGGCCGTCAGCCCATCGAGCGAAAATTTTGCGATCGCGGTCCGCTCCCAGGCCTTGCGCGGCCCAAGCTTGACGGCCCCACGTTCAAACCCGTTCGAGGCACCATTGGCGATCTGCATCCCCGTGCCCAGCTTGAGCGTCTGCGCACCGATGGAAAGATCAAGCTCTCCGGTTTCTCTCGAGCCTATGCGCAAACCGATGTATGCCTCTTCACTCGTGAGGCGGTTGTTGTTGCTTTGGCCAAGCCCATCCTGCCCAGTCGTCATTGAAGCGACGAATGATCCCCCGGCGTAGACGGTCGCGGAACTGCTAACGCGGCTCTCAATGACGATGCCGGGCTTGATGTATGCTTCAAGCCATTGGGTATCGGAGTTGAAATCGGCCGTCGGAGCAAAGATCTCGGCGAGGTTCCAGAACAGGTTCTCCTCGGCGACAGCGTTAAGGCCGCCTTCGAACGTGACTTTTACATCAAGCTCTTCGCTGCGGCTGTCACCAGCTTGAGTTACCTCCTGTGCCATTGCGGCGGGTGCGGCAACAACGCCAAGCGCAAAAGCTGAAATCAAAACACCGGATTTGGCAGGACGGCGAGCCATAGCACTCCGACCTGCTTCATGACGAATAAGCCTGCAATCGAACAAGGGGAAACCTCCGTAGCGCGACTCCGGTGGTTATGTTTTCTTATGGTGCGAGGCTCCCCAAAATCGGTGCCGCAGTAAACAGAGCCATTGCCCAAAATGGGCGCTGGAGGCTAGTAATCTTACTTTACCCGAGGAGTGACTGATGAAAATCGCGGAATTGCACTTCGGAGCGGTTTGGCCCGTCCATGTCGAAGGCTTCATCCGGCTTCTCTCAGGTCTACGTCAGGTATTCGACGGCGATCTGGATTCGGTGCTGATCCTTGCCGTTGTCGGGTCTGCGGTATTGCCCCGCGACAGATTGCCAAAGGATTTGGCCTACGAAGACTTCCTTACAGGAGAATCGAGGCGGAATCTGGTGACCCCGCTAAATACCCATTCGATTTCGCAGATCACCGGGATCTCGCGTGAATCCGTCAGGCGGAAACTATCGAAACTTCAGAAGAAGGGTTGGACTGTTCGCGACAACCGGGGCCATTGGGCAATCGGAGACGAAGCTCGATCACAACTCCACCCCGTAACCGATATGTCGATGGAGTATTTGTCCAGCGTGGTTCAAGCCTTTGACAAGGCCAGATCTCGCTAGAGGTGAACTCAAAACCGGTATGCGAGCCCGATCAGGGGCCCTTGTATGGTGATATTCAGATCGACCGGAGAGCCTCCTCCGATGGCGGGGCTTTCGCGATCAACGCTAAGCGCCCTGTAAACCAGTTGGAGGGACAAATTGTCCGAAGCATCGTAGGATGCCCCGGCCGCAACGTTCCAGCTGAAATCAGACCCTACCCCGAAACCGCCGATGTCGCCCTGTGCAATCAAACGCCAGTCAGAAGAGACGGAGTGGAGGTATCGCGCGCCGATAATCGGATCGATCCAGTCATCGCCTGTCCGGATGGTATCGTTGAAGAAGAATGTCTCAATTGCGACATCGACATCGGCGTTCCAATGCCGGATGCCCGCGTACGCATCGAGCGCGTGTTGATCGAAGTCGATCCGACGGACAATCGCGACTTCCGTGATGCCGGCATCAATATCCGCATCCACATCGCCGATCAGAATGTCCACACCGGCACCAAGGTCTGCAAAAATGTGATCGACAGACAGCCCCCAGCCTGACTTGTGCCGAACTTCACCGCGAATGAGCCCGCCAAACTCGAATACGTCCAAGAGATCACCGGCATCGAGTTCGAACTGCAGCCCCTGAGCCCCGACACCGATGTCACCGGTAACGGTGGGAATCCAGACATAGGGGCTTACGATGAAGGTAAGGTCATCCCCCTCGGACACCACGGCGCGGCGGGCAGAGGGCGCAGCCGCAGTCGCAGCCGCTTGCAGTGCCAGTGGCATTTCGTTGGGAGGCAGAACATCTGTCTCGCTCGAACCGGCTTCATGCGAAATCAATTCGAACCGAGGGCGGTTCTCTTCGCCAAGCCTCTCCTCTGATTGGGCAGCGGAAAGAGGTGCCGAAAAACCGGCAAGGAAAAATAGGGCAAAAGACGATCTTGCCGCCATCCCGATAAATGGTGTTCGCACCTATTCGCTTCCTTCGATCAAGGCTTCCTGGTCGGTTCTGACCCAATGATAGCTCACGTTCTTCTGTTCGATCTCGAGCTCAAGTTGTTCGCCGGTAATTCTGAAACGGTCAAACGCGGCGAAATCGGCGATTACACGATCGCTGATGGAAGTGGGAGGACACAGCGCCTTGGTGACCCCCATATCGGTAATTGCTATTGATCCTTGGCCCGCGCCGCCATCTTCGACAACCTGCCAACGTCCGAATCCGCGATTGCAATCAAAGCGCATTGCGGCGCTGCCATCGGCACGGAAAAGCAGCGTATAGAGCCCTTCATCTACCGTTTCAGACTGCGCATCCGCCGCTTGCCCTGCAGTGATTTCAGCCAATACCCAACTGCTCTCGGCAAGTGAGAGCGGCGGTTCGCTGTCTGAAGCTCCATCGCCTTCAGTTACCGAATTGGTGCATGCCGAGGCCAGCATCAAGGTCATTACCGTCACCAAAGAGGTAGGTTTCCAGTTCATTTTGCGCACCATTCTAGCCGATATACCTGTGCCAGAAATGTCGCCCCAAGAGGCAGACTTGGGCAAGGGGCACTCTGCCCAATATGGGCTAGATACGCTTGATGTCAGGGTCGTACCGGCCAGACCTGAGAGCCAAGTCACCGTATTTCTCGAAGCGAAATAATGCCTTACTTCGAGGCTGGATTTGGAGAAACGCGCGCAAGTTCTTGCGCGCGGGGTAAGGGAACGCCCAGCCCGGAAAGGCCAAGCGCCAGCATGTCGCTCAAGATCTGCGCGGCCTCCTCGCGCGAAGGTCGGGTGTCGACCAGGTTGACCATCAGCACGTGGCACAGACCCAGCCAGTAAAGGACACCTGCACCGCGCGCCTCCGGGCGCAATAGCCCCATTTCAAGTGCCGCTTCGATATCCGCCCTCAGTCCACGATTGAGCGGGTGGCTCTGGCTCGTTGCTGGGGTTTGACTACGCAACAAAACCGTTGCGAGGCGGGGCTCCGTTTCGGCGAATGCGGCAGCAACGACCATCCCGCCAGCGATGCGCGCGACCGGATCGGCAACACCGGCATTCGCGCGTGCCACCCTCCCCTCAACCTCCTCCCGAACTTCGGCGGCAACAGCCGCAGCAAAGTCCTGCTTGTCAGCGAAGTGATTGAAGAAACTGCCTTTTGCAACCCCCGCACGCGCAACGACATCGTCGATCGGGATCGCGTCGATGGGCCGATCAACCAGCAGATCAAGACCGGCGGCAATCAGCGAAGCACGGGTGCGCTGCGACCGGGGCGAAGGTGAATTTGCAGTTGCCATGAAGCGGGTATACTTGACCAAATAGTCAATTTCAAGGATATTGACCAAATAGTCAGATACGAATCGGAGAGGGGACAATGGCAATCATCAAGGTCGAGGACATCGCGCATGTCCGTTTTGCCGCGCCCGACATCCAATTGATGCGCGAGTTTCTGGATGACTTTGGTCTTTCCTGCTTCGAAGACGGGGGACGCCTCTATGGCCAGGGAACGGACGGACGCCCATTCGTCCACGTGACCGAACCGGGACCGGCCAAGTTTCTTGCCGTTGGCCTCAGAGCTTCGAGCATCGCTGATCTCGAACGCCTCGCCGACCATGAGGGATTGACAGTCGAGCCTTTTCAAGAGCCCGGCGGCGGCATGGTGGTACGCCTGACCGATCCCGACGGTTATTGCGTCGAAGTCGTTGCAGGCCAGAAAACGGAAGCCCCCTCCCCGGTTCTCGACCCCTTGTTCAACAGCGCCGCCGCCAAGCCTCGCTTGCGATCTGCGGTGCGCCTAACCTCGGCCCCCGCACACGTCCGCCGCATCGGCCATGCCGTGCTCAAGGTCCGCGACTTTCGCAAGTCGGAGGCATGGTGGAAGGAGCGTTTCGGTTTCCTGACTTCGGACGAAATCGAGGCCGCAAAAGGCGTCGCGCTGGGCGCGTTCATGCGCTGTGACAGGGGCGATCTCCCGTCCGACCATCACACCATCTTCCTCGCCCAATTGCCGGGAGACCTGGGCCTTTTGCACGCCGCCTTTGAAGTCGAAAACCTCGACGATCTTATGCTGGGCCACGACCATCTCAAGTCTCGCCAACGCGAGGCGGCATGGGGCGTCGGCCGCCACATCATGGGCAGCCAGATCTTCGACTATTGGAAGGATCCATTCGGAAACGAACTGGAGCACTGGACCGACGGTGATCTCTTCACGGCCGATGACCCGCCCACAACTCAGACGATGCAGGCGCTGCTGGCAGTGCAATGGGGCAGCCCCCACCCGATGTTCAGCGGAAAGGTCGCTCCCCCGCCAGGTCTCGTCGCTTTTATCACGGCCATGCAACTGCGCATCAAGCGTCTCGTCAGCAATTCATCCACGGAGCCCACCACATGAAACTCTGCACTTTTACTATTGATGACACGACAAAAACCGGGATCGTAGTGGGCGATCAGGTGATCGAGACCGGAGTGCCGGGCACAATGATCGACCTGATCCGCGACTGGGATTCTCTGAAGTCTGAACTCGAAGAAAGAGCTTCGCGCGGAGGGGGCATTCCCCTTTCCTCGGTCAAGCTGGAAGCGCCAGTACCCCGGCCAGGCAAGATCTTCGCGATCGGCCTCAACTACGCTGACCACATCGAGGAGTCCGGCCTTGGCACTCCGGAGCGGCAGGTCTGGTTCACAAAGGCGCAGACGAGCGTCAACGGGCCTTACGACCCTGTGCTGATCGCCCGCGGAACAGCTACCGCCGATTACGAGGCTGAACTGGTTGCAGTGATCGGAAAGGGCGGCAAGCACCTTGATGCATCAGAGGCACCAACAGCTATTTTCGGCTACTGCGTCGGCAATGACTTCACCGAGCGCATGTGGCAGCACGCCGTGCCGCAATGGTCGCTCGGAAAGAGCTTCGACACCCATGCGCCAATGGGTCCGTGGATCGTCACTGCTGACGAATTGGGCGACCCTCACGATCTCGGCATCCGCTGCTATGTCAATGGCGAGGAACGGCAGAATTCGAACACGCGCCATCTCGTCTACAATGTATGGCAACAGGTCGAGCACCTGTCGGTCGGCATGACGCTTGAGCCGGGCGACTGCCTGTTTACGGGCACACCCGGCGGGATCGGTGCGGCGATGGACCCGCGCCGCTTTTTGCAGCCCGGTGACGTTGTGCGCACCGAGATCGATCACCTCGGCCATATCGAGGGCACCATGGTCGCGGAAGATTGAGCCATGTCACGCAAGTTTGACTACGACGTACTGATCATCGGTGGCGGCCCCACCGGGGTAACGCTGGCGAGCCTGCTCGCTAGGCGCGATATAAGTGTCATGGTGGCGGAGAAGGAAGCTGAGATTTTCCCGCTCCCGCGTGCTGCCCATATCGACCACGAAGGCATGCGCATCCTGCAGGAAGCGGGAGCTGCCGAGGCAGTCATGGCAACCAGCCGCCGTGCAGATCGCTACGAGTTCCGTAATGCGAGAGGGGATCTGCTGCTGTGTTTCGACGGAGCCGAAAAGATCGGCCCGGGCGGTTGGCCCGTCGCCAACATGATCCACCAACCCTCTGTCGAAGCTGCACTCAGGTCAGCACTCGCGGAACAACCGAACGCTGAATTGCGCAGCCAATGGGAAATGCTGTCCTTCGAGGATGATGGCGAAGGCGTCACCGCCAATTTTCTCACTCCCGACGGTGAACGCGCGGTTCGGGCACGCTACCTCGTGGGGGCCGATGGCGCGCGCAGCCCCGTTCGCAAGGCCTGCAACATTGCCTTTGAAGACCTCGGGTTCGAAGAACCGTGGTTGGTGGTCGATGTGATGGTCGACAATCCGTCCCGCCTCCCCGGTGCCAACCTGCAGATTTGCGATCCGGCCCGGCCCACCACCTGTGTGCTTATGGGAGAGGGACGGCATCGATGGGAGTTCATGATCCTGCCTGGCGAAGAGCCAGAAGAATTGAGCGAAGACGGCTCGATTGCACGCCTTCTCGCCCCATGGAAAGTAGAGGGCGCTGTGCGGATCGAACGCAAGGCTGTCTACACGTTTCGCGCACGGATCGCACAGGAATGGCGCAAGGGGCGGATCATGCTGGCGGGCGATGCAGCTCACCAGACTCCGCCGTTTGCGGGGCAAGGACTTTGCTCAGGCTTACGCGATGCCTCCAACCTCGCATGGAAGCTTGCAGCGGTAATCCATGCGGAGGCTGACGAAGCATTGCTTGATACCTATCAGCCCGAACGTGCGCCCAATCTGCGAGCGACAATCGACATGGCGATCATGATGGGGCGGATGGTCTGCACAACCAGCCGGATTGGCGCGGCTATTCGCGACCTGAAATTCCGCCTTGCCCGAATGTTGGGCAAGCTGCCGGATGGCCCACCCGCCTATCCGCCGATCGGCGCAGGCGCGGTCCGCGCCGGGTCGCCAGCAGCAGGCAGCTATTTTCCGCAACTTATTGCTAATGACGGCACGCGGCTGGACGACGTGCTTGGCTGCGATGCCTGGCTAATCAACCGCCATGATTGCGATCAGGGTCGGCTTTTGCCGTTTGCTTCCGATTTACAGTCGTGGTTCGATTATCACTCGGCCGAAGCGGTGCTCGTACGTCCTGACCGCCATGTTTTTGCGACGGGAAGTGCCGACCAGCTAAAGCTGGAGTGGAAAACCATCTCGGCGAAAGAACTTATGCAATGCGTGTGAAGGCAATCACTGCGATCCTTGTGACGCAACATTGTTGGTAGCGGAGCATGGACCCGCCCCGAATGTGATTCCGGCGAGAATGACCGTATGCGACCTTATTTCAGACATGCAGCCCTGTTCGTGTTATCGAAAACGGATGATTGGGCCACGTTCTTTGTGATGAACGCGTTCATCTACATCGTTCCGGTGTATTGCGCTGCTCGGGCGTTCTCCGACCTTAGAGCGGGGATGCCACTTCTATCGATGGCGGGTGGCATTTGTGCAGCAACGCTTGTCTTTCCGCTTGCAGCCGCTCATTTTCTTCCGGATTCGGAGGCCTTGGCTTGGTCTCTCCTAGGCGTGGTTGTCCTCGGCAACATTGGCGTGGCAATCTACGTAATTGCTCGAACAGTACGTGACGCTCTGGAGCGCAATATTAAGTGGGCTCTCGCTGGAGGACTTTGCGTTGTCCTGCTTACTCTGCCGTGGGCTTGGACTTTCCTCATGCCGTCCAATGAAATAACCATAGGCTGAAAATAGACGGGAAAGGCGCAGGCTCGACAGAGTTGCGCAAGAGCATGATATTGTGGTGCACACACACCCCAGCGTTGTTCGCTAGCTCTAATAGTCCGAAATGGCATGGAAGCGGAGGAGCGACCCGACTTGCCGACGCGCGGAGTGTGAGCCACTCCTCCTACTAGCCGCCATATGTAGCTACATGGTCAGCGGCTCATATTCGACACGCGTGACTGTCAGCGCTTGTCCCTTGTCGCTCGTGATGTCCATGCTTTCGCCCACCGCGATTTGGGCAGGCGTAGTCCAGCATTCCTGACCCTCATCGTTCATTGCGCTGGTGAAGCACTGCATTCCGTCTACCAGAACGTATGTGCCGTGATCAAAATGCTCATCCCCGGCGTTTGCGATGTAGTTTCCGTCTGCATCGATGGATTCCAGGATCTCCTTGTCATCCATTACAAACGTCCAGCTCGTTTCGTTCAGCGACATCACTTCAGCAGGAGCATCGGCCTCGACAACCGCAACGTCTTCTTCGACGTTTTCAGGGCTCCCACAGGCTGCGAGAGCGGCAATGCTGCAGACGACAATTAGTTTCTTCATGGCAATATCCCCCCTTCAGGAAGCGCATAAATTACCACTGCGCGCTCTCCTCCCCTAACGGTTTCTGGGTCAGCGCCTTTTCCTATTGATCGCTATGATTAAATTAGGAGTGGCTGGGCGTCTCGCTTGGCACGAAGGGCACACAAAGGCTGAAACTCTGCGACCACGACTCACGCATGGTCGGCACAATGCAATGATCGAAAGATTGGTAGCGGAGGAGGGACTCGAACCCCCGACACGCGGATTATGATTTCTCGGCCAATCCAACAAATTCAAAACCTTAGTTGTAAACCGACGCCCCATTGCGCCCTTAAAGATCAATGACTTGCCCACGTGCAGTAAACCGATCACGCGCTAAGCCGATCGACTAGGCTGACGATTACCCGCGCCTCGTCAACATAACGCGCCCGCACCCCGGCGATGCGCTGCGAAGTCCAACCCACAACGCGCGCGATTTCATCATCAGTCAGGCCCTTCATTGCGAGCCAAGTTACGTAAGTGCCGCGCAGATCATGAATCGTCCTGTCGAAGCCATCCGGCTTATTGCGCTGGAAAACCGTCCCAAGCCCGCTCTCCGTCCATGCCGCGCCGCGACTGTTGCGCAGCACTGGCCCTTCGCGATGCTCGACCCCATCAAGGAATGATCGCAATTCCGGAAAGATCGGAATAACCGCTCTGCCCTTCCGCTTCCGTGTTGTCAGGACAATTGCCTTGTCTGCAACGTGCGACCAATCGAGGCGCACCAGATCGCCAAGGCGCAAGCCTGTCATGCTGGCCAAACGCAGCGCAGCCATCAAGTGTGCAGGGGCGTCAGCGAATGCCTCCCAATGCCTCGCCTCCCACACCTTGTCTGATTTGTCTGCCGTGTGCAGGTGATTGATCCCGGCGGCGACATTCACCGTCAGCAAGGCATTGTGCACAGCCCACCCCAGGACGGTTGCAATGGTGACTGTTGCCTTGTCCGCAGTGCGAGGCTGCCCGCGCCACTGATCGCGCCATTCAATAATTTCCCGGCGCATCCGTCGATCCTCGAACGCGCTGATCGGGGCCGATCCAAAATGCTCGGAAATCCTGTCCAGCGTCCGGTTGTAATCGCGCTTCGTGCTAGCAGCCAGACGCTCGAACTCCGGCGAGGCACGGTAAGCCGTCAATATCGCATCGAAGGAATCGCTTGGCGCAGTGGTCGCCTCATTCCGTGCAGCCAGCGCCTGCGAGAGTATGGCCTGCGTGATGATCGGCCTCGCCCCGTCTTGGCGATGAATGCAAGGCCCCCCGCGCCACGCGTAGACATTCCAGCGGATAATGCCGCTGGCCAGTCGCTTCTTAACGACGTGCAACCCGGTCAGGATTCGATTGCTTTGCCTTCCACGCATCGAACGCACTCCCTTGTGCCTCGTTTTTCAGATAGACGGTCATTCCGTCGGATCGGAGATCAACCGCCCCCGGCTCGATACCCAGCTCGCGCAGCAACTCGATCGCGCTGCGAATTTCGCTTTCCGGTAAGAGGCGACGCTTGGCTGTCATTGCGCGCCACCGAAGGGCGAGAGGATGCGCTTAAGGTCGAATACAACCTCAGCGCGGGCGACCATATCGAGCTGGTCTGGCATGGCACGAACCAGCCAATCCCCACTTTCATCGACCGAAAGGCCAACCCCTCCCTCGCCATCGACAACGCAGCCCGCCACCCAGAACAATTCGCGTGGCCCCCCATCTTCTCCGACCGCATCATACAAGTCCTCAAGACTTGTATCGGCAAAGCGAGCAAAGTGGGCCGCATGATAGACCAGCCCGCGCCGCACCTGAGTTGCCAAAGCCCGCAAGGCGCTAATGTTGAGTCCAAGCGTTCGCGCTTCACCGAGCAGCGCCGCGATCTTCGCCTCGCCCTCATTAAAGCGCCGGTGTTTTCGCGCCTCGGCAGGCTCGGGAATGAGAAGGCCCTCACGAAACCAGAAGGGCAAAACAGCGTCGTCGACACCAGCGAGCGCCACAAGATCGGCGCGGGTGTAGAGCTTCGCAGCGGGATTCGGATTATCAGCCATATCCACCAAATAAGCCTAAAAGCTCTAATTGTAAATAGAGCCTTTAGGCTTATTTCACAGCCTTAGCCTTGCGCCATGTCCTCGAACGCATCCGCGCCGAACATCTCGAACTTGGCGATGCGTCCAACGTCCGCCTCGATCATGTCAGCGACGGTCAGGTCACCGGGCAAAAGGCACAAAAGCCCCCCCCAATCGCCCTCGCGAACCGCTTCCAACTTCATCGCCAGCGCGGCCCCGGTGCGGATCGGTGTGGTAAGCATCGCATCACGCAGCAATGTCGCGCGATCAAATAGACGCTGCGCGACCTCGCATTCGTCGGGCATCTCCGCCCATGCCTCGAAATCTGTCTCCGCCACGCGCCAAGCCGCGTGCGCCTGCCAGAATTGCGCATCGCGCGCTTTCAACGCATCAATGCCTGCGGGAATCTTGAAGGGAAGCGGTCGCCCGCCTAGAGGCTGATTAGCCATGTGTCGCACTCCTGTTGCGAATTGTGGTCAGGCTCGGCCCGGTGTTGCTGCACCTGGTCGAGCCGCTCGGTTATGGCTTAAAGCGCACCTGTTGGGAAGAAAGGATATTTCCGCGACTTGCTCGGAAAAATCCGCCGCGGGGTTTGCGGGAATTAAACCCCCCTATTTGGCGCGTCGCACTCCCGCGCCTCACCTTTGCTGCCACCAGCGCCGCTATACTTTCGCACCCGCTCATCGAAGGGGATCACAAGCGCGCCGCCCTCCCCCGCCCGATCAGCGACCAGTTGCGCGGCCTGTTTGCGGGTAATCTTGCCCGTTCTGTCCACCATAGGCCAACCCAGTGCCGCGCCAGCATTGCTCGCGAAATCCAGTGCAGCGCCGAACGGATTAAGCGTTTCTGTCGGTGAAAATCGCCGCCGGATTGCGGGTAGATCGGGAATGGTCGAAACCTGAAACGAGCCCTGCCCTCGCGCCTCGATCAAGACTTCGCCGCTCATGCCTTTGTGCATCCCGTGACTGTCTGCGGTTGCCTAGCGCAAGCCATCTGCCCGGCGCGGCCGTCAAATATCAGCTTATGCGGCAAGTCCCGTGCAATGACGAAATCGAAAAATGTCGTGTGCACCGCCGGGTGAACCCGCAGCTCGCACTTTGCTACAACCGCCGGCCAGTGCAGCCGATCGAATACCGGGGCATTCACCGGAACCGGATAGCGCGCAAGAAATGCGGCAGTGTCGAACTCGCCTTCGCGCTCGATCAATTCCACCGCTACGTCGAGATCGCCAAGCTTATGCCTATGCGAGAGAACGGAACCGAATAAGGCCACGCGACCGATTGAATGCCGCATCAATGGCGAGGCGTTCACTCTCTTAGCCCGCTCGATCAGGTGCGGCACCAGCTGCAACGCCCGCCTTCGTAAAATCGGCTTGCTATGCGTCATGCGACGGCAAGCCCTTCGGCAAGCTGAAGCGGTTTGCCAATCTCATCTGGCCAGCGGTGAATAGTGTCGAAGCGAACACCGTCACGCGATACCGTCGCCCGCTCGATCGCACCGCCAATGCAAGCAAGACCGTCGATTTCCGGCACTGGTGAAACGAACGGCGCGTTACGCTGCGCCTCGATCAGCCGGACCGCCTCGGCATCGGGGCAAAGCTGTCTGCGGCAAGCCAGCGCATCGACCGCCCGTTTTGCCTCGGGCAATTTCTCATCGCCAGCGCCAAGGAAATAGTCGAGCTCCTGCACCTTCATCTGTGCGCCAAGCTCGAACATTGATGACGCGTGAAACAATCGTATCTGGCGCTTGCGGCTGCACCATGCGACCAGCACAAGCCGGGCAGCGGCATTCGGCGCCCCATTCTGCCGCGCTGTCTCGCAAAATTCCTCGATGGCCGCCGGGAGCATCTGCCGAAGACTTGTCAGGTTCTTTGCCTCGGCTGCGGCAAATGGCGCGATGATCCAAGGCAAAACCCCGCCCACCATCGTCACACCTATCACTGCTGGGAAGTGCGCGCAGGTAAATGCTTTCGAACCGAACGCCGCCACCGCGCCTGTTGATACGTCAACGTGTGCCGTGTCCGTGAACAAATAGCCTTTGCGCCCATTGCGCCACGCGTTGACGACGCTCACGCCCGAACCCGTGCAAGAAAGGCTCTACTTGGCGGCGATGCAATGCCCGCCAATGCAGGATTGCCCGTCACCAGGGCAACAGTCGCAACCGCCCCCGCTACCGTGCCGATCGCTCGAAAAACGCCGCTCATTGATCATTCTCCTGAAATCTGAATCAGCCGGGGAAGCCTTGCGGCTTGACCGTCCCCCCGGCTGACCCGGAATCCCCGGCGCGCAATGTCACCAACGCGCCGGGTAAAGACAAAGACTAAGCGGGGATCACGCCCGTCAGCACCGAAAACGCCTTCGGCTGTGACAGCTGCACATCGGCGCGCATCCACGCTTGGACGTAAAGCTGACCAGTAGCCGCATAGGTCTGGTCAAAGATGCGGATTTCAACGCTCTGGCGCAGACCGATCATCAGGTGCGAGAAATTGCCAAAGACAATCGAACTGGCGTTATCCGCCGTGCCCTCGGTCTCGTCGATCGGTGCAGCCGTGGTCACGAATGGCGGAGTGTTGCGGATCCACTCCGGCTGCGTGAGCGGGTTGTTCTGGCTGTCCTTGAGCTTCTGGATCGCGAGCTGGGTGCGCGGGTGCATGATCCCGGCATACGGCCCCGGCACATCGTCGAGCGTCAACTCGTAAATTGCGTCCAGCAGCTTGTCGTAATCCGCAATTGCCGCGCCGTTCGTTCCCATGCTCACGGTGTTGATTCCGCTCGTATTGGTCACACCCGTAGGCGATGCGCCCGAACCGTCGCCCCAGATCGCCGCGCGATCGAGCTCCAGCGCCATCTTTGCGGCAAGCTGTTGTTGCACCAGCGCGCCGATATTGAGGCTGTCCGCCGCCAGCTCGCGCGACATCTTCACGCCGCCCGCGAGCGTTTTCGCGGTGAACGTCACCCGGTCATACGTCGGATCGGTTTCCGACACAGCGGCATTCTCCGCGCGCCATGCGACGGACGGATCGCCCGTTGCCCGCGCGATCGCCAGCGTCTCCGATTCCATCGGAACCGTGATAGCCCCGGCTGAAATCGCGGAACTGTTCCGGCGCATCAGGTCGATGAAATCTTGCGCCAGCGGCTCGGGGACGGTGAAGCCGCCCGCGCTGTTGGTCGATGCGGACAGGGCGCGTTCCTCGGCCTCGTTGCGCGGCCCCGAAATCTTGGCGGCGATCAGATCGCCAACGCTCGGCCCGGTGTAGCTACGCTGGGAGAATTGATCGGCACGCGAAAGCACCCGCACCGGATTGCCGCGTGCGTCCACCCAATCGGCGCGACGGCCAGAAAGGAACGCCCCCGGCCCGTCAACACCCGCCGCCGCCGTGCCGCCCATTTCGGGGCGAGCGGCTGCGCGATGTTCTTCGGTTTCGGCTTCAAGTTTGGCCTGGTCGATGTCGAGCGCGTTTGCGTCGATCGCCCGCATTGCAGCATCGTGGCGCGCCTCCAATTCCTTTGCGCGCTTCGCATCGGTGTTGTTGTCGATCGCGCGCAGCGCAGCGCGCGCTTCCTCGATCAGGTCGAGACGTTGCCGTTCAAGCTCGATCAGTTTTGCGGTTTTCATGTTTGAAACGTCCTGTTCTGCGGACGGATCGCGAATACAGCTGGCCCGTCCATTGTGATGAATGGCGGGGAATCAGCACCCCGTGGGCCTCCGGCGATCGCCGGGAATGGAACAAAACATGAATCAATTGCCGCCGAAATTCAAGCCCCCGGCGCGCTACGTTTTCCACCGTCTGCTAGGCACTGCGCCTCGAACGCATCGGCTGCATCGCGCAGCCGCTCGATCGCGCGGAACGGATCGCCCAGCTGCCCCGCCACCACCTCGACCAGCGCCGCCAGCGCCAGATTCGCGGTTTCGTCCGGCCCCATGCCAAGCCGCGCGGCTCGATCCTGAAACCCCAGCGCCACCCGCCGCGCTGCGCGTGTAAACGCTGCGTCCGTTGTCGGGCGCATCGGCCCCTTGCCAAATTCAGCCATCGTCATTTTCCTTTCTCACTTCTGCACCGTAGAACTGGTAAAGCGTCGTCCGCCCGATACCGATCGCCACCGCGATCGCCGCAGCCGTCGCGCCGCCGCGCCGCAGCTCGACCACCCGCCGCCGCGTTGCCTCATCGGGGACATAGGCGGGCCTCCCCCGCCCCCGGCGCACCGGGATGGGCGCGCCGAACAGATCACACTGCGTGTAACAATATTCACCCCTCAAATTGACCTCCTGCACCTTACGAACCCGCAGCCGAAAAGCGCCACCAGCGCCACGCTCGCCCTCGATGGGCGATGATTGAGCCTCTTACCCCGCCGCGCGGGATCGCATGAATGCGCGCGCGCAGCGGGCAACCACAGGCCCCACCGACAGCCCACCACCGCTACCGCGTGCGAATATCCCGGTCCCCGGCAAAAAAATCTCGCAATGACTGGGGGGGCGGTTTTCGCGCCGCCGACGTTCTGGAGATTGACCCACCCCCTCCCCCTAGTCATCGCCCGGCATCCAATCCGGATCGGGCGCACCACTCCCAACGGGATTAGATGGGGAACCCAAGTCCCCATCTATCCCGTTAGGGATAGGGGGTGAGTGTGCACCCGCTTTGTGCAGTTGTGCCGACTGGTCTTGTGCGTCTTGTGCACCGTCTTGTGCAGGGCTTTGTGCAGGGCTTTGTGCAGGGCTTTGTGCAGCCTGATCGACTTGCTTTAGGCCCCGGCGCGCTGTCCGATTTGCATACTTGCCAACCTCCTGATCGGCTAAGATTGTTCCCTTGTGCAGCAGCCTCTCCATAGCCGCTTCCATGTCGTCCTGGTCGAAACCCTTGGCCTCCGGCATCTTGGCGAAAACACGCGGCGCGAAATTCGCACCACGCGAATGAGACACAGCTCGGCCCTGTCCATCCACCGTGTTGAGACATCGCAAGAACGCCTCGTTGGCTGCGGTTGCCCTCGACGTTGCCGCCAACTGGCCAGCAATATCCGCTGGCAAATCCTCGGGCCTGATCAGGTAATGATCATGCCACCGGAACCGTGTCACCTCGCCCGGTTTCACATAATTGCCCTTCGACACCTTGAGCACCCGAACATCCGGATCGCCGCCTTCTTCCTTCTCGATCGAAGCGTGCGAGCGGATCGCGTTCTGCCACGCGGTTGAACCGCTATAGTCGGCTCCGTTTTTTGGAGTGTGCGCCAGCAGGAGGATCGCCGCCCCGGTGTCGCTGGCAAGCTTGTTAAGCAGCGACAAGAACCGCGTTGCCTGCATTCGGTCATTCTCGTTGCCGAGAAACAGGTGCGCCAGATTGTCCAGCACAAGCAGCTTTGAACCTGTCGCCTCGATCAGCTCTTGCGCTTGGTGATAGAGATCGCTCGGCTCTATCTCCCCGGCATGAGTGAAGCTCGCCAAGCCGTTGTGAAGCTCCTGACGCATCGAAACCACGTGCAGCCGCCCCGCAAGGTCGCGCATCGCCACGCCAAGACCACTGCAAGCATGGTGGATCGACCAGTGCAGCCGGGACTCCGAATCCTCCATGCCAATGTAAGCAGCAGGCCCCGGCTCGATCGCCATGCCAAGAACGCTGTCGCGCCCCGCTGCCATCGCGATTGCGATCATAAGCGATAGCGTGGTTTTGTTTCCGCCGCCCGGTGCAGAAAGCCCCGTAGTTTCCCCCGCTGGCAATAGCCCCTCGACTATGAACCGGACGGGTTGCGGCTCGACCCCGGCGAGCGCGGCAATATCCATCGCGCGCAGCGGAGTGATGGCAGTGAGCGGATTATCGACCCACCTGCCTCGCTCCGCATCCCACGTGCGCTTTCCATCATCGAACGAAGCCATCAGCGCGCCCACCAAGGTTTGAACTCGTGCCAAGCGAGCCGCCGTTGCATCGCCTCATTGGCGACCAGCATCGGGCGCATCGGCTTGGATTTCGGGCGCGGGGCGGGCGCGGGTTGAGCAGGGCGCATCCGCCGCCGATCAATGGGCGCGGCCTCGCTGCGAGCGGGAAGCGAAAGCCAATTCCAACCCCTGCCAGATGCTACAAAATGCGTCACGGTTTACACCGCCGTGTAAACCGCCCAGCGGGCACATCGCTAAGTGATTGAAAAATGGTAGCGGAGGAGGGACTCGAACCCCCGACACGCGGATTATGATTCCGCTGCTCTAACCACCTGAGCTACTCCGCCCCAAAGGGCAATTGGCCGGTAAAACAGCCAAAACTCGCGAGGCAAATCGCCTCAAGCGAGCGGCGCATTTAGGGCGGGGAGTGGCCGTGGTCAACCACAAGTTTCAGGCTCCGACAAATGCCGTCAGCGCGCACTTTCGTTCATGCGCAAAACCTTTACCGCAAGCGAGCGATTGAAGGCCCTGTCGACAGCCTTGCCAACCTCTGGCAGGCTCTTGGCCAGCTGTCCCAACGCGTCGCGATCCAGCCGCGCCATGCGCATTTCCTGCGTGACCGTGACGGTGGCGCTCGCGCGTTCGCCAGACACGTGACTCATCTCGCCAAGGAATTCACCCGCGCCACATTCACTTACGATAGCCAGGTCACGCTCGATCTCGGCCCGACCGCTGGCGATGTAGATCAGAGGCGGATCGATTTGCCCCTGTTTGATCAATGTCGTTCCGACGGGCACATCCTGCCATACCATGAGATCGCGCAAACGGCTTTGCTGTGAAGGCTCTTCGATCTTCATGACGTGATCGAACAGCTCGCGCTCCTCGCGTGTCATTACGCCCGAGCGAGCGCGTTGCCGTAATTCGAAGAGGCGCCCCGCATTGACGAGAGTGAAGGCAACAGAAAGCGCAAGTCCGGCGCCGAAACCGTGAACCAGCGCGAAATAGGCGACAGCCAATACCCCAGCGCCAAGGCAGATGCGGCGGATATCGCGAACCTGATGCGGGGCCATCGCCCACACGAGCGCCATCGCTCCAAGCCAGCCCAGCCATTGCCCCCAGTTTTCCATGTCAATGTCCTATCAGCCTTAAGCCTCGCCTGAATAGCCAAAAATGCGCCGGTTTACAGAGCCTCGCTACCGCGAAAGGAGTACCGCTTTATCAAGTCCCACGGACCGTCGCGATACAAGTGCAGTTCCAGCGCCGGGAAGGAGAAGCTGCGGGGTGTAATAGAGGGGGCCAGTTCCGCTTGCAGCGCCCTCGCCTCCTGTTTCGTGACCTTGTTCTGGATCGTTATGTGCGGGCGAGGGTCGTACAGGTCTTGTGCAGTTAGGCTGCCGTGGAAATGGTCTGCCATTGCCTCGCGAAGGGCAAGCAACTGGGGGCTTTTCAGCGCTATCGCCGTGCCCGTTCCCAGATCAAGCAAACCACTTACTTCGCCACAGGGTGCAGCGAAATTGCGGGTCAGCTTTGGCAGGTAATCCTTCAGTTCCTCGAACAGGGATGGCGCAAACGAATGGAACATGGTGACGTGCGCATGCAGATGATTGCGCTGGGGCGGATAATGTTGCCGCCTCAGTTTTTCGGCCCAGCCCTGAATGTCAGGCGGCAGGGCCGCCGTCACGATAAAGGGCTTGCCCACCCTATTCCATCTCGCCGCGCTGGCGGCGCAGTTCGAACCAGCGTCCGACAGCCTCATTGTGGCCGTCGAGCGTCTCGTTGAATTCGTGGCCGCGCGATCCGTCTGCAACCATGAAGAGGTAATTGTGCTTTTCGGGATCCAGCACGGCTGCGATGCTTTCGCGCCCGGGATTGGTGATCGGGCCGTCTGGCAGGCCCAGCATAGTGTAGGTGTTGTAGCCGTTCACCGCGGCGATTTCCGATTGGCGAATGCGGCGGCCCAGCGGTTTGCCCTGAGTTATGGGATATATGATTGTCGGGTCCGCCTGCAGCATCATGCCGACCCGCAAACGGTTGGAATATAGCCCTGCGACAGTGCGCCGCTCTTCAGGTTTTCCGGTTTCCTTTTCGACGATCGAGGCAAGGATCAAGGCTTCGCGAATCGTATCGACCGCTATGCCGTCAGCGCGCTTCGCCCAAGCCTCAGCCAGGTAGAGGTCCATCGCCGCCTGCATCTGCTCGACCAGTTCGGCCCGCGACTGCCCGCGTTCAAAGGCATAGGTGTCGGGCAGGATCGATCCTTCGGCGGGAACCTCGATCTCGCCGGTCAGCAGCGGTTCTGCCATTAGCCGCTCCCAGACGAGCACTGAAGGCATGCCTTCGGGAATGGTCACAAACCGGCGGATCACATCGCCTGATTGGAACGCGGCAAGGATGTCTCCCTGCGACATGCCCGGCTTCAAGGAGAATTCGCCCGCCTGAATGGGATCGGACGATCCGAATATGCGCGCATTCAGCAGGAAGCCGTCAGCCGAGGAAATGTGCCCGGCAGCCTCCAGATCCCGGGCAACCGCGCTCAGCGAGGAACCGGCAGGAATCAGAAACTGGGTTTCTTCCTCGATCGTGGCCTCGCCCAGCAACGCAGGAGCCGCGAAAAAAGCGGCAGCCAGCAGCAGAACCAGGCTGACGATCAACAGCCCTGCGCGCTTCACCGGTCTAGTCGACTTTCTGCATGATCAGCGAGGCATTGGTCCCGCCAAAGCCGAAGCTGTTGTTGAGAACGGCGCGAACCTCGCGCTGCCTTGCCTTGAACGGGACAAGGTCGATGCCTTCGGTGCCGTCATCCGGATTGTGGAGATTGAGCGTCGGCGGGACGATCTGATCGCGCATGGCAAGGATGCAGAACACCGCCTCAACGGCGCCTGCGCCACCCAGAAGGTGTCCGATCGCGCTCTTGGTCGAGCTCATCGACGCGCCGCCGAGGTCATCCCCCAGCACCCGCTTTACTGCCGCGAGTTCGATCGTGTCCGCCATCGTGCTGGTTCCATGGGCGTTGACATAGTCGATATCCCCTGGCCCAAGACCTGCCTTCTTCATCGCCATGCGCATGGCGAGTTCGGCGCCCTTGCCCTCGGGATGGGGCGCGGTGACGTGGTAGGCATCGCCTGACAGGCCATAGCCCGTCACTTCGGCGTAGATTTTCGCACCGCGCGCCTTGGCGTGTTCGTACTCCTCAAGCACGAGCACCCCTGCGCCTTCGCCCATGACAAAACCGTCGCGGTCCTTGTCATAGGGGCGGCTCGCCTCGGTCGGGCGATCGTTCATGCTCATGTTGAGCGCGCGCGCCTGAGCGAAACCTGCAATGCCGAGCGGGTTGATGGTACTTTCCGCACCGCCCGCCAGCATGATGTCCGCATCATCCATCATGATCATGCGCGCCGCATCGCCAATCGAGTGCGCGCCAGTCGAACAGGCGGTGACGACGGCGTGGTTCGGCCCCATGAAGCCGTATTTGATCTGCACTTGCCCGGTGATGAGATTGATCAGTCGCCCGTGGACAAAGTGCGGGCTGACCCGGCCCGGACCGCGTTCGTGGAGGTTGACGCTCTCAATCTCGATCCCCGGCAGACCGCCGATGCCCGATCCGATCGAGCAACCGGTGCGCTCCTTGTCGGCGTCGGACATGTCGGTCAGACCTGCATCTTCCAGCGCCTGACCGGCAGCATCAATGCCATAGACGATGAAGGGATCGACCTGCCGCTGCACCTTGTGGTCAACCCGCTTGTCGGCATCGAAGCCCCATGGGTGATCCTTGCCCTTCACTTCGCAGGCGATGGTGCATTTCTGGTTCGAGGTGTCGAAACGGGTGATCTGCCCTGCACCGCTTTCGCCAGCGATCAGGTTCTTCCACGAGGTTTCGACATCGCCCCCGAGCGGGGTGACAAGACCAAGACCGGTCACAACAACACGGCGCATTCCATTCTCCACAGCCCGGACGGGCGCAAATCCACCCTGCATCAAAGCGGCAGGGCCAAAAACACTACAGGCCCGCGACCCTGCAAGAGGGCTCGGGCCTGTCGGTCAGACGCCCGCGCACCGACAGGGGCAGCGGGCATTCTGAGGGCGATTAGCCCTGTATATCAGCCTTTGTTCTCTTCGATGAACTTGGTCGCGTCGCCGACGGTGCTGATCTTTTCAGCTGCATCGTCGGGGATTTCCACGCCGAATTCTTCTTCGAAAGCCATCACCAGCTCGACGATGTCGAGGCTGTCTGCGCCCAGATCATCGATGAAGCTTGCTTCCTGAGTTACCTTGTCTGCTTCGACGCCGAGATGTTCGACGACAATTTTCTGCACGCGGTCGGCAGTATCGCTCATAGTTTTCCCTCTTGGATTTGGGGTTTTGAAAATCGTTATTCGCCCTAAAGGGCGGTTCGACGTAGCGCAAGTCAAGATGCATGCGCCAATGCGCACATCCCCAAGATTGCGCGGCCGAGCCGCCTCGGCCTAGCCCGTCTGTCCTTCCTTCTTCGGCGGTTCGACCAGACGCAGGTGCAATTCGCGCAGCTGCTGCGGCGACACCTTCGAAGGTGCCCCCATCATCAGATCTTCGCCCTTCTGGTTCATCGGGAAGGCGATAACCTCGCGGATAGCTTCTTCACCGGCAAGCAGCATCACGATCCGGTCAATCCCCGGTGCCGATCCGCCGTGCGGCGGTGCGCCCAGCTTGAAGGCTTCGATCATGCCGGAGAATTCGCGGTCGACGGTTTCCTTGTCGTAACCGGCGATCTCGAAAGCCTTGTACATGATTTCCGGCTTGTGGTTCCGGATCGCACCCGAGGACAACTCGTAACCGTTGCAGACGATGTCGTACTGCCACGCCTTGATCGTCAGCGGGTCCTGCGTTTCCAACGCTTCCATCTCGCCCTGCGGCATCGAGAACGGGTTGTGGCTGAAGTCGATCTTCTTCGCTTCTTCGTCATATTCGAACATCGGGAAATCGACGATCCAGCAGAACTTGAAGCAATCGGGTTCGATCAGGTCGAGTTGCTCTGCCACCTGCGTCCGGGCAGCACCAGCCAGCTTGGCCGCGTCCTTTTCCTTGCCGGCGGCAAAGAACAGGCCGTCGTCCGGGCCGAGGCCGAGCTCGTTGTACAGCTCTTCCATCCGCTCCGGCCCGTGGTTCTTGGCGATCGGGCCACCGAATTCGCCGCCCTTGCGGGTGACATAGCCAAGGCCCGCGAACCCTTCACCGCGCGCCCAGTTGTTCATGTCGTCGAAGAACTTGCGGCTCTTGTCCGCCGTGTTCGGGGCCGGAACAACGCGAACGACGCCGCCGCTGCCGACGATCTTTTCAAACAGGCCAAAGCCGCTCTGTTCGAAGTGGCTGGTGACATCGCTGATGATCAACGGGTTGCGCAGGTCCGGCTTGTCGGTGCCGTATTTCAGCATCGCTTCGGCATAGGGAATGCGCGGGAAGCTGCCCGAAGGCGTCACTGATTTGCCGCCCGAAAATTCCTCGAAGCACCCGGCCAGCACGGGTTCGAGCGCCTGAAACACGTCTTCCTGGGTGACGAAGCTCATTTCAAAATCGAGCTGGTAGAATTCAAGGCTGCGATCGGCGCGCAAGTCTTCGTCGCGGAAGCACGGCGCGATCTGGAAATAGCGATCAAAACCCGACACCATCAGCATCTGCTTGAACATCTGGGGCGCCTGCGGGAGCGCGTAGAAGGTGTTGGGATGCATACGGCTGGGCACGAGGAAGTCGCGCGCGCCTTCGGGGCTGGAAGCGGTAAGGATCGGGGTCTGGAATTCGGTGAAGCCCTGATCGGTCATGCGACGGCGCAGCGATGTGATCACCTTTGAGCGAAGCATGATATTGCGATGCATGACTTCGCGGCGAAGATCGAGGAAGCGATACTTCAGCCGGATGTGTTCGGGATATTCTTCCCCGCTGGCGACAGGCATCGGCAGCTCTTCGGCTGCGCTTTGCACGGTGATCGCGCGGGCGAAAATCTCGATCTCGCCGGTCGGCAAATCCTTGTTCACGGTCGAAGCGGTGCGGGCCTTCACCTCACCGTCGATCGTCACGACCGACTCGGCACGCAGCTTTTCGAGCACCGGAAGCGCCGGCGAATCTTCGTCTGCAACGATCTGGGTAATGCCGTAATGATCGCGCAGATCGACAAACAGCACCCCGCCGTGATCGCGTTTGCGGTGCATCCATCCAGAAAGACGGACGGTTTCCCCGACATTTTTGGCCGAAAGCTGTGCGCAAGTGTGGGTACGATAGGCGTGCATCTAAACTCTTGTCCTGTTCGAAGGTATGGCGCTATTGGCGCGCCAGCATTTCGCGGCGGTTCGATCCCCGCGTTTTCTGCGCGCGCTAACAGGGCATGACCTGCACTTTGTCAAGTCGCGCACCTCTCACAAGACCGGCCTCCTGCATAGGGGGCGAGAGCGGCACTCCGCTCAAAACGACAAGAAGAACGATGAAGATACATGATCTGATCACCACCACGGATGCTCTGGCCGACCTGTGCGAGCGTCTTTCCCAATCCGAATTCGTTGCCGTCGACACCGAATTCATGCGCGAAAACACCTATTGGCCGGAACTGTGCCTGGTGCAGATAGCCAACACCGAAGAAGCCGCCGCGATCGATCCGCTGGCTCCCGGTATCGACCTTGCTCCACTGCTCGAGCTGATGTGCAACAATGAAGACGTGCTCAAGGTCTTCCACGCGGGCGGACAGGATGTCGAGATCATCGTCAACCTGACGGGCAAGACCCCGCATCCGGTGTTCGACACGCAAATCGCGATGATGGCGATCAGCCAGTCCGAACAGATCGGCTATGCAAACCTTGTTGATCACTGGCTCAACATTCAGATCGACAAGGGCGCGCGTTTTACCGACTGGAGCCGCCGCCCCCTGACCGATCGCCAGATCGAATACGCGATTGGCGACGTGACCCATTTGTCCAAGATATTCCCCAAGATCCTGAAAAAGCTGATCAAGACAGGACGCGGCGATTGGCTGGATGCGGAAATGGAAAAGCTCGCCGATCCTGCGAACTATCTCGTCGATCCTGAAACCTCTTGGAAGCGCATCCGCCAGCCGGGGCGAAATCCGCAGGTCCTTGGTCGGCTCAAGGCGCTGGCCGCATGGCGCGAAGGCGAAGCGCAGCACAAGAACATTCCGCGTGGCCGGATCATGCGCGACGAAACGCTGGCCGACATCGCCAGCCATCCGCCGAAAAAACAGGGCGATCTTGCCAAGGTGCGCGGGCTTTCTGCCGCGTGGAAAGACAACGACATCGGCAAACGGCTGATGAAGGTGATTGCCGAGGCTGACCCGCTTTCGCAGGAAGAAATGCCCGAAAAGATCAAACGCGGCGCGCCGCTGGGCAAGGAAGGCGCGCTCGTGGCGGATCTGCTCAAGCTGCTGCTCAAGATCCGCGCCCGGGAAATCGACGTTGCCGCGCGGCTGCTGACCCGCGCCGACGAAATGGAAGCGCTTGCCGCAGGGGTGCGCGATCTGCCGGTGCTGCAAGGCTGGCGCTATGACATTTTCGGCAAGGACGCGCTTGAACTGGTCGAAGGCAAGCTCGCCTTCGCGGTCAAGGGCGGCAAGCTGACGATGACCCATATCGACGACATGCAAGCCAGCATGGAAGAAGCGCTGGCGGCGGAGTAGAAGCGAGGCGTGTCCACTTACCTGCCCACCATCAAGCAGTTGCAATATCTCGTCTCGCTGCACGAACACGGCCATTTTGGCAGGGCAGCGGATGCCAGCTTCGTTTCGCAATCGACGCTGTCGGCGGGGATACGCGAGTTGGAGTCGCTGCTCGGTGTGACCCTCGTGGAGCGGTCGCGCCGTGTGGTTCGGTTTACGTCGCTGGGTGAGCAGGTCGTGGCAAAAGCCAACCGCCTGCTGCGCGAAGCGGAGGAACTGGCCGATCTGGTTCAGGCCGCCGGGAAGCCGCTCTCCGGGCAACTCCGCATGAGCGTCATCCCGACCATCGCCCCCTTCATGCTGCCGCGCATTCTTCCGCGGCTCAAGAATGAGCGCCCCGACCTGCAATTGATGCTGCGCGAAGAAACCAGCCAGGACGCCGTGGAGTCGCTCCAGCACGGCCGGGTCGATTGCGTATTGCTCGCCCTCCCCTTCGACACCGGAGAGGTAGAGGTCGAGCATATCTCTGATGATCGTTTGTTCGTGGCGTTTCCGAAGGATGACCCGCGCGATCCCCCCGCGACAATCCCGCCGGACATGATCGATCAGGGGCGGTTGCTGTTGCTAGAAGACGGCCACTGCCTGCGCGATCATGCGCTGGCCGCCTGCAACCGCAGCGAACTGCGCGATTCCGCCAGCATGATCGGCACCAGCCTGCACACTCTGGTGCAATTGGTGGACAACGATCTGGGCCTGACGATGCTGCCCGAAATGGCTTTGAACGCCGGAATATTGAACGGAACCGAAGTCGTCGCCCGCCCGGTCGACAGCCCCACGGCAAAGCGGGAAATAGTGCTGGTGTGGCGCAAGAATTCCCCGCGTGAAGCGGATTTCCGGCTGTTGGCCGAAGAACTGCGGGCAGGCTGATCAGACCACAAATTTGCATCGACGGCTCAAATCCGTATGTAACCGACCCGTTGCGACGTTCTGCGAAACAGACATAAACGGGAAGACCGATCTTAAATCCGGAAACGAATGAGCCTGCGGACCTGCCCATAGATCCGCCGATTGTCGAGCTGCCGATCGAAACCCATGACAGCGGTTTCTACGATGGTTTCAGTCGAGAAGTGACGATACCCGGCAAGATCATCGTTTCGCTGATCATCATGTGGGCGATTTTCTTTCCTGTCCGTGCGATGCAGGCTCTGCAAATTGCCAATTCGACGATCATTTCATCTTTCAGCGGGTGGTATGTCTATCTTGTCGCCGCGCTGATCATGGTCTGTTTCGCGCTGGCGCTGATCCCGCAGACGGGGACTTTGCGCATCGGCGCGCCGGGCGAAAAGCCTGAATTCTCACGCTTCTCATGGTTTTCGATGCTGTTCGGCGCGGGTATCGGGATCGGGATGCTGACCTATTCGACCGGCGAGCCGCTGGCCCATTTCGTCAGCAATCCCGACATCATCCGCGGCACTGTCGAAAGCGCTTCACCCGAAGCAGTCCGTTCGGCATTCATGTGGACGTTTTTGCATTGGGGCTTTGGCGCATGGTGCACCTATGCGCTTGTTGGCCTTGCGATCGGCTATGTCGCGCACCGGCGCGGTTTGCCGCTGACCATCCGTTCGAGCCTCGCCCCCCTGTTCGGCAAAGTCTTGTCGGGACTGCCGGGGCATATTGTCGATGTGGTCGCCGTGGTGGCCACCATACTCGGTGTGGCGGTAACAATGGGGCTTGGAGTCCAGCAATTCGTCGCCGGGCTTCACCGGGTGGGTATGGGCGATTGGCTGATGGTCGCGGATGCGACTGGAGTGCAGACAGCCTCGGCCGCGGCGATTGTGCTGGCCTTGCTTGTTTTGGTGGGCGCATCGACGCTCAGCGCGCTTTCGGGTGTCGGCAAAGGCATCAAATGGCTGTCGAACATCAACATGGCGCTCTCAATCGGCTTACTTGCCCTTTTCGCCGTCTTCGGATCGGGCCTTTACGGCTTGAAACTGCTGGGCGTGGGAATCTGGGATTACTTCGTGAGCCTGCCAGCCAATTCGCTGACGCTGTTTTCGAGTGACGGCTCCGACGTGGGTGAAGCGCTGGTGCAATGGCAACTGGACTGGTCGGTGTTCTACTGGGCCTGGTGGATCGCATTCGCGCCCTTCGTCGGCATGTTTATCGCACGGATATCGCGAGGACGAACTATCCGGGAGTATGTTCTGGGTGTAGCACTCGTCCCCGCACTAATGTGTTTCCTGTGGATGGGTCTCGCTGGAGGGACCGCGATCGATCTGGAGCTGAGCGGCGCGGCTCAGGGCGAAATCCTTTCAACGGGAATATCTTCCCAGCTTTATGCAACCATCGGCGTACTGCTCAGCCCCGATGTGGCGCTGATCGTGTCCGGCTTGGTGGTGTTGCTGCTGATGACTTACCTGATCACGTCGGTCGATAGCGCGATCCTGATCGTCAATACGATCAACGGCGCGGGCGAAGACGAAGGCGGTCGCCGCTACCACATCCTTTTCTGGGGCTTTGCCTTGGCATTCGTTGTCGGCTCGATGCTAATCCTTGGCGGGATCGAGGCAATCCGCATCACCATGATCATAGGGGCCTTGCCCTTCTCGCTTGTCGTCCTGCTGATGTGCATTTCCATCATCAAGGCGGTGGTGTTCGATCTGATCCGCAAGAAGCACGGTGTGCCGACCACTGCAGAAGCCTGTCAGGAATGGGCTGAAGCCCGGAGTGAAGGCTGAAGACTTGGCTCGACATTTGAGTTTCTCAAATATTCATGACCCTAGACTTCACATTTCTTGAATATTTTCCGACAAACTTGGCATTTTTTGAATAACAATAAAATATAGAATTTCTATATTTGAATTTCATAAACCTGCATTTGAATATTTTCTTCGAATTATTTTTCTGTTGTTATTTTGCAACATGATATTTTGACTCCAATAAGACTCCAGACTCCACTGTGGTCACCTTATTGATCCCTTGCTATCCGGCCCTACGCGCGAGCGATCTTTAGCTGCATTGCTCGCCTCTATTGGGACTTACGCTGGTGCTTCTCTGCGCCGCGGGCCCGCAATCCGGCTCAAAAGGGGCAATTACATGTCGAAATATATAAGCGGGGCGTCGATCGGCGCACTCGCAGTCGCAATCGCATCACCTGTTTATGCGCAAACCACCCAACCGGCTCAGCAACAAACCGAAAGCACGCAGCGTCAAGGCGGCGTTCGCACCATCGTCGTCACGGCGCAGCGCAAGAGCGAAGATCTGCAGGACGTGCCGGTTTCGGTCAGCGCGATCGGCGCCGAGGAGCTTGACCAACTCAACATCGATACCTTCGAAGACTATCTTGAGCAGATCCCGACAGTTACGGCTGGCGGCAATGGCCCCGGACAAAGCACGATCTACATTCGCGGCCTCGCCTCCACTACGCCCAACATTACGGTAGCCGGTGTTGCCGGGCTTGCGCCCAACGTCGCGCTGTATCTGAACGATCAACCCCTCTCGCAGCCGGGGCGCAATCTCGACGTCTATGCCGCTGACCTTGAGCGGATCGAAGTCCTCTCAGGTCCGCAAGGCACGCTGTTCGGCGCCAGTTCGCAAGCAGGCGTTGTCCGCCTGATCACCAACAAGCCCGACCTTTCGGGTTTCTATGGCAAGGGTTCAGCCGGAGTCTCTTTCACCAAAGGGGGCGAGGCAAGCTATCAGGGCGAAGTGATGGTCAACGTGCCAGTCACTGACACCTTTGCCCTTCGCGCGGTCGCATATCTCGATGATCAGGGTGGCTACGTCGACAATGTCCAAGGCACCCGTGACCTGCGGGAAAGTGCACGGTTCCGCCCCGAAGGCACCGTTCGCGCCAACGGTGTTCCCGTGTCCGCTATCCGTGCTGGCTTCCAGTCGACCGCCAACCTGTCCAATGTCACCTTCCTCGAAGCCGACAATGCCGGCATCGCACAGGACGATTTCAACGACACCCAATATGCGGGCTTCCGCGTGAGCGCCCTGTGGGAAGTTACCCCTGACTGGACCGTAAACCTGTCGCACCAGCGGCAGAGCCTCGAAAGCGACGGTGTGTTCTTTGCGGATCCGGAACTGGGTGGCCTCGACGACCTTGAAATCGAACGGTTTGAGACGGACAGGCTGGAGGATGATTTCTCAAATACCAGCTGGACAGTCGAAGGCCGCATCGGCTGGCTGGATGTGATCTACACAGGCGCATACACCGATCGCGAGAGCGAACAGCGCGCCGACTACACCGATTACATGTTCGCCGGTCAGTATCTGCCGTATTACATCTGTGACGGCTCCGTCAGCTATCCGGGTGCTGCCGATCCGAGCGGGACCTGCCAGGCACCCAACCTCTACATCAATTCTTTCAGCAAGACGGAGGTGTTCACTCAGGAGCTCCGCTTCAGCACCCCCGAAGATTGGCGCGTCCGGTTTCAGGGCGGGGGCTTTTATTCGGACCTCAGCCTCGAAGAACGCGTCGACTTCGCTTATCCGGGGAATGTTCTGGCGGAGCCATTCGGGCCGTTTGCACCGAATTTCCCCCAGACCACCGGTTTCTTTTCCGATCCGGGACCTTTCCCGCGCGATACGATCTTCCGCAACGACATTCGCCGGACAGACGAACAGTTTGGCATTTTTGGCGAAGCCAGCTTTGACGTGGTCCCCGATCTGCTGACCGTGACTTTCGGGGCTCGCTATTACGATGTCGAAGTCGACTTCGAAGGGTCGGCTAATGGGTCGTTCTGTAATTCCGGGGCGGCTCAGGATGCCAATGCCTTCGGTACGGACATCAGCGATCTGTACAACGGCGACGGCCAATTCACGTTTATCGGATCATGCAACGCAGCCTTGCGTCAGACGTTCGACCTGAGCGACAGCCTCGCCGATATTCAGGCCGCAGGACTTTCCGCCACACAGGCGCAGCAGGTGTTCAACGCCGTCCGCGCCCCTGACACCGCATCCACCAGCGGCACTATCTTCAAGGGCACGATCACCCTGACCCCGACGCCGGACCTCTTGTTCTACGCCACCTATTCCGAAGGCTTCCGCCCCGGTCTGCTTAACCGTCCGGGTGGCGCGGTGGCACCGGGGGGCAGCGGCTTTACGGTTCCGTTCGAGGTCGAGACCGATGAAGTCAAGAACTACGAATTCGGCTGGAAAATGGACCTGATCGACGGCCAGTTCCGCTGGAACGGTTCGGCATTCTTCGTCGATATCTCCAACTTGCAAACGCAGATTTTCGATCCTTCCATCACAAATCTGTTCTTCTCTTCGAACGCGGCGAATGCTGAAATCTACGGGATCGAATCCGATTTCACGATCGCCCCGTATTCGACGCCGGGCCTGACCTTTGCCGGGGCGTTTTCGATCCTCGACACGGAGATCACCGAGGTGTTGATTCCGACCAGCGATGTGATCGCGGGAGAAGAACTGGCCTACGCCCCGGGCTTCCAGGGCAACATCAGGGCGCGCTACGAATGGGATCTGAACGGTGATCTGGAGGCGTTCATCCAGCCGCAGATGACCTATTCGGCGTCGAAATTCACCGACATTATCGAGATCAACAAGATCCGGCTCGATAGCTACACCGTGTTCGACCTTTCGGCAGGTGTCGTGGCTGATCGTTGGCGCTTCGAGGTGTTCGGTGAGAACCTTTCGGACGAACGCGCGGAAATTTCCGGTGTGTTCGGCAATGATCGGGAACGCATCATCACCAATCGTCCGTTGACGGTGGGTATGCGTGTTTCGTTCGACTATTGATCGAACCCATCCAATCAGGCGGCGGGAGTGGCTACGGTTCACTCCCGCCGCTTTGCCGTTTAAGGCCCCGATCCATGACCACCCGTGAAGACCAGCTGAGACAAGTACAGGCGGCCCTGCAATCGGGTCAATTCGAGGCTGGCCTTGAATTGGCGAAGGTGCTGATCGGCGCTGATCCGTTGGATGGTGAGGCGCTCTATATGGCTGCGGTGGCGGCGCGTTATCTCGGGCGTCTTGACGAAGCGTCCAGGCACCTTTCCTCGCTACACTCCGCAATGCCCGAATATGGTCGCGCGTGGCAGGAAGAAGGCCACCTAGCGCTCGCAAAAGGGGACAATCAGGCGGCACTCTCCGCCTTTGCCAAGGCGACCCGCTTCAACCCCGCGCTGGAGGCAAGTTGGCGCGAGCAGGCACGGCTGCATGCTGCCGCAGGACGTCCAGCCGAAGCACAGGGCGCGGCCGCCCAGCAGCAGCGTATCGCCGGGCTTCCCCGGGAACTGGTGGCTGTCACCAACCATCTTGCTGAAGGCCGCTTGGCCCGGGCCGAAGAGATATGCCGCCACTATCTGCGCCAGAACCCGCGAAACGTCGAAGGCATGCGCCTGCTCGCCAAGATCGGGATCGAGTTCGGCATTCTCGACGATGCGGAAATCCTGCTCGAAAGTGCAGTCGAATTTTCGCCCGATGATGTCCAATTGCGGTTCGACTATATCGACGTCCTGAGGCGGAGGCAGAAATTTGCCGAGGCATTGGATCAAGCAGAAAAGCTTTATCGGCGTGATCCCGCCAATCCGCTGTTTCAGTCGCGGCTGGCGATCGAATGCATCCAGACAGGCGATTACACTCGCGGACTGGACCTGTTCGAAAAGGTACTGGAGAAGCTGCCACATGATCCTGCCAGCCTGACCAGTCGCGGGCATGCGTTAAAGACCAAGGGGGATCGCGCAGAGGCCGAAGCCAGCTATCGCGCGGCGATCGCGTCAAAGCCGGATCATGGCGATGCCTTCTATGCGCTCGCAAACCTCAAGACTTATCGTTTTGGTGCTGACGAAATCGCGGCAATGCGGGCTCAAGTCGCACGCAACGATCTGGCCTTCATGGACAGGGTTCACCTTAGCTTTGCGCTGGCAAAGGCCATGGAAGACGAAGGCGACTACGAAGCCAGCTTCCATCATTATGACGAGGGCAATGCGCTGAAGCGCGCGCAGACCCGATACCGCGCCGAAGCCATGACGCGTGAGCTGACGCTGCAAAAGGAAGTCTGCTCAGCGGAGCTGTTCGAAAAGCACAAGGGCAACGGCCACCCTGCCCCCGATCCGATCTTCATCCTCGGCTTGCCCAGAGCCGGTTCGACCTTGCTGGAACAGATCCTTGCCAGCCATTCACAGATCGACGGAACTCTGGAATTGCCGAATATCCTCGCGCTGGCGCACCGTCTGCGCGGGCGAAAGGCAGGGCAATCGCGCTACCCGCAAATCCTGCATGATCTGACCGCCGAACAGCTGGAAAAATTCGGCGCCGACTTCATCGAGAATACCCGCATCCACCGACAGGGCGCGCCGTTCTTTATCGACAAGATGCCGAACAATTTCCGGCACATCGGTCTCATCCACCTGATCCTGCCCAATGCAAAGATCATCGATGCCCGGCGCGCGCCGATGGATTGCTGCTTTTCCGGGTTCAAGCAGCTGTTCGCCGAAGGACAGGAATTCACCTACGGATTGACCGAGATAGGTCGCTATTACTCCGATTATGTCGGGCTGATGGATCACTGGGACGAAGTGCTGCCGGGCAAGGTGCTACGCGTTCAGCACGAAGACGTCCTCGATGATCTGGAAGGACAGACCCGGCGCATGCTCGATTTTCTCGGCCTGCCGTTCGAGCAGCAATGCCTTGCGTTTCACAAGACCCCGCGGGCGGTGCGTACGGCGTCGAGCGAACAGGTGCGCCAGCCGATCAATCGCAAGGGCCAAGGCGCGTGGAAACCGTTCGAACCGTGGCTGGGCGATTTGAAGGCGGCGCTAGGCGATCTGGCCTGAGCCTTGCCTCAATCCATGTGCTTGATGCCGACCCGCAAGTAGTCCCAGCCCGTCACGCAGGTCAGCACCGCTGCCGCCCAGAGGCTGGCGAGGCCCACAACGTGAACCCAGCTTTCGGCCAGCGTCTTGCAATTCTCTAGCGGAGACTGGCACGGCTGGCCGTGTACCGCCCCACCAAGGATCAGCGCTCCCAGTGCCACCAGCTGAAACGTCGTTTTCCATTTGGCGAGCTTTGTCACCGGCACCGAAACCTGGATTCCACCGAGAAATTCGCGCAAGCCGCTAACCGTGATCTCACGGATCAGGATCACCAGCCCGGCAATGACATGCATGTCACCGACATACGGCCCGCGCAGATAACCCTGAGCCGTCAGGATAAGGATCACTGCAGCCACCATGATCTTGTCCGCGATCGGATCGAGGAAAATGCCGAGCTTCGACACCGTGCCCTGCGCCCTTGCCAGATAGCCGTCAAAGAAATCGGTGATCGCAATAACGCAATACAGCGCAAAGCCGATCAGATAGCCAAGCTGCCAATCGGGCCACCAGAGGAAGAACCCGAGCAGCGGAACCGCAAAAATCCGCGACATGGTGAGGATGTTGGGCAGCGTCAGCATGATCGTTTTTCGCCTTAGCCGTTCCTGCCTCGCAGCAAAACACTAACCATTGTCAGCATACACAAGCTTGATCGCTTGCCTTGGCGGACTTGTGCGGCTTCGCATGTCCGCTATGGGAGGTGGGAGAGAAGAGGACAGGCGGGCGCGACGCTACCATGACGACATCGACACACCTGATGCGCCAGAAGCGTTTCCTGCCGCTGATGGTCACGCAATTCTTCAACGCTTTCAACGACAACCTGTTCAAGACGGCGTTGGTGCTGTTTGTCGTTTATTCGGTCTACAATGACGAACAGCAGGAAGCGCTGTTTAGCGGGCTTGCCTCAGTCATTTTCATCGTTCCTTTCGTGGTCCTGTCCGCACTCGCCGGGCAATTGGCCGACACGCGCGACAAGGCGCGGATCATACGAATCGTGAAAATATGCGAAATCGGCTGGGCAACGCTCGGCGCGGTCGGCCTGTTCATGGCCTGGCAGGGGATCGCGGTGCACACGGTTGCAATCCCGCTGCTGCTGTTCGTGGTATTTCTCGCCGCGGCCCAGTCGACTTTTCTTGGACCGATCAAATACGCGATCCTGCCTCAGCACCTTAAGAAGGAAGAGGTGCTGCCCGGCACCGGGTTGGTCGAGGCGGGAACCTATATCGCGATCCTTGCGGGCACGATCCTGGCCGGCTTCATTGCCGTCGAAATCGCGATGGTGTTGATCGTGGTCACTGCTTTCGTCGGCTATTTTTCCAGCACGTTTGTGCCTGAGGCACCGCCGCAAAGCGATTACGAGATGCATTATCCCTTGCTTGAGCCTTATGGCCGCAAAGTGGAAAATCGCGCCCTGCGTTGGCTCGGCTATCCGGCGGTGGCTGTGGCAGACCAGGCGGTGATGAGTTGGCGCCTGATCCGCGACACAATGCACAATCGCGAAATCTGGCTTGCGATTGTCGCGATCAGCTTTTTCTGGACGATCGGTGCCGTGCTGTTCATCCAGTTTCCGCCACTGGCCAAGAACCAGTTGATGGCATCCAAGGAAGTCGCCAGCCTGTTCCTGGTTATCTTCTCGGTTGGCATCGCAATCGGATCGGTCGGGATCAATGCGCTGTTGAAGGGCGAGGTCTCTGCCCGGTTCGCCCCCTTGTCGGTCGTGGTGATGGGCGTCTTTGTGATCGGCTTCTACATCGTGTCGAAAGCCTGGATCCCCAATGAATCTGGCGAATTGTTGCCGGTTCAAACATGGATACTCGAACCGCTGGCGATCCCGCTTTCACTGATGCTGCTTGGCATTTCGACTGCTGGGGGCTTTTTCGTGGTGCCGCTATACGCCTTCCTGACGACGCGCTGCGCCCATGACGCGGCATCGCGCACCATTGCGGCGAACAACATCGTCAATTCGCTGGCAATGGTGATCGGTTCGGTGATCGCCATCGGCCTGACGGGACTAGGAATTCCAGTAGTCGAACAACTGCTTTTCGCAGCGGCCATGACGGTAATTTCCGCATGGCTCGGCTGGATGCTGTTCAAGGCGGAAAAGCAGGCTGCCGAAGATCAAACCGGCAACCTGACGGATTGCCCGGACTGACCAGCAGTCTTACATGATGAAGACCAGAACGGCCGCCAGCGTGGCGACATAGGTGCTGGCAACGCCGCGCACGTCTTCTGTCGTCAAGCGCCAAAGGCTTTCGGCCGGAATGTCCAGCAAATCCTCGCGGACGTGTGGAGGCAGGCTGGCACGGAAGGGATGGCGGGCACCTTCGTCGGTAAGGACTAGGCTGCGACGGCGCCGTCCATGCATGATGCCGGGCCGTTTCACGTGATCGCTTGTAAGGCTTGCGTAGGTCATGAAACGACGAGTTAACGATTTCTTAACTTTTGGCGAGGCCGCTGTATCCCCTGCCCAAAAAGGGGACAGTAAGCCCGGGTTGTGGTTAATCGCGAGACCACCTAAGCGCGCCTGAGACGGGAGAATCTGAAGCGTGACAAACAGCACCCAAACCGCCGCCGAATTGCTGGTCGATTGCCTTGCCGAACAGGGAACGGAGCGGCTGTTCACCGTACCCGGCGAAAGCTTTCTCGCCGTGCTCGATGCGCTGCACGAACGCAGCGGAATCGAAACCGTGGTGTGTCGGCAGGAAGGCGGTGTCGCTTTCATGGCCTGCGCCGACGGTGCCATGACCGGCCGACCCGGGATCGCCTTCGTCACGCGTGGCCCCGGCGCCACCAATGCCAGCATCGGCGTCCACGTGGCGTTTCAGGATTCGCAGCCGATGATCCTGTTTGTAGGCGATGTCGCCCGGCCGATGCGCGACCGCGAAGGCTTTCAGGAAATCAATTTCGAAGCATTCTTTGGCCCCATCGCGAAATGGGCAGCCCGGATCGATGACCCTGCCCGTATCCCCGAATATGTCGCGCGCGCCTATTCCGTGGCGATCAGCGGCAGGCCGGGCCCGGTTGTGCTCGCCCTTCCCGAAGACATGCTGTGCGATCATGTCGATGCTGCGATCAGGCCGCGCCCGCTCGTGACCCGCCCTGCGCAGGCCGTGTGCCCGGACGCGATGCAGGCCTTGTTTGCGATGATTGCTGATGCAGCCAGCCCGATTGCCATAATCGGCGGCGCGGGTTGGAACGCCAAGGCGCATGAGCATTTCCAGTCTTTTGCCGAAAGCATCGGCCTGCCGGTCGCCACCGCTTTCCGGCGTCAGGACGCGATTTCGCCGGACAGCCCCGTGTATGCCGGCAATCTTGGATACGGCCCCAATCCCAAGCTTGTCGAGCGGGTGAAACAGGCCGATTTCGTGCTGGCCGTGGGTGCGCGCCTGGGGGAAGCGACGACTGACGGATACAGCTTTCCTGCGACGGACCATCCCGAACAATTGCTGGTCCACGTACACCCGGATCCGGAGGAAATAGGCCGGGTCTACCTGACCGAGCTGGGGCTTTGCTGCGCGGTGGACGAATTTGCCGAAGCCGCCGCCCTGTGGGAAGATCACTCCATCATCCCGTTCGATGCCGGAGCCGAAGCGCATCGCGAATGGCTCGCATGGGCGACCCATTCACCGGCGGATAACCCTCCGGCGCTGGATATGGCGGCCTGTGTCACGTCCATGCGAGAGGCGCTTCCAGCCGATACGATCATATGCAACGGCGCGGGCAATTTCGCCGGTTGGTGGCACCGCTATTGGCGCTACGCCGGCTATCCCAGCCAGCTTGCGCCGACCGCAGGAGCCATGGGTTATGGCGTGCCCGCAGCTGTCGCGGCGGCACTGCGGTTTCCGGAACGAACGGTTGTTGCCGTGGCAGGAGACGGCGATTTTCTGATGAATGGTCAGGAACTTGCGACCGCTGCACAATACGGCGTCAATCTGCTGGTGATCGTCGTCGACAATGGCGCCTATGGCACGATCCGGATGCATCAGGAGCGCGAATATCCGGGCCGCGTCTCAGGCACGCAACTGGCCAACCCCGATTTCGCCGCGCTGGGCGCCGCCTTTGGCGCATGGAGCGCTACGGCATCGACAACGGCGGAGTTCATCGCCGCACTTGACGACGCGCAACAACGATCAGGTCTGCGGTTTATCCATGTGAAGATCGACGTGGAGCAGCTCGCGGCGAGCGGTGCGACAATCAGCGGTCTGCGTGCGAAGGCAAAAGGCGACTTAAGGCGTTAGAAAGGCGGCTGAGGGCTTCTTTAGCCGCCCTAACCCTCTGCCATCTTGCAGATAACGTCCCATTCCTCGGGCGTGATCTTGGCAACCGACAATCGCGACAGCCGCACAAGCTCGCAATCGGCCAGCTTTGGCTCGGCCTTGATCTGTTTGAGCGTGACGGGGTTGTCGAACTTGCGCTTGGGCTTGACCTTCACCGCGGCCCATTTGCCGGTTTCGTCGGTTGGATCGGTGATGCCCGCGACCGACACTTCGCAAATGCCGACAATCTCCAAGCCTTCGCGCGAGTGATAGAAGAACGCCTCGTCGCCCACTTCCATCGCTTGCAAGTTGTTCTTTGCGAGATGATTGCGAACCCCGTCCCAGGTGCCTTCCTGTTCCGCAACCAGATCGTCCCAGCTGTATTTGAAGGGTTCCGATTTCACGAGCCAGTAGCTTGGCATGGGGGAGCTTCTCCTGCCGTTGGATTGAAAGGGGGACCCCGCACCCGTTAATGGCTACCCGGCACCCGCGCCAGCCCTCGCACTCGGTAATCCACGCACTGGTACGCGAATTAACTCTATTTTCAATTGCCTGAGGCATAGCCTTGCGAAACGACGCGGGAAAAAGAGTTCCTGCGCATCGGGGAACGCTCAAGGTGGAATCCAGGACTGCAAAAGACACATTGGGCAAGGCCGAGCGGGATATGGTCGCGTTGGGCATTGCCACTGCAGCAATTATCCTGTTCGTTGCGACCGGCGGATCAGTCTTGCCGAGCGCGATCAATGCAGTGTTCTTCGACGGAAAGGCGCCCGACTATCTATTGGTCAACGCGCTGTTGCTCAACATCGTGCTGATCATCTTCGGTTGGCGGCGATACCGCGAATTGCAGCAGGAAATCGCCGAGCGTCGCCGGGCCGAGGAACTTGCCCGCGAACTCGCCGAAACCGATCCCCTCACCAATTGCCTGAACCGTCGCAGCATGCTGACGGCCACCGATGCCTTGCGCGCACGCGCAAATGCCCGCGGATATGCCGTGGCCTATTGCATGATTGATCTGGATAACTTCAAGCAGATCAATGACATGTACGGCCATTCCGTCGGTGATGCGGTGCTGGTGGCGATAACCCGGCGGATCATCGGGGAATTGCCAAAGGAAGCCCATCTGGCCCGGCTTGGCGGTGACGAATTCGCTTTTGTCACGCCATTCGATCCGTCCAATCGCGACCGGATCGATGATTTGATCATTCGTCTGTATGAACGCATGTCGCTGCCGTTTGAGGTCAACGGAATTTCCATTGATGCCACCGTCTCCATCGGTGTTTCAAGTGATCATGACGAACACGGCTTCAACCCGGTGCTGGCCGATTCCGACGCGCTGATGCAGCGTGCCGACATCGCCATGTACAACGCCAAGAAGCAGGGGAAGAACCGCTATTTCTGGTTCGAACAGACGATGGAAAACGAATTGCGGTTCCGCAACGAGCTGGAACTCGGCATCCGCCGCGGTGTCGTAAATGGCGAATTCGTGCCCTTCTACGAACAGCAGGTCGATATCGAGACCGGGGAAATCGTCGGCTTCGAGATGCTGGCGCGCTGGCGCTCGGAACAGATGGGTGTGGTCAGCCCGGAAATTTTCATTCCCATCGCCGAAGAAATCGGCCTGATCACCGAATTGTCCGACCAGTTGATGGAAAAGGCGTTCAGGGATGCCCGCAGCTGGGACAACTCGATCACGCTCGCCATCAATATTTCTCCGGTTCAGCTGCGCGATCCGTGGTTTGCGCAAAAGCTGCTGAAAATGCTGGTGAAGCACAATTTCCCAGCCCACCGGCTCGAAGTGGAAGTCACCGAAAGCTGCCTGCATGAAAATGTCGGCATGGTGCGTTCAATCATCACCTCGCTTCGCAATCAGGGGGTGCGGGTCAGTCTTGACGATTTCGGCACCGGCTATTCGTCGCTCGAACAGCTCCGTACGCTGCCGTTTGACCGGCTCAAGATCGATCGCAGCTTTGTGCAGGAGCTCAAGAACCCCAATCGCAATTCCAAGATCGTCGATGCAATCGTTTCGCTTGGCCGGGGGCTTGAACTACCACTGACCGCCGAAGGGATCGAGGACGAAGACATCCTGCTGGCGCTGCGATCCATGGGCAAGCTCAAGGGTCAGGGATACCTTTATGGCAAACCTGAATCCGGCGAAGAAGTGCTCCAGCGGCTGGCGATTGCGGGCAAGCTGGCCAAGGAAGGCGACGCGCAGGAGCCTCGCCAAGAGCCCGAAGCGGATACCTCTGACGACAGGCCCCGCGCCGCCGAACGGTAAGGCACCCGGCAAGGGACTGGACGCTGGCCCTGCCTGTGCATAGATGCAGGGCGTGATGCGCGTCCCCTTCGTCAAGATGCATGGCCTCGGCAATGATTTCATCGTGCTTGATGCGCGCGGCGCACCTCTGCCCGAAATCACTCCGGCGATTGCCCGAGCGCTGGCGGACCGGCGCGAAGGGATCGGTTGCGACCAGTTGATCCTGCTGGAGCCTAGCGCAAGCGAAGCGTTCCGGATGCGGATATTCAATTCCGATGGCGGCGAAGTCGAAGCCTGCGGCAATGCCAGCCGCGCGGTGGCGCTGCTGCATGGTGCGCCTGCACGGGTGGAGACTGCGGGCGGCTCGATCACGCTGGAACCGGCCGAAGGCGGCGCGAGCGTCGACATGGGTGCACCTCGGTTCGACTGGGATGCGATCCCGCTCGCCTATGCGATGGACACCGCCGCCATGCCGGTGGGCTGGCCATTGGAAAACGGCGCGCTGGAAAGCCCGATGGCCGTCAATGTCGGCAACCCGCACGTGATCTTCTTTGTGGAGGATGCCGATGCGGTGGACCTCGGCGCTATCGGCCCGGAAATCGAACACGATCCGCTGTTCCCGCAGCGCGTCAACGTCAATGTCGCCAGCCTTGCCGGGGACAATCACCTGAAGCTGCATGTGTGGGAACGCGGTGCGGGCCTGACGCGGGCCTGCGGCACGGGCGCCTGTGCAACCGCCGTGGCAGCGATCCGTCGGCGGCTGGTGACCGCGCCGGTCACAGTCACCCTGCCCGGCGGTGATCTGGTGATCGACTGGCACGAGGGCGGCACAATCACCATGACCGGCCCAGCCACCGAAGCGTTCCGTGGCACCTTCGAATGGGACGAATACGCGTGAACGCACCCCCTTCGATCAAGCCTGAAGTCATATCGCTGGGTTGCCGTCTCAACATCGCCGAAAGCGAGCGGATGAAGGCGATGCTGGCCGACAGCGGCGATGTCGTCGTGATCAATTCCTGCGCTGTAACATCCGAAGCAGTGCGCCAGACCCGTCAGGCTATCCGCAAGGCCCGGCGCGCGCGGCCTGATGCACGGCTGATCGTCACCGGATGCGCCGCCGATATCGAACGCGACCAACTGGCCGACATGCCCGAAGTCGACGGGTTGATCGCCAACGCGGCCAAACTCGATCCGAGGGCATGGAACGTTCCCCTGCCCGAAGCGCCCCCGCCGCCGACCCGCACGCGTGCCTTCATCGCGGTGCAGAACGGCTGCGATCACGCCTGCACTTTTTGCGTCATCCCGCAGGGTCGTGGAGCCAGCCGGTCGATGACGATTGCCGAGGTGCTGCGCGAGGTTGAGCATCATCTTGAACTGGGCGCGCGCGAAGTTGTGCTGACCGGGGTGGATGTCACTTCATGGGGACACGACCTGCCCGGTTCGCCCCCGCTCGGCGCGCTGGTGGCAGCGGTGCTCGATGCTTTCCCGCAGCTTCAACGGCTGCGCATGTCCTCGCTCGACGGGGTGGAGATTGACGAGGCCTTGTTCGAACTTTTCGCCAGCGAGGAGCGGCTGATGCCGCATCTCCACCTGTCGATGCAGCACGGCGACGATCTGATCCTGAAACGGATGAAGCGCCGGCACAGTCGCGCCGATGCCGTGACTTTGGTGCAGCGGTTGAAAGCACGACGGCCTGATATCGCCATCGGTGCCGATCTTATCGCGGGGTTTCCCACCGAAACCCCGGAGCATCACGACGCCAACCTTTCGATCATCGACGAGCTTGATATCGTGCATGGGCATATCTTCCCTTACTCACCCCGCCCCGGCACCCCGGCGGCGCGGATGCCACAGGTCGCACGTGAGACCGTGAAACAGCGCGCCGCCGAATTGCGCGAGGCGGTGGCAGTGCGACGCGAGCGCTGGCTGCACAGTCTTGTGGGCGAAACCTTGTCCATCCTCGCCGAACGCGACGGCACGGGCTATGCGCCCAGTTACGCGCGGGTTGACCTGCCGGAAGGGACACCCGCCGGCAAGCTGATCGACATCACGCCGCGCTCAATCGAAGGAGGCCTATTGCGATGAGTACCAGCTGGACCGAACGCCTGCTGGGCGGTTTCCGCAAGACTTCCGAACGGCTCGGCAGCAACCTTACCGGGGTCGCCGCGCGGCTGGACGATGCGACGCTGGACGATATCGAGGACGCGCTGATCACATCCGACCTCGGTCCGGCTGCGGCTGCGCGCATCCGTCAGCGCCTGTCGGACAAGAGTTTTGGCCTCGAAATCACGCAGAAGGAATTGAAGGAAGCGGTCGCGGCAGAAATCGCCGAAATCCTGCGCCCGGTGGCAAAGCCGCTGGAAATCACCGCTTTCCCGCGCCCGCAGGTGATCCTGGTGATCGGAGTCAACGGATCGGGCAAGACCACCACGATTGCCAAGCTGGCGCATCTGTTCACCGAAGACGATTACGGCGTGCTGCTGGCCGCCGGTGACACTTTCCGCGCCGCTGCCATCGGCCAGCTTGCCACCTGGGCTGAACGCGCCGGGGTGGACATCGTGCGCGGCCCCGAAGGCGGCGATCCGGCATCAATCGTGTTTGACGCCGTAAAACAGGCGACTGACACCGGGATCGACGCGCTGATCGTCGACACCGCAGGCCGCCTGCAAAACAAGAAAGAGCTGATGGAGGAGCTGGCGAAGATCCGCCGGGTGCTCGGGCGGCTCAATCCCGAAGCTCCGCATGACGTGGTGCTGGTGCTCGATGCCACCAATGGCCAGAACGCGCTGTCGCAGATTGACGTGTTCAAGGAAGTGGCGGGCGTCACTGGCCTGATCATGACCAAGCTGGACGGCACGGCGCGCGGCGGCGTGCTGGTGGCGGCAGCGGAGCAATACGGCCTGCCGATCCACGCGATCGGGGTGGGCGAGAAAATGGAAGATTTGCGCCCGTTCGATCCCGATCTGGTGGCGAAAGTTATTGCAGGGGTTGCCTGATGAGCGAGGCCGAAACCGCGCCGAAGAAGAAGGGATCGGGCTGGCTGAATGTCGCCATCGATTACGGCCCGCTGCTGGTGTTCCTTGGCGTATACCGCTTCAACGCGCCTGCTGATCCGAACCCTGCGGGGGAATTGCTCGCCATCATCTATGGCACGGGTGCGTTCATGGTTGCCGCAATTATCGCCCTGATTTCAAGCCGCGCCCTGCTCGGCAAGATTTCGCCGATGCTGTGGTTTTCGACTGCGCTGATCGTCGGCTTCGGCGCGCTCACAATCTTCTTCGGCGACCCGACTTTCGTCCAGATCAAACCAACGATCATCTATGCGCTGATGGGCGCGGCATTGATCGTCGGTTTCTTCATGGGCCGTGCGCTGCTTCAAATCCTGCTCGAAGCCGCGTTTGAGGGCGTGGATGAACAGGGCTGGCTAAAGCTCTCGCGCAATTGGGGAATTTTCTTCCTGTTCCTTGCGGGACTAAACGAGGTTCTGCGATCGCAATTGAGTTTCGAAAGCTGGCTTTGGGCGAAATTCTGGGTCTTCATGCCGCTGTCCTTCCTCTTCACCTTCTCGCAGATACCGCTGCTGATGAAGCACGGCCTGTCGCTGGATGACGGTGAAGATGCCGCCAATGAAAAGACGGAAAGCTGATGCGTGCCCTTTCGCTGCTGGCCGCACTGGCCCTTTCCGCGCCGCTTTGCGCACAACCCGTCATCCCGATGAGCGAGACGGAGGAGGCGCACCCCGCCCTTCCCCAGATCCTGCCCCCGCGCGAACGCGCCGAGGTGATCGACCGGTTGCTGGCGGAACGGCTCGACACGTTGATCCCGCAATTGATGCGCGAAGAGGGCGTGTCGCTATGGTTGCTGATGGCGCGCGAATATTTCGAAGAGCCGGTGATCGCCACCATGCTCGATGCCAACAGCTTCCATGCGCGGCGGCGCACTATCCTGATCTTCCACGATCCCGGAAATGGCGAACCGATCGAACGACTGACTGTGAGCCGCTATGGCCTTGCCGGGCTGTTCGAACCCGCCTGGGACCCGGCGGAGCAGCCTGACCAGTGGAAGGCCGTGGCCGGCATCATCGCCGCGCGCGATCCGGCCAATATCGCCATCAACGTATCCGACGCGACCCGTTTCGGCGACGGTATGACGAAAAGCCAGTATGACGCGATGATGGCCGCGCTGCCTGCCGAATATCGCGACCGCGTGATTTCGGGCGAGAAGCTGGCGACGCGCTGGCTCGAAGTGCGCACGCCGGCCGAGATGGAAATCTATCCCGGCATCGTGCGCATCGCCCATGCGGTGATTGGCGAGGCGTTTTCGAATGCTGTCATCACGCCCGGCCAGACCACCGCCGCCGATGTGCAATGGTGGTATCGCGAAAGGCTGATGCAGCTTGGCCTGACCCCGTGGTTTCACCCCAGCGTCGGCATCCAGCGCGAAGGCGAAGCGGGGATGATGAATGGCGAAACGGTAATCCAGCCGGGCGACCTGCTGTGGACCGACTTCGGCATCACATATCTGCGGCTCAACACCGATACGCAGCATCTCGCCTATGTCCTCAAACCCGGCGAGACAGAGGTTCCGGCGGGACTGGCACAGGGCCTCGCCAATTCGAACCGGGTGCAGGATATCCTGCGCGAGGAAATGAAGGTCGGGCTTTCGGGCAACGCTGTCCTCGCCGCGGCGCGCGAACGGGCGCTGGCAGAGGGGCTCGACCCGTCGATCTATTCGCACCCCATCGGCTATCACGGCCACGGGGCAGGCACGGCCATCGGTTTCTGGGATAACCAAAACGCCGATCCGCGCGGGGAAGACACGCTGCGCGCCAACACCGCATGGTCAATCGAATTGACCAGCTACGCCGAAGTCCCCGAATGGGGCGGGCAGCGCGTGGATTTCCGAACCGAGGAAGACGCATGGTTCGACGGGGAAAGCGTGCGGTTCCTCGACGGGCGGCAGACCGCGATCACGGCGATCGGGGCGGAGTGAGCCGCTAGATCTCGACCTGGCTGCCCAGCTCCACCACGCGGTTGGTAGGCAGTTTGAAGAAGTCCATCGCGCTCGCGCTGTTGCGCAGCATCCACGCGAAAATCTTCTCGCGCCAGATCGGCATTCCCGGTTTTTCACTGGGCAGCAGCGTTTGGCGCGACAGGAAGAAGCTGGTCTGCATCATGTCGAATTCGCCGCCGCACCGCTCCATCTTCTTGAGCCCGGTTGGAACGTCGGTTTCCTCCATGAAGCCGTAATGCAGCTTTGCCCGGAAGAACCCGTCGCCCATGTCGACAAATTCGCAACGCTGATCGGGATCGACATAGGGGATGTCGCCGATCTCCACCGTCAGGATCACGACGCGTTCGTGCAGCACCTTGTTGTGCTTGATATTGTGCAGCAGCGCGGAGGGGACACCGGCGGTGCTGGACGCCATGAAGATGGCCGTCCCCGGCACACGCAGGGCCGAATTCTTGGCCGATTTGGCAAAGATTTCCATCGGAAGCGCGTGTTCGCTCATCCGCTCGCGCATCAGCTTGCGCCCGCGAGACCATGTCGTGAGCAGGGTAAAGGCGATAAGGCCGACGACAAGCGGGAACCAGCCGCCCTGCGGCACCTTTGTCAGGTTCGCGGCGAAATAGGCGCCGTCGACGATCAGGAACAGCAGTACCACCGGCGCCGCGTACCACCATTTCCACTTCCACACGCTGACAAGCAACACCGCCATCAGCAGTGTGTCGATCGTCACCGCACCCGTCACCGCGATGCCGTATGCGCTGGCGAGGTTGGACGAATTCTGGAACGTCAGGACGAGTATGATCACCGCCACCATCAGCGCCCAGTTCACAACCGGAATATAGATCTGGCCGCCTTCGGTTTCCGAGGTGTGGCGGATGTTCAGACGCGGCATGAAGCCCATCTGCACCGCCTGGTGCGTGATCGAAAACGCGCCGGAAATCACCGCCTGGCTGGCGATGAAAGTTGCCACCGTCGCCAGCAAAACCAGTGGCAGGCGATATTCTTCGCTCGCCAGCAGGAAGAACGGATTTTGCACTGCTATCGCTGCCTCTTCTGCAGGCAGGCCGGCAATCATCGCGCCTTGTCCGAAGTAGTTGAGCAGAAGACACGGCATCACGAAACCGAACCACGAAAGGCGCATCGGGCCACGCCCGAAATGCCCCATGTCGGAATAGAGCGCCTCAGAACCCGTCACCGCCAAGACGACCGCGCCCAGCGCGAGGAATGCAACCACGCCATCGCTGACAAAGAACATCACCGCGTAATAGGGATTGAGCGCGTTGAGGATGTCGGGGTTCTGGATGATCTGCCAGCCGCCGAGCAAGGCAATTACGCTGAAATAGACGATCATCACCGGAGCAAACAACGCGCCGACTTTTGCTGTACCACGGGCCTGCAACATGAACAGAAGCGCCAGCAGACCGAGCGCAATCGGAATGACAAAGCGATCCAGCGTGTGATCGACCACCGTCAACCCTTCGACCGCTGAAAGTACCGAAATCGCCGGTGTGATCATGCTGTCGCCATAGAAAAGCGCAGTGGCGAACACGCCCAGCAACACCACCAGCCAGCCATAGCTTGATTTGCCGATGTGACGCGAAAGCAGCGCCACCAGAGCAAGGCTGCCGCCCTGCCCCTTGTTATCGGCGCGCATCAGGATCGTGACATACTGGATCGAAACGACCAGCAGCATCGACCAGAAAATCAGGCTGACAACGCCCAGCACATGCATCCGGTCGATCGCGATATTCGCGGTCCCGGCGAAGGTTTCACGGAATGCGTAAAGCGGGCTGGTGCCGATATCGCCAAAGACGATACCAATAGCACCAACGGCCAGCGCAGCCTTTGATCCGCTATGCGCATGGCCGCCCTGCGGCGGCTGGTGGGCTGGTGCTGCTTTCTCGCTCATTATCGGCGACTATCCCGAACGGCCGGGCCACAGGGCCCATCCAAGGCGGCGGCGCTTAGCACCGCGGCTTGGCACCTGCAATATCGCGACTCGAAACCATCCTATTGCAGCATCGGTGCACGGGCGATCATGTCATCCAGCCGCGCGACTTCGGATTCGAGACCCGGACGCCACGGCGCATCCTCCGGCGTGCGTTCAAGCAGGCTAGCCCATGTGTCGCGCGCGGCGATTATCTGGCCCGTGCGCAGCAGCGCGAAACCCATGAAGTAATCGGCGCCAGGATTGATCGGGTCAAGTTCGCGTGCCTTGCCAAAGGCATAGGCGGCAGCCGGGGTAACAAAACCATCGGCATGGCCGGTCAAGGCCATGCCCAGCGCCAGCCACCCTTCGAGGTGTTCGGGATTGTCGTTCAACCCCTTGCGCAACAATTGCGCCGCTTCGTCAAAACGGCCGCGCCTCGCGAAACCGTCTGACAGCACGAGGTAATCTGGCTTTGGCCGGGTTTCGTCGAACAATTGCCGACGCGCCTCGACCATTTCCTCACCGGATTGGCGATCAAGCGCGAGATCGGGCTGCTTGGGGCTGCCCGGCTGTCCGGGCGATCCTGTCCACGCATAGCCGACAAGGCCCAGCAACAGCACCGCGCCGAACACGGCAAAGCCCTGTTTGGGCAGACGCAACATGAAAGCCGCGATGGCGAAGCTGACCAAGGTCAGCGACAGGATGGCCAGCCAACCGCCCATCAGGCTGCCGTTTCTTCGTCAGAACGGCGTTTGCCGAGGCGGCGCAGCAGGATCAGGCCAACAACCAGCAACAGCAGCAGCGGGATCGCGAACAGCGGCCATGTCGTCGAAGACACCTGCGGTTCGTAGCTGACATAGTCGCCATAGCGTTGCGTCAGCCACGCCCTGATCTGTTCCGGGCTTTCACCCGCCAGTAGGCGCGAGCGGACCTGATGCCGCATATCGCCCGCCATCGGCGCGTCGCTGTCATGGATGCTCTGCGACTGGCACTTGAGGCAGCGCAGCGTCTCCATCAGTTCGACCGCCTCCGCTTCGAGCGCGGGGTCTTCAAGCTGGGTGTAAGCGTAGGGCGCGGGCGGCATGCCCTGTTGCGCCATGACGGGCATAGCCAGCAGCGCGGCCAATGCGATCAACAGCCGCATCATCGCGCTTCCTCCAGCTTTTCGAGCAACAACGGCACGGTTTCCTCGCGGATGTCGCCGATGTGCTGGTACCGGATATTGCCAGCCGCATCGATCACATAGGTTTCCGGGACACCCGAAGCGCCGATTTCCAGCATCAGTTCGGAAATGTCGTCAGCCCCGATCCGGCTGTAGGGATTGCCATAGCGCGAGAGGAAATCCTCTACCGCTTCGGGCCGGTCGCGCACGGCGACGCCGATGATCTCGACGCCTTCCTGCTTCAACCGCTCCAGATGCGGTGCTTCGGCAATGCAGGGCAGGCACCAGCTTGCCCAGATGTTCAGCAGGCGCGGCTCGCCACCGACGAAATCGGCCTTGGTCGCACCGGGCATTCCTTCGAGCGCTGGTTCAAGCGTGAAATCGGGCAGCGGCTGCTCGATCATCTGCGACGGAACATTCTGTTCCTTCGGCTGAGTCAGCATGTATCCGGCGAGCCCTGCGAAAAACAGGAACAGGCCCAGCGGTATCAGATAGGCGAGACGCATTATTCGGCAGGCTCCGGCAGGGTGTCGCCACCTTTGATTTCATCCAGATCATCACGGCGGGCATCGCCCAGCGCCTTGGCCTTGCGCCGTTTCAGATCGACCTGCAACCGCCCGACAATCGAGACGATTCCGCCCAGCGCGATCAGAAGGCCACCGTACCAGATGAAGGTGACGAACGGCTTCCACCAGACGCGCAGCTGCCAGCGTTCCTTGCCATTGGCATCCACCCCGGCGGAATCGCCGATCACGGCATAGAGCTGGCCGTCGAGCCTTGTGATCAGCGCGCTTTCGCTGGTGGGCTGCGGCGGTGACCAGAAATTGCGGGCCTGCGGAGTAAGCACCGTGGGCTCCTCATCGCCGCGCGAGGCAAGAACGCGCGCTTCGATCGCGGTCCAGTTGGGCCCGGCAACGGGATCTACGCTTTCCAGCGTCACCGTCCAGTCGGCGACCTGAGTGGTATCGCCCGGAGCGACCGCGGCAAGCCTTTCGGAGGTAAAGGCGCTTTCACATGCCATTCCGAACAGCGACACCGCCACGCCGAAATGCGCCAGCACCATGCCCCATGTCGCAGTCGGCACGCGGCGGATATTCCGCCCGCGCAGGGGCAGGAACGCGGCCACCGCCAGCGCCACCGACAGCGCAAGGCCGAGCAGCGGCAAGATCGCATAATCGCCCAGCACCGCCACCAGTGCGACAATCGCGATGACGATGGCGGCCAGCATCGCCGCTTCGAACTGGATGCGGCCGGGCTTGTCGTCCTTCCACCGCAGCAGCGGGCCGATCGCCATGACGATGAACATCGGGATCGCGAAAATCGCGCCCGCCGGATTGAAGTATGGCGGACCAACGCTGACGCGCACGTCGAACGCCTCTGTCAGCAGCGGATAAAGCGTGCCAAGCAACACGATGGCGAGGATTGCGGACAGCATCACGTTGTTGAACACCAGCGCGCCTTCACGGCTGGTGGCAGTGAACCGCTTTCCTTCGGCGATGGAACTGGCGCGCATCGCAAACACTACCAGCGCGCCGCCGATGTAGAGCCCCAAAAGGCCGAGGATAAATGCCCCGCGTTCGGGATCGACGGCGAAAGCATGGACGCTGGTGAGCACGCCCGAGCGCACAAGGAAGGTGCCGAGCATCGACATCGAGAAAGCGAGCACGCCCAGCATGATCGTCCAGGTCCTGAGCGCGTCGCGCGCCGCCAGAACGCTGACCGAGTGCAGCAGCGCGGTCGCCGCGAGCCACGGCATCAGCGAGGCGTTCTCGACCGGGTCCCAGAACCACCAGCCGCCCCAGCCTAGCTCATAATAGGCCCAGTAAGAGCCCGCAGTAATGCCGAAGGTCAGGAACACCCATGCCCCCAGCACCCACGGGCGCATCACTTTGGCAAAATCGGGCGTCACCTGCCGGGTGATCAGCGCACCCATCGCGAGGCTGAAGGCGACCGACAGGCCGACATAGCCGATGTAAAGCGTCGGCGGATGGATCGCGAGACCAATGTCCTGCAACAGCGGATTGAGCCCCGATCCCTCCACCGCAGGCACGGGCAACCGTTCGAACGGGTTAGAGGACAGGATCAGGAAAGCGTAGAAGCCGAGCGCGACAAATCCCTGCACCATCAACGTCGCGCTCATGGTCTTTTCCGGCATCCGCCGTTCCAGCCCGCCAAGCAAGCCGCCCGACAGCGCCAGCACCGCGATCCAGAGCAGCATCGAGCCTTCGTGGTTCCCCCAGGTGCCTGTCAGCTTGTAGATGAAGGGCTTGGCCGAATGCGAATTGGTGGCCACCAGCTTGATCGACAGATCGGTGACGGCAAAGGCATAGAGCAGCAGGAAGAAGGCGAGCGTCGCAAGAAACGCCTGCACCACCGCGGCGGGCCGCGCATAGAGCGCATGCGGCGAAGCGCCATCGCGCAATCCGAGCGCGCCCGAAACCATCTGCAAAACTGCCAGAGCGGCCGATAGCCAGAGCGCAGCAAGACCCAGTTCAGCGATCATCGGTTCTGCCTGCCTATCTCAATCCAGCCCGGCGACGGTTTCGGCGTAATCCTCGTTGCCCTTGTGGCCTTCCAGCCCTTCGAGCTCGCGCGGGACATAATTCTCGTCATGCTTGGCAAGCAGATTGGTGGCAAGAAAAGTGCCATCGGCCTGCAAGCTGCCTTCGGCGACCACGCCCGATCCTTCGACAAACAGATCGGGCAAGATGCCGCTGTAGGTCACTCGCCTGGTGCTGTTTTCATTGCCGGTGACGACGAAGTTGACGGTGATGCCATCGGCCTGTGTTTCGATCGACCCGGCCTGCACCATGCCGCCCAGACGCACCGGCTGGCCCACCGCGGGCGGTTCTGCGGCCATCTGTTCGGGCAGGTAGAAGTAATTGGCCTGGCTGCGCAGCGCCCAGGTCGCGATCAGCCCCGCCGCGACAATCGCAACCAGCGCGAGCACCACCAGCGTCATGCGTTGGTGCTTTGCCTTCATGCCCGTGCTCATCGCTTCTTCATCTCCTCGCGCCGTTTTTCCGCGCGGCGCATTGCGCGGTAGCTCCAGATAATCAGCAGCGCGAGCGCAATCAGCCCGACCGCATAGGAACCGATCACGAAAGGCCAGTGATCCAGCGATTCACGCATCACGCACCCTCCATTGCCGGAGCCGCCGCCAAGGGCGCCTCGTCATCCAGAGCGCGGCGGCGCAGGCGCGCCTCCACCTGCTGTTCCGCGATCAACGCGCGCATCCGCATCAGCACAATCGCCCCGAACAGCAGCGAAAAGCCGATCACCGCGACCAGCAGCGGCCACAGGAACACCGGATCAATCGCGCTCTTGCCCGCGGTCAGGCTGGGCGGCTGGTGGAGCGAATTCCACCACACCACGCTGCGATTGATGATCGGTACGTTGATCGCGCCGACCATGCCGAAAATGGCGGCGATCTTCATCGATCCGCCTTCGCGCGCGGCTGCCTGAGACAGCGCGATATATCCGCCATACAGGAACAGCAGCACCAGCATCGAAGTGAGCCGCCCGTCCCATTCCCACCATGTGCCCCATGTCGGACGCCCCCAGATCGAGCCGGTGGCTAGGCAGATCGCGCAGAAAACCATCCCTGGCACCGCAATCGCCCGCGCGGCGATCCCGGCAAGCGGGTGTTTCCAGATCAGCAGCGCGGCGCTGGAAATGGCGAGGCCCGCCCATCCGCCCATGCCGAGCCATGCGGCGGGCACATGGATGAACAGGATGCGCACGGTTTCGCCCATCAGCCGATCCGGCGGCACCATGAACAGGCCCCAGGCAACCGCGCCCAACGACAGCACAAGCCCACTCCAGAACAGGAGAGGCATCAGCCAGCTGGCAAGCGACAGGAAGCGCTTTGGATTGGCGTAGATATGCACGTCAGTATCCTCTCGCCCGGTATTACTGTCCTGCGCGAGGGTCGCAAGGGCGCAAAAGACGCAAGTTGCGCATGATTTTCATGCAAGCACCGTCTTGCCCGGTGCCTGAACCTACAAATCAGCCGCGACCGATCAGTTCCTGCGCCATGCGATCGGCCACGACATCAGGCGAAGTCGCGCCCTGCTCGCTCGCCTGCCAGATGCGTTCGAGGCGGCCCGGAATCTGTTCGATCAGCGCATTGACCTCATCCACGCTGCCGGTGCGGCCTTCGCGCCGGGCAAGGTATTCGGTCGCCACAGAGATGATCCCGCCCGCGTTGATGACGTAATCGGGCGCGTAGAGAATGCCGCGTTCGAACAGCACCTGCCCGTGCGCGCTGCGCGCCAGCTGGTTGTTCGCTCCGCCCGCGACGATCTGTGTATCCAGCTTGGCGATGCTTTCCTCGTTCAGGATCGCACCCAGTGCATTCGGGCTGAACACGTCGCACGGCGTCGTCATGATCGCCTGCGGATCGACCACTTCCGCGCCCAGTTCCTGCGCCAGAGCGGTCACGCTGTCCTTGTTGATGTCGGCCAGTGTCAGCTTCGCGCCGTCCTTTGCCAGCAGGCGGGCAACCCCGCCACCGACGCTGCCGGTTCCCTGAAGCGCGACGCGCACCCCGGCCATGCTGTCCGTGCCGAGCCGGTGCTGCACCGCGGCCTTGATGCCGAGATAAATGCCATAGGAGGTGAACGGACCCGGATCGCCCCCGGCGCTGCCCTGCCCCGAGACGGGGAGGCCCGAAACATGCGAGGTGCGCTGCGAGACGGCGACCATGTCGGCTTCGCTGATGCCGACATCCTCTGCCGTGACATAGCGGCCATTCAGCCCTTCGACCGCGTCACCGAAAGCGGCGAGCAGTTCGGGTGTCTTGGTGCGGGCCTCGTCGGCAAGGATCACCGCCTTGCCCCCGCCCATCGGCAGGCCGGCCATCGCGTTCTTGTAGCTCATCCCGCGCGACAGGCGCAGCGCATCGCGCAGCCCGTCCTTGGGATTGGGATAATGCCAGAAGCGCGTTCCGCCAGCGCCCGGCCCGAGGTGCGAGGAGTGGACCGCGATAATCGCCGTCAGTCCCGATTCGCGATCGCGCACAAAGTGCACCATCTCGTGATCGTCAAAATCAGGCTCGGTCCAGAACGCGGTCATAGCAATGCCTCACAATGATGCGCGGCATTCCCGATGACGGTGACTGGAGGAAAATGGGGCGATCGACGGGGTTCGAACCCGCGACCTCCGGTACCACAAACCGGCGCTCTAACCAACTGAGCTACGATCGCCACATGCCCCACCCCAGCCCGGCCCTTCCGATCGAAAGGGCCTTCGCCTTGATGCGCGCAAGAGCGGCGGTTTACGCGGCTCTCACAGTCGGTCAAGGCCGCTGTGGACGGGCGCGAGCCTGTTGCACAAAGCGCGTTTCAAGAAAAGCGAAAACTGCGTGAAACGAGCTTCCACGCAAGAATATTACGCCTGCGTTTCATGGCTTGCCTCGCGGCGGGCCGTATTTAAGCTTCGCAGCATGGAAACACAGGCCGATTCTGTCCCCAGCAGGCTGAACCAGCGCGATGGCGTGCAGCGCGTGCCGCACCCCAAGATCGAGCTGTTCCAGCTGCGCCAGTTCATCTCGCCCGATCTGTGCGCCCGGCTGATCGAACTGATCGACAAGGATCGCCGCCCCTCCACCATCGCCGATGCCAATGGCGACGACTATTTCCGCACCAGCGAAACCTGTGATCTTTCTCGCAAGGATCCGTCCGTCCAGGAGCTCGAAGCCCTGTTCTTCGCATTGAACGGGATCGATCCGAAACTGGGCGAACCGGTGCAGGGCCAACGCTATGCGGTGGGGCAGGAATTCAAGGCGCACACCGATTACTTCACCCCCGGCGGCCCCGATTACGAACAATATTGCTCGCAAAGCGGGCAGCGCACCTGGACCTTCATGATCTACCTCAACGAAGTCGAGGCCGGCGGAGCGACCCGGTTCAAGGTGGTGGGGAAGACGTTCCAGCCCGAAACCGGGAAGCTTCTTTGCTGGAACAACGCACGGCCCGATGGCAGCGTCAATCCCAACACGCTGCACCACGGGATGAAGGTGCGACAGGGTGTGAAATATGTCATCACGAAATGGTATCGCGAACGCGAATGGCCGTGGTAAGGCCACCGCGATTCAGGCAGCAAGTTTGATTTTGCGCAAAGCGCCAATGTGTCCAATCAGTTAGACGGGTGATGAGGCAAGCGGCTGGGACCACCCCATTGCTCAGGTCTGCGGCGCTTGCCTCAACTGATCGGACTGTCTATTTTTCTGGGCGCGAAGGTCATCGGTAATGGGATAAACCCATGACATACTCGTCCAGCAACGGCTTGGTCGTTGCCGTCAGCAGCGACAACAAGCACCGCTTCAGCAAGCAGCCGGTGCGCAGCATCGAAATCCTCGCAGGGTTCGGTGTGCGAGGTGATGCCCATGGCGGAGACACCGTGCGACATCGAAGCCGTGTTGAGCAAGACCCGACCCAGCCGAACCTGCGGCAGGTGCATCTGATCCACGCCGAACTGCTCGAAGAACTCGATCGCAAAGGCTTCGAGGTAAACCCCGGCGATCTGGGTGAGAACATCACGACACGCGGGGTCGATCTTCTGCACCTTGGCCGCGATACGCTGCTGCGGATCGGGTCCGATGCGGTGCTGAGTGTGACGGGCTTGCGCAATCCCTGCGCGCAGGTGGATGAATTCGCTCCGGGACTGTTGGCCGAACTGGTTGAGAAAACCGGCGATCAGATTGTTCGAAAGGCCGGGATCATGTGCGTGGCTCTGCGCGGTGGCATTGTGCAACCGGGCGACGGAATCCATGTCGAACGCCCCGAGGGGCCACATATCCCGCTTGGTCGGGTCTGAGGCGGCTTCTTCGCAAAGAAAAAGGGCAGCCCCGTCGGACTGCCCTTCTCCAGCGCCCGAAGGCGCAAAGCTCGTGTGCCGCTTACTTCTTGAGAGTAAGACCGCCGAAGCGCTTGTTGAACGCAGCCACGCGGCCACCTTCCTGGATCTGTTGGCGACCGCCGGTCCATGCCGGGTGGCTCGTCGGGTCGATATCGAGAGCGAGAGTGTCGCCTTCGCTGCCCCAGGTAGAGCGGGTCTGGAATTCGGTGCCATCGGTCATCTTGACCGTGATCATGTGATAATCGGGGTGCCCTTCGGCTTTCATGTCTCTTGTCCTTGCTAGCTGGTGTCCGGTTCCGACCGGGCAAGCTGTGGTGCGGGAAAGCGCGCGCTCTAGTGTGGTTCCCTGAAAATAGCAAGCCTTGTGGCCCGCTGATTTCCTACTCGATGGCAGCACGGTATTACAGGCGCCGCTCTTTCCCATCGTCGTTCCAATTTCACCGCTCCAGACCCTGTCAGGGATGGAAGCGTGAAAAGTCACACTCGCGAGCCGTGAAGTCCCACTTTATATAATCTAATCAGGTACTTGCGGGAAGCGGGAATATTTTCAAACACCCGCCTTCACTGTTCCATCCATCCCCCTAGGCGGGCGGATCGGCGATCATCGCGGTGAACTCGGTCTCGCAAGTGGTCTTGCCTTCGACGCTGGCACGGCCCTTGAACTTGTAGATCGTGCGGCGCTGTTGGAGGAATTCGACCTCCAGATCGAGCAGGCAACCGGGTGTGACCGGTGAACGGAACTTGGCGCTCTCGATCCCCATGAAGATCACCAGCTTGCCCGTGCCCGAAAGCTCAAGCGTCTCGATGCCGAGAATCGCGGCGGCCTGCGCCAGCGCCTCGATCTGGAGCACGCCGGGCATGATAGGAGCGCCGGGGAAATGACCCTGGAAGAACTCCTCGTTCATGGTCACGGCCTTCACCGCATGGATGCGCTGGTTGAGGTGAAGCTCCTTCACCCGGTCAACCAGCAGCAACGGATAGCGGTGAGGCAGGGCCTTCAACACCTTGTGGATGTCATAGTCCGTGATCGGCGCAGCTGCGCTTGTTTCGTCGGTCATGCCCTGCCCCCGTATGCTTGCTTAGCGACCAGCCGGCGCCTGTTGCGGCTGCTGGCCCTGCTGTGCGGCCTGTTGCTGCTGGATCAGCTGCGCGGTGATCAGCGTCTGCTGGATTTCCTGGAACAGCTGCGCGGCGTTGCGGGTCGGGCGCCAATCGGCGGGCGGCACGATCGCGACTGAAGGCACCTTGGCATTGAGCGAGTTGACGATCAGCGGAGTGATGTCCGCGCCCTGCGCTGCAAACTGCAACGTGTCGGGCTGCATGACCATTACGATCTGCTGCTGCGTCGTGACTTCGGTCAGAGCTTCGGGATACTTCGCGAGGATCTGCTCGACCGCATAGATGCGCGCTGCGTTTACCTGCTGGTTCAGCGCACCGACTTCCTGTTCCAGCGTCTGAATCTGCTGGAAGTTGGGTGAGCTCTGCAGCGCAGGCAGTTCGGAATCGTCGAGCTGGCCGTCGCCATTGGCGTCGAACGGCTGCAACAGGGTGGTGAGCTGCTGCTGCTTGGTCTGGCGCTGCTCGATCTGCGCAGCATAGGTTGTGCCGACCTGCTCATAGGCGATGCGCAGCGCGTTGGTGCCAATGATGGCACGACCAATATCGGCGGTGGCCAGACGGCCATCGACCTGAGCCGTTGCGGGTGCAGCTGCGGCCAGCGCGCACAGCGCCAGGCCCGCCGGGGCGAGCATTTTGTTGAAGAGTTTCATCAGAATTGAGTTCCTACGTTGAACGTGAATGTCTGGTCATCATCGCCTTCGACCTTGCGGATCGTCTGGGCGAAGTCGATGCGGAACGGGCCAAAGGGCGAGTTCCAGTTAACCCCGATGCCCGCGGTGATACGCGGACTGGGCGAATCGCCGAGGAACACCTCGCGGATCGCGCTGCCCGGCCGGATCAGCCGGGTATTCGGGGTCACGCCATCGGCAGCGAACGGATCAGTTGTAAGCTGGCCGTCATCGATACCGATGAAGAGCGGGTTGCCGTCGGCGTCAATCTGCGGAATGCCGAGCGGATTGTCCTGCAGGACAGGCCGATCAACGCCCCAGAGCGCGCCGATATCAAGGAAGATCGATGGGCGCAGGCCAAGTTCACGCGCGCCCGTGCCGAGCGGCAATTCGAGCTCCGCGCGGCCGAGATAGTAATTGCGCCCGCCGATCGAGTCGTCGCGGATGGAGCGACGTTCGGTGATCAAGGTCGGGTTGCCATCATCGTCCAGCACGTTGTTGTTGGACTGGTCTAGGATGTACGGCTGCGTCAGAATGCGAGGACCGACGCCGCGGATCTCGAACCCGCGGAACTGCGGTTCGCCCAGGAAGAAACGATCCGTCAACAGGATGTCGTCAACCCCTGCGCCGCCACGGTCCTGAAGCGGAATGATCGTCCCGCCTTCCAGTGCGATCGAAAAGATGAAGCCCGAGTTGGCAACGTTCCAGAACTGCTGTCCGCGTCCGCGGAAACGCACATAACGCACATCGCCACCAAGCCCGGCGAACTCGGTGCTGAGCGTGATGTTGCGGCCACGGGTCGGGCGCAGGCGCGAGTTCAGCGAGTTATAGCTGACGCTGAGGCCGACGATCGAGCTGAGCCGGTTGCCCAGTGCATCACACAGGAAGCGGCCGGCGAGCAGCGGGTCACATTCGATATCGCCATCACCGTCGGTGTCCGAGAAGAACAGGTTCTCCGCAAGGCTCACTTCGTCGTAGTTCAGCGTATAGCTGCCGATCAGCGACATGTATTCAGTCAGCGGGACACCGACGCGGAACGAAGTCCCGGTGGTTGCCTGCTCGAATGTCGTGTTGCGCTGGCGGTTGGTGAAGTTGAAGCTGTTGAAGTCGCGCCGGTATATGTCTGCACCGGCCTGAATGTTGCGATCGAACACGTAGGGTTCAGTGAAGCTGACCTGTGCCGAACGCGAGAACTGCGAATAGTTGAGGCTCAGCCCGATGGTCTGTCCGCGTCCGCGGAAGTTACGCTGGCGGATGCTGCCTGCCAGAATGAACTGCTCGATGGACGAGAAACCGGCCGAGAACTGCAGTTCGCCGGTCGGCTGTTCTTCGACGTTGGCTTCAAGCACGATCCGGTCAGGCGCACTGCCTTCGACCTGAGCGACTTCGAAGTTTTCCTGGAAATAGCCCAGCGAGTTGATGCGCGCCGTGGTGCGCTGCACGCCCAGAGAGTTGAACGCATCGCCTTCGGACAGACGGAATTCGCGGCGGATCACCTTATCCTGGGTGAGCGTGTTGCCGTTCACATCGACGCGTTCGACATAAACGCGCGGGGCCTGACGCAGGATGAAGGTGATATCCATCGTCAGTTCGTCGGGATTGCGGTTGAAGCGCGGCTGCACGTCGGCAAAGGCATAGCCAAACCGGCCAGCCAGCTCAGTCAGCTGCTCGACAGTGTCCTCAACGCTTTTGGCGTTGTAGAAATCGCCGGTCTTCATCGCCAGACCGGCCTGAAGCGCATCGCTGTCGAAATCGCGCAGCTGGCTTTCCACTTCGACTTCGCCGAAGTTGTAGCGTTCGCCTTCCTCAACCACATAGGTGATGATGAAATCGCGCTGATCCGGGGTCAGTTCGGCAACAGCGGACACCACGCGGAAATCGGCATAGCCTTCGGTCAAATAGAACTGGCGAAGCTTCTGCTGGTCAAACGCCAAACGATCCGGATCGTAGCTGGTGTTGGAGCTGAAGAAGCGGAAGAAGCGCGACTGCTTCGTCACCATCTCGCTGCGCAGCTCGCTGTCGGAAAACACCTCGTTCCCGATGATGTTGATCTGGCGAACCTTGGACTTGGGGCCTTCGGTGATTTCGAAGACCACATCGACGCGGTTCTGCGGCAGTTGCACCATCTTCGGCTCAACCTGCGCGGCGAACCGGCCCTGGCGCTTGTACAGTTCCACAATGCGGGCAACGTCGGCGCGGACCTTGGAACGGGTGAAGATCTGGCGCGGTGCAAGGCGGATTTCGGGAAGGATCTTGTCCGCATCAAGCCGATCGTTCCCTTCGAGAACGATGCGGTTGATCACCGGGTTTTCGGTGACCGTGATAACGACATTGCCGTTGTCATTGCGGATCGAGAAATTCGCGAAAAGCTCGGTCGCGCCCAGATCCTTCAGCGCCTCGTCAGCGGCGGCGGAGGTGTATTCCTGGCCCACGCGCAGGCGAATGTACGAAAGGATCGTCGTCGGTTCGAGCCGCTCTGCCCCGGCCACGCTGATCGTGCGGATGACATTGGTCGATGCCGGCTGCGCTGGATTGGGCGCGGGTTGGCTCGCACCGGTCGAGGCAGTCCCTTCATCCTGTGCCAGAGCCGTATAAGGAACACCCGCCAGCATCGTCGCACCGGTAAGTGCCGTGGCAAGGCGCCGTGCTGCATTCTTGGATACCACAGGCCGCACGCCCGTTTCGCTGCATCGATTCATGGAATATGTGTTCCCGTCCAACCCGTAGTCTACCGCGCCTGCCCGGGGCGCAAAAACAAGGCCGTTAAGCCTCGCCAATCTAACTCTCCGTCGCCTCTGCCCGATGCGCGTGGCGCTGGTCAAGAAGCCATGCCGGTCATTGGACGAACAATGCCCGACAGTCCGTTGCGCCGATCTCGTCCAAGACACGCAAAACAGCGCGCCAAAGAGAAACCAGACCCCTGATTTAACTGCCGAAAAGCGGCAGCGAGATCACGTCATTCACGGTGACAATCACCATGAAGACGAGAACAATGCCGATACCGGTCCGGTATGCCCATTCCGTCGCCTGCGGACCAACCGGTTTGCGCCGGATCGCCTCGGCGGCGTAAAAGGCAAGATGCCCGCCATCGAGCGCGGGGATTGGCAAGAAGTTGATGAATGCCAAATTAAGCGAGATCAGCGCGGCAAAGTTGATGAAGGCCAGCAGGCCGAGGCTCAACTGCTCGCCAGAGAACTTGGCAATCTTTACCGGCCCGCCCAATTCCTTGATCGAACGTTCGCCAGTGATAATCTGACGGATGCCGGTGATCATCATGCCGGTGATGTCCCAGCAGCGCGCAACCGCCAGCGGAACAGACTCGAGCACGCCGACTTCTTCCAGCACATATTGCCCGCCATCCGGGCCTACGCCGATCCGGCCTAGCACGCTGACGTTGCCAAAACCGTCGGTTTCCTCGATCCGTGCTGTGGTCAGCGGGATGTCGAGTTTCGTGCCGTCACGTTCGACCGTGAAGACCATACGCTTGTCGGGGTGAAGCAGCACTTCGTTACGGATGGCATCGAAATTGGCGACCAAATCGCCATCGATCGCCACAATCGTATCGCCAATCTGCATCCCAGCGTCGCGCGCAACCGATTCTTCGGCAAATTCCCCGACAGTGCGCGAGTCCTCTGCGCCAACAATCGTCGGATTGCCGTAAATTACGAAAAATGCCGCAAAAATTCCGATGGCGACCAGCAAGTTCGTCACCGGTCCCGCCGCCACTATCAGAGCGCGCTTCCAAAGGGCGGCACCCTGAAAACTGCCCGGTTCGGCTGGTGCATCAGGATCAGGCACGCTCGCCGGATTCATATCGCCTTTGAACTGGACATATCCGCCCAGCGGCAAGGCGGAAATCCGCCAGCGCGTTCCCCGCTTGTCCGTCCAGCCAAAGATTTCACTGCCAAAGCCGATCGAAAACGCGTCGGCCTTCACGCCGAACCAGCGGCCGACCAGATAATGACCCAGTTCGTGCACAGTCACCAGCGGCCCCAACAACAGCAGGAACCCGGCGACGTACATCCAGAATGGGGGCGATTCAAACAAGTGCGGAACTCTCCAGTGCGGTGCGCGCGCGGGCACGCGCTTCTGCATCTATTGCGAGCACTTCTTCCAGCGTGCCCGGCGCGTGCGCCGTATAGCGCGCAAGTGTCTCCTGCGCCACTGCCGTAATGCGTGTGAACGCGATCTGACCGGACAGGAACGCTTCAACCGCGATTTCGTTCGCGGCGTTGAGGATTGCCGGTGCTGCCCCGCCCGCCTCGATCGCCTCGCGGCAAATGCGGGTTGCCGGGAACAGCTCCTCATTCGGGGCCTGAAACGTAAGCTCTCCGATGGCCGCCAGATCCAGCGGCGCAAGCGGCGTATCCATCCGTTCGGGCCATGCGAGACATGACGCAATCGGCACGCGCATATCCGAGGGGCCAAGCTGCGCCAGCACCGAACGGTCGCGATACTCCACCATCGAATGCACGATGCTTTGCGGGTGGACGATAATCTCGATGTTCTCCAGCCCCACCGGGAACAGGTGATGAGCTTCGATGAATTCGAGTCCCTTGTTCATCATCGTGGCGGAATCGATGGTAATCTTCGCGCCCATTTCCCAGTTGGGATGCTTCAACGCCTGCTCGCGCGTCACCGATTTGAGCGCTTGCGCATCCAGCGTGCGGAACGGCCCACCGCTGGCCGTGAGGATGATCCGCCTGACCTGCGCGATATCGTTTCCGGCGAGGCACTGGAAAATCGCGTTGTGTTCGGAATCGGTCGGCAACAGCGTCGCCCCGGCACGTTCGACCGCCGATTTCAGGATTTCGCCTGCCGAAACCAGCGCTTCCTTGTTGGCGAGTGCAATCGTCCCGCCGCGCTCGACAGCGGCCATAGTCGGCGCCAGCCCCGCGCAACCGACAATCGCGGCAACCGTCATATCGACAGGCCGGGCCGCGGCTTCGCAAAGCGCCTGTGCCCCACCCGCCGCCTCAATCCCCGTACCCTCAAGCGCGCTTCGCAGGTCGTCGAGACAGCTTTCCTCGCCCACCACAGCGATCTTCGCGTCGAACTCGATGGCAAGTGCCGCGAGCTCCTTCGCGCTACAATTGGCGGTGAGAGCCTCCACCTGCCAATCACCCCGATTGTGTCGGATCAGGTCCAGCGTCGAAGCGCCGATCGATCCGGTTGCACCAAGGAGTGAAAGCGTCCGCGCCATTGTCACACCTGTTGCAGATAGGCGGGAACCACCGCCATCAGAAACAGGATGAAGAACACGGCGATAAATCCGTCGAGCCGGTCAAAGATGCCGCCATGCCCCGGCATGATGCTGCCCGAATCCTTCACGCCAGCGCGGCGTTTCATCCAGCTTTCGAAGAAATCACCGCTTTGGGCGATAACCGCGATCAGGCATCCCGTGGTGATCGCGCTGCCCAGGCCGGTGAGATCAAAGCCAGGGATATAGCCCCCCGGCCCGATGTCGTAGAATTCGGCCCCGATGCAGACGAGCGATGCAGCCAATGCGCCGCCCAACAATCCCGCCCATGTCTTTGACGGGCTGACGGAGGGAAGAATGCGCGGCCCTCCGATCAGCCTGCCAGAGAAATAGGCGCCAACGTCGACTGCGACGATCGGGGCGATGAACACGACCATCACCGTGATCATGTCGTAATTGAAACGCACCTGCACCATGGCAAGCGCCGCCGCCCCGACATAGAGCGCCCCGATAAACTGCCACGCGATTTCGCCAGCTGCGGAAATGCCGAACTTGCTGACAATGGCGTTCCATTCCCACAGCACCAACCCAGCGAGCAACACCACAAAGCCGACCCAGAACCAACCACCCAGCCACAGCGCGATCATCGCCGCACCGGCGAATGCTACGGCCGAAACAAAGCGCACCAGCAGATCGCCCATGCCACCCGATGAAGGCGGCGTTGCGTCAATCTGGCTGTCAACGTCCACCATAGCGGCGCTCCCTTCGCGCAAAATCATCAAGCGCCTGAGCCAGATGCTCGGGCTTGAAATCCGGCCACAGCGTATCGACGAAAAGCATTTCGGCATAGGCCGCCTGCCACAGCAGGAAGTTCGACAAGCGGATTTCTCCACTGGTGCGGATCAGCAGATCGAGCGGCGGCAGATCATGCGTGTCGAGATGCTGCTCGATCGTTTGCGGGGTAACCTCTCCCGCCTGAGCAGCCTTTGCCGCTGCACGCGCGATTTCGTTCTGCGCCCCGTAATTCAGAGCCACTGCCAGCGTCTGACTGCCATTCGCGGTCTGTGCCAATGCGTCTTCGAGCATGGCGACAATATCAGGGGCGAGCGATTGCCAGTCGCCGATTATCTTGAGCTTCACATTATTGGCGACGAATTCGGCGAGGTCCGATTTGATGAACTTGCGCATCAGGTTCATCAGATCGTCGACTTCGTCCTCGGAACGTTTCCAGTTTTCCGAACTGAACGCATAGAGCGTCAGGCAGTCCAGCCCCATTGGCTCGAGCCCGCGCACCAGACGGCGCACGGCTTCGACCCCGCGTTGATGACCGACGGCACGCGGCAAAGCGCGCTTCTTGGCCCAGCGACCGTTGCCATCCATGATGATGGCAACATGCCGCGCACCGCCTTCGGAGCGCGCGTCTGATTTCACGGGGCCAGCGCCCATTCGGTCTCCCCTGCCCGAAAACCCGCCCTTACTGGGTCAGGATTTCCTGTTCTTTCTTGGCGGCTGCCTCGTCGGTTTCCGCGACATATTTGTCAGTCAGCTTCTGGACTTCGTCTTCCATCCGCTTGCGTTCGTCCTCGGAGATTTCCTTCTTCTTCTCGTCGTTCTTCAACGCTTCCATCCCATCGCGACGCACGTTGCGGATCGCGATCTTTGCCTGTTCGGCATATTGCCCTGCAAGCTTTGCCAAATCCTTGCGGCGTTCCTCGGTCAGGTCGGGCATCGGCAGGCGAAGCGTCTGGCCGTCGATCATCGGATTGAGGCCGAGGTTGGCCTTGGCAATGCCCTTTTCGACGGCGATCAGGTTCGATTTGTCCCACACCTGCACGCTCAGCATGCGCGGCTCCGGCGCGGAAACGGTCGCGACCTGATTGAGCGGCATCATCGCGCCATAGACTTCGACCATAACCGGATCGAGCAGGCTGGTGTTCGCGCGGCCGGTGCGCAGGCCCGAAAGGTCGCCCTTGAGGGATTCGACAGCGCCTTTCATGCGGCGTTCGATATCGGCCTTGTCATATTGCGGCATCGGTATTCAGTCCTTCTGTACAATCGTCTGTGTGCCCTCGCCGGAAAGGACGCGGGCCACGTTGCCTTTTTCACGGATGGAAAAGACCACTATCGGAATGTCGTTCTCTCGGCAAAGCGCGACTGCGGTGGCATCCATCACCTTGAGGTTTTGCGACAGCACGTGGTCGTATGTGATGGTTTCAAACCGGGTGGCGTCGGGGTTGTGCTTGGGATCGCTGTCATAGACCCCGTCAACGCTGGTGCCCTTTAGCAGCGCATCGCAGTTCATTTCGGCTGCCCGCAACGCAGCGCCGGTATCGGTGGTGAAAAACGGGTTGCCCGTTCCCGCGGCGAAGATCACGATCCGTCCTTTTTCAAGGTGCCGTTCAGCGCGCCTGCGGATGTAAGGCTCGCACACGGACGACATCGGGATCGCGCTCTGCACCCGCGTCTGGACGCCCAGCTGTTCCAGAGCGTTCTGCATTGCCAGCGCGTTCATCACCGTTGCCAGCATCCCCATGTAATCGCCGGTGGTGCGGTCCAGCCCCTTGGCAGCGGCGCTGATCCCGCGGAAGATGTTGCCCCCGCCGATCACCAGGCAGACCTCGATCCCGCTGTCCTTGGCCGCCTTCACCTCTTCGGCCAGCCGCGCGACATAGGCCGGGTCGATCCCGTATTCCTGTTCCCCCATCAGCACCTCGCCCGAGAGTTTGAGAAGAACGCGCTTGATCTGGGGCATAGGCATGGGTGAGATACGTCCGATTGGTTGTGAGGTGAGGTCCCCTTAGACAAGCTGTGATTGGCGCGCAAAGGGGAAAGATCAAGGGGGAGACGGGCAAATGGCAAAACGGATCATACTGGCGCTGCTGGCTGTAGTGGTGCTCGCAGGTGTTGCAGCGACAGTGTTTCAGCGCCAGCTGGGCGAGCGGCTGTTCGCCAGCGTCGCTGCAGATCGCATCGCTGCGCCGGGACTTGAGCTTGACGATGGCCTGCACCTGATCCTGTGCGGCACGGGGTCTCCCCTGCCCAATCCCGACCGCGCGGGGCCGTGCAATCTTGTGATTGCCGGCGATCAGGCGTTTGTCGTCGACATCGGCGAAGGCGGCTCACGCAACATCAACCTCATCGGCTTCGACATCACGACGCTCGATGCGCTGCTGCTGACCCATTACCATTCCGACCATGTCGATGGCATCGGCCCGCTTGCGCTGATGTACTGGACGCAAAGAGCCAGCACCGTGCCGCTTCCGGTGATCGGGCCGCAGGGTCTGGAACGGCTCGTCAACGGCTTCAACGAAGCCTACGCGCTCGACCACAGCTATCGCATCGCCCATCACGGGGTGGAGATTGTGCCCGAAACCGGCGGCGGCCTTGTCGCCAACCCGTTCGAGATCGCGGACGGTCCCGTCACCGTTCTGGATCGCGGCGGCCTGACGATCACCGCGTTCCTTGTCGATCATGATCCGGTCGCCCCTGCTGTCGGCTATCGCTTCGACTACAAGGGCCGATCCGTCGTCATCAGCGGCGATGCGGCGCGCAGCCCCCTGCTCGAACAAGTGGCCAAGGGCGCCGACATAATCGTCCACGATGCCCTGCAACCCAAGCTGGTCGGTCACATGACCACCGCGCTCGATTCTGCGGGGAACACCAATGTCGCAACCATCACCCGCGACATCCTCGACTATCACGCATCGCCCGAGGATGCCGCGACCAGCGCGCAGACCGCCGGGGCGAAAATGCTGGTGCTTTCCCACCTCGTCCCACCAATCCCCAACGCTTTCATCTATCCCGCTTTCCTCGGCGATGCGCCGGACATGTTCGACGGGGAGATCGTCGTCGGCGAAGACGGAATGGTGTTCTCCCTGCCTCCGGAAGGCGATGCGATCAGCCGGTCAGAAGCGATGTGAGGAGGCTTGTGTGGAACACCGAAGCCGGTGCTTTGAAAAAATAGATTTCCCCTATTTCATATTCTTTTCCGCTACTTACGCAAACGCGGTGTGACTTTCCGAAAAAGCCGACCCCGGCAGCCGCACGGCTTGAACCCGACGATGTGAAAGAACCGCCCGTGCAATACCGCAGCCCGGCGAAGTAGGAAAATCGCGCGTCCCGCATTGCTATCGCAGGCGCTTCCCCGGCAAAGGCATGACATGAACGCATTCATCGTGGCCCTGATGCGCAGCCCTTGGGTCAGAACCCTGCTGGCCCTTGGCGTGCTGCTGACCATCATTCTTGCGGCCAAGGCGTGGCACGACACCATGCGCGATCCCGTGATCGAGCGACTGGTGATCGAAAGCGAGCGCCTCCCCGCCGGATCACCGCCCTTCGCCATCGCCTTCATTGCCGACATCCACGTGGCCGGGCCGGACATGCCGCCAGAACGGCTGGAACGGATCGTCGCACAGATCAACGCGACGCGGCCCGATCTGGTCGCCATCGCCGGCGATTTCATCAGTGAGAAGCGCAGCGCGACCCGGCACTATTCCGCCGCCGAAACCATCGCTCCGCTCGCGGCATTGCAGGCAAGGCACGGTATCGTCGTGGTGCCGGGCAATCACGATCACTGGTTCGACTGGCCTGCGTTGAAGACGCAGCTCCAACGCCTGCGCAACGTCACCTTGCTGGAGAACGAGGCCGCGCAGCTCGGCCCGGTCGCCATCGGCGGGGTGGATGATGATTTCACCGGGCAGGCCGATGTCGCAAGGACACAGGCGGCACTTCTGCCCCTGAACGGCCCGCGCATCTGGCTGTCGCACAGCCCGGACATCTTCCCGTCGGTCCCGGTCGGTGCCGATCTGGTGCTGGCCGGGCACACCCATTGCGGGCAGATCGCCTACCCCTGGGGCGGATCGCCCGCGACCATGTCCGACTATGGCGAGACTTACGCCTGCGGAGTGAAGCAATTGCATGGCAAGACGCTGGTAACGACAGCCGGGCTTGGCACCAGCCTGCTGCCGATCCGCCTGTTCACCCAGCCGGAAATCTGGGTAGTGGAGCTGCGGCCCGCCACCTGAGATCATAGATCGCTCAAGGTCAGCTCCGGTTCAGCCCTCGGCCCTATTTACGCCTGCGCATCTTGGGTGGAGAGATTGGGATGATGCATCGCGTTTGGTCTGGTTTGGCACTATTGGCGGTTCTGATCATTCCGCCTACCGCGCAGGCGCAGATGGCGCCCGAGGCCGCTGCCGCCATACAGCGCCCGGTTACCGTCGAGCGCGCCAACACGGTCGAGACTATCGCGCTGGTCCCACATATGGGCAAATACGCCATCCGCGCGGGCGTCAACGGCGAGGAGCGCAGCTTCGTTTTCGATACCGGCTCACCGACTCTGATCTCGCGCGCATTTGCCGAGACGCTCAACCTCAAGGTGATCGGAACCAACACCGGGCGCGACGCCAATGGGCGCGCGGTGACGACCGATATCGCGTTGGTCGAGCGGTTGACCATCGGCGGGCTGACTTTCACCGATGTCCCGGTCCTGATCGCCGACTTCAGCGCCGCCGATCCGGGGCGCTGCTTCTTCGATGGCGGGGTTATCGGGTCGGAGATATTCCCCGGAAGCGTATGGCACTTTGACGCCGAGGCGCAGGAATTGAGGATCGCAGCCTCGCTCGGGGACATCGATCTAGAGGACACCGGACCCGCCCCGTTCGAATCCGAGCTTTTCATCGGCGGCTACCCCTACGCGCCGGTGTTCGCCTACAGCTTCGGCAGCTTCCGCGACCGCGCGCTTTTCGATACCGGGAGTTCGGACACGGTGACGCTGTTCGAGCGGGTGCTCGGCGACGAGCAGGTGCAGAAGGCGCTTGTTTCCGGCAGCATGGCAAAGGGGCGCGGCTCGCAAGGTGTTTCGGCAGGCGGCGCGGGGGCCGTGACCGACCTGCGGCGATTTAACCTGTCAGGCTTCACAATCGGCGCGCCTTTCCCCACCCTTCCTGCGACCACCCGCAATGCGCCGCCCACGTTGATCGGTCTGGGGATGCTCGACCGCTACGACGTGACGCTCGATTATCCCGGCAAGCGGATGCTGCTGCGTGAGCGCTCGCACCCGGCGACGCCCAAGGCGCATCCCGGCTATGCGATCAGCATGATCGATGGCACGGCCAGGGTGGTGCAACTCTACGCAGGCTCCCCTGCCGAGCAGGCTGGATTGAGGCTGGGCGACGAGGTGGCGGCGATTGACGGACGCGCGCTGACCGATCCCGCGCAGCAATGTGAGGCGATGCGGTGGCTGATCGAGGATCGTCCCGCAGACACCGCCCGCGTGCTATCGGTGCTGCGCGATGGCGAGGTCGTTGCGCTGTCCTTGGCCGCGCAATGAAAAAGGCCGCCGCAGGTCTTCCTGCGCCGGCCTTTTATTTTGTTTGAAGTCGGTTAGGACTTAGCCAGCGACAGCGGCTGCCACTTCTGCGGCAAAGTCACTTTCTTCCTTCTCGATGCCTTCGCCCAGCTGGAAGCGGACGTAGTCGGTCAGCTGCACGCTGCCGCCGTTGTCCTTGCCGAACTTGGCAACCACGGCTTCGACGGTGCTCTTGTTGTCCATCACGAACATCTGGCTGAGCAGCGCGTTTTCCTTGGCGAACTTGGCAATTGCGCCATCGACCATCTTGGCCTGCACTTCGGCCGGCTTGCCGCTTTCGGCAGCCTTTTCCGCAGCGATTGCACGTTCACGCGCGATCACTTCGGGGTCCAGCCCTTCGGCGTTCAGAGCCATCGGGAACATCGAAGCGATGTGCATGGCCAGCTGCTTGCCGAACGGTTCGAGCACGTCGGCAGCCAGATCGCTCTCAAGCGCGACGAGAACGCCGATCTTGCCGAGGCCTTCGGCAGCGGCGTTGTGGACGTAGGAAACGACCGCGCCCGAGCCGACCGAAACGGTCTTGATGCGACGGATCTGCTGGTTTTCGCCGATGGTGGCGACGTTGTCGGTCAGCTTGTCGCCAACGGTGCCGCCGTCGGGATAGGCAGCGCCCTTGAGCGCTTCGACGTCGTCGCTGTCGATCGTCAGCGCCGCAGCGGTGGTCTTGCGGACGAAATCCTGGAACTTGTCGTTCTTGGCGACGAAGTCGGTTTCCGAGTTGACTTCGACAGCCACGCCAGCGGTGCCTTCGACGGCGACGCCGACGAGGCCTTCAGCCGCGGTGCGGCTCGACTTCTTCTGAGCGGTGGCGAGGCCCTTGGCGCGCAGAGCGTCAACGGCGGCTTCGATATCGCCCCCTGCTTCGGCGAGCGCCTTCTTGGCGTCCATCATACCTGCGCCGGTCTTTTCGCGCAGCTTCTTCACATCGGCGACGGTGAAATCGGCCATGGGAAATTCCTTCTAATAGGGTTTTGGGCGCCGGGACCGCCCAAGAATGGGTTGCGGATGCCCGGCGCGCTAGTCTTCAATTGTGACGCGCGGGTTGCGCGCGCCGCATTACGAAACGGATCAGGCTTCTTCAGCAGTCGCTTCTTCAGCCGGAGCTTCAGCGGTCGGTTCAGCCGGCGGAGTTTCCATCGCGCCGAAATCTTCGCCCGAGGCCTGCACCGCGCCGCCCTTGCCCGCGATGGCGGCATCGCCGATCGCCTGGCAGTACAGACGCACCGCACGCGCCGCATCGTCATTACCCGGAACCGGGAATGCGATGCCGGTCGGATCGGTGTTGGTGTCGAGCACCGCGATCACCGGAATGCCGAGCACGGCTGCTTCCTTGATGGCGAGGTCTTCCTTGTTGGCGTCGATCACGAACATCACGTCCGGAATGCCGCCCATGTCACGGATACCGCCGAGCGAGAGTTCGAGCTTGTCACGCTCACGGGTGAGCTGGAGGACTTCCTTCTTGGTGAAGCCGCTGGTGTCGCCCGAAAGCTGCTCTTCAAGGGTCTTGAGACGCTTGATCGAACCGCTGATCGTCTTCCAGTTGGTGAGCATGCCGCCCAGCCAGCGGTGGTTGACGAAGTGCTGGCCCGACATGCGGGCTGCTTCGGCGATCGGCTCCTGCGCCTGACGCTTGGTGCCGACGAACAGCACCTTGCCGCCTGCGCGGACAGTCTGCTCGACGAAATCGAGCGCGCGCGCGAACAGCGGCACGGTCTGCGACAGGTCGATGATGTGAACACCGTTGCGGGCGCCGAAGATGTACGGCTTCATCCGCGGGTTCCAGCGGTGGGTCTGGTGGCCGAAGTGTGCGCCGGCCTCGATCAATTGCTGCATGGTGACGGTAGTGGCCGCCATAGGTATTTCCTTTCCGGTTGTTCCTCTGGAAAGCATGGAACCGACCTGCGGAGATCCCGCGGGCAGCACCGGTATGTTGCGCCTTCCATGTGAATTTCGCTGATTCGCCGCCGAATGATTCGGAACGGGCCATCAACGAGGTCGCGCCATTAGCCGCCTTCCTCCACAAAATCTAGTGCCAAACGCCGCTTTGGAACACAAGTGGAACAAACTTCTTGACTAAGTGGAACACCTGGGGAACAAAGTGATCAGAACAAACGCTGAACGTCGGATACGGAGACCTTCGAGATGATCGCCACGATTGCCACCTGCCTGCTAATTCTCGCGACCATCGCCACGGCTCTCAGCCTGCTGGACAGCTGGCTGCGCGGGAAAGCGGCCTATCGCGCGGTGAAGCGCGAACAGGCCTTGCTGCGCGCCGGGTTCGTCCCGCAGGTTCACGCGCATGAAGTTCGCCTGCGCCGCCCGGCCCGCCGGACTCTGGCAGCCGCCACGCGCCCCTATGCGCGCCGCCTTCCCCTGCCCGTCACTCAGATTGCTGGCTGATCGCCGCCTCTGCCCGGCGCCGCTTGATCTTGCCGTATTTGATCAACGCATAGGGCATCAACGCCAGATAGACCGCGCTGATCGCGGTCAGCGTCCACCACGGCTCCAGCAGCAAGGCCGCAAACGCCATGGCCGAGAACGCAAGCAGCGGCAGGCGCACATCGCGGCGCGGCCTGATCGCCGTCCAGCTTAGCGTTGCCATGTTCGAAATCAGCAGGATCGCGATCACCGCCAACCAGATTGCCAGGATCACCGGATCGCGGAAGATATCCATTCCCGTCTCGATCCAGAGATAGCACGGTGTGAACGCCAGCCCTGCTCCGACAGGCGCGGGAACCCCGGTCAGGAAACCGGCGGATTTGTGCGGCTGGTCCTCAACATCGATCCGCGCATTGAAGCGAGCGAGCCGCAGCGCGCAGCAGATCGCGAAGGCGAGCGCGGCAAACCACCCGAACCGGGGCAAATCCTGCAAGGACCACATGTAGAGGATCAGCGCAGGCGCCATCCCGAAAGACAGCGAATCCGCCAGACTGTCCAGCTCCGCACCAAAGCGCGATTGCGCATTGAGCAGCCGCGCGATCCGTCCGTCGATCCCGTCCAGCACGCCCGCCAGCGCCACCGCCAGCACGGCATAGGCCCACTGCTCCTCAATCGCGAAACGAACGCCCGTAAGCCCCGCGCACAGCGCCGCCGCGGTGATCGCATTGGGCAGCATCGCCCGCAGGCTCAGCCCGCGTCCGTCGGTCGCTTCCTTCGAGTCCTCGTCCTCAGCCGCCTTCGGGCCGACCCGGGCGGGCAATTGCGGCTTGAACCGGGAGATGGAGCGCTTCTTCAATGGAACGTCCTGCAATCCTGCGCGCGACCGCCTGCGGCGATCACTATTGCGCAATCCCTTCGATCAGCTGGGTCGCGCCGATTTCCGCCAGCACCGTCTCGCCTGCGACAATCTTCTGCCCCATCATCACCTTGGCATCGGTGCCCGCGGGCAGATAGACATCGACCCGGCTGCCAAACCGGATCAGGCCCACGCGCTGCCCCTTGGCCACCATATCGCCCGGCTTCACGAACGGGACGATGCGGCGCGCGACCAGTCCGGCGATCTGGGTAAAGCCGATGGCGAGGCCATCGCCGCCTTCGATCAGGATGTGCTGGCGCTCGTTCTCTTCGCTCGCCTTGTCGAGATCGGCATTCACGAACTTCCCCGGCACATAGACGACCCGTCGTACGGTGCCCGCAATCGGCGCGCGATTGATGTGTACGTCGAACACGCTCATGAAAATCGAAATGCGCGTGACCGGACCAGCCGGAAGTCCCGGATTGCCCGAGCCGTCATCCACCTGCAATTCCACCGGCGGCTCCACCGTGGTGATCAGCGTCACCAGACCGTCAGCCGGCGCGACGATCGAATTGTCGCCCTGCGGCACCACGCGTTCGGGATCGCGGAAGAACGCGAAGACGCCCAGCGACAGCAGCAACAGCGGCCAGCCGATGATCTCCCAATCGAAGATCAGGAGCGGGATGAGAGAAATCGCGATGGCGATCACGCCATATTTGCGACCTTCGGGATGGATCGGGGGCCAACCCCAGCTTGCTTCGCCGCGGCCCTGATTGTCGAGAATTTCACCTGCCATGCCTACGCCTCTAGGCTGTGGCGCAACGCCTCGCAAGCGAGCGTGCGCAACCGATTGAGCCCATTCACACTTTAGTGAGATGTTTACCCTATTTGCCGGACGAAGGATCGCAGCGGGCAGTACGGGAGCAATTTCGCCCAATGGACACGGCAGCAACGACGCCCGGCACGCCATCCGGCCAAGCCACTGCGAGCCCGCTCGCACAGCGATGGCTGGGAGAAGTGCCGATCTATGCCATCGGCTGCGCGTTGATGATCCTGTGCGTGAGCCTGCTCGCGGCACATGGAATCAACCCAGGTGTCACCGGCATACTCGCCAATTCGCAGATATTCTTCATGTTCGTGGTGGTGCTGGCCTGCTGGGATGCGGTGCGCGAATTGCATCGCCACCGCCCCGATAGCCCGGTCGCCCATCTCAAGGCGCGCTATTCCACCCCCGAATTCAGGCTGCGCGTTGCCGCCGGTCTGCCCATGCTTGGGGTCGCGATCTTCCTTCTGCCGTATTTTTCAAAGATGAAATCGGCGATTCCGCTGTTCAATGCCTACACCTGGGACCGCGCCTTCATCGAATGGGACCGGGCGATCTTCTTTGGCCAAGATGCATGGCAGGTGTTGCAGCCGGTGCTCGGCTATCCGATCGTTACCGCTACTTTGGCGCTGCTGTACCACCTGTGGTTCCTGCTGCTCTATCCGGGCGTGATGTTCTTCGCCTTCGCCAATATCGACAGCCGGGTGCGGCGGCAGTTCTTCCTGTCCTATGTGCTCAGCTGGACGCTCGTCGGCGGGGCGATGGCGACCTGGCTCGCCTCGGTTGGCCCGTGCTTTGTCGGCCCCATGTTGGGCAACAGCACTTTCGACGCGCAGATGGCCTATCTGTACGCGGCCAACGAACAGGTGCCGATCATGGTGCTGCCGGTGCAGGAAATGCTGCTGGAATGGTATGGCAAGGATCAGAGCGGCCTTGGCAGCGGGATCACCGCCATGCCCAGCATGCATTGCGCCATCGCTTTCCTTTACTGGATCGCGGTGCGCCGCATCTCACCCAAATGGGGCGCGTTCTTCGCCGTGTTCTTCTTCATCACATGGATCAGCAGCGTCCACCTGGCCTACCATTATGCGGTAGACGGGCTTGTTTCGCTGCTGGCGGTCGCCGCGATCTGGGCCGTTTCGCAGCGGATTGTCGCTGCGTGGGACAAATGGACCGATGCGCGCGATCAGGCGGTCTTGCGGACGAACACTGTCCCTGCCGAATAGCCCGCGCCAAAGCTGCAGATCAGCCCGGTGTCACCGGCAGCCAGATCATCGCTGTTCAGGTGGAAGGCGATGATCGAACCCGCGCTTGACGTGTTGCCATAGGTGTCGAGCACCGTCGGGCTTTCGTCATCATTGGCTTCATGGCCCAGCACCTTGTGCGCGATCAGGCGGTTCATCCCGGCATTCGCCTGATGCAGCCACAGGCGACGCAGTGCCGTCGGTTCGAGCGAAAGCCGCTGCGCTTCGTCGATGATCATCTGCGCGACCATCGGCACCACTTCCTTGAACACCTTGCGCCCTTCCTGGACGAACAGCTTGTCAGCCGTTCCGGCGGTTTCGGGGTTGGCCCGGTTGAGGAAGCCGAAATTGTTGCGGATGTTGTTGGAAAACACCGTCTTCAGCTTGGTGCCTAGGATTTCCCAGTGCTTTGCCGGGGCGATGGCTGCGTCTTCGACGAGCACCGCGGTGGCGACATCGCCGAAGATGAAATGGCTGTCACGGTCGCGCCAGTTGAGATGGCCCGAAGTGATTTCCGGGCTGACCACCAGCACGCTCTTGGCATTGCCCGCACGGATGTAATCGGCTGCCGTCTGGATGCCGAAAGTGGCGGAGGAACAGGCTACGTTCATGTCGAAGCCGAAACCTTCGATGCCCAGCGCCTGCTGGATCTCGATCGCCATCGCGGGATAGGGACGCTCCATGTTCGATGCCGCGCACAGTACCGCATCGACATCCTCTGGCTTGCGCCCGGCCCGCTCAAGCGCCTGTTTGGCAGCCGCGACACCGATTTCGGCCATCATCGACCATTGTTCATTCGATCGCGCATCCCAGCGCGGCGCCATGATGTCGGGATCGAGAATCGGCGCCTTGCTCATCACGTGGCGCGCCTTGATCCCGCTCGCCTTCTCGATGAATTCGACCGAGGAATGCTGCAAGGCCTCCATCTCGCCCGCTTCGATGGCGGCCGCGTTGGCCGCGTTGAACCGGTCAACATATTCGTTGAAGCTGGCGACCAGCTCTTCATTCGTGATCGATTCCGCAGGGGTGAAAAGCCCGGTTGCGGAAATGACCGGGCGACCGGTCAGCTTGGCGCCGTCTTGCGCCGTTTGCGAAAGGGTGTCTTGCATGGGGCGCAGGCATTAGGCCTCGACCTCAGACGCTGCAAGCCTGTGATTGTGGCAATCCTCAAATGTCAGAAGCAGGCCGGTGGTGGACAGGGCTGGATTCGAACCAGCGTACGCTTGCGCGGGCAGATTTACAGTCTGCTGCCTTTAACCACTCGGCCACCTGTCCACACATGGGCCTTTCGGGAGCTTTCGCGGCTCCGAAAAATGCGCGCGGCCACAAGGGCCCCGCTGCCGAGAGGCGCCCCTTTGGCGAAGCGACGCTTGCCTGTCAATGGGGCGACTGGCAGGGGAGCATCAGAACTTCAGATATCAGGACGACAAATGGCCAAAGGTGACAAGAAACGCGCACTGCGCGGACGCGCGGGACGGATGAAGGGAGGGCGCGGTTCCGGTCGGGCTACCTCCGGCTATGTCCGGCTGTGGGGACGCCATCCGGTCGAAGCCGCCCTGAAAAACCCCGATCGCCAGCATCGCAAATTGTGGGCGACGCGCGAGGGAATCGAGAGCCTCGACGGAGAATTGCCGCCCGATTTTCCGGTGGAATATGCCGATGTCGCCGATCTGGCGCGTCTGGTGGCGAAGGACGCGCCGCATCAGGGGCTAGTTCTGGAATGCGAGCCGCTGGAAGACCGGTTTCTCGACGAGGTGGCGGACGGCGATCCGGCACGGCCTGTTGTCGTACTCGATCAGGTGACTGATCCGCACAATGTCGGCGCGATCCTGCGATCTGCCGCCGCGTTCAACGCCGCCTGCATCGTCACGCAGGATCGCCATGCTCCGCCCGAAGGTGGGGTGGTGGCGAAATCGGCCTCGGGCGCGCTGGAGGTTGTGCCGTGGATCAGGGTGGTGAACCTCGCAAGGGCGCTCGATGAACTGGCCGAAGCCGGATACTGGCGCATTGGCATGGCTGGTGAAGCCGAAGCAACCCTCGCCGAAGCGATGCCGGTGGGGGCGCTCGCCATTGTTCTGGGTGCGGAGGGCGAAGGTTTGCGGCATAATATCGCCGCTCATTGCGATGCCTTGGCCAAGCTGCCGATATCGTCGGATATCGAAAGTCTTAATGTTTCCAATGCAGCAGCGATTGCATTGTACGCCGTGGCGACGCGCCCGACTGGATGAATACACAAAGGGAGGATTGGCGATGAGAATGCACCAAGCGACACGGATGGCGGCCACCGCCCTGTTGGCGGGCCTTTCGATGGTGCTTTCCGGCTGTTTCGTCACGCCGGGCAAATTCACCTCGGAACTGATCCTGACAGAACCCGACCAATTCACCTTCACCTACGAAGGCGAAATCTTCTTCGTCGGGCTTTCGCAGCTTGCCGAGATGGGCAACGCGCCCGAAACGTTCGAGCCCAAACCCTGCTTCAACGACAACACATTCGAAGAACGCGAATGCAGCCGGAATGAAATCGCCGGCCAGCGCGCCGAATGGGAAGCCGGGGCGGAGGCGCGCGCGGCGGAGGCTGCGCGCAAATCGGAACAGATGGCAGCGCTGATGGCTGGGATCGACCCGGCCAACCCCGAAGCCACCGCCGAGCTGACGCGGCTGCTGCTGCGGCAGGAAGGGTGGGAAAAGGTCGAAGCCAAGGGCGATGGCCTGTTTGACATCCGCTATTCCGTCACCGGAGAGCTGAACCACGACTTCATGTTCCCCGTGATCGAGGATTTCCCGACGACCAATCCGTTCGTCCAGATCATCCTGCGCAAGGGCGATGTCGTGCGAATCAACGCCCCCGGCTTCGCTGCCGAGAATGATGCCAATCCTTTGGCCGCGATGATGGGCGGCATGGCAGGCCTCGCAGGGTTGTCGGCTATCAGCGACGAAGGTGAGGACGGGCCGAAGATGCCCGAATTTCCGACTGTCGAAGGCACCTTCACCATCGTCACCAGTGGTCGCATCATGGCCAACAACACCGATGAAGGGGCCAGCCGCTCGCCCAATGGCGAGGTGCTGACCTGGGCAATCTCACCGCGCACCAAAACCGCGCCTACGGCATTGCTCGACCTGTCGCGCTGATTGCAGAGCAAAAAGAAACCCCGCTTGCCACGGCATGTGGCAGGCGGGGTTCTTTTATTCGCTAGCGCCAGGTCAGGCGCCGTTGCGGTCTAATCCGGCCGGATCAGTTCACCGCGTCCTTGAGGCCCTTGCCGGCCTTGAACTTGGGCTGGTTGGAAGCCTTGATCGGCATCGGTTCGCCGGTGCGCGGGTTGCGGCCCATCGAGGCCTTGCGCTTGGCAACCGCGAAGGTCCCAAACCCGACCAGGCGCACTTCGTCACCATTTGCCAAAGCCTTCTGAATGGCTTCAAAAACGCCTTCTACGGCGTTCGACGCATCATTCTTGGAAAGTCCGCTGGATTCGGCAACCGCGCTGATCAGGTCATTTTTATTCATCTCGTCGTCCCCTCTATTTTATTGAAATCGGAATTGGTGAATCGCCAAGCCGCAAAGGCGGTAGATTGAAACCTTTTTGCGGAGGCTGTCAAAGACAAATCTCCCGGAATAGAGCCATTCAGAAGCCAGTCTGATCAAGACAGGGCAACGACATAGCCGGCCTTCGCACCGCCAGAGCGATGCGACACACCGTCAAATTCCGAAACATCAAGCGACCCTACCGCGAATCGCGACAAGCATGCGCGGCTCTATCCGATCAATGCGCGGTTGGCACGTCAGAACCGCCGCTGCCGACCGCCTGTCCCTGCGCCGTCGGCTGCGAGGCCAGATCATCCGCTTCGGTCCACTCGATTGGTGCGGGCATTTCAACCAGCGCGTGTTGCAGCACCTGATCGACATGGCTCACCGGAATGATCTCCAGCCCTTCCTTCACATTTTCAGGAAGTTCGACGAGATCCTTCACATTCTCTTCAGGAATAAGCACCGTGGTGATCCCGCCGCGCAGGGCGGCCAGCAGCTTTTCCTTGAGCCCGCCAATCGCCAGCACCCGGCCACGCAGGGTGACTTCGCCCGTCATCGCCACGTCGGGGCGCACAGCAGCGCCCGTCAGGGTCGATACGATTGATGTCACCATCCCAATACCCGCGCTGGGGCCGTCCTTTGGCACGGCACCTTCGGGCAAGTGGATGTGCACGTTCTTGCGCTGGAACAGCGACGGCTTGATACCGTAGCTGGGCGCACGCGCCTTCACGAAGGAAAATGCGGCAGCGACGCTTTCCTGCATCACATCGCCCAGTTTCCCGGTCGTTCGGATCTCCCCCTTGCCCGGGGTGGTCACCGATTCGATGGTGAGCAGTTCACCGCCCACCGATGTCCATGCAAGCCCCGTGACAGCACCGACCTGCGGCTCGTCCTCGCTCATCCCGTGCTTGAACTTGCGCACCCCGGCGAAGTCGCCAAGGTTCTCGGGCGTGATCGAAACGGAGGCGACTTCCTTTTCGAGTATCTTGCGCAGGCTCTTGCGGGCCAGCCGGGCGATCTCGCGCTCCAGCGTGCGGACACCGGCTTCGCGGGTGTAGTAGCGGATCAGATCGCGCAGGGCCGGCTCGGTCAGCTCGAATTCGCCCTTCTTCAATCCATGAGCCTTGATCTGGCGATCAATCAGGTGGCGCTTGGCGATCTCGACCTTCTCGTCCTCGGTATAGCCTTCGAGCCGGATGATCTCCATCCGGTCAAGCAGCGGCTGCGGCAGATCGAGGCTGTTGGCGGTGGTGACGAACATGATGTTCGACAGGTCCAGATCCAGCTCCAGATAGTGATCCTGGAACTTGTTGTTCTGTTCCGGATCCAGCACTTCGAGCAGCGCCGAAGCCGGATCGCCCCGGAAATCCTGCCCCAGCTTGTCAATTTCATCGAGCAGGAACAGCGGATTGCTCGTCCCGGCCTTGCGCAGATTGTTGACGATCTTGCCCGGCATCGAGCCGATATAGGTGCGCCGGTGGCCACGGATTTCGGCCTCGTCGCGCACGCCGCCCAGCGACTGGCGCACAAATTCGCGGCCCGTCGCCTTTGCAATCGACTTGCCAAGCGAGGTCTTGCCCACACCCGGAGGGCCGACGAGGCACAGGATCGGCCCCTTCAGCTTGTTGGTGCGCGCCTGCACGGCGAGATATTCGATGATCCGGTCCTTGACCTTTTCAAGCCCGTAGTGATCGGCATCGAGGATTTCCTGCGCCTTGCCGATATCCTTCTTGATGCGGCTGTTCTTGCCCCAGGGCAGGCCCAGCAGCACATCGAGGTAATTGCGGATCACGGTTGCCTCGGCGCTCATGGGCTGCATGCCCTTGAGCTTCTTAAGCTCCGATTTCGCCTTGGCCTTGGCCTCTTTCGAAAGCTTGGTTTTCTCGATCTTGTCGGTCAGTTCGGCGATTTCGTCGGCCTCTTCGCCGTCACCGCCGCCCAGTTCGCTCTGGATCGCCTTCAGCTGTTCGTTGAGGTAATATTCGCGCTGGGTCTTCTCCATCTGGCGCTTCACGCGCCCGCGGATCTTGCGCTCGACCTGCAGCACCGACAATTCGCCTTCCATGAAGGCCATGACGAGTTCGAGCCGCTTCAACGGGTTGACCTCGGTCAGCAAGGATTGCTTGTCCGAAACCTTGGCATTCAGCGCCGCGGCGATGGTGTCGGCCAGTTGGCCAGCGTCATCGACATCGGTCAGATCGACATTGGTTTCCTCGCCCATCTTCTTGTTGAGCTTGGCATATTCGCCGAACTGTTCGACCACTTGCCGCATCAGCGCGGTGACTTCGGTTCCGGCAACGGTTTCCGGCTCTGTCACCGATACTTCGGCAACAACGTAGTCTTCTTCGGTCCGCAGTAAGGCAAGGCTCGCGCGCTCGACGCCTTCGACCAGCACTCGCACAGTGCCGTCGGGCAGTTTCAGCAATTGCAGCACCCGCGCGACGACGCCGACATCGTAAAGGTCATCGCCTTCGGGATCGTCGCAGCCCGGATCGAGCTGGGCGAGCAGGAATATGTCCTTCGACGTTTCCATCGCCGCTTCGAGCGCGGCAACAGATTTGTCGCGCCCGACGAACAGCGGCACGACCATGCCGGGGAACACGACAATGTCGCGCAAGGGGAGGAGAGGAAAGCTTTGGGTCATATTCTGTTATCCGAGGCCGCCATTGGGGCGCGCCGTTTGCCCGAATATGGGAAGGCCTCCCCTCCCCCGCAATGCCGGGGTTCAGGAAGCTGTGGAAGCGGCGGTGACGCTCACCCCATGCCCGGCAGGTTGAAGCCCGGCGGCAAGCCCATGCTGCCCTGCATTTCCTTCATCTGATCATTCGACACCCGATCAGCCTTGTCGCGCGCATCGTTGAAGGCGGCGGTGACGAGGTCTTCGACGATGCCCTTTTCTTCCGGTTTCATCAGGCTGTCGTCGATGCTGACACCCAGGATGCGGCCCTTGGCTGAAGCGCGCACCTTCACAAGGCCGCCTCCTGCGGTGCCCTCGACTTCGATCGAGTCGAGCTTCACCTGCATCTCGTTCATCTGCTTCTGGATGGTTTCAGCGGCCTGCTGTGCGGCAGCCATCATCTCTTCCATCGATTTCATCTTGGGGGTCCTTTCGGTCAGTTCCATCTGCCGCCCGCCGATGAGGCGCTGGCAACAGTGTCTTGGGGGTCAATCAGTTCGGCATCGGGAAAGGCGTTCATGGTCGCCTGCACCAGCGGGTGGCTTTCGATCCGCTCTCGCGCTTCCTTCGCCTCGGTCTCGGCGATTTCACGCAGGCTGGGGCTGGCATCGCCCTCCCCGCGTTCGACCAGCCAACGCTTGCCCGTCAGCTTGAACAGCGCGTCGCGTATATCGGGAGAAGGATCGTCGGGGAAATTGTCCGCCTGTTCGAAAACCAGCCGCTCCGGCGAAAGCGCGATCACCCGCACCCGGTCGCGCATCATCTGAGCGACGCGCAACTGGCCGGATGCATCGACCTGATCCACCAGCGCGCCCCATTCTAGCTGGGAATCGCTGGGGAATTGGGCAGACGGCGTCCCACCGGCACCGGCGCCCGCATCGGCAGCGGGAGCAGCAGGCGCTGCGGCAATCGCCCCGCCCTTCGCCAATTCCTCTATCCGCCTTGCCAGCTTGCCCGGATCGGGCATTTCGGCGGCGTGCAGCACCCGCAACAGCGCCATTTGCAGCGCCACCAGAGGATCCGGCGCCTGACGCACTTCCTCATGCCCTTTCAGCAGCAATTGCCAAAGCCGGTGCAGTTCGGGCGCTCCCAGTTTTGCCGCGAATGCGGCAAGCGCGGTGCGCTCCTCCTCGCTTGGCGCATCGGGCTCTCCGCCGGATACCTGCGCGACCGTGATCCGGTGCACCAGATCCATCAACGCACGCATAAGCGCCAGCGGCTCGACGCCCAGCGCATATTGCTCGTCAATCCCGGCCAGCAGCGCCTTGGCGTCGCCTTCGAGGATATGGCCAAGCAGGCGGCGTTGCGCGCTCTTGTCGGCAAGGCCGAGCATGTCGCGCACCCGCTCTGCCGTGACCTTGCCTTCGGAATCCATGTCGGCATGGGCAATCGCCTGATCGAGGATCGAAAGCCCGTCACGCACCGAACCTTCGGCAGCGGCGGCGATGATGCGCAGCGCCTCTTCCTCGGCCTCCACCCCTTCGGCCTTGCAGACATTGCCGAAATGCCCGGCCAGCAAGTCTGCCGGGATGCGCCTGAGGTCAAACCGCTGCGTGCGGCTGAGCACCGTCACGGGCAGCTTTTCGACCTCGGTGGTGGCGAACAGGAACTTCACATGCGCGGGCGGCTCTTCCAGCGTCTTGAGCAGCGCGTTGAAGGCGTTGCGCGAGAGCATGTGCACTTCATCGATGATGTAGATCTTGTAGCGCGCCGAAACCGCCGCGTAGCGCACCTGTTCGATGATCTCGCGAACGTCATCGACCCCGGTGTGGCTCGCCGCGTCCATCTCGATCACGTCGATGTGCCGCCCTTCGGCAATCGCCCGGCACGGCTCGCACTGCCCGCAAGGATCAATCGTCGGCCCTCCCTGCCCGTCCGGACCTATGCAGTTCAACGCCTTGGCGATCAGGCGCGCGGTCGATGTCTTCCCGACCCCGCGTACCCCCGTCATCAGGAACGCATGCGCCAGCCGGTCACGCTCGATCGCATTGGCGAGCGTGCGCACCATCGGTTCCTGCCCGATCAGCTGCGAAAAGGTCTGCGGGCGATATTTCCGCGCGAGCACGCGATAGGGCTGGCTTGAATCGGCAGCTGGCGCGGCAGCAGGCGGCGGCGCGGGTGGAGGCGGCGGCGCTTCGCCCATATCCGCCCCGCCAAACATCGAATTCTGCCCGGCAGCCTCAAGCTCGGCAGCCGTCGGGCCGTTTTCTTCTTCGTGTTCGTCAAGGTCGGGATCGGAATCGTGCACGGCCGCAAGCTAGGCGCTGGTAGCAAGGATGTCGATTGCAAAGCACCCCGGTTTTGCACGATCCGCATTGTCATTGGGCCGTGCCGGGAATAGATCACCGCGATGAAAATCTCTTCCCTGATCGCGGCATCCCTGGCTCTTGGCATGGCGGCGCCGACCTTTGCTCAGCCGGTTGGCGACAGCACCTCGTCGACGGCAACGGATACGCCGATTTCACTGGCAAACCTGTCTGCCCAGCGGCTTGAGCGGATGTGCTCTCCCAATGGCGCGATGCAGTATGCATTTGGCGAAACGGGAGTGCCCGGCAGCACGAGGGTGGAGCAATTGATCACGCCCGGTCTGGTCATGCCGGACAGCTACGCTCCGTTCGACACCGCTAAACCGATGTCGACAGCGTGGAGCAACCGGCTGTTCCAGATGACCTATTCCTTCAAGCTGGCCGATGAGGAACTGGCGCAGGACATCATGTCGCAAATCGGTGAGGTTCTCGAAGCGGACGGCGGGTGGACCTATGTCTACCGCGACTACGACAACACACCGATGAGCATGATCAGCGCCGTGGGCTGGATGAGCTTCGAAAAGACTGTCGAAGTCGAAGGCGAGCCGACGCGGGTGTTTCTCGCTCTCGATCATGGCTTGGGCGAAGTCAGCCTGACCTGTTCACGCGAAGATTTGACCCGCGCCCAGTTCGGGGAAGCGTTCGGCCGGTTGCCCGAAGGCACGCCGCGCCCAGCAATGCCTCAGGTCGATATTCCCGCCTCCCTCAACGCCACGCGCTGCGCCGACGAGGCCGTCCTGTCCGAAATGCGCGACCTGCTCGCCGAAGATCGGTTTTCCGACAGGTTCAGCGCCAAGATGCTGGAACGCACAAGCTATCGCGACCGGCTGACGACTTGGATGATCTGGAAGCTGGACCAATCAGGCAAGATCGAGACGATGGATATCGTTGGCCTTGTGATGGAGGCTTCGGGTTATGCCAGTCCCACCGGCAACCCGCTGGCTGCAATGGAAAAAGTGCTCGACATGATGCCGATCGTCAAACGGATGGGAGACGCAAGGACGGCGGAAGATCCTCAGGCATTTTGCCTTGCTCTCGCCGATTTCCAGATCTGGGTCCGGGAGGTCGATGCGATCACGCTCAAACAGACCGGGGCCGCGCACGCGGCGTTGGAAGCCAAGGCCCGCGAGCTTGGCGTATCGCTTGACTGAACTGAATGGAAAAGGAGCCGAGCGACCCGCCGCAATTCACCTGGGCTGCTTCCTTCCGGACCTGACCCGGTGAGCGAACGCAAACGTCCACCCGACTCCCGAGCCCCCATATGACGAGCGGGGCGAAATTTTCAACCTGCTTTGCGCTCAAAGCGTGCTAATTCCGCAGATGCGGGCGACTGATCGTGACTTCAGCCGGAGTTAATGCGGCGAAGCCGATGGACATTCTCGGGTCCGCTGGAGGGGTATTATCATGAAGAAGCCAATTTCTGCCGTCTGTGCCTTTGCGATGGCGGCCACATTCACCGCAGCGCCGGCACACGCGCAGGAAGTGAATTTCGGCAACAACTCAAGCACATGGTCCAATGATGGCGAGTGCGATGATCCGCGCTTCGAAGGCAGCGGGATGGCCGCAACCCTGCTTGACGAAGATACCATGAGCGATGCCAACGATTGTCGTGCACTTTATGATGCGGGGCGCATCCGCTTGCTGACCCGTTATGTCGATTTTGGCGACAATTCGAGCCAGTGGGCCAATGATGGCGAGTGCGATGACCCTCGCTTCACGGGACGCGGCATGGCGGCGACCCTGCTCGACGCCGATCGTCTGCGCGATGCCACAGACTGCCGCGGCCTGTATCAGTCAGGCGCAATCCAGATGCGGCGCGCCGCGGGAAGCTGGAGCTTCGGTGACGACAGCAGCCAGTGGGCCAATGATGGCGAATGCGACGATCCGCGCTTTGCAGGGGACGGCATGGCCAGCGTCCTGCTGGAGGAAGACACCATGCGCGATGCAAGCGATTGCCGCGCGCTCTATAATGCCGGGCGCATCCGCTACAAAGGCTGATGCGCTGGCAGCAGCCGCTTACCGGAAATTGTCGGCGTAGGCCTGCAATTTGAGCTTTTTCGGCGGGGAAGCGTGCACGCGGGCGGTGATGCCGTATTTCTCGGCATAGGCCTTCGCCGCTTCCTTCGTCGGGAAATTCAGCTTCACCTGCGCCTGCGTGTCACCGCTTCCGGTCCATCCCATCAGCGGATCGGGCTTGCGTGCCTCGCTCCCCTCGAATTCGAGCACCCAGACATCGGTCTTCGCCTTACCCGATTGCATCGCGCTCTTGGGTTGCTGGTAGATGATTGCGGTCATTGTTCGTGATCCCTTGTCTACGGGTCCGATAGTCCAAACCTATTCGCGATTGAAGGCGTTTTTGGTCTTGAGGCTTGGCTTTTCCAGCCAGGGCTGATCCGGCCAGCGATGCTTGGGATAACGACCCTTCATATCCTTGGCCACGTCAGCCCACGAACCGCGCCAGAATCTGGGCAGATCGCGCGTGGACTGGATTGGACGCCCGGCCGGACTGGTCAGCTTCAGCAGCAAAGGCGTCCGCCCGATCATCGGGTGGTTGTCCAGCCCGAACAGGGCCTGCACCCGCACCTCCACGCTGGGCGCGTCATCACCTGAATAATCGATGGCATGGCGCGTATCGGCGGGAGAGGTGAAATGGGTCGGCGCCGCGCGATCGAGCGTCTGGCGATCATTCCAGTCGAGCGTGTTCAGCACGGCATCGGCCAACCTTGCCTTGGCAACATCAAGATCGCGGCGGCCATCGAGCAGCGGCCGGAGCCACAGGTCGATACTTCCCTGCAATCCGGCATCCGTCAGGCTCTCGATTCCGGCGTAGCGCCCTCGTGCCAGAAGCGCCGCGGGGAGAATTCCCCCCAGCCTGTCCCGGGCTTTCTCCACAAGCATGTCCACAATGGCGCTTGGGTCAGGCTGTGGATCGGGGCCGCTTGCCATAGTGATCGCGCCAAGCCGCTTTTCGAGCCGCGCCTCGACGCGACCCTCCTTGGCATTCCAGTTCAAAGCCGATCGCGACTCGATCAAATCGCCCAGATCCTGATCAATCAGGGCCGGATCGATTTCCACTCCGGCTGTGATCCGCGCCCCTTTGGCCTCGCCCTGTGCATCGGCGATCACCATCCATTCCGCCCGAGCCAGCGGTGAAGTCGGATCAAGCTGGAAACCGCGACCTCCGCCAGAAATCCATTGTTCGCCCGACTTGCCCCTTCGCCGCGCGATCCTGTCGGGCATGGCGAAGGCGAGATGCACTGCCGGGTCGCGCCACTCGGCGTCCGTTCTGCCCATGATCCGCTCGGCCTGTCGCGCCCAGCCCGCAGCCAGCTTGCGACTGGCGGTGGCCCTTGGCGAACGATCCTGCATCCAGCGATCGAGCCTGTGAGCAAGGTCTTCGCCTCTGCCGCCAAGCCCCCGCTCCTGCGCAAGCAGGGCAAATTGGGCGAGTTTCTCCCCTTGCCCGCTGCCAGCCCCCGCCAGCACCGCCGCCGCCCAGCGCGGCTCAAGCGGCAAGGTTGATATCTTCTCTCCCCAATCGGTGATCCTGCCGTCATCGTGGATAGCGCGGATTGCGAGCAGGCTGGCTCGCGCCGCCTTGACCGATGCCTCGGGCGGCGGATCCAGCCAGCGCAGCGCAGCCGGATCGCCCGTTCCCCATTTGGCGAGCCTGAGCATCAGCGCGGTCAGATCGGCTGTTTCGATCTCCGGCGGAGCAAATTCGGGCCGCCCCAGATGACCGCCTTCCTCCCACAGCCAATAGGCGACACCCGGCCCTTGCCGCGCCGCGCGCCCTGCCCTTTGTGCAGCAGCGGCCTGACTTGCCCGATGCGTGACAAGATGCGTGGTGCCAGCCGCGCGGTCATATTGGGCGGACCGTGCAAGGCCGCTGTCGACCACAACAGACACCCCGTCGAGCGTCAGCGAGGTTTCCGCAATCGCAGTCGCCAGAACAATCCTCCTTCGACCCTCCGAATCGCGCCGGATCGCAAGGCGCTGCGCCGCGGGTTCGACCTGACCATGGAGCAGCAGGATCGGGGCTTGCGGAAGCTTCGCCTCAAGCCGCTCACGGGTCCGCTCGATCTCGCCGACACCCGGCAGGAAGGCGAGGATGTCACCATCATGCTCGCGCCATGCGGTCAGCACAGCCGAAGCCATCTGGTCTTCCAGACGTTTGGCAGGATCGGCACCCAGCCATCTGATTTCCAGCGGGAAACTGCGCCCTTCGCTTTCAATCACCGGCGCGCCCTCGCCCAAGAGCCGGGCAAAGCGTGCGCCATCAATCGTCGCCGACATCACCAGAACGCGCAGGTCATCACGCAGAACTTCGCGCGTTTCCAGCGCCAGCGCGAGGCCCAGATCGCTGTCGAGATGCCGTTCATGCGCCTCGTCGAACAGGATGGCGGAAACACCCGGAAGCTCCGGATCATCCACCAGACGGTTCACAAGGATCGCCTCGGTCACAACCAGAATGCGCGTCTTCGCTGATGTCTTGCTGTCGAGCCGGGTCATGTAGCCGACTGTCTCGCCCGCGCGTTCGCCCAGCATCTCAGCCATGCGCTCTGCCGCAGCCCGCGCGGCAACCCGGCGCGGTGAAGTGATGATGATCTGCCCCTTGCACCATTGCTCACCGAGCAAGGCGGGCGCGACAGCAGTGGTCTTGCCCGCTCCCGGAGGCGCGATCAGCACCGCCGCGCCGGAACGCGACAAGGCATCCCTGAGATCCGGCAGAACGGCATTGATGGGCAGTTGAGGGCTCACGCCCGGCTAGCTAGCGCGATCAGTAACCGCGCGCGACAGCGAATTGTGCGGCTTCGGCCATAGCAGCGCGAGCCTTGCTGTCGGGGAAGATCGAAATCGCGTCGATCGCACGCTGTGCAAAATGCCGCGCCTTTTCCCGCGTGTCTTCGAGAGCGTTGTGCTTTTCGATCAGCGCAATCGCGTGGGCAAGGTCCTCATCCGAAGAACGGTGGCCAAGGATCGCATCCTTCCAGAACTTGCGCTCATCCGCATCGCCGCGCGCGTGGGCGAGGATCACCGGCAGCGTCATCTTGCCTTCGCGGAAGTCGTCGCCCTGGTCCTTGCCCATGCTGGCCGCGTCGGAATCGTAATCGATTGCATCGTCCACCAGCTGGAACGCAACGCCAAGGTTGCGACCGTAATCTTCCAGCGCGCGCTCCTGTTCGTCGCTGCATTCGGCGACAACGGCGCTGATCTGGCTGGCCGCGGCGAACAAGGCTGCGGTTTTCGCGCCGATGATGTGGAGATAGCGTTCTTCGCTGGTTTCGATCTGCCGCTGCGCGCTCAATTGCGACACTTCGCCTTCGGCGATCACCGCGCTGGCGTGGCTGAGAATCTTGAGAACGCGCAGAGAGCCATCTTCCGTCATCAGCTCGAACGCGCGGCTGAACAGGAAATCTCCCACCAGCACGGTGGCGGGATTTCCAAAGATGATATTGGCAGCCGCCTTGCCCCGGCGCAATTCGCTGCCGTCCACCACATCGTCATGCAGCAAGGTCGCGGTGTGGATGAATTCCACCGCTGCCGCCAGCTTGTGATGGCGGGTGCCCTGATATCCGACCAGTTCCGCCCCAGCGAGCGTGAGCATTGGCCGCAAACGCTTGCCACCGCCCGAAATCAGATGGCCTGCCAAACGCGGGATCAGCGGAATTTCGCTTTGCATGCGTTCCAGAATCACGGTGTTGACCGAATTCATGCCGCTGGCAGTCAGCGACAGCATCGGATCAAGCGTCGGCTGTTTGCGCGGCAAGGGAACGACATCTGCGGTCATCGCTCGTCGCCATACGTGCTGCGTCGCGCGCTTGGCAAGCGCAGAATTGCTGCTAATTCTGCGCCCCATGCCGCAGGAAACGCAAAGCCCGACCACTCAGACCGCCGCCGGAGACCCGGTGCTGGCCGCCTACCGCAAGAGCATCGACAATATCGATGCCGCGATCATTCACATGTTGGCGGAACGGTTTCGCATCACGCAGGCGGTGGGCGAATACAAGGCCAAGGTCACCCTGCCCCCAGCCGATCCCGACCGGGAGGCACGCCAGATCGCGCGGCTGCGCAAACTTTCCGAAGAGGCCGATCTCGACCCGGAATTCAGCGAGAAATTCCTGCGCTTCATCATCGATGAGGTGATCCGCCACCACGAAAAGGCGCGCGAAGGCTGATTGCCCGCTAAAACGGCTCGCGGTTTTCGGGAAGCCGTACTGGTGGCGGCGCGCTGCTCCCGCCTCTGTCATTCCCAGACTTTGTTTCAGCGGAAGGGCCTTGCGAAGCAATCGGCGGCGCTGACGGGATTGGCGGCGGCGGCAAAGCCCCGGCCTTGGCGGCGTTGAACTGCTCTATCGCGCGGTTCTGTTCGATCAGCGCGCTGACTTGCCGATAGCGTTCACGCGCCTGCCTGCGTTCCTGCCGGGTCAAAAGGATGCGCGTTCCATAGCGGTCATAGGCGTAGGCACCACGACCGGGGTAGAAAAACCCGTCGACCCATACTCCGTCAGGACAACCGACGCATTGTTCGGGGCCGACAGGGCCATGATCAATCACAACCGGAGCATAGGGATTGTGGAATACGCTGCGCTGCCCATCAAACCCGGATACAGTTTGAGTGGTGGAGCAGGCAGTCAGAATAACTGCCCCTGCCAGAACGCTCGCCAGTCTTGCCCGCATCGTCCGCTCCCCTTCTGATCAAGCGCACAGTTGCCTTGCGGGCTTGAATGCAGGCTGAACTCGTCGTCGTATCACCATGAAAACAGGCCGGAATAACACCCGACGCACTCAAGCGCGTGGCAGTCTCAGTTCCACCAGCAATCCGCCCAGATCTTCACTTTCATCGAGCGTGACAGAGCCACCGTAAATCTCCACCACATCGCGCACGATGGCGAGGCCAAGTCCGGTGCCGGGCTTGCCCGTATCCAGCCGCGCCCCGCGATCGAAAATGCGCGTTCGCTCAGCCTCGGGAATGCCGGTTCCGTCATCCTCGACCCAGATGACGCATTGATCGGCATCGGGTTCGTGATCGATCGTCACGAACACGCTGCCACCGCCGTATTTGGCCGCGTTTTCGATCAGGTTGCCGAAAATCTCGTCAAGATCCTGCCGCTCGATTGCGACCACAGCGTCGCGGCTGCCGGCGATATCGAGACGGCCATTGGGATAAAGCCGCTCAACTGCGCGCCGCACCGCTTCGGCGCTCTGGCGGACATTGGTGCGCGCCTGCCCCACAGCACGGCGGCCGACGGCGCGTGCGCGGGCGAGGTGGTGATCGACATGCCGCTGCATGGTGCGGGTTTCACGAAACACCGCCTGATTGAGGTTGGGGTCCTTCGCGGTCGCTGCGTTGGTCAGCACAGTCAGCGGGGTCTTCAGCGCGTGCGCGAGATTGCCCGCATGCATCCGCGCTTCCTCCGCCTGCCGTTCTGTGTGTTCGAGCAGTGCGTTGACTTCATCCACCAGCGGCTGAACCTCTGTCGGCAGCGGCTCGGTGATGCGATTTTCGCCCGTGGTGCGCAGCTTGGAAATGGCCGCGCGCACCCGGCGTAACGGGGAAAGCCCGTACCATATTTGAAGCAAGGCCATGCCGATCAGACCAAGGCCCAGCACCGCAAAACTCCAGAACAGGATGAAGCGCACACGCTGAATCTGGTTGTCGCGTTCCTCGGTCGCAGCAGCCACGGCAAAGGTCCAGCGCGTGTCGCTGCCGGGCAGGATCAGCGTGCGTTCGGCAATGCGCAGCGGCTCGCCCTCGAACTGGGCGGAATCATAGAACTGCGGCTCGTCCACAAAGCCGCCTGCGCCGTCTTCGATGACACCGCGCAATTGCAAGGGCGTGTCCCACAGGCTGCGCGACGGATACGGTTCATATCCTTCTCCATCGATCTGCCAGTAAAGGCCGCTGCCCGGTTCAAGAAACCGCTGGTCGCCCAGCGAGCGGTAGAACCAGACCTCGCCAAAGCTGTCGATCTCCGCCGAGGAGATCATCGCCGTCAGCTGGTATTCGAGCTGTTCGTCGAAATTCGCCTGCACCTGGCTTGTCAGCGTGCGTTCGAGCGCGATCCCGCCGCCCAGCAGCAGCACGATGATCCACGCGGTCGCGATAAATCCCATGCGCCGCGCAAGGCTGGCGCGCGGCTGCGGCGCGGGGATGGCAGGATCGGACGTCAGCCCCGGCGCTGAATCAGGCGCCTCGGCCAGAGACGGCTGACTATCGCCGGAGGCGTGCGCCTTACGCCCGTGGGGCGTCGGCCGGGTCGTCGAGGCTGTAACCGAGGCCACGGATCGTAGTGATTACCTCTGCACCAAGTTTCTTGCGGATACGGGTGACGAAAACTTCGATCGTGTTGGAATCGCGATCGAAATCCTGGTCGTAAATGTGTTCGATCAGCTCCGTCCGGCTCACCACCTTGCCCTTGTGGTGCATCAGGTAGGACAGCAGCTTGTATTCCTGCGCGGTCAGCTTCACCGGCTCGCCGTCGAGAGTGACGCGGCCCGAACGCGTATCCAGCCGGACGCCGCCAGCCGTCAGTTCGGAAGACGTGTTGCCGCTCGCACGACGGATCAGCGCGCGCAGGCGGGCGATCAGTTCCTCGGTCTGGAACGGCTTGGCGAGGTAATCATCTGCTCCCGCATCCAGCCCCGCGACTTTGTCCGACCAGCTGTCACGCGCGGTCAGGACCAGAACAGGAAAGTCACGACCTTCCTTGCGCCACATGCCCAGCACCGACAGCCCGTCGATCTCCGGCAGGCCGAGGTCGAGTATGCAGGCGTCATAATCCTCGGTCGAGCCGAGAAAGTGGCCGTCCTCGCCATCGGTCGACAGGTCGACCGCATAGCCATTGTGCTCCAGCGTCGATTTCAGCTGCTGGCCAAGTGTGGGTTCATCTTCGACGATCAGGATACGCATTTTCCACCATTTCCTTGCGATCTTGGCGAGAAGTCGCCCCTCGCTTGCGCGTTTGCACCGCGCGCGTCAAGCGAGGCGCACAGGCTTACGGCGGCTCTTCCCCCGGCCATCACTCTCAATTCGCCCGCTATTCTCAATTGGACCGGTTGATGATCCGCCCGGTGCGGGCATCGACATCGATATAGGTCACGCGGCCATCCTTGATGAACTTGAGCCGATAGGCGCGCGCCGTGCTGTCATAGGATGGGCCGAGATACTCGCTGCCACGCATTTGCGGCAGGATGCGCCGTTCGATCTCGCGCAGGGAAAGCTGGTTGCCGGCGCGCATTTCGCGGCGGGCATCGCCCTGATCGGTGCGCGACTGGTCTTGCGAATAAATGCCGTCCCCCGCCGCAGCGGGCGCAGAGCCAAGACCGACCGTCATGGTCGCCGCGGCAAGGGCCAGAGCAAGGCGGGAGTGGCGTGTCATCATGCTGTAATGCCTAGCCCCGGCGCATTGAACAAGTTGTGAATGGGGCACGCGGCATTCGTTCAGCTTTCTGTTCAGTTTCCTGAACTTTGCGATACCATCTCGTATTTGATCGAGATGCTTACCCCCGTTTCAGCAAGGCCCACCTGGATCGGGGTGCCCTGCACCATGATCGCATCGGCGGCGGCGCGCATCGCCATTTCCGGCATAGGCCCTCGACCCTGCACGGCTTCGCTGACCGACAGCACCCGGACATCGTCATAGCCGAACATGGCGGCATAGGCCCGTGCCCGTTCATGCGCCCGTTCCACCGCGCGCTGGCGCGCCAGATCCTTGGCTGCCTCGTCATCCTCGATGCTGAAGCTGGGCCCGGAAAGGTCGGTCGCCCCCGCTTCCACCAGCGCATCCAGCGCCGCACCGGTCCGTTCAATGTCGCGCAGCTTCACACTGACGCGGTTCGACACCTGATAGCCCCGGAAGATCTGCTGCTGGGTCTGGCGGTCGTAATCGTATTGCGCGTTGAGGTTGATGCCCGTCGTCTGGATGTTTTTCTCATCCACGCCCAGCGCCTTGATCCGATCGATCACGCGGCTCATCTCGACCGCGTTCAGCCGCATCGCTTCCACCGCGGTGGGCGCCCGGGTCGTCACCCCTGCGCCCACGGTGGCGACATCGGGTTCGGCAGTGACGCTTTCATACACCGACAGGTCGATCACCGGGCCGTTGGCTTCGATCTCCACCTGCTGGGCTTGGGCAACCGAAGGGACAAGCATCGAGGTGGCAACTGCGGTGGCGGCGATCAGGGCAAGCGATTGACGGATCATGGATGGTTCCTCCTTTTGGGCCCGCATTGGCGGCGGCGGCATTGACGGGGACTGAACCGCCTTGGCAGCGGGCGGGCAAGCCCCTAAGGGCGCGCTCACATGGCACAACCTCCAATCCTCTCCTGGGAAGGCCTCGGCCTGCAACAAGGCGGCCGCTGGCTGTTCGGCGGTCCCGATGTGGAACCGATCGACCTGCACGTACTGCCGGGCGACAGGCTGGCGCTGATCGGGCGCAATGGCGCGGGCAAGACTACGCTGCTGCGGCTGATCGATGACCGGATCGAAGCCGACCGGGGCAAACGCCGGATCAAGCCGAACACGCGCATCGTCTTCCTTGAACAAGACCCCGACTTCGCCCCCTTTGCCACGCTGATGGACTTTGCGCTTGCCGGGGACGACGCGCCCGAGCGGCACGAGGTGGAGAGCATCGCCGGACAGCTCGGCATCGACATGACCACCGAAGCGGCCACCGCCAGCGGGGGCGAGCGCCGCCGGGCCGCCATCGCCCGCGCGCTGGCACAAGACCCGGACCTGTTGCTGCTCGACGAACCGACCAACCATCTGGACCTCGGCGCGATCGACTGGCTGGAGGACTGGCTGAGCCGGTACAAGGGCGCCTTCATCACCATCAGCCACGACCGTACCTTCCTGAAACGTCTGACCCGTGCGACCCTGTGGCTCGATCGCGGAACCTTGCGGCGGAAGGAAGTCGGCTTTGGCGGGTACGAGGCGTGGGAAGAGCAGGTGTATGCCGAAGAAGCGCGCGCCGCCGAAAAGCTCGACGCCAAGCTCAAGATCGAGGCGCACTGGCTCGAACGCGGTGTCACCGCCCGGCGCAAGCGCAACCAGGGCCGGCTGGAGAAGCTGTACCAGATGCGCGCCGCCCGCGCCGCGATGATATCGGACAGCGGATCGGCCAAGCTCAAGCTCGCCAATGACGAGGAGTTCAAGTCCAAGTCGGTGATCGTCGCCGAGGGCATTTCCAAGACATACGACGGGCGGCAGGTGATCAAGCCGTTCACCCTGCGCATCCAGAACGGCGACCGGATCGGCATTGTCGGCGCCAATGGCGCGGGCAAGACGACGCTGCTCAAACTGCTGACCGGCGATCTGGAGCCCGATACCGGCACCGTCCAGCGCGCGCGCACGCTTTCGGGCGTGATGATCGACCAGCAGAGGAAGCTGCTGGAACCCGATGCGACCGTGCGCCAGATCCTTGCCGAAGGCGGCGACTGGATCGACGTGCGCGGCGTGCGAAAGCATGTGCAGGCATACCTCAAGGACTTCCTGTTCGATCCCAAGCTGGTCGATACCAAGGTCGGCATCATGTCGGGCGGTGAGCGCTCGCGCCTGCTGCTCGCCCGCGAGTTCGCGCGCACCGCGAACCTGCTCGTGCTGGACGAGCCGACCAACGATCTCGACCTCGAAACGCTTGACCTCTTGCAGGAGGTGATCGCCGATTTCGAAGGCACCGTCCTGATCGTCAGCCACGATCGCGACTTCCTCGACAAGACCGTCACCATCACGCTCGGCCTCGACGGGTCGGGCAAGGTCGATATCGTCGCGGGCGGCTATGCCGATTGGGAAGCGCGCCGCCGCCAGCCGGTGCAATCGAAGGCGAAACCCGCCGCCACTGCATCGACCGCCCCCGCCCCGGCTCCAGCCCCGCCCAAGGCCGACAAGCTTTCGTACAAGGACCAGCGCGATTACGAGCTGCTCCCCACCCGGATCGAGGAGCTGGAGGCCGCGATTGCCAAGGGCGAGGCGATCCTTGCCGATCCCGACCTCTACACCTCCGATCCAAAGCGGTTCGCGACCATATCCAAAGGCATCGAGAACGCGCGGGCGGAGAAGGACGCCGCCGAGGAACGCTGGCTGGAACTCGCCGAACGGGTCGAGGGATAACGGCCCGCAATCCCTACAGGCTGGAACAGGTGGAACACGGTCCAGAGGAAAAAATCCGAAAGTGTCACCCTTGGCCCGGCAAACTGTGACCTTGCGCCGCCAACTGTCACCTTTTGCCGGGAAAGTGTAACCGCGCCCTGCCAAAGCGTCACTTTTGCAGGCCCCAAAGTGTCACTTTTGCGGGCGGGAAATGTCACGCACCGGCCCCCGTCGCGGCGCGCGCCGGAAGCACCCTTGGGTTCTTCAGGATCAGCGCCGAAATCAGCGCCACGATCAGCCCGACCGGGAAAATCTCGATAAAGGTGATCGGCAGCCGAAACAGCGGGTTGCGATAGGCTTCCATGCTCTGACTGATCTCGGCAATCCTCGCGGCTTCCGCAGCCGGATCAAGGCCGCTTGCCCGGACACTGTCGATCATGCTCTGCGAATAGGTTTCGATGAAGGAATAATCGGTCACGGCCAGCACAACTTCCCAGCTGATCGCGTAAATCACCCCGGCCACGACTGCGATCCCGATACCGACGGCGGCGCCTTGCGAAAACCTGATCACCCCGCCGTGTTCGACATCACGGTATCGCTTGATCCCGACAAACAGCAGGCTGAGCACCACAAGCATGGTCGCATAGCCCGCCAGCTCGGTCGCAGCAGCCGAATCCGGACCCAGGCCGAACAGCGAAAGCGACATGAGCGCGATCACGACCACACCGATGATACCACCGTAGATCAGGGCATAACGCAGCATTTCATTTCTCCTTTTGCATGACCCCTTGCCGGGGATGCCCTCAGGTGCGGGGCACGCAACGGGACTGGCCCTTCGGAACCATCAAGACCATCACCCAGATGGGTGATTTCGCGCGTCTCACCCTGAATTATGGCCCGGATTCACGGGATAAGCGACAGATTGCGTGCCGCTTCCACCGCTTTGCCCCGGCCGCTAACATCCAGCTTTGCAAACAGGCTCGCGACGTGGGTTTTCACCGTGTTGGGTGACACTTTCAGAGCGCGGGCGATTTCCTTGTTGCTCGAACCCTTGGCGAGATGATCGAGGATTTCGCATTCGCGCCGGGTCAGGCCCAACGATGCGATCGCCTTTTCATTGCGTTCGAATTCGGCCGCAGGCGGCGCAGCAGTCAGCCGCATGCCGACCCAGATTCCGAGCGCGATGAATATCGCCGCCACGACCGCGACATAGGCTTCGCCCGGCATGCTGAGCACGAGATACCGGTATTGCGCCCACTGCAGCGTGATCGCCACCAGAGCGAGCGGGGCGCCATACAAAAGGCCATAGCGGAGGATGCTCTTGCCCATATGCTATGACCTGCCAGATCGCATCGGGTTGATCCAGACTGTCGGCATAGTCGCATTCATCTTGCTGCTCTGTCGGAATCGGCCTCTCGCGCCATCTCGGCAATCCTCGCGCGGTAAAATCTGGTGCGCCGCACGATGACAAAGGCGAAGATGATCCAGGCGGCGCCGACCAGACCGAACCCGATCCATTGCAGTGGCACCGGCCCGGCCATGAGCCATTGTCCCGATAACCGAGGCCACACGACCAGCCCCCCGCCCAGAGCGAGCAGCGCCAGCCCGGTCAAGCGAACAAGCCGCATATAGGCACGCACTTCGGCTCGCAATTCGGGCCGCACCCGTCCGATCTTCATGCCTTCCGCCTCCCTCACCTGATCCGGTAGTAATCGGCCACCCGGTCCAGCGCCAGCTTCAGCACCAGCTTGCCGCTGCGCGCCGGCCACCCCAGCCCCTTTTCCGCTTCGGGCAGCCCTTCACCCGCGCACACCACGCGCCACAGCACATCTTCGAGCCCCTTACCGGCAGCGCGGATCGCGCCGTCGAAACGCTGTTTGGCCGCGACCTGCCGCTCGGTCGCACTCAGCACCTGATCGCCGGTGGTCTTCACCCGCACCGGGTCCCAGCGCATGGTGACATTGGCGGATAGCTGCGCGCGTTCGAAATCGCGCCGCAGGATTTCGCCCGCCTGAAACAGACGATCATCGATATGACCGCGCGCATGCAGCCAGCTGAGCGGCGATTCCCCCAGGTTGACGGTGACACTGCGCCGCCCCTTGCTCCTTTCACCGCCGCGACGCGGCCCTTCGGACGTCAGCTCCCGTTCCACCAGTTTGCGCATTCCAATTGCTCCATATTCACCGATTTGGTGAAAACGGACTTGCATTGACTGCGGTGATGTAGGAAAATGAAAATTGCCATCTTGGTTACACGAACCAGCCTGATCACAACCGCAGAAGGGCATTCACCCGATGATCAATCGCATCCGCGAAATCCGCAAGGCAAAGGGAATGACACTCGCCGATCTGGCAGAGGCGTGCACCCCGCCCACCACCGCGCAGACGATCGGCAGGCTCGAAACAGGAATGCGCAACCTTTCGACCAAGTGGATGGACCGCATCGGCACGGCTTTGGGTGTCGATCCCGAAATCCTCGTCCGATCCGAAGCCCAGCCGCGCGCCCGGATTGTTGCCGAGTTGGGCTTTGGCGAACCCGAAGCGCTGCCTGCCCCACGCGAAGCGATCCTGCCGACGGAAATCGCGGCGCAAGGATCGGACGCGATCATGATGGTGCTGGAAGTGACCGCATCGATCGGGGAATACCGCCCCGGCGACATGGTGTGGCTGCGACAGGTTGCGCCCGAAAACGCAGGAAGCGCGATCAACCGCGATTGCCTTGTCCCGCGCCCCGGCGGTCGTTTCGCCTTCGGACGGCTGATCGACCAGAAAGGCACGCTGGTCGGAATTCTCCCTTCACAGGCCGGGAACAAGCAGCAGGTTATAGACAATCCGCCGTGGATCGCGGTCGCGACGATGCTGGTGCGCCCGCTCTGACGCAAAGCCGCGCCGGTTATGCCGCGTTAACCCCGCGCGCCCTATCGCAAACGCGAGACAGGAGATCAGGAACGTGAAGCCAGCGCGAAGGATACCGGGATGAAGCACGTCCTTGCGCTCAGCACGCTCTATCCCAACGCGGTGAACCCGCGCTTTGGCACCTTTGTCGCGCGCTCGCTCGAAGCGCTGGCAAAACGCGGTGACTGGCGTGTCAGCGTGGTCAATCCGATCGGGATTCCGCCGCTGGCATTGGGACGATACCGCGCCTTGTCACAGCTCGACGAGATTGGGGAGGAAGGCGGCATTGCCGTCCACCGCCCGCGCTTCACCCTGATTCCGGCGGTGGGTGCGCGGCGTAATGCCTCGGCCATCGCCAAGGCGGCCCTGCCCGTGATCGAGCGGATTCACGCGCAAACGCCGATTGACGTGATCGACGCGCAATTCTTCTTTCCCGATGGGCCGGCGGCGGCATGGATCGCGCAAAGGCTGGGCCTTCCGCTGTCGCTGAAGGCGCGAGGCAGCGACATCACCTATTGGGGCGGGCTGGATTTCGCGCGGGAACAAATGCTCGAAGCCGCCCGCCGCGCCACCGGCATCCTTTCCGTCAGTCAGGCGCTGGCAGAGGAAATGGTGGGCATGGGAATGCCGCGCGAGAAGATCACGCTGCATTACACCGGGCTGGATCGCGACCGGTTCCGGCCGTTTGACCACACCCGGCTGCGCGCCCAGATCAGCGGCGAGATCGGCTTTGCCCTGCCCGACAATGCACCGCTGCTGGTGAGCGTGGGCGCGCTGATCGCGCGCAAGGGTCATGATATCGCGATTGGCGCACAGCCGATGATTGAAGGCGCACGGCTGGTGATCGTGGGCAAGGGAGAGGACGAGGCGCATCTGCGCGATCTCGCCCGCGATCTGGGGCTGGCTGACAGGGTGCATTTTGCCGGGTCGCTGGATCATGACCTGCTGCCGCTGATCCTGTCGGCGGCGGATGTGATGGTCCTGCCCACCAGCAACGAAGGGCTCGCCAATGCCTGGGTCGAAGCGCTTGCCTGCGGCACGCCCGTCGTCACCTGCGATGTCGGCGGCGCGCGCGAACTGATCGCTTGCGACACCGCCGGAAGGCTGGTGGAGCGCAATCCCGAAGCCGTGGCCGAAGGCGTGAACTCGATCCTCAACAACCCGCCCATGCGGCAGGCTGTCGCCGCTCTGGTCGAACGGTTCAGCTGGGACAACAACGCCGCCGAACTGGCCGCGCATTACGAGCGATTGGCCAAGGGATGAGGCGCGAGGCCCCGCGCCTTTGCGGTTACAGCTTGCCCAGAACCTTCTTTTCCTGAATGTCGGTTTCGGTTTCCTGCGGCACGAAGCTGTCTGAGGTCACACCCATCCAGATCAGCAGCGGCGATGCAAGATAGACGCTCGAATAGGTGCCGATGAACAGGCCGGCTGTGATCGCGGCAACGAGGCCGAACAGGCTTGCCGGGCCGAAGAACAACAGCGGAAGCAGCGCCACCAGCAGCGTCAGCGATGTCATCACCGTACGCGCCAGCGTTTCGTTGACCGAAAGATCAAGCAGCTCGGGCAGCGGCATCTTGCGATACTTCTTCAGGTTTTCGCGGATACGGTCGTACACGACGATGGTGTCGTTCAGCGAATAACCGATGATCGCAAGGATCGCCGCGATGATCTGCAGGCTGAACTCCATCTGCGTCAGCGCGAACAGGCCCAGCGTCACCGAAACGTCGTGGAACAGCGCGAACAGCGCGCCCACGCCGAATTGCCATTCGAACCGGATCCAGATGTAGATCGCCACCATGATCATCGCCGCCAGCAATGCGAGCGCGGCATCGTTGCGGAATTCGCCCGATACCTTGCCCGAAACGCTGTCTACCCCGTCAATGCGGACATCGGGGTGATTGACGCTGATCGCCTCGACGATCTGGTTGGTCATCTGGTTGGCGAATTCGGGATTGCCCTCCGCCTCGGGCGGCAGCTTGACGCGGATCGACACTTCATTGGGTTCACCGAAACGCTGCACGATCGGGTCTTCGACCGATTCCAGCGCGGTCAGCGTCTCTCGCAGTTCCACCACCGGCGCTTCTGCGGTTTCGGTGAAGGTCGCGCGGATTTCCTGTCCGCCGGCGAAATCGACCCCGTAGTTGAGGCCCATAGTCGCCACCGCGACCCAGCCGCCAATGGTCAGCAGGATGCTCAGAATGAAGAAGGGTACGCGCAGCTTGAGGAACTTGATGTTGGTGTCCTCGGGCACGAGCTTAAGCAGTTTCATGTCTCGCCTCCCTTCCTCAGATTGTCAGGTCTTTGGGGCGCTTCGAGCTGAGATAGCCCGCGACCCACATCTTCGTCAGCGTCACGGCGGTAAACACCGAAGTGACGAGCCCGATCACCAGCACCACGGCAAAGCCGCGGATCGGACCGGAGCCGAACCAGAACAGCAGCACGCCCGCGATGAAATTGGTGACGTTCGCGTCATAGATCGCGCGGCTGGCCTCGTTGTACCCGTTCTCCACCGCGGTCACGACCTTGCGGCCGCGCTTGCGTTCCTCACGAATGCGTTCGTTGATCAGCACGTTGGCGTCCACCGCCGCGCCCACCGTCAGCACGAAGCCCGCGATCCCCGGCAGCGTCAGCGTGAAATTGCCGATCGCCATCAGGCCCAGCAGCATCAGCACGTTGAACACCAGCGCAATCGTCGCATAGATGCCGAACCGGCCATAGGTCGCGATCATCAGCGTGATCACCGCAAGGCTGCCGATAATCATGGCGACAAGCCCGCTGCGGATTGATTCCGCGCCCAGATCAGGCCCGACAGTGCGTTCCTCGATCACTGCAAGTGGCACCGGCAGCGCGCCCGATTGCAGCGAGATCGCCAGCTGGTTTGCGCTTTCCGCGGTGAAATTGCCCGAAATCTGCGCCGAACCACCCAGGATCGGCTCGTTGAAGACCGGCGCCGAAATCACTTTTCCGTCAAGGATGATGGCAAAGCGTTCGCCGACGTTCTCGGTCGAAAGCTGGGCGAATTTCTGGCCGCCCTGCTGGTCGAACTGGATGTTGACGACGTTTTCGTTGTTCCGGCTGTCCACCCCAGCGCGGGCGTTGATCAGGCTGTCGCCGCGAATGCCGCCGAGCCGCTTGACCGCTTCGAACCCGCCGGGAAAATCGCTGTCTTCGGCATAGGGGAAGATCTGGCTACCCGGATTGGCTACGCCTGCCTGCGTGTTGGTGGGTAGAGCCTGCTGATCGACCAGCTTGAATTCGAGCTGCGCGGTCTGGCCCAGCTGATCCTTGAGCGCCTGCGGGTCTTGGAGGCCCGGCACCTGCACCACGATGCGGGTGTCGCCCTGGCGGATGATCGTCGGTTCGCGCGTGCCGAGAAGGTCGATACGGCGGCGCACGACTTCGACCGCGCCTTCCATCGCGGTGTTGACGGCCACGTCGATCCCGCGATCGGTCGGGGTCAACACCATGCGCTGTCCATCAACAACGGTCAGATCCCATTCGCGCACCAGCCCTTCGCCCATCATCAGGGGTTCGAGCACGCCGCGCGCACGATCAATGTCGGTCGCGGAATCAAGGATGAACGACAACTGCCCTTCGCTGCGCGAGGTATCGCCAAACTCGATTTCCGGGGTCGCGTTCTCAAGCGCCTGCTTGACCGCTTCTTCCATGTTTTCGAGCTTCTGGCGCTTCACATCCTCGGGCTTCGCTTCGAGCAGGAGGTGCGAACCGCCTGCAAGGTCAAGCCCGAGGTTGACCTGTGGCAGCGAGGATTCCTCCTGCGCCTGCGGCGTCGTCGCTTCCGTGGGCGCCGGTTCTTCCATGAACGGGGCGACCAGCGACGGCAGCGCGGCCGCTGCCAATGCGAGCGTCAGGCCCCATAGCGAAAACTTCTTCCAGAGTGGGAAATCAAGCATTGTCGCCCAGTTTCAACCTTGTGACATGATACATGGATGTCCGACGAAGTCGGGTCGCAGACGCCGGTGAGGCGTCAGTCGTTCGCGGGCTTGCCACCCGGTTCGATCAGGTCGGCGATGGTGTGCTTCACCGCTTTCACCTTCACATTCGGCGCCAGTTCTATTTCGGCATAGGTATCGTCCACCTTCACCACCTTGCCGACAAGACCGCCTTGGGTGACGACCTGATCGCCCTTCTTCAGCCCGGCCACGCGTTCCTGATGTTCCTTCTGACGCTTCATCTGAGGCCGGATGATCAGGAACCAGAAAATGGCGATCATGCCAAAAATCCAGATCAGATTGGTCCATGCAGGTGGGGCGGCAGCAGCGCCGGCTCCGGCAGCGGCAAGAAGATCAAACATGAATACGATCCCGTCGAATTTGAATGTGCAAACTGTCCCGAAAGGCGCGGTTCGCGCAATCGCAGCCGCACCCGTTCCGATTTAAGTGGGCGCGGTTAGCAGCAATGCAAGCGCACGGCAATTCACCCTGTGCAGGGCGGCCGAATAAAGCGCGCAGGCCATCCATGCGGAAATTCGCTGAGGAAGCGGCTTGCCAGACAAAATCCCCCGCCCTATAGCGCGCCTCCTCCACTGGATACGGGAAGTAGCGCAGCCTGGTAGCGCATCACACTGGGGGTGTGGGGGTCGCAGGTTCGAATCCTGTCTTCCCGACCAGTGGAGCATCCACCCAAAAAACCCCCAAAGCACGGAGCAGCATTATCTGTTGCCCGAGAAACCGCACTCGGCATTCATCGGACAATATCTGCCGTTTGTCCTTGCGGCCTGTTCAATTGTGACAAGTCTGCGCAAGGAACTTTCATGGTCGCCCGGCATTCTCCTACCCTGATGAAACAGGCAATTCTCCTTTGCGGAACCGCGACGCTGTGCGCAGCCTTCGCGCCGGCGCAAGCGCGGGCGGAGATGGTGATGGTGGCGAGCAGCGCCGTCGATTCCGCCGCTGAAGATGAAACCGGGCAGGCTTCGACACAGGCCAACACCCGCCGCACCTTTGTTCCGGAAGACTTCGTCCGCTTCGCTCCGCGCAGCGCGCTCGACATGGCGCGGCAGATTCCCGGCTTTTCCATCCGCGAAGGCGAAGGCGATCGCGGTCTTGGCCAGGCCGATACCAATGTCCTGATCAATGGCCGGCGCATTTCGGGCAAATCGAACGGCCCGGTTGCAGCGTTGCAACGCATCCCCACCAATGAGGTCGTCCGGCTGGAACTGGTCGACGGCGCCAGCCTCGACATCGGCGGTTTGACCGGACAGGTGCTGAACGTCGTCACCGCCAGCGCCGGCGGCATTTCCGGCCAGTTCCGCTACTCCCCGCAAATCCGATCACGCGGGACACCGGCACGCCTTTACGAAGGTTCGGTCGCATTCGCGGGCGGCGGGCAGAAGGATGAATGGACGCTCGCGCTGCAGAACGATTCCAATCGTCGCGGCGATGACGGGCCCGAACGCGTGTTCGACAGCGCGGGCAATCTGATCGATCTGCGCGAGGAAATCCGCAATTCGGACTTCGACGTGTTCGGCCTTTCAGGGTCGTACACCCGGATCGCCAACAACGAAAACGTGCTGAACATCACCGGCCAGATCGGCGGCGTGATCCGGCGCGATACCGAGATTTCCGAAAGGTCCGGCCCGATCTCCCCGGTCGACCGGACGCGTTCGCTGCGCAGCACCGAAGACGAATTCAATGTCGAGCTGGGCGTGGATTACCAGTTTGCGGTCTTGGGCGGTCGGCTGAAGCTGATTGCCTTTCACCGTTACGAAGACAGCCCTACCACTTCGGTACAGATTACCGAATTCGCCGATGGAAGTCCGGCGGACGGCACAAGGTTCGTGCGCGATGCCGACGAAGGGGAAACCATCGGCCGCGCCGAATTCACCTTTGGCGCGTTGGGCGGCGATCTGGTTTACGCCATCGAAGGCGCGCGCAATTATCTCGACATCAATTCCGCACTTGAAGTGCTGGATACACAGGGCGCATTCCAGCCTGTTGGTTTGGCAGGAGCAAGCGCGCGCGTGGAAGAAGACCGGGTCGATACCGGCCTCACCTACAGCCGCGGGGTGGCCCAGGGATTGCAATTGCAGGTCTCGCTGGGCGGAGAATATTCGCGCATCAGCCAATCCGGCCCCTTTGGACAGACCCGCACATTCTACCGACCCAAGGGCTTCGTCGCACTCGACTGGAAGGCGTCACCCGATCTCAGCATCGCGGGCCGGGTCGAACGGCGCGTCGGGCAGCTCAACTTCTTTGACTTCATCGCCTCGGTCGATCTCGATCAGGATAGAACCGATGTGACCAACGCCAACCTCGTGCCGCCGCAAAGCTGGGTGCTCGAAGTGGAAGCCAACATCGGCCTTGGTGCGCTCGGTTCGCTTGCGCTGCGCCCGTTCTACGAGGACATTTCCGATATCGTCGACCAGATCCCGATTGCCGGTGGCGGTCAGGCGCCGGGCAATCTGCCCTCTGCCAAGAGTTACGGCGTCGAAGGCGATCTGACGTTGCTGTCCGAACCACTGGGATGGCGTGGAACGCGGGCCGACCTCGGCTTTCGCTATGCCGGCAGTTCAGTGCGCGATCCGTTGATCGGCAACAAGCGGGAATTGGGCGGGTTCAGGACTGCGTCGATCAACGCCGACCTGCGCCATGATTTTCGCGGCACAAGCTGGGCTGTGGGCGGCTCCGCCAACTGGTCGGACAATGCACCCAATGTCCGGCTCGACGAAATCGCGCTTGATCGCGAATCTTTCGCCTTCGTTTCAGCCTTCGTGGAAAACAAGGATGTCGCCGGGCTGACCATGCGCGCCAGTGTCAACAATCTGGTGAACCGCCAGAACCTGTTCGACCGCACCGTGTTCGCTGATCGCGCGGCGGGAATCGTCGATTTCGTCGAAGATCGCGATCGCACCTTCGGCATGATCTTCACGCTGGCGATTGAAGGATCGTTCTGAGCGCCCTACCCGGTTGATCCGAGATGAGGAGTTCACGATGACACACCGCCCCACCCTCAAGATGCGCAGCTGGCTGTTTGCCCCGGGCGACAGCGAGAAGAAGATGGGCAAGGCCATCGCCAGCGATGCCGATATCGCCCTGCTCGACCTTGAGGATTCGGTCGTCCCAGAACGCAAGGCGGAGGCGCGGACCATGGTGGCCGAAGCGATTGCCGCTTGTGACAACCGGGCGCGCGTTTGGGTGCGGATCAACCCGCTTTCAGGCGGACTGACGGAGGCTGATCTCGACGCGATCATGGCCGCAGGGCCGGGCGGCGTGTTCCTGCCCAAGGCCGAAGGCGGAGAGGATGTCGCGACGCTCGACGCGATGCTGACCGCGCGCGAAGAAGCCGCCGGGATCGCCCCCGGTTCGACCAAGGTCGCCGCGCTCGTCACCGAAACGGCGGCGGCGATGTTCACCACCGGCACTTACGCTGGCGCGCCGCGTCTGGTGGCGATGAGCTGGGGCGCGGAGGATCTTTCGAGCGAGCTTGGCGCCCGGGTTCAGCGCGGCGAGGATGGCGAATATCTGCCGATTTTCGGACTGGCTCGCAGCCTGTGCCTGCTCGGCGCGGTCAAGGCCGGGGTCGCCCCGATCGAGACGGTACAGCCCGAATTCCGCGACCTCGAAGCGCTGGAAAAACGTGCGCGGGCGGTGCGGGCGCAGGGTTTTCGCGGGATGCTGGCCATCCACCCGGCTCAAGTCGCCCCGATCAACGCCGCCTTCACCCCCAGTGCGGATGAAATTGCCCACGCCCGCGCCGTGGTGCAGGCCTTTGCCGACACTCCGGGCGCGGGGACGGTGGCGCTGGACGGAAACATGCTCGACCGGCCGCATCTGGCGCTGGCTGAACGACTGCTAGCGGAGGCTGAAGGCGGCTGAGATCGCACCAACACCGGCCAAGCCGGACTGATTGGCACTTCAACTTTCCTACACGAACCTATTTGGTTATCACAGCCGCGACTCGCAACAGGAGCGCAGCTGCAAAGGCCCTTATCGAAAGCCTCATCGGTCCGATCACTTCCCTGCTCGACAAGATCATCCCGGACAAGGAAGCGCGCGCCAAGGCGCAGCTTGAACTGCTGCGGCTCGAAGGGTCGCAGGAAATGCAGATGATCGAGGCGCGGTTGCAGGCCATCGTCGCCGAAGCGCAAAGCACCGATCCCTGGACCAGCCGCGCCCGGCCCAGCTTCCTCTACGTGATGTATGCGCTGATCCTGTTCGCCGTACCGATGGGCGTGATCGCCGCGTTTGACCCGATCACGGCGCGCGCCATCGGCGAAGGCATGACCGCCTATCTCGCCGCCCTGCCGGAACCGCTCTACGCGCTGTTCGGCACCGGCTACCTCGGCTACACCGCCGCACGCCAATGGGGCAAGATCAAGGGTGTGGAGCGTTAGGCGGAAGACTGCCCGGCAGATACGCCGGGCAGCCCCTATTGCCTGAAGTGCGTCAGAACCGCTTCGTAAAGCGCACCCAGCCGCCCTGCCCAGATCCCGGCAAGCGTTCTCCCACAGCCACATCGGATGCACCCACCCTGCTGCGGCCCGCGAGATGCGGCTGGTATTCGGCATCGAACAGGTTCTCGACCCCGGCCTCGATCGCCATGCCGTCGTGCATCGCATAGCGCGCGAACAGGCCGAACACGGCAAAGGAATCGCTTGATGCCTCGCCATTGGACAAGGCGACCTTGTTCTGGGCAGCCGAGGCAAACATTTCCGCCCCGAAAGACAGACGATCGCCCTGCCAACTTGCCGAAAGCCGCAGGTTGGCAGGCGCGATGCGATAGAGATCGTCATCTATATCACGCCGCCTGCCCCGGACATAGCTGGCCGTCCCCTCGATCACGAACCGCGCCACCGGGCGGATGCGGAAATCAAGATCGGCCCCCATCAGTTCCGCATCGACATTGCCGAAGCGCAGGGGCGTCGTGTCCCCGTTCATCGCCGCAATCATTTCAACCGGGCTGTCGATCACGCCGATGGTGGCATCGAACGGCACGCCCTGAATGAAATCGTCGACGCGCCGATAGAACACCGTCGGCCGCAGCGAGAACACCTCGTTTTCGAAGTCGAAGCCCAGTTCGGCGATCCATGCGGTTTCAGGCGCCAGATCGAGATTGCCGACATAGATATTGCCATCGGCAAGGCCGAAGCTGGCCTCTGTCGGCAACCAGCCGAAGCGTTCCAGCAGGCTTGGCACGCGCTCCTTGCGCGCCAGCGTCACGCGGGGAGTGATATCGCCCACGTCCACCCACGCCCGCAGGACGGTGTCGAAAGTGGTAGCCGACCTGTCCCGGTCCGCCGCGCCAAACGCTGCTGCCAGACCGCGCGGCCCCATAGGCACAGCCGCACCCAGCTGCGGCACGCCCGCAGTCTGATCGGTTCGGTCCACCCGCGCCCCCAGCTCGAACTGGACTTCTCCTAGCGCGCCGCGCCACTGGGCAAACGCGCCCAGCCGTTCGGACTGAACATTAGGCTGCGAATCGATGAAGAACGCATCGTTGAACGGGTTGGTGATCCGCACGAATTTGTCCGTAAGCTCGGCATCGCCGCCAATCTGGAGATAGGCGCCTTGCGAGCCGAACCGCAGCGACGCCTCCGCCGTGCTGGTGTCTGCATTGGCAAATGTCGCCCGCGCCATCATCGGCGGGGCGGCAGGCTGGCGGGTGGTCTGGTTATCCATCAGGTGACGGATCGCTACATGGCCAAGCCGCAGATCGAGATGCACCTGATCGGCAATCTCTCCGCGAAAGCCGCCCTGCACGAAATCGGTATCGAAATAGACGATATCGAGCGCGAAGGGTGGATTGCCGGTCGGGTCGGTTTCGCTGCGGCGGTATTCGACATAGAGTTCGCCCGGCCCGGTGCGGAATCCGGCATGCGCCCCATACAGATTGCGCTCGAACGAGGTGCCGACCGCGGTGCCGCCGAGGAATTCGTAATCATCCCCTTCCTCGCGGCTGGCGATCAGGCCGATCCGCCAATCGGAACTGGCCATCCCGACAAGCCCGCCGATCGCATGGCTGTCATCCACCGAACGGTACTGGCTGGCAAACCGGGCCTGCGGGGAAAGCGATGCGCTGTCGGAAAACTCGGCCTGCACCAGTTGCGCATTCACCGCCCCGGCCAAGGAGGGGCCTTGCGCAACGGGCGCGACACCGCGGGCGATGTCGATCCGGTCAACCAGGATCGACGGGGCATAATGAAGCGGCGGGTCCATCGCATTGGGGCCGCCGGTGGCAAAGCGCTGTCCGTTGACACGCCCCAGCACGCGTTGCCCGGCAAGGCCGCGATACGACAATTGCCCGGACAGGGCGCCATTGCCCACCACCGCGCCGCCCGGAATACGGGCCGCGATGGCGGCGGCATCGGCCGGCAGCGCGATCTGTTCAGGCATCGGTATGCCGTCCTGCGCAATTGTGTCGCGGCGAACGGCGGTGACGACGATGGTATCGTTGAGGACGGAGTCCCCGGCATCGGCAGGGGTATCTTCCTGCGCAGAGGCAGGCTGGTGCGAAAGCAGCAGGCACGACGCAAGCGCCCCGCCTGTAATCAGGTATCTTGAATTCATGGTTTTCTCATCTGTCTGATCGGCACAAGCGCACGATCCGGCTCGAGGCCGGCCAGCACGCAAATTGTCTCGAAAATCAGATGAAAACGGGCGGCCCACGCAGCGGCGGGCGCAGATAAGGGCGCGCGCTGACAAATATCGGCTTGCTTGGCGCAAGGCCGAGCAACAGGACAAACAGGATCGCGGCGACCAGCAATTCCGGGTCGACCGGCCCGGTCGTCAGCTTCAGCGTGCCGCCAAAGGCGCAATCCTTGGCCTTGGCAGCCGATGTCGAACCGCTATCGCTTTCATGCCCGTGACCCATTGCAGCATGATCGACCGCATGATCGACCGCATGATCGACTATGTGCATATCAGCGGGCGGCGAAGCGGCGAGCCGGGAAAGCCCATTGGTTTCAGGGCAGACCACAACGCTCAGCCAGCCCGAAGCCGAAGGCGCGATCATATATCCCGCAGGAGCAAGCGAATTCAGCCCCAGCCCCGCAAGCAGGAGGGCGAACACCGCCAGCCGGAACCGGCGCAGAGGGGAATTCAATGCGGCCACTGATGCTGGCCTCTATGTCCGGGCAAAACGCAAGTCACTCCGGTTTTTTGCAAGAGCCGTTTCGCATAGGCCCTGTTCGCACAGGCATTATTCCGCGCAGGCGATACAGCGGGTTGCAATCGGGCGTGCAACCAGCCGTTCGCGCCGGATTTCTCCGCCGCATTTGGCGCAGGTGCCGTAGGTTCCGTTTTCGATCCGGCTCAATGCATTGGCGATCTGGCGAATTTCGTCGCGCAGCACATCGTCCACCCCTTCCAGCGCCTCGTCATCGGCAAGGTCGATCGCCTGCTCGCTGAAATCGGCATCAAGCGGGTGGCGAAGATCATCCTCGATCACCTTGGCGCGCGCCAGCAAATCGGCCATCCGGCTTTTCAGTGTTTCGGCCATGTCTGCATATTGGGTCATGTCTCGACTCTCCCTTTCACTCGCCAAGAATAGCGCAGCCGGAACCTTGCGAATTTGATCCTGCGCAAATTGCACCGCTGAATCGCCGATTGGCTTGGCCATGCCCGCGAGGCGGGCTATTCGGGGCCGATGCCAGACACCGCCTCCACCACCGTCTATGTCCTGAACGGCCCGAACCTCAACCTGCTCGGCCTGCGCGAGCCGGAGATTTACGGCTCCACCACATTGGACGAGATCGCCGGAATGCTCGAAGATCGCGCCCGCGAACTTGGGCTGACGATCGACATGCGCCAGACCAATCACGAAGGGATGCTGGTCGACTGGCTGCACGAAGCACAGGCCGAAGGCGCGCGTGCGGTGTTGCTCAATGCCGGGGCATACACCCATACCTCGATCGCGCTGCTCGATGCGATCAAGGCGATCCGCACCCCCGTTGTCGAGGTGCATTTGTCCGATCCCAAGACGCGCGAACCGTTCCGCCATCTGTCCTATATCGGCATGGCCGCCGCGCTGACTGTCGAGGGGCACGGCCCCGATTCCTATCGCATCGCATTGGAAGCCGTAGCGTCAGGCGAAGTCTGACTGTCACACGAATTGCACAATTTGCGCGCTTTGCCACTTGCCAGCCGCAATTGGCGTCAATAGTCACGCCTGAAACAAAAACGGGGCCACAAAAGGGATATGCATGGCTGACAAGAAGCCGAGCACGGGGTCAAACTCGGGCATGAACATCGATACCGCGCTGGTGCGCGAGCTTGCCGAACTGCTCAACGAAACCGGTCTGACCGAAATCGAGGTCGAGGATGACGATCGCAAGATCCGCGTTTCGCGTGGAGGCGGCGTCATGGCAGCAGCGCCGATGATGGCTGCACCGGCTCCCGCCGCGCCTGCACCCGCCGCCGCCGCGCCCGCACCCGAAGCGCCCGCAGCGGACACGCATGCCGACGCGCTCAAATCGCCGATGGTGGGCACCGTCTACATGGCGCCCGAACCAGGAGCGGCCAATTTCATCAAGGTCGGCGACAGCGTTGCGCAGGGCGACACGCTGCTGATCGTCGAAGCGATGAAGGTGATGAACCCGATCACTGCCGACAAGGCAGGCACGATCAAGGCGATCCTGGTCGAGAATGCGCAGCCGGTCGAATACGACCAGCCGCTCGTCGTCATCGGGTAGGCGCTGCCCATGTCCATCAACCGCATACTGATCGCCAATCGCGGCGAAATCGCGCTGCGCATCCACCGTGCGGCGCATGAAATGGGGATCGAAACGGTCGCGGTGCACTCCACCGCCGATGCCGATGCGATGCATGTGCGGCTGGCCGATCACGCCGTGTGCATCGGCCCGCCCCCTGCCGCAGAAAGCTATCTCAACCACGCCAACATCATCTCCGCCGCGGAAGTCGCCGGATGCGATGCGATCCACCCCGGCTACGGCTTCCTGTCGGAAAACGCCAAATTCGCCGAAATCGTCGAGGCGCATGACATCGCGTGGATCGGGCCGAAACCCGAACACATCCGCACCATGGGCGACAAGGTGGAGGCAAAGCGCACCGCCGGCGCCCTTGGCCTGCCGCTGGTCCCCGGTTCGGATGGCGCGGTGTCAGACCCTGCCGAAGCGAAAAAGATCGCGGCCGAAATCGGCTATCCCGTCATCATCAAGGCCGTATCTGGCGGCGGCGGGCGCGGGATGAAAGTGTGCGAGAGCGAGGACAAGCTCGAAACGCTGATGAAGCAGGCCGGTAGCGAGGCGAAAGCCGCTTTCGGCGACGCCACCGTCTATATCGAGAAATACCTCGGCAATCCGCGCCACATCGAATTCCAGGTGTTTGGCGATGGCAATGGCAATGCGATCCATCTGGGCGAACGCGACTGTTCACTGCAACGCCGCCATCAGAAAGTGCTCGAAGAAGCGCCCTCCCCCGTCATCAGCCGCGAAGAGCGGATGCGCATGGGTGAGGTCTGCTCAAAGGCGATGCGCGACATGGGCTATCGCGGTGCTGGCACGATCGAGTTCCTGTGGGAAAACGGTGAATTCTACTTCATCGAAATGAACACCCGCCTGCAGGTCGAACACCCCGTTACCGAAGCGATCACCGGGGTCGATCTGGTGCGCGAACAGATCCGCATCGCCGCCGGGAAGCCGCTTTCGGTGAAGCAGGAAGACCTCGAATTCCGGGGCCACGCGATCGAATGCCGGATCAACGCCGAAGACCCGTTCAACTTTGCGCCTTCGCCCGGCAAGGTCACCTATTACCACCCGGCAGGCGGCATGCATGTGCGCGTCGATAGCGGGCTTTACGCCGGCTATTCGATCCCGCCCTATTACGACAGCATGATCGCCAAGCTGATCGTCTATGGCCGCGACCGCGAAGGCTGCATCATGCGCCTGCGCCGCGCGCTCGAAGAAATGGTGGTCGAAGGGGTAAAAACCAACATCCCGCTGCATCAGGAACTGCTGCGGCAAGACGACGTGCTGAACGGCGATTACACGATCAAGTGGCTGGAAGAGTGGCTGGCAACGCGCGAGGGGTAAGCACCTTTCAGGCTGTCAAAGCCCGATTGCGCCTAATTTTCCAACCCCAGCATGTATGGCTGCGAAATATTTGATGCCTGACTATCATTTTTAGGCACAAATCGAGCAGTCGTGCGTTGGCCTTGGGTGAAGCACGAAATCATTTCGGAACCCGGCGCAGCAGAAAGCAGTGCGGCGACAAAAGTCGCTGTACCCGCGCCTGCGCGCCCCGAACGCTCGCGCAAGACGCAGATCGTTGTCGTGGGCGGCGGTGCGGGCGGGTTGGAGCTCGTGCGCAAGCTGGGCGCGAAATACGGGCGCAAGAAGCACGACATCATCCTTGTCGACAAGAACCTGTCGCACATCTGGAAGCCGTTGCTCCACGAAGTCGCCGCCGGATCACTGGACGCGAACCTCGACGAAGTCGGCTATCGCGGGCATTGCGCGCGCTGGGGATACCGGTTTTTCCAGGGCAGCCTTGAAAGCATCGACCGCGAGGCGAAGACGATCCGCCTTGCCCCGGTGCTTGACGATCATGGCGACGAGCTGATCGGCGGGCACACCATCCGTTATGACATTCTGGTGCTGGCGGTCGGATCGATCTCCAACGATTTCGGCGTGCCGGGGGTGGCGGAACACTGCCTCTATCTCGACAGCCGCGAACAGGCGGACAAATTCCGCACCAAGCTGCTGAACCACTGTTTGCGCGTCAGCCGCGCCATGATGGCCGATCCCGGTGCCGATGCGCGGGTGAAGGTCGCAATCGTGGGCGCGGGTGCGACCGGGGTGGAGCTGGCCGCAGAACTGTTCAACGCCGCCGGGGCGCTGCGGCATTACGGGCTGGAAGTGTTCGACGAAAGCCGCATGGATGTCACCATCCTCGAAGCGGGGCCGCGCATCCTGCCCGCGCTTTCGGAAAAGCTTTCGGGCGCAGCACGCAAGGAATTGAACAAGTTGGGCGTGACTGTTCGCGAACAGACTCAGGTGATCGAGGCCCGCCGCCGCGCCATGGTGACGCAAACGGGCGATGTGATCGAAGCCGATCTGATGGTCTGGGCCGCCGGGGTGAAGGGCGCCGAATTCCTCGGCACGCTGGGCCTTGCCACCAATCCGCGCAACCAGATCCTCGTCACCGAAACGATGCAGACTTTGACCGATCCGGACATTTTCGCGCTCGGCGATTGCGCTTCCTACACCCCGCCTGAACAGGATGTTCCGATCCCTCCGCGCGCACAGGCCGCTCACCAGATGGCGGCAACAGTGTTCACCAACATCAAACGCAAGCAGAAGGGCAGGAAGCTCAAGAGCTTTGTCTACGAGGACAAGGGCTCGCTGATCTCGCTCAGCCGGTTTTCGACCGTTGGCAGCCTGATGGGCAATCTGGTCGGCGGCGCGCTGGCGGTGGAAGGGCGCATGGCGCGGCTAATCTACACCTCGCTATACCGGATGCACCTGCTCGGCATTCACGGCTGGCTGCGCGGACTGGGCCTGATGCTGGTTGGTCGGGTCAACCGCGTGGTGCGGCCCAAGCTGAAACTGCACTGACCAGGCCCGATCGCGCCGCTAGAGCGGCACGCCCGGTTCGTGCTTCGCGGTGCGGATTGTCAGCGAGGTTTTGACGCTGGCGACATTGGGTGCGGGCGTCAGCTTGCTGGTGAGAAATTCCTGGAAGCTTTGCAGGTCACGGCTGACGATCTTCAAAATGAAGTCGATTTCGCCGTTGAGCATATGACATTCGCGCACTTCGGGCAGGTCGCGCATGTGGTCTTCGAATTCGCGCAGCGCGCTTTCGGCCTGGCTTTTCAGGCTGACCATCGCGAACACGGTTATGGCGAAACCCAGTTTCGACGGGTCGAGATCGGCATGATATCCACGGATGACGCCGTCTTCCTCCAGCCCGCGCACACGGCGCAAGCACGGCGGGGCTGTCAATCCGACGCGCTGCGCCAGTTCGACATTTGTAACGCGCCCTTCCGCCTGCAATTCACTCAGCAGACGGCGATCGATCTCATCCAGATTCGCCATGTCCCCTCGGGCTCCCTCCGATGTCTCGCATGCCGCAATATGTCCTGAACGCAGCTGCGCGGCTAATGTGCCAACAAAAGTCTGCAAGAACATATGCCAAACGGCATATCCAAACCTAATAAAATTTTATGTGCCAGCAATTGTCCCGCTTTGCAACGCGCATGACGGCGCGCTGTGACAATTCTCCTGCGCTGCTAGAGATATTCGGCTGCAATACGCCTTGCGTCAGCGAATCTGACCCGGGGCGGAACCTGCGGCACGGTTTCCTTTGCCGTCTGGAGCGTGGATGTTTTTCGATGATCGCCTTGCGACTGTGCTGCGTCAGCGCGCGTCAAGCGATGTCGGATTGCGCACGCAATTCAGGCAGTTGCTCGATATTCTGGGGGAGGAGCGCACCAGCGCCAGTTCGGCCAGCGACCCCGCTCTGGTCGCGGCGGCATGGATGCGGATGAACGCGCTGGCGGAGGAAATACCCGCCGCATCGCGGGCCAAGATGGTGCGTGAGCCCGGCTGGCGGTTTCGCAATCCCGAACTGGCCGCGCATCTTTCCAATTTCGAACCCGAAGTGGCCTCGGCTGCGCTCAACCGGGCACAGCTATCCTCGGATGACTGGTCGGCGCTGATTCCCCGGCTGCCGGTGCGTGCGCGCGGCTTCCTGCGATTGCGCCGCGATCTGCCGCTGGATGTCGAGAAACTGCTGGAACGGCTGGGCGTGCACGACCGTGGCCTCCCGCGTCCGGACAAGGTGACTGATGATGCGGAAGCCCCGGCCCCGGAGGAAGATTGCGCCGCTGATCCCGGTGCGGACTTCGTGCCGCCGCCACCGGTGAGACTGAGCGGCATCGATGCGGACGCTGCCCCGCCCCACGATATCGTCAGTGACACGGAAACGGCGACTTCCGAAAACGCGCCCGATCCCGTCGACGAAGGCCGCAGCGAGATTTCCGCGCTGGTCGAACGCATCGCCGCCTTCAAGCGCAACCGCGAAGTCGGCGCGGAACCTGACACCACAGAACCGCGCCTGCCGCTGGGCGAAGACGAACTGCGATCACGCCCGCAAGTCAGGGCCTTCGGTTTCGCCGCCGATGCCGGAGGCCGGATCGAATGGGCCGACAGCGAAGTGGCGGCCATGGTGATCGGCACGCGCCTTGTCGCGCCGGCTCGACTTGGCAGCGCCAATCGCCAGACCCCGCTCGAACGCGCGTTTTACCGGCGGCAACCGATCATCGCGACGCCGAAAAGCCTGGTCGGAGCCGAGGCGATCACCGGGGAATGGATCGTCGATGCGCAGCCGCGCTTTACCGACAGCGGCAATTTCGCAGGCTATTTCGGCCGCTTCCGCAGGCTCGCCAACACCGATTCCGGATTTGTCAGCGCCGCCCAGCGCGAAGCGGATCGCATCCGGCAACTGCTGCATGAATTGCGCACGCCGATCACGGCGGTGCAAGGCTATGCCGAGGTGATCCAGCAGCAATTGTTTGGCGCAGCCCCGCATGAATACCGCGCGCTTGCCGCAGCGATTGCCGCCGATGCCGCGCGCATCCTTGCCGGGTTCGAGGAGCTGGACCGGCTCGCCAAGCTCGAAACCGGAGTGATCGAGATCGAGCCGGGCAAAGCCGATCTGGCTCTCATCATCGGTCAGACCAACCGCCAGCTTGACCAGGTGCTGCGCCCGCGCATGGCCGGCATCGCACTGGAGGATACACAGGTGCAGGCGATTGTCGGCATCAGCACCGATCAGGCCGAGGCCCTCGCCTGGCGCCTGCTTGCGACATTGGGTGGCGGCAGCTCTGCGGGGGAAATGCTGAATGCGACGCTCGAAACCATTGGCAACAATGCAGTTCTGACCTGCGAACTGCCCGCACAATTGCTGGCAGAGGAAGACATCTTCACCGCCGAGGCCCGTCCGATCGGCACGGCAATCAACGCGGGCCTGTTCGGTGCGGGTTTCGCCTTGCGCCTCGCCCGGGCGGAGGCCCGCGCGGCCGGAGGCAATCTGGTGCGCGACGATGAAACAATCGTCCTGACCTTGCCGCTGGCACGGGACGATCGGACGACGCAGGCGCCGGAAAAAAGCGAAATATGAATTCCCAACCTTAAGGTCGCGGTAAGGCATCGCTTACGCTTTTGCTGTAAGGCGATGCGATCATGCGGACGGGCAACGTAGATCTGGTAAGGCACGATGGATGCCCGCAAGGCGCATCCATGATCGATCCCCCGTGCCCGTGTCACGCCGCCAGCTTCCCCCCTGAATTCGGACAGCGGGCGCTGCTGACGATCGACACCGAAGAGGAATTTGACTGGGAAGGCCCGTTTTCCCGTGACAGGCACGGGCTGAAGCATGTCGAAGCGATCCCGCGGTTTCAGGCATTCTGCGAGCAAATCGGTGCGCATCCGGTCTATCTGGTCGATTGGCCCATCGCCACCGATGCGCGTGCCGTCGAGATCATCGGCGATGCCCTGCGCCGCGGAAAGGCGGATATCGGTGCGCAGCTTCACCCTTGGGTCAACCCGCCCTTTGAAGAAGAGGTGAATGCCCGCAATTCCTATGCCGGCAGCCTGCCGGTGGAACTGGAAGCGGCCAAGCTGTCGGCGCTGTGCGAACAGATCGACAAGGCTTTCGGCACGGCTCCGCTGATCTACCGTGCGGGTCGATATGGTCTTGGCCCGAACAGCGCCGAAATCCTCAAGGCCAACGGTATCGCGATCGACACATCAGTGCGTTCGCTGTTCGATTACCGTGCGCAGTCAGGGCCGGATTATACCCACCATCCCGTCACGCCCTATTGGGTGGATGATGATCGGCGGTTGCTCGAACTCCCCGTGACCAGCGTCTATTGGGGGCTGCTGCGCCAAATGGGCAAGCATATCCACCGCGCCCAGCGCCATGTCCCGACGATGTTCGGCGGCTTTTCCCGGCTTCGCCTGCTGGAACGCATCGCCCTGACCCCCGAAGGGGTGACTGCCGAGGAAGCAATCCGGGGCATCGACATTGCGCTGGATGAACAATTGCCGGTGCTGGTGCTGTCGCTGCACAGCCCGACGCTCGCCCCCGGTTTCACACCCTATACGCGCACCGAACAGGACGTGGAGGCGCTGTATTCGTGGCTGCACGAAATCTACGCCTATCTCGACGGGCGCGGGGTCGAAAGCACGACAGTGGCGGACATCATCAAGGCATCGCGGGCTTAGCGCGCTTCCCCGCTTGTTTCTTTATCCCTCTCGCTGTAGGGGCCGTGCTGCTTTCGTCATCGAGGCCACGTCTCGAAGGCTTACGGGCCTGTAGCTCAGCGGTTAGAGCTGGCCGCTCATAACGGCTAGGTCGCGGGTTCGAATCCTGCCGGGCCCACCACGCCTTGCGCATGGCGACGAAAGAGCCCGTTCGGGCGATTGAAATGAAGTCGGGGAGTGGCGCAGCCTGGTAGCGCACCTGTTTTGGGTACAGGGGGTCGCTGGTTCGAATCCAGTCTCCCCGACCATTTCAATCCAGTCATCCAAAATCACGAAAATGCCTTGGCAATGCGCGACGGATTTGGCGCGCTGACGGCTTTACCTTTGCGGCTTGCGACAATTTGTGACGCAAGGCGACGTGACATGACGCGGCGACGGCGGCAGATTGCCGGAAGTCCGGTGGATTTGCGAGGTGTCAGAGATTGAGCAAAGCCAGCATCGCCCTCAATCGTTTTGGCTACGGCCTGAAACGCGAGCAGAGCGCACCCGACGATCCGGCCCGTTACCTGCTGGCGCAGATGGATGCCTTTGATCCCTTCCCGTCAGCGATTGCTGGACGATCGGACAATGCGGCCAAGCCGGGCGAAATCCTCCAGATGCTGCGACGGCTACGACAGCAGCGCCAGATGCAGGCGAGCGAAGGCGAGGCCGACATGGCGGCCATGACTGAAGGTATGCGCGGCAGCGATCCCCTGAACGGCCTGCCCCCTGAAGTGCGCCAATCCTATATGGCTGCTGGCCAGACCCTGCGCCGGGATGTCGCGCTCAGGACGAATATCGCTATCGCCAGCGAAACGCCCATGATGGAACGGATGGTGCATTTCTGGTCGAACCATTTCAGCGTCAGCGCACAAAAGCCGGGGACGCATTATCAGGTGGCCGATCACGAATTCCAGGCGATCCGCCCCTTCGTGCTGGGGCGCTTTTCCGACATGCTGAAAGCGGCGGTGCTGCACCCGGCGATGCTGCTCTACCTCGATCAGTTCCAGTCGGTCGGCCCCAATTCCCGCTTCATGCAGATGCGGGCTCGCAGGCGACAGGGTGATCAGGGAGGCGGGCCGCGTGGTCTGAACGAGAACCTCGCTCGCGAAATCCTCGAATTGCACACGCTGGGGGTCGATGGCGGTTACAGCCAGAGCGACGTCACCGAATTCGCCCGCGCGCTAACGGGCTGGTCGATCCAGGGCCTTGGCCGGTTTGAACGTTTCACCCAGGGACAGGCCAATGGTGCCGCCTTTGTCGAAGTGGCGCATGAACCGGGCAATCGCACCATCATGGGACGAAGCTATCGCGACAGCGGTGCACGGCAGGCGTTGGACGTGCTGGACGATCTCGCCAGCCACCCGGCCACCGCACGCTTTGTCGCAACCAAGCTTGCACGGCATTTCGGCGGCGATGATCCCCCGGCAAGCCTGATCAACCGGCTAGAAGCCGACTTTTTGAAGACCGGCGGTGATCTGGCGAGCCTGACCCGCACTCTGATCGCAGCGCCAGAGGTCTGGGCCGCAGAGCCGGTGAAGTTCAAGCAGCCGTTCGAATGGCTGGTTTCGGTGCTGCGCTTGACGGGGATCGAGAATCTTGATGCGCGGCGGATAGCCAGCGCTCTCAATGAAATCGGGCAATTGCCGTGGCGTGCGCCCTCACCCGCCGGCTACGATGATCTGGCCGGAAGCTGGGCCGGGCCCGATGGGCTGTTCCGCCGCGTCGAACTGGCCGAAAGGATCGCCCGCAATGCACCGGCTGACGACGTGATGTGGCGTGCCCAATCCGCCTTTCCCGGTATGCTGAGCGACAACACGCGCACATGGCTTTCGCGCGCCGAAAGCGGGACGCAGGCGCTGGGCCTGTTGCTGGTCTCACCCGAAATGATGCGGAGGTAAGTCGATGACGTTCACCCTAGATCGCCGTTCGATCCTTGGCGGGTCGATTGCTCTGGGCACGGCCAGCCTCGCCCTGCCTTCGATGGCATTCGCGCGGACAGCCGGGGAGAAAAACCTGCTGTTCGTGCTGCTGCGGGGCGCGGCGGACGGCATGGCGATGCTGGCTCCGGTTGGCGACCCGGGTCTTTCCGAACTGCGACGCGCAACGCTGGCTGAATATGACGGGGCGCGTCGTGCGGACGGCTTTTTTGCGATCCACCCCGCCTTCGATCAGGTCGGTGCGGCCTATGCTGCGGGCGATGCGCTGTTCGTCCATGCCACTGCTACCAGCTACCGCGAGCGTTCCCATTTCGACGGGCAGAACATGCTCGAAACCGGCGCTGCGCAGCCCTATGCCAAAAGCGACGGCTGGCTGAACCGACTGGTCAGCATGATCGGCGAACAGGCGGGCGAAACACATCCCAAGGCTCTGGCCATCGCTCCCACAATGCCGCTGGCGCTGCGCGGTGACGCGCCTGCCTCCAGCTACGCGCCAAGCGCGCTGCCACAGGCGAGCGACGCCTTCATGGCGCGGGTCGGCATGTTGTATGGCGAGGATGCCGAGCTTGGCGGGTTGTGGAGCCGCGCGCTCGAAACGCAGGCGATGGCGGCGGACGACAATCTGCGCAATCTGCGCGATGCTCAGGCTGCGGGTGATCTCGCCGCTTCACTGATGCGCGGCGAAGACGGCGCACGGATAGCGATGATCGAACTGGGCGGCTGGGATACCCATGCCAATCAGGTCGGTGCATTCCGGCGCAACGCGAGCCAGCTCGACGCGCTGCTCGGCGCGTATCGGGCGGGCATGGGCTCCGCATGGGCCGATACGATGGTGGTGGTTGCCACCGAATTTGGCCGAACCGCGCGGCTCAACGGGACGAACGGGACCGATCACGGCACCGCATCGGCAACGCTGCTGATGGGCGGAGCGCTGCGCGGTGGACGGGTGATGGCCGACTGGCCCGGACTGGGCGAAAGCGACCTGTACGAAGGGCGCGACCTGCGGCCGACGATGGCGCTGGAAAGCGTCGTGGCCGGAGCCGTCGCCGAACATCTCGCGCTCGATCCCGAACGCGCGCTGGCCCGGCTGTTCCCCGGTCGCAGCGGCGCGCCTGTCAGCGGGTTCGTGCGCAGCTGATCACTTGTCCATGATTGCCGGTGCGCTCGGGATCGGGCCGCCGGTCTGGATCGAGGTACTCTCGTTCGCGAGAATGCCCACCACTGTCGTCCACACCGCGACATTCTGGCGCAGTTGCACCGGGTCGATCTTGTCGAGCGTGTCGTCGGGCGTGTGGTGCAGGTCGAAATAGCGGGTGCCGTCCTGCTGCAGATCGATCAGCGCCCCGCCCTGATCGCGCACGATGTTGAGGTCCGCCCCGCCGTTTGCGACATTGGTTGAATTGGCAACGCCAAAACGGGCCACCGCACCGGCGATCCGGGTGTGCAGAGCGGGATTGCTTTCACGGAAATTGCTTTCGAAACGCCAGATACGGTCCGCGCCGAAATCGCTTTCGAGGCCGACGCCGATTTTCTCGTCGATATGCGCCTCGGAATAGGCGGTCGATCCGAACAGGCCGACTTCCTCTGCCCCCGCCATCAGCACGCGAATGGTGCGCAGCGGCTGGCCGGCCTTCTGCACATTCAGCGCCGCAGCGGCGACAATGCCGCAGCCTGCGCCATCGTCAAACGCGCCCGGTGCATTCCACCAGCTGTCGAGGTGGCACGCGATCAGCACCGGTGGCAGCGAGGGATTGCGCCCGACAATCTCGCCCACGACATTGCCGCTCAGCGTGGTGCCGAGATTTTCCGGCGTCAGCGTCAGCTTCATCATGATCGGGCGGCCATTGGCGCGCTCGAACATGCGTTCAAGGTTTGCGGCATCGGGCAGCGACAAAGCGCCCGCCGGGGTCGGCACAGGCCGCCCGACATCGCTCGATCCGTCGGCATTGCGGAAGGTCGTGCCACCGGTGTGCGGGTTGCGGTGGTAATCGGTGCCGACCGATTTGATGACGGTGGCGATCGCGCCGCGCTGCTTGGCCAGTTCCGCGCCAACCCAGCGCGCCGGCCCGGCAAAGCCGTATTGCGAGCCGTCCTGCGTCGGGGTCATCGAATGCGAAATATAGGCGATCTTGCCCGTCAGGCTGCCTTCGGGCGCGGCTTGAAGCGCGGCGACGCTTTCGAACATGACGACTTCGGCAGTAATCCCGTCAGGCCCGGTCGAGGCGCTGCCGCCCAGCGGCTGGATCACAAGCGGCTGCGGAAACGGGCTGATGATTTCCGCGCGGTGGATTTCGCCCGGAATCCATGTTTCCATTTCGAACGGCTCGTCCGCGACATTGGCAAAGCCGTGCGCGGTCAGCCATTCCATCGCCCATTTGCGCCCGCGCGCCTCGGCTTCCGTTCCGGCCTGACGCGGGCCGACTTCGGTTGTCACCCCTTCGACGAAATCCCATGCGTAGGTGTCGCTTTCCAAGGCTTGCGAGGCGACGTCTTGAAGGCTCGGTGCATCGCTATGCGCTTCGGCGGCGAGCGGTGCGGCGATGATGAGGGCGGCGGTGGCAAGGAGTGCTTTTTTCATAGGGCGAATTGCTAGGCAGCTTGGCACGGCAAGTCCAGTGGGTCGCAGCCCTGCCATCGCGCAAATTGCGCAAAACAACCTCAATTCCAGTCTGTGTCGAACCGGTTGTTGACGATCGCCTCATCCCCGTTGGAGATCAGCACGAACGGCGCCCACGCCATCGGATGCGCCCAGCTTTCCTGCCATCCCTCAATCCTGCCGCCGCCTGGCCAGCGCCCTTCGCGCACGGCACGCGTTGCGCTTTGCAAGGCGCGGCCCGGCCCTCCCCGGCGATTGCGGGCCGAAGCGCGCAGCGTGGCGGTTGTCAGCGCCGGGGTGACATCATCGAGCACCGGCCAGTGGCTAGCCATGACCTGCAGTGCCCCTGCGCGCAGGAACGCGCTGGCAAGCGCCGACAGGCTATCACCCGTGCCACCTGCATTCGCGGTGTTGCAGGCCGACAGAAACACCCATTCGGCGCGCAGGTTCAGTGAACGCACCTCGCTTGCCGTCAGCAGGCCATCATTTTCGCTCGTGGCATCGTCAGGCGGGGTCAGGACCAGCGCGGGTTCGGCCAGTTCCCGATCGTTCTGGCCGGGCAGCAGGCCGTGGGTCGCCAGCAACAAATAGCGTGCATCATCAAGGTCAGGATGCTGGCGCAGCGCGGCCTCGGTCGCCCGCGTTCCGAGCAAGGCGACATGTTCCGAGGTTTGCAAGGCCGAACGGACCGCTTCGTATTCAGCCTTTGTCCCCGGCAGCGGCGAAAGCTTCCGGATCGCTTCGAGGTTGGCGAGACGGCCTTTGCGCGTCAGCGTCAGAAAATCGGCAGAGCGCAGTTCCCCCGGCCTCAACTGGCCGTCAAACGCAGGGTCAGCCACCGCGAACAGCATGTCGCGCGAGACATTGTTGATCGGAAAGAAACGGTTTGGCCGAAAGCTGTCGAACGAAGGCGTGGTGGTGAAGGCATAGCGATTGCCGAGCCACGGCGCCCTGCGCATCGTGCGGTAATCGGCCCAGTCGTAATCCTCATCGGGAGCCTCGGTGACGAGCATGGCCAACGGCAGCGTCGCCATGGCTCCGCTGGCCATCACGAACACGTCAGAACCTTTGGTAAGCGCAGGCTCCACCGGCTTGATGAGCAGTCGATATATCTCATAGGCAGCCGCCTGATCATAGGCTTGCTGCCCTTTCTCTTCCGAAGGGCTTACCGGCATTTCGGCCAAGGCAAACCCGGCCTCGTCGGTGCAGCTCTTCAAGTCGACCTGACACCGCAGGCGATCGACCAGCGGTGCAATCTTCTCCACCCCGTCTTCAAGGACGTGCCATGCAAAAGGCGCATCCCCTGACCAGCCAAGCGCGAACACATGAATGTCACCATCCGCAGGGGTGATCAGCAACATTTCTTCGATCTGGCCGCGCGCATACCCCTGCCGGAATGCACCGAGATACCAAGGATGGATCGAACGATAGATCGCCGGTTCGCCCGGCGTATCTTCGTAATCACTCGCGAAATCGGGTTGTGCGGCAATCTCCGCGCGGGCTCGGTCCAATTCGCCGAGCGCGTCCGAAACATCTGCCGTATCAGCATCCGAATTCAGTGCAGCATAGCGCCGCAATGCCTGACGCAGCTGGGCCTTGCTGCGATCAAACGCTTCCAGCCGAGCGCGTTCCTCGTCGCTGTCTAGCTGCCGCAGGGCATTGGCAAAGCTGGCGGCTGAATCGGCCGAACTTACCTGCAGCGATTGCGCTTGCTCGAACGCCATCGAACGCAGGATCGGCAAATCGGGGATTGTCGGCCGTTCCGAGAAATCAGGGTTGCCTCGCTCCTTGTATATCCTGCGATAAAGGGTCAGCACCTCCTCGCGCCGCGCCTGCGTTTCGCCGTCGAATTGCAGGTTCCAATCGGCCCTGGGACGCCATTCCGCCTCCGGATCGCCGACCAGCGTGCCGGGGAACAATTCGGCAGTCGATTTTCCCTGCGCCAGTTCAATCTGCGCGCGCAGCAGGGCCATCCCTTCGGTGCCGGGATGCAGATAGGCCTGCGGCTTGGCCCCGTCTTCGAGATAGGGTTCCGCGTGGGTGACCAATTGCAAAGCCGTGTCGAGATCGCCTTGTTCATATGCGATGCGCGCCAGTTCGCGGTGGGCGATTACGAGATAGCTTCCAGCGTAATCGGACGGGCCGGTCGCAAGCTCTGACAGGCGCAGAAATGCTCTTTGAGCGCCTTGCTTGTCGTCCAGTCCCAGACGGGCAAACCCTGCGATGCGCCAACCGACAAGCAGCGTTTCGCGCGCCAGTTCATCACCTTGTTCGCCCGGCCCCGCCTCCAGAACCATCAGCCGCTGTTCGAAAGCATCGAGCAATTCCGGCGATGGGTCCGAAAGCAGCTGCACCGCTTCAGCCAAGATTCCTGCCCGCGCAACCAGTGCAGGATCGGCATCCGGCTGGACGTGCCTGTCAATCAACCGAAGCGCGACCTCCGGCTCTCCCAGATCAATCAGCACATCCGCTGTCTTCAACGCCAATAGTGTTCGGATCGGCCAACGCTTCTGCTCTGCCATGAACAGCATTTCGAGCAACCGATCCGCCATGGCGCGATCGCGAATGCCCTGATTGCTGTAGGCAAGGACATCGCACAAAAGCACGAAATCCTGATCCGCGTCCCGCCGCGCGAAGTAATTGTCGCCAGGGCATGGCTCCAGTCCGGCCTCGGTCAGATATGGATCAGCGGCGCTGCCATCGGGTTGCTGCCCCATCACCGCAGTCCAAGACCCGCCTACCGTACCAAGAACGGCGAGCGCAGCGACAATCGCGACATTCACTTTCATGCCAGATGCTTATCGGCCGGAATTTTCCAAGTCCAGCGCCGCAATCTGCAACGGCCTCAATTCGCGGCTCGGCGTCTTTCGGCGGGAGTAGCCTCGGCATCGGCCACCGAGGAACCGGGTCCGTCACGCTCGGAAACAACGCAATCGCGGCCGGCAGCCTTGGCCCGTACAGCGCCGCGTCAGCGCGCGAAAACAGCCTCTCGTAGGATTCACCTGCGCGTGCCGTTGCTACACCAAAGCTTGCTGTAAGGCGGATATCGTCGCTCAATCCCGAATGCTTGAGCCTCGCAAAACCCTGTCTGATCCGCCCGGCGAGGCGTTCGGCAGGATCGTTCTCGCAATTCCAGACGGCAATGCAGAATTCCTCGCCTCCGACCCGGCCGGCTACATCGCAGGCTCGTATCGTCTGATCAATCAAATGGCCAAAGCTCGAAATCGCCTGATCGCCAGCCTGATGGCCCCAGATGTCATTGACCTGCTTGAAGTGGTCGATATCGGCAATCACGAGGGTCACAGGCTGCCCCTGCTCTTGCGCACGGGAAAGCATCTCCTGCATCGCCTGTTCGAATGCGCCCCGATTGCGCAAACCGGTAAGCGGATCGCGTTCGCCGCTTTCGCGCAGGTTCGTGGTCCATTCCGCAATCGTTGCGCCGATCAGGACCATTGCCGTCGTCACGCCCTTTATCGCGAGTGCGAGGCCGATGAGCGAATAGTAGACGGAGTCGCGATAGACTTCTGCCGGAATGCTCTGTTCGATCAGCAGTGTCAGAGTTGGCCGGACAAAGAAATCCAGCGCCTGAAACACCATCACGGCGATTACAGCCAGATCGAGGATTTCACGGCGACGCGCTGCCAGCAGTGTGGTGACGCACATAGTGAACATGATGCCGTAGCCCATGTTGATGATTATCAACCGCGGACCGACGTCATTGGTAGTCGACACTGCAACCGCCAGGACAAGGGCGCTTATCACGTAGACAAAGGCAAAGCTCGGTAGGTGCAGTTTTTGCCCCACCCGTTCGCAGACACAGGCGGCCATGATCGTGGACGCTAGACTGTAGAACACCTGCGTCGCGTGAAAAACATAGGTGCCATCGGCGGGTGCGATGTGCGTGATCAGATAGCCGGTCGCAGACAGGACATAAGCAATCGCGAACCCCAGAACGTGGCGTTTCAGGCCGCCCACCTTCCACAGCACCGCAAAGGTCGCTGCAAAGAACAACGCCATCAAAGGCGTGACCAGTCCTAGAATCTGCGTTTGCATCGACCCGTTCCGTCCAACTTCCAGTGAGTTAGAGCGATAAGGTTAAGGGCGTGTTTAGAACGCCGCGGCCTTTGTCGGCTTGTTAGGCGCTTTCGAAACCCTTGCTCCGGGGCACGCAAACCTTTCTTGCCTGCCTGCACGCTTGCCCCTATCTGCGCCCCAAGCAATCCAAAGACACACTTTCGATCCAAAGGACGACCCATGGCCGCGCAATACGCCTTTGTCATGAAAGGCATGACCAAGAGCTTCCCCGGTGCCCAAAAGCCGGTGCTCTCGAACATCAATCTCCAGTTCTATCAGGGCGCCAAGATCGGCATCGTCGGCCCCAATGGCGCGGGCAAATCGACCCTGATCAAGATAATGGCCGGGATCGACAAGGACTTCACCGGTGAAGCATGGCCGGGTGAGAACATCACTGTCGGCTATCTTGAGCAGGAGCCCGAGCTCGACGAGAGCAAGACCGTGATGGAAAACGTCAAGGACGGCGCCCGCGAGATCGCCGATCTGGTTGATCGTTTCAACGCGATCAGCGCCGAGATGGGCGACCCGCAAGAGGACACCGACTTCGACGCGCTGATGGAGGAAATGGGCGATCTGCAGGCCAAGATCGACGCGGTTGACGGCTGGACGCTCGACAACCAGCTCGAAGTCGCGATGGAGGCCCTGCGCTGCCCGCCGGGCGACTGGCCGGTTACCGATCTATCCGGTGGTGAAAAGCGCCGCGTCGCGCTGACCCGCCTGCTGATCCAAAAGCCTTCGATTCTGCTGCTCGACGAACCGACGAACCACCTTGATGCCGAAAGCGTCCAGTGGCTGGAAAACCACCTGAAGGAATACGCGGGTGCGGTGCTGATGATCACCCACGATCGCTACTTCCTCGACAATGTGGTGGAATGGATCCTCGAACTCGATCGCGGCTCCTACTACCCCTACGAAGGCAACTATTCGACCTATCTCGAAAAGAAGGCCAAGCGTCTGGAACAGGAAAGCCGCGAGGAAAGCGGCAAGCAAAAGGCGCTTGCCCGCGAGCTAGAGTGGATCCGGCAGACCCCGGCCGCGCGTCAGACCAAGTCCAAGGCGCGTATCCGCAAATTCGAGGAACTGCAGGAAGCCCAGGCTGGACGTGCTCCGGGCAAGGCGCAGATCGTCATCCAGGTGCCCGAACGCCTAGGCGGAAAGGTGATCGAGGCCAAGAACATCACCAAGGCCTATGGCGACAAACTGCTGTTCGAAAACCTGTCCTTCATGCTGCCTCCGGGCGGTATTGTCGGCGTGATCGGACCGAATGGTGCGGGTAAATCAACCCTGTTCAAGATCCTCACCGGCAAGGAAACGCCCGATAGCGGCACGGTTGAAATCGGTTCGACAGTGCACCTCGGCTATGTCGACCAGAGCCGCGACCACCTCGATGGCAGCAAGAACGTGTGGGAGGAAATCTCCGACGGGCTCGATTACATGAAGGTCAACGGCCACGACATGTCGACCCGTGCCTATGTCGGCGCGTTCAACTTCAAGGGTGCCGACCAGCAGAAGAACGTCGGCAAGCTTTCGGGCGGTGAACGCAACCGCGTGCACATGGCCAAGATGCTGAAGCAGGGCGGAAACGTCCTGCTGCTTGACGAACCGACGAACGATCTCGACGTCGAAACGCTCGCCGCACTGGAAGATGCGATCGAGAATTTCGCCGGATGCGCCGTGGTCATTTCGCACGACCGCTTCTTCCTCGATCGCCTCGCGACGCACATCCTCGCATTCGAAGGCAACAGCCATGTCGAATGGTTCGAAGGCAACTTCGAAGCCTATGAGGAAGACAAGCGCCGCCGTCTGGGCGATGCGGCAGACCGCCCCACGCGCCTCGCTTACAAGAAGCTGACGCGTTAATTCAGGCGCCTGATCCGGATCGGGCTGCTTGTCGGGGTGATTTCACCCCTTGAGCAGCCCGCCGTCGATGGCGATTTCCTGTCCGGTAACGTAGGACGCGCGCGGGCTAGCGAGGAAGGCGGCAACCGCCGCGAATTCGCGCGGATCGCCAAAGCGGCCGGTGGGGATGTTCTCCACCGCCTTGGCGCGCATCGCGTCGAGCGGCACGCCCATACGCTCAGCCATTCCGCCGTGGAGTTCGCGCAGACGATCCGTGTCGATCTGGCCGGGCATCAGCATGTTGACCGTCACCCCGTCGGCGGCGACTTCCTTGGCCAGCGTCTTCATGAAACCGTGCAGCGCGGCTCGGATCGTGTTCGATAGGGCAAGGCCGGGAATCGGTTCCTGCACGCCCGACGATGTGACCGTCAGGATGCGGCCATATCCGCCAGCGCGCATATCCGGCAACAGCGCCCGCGTCAGCTCGATCAGCGTCACCAGCATTGGCTGGGCCGAGGCAAGTATCGCATCGCCGCCGGTATCCTGCGCGGCGCTGGGCGGCGGTCCTCCGGAATTGTTGACGAGGATGTCCACCCCGCCCAGCACTTCCCGCGCTCTTGCAGCGATGGAGGCGGCGGCGTCGGACGCGGACAGGTCCTGTGCCATGGTCTGCCAGTCGCCCGGTCCCGTGCCGCTGCGTGAAACGCCCAGCACCATCGCTCCCTCGCTCGCCAGTTCCTGAGCTATCGCCGCGCCAAGTCCCCGGCTGGCACCCAGAACAAGTGCGCGCTTTCCGCTGAGTTCAAGTTCCATTTTCCTGATCCTCGTAACTGATGCCGCCCACCGACCAATGGCTGTCATCCACTTCATGGATCAATACGCGGATCTTGCCCGGATCAGCCCCTATCGATTCTGCAACCGCATCGGTGACCTTGCGCAGCAGCATCTTCTTCGCCTCAGGCTTGCGGCCCTTGCGCATGTGGATCGAAACAATCGGCATTCGCTTTTTCCCTTTTCAGCTCTTTCCCCATGCGTCGCGTGTTCTGCGACAAGGATCAAGCGGGCGGCAATCATTGAACGCACCCTTTACGCCAACTTAACCACGCATCGCGCAAAAACCCTTACTGCAAAGCAAGACAGGGGCGTCGCAATGCAAGGGTTCGCGCAGACAGATTTTTCCGATCCGGCGGTAGCGCTGGTTTCAGCAATGGTGCTTGCCGCCGGCATGACGGCCTATGCCCTGCGTTCGAACAATCGTGCACGAGAGGCTGTCGATCCGCTCAACGGCTTCTTCTCGCCTGATCGTTTCGAGGCCGAGATCGAAGCCACCGAAAGGCGTGTGTCGCCGTTCAAGCCGCGCGGGGCAGTGCTGCGTGGCCAGATCGATCACCTTTCGCAAGTGCGCACTCTTTGGGGCCCGGAAACACGCGCAAATGCGGTGAAACAGGTGGCACAGGTGATGCGTGCCGGCGTGCGCAAGACCGATATGGTGGTGCAGACCGAAGGCCCCGAAGGCGACGGATCGTTCGTGATCCTGGCTCATGGTGCATCCGAGGAGGAAGCCAGCGGGATCGCAAAGCGCCTGCTCAAGACCATCGGGCGGACAAAGGTGCCGGGAATGGGTGACGGAATGCGCCTTTCCGCCAGTTTTGGCGTGGCCGCAAGGCGGCTGGGCGAAAGCGAGGATGATTGGCGCAAGCGGGCCGACATCGCTTTGGCTGCGGCACGCGCTTCCGGTGAAGACCAGATCATGACCGCCAGCGAATGGGAAGAGGTGATGATGCTCCCTGCCCCCGATCCGATTGCCAGATGCGAAGGCGGGGACGACGCGGCTGCGGCCTAGGGCGAAACCCAGCGCCCCTGCCATTCCCCCTCGACGCGGACGAACTGTGCCCGGACATGGCCTGTGTGCGCGAGATAAAGCCAGTCCAGCTCTGCCAGCTCAACCAGCAGCACCGCGAAATGATCGCGTGCCGGGATCAACTGTTCGTCAGTGGGCTGGACGCCTTCCAGATCGTCAGGCAGGCCTGATGTCGGCTGCTCGCTGACCGTGCCCGGCCCGTCACCAAGATAGCAGCGGCGCGCAAAGTTCGATCCGTTGGCCCACGCCATATCCGTCAGGGGATCATCCCGCAGCACCCTGCCCGTACCGCGCACCCGAATCTGTATCTTTGCCGCCTTGTCATAGAATAGCACCGCCATGCGCGGATCGGCGTCAATCGCCGCGACCTTTGGTGCGCGGGTGTCGGTGTGGAAGCGCAGCGTCCATGCATCGTAATTGAATTCGCGCAGCACCATTCCGCGTGCATCGACATCGCTGGTGACGACAGCAGGAACATGCATGGGCGATTTGCGGTCCTTCGCCGCACGGGCCAGCCGCCCGACCAGATCACGCCGCACATCTTCAAGGGTTTCGAACATTCTTCGCCTTTGGTCCTTTGAGTGCCGCGGTCAAGATGTTCATTAAAGTGATATCCAACATGAACAATTGGCAACCCAACCGGTTAAGCAAGGGGTCAGCGAATCGTCCCTAGAACCTGTGTATCAAGACGTAACAATCACGCCGTGAGTGGTGGGGCGGCAACTCAGGAGGCAACTCATGGACATAACCCTGTTCTTCAGGGGCAGTGCGCTGTCCGCCCTTGCATTGGCATTGGCTTTCGTCGCACCGCCCGAACCCGTCGAGGCCGCAACCGCGGCAGAGGCAGGCAGCGCGTTTCAGCAGGACCGGCAGGATCGCCGTTCGGAACGTCGGGCCAACCGCAACAATCAGAACTCCAGCGCCCCGGCGCGCGGAAATCGCGGCTTCGAGCAGCGCGGCAACCGCACGGCGGAACCAGACGCCCGCCCGGTCAGGCAGGAACGCCGGTTCGAACAGCGTGCACAGCAGGTTGATCGCCGTAGCGAACGCCGTGCCAACCAGGTCGAAAACCGGGGTGATCGGCGCGCGAACCGCTTTGAGCAGCAGGGACGCGATCGCGCGGCACAGCAAGTGGACCGCCGCAGCGAGCGCCGCGCGGATACGATCGAACAGCGCGGGGATCGTCGGGCCAATCGGATCGAACGCCGGGGCGAACGCAACTTCGAACAGCGCGACCGCCGGATCGATCGGCGCGACACCCGCCGCTTTGACCAATCCGAACGGCGTGAAGAACGCCGGGTGGATCGGGCCGAACGTCGCGGTTTTCGCGATGGAGTGCGGACGGAGCGTCAGCGCGACCGGTTCGAGGATCGGCAGATCCGGCGCGACGGTTTTCGTGATGGCGTAAGGGCCGGACGGAACGATGCACGGCGCGACTATCGCGACAACAACCGTCGCTGGCGCGATGATCGCCGGGATTATCGCGGGGATCGCGGCTGGCGTGGCGATCGCGGCTGGCACCGCGACCGCGATTTCCGTCGCTGGGACCGGCGCGGCTGGCGTTCGGATCGCCGGTTCGGCTGGCACGATTATCGCCGGGCAAACCGCAACATCTTCCGCCTGGGCCGTTACTATGCCCCTTATCGCGCGCACCGTTACAACCGGCTGAGCATCGGGTTCTTCCTCGACAGCCTGTTCTTCCAGCCGCGATATTTCATCAACGATCCGTGGGCCTATCGACTGCCGCCGGTTTACGGGCCGTATCAATGGGTTCGCTATTACGATGACGTGATCCTGGTGGATATCTATACCGGCGAAGTGGTTGACGTGATCCACGACTTCTTCTGGTAACCGGGACAGCTTCCCTCTGGGAGCGCGACCCCCGCCGGAGCGATCCGGCGGGGGTTTTGTTTTGCGTCCGGCTTGCTAAGCACCATGCCATGTCCAAGACCGAAACCATTCCCGATCAGGATGCCCTGCGCCGCGTCGGCAAGACCGTGCGCGAACGGCTGGCCGCTGATCCCGGCGTCTACAAGATCGATACCGACATGGCCGAACTGTTCGCAGTCGGCGGTTTCCTGAGCGCCGCCGAATGCGAGCGGCTGTGCCTGATGGTCGATCACACCGCGCGGCCTTCATCGCTGCACGAGCTCGGCTATGAAAGCGGTTTCCGCACTTCCTATTCGGGCGATCTCGATCCGCATGACAGCTTCGTCAAAGGGATCAGTCGCAGGATCGACGACCTGCTCGGCCTGCCATCTGCCATCGGCGAGGCGATCCAGGGGCAACGATACCTTCCGGGCCAGCAGTTCAAGCCGCACAACGACTGGTTCTATACTTCCGAACGCTATTGGCAGGACGAACGCGAACGCGGCGGACAGCGCAGTTGGACCACGATGGCCTTCCTCAACGATGTCGAGGAAGGCGGCGAAACCCATTTCACCCACATAGGCATCAAGATCGAGCCGAAGCCCGGCGTGCTGCTGATCTGGAACAACGCCCTGCCCGACGGCACGCCGAACGAGGATACGATGCACGCCGGAACCCCGGTGATCAAAGGGTCCAAATACGTCATCACCAAGTGGTATCGCACGCGCACCTGGAAGTAGGAAAGCGCGTATTGGCATCGCGCACCCATGCGGGTGATCGCGCCAGTTACGCCCTTTCCAGCGCCTCGGCGATCAGCTTGCGGGTCGGCTCCACTCCATACAGAGCGATGAAGCTGCCCATGCGCGGCCCCTGCTCGCTGCCCAGCAGCGTCTCGTAAAGCGCCTTGAACCAGTCGCGCAGGGACTCGAACCCGTATTCCTCGCGCTTGCCGATTTCATAGACCATGGTCTGCAAATCCTCGGCACTGGTCGCCGGGTCTGCCGCCGCAAGCTGCGCGTCGAGTTCCTTGAGCGCCGCAACTTCGCCGCCCGCAGGCGCGCGCTTCGACAGCGTCGGAGCGACGAAATCGCGGTTGTATGCAATCGCCTTGTCAATCAGTTTCCCAAGATGATCGTCTGCAGCCTGCGGCAGGCTTCTAGTCTCGTCAGCCGCAGAAACAATATCAGCGAGCGGCGCGACAGTTTCACCCTGTACACCCTTTAGACGCCGTAAATAGGCGGCAACGCTTCCGTATGTCGCAGTAGCACCAAGGACTCCAACGAGGTTCAACAGCAGGCTGTAAGGCACCGACAGGCTGTCCCCCGCCCCCGGCGCTTCGGCGGTTTCCAGCGTCTCGTTCGCACGCAGCAGGTGCCACACCGGATTGCCCAGCTGCTTGTCGAGCGGCTGTGTCGGCAAAGCGGCACGGAACTGCCAGTAATCGTCAATCGCCTTGGGGATCACGCCCGCGTGCAACTGCTTCGCGCTCTTGGGATTGGCGAAGATGTAGTAGCCGATGCTTTCCTCGCTGCCATAGGTCAGCCATTCCTCGATGGTGAGGCCGTTGCCCTTGGACTTCGAAATCTTCTCGCCCTTGGCGTCGAGGAACAGCTCGTAGATCAGCCCCTCGGGCTTGTTGCCGCCGAGCACGCGCGCGATCTTGCCAGACTGCACGCCGCTGTCGGTCAAGTCCTTGCCGTACATCTCGTAATCGACGCCCAACGCGACCCAGCGCATCGCCCAGTCGACCTTCCACTGGCACTTGGACATGCCGCCCAGCGCCGATTGTTCGACGACGCTGCCGTCTTCATCGGTGAAGCGGATCAGGCCCGCATCGGCGTCCACCACCTCGATCGGCACCTGCAACACCCCGCCCGTGGTGGGCGAAACGGGCATGACCGGCGAATAGGTCTTGCGCCGCTCTTCACCCAGCGTCGGCAGCATGATATCCATGATCGCGTCGAAATTGCGCAGCACCCCGCGCAAGGCATCGTCGAACGCGCCGCTGTTGTAGCGATCGGACGAGCTGACGAATTCGTAGTCGAAGCCGAAACGGTCGAGGAAGTCGCGCAGCATCGCGTTGTTGTGCGCGGCAAAGCTTTCGTGATCGGTGTCGAACGGATTGGGGATGCGCGACAGCGGCTTGCCGAGATTGGCCGCGAGCATTTCCTTGTTCGGTACATTGTCGGGCACCTTGCGCAGCCCGTCCATGTCATCGCTGAAGGCGACCAGACGCGTTTTCTGCCCCGTAAGCGCCTCATAGGCGCGGCGAACCAGAGTGGTGCGCAACACTTCCTGAAAGGTACCGATATGCGGCAGGCCTGATGGGCCATAGCCGGTTTCGAACAGCACAGGCGCGCCGTCGGGCTTTCCGTCACGAAGGCGTTTGGCAAGCCGCTGCGCCTCCTGGAACGGCCAGGCCTTGGACGAACGTGCGGCTTCGATCAGTGCTGTATCAGTCATAGCGCTCGCGCATTTGCAGAAGGGGGGGCGGCATACAAGCGCGAATCGCGTCGAAGGGTTCCTGATCGGGCTGCGGGGTGTGACACCGAACCCGCCCTTTTAAAAAAACCGCCGGATCTCCAAAAAGCCCGGACAGCCGGGTGATTGAGGGCTGTTGCGAGCCATCCGACTGTGACTTTTCGCATAAGCATTGGTGTGCGGGTTCGCGGTCGCATGATCATCACCTGATCCTGCCGTTCGCGCTGCAAGTAGGAAAGCCCTGTCCCCCGCATGGCACAGATCACCGCAAACCCTTGTACAAAGGCGACAAATCGCGCATGATGTTAATGAGATTAGATAACATCGCGTGATACCCAGACCGGAAGTCGCGCAATCCCAGCCTAGCCCGAGGGTTCACCACCCTTAAGGTCGCACGGGAGGGGCGGTTCGGCCAGCAGCCTCGGGCAACAGGCCGGATCGTCCCTCTTCGCCTTGCCGCTCAGGATTGGGATAGCGCGTGCCCGCCGCGTTTACTTCCGCCCGCATGCCGCGCATCATCTGACCGTCGTGTCCGATCCCCTCACCCCCTCGCCTTCACCGCTTCCGCTGCCCGCGCTCCACGCCAGCCATGCGGGCAACTGGCTGCGTCCGGCAAACGCGGTGACCGGCGCGGTTTCAAAGGGCGAAGCGATCATGGCTGCCGCCGATACGCCGGTGCTGCTGATCAACGCTCCGCTGGTGGCAAACCGGCTGGGCTATCCCGATCTTTCAGGCCTCGACCTGCTCGAACTGTTCGCCTTCGTCCATCCGGCGCGGTTCTGTGTCCCCACGCCAAGGGGTCTTGCCGAAGCGCTGGAGATTGCAGAGCCTGAAGGCGACGAGCACGTTCCAGCCTTCCTGCAAGCGGCTGCAGGCGCGCTGGTGGCGGCTTGCGAAAACCCCGAATGGTTCGAACGCGCGGGCGCATGGTCGGCGCTGCAATCGCTTGAACGGCTGCGCTGGCCGTGGGCGCAGGTGCTGAAGCCGCATATCGCACGCCCCGAAAAGGCCGAGAAATGGCTGTTTTCCGCCCTGCCCGAATGGGAGGAAGCAGGCGAACGCGCCCCGCCCCGACAGGTGGAGCTGCCGTCCGAACAAGTGCTGGCGCAGCTTGACGCACTGACAGGCGAAGGCTCCGAACGGCGCGACGGGCAGCGCGCCTATGCGCAGGATGTCGCCCGCATCTTCGCCCCGCGCCAGCGCAACGAACAGCCGCATGTGGCGTTGGCGCAGGCGGGGACCGGGATCGGCAAGACTTTGGGCTATCTTGCCCCGGCCTCGGTCTGGACGGCGGCATCGGGCGGAACGGTGTGGGTTTCCACCTTCACCAAGAACCTGCAACGCCAGCTGCGCAGCGAAAGCCGCCGGGCTTGGCCGCTCAAACGCCCCGACGGCACCCCGCCCGTGGTGGTGCGCAAAGGGCGCGAGAATTACCTGTGCCTGCTCAATCTGGAGGATGCGCTGCAAGGCGGCTTTGCCGGGCGTCCGGCGATCCTTGCGCAATTGGTGGCGCGCTGGGCTTCGTTCACACGCGATGGCGACATGATCGGGGGCGATCTGCCCGGATGGCTCGGCACGCTGTTCCGCAAGCGCGGTATCGCGGCGCTGACCGATCAGCGCGGCGAATGCATCTATGCCGGGTGCCCGCATTACCGCAAATGCTTCATCGAACGCAGCCAGCGCGACAGCGCGCAGGCCGATCTGGTGATCGCCAATCACGCCCTGGTGATGGTCAACGCAGCAAGAGGCCGCGATCACGCTCAACGCCCCACCCGCATCATCTTTGACGAAGGGCACCACGTCTTCGAAGCCGCAGACAGCACCTTTGCCGCGACGCTGTCAGGGCAGGAGGCGATCGAGCTGCGGCGCTGGATCACCGGGCCTGAGCGCAAGAACCGGGGCCGCAGGCGCGGTCTGGCGGCGCGGCTGGCCGATGTCGCCAGCTATGACGAGGCAGGCGGCGAAGCGATCGAGGATGCCTGCGAGGCAGGGACGCTGCTACCCGGTGACGGCTGGCTGCAACGGCTGCACGAAGGCGAACCGCTGGGGCCGGTTGAGGCGCTGCTGTCGGCGGTGCGATCTGCGACCTATGCCCGCGATGAAAGCGGGCAAGAGGCGGGATACGGGATCGAGACCGAGGCCAGCGGGCTTCCCGGCGAGGTGATCGAGGCGGCGGGCGCAGCGGCAGAGGCGCTGGCGGCGATCCGCACCCCCTTGATGCGGCTGGGCGGACGGCTGGAGGCGATCATTGCCGACCCGCCCGACTGGCTCGACGGGCAAGGCCGCGCGCGGATCGAAGGCGCGCGGTTCTCGCTGCAATGGCGGGTCGATCTGCTCGCCGCGTGGGAGGCGCTGCTCGATCGGCTGGGCGGCCCGGCGGACCCGGAATTTGTCGACTGGCTGGCGGTTGACCGTTCGGACGCGCGTGAATTCGACGTGGCGATCAACCGACGCTGGCTCGACCCGATGAAACCCTTTGCCCGCGTGGTGCTGGAGCCCGCGCATGGGGTGATGCTGACCAGCGCGACGCTTACCGACCGGGTGGAAACGGGCGACCCGTGGGAAAGCGCGATTGCGCGTTCGGGTGCGGGGCATCTCGAAATCCAGCCGCTGCTTTCCAGCGCGCAAAGCCCGTTCGATTACGCCAGCCGGGCAGAGGTGCTGATCGTTACCGATGTGAAGAAGGGTGATCTGCCGGGGCTTGCGGGTGCCTATGCCCGGTTGATCGAGGCTTCGGGCGGCGGGGTGCTGGGCCTGTTCACCGCGATCCGGCGGCTGCGCGCCGTGCACGGGCGGATCGCCGACAGGCTCGCACGCGAAGGCCTGCCGCTTTACGCCCAGCACGTCGATCCGATCGACACCGGCACGCTGGTGGACATTTTCCGCGACGATCCGCGTGCCAGCCTGCTTGGCACCGATGCCCTGCGCGACGGGGTGGATGTGCCGGGACGGTCGCTGCGCTGCGTGGTGATGGAATCGGTGCCCTGGCCGCGCCCGGATATTCTCCATAAGGCACGCCGCGCCGCGAATGGCGGGAACGCACATGATGACAGGATCATCCGTGCGCGGCTGGCGCAGGCGTTCGGACGGCTGATCCGGGGCAAGGAAGATCACGGACATTTCGTGGTCCTTTCGCCCGCGTTCCCGTCGCGGCTCCTGTCCGCCTTTCCCGAAGGAACGGTGGTGCGCCGGGTGACGCTGGACGAGGCGCTGGTGCGGGTGAGAGACAGCTTGATCGGCGAGGATGCAAATCCTTCTGCGCAAGATGCTGGAAAGCTGGACGACGAGATCCCAGATAGCTGGGGATGATTGAACAGATCGATCAGATTGTACGGATGATCGCGGTAGGGGCCGGGCTGATGCTGGTCGCCCAGCTTGCCGCAGGCGCGATCCGCGCACCGCTGCGCGTAGCGGCGGTCGCGACCGCCATCACCCTGATCGCGCAAATGATCGCGGCCCCTGCCCCGGCGGCTCCGTCTGAGGCGGTGCCGGCACTGGCGAGCCTCGCGGCCCTCGCCGCACCGCTCGCGCTCTGGCTGCTGGCTCAGCAGTTGCTGGGACGCGCGGCTTCACGGCGCATCACCCTTGTTGTCGGGGCCGCGCTGGTCATGGCTTGGGTAGCGGACAGTTTCATTCCGGCTACGGGGCGGACCGGTTTCTTCATCGGCAATCTGATCGCGCTTGGGCTGGTCGCGGATATCGTCAGGATAACCATACCGGATATGGCCCGCGACGGTGCCAATCGTGCGGTGGCCCTGTGGCTGCCGGGCCTCGCGCTGGTGCAATCCGGCATCAGCGCGACTGCCGAAATCGCGACTTTCCCGTTCCGCATTCCGGCTGCACTGGAATTGCTGTGCAGCACCGCCACGCTCGCGCTGATCGTGTTTATTGGGCTTGCCCTATTCCGTCCGGCTTCGCAGTGGGAAGAAGCGGAAGATCGGGACACGCAGGAATAACCTGCCGCCCTGCCCTTGTCGCATTTGCAATGCGCCGCGCGCATGGCATAGGGCGATGCAGATGTTTCGCATGGTGGGGAAAGCAGAGTCGTGAAAATCCTTGGTCTGTTTCGCCATGCCAAGTCCGAATGGGACGACACGGCCAAGCGCGATTTCGACCGCGGTTTGAACGAGCGCGGTCGGCGCGGTGCAGTGACGATGGGCGACCATATCCGCGCCCACGGCATCGAATGGGACCGCCTGATCGCCAGCCCTGCCGTCCGGGTCACGGAAACGCTGCAACTCGGCATTCCCGAGATTCCCGCGATCCTCGACGAAAAGCTCTATCTCGCCAGTTCGGACACGATCATGGAAGTCGCTGTCGCGCACGCCGGCGAAGGCAGGGATGAAGCCGAAGCGATCCTGATGTCGGGCCACAACCCCGGCTTGCAGGAAACCATCCTCGAACTCGTATCCCCCTCCCACGAAAACGACCTGTTCCGCGAAGCCTGCGTCAAGTTTCCGACCGCCAGCTACGCCGTGCTCGAATGCAATGTCGAACGCTGGGCCGATTTGAGGCCGCGCTGCGCCAAGCTGGTGCATTTCGCACGCCCGCGCGACTTGGATCCGGAACTGGGGCCGGAATACTAAGCCGCTTTCGGCGGGTCGAGGACATAGCGCGGCCCCGCCCCCAGCGCCGCCATCCTGTCATCGGGATTGTAGAGCTTGCAATGCGTCAGGCTAAGGCAGCCGCAGCCGATGCAGCCGTCCAGCCGATCGCGCATCGACTGCATCTGCGCGATCTTGCGATCCAGCACCTGACGGATCGAAGCGCTGATGCCCTGCCAGTCGTGCGCGGTGGGGGTGCGGCCATGGGGAAGCTTGCCCAGCTCCGCCTCGATCTCAGCCAGCGACAGGCCCAATTGCTGCGCGATCAGGATGAAGCTTAACCGGCGGATGTCGGATCGTAGAAACCGCCGCTGATTGCCGCCGGTGCGTATCGGCTCGATCAGGCGCTTGTCTTCGTAGAAACGGATCGCCGACACCGAAAGCCCGGTGCGCCGCGCCATTTCGCCGATCGGGATGAGGTCCTTGGGAGAGAGGGGCCGAGACATGCAAACCGGGTAGTCCAGAAATAGCTTGATCTCAAGTTAAGTTGAGATTGCATGGTTGCTGCACGACTTGATTCGCGAGCGGAACGATCCGCCGCCCCACAGGAGTGCAAAGCAATGCCGACAGGAACCATCGAACACGCCAACATCACCGTCACCCGGCCCGAACGCAGCGCCGAACTGCTCAAACAATTGCTCGGCTGGGAAGTGCGTTGGCAGGGCCAATCGCAAATGGGCGGCGACACGATCCATGTCGGCGCACCGGGCAATGGAGCCGCCTACATCGCGCTCTACACCAATGCCGAAGTGCAGGCAGACAAAGATCGCCGCTATGCCAAGGGGCAGCCGCTCAACCACATCGGCCTGCTGGTGGATGACATCGCAGCGGCAGAACAGGTGGTGGTGGCCGCCGGGCTCGAACCTTTCGGCCACGACGATTACGAACCGGGCAAGCGGTTCTACTTCTTCGACTGGGACGGGATCGAATTCGAAATTGTCAGCTATTCCGGGGACGGCGCATGAACGAGCCGATCCTGACGCAGCCGATGTTTGCTCGCCGCGCGCAACGCAAGGGGTTGAAGCCTCAAGCACGGGGTGTATTAGGGCCGCATGACACCCCGCATTCTTACACCGCTTTCCGCGCTCTTGCTGTGTTCCTGCGCCGCATCCGCCACGCCTGTTTCAGCGCCTATCGCCCTTTGGGAACGCGCAGGTGAGATCAGCACGATAGTCCGCGCCGACGGCACCACCGATCCGCGTGTGCGCGGCGCCTGGCGTGCGCGCGGATATGGCTGGATCGTCGATATCGATGCCACCGGCGTCACCCGTTATCAGGCGGGCGACACCTGCTATGCCCCGCCCCGCGCCGGCGGGCCGCAATCGGCGATGGATTCGGTCAGCTATCGTTATTTCCGGGAGATCGAGCCGGGCAAGAGCGTGATCCTGCAACTCCTCGACGGGGACACCAATGTGGTGTTTGACCGCCTCGCCGCGCTGCCCGAAGATTGCACTGCCGAACCGGCTACGGATCCCGAAACCGTGGCGGCTGCCTTCCTCGATCATTTCGAACGGCATTACGCCTTTTTCGACCGCCGCCCGCCCGGCCATGCGGAGCGCGCCAGCCGTGTGACCGACGCGATCCGTGCGGACATGGACGATGCCGGGCTTTGGGCGGCCCTTGCCAGCTATATGCACGGCCTTTCCGACAGCCACACCAAGCTGATCGGGACGGTCGATGGCGCGCGCCAGCGCGTGCAGGACGGACAGGGAACCACCCTTCCCCGCATCCGCTCAGGCGAAGGGGGTGAACAGCAATGGCTCGTCAGCCTGATCGGCGAAGCAAAGACACAATTGGGAGAGTCGGCCCGCCACGAAGCGAACGACCGCATCCTGTGGGGCGTGATCGACGCACCCGGAGGGAAAAAGGTCGGTTACATCCAAGTATTCGTCATGGGTGGCTTCACCGACCGCGATGATTTCGGGAGCCCGGAATGGGCCACCGCCGAAATGGCCGAATTCGACCGGGTGATGGATGAAGCGCTGTCGGCCTTCGACGGTTTCGACGCGGTGATTGTCGATCTGTCCAACAATCGCGGCGGGTGGGACAGGGTGGCAAAGGCGCTGCCTTCACGCTTCACCGATACCGCCTTCACCGGCTTTACCACCGTCTCGCGCGGATCGGGCCTCGCCCCCTTCCCGCACCTGATCACGCCAGCCGCCGGTGCGCGCTTTACCGGGCCGGTCTGGCTGATGACGAGCGATGTGACCGTCAGCGGCGGTGAACTGGCGACGCTGGCCTTTCGCCAGATGCCCAACGTGACGCAGGTGGGGACAACAACGCGGGGGGCGTTTTCCACCCCACTGGCCAAGCCGCTGCCGAATGGCTGGCTGCTTGAATTGTCGAACGAAGTCTTTGCCGCGCCCGATGGAACCATGTTCGAGGAAACCGGCATCGCGCCGCAGCGCACGCTTGAAATCTATCCGGCGGACAATCCGGTGAGCGGCCACTGGAACGCGGTGATGGAGGTTGCGGCAATGGCCGCTGGACAGGCGGGTTAGAGCAAATCCCGCTGCACCGCCGCGCCCTTTACCCAGGGCTGATCGGTGAGGTCTATCCGGATTTCGCCCTCCCACGCGGTGCACAGCGCCTTGGCATCCTGCAGCGATCCCGACAGCCATCGCGCATAATGATCGGGCGTCAGCAGCACCGGCATCCGGCTGTGGACATCCTCTGCGGCCGAACCGACGCTGTCGGTCATCACCATCGAATAGCAGGTGCCGAATTCGTCGCTGTCGCGCCACACGCCTGCGACAGCGAACAGTTCGGCATCAGGCAGCGAAAGCCAGGTGCGGGTTTTTGCCCCCTTGGCCCCTTGCGCCTCGGCCCATGCGGAAATGGGGATCAGGCAGCGGCGCTGTTCAAAGGAATTGCGCCAGAAGAAGCTGTCGAGCTTGTCCGTACGGGCGTTGTTCACCGGCTTGGGCTTCAACGGCTGGCCGTTCTTGCCCTTCATCACCAGCGGAAAACCCCAGCTCATCTGCCGGACTTCGCCCGATGCAACGACAAGGCCGGGATAGCCGGGATAGACTTCCTCCCCGAAATTCGCCCCGCCCGCCGCGTCGACCGCGTCGAACCACTTGGCGACCTCGTCCTTGTTCTTCGTCATGCGGTAGAGGTTGCACATCGGATCAGGCGCCCGCGTTTCCGACCACGAAGCACGCCGCCGCCATCAAGGCGCCTGCCCAGCGGTTCGAACGGAACCGGGCGAGCGGGTTGTCGGGGTCTTCGGGATCGAGCGTGGTAACCTGCCACACCAGATGGATCGCCACCGGCAGCAGCGCCAGAATCGCAAACACATCCGGGCGGTAAAGCCAGATGCCCAGCCCCCACAGCGCGATTGTCGCGCCATAGAATGCCGCCACCCCGGCATGTACCCTGCCACCCATGCGCAGGGCAGAGGACTTGATCCCCACCAGCGCATCATCCTCCCGGTCTTGCAGGGCATAGATCGTATCGTATCCGATCACCCAGCAGATGCACCCGGCATAGATCGCGGCGAGCGCCTCCCAATTGTCAAACCGCAATTCGGACCATCCAACCAGCAGCCCCCAGTTGAACACCATGCCCAGCCAGGCCTGCGGCCACCATGTGATCCGCTTCATGAAAGGGTAGGCAGCCACCAAAGCCAGGCTGGCCAGCGCGATAACCTGCGCCTCCAGCCGCAATTGCAGCAGCACCACCAGCCCGATCAGGCACAGGAATACAAGCCAGCCCCGTGCCAGTTTCTTGCTCACCCGCCCGCTTGCAACGGGCCGTGCGGCGGTGCGGGCGACCTTGCGATCAAGATCGGCATCGACGATGTCGTTATAGACGCAGCCTGCCCCGCGCATCGCAATCGCGCCCAGCAGCAGCCAGCCGAGCAGCGCAAACTGCGCCCCCCCCCCCGCCAGCCACACTCCGAAAACACAGGGCCAGAACAGCAGCCACCAGCCGATCGGACGGTCAAACCGTGCAAGCTGCGCCAGATCGCGCGGCAATTGCGGCAGCCGCTCAATGATTGAACGATGTTCGGTGTCGGGGACGACTTGGTCTGTCATGCAAACTTCCGGTTCGCTTTGCGCTCGTCATTGCGTGCGGCTCGCCAGCCGAGCAGGCAGGCAATGAACATGGTCAGATTGCCGGCAAAATCGAGCATTCCGATCGAGGTCAGGACGGGCATTTCGTAATGGAAATACCAGTTAAAGACGAAGAACGGCAGCAAGACCACGGCAAACACCGCGAACGCGCGCGCAGTCCAGCGCACCACCAGCGCCATAATCCCGAACATCACAGCCTGCGCGCCGAAGCAGGCGATGGCAAAGCGCATGATGAAGCCCGTGTCGCGGTAAGGCTCGGTCAGGGCGAGCTCAATCACATTGGCAGGTGCAAACAGCGCCCAGCCGCCGAGGCCGAGGAACACGGCTGCGATCAGGAATTGGCAGATGCGCGCGGTCATGGCTTGCTCCCTACCCTTGCGCGCGACTAGAGGAAAGCCATGCCCGCAACTCCCGCCCCTCGCATTCCGGCATGGCCTCCGAAAAGTGCACCGCGCCTGTTTGTGGAGCAAGCGTTGGAAGCCGGCGGGGCGATCACGCTTGATGGGACGCAGGCGCATTATCTTGGCCGGGTGATGCGGGTCGCGCCGGGTGACGCGGTGATCGTGAGCGACGATCAGACCGGCGAATGGGCCACGCGGGTTGTCGATGCGGGCAAGCGATCAGTGACGCTCGAAGTGGTGGAGCGCCTGCGCGAACGGGAGGAAGTGCCCGATCTGTGGCTTTGCCCCGCCCTCCTCAAGAAAGACCGGTTCGACTTCGTGCTGGAAAAGGCCACCGAACTGGGCGTCGCCCGCATCCAGCCCGTGATCACGCGCCGTTGTGTGGCGGACAAGCTCAATCTGGAACGCGCCCGCACGATCACCACCGAAGCTGCAGAACAATGCGCCCGAACGGCGCTGCCCGAACTGGAGCCGCCGCTGAAGCTGGATGCCTTGCTGGGTGAATGGCCGTCTGAACGTGTGCTGTTCTTTGCCGATGAGGAAGGCGGCGATCCGGCTGCCGATGCGTTCTGCTATCACGAAGGACCCGCCGCGATCCTGATCGGCCCCGAAGGCGGCTTCGACGATGCCGAACGCGCGGCCATTCGCGCGCATCCGCAGGCACGGGCCATATCGCTCGGCCCCCGCATCCTGCGCGGGGAAACCGCTGCGATTGCCGCGCTTTCGGTTTGGATGGCGGAAGCAGGCGACTGGCTGGGCGAAGAATGACTTCGCACCGCACAACGCAGTTTACGCTTCCCTCGGGCAAGTCGGTTTTCTAGGGCAACTGACATGAGCACACGCCAAGCCTCCGCCGCCGACGAGCCGATCATCGAATCGCTTGATCAGCTGATCGAACCGATGATCCGCGGCGAAAAGCCCAAGGCAGACTGGCGCATCGGCACCGAACACGAAAAGCTCGTCTACAAGCGCGACGATCGCCGCGCCCCTTCCTATGACGAGCCATGCGGCATCCACGACCTGCTGATGAACCTTACCGAGTTCGGATGGGAACCGGTCGAGGAAGGCGGCAAGGTCATCGCCATGCGCGGAAGCGACGGGACTGTCAGCCTCGAACCTGCGGGCCAGCTCGAACTGTCGGGCGCACCGCTCGAAACTCTCCACGAAACCTGCGCCGAAACCGGGCGCCATCTGGCACAGGTCAAGGAAATCGGCGAGCGGTGCGGGGTCGGCTATCTCGGCCTCGGAATGTGGCCGGACAAGACCCGCGAAGAACTGCCCGTGATGCCCAAGGGCCGCTACAAGATCATGATGAACCACATGCCCAAGGTCGGCAATCTGGGGCTCGACATGATGCTGCGGACCTGCACGATCCAGGTCAATCTCGACTATTCGTCCGAAGCCGACATGGTGCAGAAATTCCGCGTCGGGCTTGCGCTGCAACCGCTGGCGACGGCGCTGTTCGCCAATTCGCCCTTTACCGAAGGCAAGCCCAACGGCTTCCTTTCCTACCGTTCGCACATCTGGTCGGACACCGATCCGCACCGCACCGGGATGCTGCCTTTCGTGTTCGAGGACGGCTTCGGATACGAACGCTGGGCGCAATACATGCTGGATGTGCCGATGTATTTCGTCTTCCGCGACGGCAAATATATCGACGCGGCGGGCCTGTCGTTCCGGGATTTCATGGATGGGAAGCTGTCCGTCCTCCCCGGCGAACGCCCGACGGCAAGCGATTGGTGGGATCACCTGTCCACCGCCTTTCCCGAAGTGCGGCTGAAAAGCTTCCTCGAAATGCGCGGAGCCGATGGCGGCCCGTGGAGCCGCATTTGCGCCCTGCCCGCCTTCTGGGTCGGCCTGTTGTATGATCAAGGCGCGCTCGATGCGGCGTGGGATCTGGTCAAGGACTGGTCGATGGAAGAGCGCGAGCAATTGCGCAACGATGCCCCGCGCCTTGCGCTTGATGCGCCGCTTCCGGGCGGAAAAGGCACGATGCAGGATCTTGGCCGCGAAGCTTTGGCGATTGCCCACGCGGGCCTCGCCGCACGCGGAAAGCTCAATGCCAGCGGCGACAATGAGACAGGATATCTCGAAACACTGGACGAGATCGTGAAAAGCGGCAAGGTTCCGGCCCAGCGCCTGCTGGATGCCTATCATTCCGAATGGGGTGAAGACGTTTCAAAGGTCTACAAATACTCGTTCTGAGGGAGACAGAACCACCCATGATCATCGTCGTCGGAAGCTTCCGCATTCCCCCCAGCATGATCGAAGTGGTCATCCCGGTGATGGAACACATGATCAAGGCCAGCCGCGCCGAGGAAGGCTGTATCGAATACGCCTATGCGCTCGATGTTCTCGACAAGGGGCTGGTACGGGTGAGCGAGAAATGGCGCGATCGGGCTGCACTCGAAGCGCATTTCCGCACCGCGCATATCGCCGAATGGCGCGCGCAGGTTTCGGCATTGGCGGTGTCAGAGCGCGAATTGACCGCGCACGAAACCGACGACGGTTTCTACATCTAGCGCGCTATCATTCCGCCGGTTCGACCACGGCAGGCTCCGGGCTCTTGCCGGGGCCGGCGATCCGCCCCATCAGCCTGCGCTTTACCTTCGCCAGCGGCGCGGTGATCAGGCCGTATTGCTCCATCCAGTCGTAATATTCGCGGTATTTCGGGTCTTCGGCCAGCAAATGCGCCTCTTCGGTGCGCGCACGCCAGTAATAGATCGCGTTGACCACGGCGAGGAAGAAGCAGTTGCGGATCATGTCCACCGGCGAACCGCTGGTGACAAGGAACGGCATGACCGAACACCACCAGAACAGGTTCTTCGACACATAGGCCGGGTGCCGCGTAAAGCGATAGGGTCCGTTGGTCAGCACGCCGCGATAGGTAAGGTTGGAAAAGCGGATGCCGAACGCCACCGTCGCCCAAGCGTAGATGCCCGTGAGGAACACCAGCAAGGCGGCCCAGGCCCACAGTGCCACTTCATTGCCCTGCAACCAGAAATCCCAATGCGCGGTGTTCACTTCATAGCTGAGCACGCCATTGCCAAAGAAACCCCATGCAAACGGCGGGTAACACAGCAGCGCGGCCAGCCAGCCGGCAAGGAAGGGATTGCCCGAACGGATATGTGCATCCAGCGGGCGCAGGGTGAACAGATAGCCGACCGTCCCGATCTGCACGTCGATCAGGAACAGCAGCGTCACCAGCAGCATCCCGATTTCGACCGGGTTGGACAAGATTGCCGCCGGATCGCTTTCGACAATCACGGCAAAACCCGGCGGGATGATCGAGATCATGAACGCGCTGAAGAAGCCCTTGATGATCCATGCGCGCCAATGCTTCTTGACGGCTTCCATATCCCATTCACCGCGCCCCAGAACCATCGCGCCAAAGTGCCATGTCGCATCCTTGGGTTCGACCATGTAGCGGTCGATCCAGATGACATAGGGCACCGATGCCACCACCAGCGGCAGGATCGCCACACCCATCACATTCATCGCGAACAGGTAATTGTCGTCCCAATACCAGCGGCAGATGCAATACAGTCCTGCGATGATCGCCTAGGTCACCCACAGGCCGACAATCTTGACGGCGGAGAATGCGGCCACATCGTTGACGCTGCGTTTGAGGCTCCAGTCGAGCCCGGTCGAAGGACGCAGGTGCACCCTGTCCACCAGAATTGACCAGATCGCCATCGGACCTGCGGTGAACAGCATTGCGGTGAGTGCCGCGTTCGGGCCTGAGAGAACGCCATATTCCTCTTCCAGCCCGACCCATTGCGCCAGTTGCGGAAATGTGCGGCAGAAAAGGATCCAGACGAACAGCCCGAGCAGACCGGCAAGGCCAACGCCGCTCGAAACGTCGCTCTTTGGCGGCGCGGGGCGCTTCTGCGCCGCAGCAGGATGGAATAGCGAAGTCATCACCCGAAAGCGCATAGCGCCAAAGGGTTAATTCTCCGCTCCCAAAACCGGCGGCGTTCCGTCACGAAACGCCGGGCGGCCAAAGGTTAACGGCTGCGGCTCAACGCCAGGCGTGGATCGTGCCGCTGTCGTCGAGGACGTAGAGGTAGTTGTCGGCCACAACCGGGGCGAGGCTGACCGGCTGATCGATGTCGGCGAAAAGCTCCGCCGAACCTTCGCCGGTGCTCACCTTCCAGATTTCCCCGCGTGAGCTGGCAACCCAAAGATTGCCGCCGGCCAGCACCGGGCCGACCCAGAAAATCGGGCCCTCACGGTCCTTTTCGTCGCGGAATTGCTGCAACTGGGTGATCCAGCGCACACGGCCCGTCGAACGCGCGATCGCCAACAGGCGGGCATCGTCGGTAAGGGTGAAGATCCACTCGCCAGCGATCGCCGGAGTGGAAATTCCCGCGAGATTCAGCTCCCAGATGCGCTGCCCTGTCACCAATTCGTAGGCGGCCATTCGCCCGCCTTGCCCCAGCGCATAGACGCGGCCCGAATCGATGATCGGATCGGCGTCGATATCGGTGATCGAGCTGACGGTGGTGGAAATATTGGTCCGCGCCAGTGCGTCAGCCCACAGGATACGGCCGTTTTCGTAGCGATAGGCGCTCAGTTCGCCGCTCGAATAGCCCGCGATCACCGTGCCCTGCCCCGCAGCCGGAGCGGCCACGCCGAACACGCCGCTTTGCGTGGTCGATCCGCTCTCGTTCCACAGCAAGTCGCCATTGCGCGCATCGAGCGAGATGATCTGGTTGTCCTGCGTCATCACGAACACTTGGCCAAAGGCGATAGTCGGCGAACCACGCAGCGGCCCGGCAGGCTTCACCTTCCAGAGCGATTCGCCTGTCTGGGCGGTCATGGCCTTTACATCGCCTACGCCGTTGGTGGCGTAGATGATGCCGTTGTCATAGCTGACACCGCCACCGAAAGCGGCGGGGCGCAGGTCCTTTTCCATGTTCTGCTCGGCGCGTTCCCACAGCCTTGCACCGGTGTTCTTGTCAAATGCGTGGATCGTGCCCTCGGTGTCTGTGGCAAACAGCATTTGTCCGCCAATTACCGGCGAAGCGGCGAGCCGCACGCGGTCGGACGAACCGGCTATGCGAGCGGTCCAGGCTTTGGTCGGGTTCTGCCCCAGCGCGAGGTGGCCGTAGGATTTGCTGGCCGAACCGCCGACCTGCGCCCATTCCGCGTTCACGCTGGCAGGGGGTAGAACCACGCTGACACCCGCGAGGGCGGAATCAACCGAAGCGCCGCTTTCGATGCGCGAGAGGATCGGCGTACGGTTGCCCACTGTAGGGGTCGTTTTCTTGCCGCCCCCGAAGAGGCCGCCTCCGCCGCAGCCCGTCAGCAACATCGCCAGAACGCCCGCTGCGAGCGCACCCTTTTTCCCCGTCATTCGCATAAGCATCCGTCCGTCCAAATCACTTCAGTTTATTGTGGCAGTGCCGCCGTGAGCGCCCCTTCGCCCGGCAATCCGCCCTCTTCTTCGAGCAATTGCTCGACATCTTCAATCGCATCGACCCCCAGCAAGCCTGCCATCTGACGCGCGCGCGAGCGCAGCGTTTCGGGCATGTCCTCATCCTTGGCAATCTCTGCAAACAATGCGCCCGCGCGGTCGCGGTTGCCCGCTTCAAGATGTGCGATGGCGACGAGTTCGCCCGCGCTGCCGAAGAATTCGTTGCCGGGCACAGCCAGCGGCCCGAGCTTGGCGATGATATCCGCCGGTTCGCGATCATCGAAATTGGCCGAAACCTCGCGGATCAGCGCAAGATCGCGCAGCGGCTGCGGAGCGTCGGTGTCGGCAACAACGGCCGCATACAACTCGACAGCGCGCGCGGTTTCGCCCTGTTCCAGCGCCGCACCTGCCTGAAGGAAGCGAGCGACGGTGCGCGCGCCGGGCGATCCATCCTCGACCAGTCCGGCAACTTTCTCCGATGCGCCCGCGAAATCATTGGCATCGACGGAATCGAGCGCGCTGATGATCGCTTCGGATTGGCGTTCCAGTTCCGCCTCGCGGGTGCTGTCCCAATACCAATAACCAAACATGGCAACCAGCAGCACGGCCAAGGCCCCGCCAAGCGCGGCGCCGTATTTCTTGAAGAATTGCGCCGCATCATCCTGGCGCACGGCCTCGTCGATTTCGCGCATGAGGATTTCATCCTCACGCGGAGGGCCAGTGGGCTGTTCGTCCTTGGGCAGTTCAATCGGGTTGCGCGCCACGGGGCACCGTTCCTCGTTACAATTGCGAAAGCTTTGCGCCGCTCTTTAGGCAGGGCCGGGGCCGGGCGCAATGCCGCTGGCATCCACAGTCACCGTGCTGTGCATTTGCGCCGCCGTTCATGCCATACTTCGCCATCAAGGCCGCAATTGCCGATTGCCAGTTGAACCTCGGGTGAAGCGCGCGTTCAACGCCCCTGCTCCAGCGCGCCCCAGTACAATTTGCGATAGGCTTCGATCATCGCCGCCTGATCGAATTGCGCGCTTGCCTTCGCGCGGTTCGCGGCTCCGACCGAAGCACGCAAATCGTCTCTTTCCGCAAGTTCCTTGAGCATCGCTGCCAGCGCCTGCGCATCATCGCGCACGGAAATGAAGGGGCGGTTCTCCTCCGAGACGATCGACTTGATATCGCCGACATCCGGTGCGACCACGGGCAGGCCTGCCGCCATGGCTTCGACCACGGACAGCGGGAACTGCTCGCTCTTCGAAGATAGAGCAAAAATGTCGAACAGCCCGACAACATCGGCGGGATTGGCGACCGCGCCCGGTAGATGCAGCCGATGGCTGATGTCGAGCGAGTCGGCGGCAGCCTGTATCGCTTCGCGCTCAGGACCTTCACCCAAAATCACGAGCTGCCAGTGTTCGGGCAGTTCGGCAAAGGCGCGCACCAGCATCGGCAATTGCTTGACGGGCCGCAGTCCGGCAAGCGTGCCGACCCAAAGCTCACCCTCGCGCTTCACCACGCGGAAACCGGCGGTCCTGGGCTTGGCGGCAAAGGCGGCAGTATCGATGCCATTCGGGATACGTTGGATGCGGGCGCGCGGCTGCTTCCATTTGTCGAGCGCGATGGCTTCGAGCACGCGGCTCGGCACCACCAGCGCATGAGTGCGGCCAAGCGCAATGCGACGATACCAGTTGCGCCGCGATTTCAACCCGTCGACTTCGTCTTCGTTGAAGCCGTCTTCGTGGTGGATCAAAGGCGGCAGGCCCAGCGCATCGGCAAACACCGTGTGCGCCATGACAACATCCATCGCACCCCAGTTGTAGGTCAGCACCAGATCATAAGGCTTCATCGCCTGTGCAATGGCAACCAGCCGCCCGGGTGTGGGCAATCCGGTGAGCGAAGGAAAATCGCTGGCGATGCGATAGCGCACGCCGCGCGCGACGTGGTCCTTTGCCGCCAGATTGTCCGGTTCGCCCGAAACGATGGTATGGTCGAGCTCTGCGCCAAAGGCGTTCATCAGGTGAACGGCGCGCAGTTCCTTGCCCCCGGCCGCGAAGGTCGAATGGCAATGCAGCACCTTGGGAACGCTTCCCCGGTCAGTCATCGAATTGCCTTCAGATCTTGGCGAGCAGCGCGTCGATCGCCGCGCGCGCTTCGGGTTCATCGAGCGTCGGGGCATGGCCGACGCGCGGCACGGTGACGCTCGTCATCGCGGGGTTCTTTACCGCCATTTGCTCAACCGTTTCAGGGGTCAGCAAATCGGACAATTCGCCGCGCACCAGCACCATCGGGACATCGCGCAATGCCTCATATGCGGCCCACAGATTGGCCGGAGCCGCGCCGCCGGGCTGCTTGAACGGTTCGGCAATCGCCATGTCGTAATCATAGCTGATGCGCCCGTTCTGGGTCACGATCATCGTCCGCTTCGCCATTTCCAGCCACATGTCGAGATCGTAATCGGGAAACGCGACGGAATGGACATCGCCCAATGATCGCGCCGCATGGACCCATGTGGGATAGCTGCGCCCCTGCCCGACATAGCCGGTGATCCGGTCAATCCCGGCAGGATTAATCTCTGGTCCGATATCGTTCATCACCACCGCGACGATCCGTCCGGGCTTTGCCGCGGCAAGCCGCATCGTCATCAGCCCGCCCATCGACGTGCCCACCGCGATGAATTTGTCGATGCCCTGCTCTCCCAGCAGCTTTTCGACATCGGCCACATATTGCAGCGGATTGTAGGTGGCGGAATCGGGCGCGTAATCGCTTTGCCCGCGCCCGCGCATTTCCGGAACAATCACGCGCCGCGTTTCTGCGATATGCGCGGCAAGATCGGCAAAATCGCGCGAATTGCGGGTCAGCCCGTGCATACACAGGACCGGCGGCCCGTCATAGCCATCCGGCCCCGGATAATCCCTGTAGTAAAGCGACAGGCCGTCCGCACTCGTCCAGTTCCTGTCTTCGTATGTAGTGGCCATCAGCGGCAAAAATCCCCGGTCTGTCATGTGCCTGCGTGGTTGCGCAGACGATCCCTTGCCCCCACTATCGCGGGATGAGCGAAGAACCGCAAGCAGCCAAATACCGCGCCGATAAGGCGATTACCACGCTGGCCGATTGGCTGGGAGCGCCGGTGGATGCCGCCGACTTCCCTGAAACGCGCCTGCGCTTTCGCAATGATCGTGCCGCCGCAAGCGTGGGTCTGGACGCTCTTTCGGATGAGGATTGGACGCGCCACTTTGGCCGCTTCGCGCCACTCGAAGACAATCTGCCCCGCCCGCTCGCGCTCAAATATCACGGCCACCAGTTCCGCGTTTACAATCCGCAGATTGGTGACGGTCGCGGGTTCCTTTTCGCGCAGATGCGGGATCAGGCCGGACGGCTGATGGACCTCGGCACCAAGGGTTCGGGCCAGACCCCCTACAGCCGCGCGGGCGACGGGCGGCTGACGCTGAAAGGCGCGGTGCGCGAAATCCTCGCCACGGAAATGTTGGAGGCGCTGGGCGTCAACACGTCGAAGACGTTCTCCGTCGTCGAGACGGGCGAAAATCTGATGCGCGATGACGAACCATCGCCCACCCGATCTGCCGTGATGGTGCGGCTATCGCATTCGCACATCCGCATCGGCACGTTCCAGCGCCTGCTTGCTCTGGAGGAGCCCGATCACATGGAGGCGTTGATCGCTTATTGCCTCGAACATTTTCCCGGCCCGCCCCCGCCAGAGGATGCGCCGGGGCGCGATGAGCCGGCGGTGATGCTGATGCACAATGTCGTCGAGCGGATGGCTGATCTTGCCGCCAGCTACATGGTCGCAGGGTTCGTTCACGGGGTGCTCAACACCGACAATATGAATATCACCGGGGAAAGCTTCGACTATGGCCCGTGGCGCTGGCTGCCGGAATGGGACCCGTCCTTCACCGCCGCCTATTTCGATCATGGCGGCCTGTATGCATTTGGTCGCCAGCCGGAGGCGCTGCATTGGAATTGCGGGCAATTCGCCGTCGCACTTCGCCTGCTTGCCGAAACTGAGCCGCTGGTGTTCGCGCTCGAACGGTTCGGGCCGCTGTACATGGAAGCGGTGGCACGGCGGTGGTGCTGGCGTCTGGGGGTCGAGCCGCGCGGGCTGGAGGAGGATTCGCAGCTAGTATCGGTCTGCGAAAAGGCGATGCGCGAAAGCAAGGCGCAACCTGACGCATTCTTCTTCGCCCATCGGGGCGGACGCGGTGCTTCTGGTGAGCTTGGAGATGTTCTGGCGGATTACACTGCAGTCGAGGACGCGCACGAATACTGGAACGACGCCGCGCCCCAATCCATGGTGATCGACGAAGTCGAAGCGATCTGGTCCGCGATTGACGAACGCGACGATTGGCAGCCCCTGATGGACAAGGTGGCCGCGCTTCGCCGCATGGGCAAGGCCCACGGCACGCCTCCTGCACCGGCGGGACACGCCTGACCGCACCCGATTACGCAATCAACCGGGGGCAAACGCAGGGCGTAAGCGCCGCATTGCCTCTATGAAATGCGCGTCTCCCTCTGTAACGGTTTTGGCTTGGGGGGCGTAAGACGGTCAGTCTCTCGCCAATTACTGTGAGGCTTTGACACGGGCAGATCCGCCACATGACAAACAGCATTCTCGTTTCATACGCGCCTGCAACCGGGGAAGAGGTATGGCGCGGCGAACATGGCAATGTCGGCGAGGCCGTGAGCCGTGCCCGTCGCGCATGGCCGGCATGGGCCGCGCTGGCGCTGGGCAACCGGATCGAAATCGCCCGCCGTTTCGCCAATGAAGTGCGCCATGACGCCGAAGTGCTGGCCGAACTGATCGCCCGCGAAACGGGCAAACCCCTGTGGGAAGCCCGGACCGAAGTCGATGCGGTGGTGGCGAAGGTCGATATCTCGGTGCAGGCCTATGCCGAACGCACCGGCAAGAAAAAGCTCGACAGCGCGCTTCAGGGCAGCACCGCAGTCCGGCACAAGCCGCATGGCGTGATGGCCGTGCTTGGCCCCTATAATTTCCCCGCACACCTGCCCAACGGCCACATGATCCCGGCGCTGATCGCGGGCAATGTCGTATTGTTCAAACCTTCGGAAAAGACCCCCGGCGTTGGCGCGGCGCTGCTCGAATGCTGGAAGCGCAGCGGCGCGCCCGAAGACACCATGCAACTGGTGATCGGCGGCCCTGACGAAGGCAAGGAACTGGTGGCGCACCCCGGTGTGGACGGAGTGCTGTTCACCGGTTCGGCACAGGCGGGGATCGCGATCAATCGCAAGCTGGCGGCCAATCCGGGCAAGATTGTCGCGCTGGAAATGGGCGGCAATAACCCGATCGTGGTGATCGAAACGCCAAGGATGAAGGAAGCGGCGACGCTCGTCATCCAGAGCGCCTTCACCACCTCCGGGCAACGTTGCACCGCCGCGCGCAGGCTGGTGGTGAAGAACAGCGTCTATGACGAGCTGATGGCCGAACTGATCCCGATGGCGCGCAAGCTGATCGTCGCGGAACCCTTTGCCGATCCGGCACCGTTCATGGGGCCGGTGATCGACAACGATACGGCGGATCGCCTAACGGAAAGCTTCCTCGCGCTGTTGACCGCCGGGGGCCGGGCGTTGCTGCCGATGCGGCGGATCGACCCGGATCGGCCATTTCTGACACCCGGCATCATCGACACGACTGACATTCCCGATCGCCCCGATGTCGAATTGTTCGGGCCGCTGCTGCAGGTCATCCGCGTCCCCGATCTCGACGCGGCGATTGCAGAAGCCAACAACACCCGTTTCGGCCTTTCGGCTTCGCTGATAGGCGGATCACCCGATGATTACGGGCGGTTCTGGGCCAATGTCCGTGCCGGGATCATCAACTGGAACCGGCCCACCAATGGCGCATCCTCAACCGCGCCGTTTGGCGGCATCGGATTGTCGGGCAATCACCGCCCCGCTGCCTATTACGCCGCAGACTATTGCGCCTATCCGGTGGCCAGCACCGAAATGGACCAGCCGCGCGCGAATATCGAAGTCGGTTTGAAGGAATAGCGGCGTTATTTGCGCCAGTGGACGACATCCACCGCCGTCATGCCGCCCGGCCCGGGCCGGACGTGAACGGCGATTTCCTGATCACGCCGCTCCGCCCGCAATTGCGCTTCGGGCGCGGCAAAGCGTTCGATGCGGAAACGCGCGCGGTCAGCCTTGGCAAAATGGTATTCGAGCGCGTCTTCCGGCGCGACTGGCGTCAGATACCGAACGACCCGGATCACGCAGGTGCCCTGATCCACGCCAGCCGCCTGCCGCACCATGCCATGCGGCATGACGGAGGACGTCGGCGGCAGGCCGGTCGACCAGGTGATGTCGGCCGTCAGATCATCGATGCAGTCTTCGCGGCTTCCCACCGCACGGATGATTTCGTCGGCGGTGGTGAGGTTTGCGAGCGAGGCCTTGCCCTGCCCTCCGGATGCAGGGGGCAGTGCCGGGATCTGCCCGTTCTCCAGCAATTCCAGCCGGCCTGCATCGCGCGCCCTCTGGCGCGCATCGTCGCGCGCGTCGAAGGGTGGCAAAGGGTGGCCGTCGCGGATCGCGATCACAGCATTGGCTTCGTTGCGCCAGGACAGATCGGGATCGACCATCAACGGATCATTGAGCGCACGGGCCAGCAGCGGATCAGTGCTGAGAACCTCAGGCGCGGCAGCTTCGCTTTCCGGCTCGCTGCAAGCGGCAGGAAGGACACAGGCGATTGCCGTGGCAAAGTAAAGAAGAAGGCGACCTTGCATGGCTTGCGCTTTAGCCTGCTTTGGTTAATTTTCATTCTCACGGAGGCACGACAGACCGCCGGAAATGAAAACGCCCCCATGCCTCTTGCGAGAGATGAGAGCGCTTTCCACGGCTGGTGGGAGCCGTGCCGGAGCCGCCTGGTGGAAGCGACTCAAGACAGATCAATCCTCGGCAAGGACGCAGAGATGGTCGTAACCATGCCTGCTCCTCACCCCTTGCGTTCATTATTAGATGCGTAAACCTGAATGATGAGCGAGCGGATGGTTAGCCTTTGTTCATCTTTCATGCGAGAAATCTGACCAGCCAACCCTGTTGCGAGCGCGCTTGCGCTTCCCGGCAGGGCGGCCTAGTGCGCTCTCTCCCATGAACAGCGCCTCGTCCAATTCCCCGGCCGAACCATCTGGCCTCCCTGCGGCCTTGGGCGCTTACATCATCTGGGGCTTCCTGCCGCTTTACCTGTTGCTGGTTACTGCCGTTCCACCGTTCGAATTCGTCGGCTGGCGGATCATCTGGACCTTGCCGTTCTGCCTGATCATCGTGGCATTGCGGCGCCAGTTCCCGGCATTGAAGGCCGCGCTTACCAATCCTCGCACCATGCTGGCGCTTCTGGCGAGCGCGGTGCTGATCGCGATCAACTGGTTCGTCTATATCTGGGCGATCATGGAGAACCAGGTCTATGCGGCGAGCCTGGGCTATTATCTCAACCCCTTGATCAACGTGCTGCTCGGCACTCTGCTGCTCGGAGAACGGCTGACCAAATGGCAATGGCTCGCCGTCGCAGTTGCCGCCAGCGGCGTTGCTCTGCTGTCGGCAGGAGCGGTGACGACGCTTTGGATCAGCCTCACACTCGGTTGCAGTTTTGGCCTTTATGGCATTGTTCGCAAACAGGTTGATGTCGGATCGCTGCCGGGACTGACCATCGAAAGCGCGATCCTGCTGCCGGCCGCTATAGCCATTGCCGGATGGTATGCGGCGAGCCCGGCCGGGCCATCGTTCGGTAAGGACTGGTTCCTGAGTCTTTCCATCGTCTTTTCCGGCGTGGTGACGGCAGTACCGTTGTTGCTGTTCGCGATAGCGGCACGGCGGATGAACTATTCAACGCTGGGCTTCATCCAGTATCTGGCGCCCACCATCGTGTTCATTCTGGGCCTCACGGTGTTCGGCCAGCAGCTTCGCCCGGTTCAGCTCGGAAGCTTCATCCTGATCTGGATTGCTGTCGCGATCTTTGTCGGCGATCTTTGGGCACGCACCAAGCGCGCGAAAGCCGCCGCAGCTGCCTAACCCACGAAACGCCAGCCGATCGTCTGGCCGCCGTGCCATGGCACAATCGTCGATCCGGCCAGATCCAGTTCCGCCGGAACCTGCACCTCGGCCCGCTCCAGCGTCACGCTGCTTTCGTTGACAGGCAGACCATAAAAGGCAGGCCCGTGAAGCGAGGCAAAGCCTTCGAAATGCTCCAGCGCGCCTTCCTGATCGAATACGGTGACATAGCTTTCGAGGGCATAGGGGGCGCCGAAAATTCCGGCACAGCCGCATGCGCTTTCCTTGTCCCCGCGCAGATGCGGCGCGCTGTCAGTGCCAAGGAAGAACTTTGCACTCCCGCTCGTCGCCGCCGCGCGCAAGGCCAGTCGGTGCGTCTCGCGCTTGGCCACGGGGAGGCAGTAATTGTGCGGCTGGATCCCGCCCACCAGCATGGCGTTGCGATTGATATGGAGATGCTGCGGCGTAATTGTCGCAGCGACATTCGGCCCCGACGCTTTGACGAATTCCACCGCATCCGAGGTGGTGATGTGTTCGAACACCACTTTCAGCTTAGGGAAATTGGCAACGATTGCGCGCAGGTGCCGCTCGATAAATTCCGCTTCGCGGTCGAACACGTCGATATCGGCATCGGTCACTTCGCCATGGATGCAAAGCACGATCCCCTCTGCCTCCATGCGCTCAAGCACAGGATAGATCGTTTCGACATTGGTGACACCGCTGGCCGAATTGGTGGTGGCGTTGGCCGGATACAGCTTCGCCGCAGTGAACACCCCTTCATTCGCCCCCCGCGCCAGATCATCCGGATCGGTCGCATCTGTGAGGTAACAGGTCATCAGCGGCGTAAAATCGACCCCTTCCGGCACTGCCGCAAGGATCCGCTCGCGATAGGCCGCAGCCAGCTCTGTCGTCGTGACCGGCGGTGTCAGATTAGGCATCACAATCGCACGGGCAAACTGGCGCGCGGTGTAGGGAACGACGCCGCGCATCACCTCCCCGTCGCGGAAATGCAGGTGCCAGTCGTCAGGGCGGCGGATCGTCAGCGTGTTGGTCATGCCAGCGCCTTAATCCTGCATCTCGGCCCTTTCCAGTCCCGGCGCACACGAATATGGCGACGCGCATGAAAACTGTCGGATTCCTCGCCTGCGAAACCACCCTGCCCCTGCCCTTTGGCGGGATCGGCGAAAGACGCGGCGACGCGTTCGAACATGATCTGATGATTGCAGCCCTCGCCCCGGCGTTCGAGGCTGCGAGGTTGGACCTGAAGGTGATCGACTGGGAAGCCCCCATCGCAGATTTCGCCGGTGTTGACCTCGTGCTGCTGGGCACATCCTGGAATTATCAGGACAAGGCTGACGCATTTCTTGCCCGGCTGGACGAACTCGCCGCGATCGGGATCAAGGTGTGCAACCCTCCCGATCTGGTGCGGTGGAACATCCAGAAGACGTATTTGCGCGATCTGGCAGAGCAAGGTGCCGCCACGATCCCGACGCTGTGGCTTACGGACGTGGGGCTGAGCGACGTTGAAGAGGCGTTCAAAGCCTTTGAGTGCGACAGATTGGTGGTCAAGCGGCAGGTTGGAGCAGGCGCGCTGGGACAGGTTCTGATCCACCGTGACGATCTGCCCGATCCCGCTTGGCGATTCGGCCATCCGGCGATGGTTCAGCCGTTCCTTCCCGCGATCGCGGAAGAAGGGGAACTCAGCTTCATCTTCATCGACGGCGAATTGAGCCATGCGCTGGTGAAGCGCCCGGCCAGCGGCGATTATCGCATTCAGTCGCTGTATGGAGGAGTGGAAACCGCGTTCGAGCCTGATGCCGGACAAACCGCCGCTGCAAGCGCGATCCTCGACGCGCTGCCGTTCGAAACGCTGCTCTATGCCCGGATCGACATGCTGCGGGCGCAGGACAATCGCCTGATGGTGATGGAAGCGGAGATGATTGAACCCTATCTCTACCCTGTGCAGGGTCCGCAATTGGGAGAGCGCCTAGCGCGTGGAATCGGGAAGAGGCTGGATCGGTAATGGACTTCAGGCAGTTGACGGACCGGGCGATTGTGCGGGTGGCCCCGCTCGATCCGCAAGAGAATGTGCGCGGCTTCCTGCAAGGGCTCGTCACCAATGACGTGAGCGGCCCTCTCCCCATCTATACCGCGCTGCTTTCGGCGCAGGGCAAGTGCATGTTCGACTTTTTCGTGTGGGATGGCGGCGGCGGCAGCCTGCTGCTCGATTGCGAGGCGCAGGTGGCTGACGAGCTGGTAAAGCGGCTCTCGCTCTATCGCCTGCGCCGCAAGATCGAGATCGGGCGCGACGATGCGCTGGCACCCTATTGGCATTTCAAGTCATTCGAAGGTGCCGTGCCCGACCCGCGACTTCCAGTACTCGGCTTTCGCGCGATCATGAAGGCAACCGGGTTCACCGGCGGCCTCGCCCTCTACCACCATGGCCGTCTGCTTCAAGGCGTGCCCGAAGGTCGAGCCGAACTGGGTGATGTGCTCTGGCTTGAAACCAACGCGGTCGAATTGAACGGCGTCAGCTTCACCAAGGGCTGCTATGTCGGGCAGGAGAACACCGCGCGGATGAACTGGCGGCAAAAGGTCAACCGGCGGCTGGTGGTGGTGCCCCTCGACCAGTCTGACCCCGCAAGACAGCGTGTCGCCTATCCTGAATTCGGCTTGGCAGTGGATCACTTGCGGGTGAGCGACATTGACCCCGCCACGCAACCGGAATGGCTGCGCGCCGCGCTGACCGATCAGGCGCCGTAGTGTTCTGCCATTGAAGCTTCGAGATTGGCCGCTGCCCGCTCTCGCGCGGTGTCGCGCGGCAGACCCAGCGAATTCGCCAGCGCCGCGCCGATCAGCGCGTCGCCCAATGCCAGAAGGACGAGGCTGAGCGTGTCCTTGTGGACATGCTTGGGATCGTCATTGTGCCCGGCTTCTTCGGGCGCGATTTCGTCAACCAGTTGGTGAATCGTGGTGATGATCGGATTGAGCGCGTCCTCATTCCCGGTCAGCAGCATCCAGCTGGTGAGCGCACCCGCCCCTTCGCGGTCAAACGCGTCGAACGCGAGATCCACCACCTCACGCGCCGAACCCAGCCCCGCGCGGCTCGCATGAACGGCTTCGCGGATCGTGTCGCAGACCGTGCGCGCGAGATGCTCCGCCAATGCCCGTTGCAGGCCCGATGCCGAACCGAAGTGGTGCAGCAGATTGGCATGGGTGCGCCCGATCCGGGTAGCGACCGCTTTCAGCGTCACCGATTGCGGGCCGGTTTCGATCAGCAGCCCACGGGCCGCTTCGAGCGCGGAGCTGCGCGATTCCTCGGGACTTAATCTCTTGCGACTTTTCATTGCGCAGGGCGAATAGTCGAATTGGCCGCCGCTCACAAGCAAGCGGCCAATCCGTTCAGGCGGCGCAGACAGCGCCCAACCTGTCGCTTTCGATCAATTCAAGCGAATATTCAGCCGTTTGCGCCTTCTCGCCGCGTCCACAGGAATGACGTTCCACAACCCTTCCGGTGGGCTCGAAACCCAACTTGCTCAGAACCTTTCCCGATGCGGGATTGTCGAGGAAATGCGAGCCATACAGCCGGGCATAGCCGAGCGTACGCGCGATCTCGATCACGGCGCGCCCTGCCTCCGTGGCATAGCCCTGCCCCCAATGCGGGCGAGCGATCCAGTATCCGATCTCAATCGCGTCGGCTTCGCCCGGAACCGGATCGATCCCGATGCATCCGATCACCGCTGCGTCACGGGCACGGGTGATCAGAAAACGCGGGTGCAGCGGCGCAATCGGCAAGGCCGTAAATTCGCGCGCATCCTGTTCACTGTACGGCCACGGCGCCCTTGCGAGATTACGCACGACGCCTTCATCGGCGATACCTGACAGGACACCCTGCCAGTCTTCAGGCCAAATCGGTCTTAACAGCAATCTTTCGCTACGATGGAACACGAGCAATCCCTCTCTCGCCCCGCGCCGCCGATAAGGCCTGCGCATGACAATTTCATGGCCACGAAACAAAATGATTCGATGGCCGGTTTCGAGGGAGATACGAGAAGAGGGAGACGGCACTCCCCCGGCTAAACCGAGGTGGCCCTTCTCCCTCTACGGTGCCGGATCAGATGTCCGGCCTGGACCGCCCCGGTGGACGGTCCTTTTCATGAACCGTCCGGTTATTCGGCTGCTTCCGCAATCATGTCTACCGACACGTATTTGCGGCCAAGCTTGCCCTTGTGGAATCGCACCACGCCATTCGCGAGCGCGAACAGGGTGTGGTCCTTGCCCATGCCGACATTGGTGCCCGGATAGAATTTGGTGCCGCGCTGGCGCACGATGATGTTGCCGCCGATCACGTCCTGACCGCCGAACTTCTTCACACCAAGGCGACGACCGACTGAGTCGCGACCGTTACGCGATGAACCGCCTGCTTTTTTATGTGCCATGGTTCTCTAGTCCTTACTTGGCTTCGTCAGCCTTGGGCGCGGCCTTCTTGGCCGGTGCCTTCTTGGCCGGTGCTTTCTTGGCTGCAGGCTTCTTGGCCGGTGCAGCTTCGGCTTCCGCCTTGGGAGCGGCTTCCTTCTTGGCAGGAGCAGCCTTCTTCGCCGCGCCGGTGCCGACGTCAGTGATGCGCAGCAGGGTCATCTGCTGGCGATGGCCGTTCTTGCGGCGATAGTTGTGACGGCGACGCTTCTTGAAAACGACGACCTTCTCGCTCTTCGCCTGGGCGATGATTTCCGCCGAAACGGTGACCTTGGAAGCGTCAGCGACGGTGTCGCCCTCGCCTGCCAGCAGGACATCGCCCAGCGTAATCGTGTCGCCGGCTTCGCCTGCGAGCTTTTCAACGGCAATTTTGTCTCCGGCGGCAACCCGATATTGCTTGCCGCCCGTGCGCACTATCGCGAACATGGCTAAAACTCTCTGTCTCGTGCTGTGCCCGGACTGGTGCAACCTCGCGCCAGCCGAACGGCAGTGCAGCGCCGCGAACTTGCAGCGCCGGAAAGAAGCGTGCCGTTAAGGGAAAGGCGGCAGCAAGTCAACGCTCGACTTGTGACATTTTCGCAAAGGGTCGTTTGCGTAAGGTGGGTTTGCCACTCGGCTGCGTCATGATAACAGAACGCGGGATCATGAATAGCTTTAAAGCCGCCTTTGCCCTGTTTGGACTTGCCTGCACGGCGCTTGCCGGATGTGCTGGCAGCAGCGATGATTATCCATCGCTGGCAATCCGTGATGCGGAGCGGGTGACGGGCAGCCTTTCGCCGGCAAGCCAGCCGTCTGCCCCTGCCCTTTCGGCGCAAACCATCGAATCGATCGACGCAGCTCTGTTATCCGCGCAATCGATGCATGCGCGTTTCCTTGACGCCCGGCCACAGGCCGCCGCGCTGGTGGATGCCGCGCGCGGTAGCGGGCCGGAAAGCGACAATCGCGCAAAGGCCCTGATCGCCATGGCCGACCTCACTTCGCTCCACAGCGAAACTGCCATTACGCTGGCTGAACTCGATCGGATGGAGGTCGAGGCTGCAACCGAATTTGCATCGGTCGACACGATCAGATCGGCGCAGATCGAGGTCAAGAAACTGGTGTCGGATCAGGATCTGATCCTGGACGCACTCTGGTCGGAGATTGATGGATGAACCTCGCTTGCGAGACTTGCCCGGTCAAGGAAACGGCCGCCTGTTCGGTTCTTACCGAAGAGGAACGTGACGCACTGGCTGCTGCCGGACGCACCCGCACGATCAAACGCGGCGAAATGCTTTTTGCCGCAGGGGACGAAGACGCGGCTTGCGCTACGCTCGTCAGTGGGGCGCTAAAGGTGTCGGCCTATGATCAAGACGGGAACGAGCAGATCCTCGCTCTGGTGCATCCGGCCGGGTTCATCGGCGAACTGTTCGCGCCTTTCGCCCATCATGACGTTGTCGCTCTGACCGAGAGCAAGCTTTGCACCTTCGCGCGCGGCGACATCGAACGCGCGATCGATGATTATCCCGCCCTTGCCCGCGCGCTTCTGCGTCGCAGCCAGGAAGACCTGCTGGCGACCCGCAACCTGCTGGAACTGACGGCCCACGCCAGCGCCGAATCGCGTCTGGCGGCGCTGCTGCACGACTTCGCCGCCGCGGCGAGCCAGTCGTCCTGCCACCTTGCGCGGGAATTCGAACTGCCGCTGACGCGCGGGGAAATCGCCAACATGCTGGGCCTGACGATCGAAACCGTCAGCCGCAAGCTCGGCGAACTCGAAGACACCGGGGCGATTGTGCGCAAAGGAAAGCGCGGAATCGAAATCGTCGATTCCGCGCTTTTACAGGATATTTCGCGGCGCTGATCGGGGAGGGTCACACGCCCCTGTCGGGAAGCCACTCACTTCCCAATTCGGTTAGCTCACGATCGCGGCGATCGTTGCGGTGGTGATGCCCCAGACCAGCACAAGAACCGGCAGCAGCAACACCTGTACCGCTGCATCGCGCGGGGCGAGTCGCCCGGTGTTGGTCATGATGCCGTTGGCTTCGAACTGGCCCATCGTCATCGGCTTGCTGTCATTGCCTTTCAGCCGGGTCCACACAGCGGGGACGCCGAAACCGGCGATCATGAAGAAGGCAAAGATCACCATCGGAATGATCAACACCGGATTGCCAAAACCGGCGGCCATTACCCCGACAAAGCCGAGGTAGCAGGCGACTGTCCCGGCATAGAGCGCATTGGGCAGGCCGAAGCTGCGATCACGCTTCACGCCGAATTTCGGCGCGTCGACGATGCGGGCTTCGCCGGTTTGAATCTTGTCCTGTACGAGCTTGCTCATGAACCATCTCCCTATTCGAGGGCGAGGATTATGCCGCCGGAAACCAACCGGCCTTGATCGATATCAAATCACCGCATTTTTTCAGTCGGCCCAGCGGGCAAGATCGGCATGGTCCTGATCGCGCGGCTCGATCCAGTGCCACTCCCCGGCGCGTTTCTCGCGCTTCCAGAACCATGCGGCGCTCTTCAGATGATCCATGCAGAAGTCGACCGCATCGATCGCATCCCGACGATGGCGCGCCGCGGCAGAGACACAGACAATAGGCTCTCCCGGACGCATCATCCCGACGCGGTGAACCATCAGCAATCCCATCAGATCGAACCGAGCAAAGGCCCGATCAGCCAGTTCGTGCATTCCCGGCAGGGTCAGCGGCTCGTAATGGGTCAACTCGAGCGCCTCGACACCGGCGTCCGACCGGACCTCTCCCACAAAGGTGCAGACCCCGCCCAAACCCGGATTCGCTTGAGTGAACGGGCCGATCAACGTGCCGGGAACGAACATCCGGTCGAGCAGGAGAATGTCGCGCATCGCCTATCCGCCAGACACCGGGGGCAGCATCGCGATCTCGTCGCCCGCTGCCGCAGCCAGAGACGCTTTGTCAGCGACAAGCGCGCCATTGACGGCAATACGATTGCGCGGGTCTTGCGCCGCCTGTGCCAAACCTTCGGGCAAGCCAGCCAGCAATCCCGTCCAATCGAGCGGCGCTGGCAAGGCAATCTCTGGTGATCCCCCCAGATCGGCAAGCTTGCCCAGCAAGACTATGCGCACTCCCGGCATCAGCCACCCGTCATCGACATATGCCGCGCCAGATGCGGGTCGGCACCGCGCTGGTCCATACGGAAGTGATGCTTTTCCGGCTTGATCATCATCGCCCGTTCCAGCGCGTCGGCCAATTCGGCCTGCGGATCGTCTGAACGCAGCGCAGCCCGCAGATCGACCCGTTCGCTCCCGCCGAGGCAGGGGTAAAGCTGACCGGTAGCCGTCACCCTCAACCGATTACACCCGGCGCAGAAGTTGTTGGTGTGGGGCGTGATGAAGCCGAGCCGACCGCCAGTTTCAGCAATGTCGACATAGCGCGCAGGCCCGCCAGTGGAGGCATCATTGTCGCGCAGCGTCCAGCGCCGCTCCAACTGATCGCGCACATCGCTCAGCGGCAGATACTGGTCGAGCCGCTCTTCCTCGACATCGCCCAGCGGCATCACCTCGATCAGGGTGACATCGTGCCCCTGCCCATGCGCCCATGCGATCAGGTCCGGCAATTCGTCTTCGTTCACGCCTTTAAGCGCGACGGCGTTGAGCTTCACCTTCAATCCGGCCGCCTTGGCTGCGGCGATCCCTTCCATCACCTGCGGCAGCGCATCACGCCGGGTGAGCCGAGCAAAGCGATCACGATCCAGCGTATCGAGCGAAATGTTGACCCGCCGCACCCCGGCCTTCACCAGCGCATCGGCATGACCTGCAAGCTGGGTCGCATTGGTGGTGAGCGTCAATTCCTCAAGCCCGTGTCCCAGCCTGCGACCAAGCGCCGAAAACAGGTCCATGATGTCGCGCCGCACCAGCGGCTCACCGCCTGTGATCCGTATCTTGGTCACCCCGCGATCGATGAAGCCCGCCGCCAGTTCGTACAATTCCTCCAGCGTCAGGACTTCCTTCTTGGGAAGGAAAGTCATCCTCTCGGGCATGCAATAGGTGCAGCGCAGATCGCACCGGTCAGTCACCGAAAGACGCAGATAGGAAATGCGCCGCCGAAATGCGTCCACCAACGGCGCGGCACGGCTTGCCGGAGTGTTGTCGAGCACGATCAGATCGGGCTTGCGGTCAGATCCCTTGGTCATGGACCTCACAATAATGCCCCGTAACGCCGGGTGCATTCCCCAAATAGGCTAGCAGGGCGTCGAGTTCAGCGCCTTCCTCTCCTGCCACCACATTGACCCTTTTCGGGGTATAGGCCCGCGCCAGATCGCGTGCGACGGCCCGACGCCAGTCGGTGTGATCGGGGCCGGCGGGTGGCAAGACGATTGCGAGAGCTTCAACGTCAGCCTCCTCGATCACGGCGCGTGCGCCAGCAAGGTGTCCGGCAAAGAAAGCAGCCCCCGCCGCAAGACCATCGGCAGGCAGGTGTTCAACCGTGAAGACCCGCTGCTTGTCCGCCATCAGAGCGCCGGGCGTTCGCGGTGGAGCGTGATGCCGATCTGTTCGTTCGCTTCGGCAATCGCCAGCTTGACGATCTTGACCGTCACCGCCTGGACCCGTGCATCCTGCACGAACAGGGTTTCGCAGATGTGATCGGCGACCGCCTCGATCAGCTTGAAGTGCACGCCCTTGGGCAAGCCTTCGGAAGCGGCGAATTTGAGGTCCATGTAATTCTTGCTCGCATCCAGCGGCGTATCGGGATCATACCGATCCGCCACGTCATAACGCGCCTGAATGGTGATCCGCAGCGGCTGCGGCTTGCCGGTTTCCTCGGAATAGATGCCGGTGAGAACATCGACTTCGAGATCGGCGACTTCGAGTATGAGCGAATCGGTTTTGGTCATGGAACGGTGCCCTTAGCCGGGATTGCTCCACCTTGCGAAAATTGCTGTCGGCAGCAGCCGTTGCGGAGCGCCCTCGCCCAGCCCTTCTTCCAGAACCGCCAGATCGCCATGCTCGATCGTACCGGGCAGATCGCGCAGCGCCTCTTCGAGCAAACCCGCAATCGCAAGGCTGCTCATCCGCACGGCATAGACCGTCAGGAACAGGAAGCTGCTGTTGGCGTCCAGCAGCTTGGCGCAATCACCGATCAGCGCGGGCAGCCCCTCCTCCAATCGCCATGTCTCGTTCTTGGGACCGCGCCCGAATTTCGGCGGGTCGAGGATGATCCCGTCATAGCGCCGCTCGCGCCGCACTTCGCGCGCGGTGAACTTGGCCGCGTCATCAACCAGCCAGCGGATCGGGCGATCCTCCATGCCGGACAGCGCAGCATTCTCCCGCGCCTGCGCCACCGACTTCTTCGACGCATCAACGTGAGTGACAGGGCCATGATCGCTGAGCGCCAGCGAGCCGAGGCCGGTGTATCCGAACAGGTTGAGCGTCTGCGCATCGGTCCGCCCGCGCAGCTGTTCGCGCATCCATTCCCACACCGGGGCCATATCCGGGAAGAATTGCAAGTGACGGAACGGTGTGGGCTGCGCAGTGAAGCGCACGGTTTCCCAACCCAGTTCCCAGCCATTCTCGGGCAGTTCCTGCTTCATCACCCAACGACCGCCGCCGTCCTCGTCGGAGCCGGGGACAAACTCCCCTGCCGCTTTCCAAGGGAGGCGCGGTTTCCACATCGCTTGTGGTTCGGGACGGATGAAGGTGTAGTCGCCGAATTGCTCCAGCTTGCGGCCGCCGCCGCTGTCGAGCAGGTGGTAGCCGTCATCAACGCCCCACCCGGTGCATTTCATTACCGTAGGCTGCTCGACAAGTTTCGCCATCAGGCTGCAGCTGCCGCGTTTTCCAGCACGAAATCGCGCGATGCTTCGTAATCACCGGACAGTTCGACGAAGTGCTCCTCGCGCCCGAACAGGTCGCCCACGCGTGGCGGCAGGGCTGGACGCACGCCGACGGCACGTTCGATCATGTCGGGGAATTTTGCCGGGTGCGCCGTCGCCAGCGTGACCACTGGAACCAACGGATTGATCTCGTCCTGTGCCACAGCATCGCGTGCGGCGCTGAGGCCCACGGCGGTGTGCGGATCGATGATCTGCCCTGCTGCCTGATAGGCCCACTGCACCGCCCGCGCGGTCTGCTGCTGATCGGCGCGCAGGCTTTGAAACAGCGATCGGGCGCCTTCGCGCTGGGAATTGGTGAGCTGCATCGCCTTGGTCGTTTCGAACCCGCGCATCTGTTCGGCCAAGGCCGCACCATCGCGTCCTCCTGCATCGAACAAAAGCCGTTCGAAATTGGAGCTGACCTGAATGTCCATCGACGGGGTCTGCGTCGGGGTGACCGTTCCGGCGGAATAATCTCCGGTGGTCAGCGCGCGGTAGAGGATGTCGTTGACGTTGGTCGCCACCACCAGCGTTTCGATCGGCAGACCCATCTGCGCGGCGACATATCCAGCGAAGACATCGCCGAAATTGCCCGTGGGTACGCTGTAGGCGACCTTGCGATCAGGCGCGCCCAGTTGCAGCGCGGAGGTGAAGTAATAGACCACCTGCGCCATCAGCCGTGCCCAGTTGATCGAATTGACCGCCCCCAGATTGAGCGGACCGCCCAGCGAACGCGCCACCGAAGCATCGCCGAACATTGCCTTCACATGGCGCTGCGCGTCGTCGAAACTGCCTTCGATGGCGATGTTGTGCACATTGGGCGCGCGCACCGTCGTCATCTGGCGGCGCTGGACATCGCTGACCTTGCCGCTGGGATGGAGCATGAAGATTTCGACCCGGTCGCGCCCCGCCACCGCCCTGATCGCGGCGGAGCCGGTGTCGCCACTGGTCGCGCCAACGATTGTGAGCCGTTCGTCGCGTCGGGCGAGAAAAGTCTCGAACAGCCGGCCCAGCAATTGCAGCGCCACATCCTTGAACGCGAGCGTCGGGCCGTGGAACAATTCCAGCAGCCAATGCTGTTCATCCAGCTGCACCAGCGGTGTCACCGCTGCATGGCTGAATTCGCCGCCGTAAACCTGCTGGCAGATTTCGGTCAGTTCCTCACGCGTCAGGCTGTCGCCGAGAAAAGGCGCCATCACCTCCACTGCTACTTGCCAATAGGGCAAGCCACGCAAGTCGCGGATTTGCGCCTCGCTGAAACGCGGCCATTCGCGCGGCAGGTAAAGTCCCCCGTCAGAGGCAAGCCCTGCCAGCGTGACGCCTTCGAAATCGAGTACGGGCGCGCTGCCCCTGGTGGAGATGTATTCCATGGTGGTTTCGCGGTTAGCGATGGTGCGGCGCGGGGGCAAGCGAGTGTCGCTTGTCCATGCCCTAGTCCCGCTTCGCCAGTCTCGAACGCAGCGCGAACCCGTAGATTGCCAAAGCGGTGAGCGCGAAAAAGAACCACTGACCGGCATAGGCCAAGTGGTTGTTGGGAAGGTCGTTGGGGTTAGGACGCGCAAGCGGGCGCAGACCCGCCAGTCCCTCGGACGCGACCAGTTTGACGGTTTCGCCATAGGGGGCAACGATACCGGTAACGGAGCCTCCGCTCCATTCAGGCGGATTGGGGTCTCTGGACCAGCCGATGGCAACATCCGCTACTCCCGCCCCATTATGGTCACACCGGGCAATATGCGCCCAGCCCGATTGTCCGCGATCCGATTTGCCGGAAACGGAGTCGATGCCTCTCACCTGCACGCAATCGACGCGGCTGCGACGAAAGAGCGAGGCTTCATACGTGTCGGGCGAAGGCCATGCGATTTCCTCGGCCTCCGCCAGCGCCGTTTCATACCTTGCGATCAGTTCTGCCTTCTCATCGGCCCGGCCCAATTGCCAGAAGCCCAGCCACACCATCACCCCGGCCGCGGCGACAACGATAATCGTCGGGATCAACGGCAATTGGCGGATCATTCGGAAGGCTCCTTCTGCCGTTCATACGCCGCATAGAGCAGCAGGTGCTTATAGAGACGGAGGGCAAAGATCACCCCGCCCACTGTCACCGGTGCCCAGAATGCGGCCTGAAGCCAAAGGGGTGGCCGAAACGCCGCCTCTATCCCGACGGCGATCATCATCAGTACGATTGCGAGGATCACCGTCAGCATTCCGGCAAACCGCCCGCCGCGCTCCAACGCGCCAAGATCAAGCCGGCATCCGGAGCATTCCAGCGCAACGCGCGCGGGTGCTTCAAACAAGGTGGGCTCGCCGCAGCGGGGGCATAAACCCAAAAGGGCAGCCCGGACGATGCCGGACTGCCCTTTTCGTGTCTCAGGGCTTTCGCCCGGTTCCATCAGTGGACTTCGGCTCCCGCACCGCCCCAGATGTAAACGGCGATGAAGAGAAACAGCCAAACCACGTCAACGAAGTGCCAGTACCACGCGGCAGCTTCGAACCCGAAGTGCTGACGCGGGGTGAAGTGGCCAATGTAGGCCCGGTAGAGGCACACGCACAGGAAGATCGTACCGATCAGAACGTGGAACCCGTGGAACCCGGTCGCCATGTAGAAGGCCGAGCTGTAGGTGTTCTGGCCGAAAAGGAACGGCGCGACACTGTATTCGTAGGCCTGAATGCAGCTGAACAGCACTCCGAGCGCAACGGTAGCCCAGAGCCCCTGCTTCAGACCTTCGCGGTCGCCGTGGATCAGTGCGTGGTGCGCCCAGGTCACCGTGGTACCCGAACACAGCAGGATCAGCGTGTTGAGCAGCGGCAGGCTGAACGGGTCGAGCACTTCCATGCCTTCGGGCACGAGAGTGCCGAGGCCAAGCTTGCCTTCGCTCAGGAACAGGTTGTTGGTCGCCTGTTCGGCGGTGCCCGCAGCGGTTACCACCAAAGGATCGGGGAACAGCGCGAAGTCGAAGAAGCTCCAGAACCAGCCCACGAAGAACATGACTTCCGAAGCGATGAACAGAATCATGCCGTAGCGCATGTGAAGCTGCACCACCGGAGTGTGATCACCGCGCTGGGCTTCGATCACGACATTGCGGAACCAGAAAAAGAAGGTTGCCAGCAGACCTGCCAGACCGGCCCAGATCACGACATTGGCAGCCGCGCCGAACAGGTCAGGGTAGAAGCTCAGCACCATGCCGCTCGTGAATGTCAGCGCGGCAAACGCACCGATCAGCGGCCACGGATCCGGGTCCAGAATGTGATAGTCGTGGTTTACGTTTCCAGCCATGATTGCCTTCCCGTCCCTAGGAGAATTGCGTCTTATTGCGTGCGGTCCAGAGCACTCGATACGGGCTCTTTCGCGCGGTGAAAAGTGTAACTCAATGTGATTTGCTCGATATCGCCGATCACTTCATCGTCAAGGATGGCAGGATCGACGAAATAGAGCACGGGCATGTTGACTTCCTGCCCGGGTTCGAGCGTCTGCTCGGTAAAGCAGAAGCACTGGATCTTGTTGAAATAGATGCCGGCCTGCGCGGGCTCCACGTTAAAGGTCGCGGTACCGGTGATAGGCACAGCCGAATTGTTCTTGGCGACATAGGTCGCGATGTCGCGCTGGCCGATGCGAACAGTGTCGGTCGATCGGGCCGGGCGGAAATCCCACGGAACATCGCGCGCGGTCGATGCGTCGAAGCGGATCGAGATTTCCCGCATGGTGCCCACGGCCGCTGCCGCATTGGCATCGGCTTCGCTCGCCACCTGCGTCGTCCCACCAAAGCCGGTGACGCGGCAGAACAGGTCATACAACGGCACCGACGCATAGCCGAGGCCGAGCATGGCTACTGCGCCGAGAAAGGCGAGTGACCCGGTTCGCACATTCTTGCGGCTCTGGTCGCCATCAAGAGGAAGGCTCGCCATGATCAGTCGCCCATCCGTACCATGGTGATGGCGTAGAACAGCACGGCGAAAAACAGCAGCGTTCCGCCCACAACAAGGTTGCGGCTCTTCTGGCGGCGCTTGAATTCGGCTTCTTCTTCAGGCGTCATCCGAAGATTCCCGGCCCGATCAGCCCGTTGGCTGCGAGCATCCGATCAGCCACCAGAGCGGCAAACAGGACGAAGAGGTAGTAGATGCTGAATTTGAACAGGGTCTTTTCCGGGGTCATCGAATCGACCTCGCTCCGCGTCCTTGTGCCGACTGGCACTGCCAGCGCGAAGAACAGGATGGAAAGCACGACGGCGACGGAGCCGTAAACCCAGCTCGTCCCACCAATCAGCCACGGGGCCAGCGTCACCGGCGCAAGCAGGACCGTGTAGGCAAGAATCTGGCGACGGGTCGAACGCTCACCCGCAACAACCGGCATCATCGGGATGCCGACCTTGGCATAATCGGACTGCACGAACAGCGCGAGCGCCCAGAAATGCGGCGGGGTCCACATGAAGATGATGGCGAACAGCAGCACCGGCATGGCGGTGACTTCGCCGGTAACAGCGATCCAGCCGATCATCGGCGGGAACGCGCCAGCCCCGCCACCGATCACGATGTTCTGCGGGGTGCGCGGCTTCAGCCAGATGGTGTAGATGACCGCGTAATAGATGATCGCACCAAGCAGCAACGCCGCAGCGAGCCAGCCGATTGCGACGCCCATGAGCGCGACAGAAACTGCAGACAGGAACACGCCGAAATCACGCGCGTCATCGCGCCGCATACGGCCACCCGGCAGAGGGCGGTTGGCAGTACGCTTCATCCCCGCATCCAGGTCGGCTTCCCACCACTGGTTCAGCACAGCCGAACCGCCTGCGCCCATGGCGATGGCGAGAATGGCCGTAAATCCGAGGACGGGGTGAATCGTGCCCGGAGCTGCGAGCAGGCCGCAGATCGCCGTGAACACCACCAGTGTCATGACGCGCGGCTTCGTCAGCGCGAAGAAATCGCGCCATTCCGTCGGCAGCATCGTCGATGTGGTTGCGGTGTTCATTGCGGCAGTCTGCTTCGTCAGTCTATTCAGGAAGAGCGCGCCTCAACGACGCGCCCTCCCCGTTTTCCTTTAGTTTGCCAACCCGGCGCTATGCCGGGCAGCCGGATCGCGTCAGGCGGTTGCCGGACGGTGATCGTGGTAATCGTGGTGGTCCTCGATCACCGGAAGGGTTTCGAACTGGTGGAACGGCGGCGGGCTCGAGAGAGTCCACTCAAGCGTGGTCGCACCTTCACCCCACGGGTTGGCTTCAGCCTTCTTGCCGGCCAGGAAGGCGTAGGCGAGGTTGGCGAAGAACAGCACCATCGAGCCCGCCATGATCACATAGCCGATCGAGCTGATCTCGTTCCAGTAGGCGAATGCTTCCGGATAGTCGGGGTAACGACGCGGCATGCCCTGCATCCCGAGGAAGTGCTGCGGGAAGAAGATAACGTTCACGCCAACGAAGAAGGTCCAGAAGTGGATGTGCGACAGCAGTTCGGAATGCATCCGGCCGCTCATCTTCGGGAACCAGTAGTAGAAGCCGGCGAACATCGAGAACACGGCACCCATCGACAGCACGTAGTGGAAGTGCGCCACCACGTAGTAGGTGTCGTGCAGGTTGTCGTCGATACCGCCGTTGGCCAGCACCACGCCCGTCACACCGCCAACGGTGAACAGGAAAATGAAGCCCAGCGCCCAGACCATCGGCGACTTGAATTCGAGGCTGCCGCCCCACATCGTCGCGATCCAGCTGAAGATCTTCACCCCGGTCGGAACCGCGATGACCATGGTGGCCGCGGTGAAGTACATCTTCGTATTCACGTCGAGGCCGACGGTGTACATGTGGTGCGCCCACACGATGAAGCCGACGACGCCGATCGCGACCATGGCGTATGCCATGCCGAGGTAGCCGAATACCGGCTTGCGGCTGAAGGTAGCCACGATCTGCGAGATCATGCCGAAGCCCGGCAGGATCATGATGTACACTTCGGGATGACCAAAGAACCAGAACAGGTGCTGATAGAGCACCGGATCACCACCACCGGCAGGATTGAAGAAGGTCGTGCCGAAGTTGCGATCGGTCAGCAGCATGGTGATGGCCGCAGCCAGCACCGGCAGCGCCAGGAGCAGCAGGAATGCCGTAACCAGCACCGACCAAACGAACAGCGGCATCTTGTGCAGGGTCATGCCCGGCGCACGCATATTGAAGATGGTGGTGATGAAGTTGGTCGCACCCAGGATCGAGCCCGCACCTGCGAGGTGGAGCGAGAAGATCGCAAAGTCGACAGCCGGGCCAACCGAACCGGTGGTCGAAAGCGGCGCATAGACCGTCCAGCCCACACCGGCACCAAGACCGCTGCCACCCGGAACGAACATCGAGAACAACAGGCTCAGGAAGCCGACAACGGTCAACCAGAAGGAGATGTTGTTCATGCGCGGGAACGCCATGTCAGGCGCGCCGATCATCAACGGAACAAACCAGTTGCCGAAGCCGCCGATCATCGCGGGCATGACCATGAAGAACACCATGATCAGGCCGTGAGCGGTGATGAAAACGTTCCACATGTGGCCCGCCGCCGCGATATCCTCAGGCGAGGAATTCGCAAACCAGTGCAGATACTGGATGCCCGGCTCGGCCAGCTCAAACCGCATGATGCCCGAAATGGCACCACCGACGATCCCCGCGATGATCGCGAAGATCAGGTAAAGCGTGCCGATATCCTTGTGGTTAGTCGACATGAACCAGCGGGCGAAGAAGCCCGGCTTGTGGTCCGCGTGATCATGACCATGATCGCCACCATGTCCTGCGGCCGGTGCGAAACTGTCAGCGGTGGTTGCCATCGTTTGCGTCTCTTCAGTTCGTTCTAATTCGTAAAACTTGTTGCTTGGTCAGGCTTAGGCTGCCGGGGCAGCTTCCGCCTCGCCTTCGGTCGCGGGAGCAGCTTCAGCAACCGCTTCGGCGCCCGGCATGGTGCCACCCTTGGAAGCGACCCACTTTTCAAAGTCTTCCATCGGCACAGCTTCGACTGCGATCGGCATGTAGCCATGCAGGGCTCCGCACAGCTCGGAACACTGACCGTAGTAAACGCCCGGCTCGTCAATCACGAGCATGCGTTCGTTCAGACGGCCGGGAACCGCATCCTGCTTGAACCACAGCGACGGCACGGCGAAAGCATGGATCACATCGGCAGCGGTGGTCTGGATGCGCAGTGGCACACCAACCGGCACAACCATGCGGTTGTCGACTGCCAACTGGTGAGGCTCACCGCTGGTCAGCGCTTCGTTTTCGTCGAGCATGTTCGACACGAGCTCGATGTCATGATCGGGATATTCATAACCCCAATACCACTGATAACCCACGGCCTTGATCGTGATCGCGTCGGCGGGCGGCGTTTCGAATTGACGCGCAAGCAGCGTGATCGAAGGCACCGCAATGACGACGAGGATCAGGGCCGGAATCACGGTCCAGATCACTTCGATAGCGGTGTTATGGGTGTTCTTGGACGGGATCGGGTTGGCACGGCGATTGTAGCGCACGATCACCCACAGCAGCAAAGCGAGAACAAACAGGCTGATCGCGGTGATCACCGGGAGCAGGATCCAGTCATGCATCCACAGCGCGTAGGCACCATCAGCCGTGTACTGATCCTGGAAGGTCAGGCCGCGGTCGACGGGCATACCCTTGCCATCAGTCGGCGCCATCGGCGTGTAGACAGCAGCATCAACAGCGCCCTCCACGGTAGCTGCCGCAGCATCATCTGCAGCTGCATCCACTTCCTGCGCCAAGGAAACCTGCGGTGTCGCAAGAACGAACACAGCCGCCATCAGCGCGAGAAATCCAAATTTCATGCGGGCAAAAGCCTGACCCATAATCATGCCTAATCGCTTATCGTGTTTTTATCCCATGCCGGACTTCGAGGTCATTTGCACAGCCTTTGGGCCCGGCGACTTCCGACATTTCTGCCGAATTCAACGCCCCCTTAGCCGCGCTTGCCCAGTGCCTCAAGCGCTTCTAGGGAGAAAATTATGCAAGGCTGCATGACGCTCGCGCAAGCACCTGCGTTTCCAGCCCCTTTTTCTCCCTGAGTTACCGGACAGACAACACATGACCTTGAAACAAGATATCCCCGACACAGTTGAAGCCGTGATGGATGAATTCCGAGCATCCGGCGCCTTGTTGGAGGGGCATTTCAAGCTGTCTTCGGGGCGCCACAGCGGACACTACCTGCAATGCGCCCGTGTCCTGATGAACCCGGCGCGTGCCGGCCGTCTGGCGCAAGCTGTCGTCAAAGCGATGCCCGCCGAAGTCGTTGCGGCAGTGGATTTGGTGGTTTCCCCGGCCATGGGCGGGATCATCATCGGCCACGAAGTTGCCCGCGTCCTTGGCAAGGATGCGCTATTTCTGGAACGCCCCGAAGGCGTGTTCCATTTGCGGCGCGGTTTTGCACTAGAGCCGGGCGCAAAGGTGCTCATGGTCGAGGATGTCGTCACAACCGGACTTTCCAGCCGCGAGGCAATTGCCGCCGTTGCAAGGGAAGGCGGCGAGGTGATCGCCGAATGCGCGCTGATCGACCGTTCTATGGGCTCGGTCGACCTCGGGGTTCCTTTCTACCCGCTCGCCGCTTTTGATTTCCCGACCTATGCCGAAGATGAAATCCCCGAAGCACTTGCGAGCGTAGCTGTTACAAAACCAGGAAGTCGAAAGGCCTGAGATGTTTCGCTGCGCCCCTGCCCTGTTTGCCATGATCAGTCTCGGCGGCTTCCTGCCCGCCGGAGTTGCTGCCGCGCAGGAGCAGCAAGCCCTGCTTCTGCAATCGGAAGAAATCAAGGAGATGGCTTTCGAAGCCGGGTTCAAAGGCGAGATCGCGATCGACATGGGCAATATGGCGATCAGCGCGCATGTCAGCCCCGATCTGGAACGCGAGGGATACGTGCCATTTGTCAGCGAGTCGCCGCTCTGGCCGTTCGCTTCGGTGACAAAACAGATCCTTGCTGCCCGCCTGCTTGGGGAACTGAACCGTGAGGGGATCAGCCTCGACACACCGATTTCCCGCTACGTGCCGCAAATCAGCCGTCGTGGTGGCAGAGTGCCGACTTTCCGCGAATTGCTTCAGCACCGCTCTGGCCTGCGCAATCCCGAAGACGCCCCGATGGAAGCGAATGGGTGGCCAGCATTCTACAACAAGCCGGGTGATTACGGCCTCGATTGGTGCCTCAACGGGCGTTCGGAGCCGCCGGCAAGCGGTTGGACCTATAACAATTGCGACTACATCGTGCTGGGCGCAGCCTTTGACGAACTGAGCTTCGAAAAGGTCGAGAACATGCTTGCCGGTCCGCCCGATGCTGACATCGGAGAGCGACCGGACGGCCGGAACTCGCTTGAGCGCGTCTTCATCACGCCCGACAATGTTGAGCGTTTCTATGCGATCCGCAGCCCTGAGCGTGACATCTTGCCAAGCTACGGCGCATCCGGATCGCTTGGCGGCACCCTGCAGGATATCGTGTACTTCAACTGGGGCCTCATGCACCAATATGGCGAACGGGGCGATGCGATGGCGGAGATGTGGAAGGGCGATCCCGCGCTTGGTTACATGGCGCTGGGCCAATGGGTCTTCGAAACGCAGCCACCGGGTTGCCCCTCACCTGTCATAGTTGCCGAGCGCAAGGGGCAGATCGGCCAATACCGGATGCACAATATCCTCTTGCCGCAACTCAAGCGGTCGATGGTTTTTGCAACGATTGATCCCGATTTCGAATTTGGCGAAATCTGGGCTGGCGAAGGCTTCCTGCCCCAAGCCGTTGCCAAACTGGTATGTGGAGCAGGTGAATGAGCAGCCACCGCCTTCGCCTTGGCGTCAACATCGATCATGTCGCCACCATCCGCAACGCGCGCGGCGGCGACCATCCCGATCCCGTGCGGGCGGCAGAGATCGTTGCTGCGGTTGGCGGCGACGGTATTACCGCTCACCTGCGTGAAGACCGGCGTCATATCCGTGACGAAGATCTCGCGCGCATTCAGGCCGCGACTGACCTGCCGCTGAATCTGGAAATGGCAGCGACCGAGGAAATGCTGGCCATTGCCCTCCGGCACAAACCGCATGCGGCCTGCATCGTGCCTGAAAAGCGCGAGGAGCGTACGACCGAAGGCGGCCTCGACGCGGCAGGGCTTCACAACCAGCTTGTGCCTATTGTCGATCAGCTGCGCGAAGCGGGCATCCGGGTTTCACTGTTCATCGAAGCGGACGAGCGCCAGCTTGATACCGCTCTGCGGCTTGGCGCGCCCGTAGTCGAATTTCACACCGGCGAATATGCCCACGCATGGATTGACGGCGATCAGGAACGCGTGAGCCGCGAATTGCGCCGCATAACCGACTTGGCCGCTTTAGCCGCAAAGAACGGGATCGAGCCACATGCTGGGCACGGACTGACCTTTGACAATGTGCAGCCGATCGCCGCGATTCCGCAGTTGGCGGAGCTCAATATCGGACATTACCTGATCGGCGAAGCGATCTTCTCCGGACTTGAACCCGCGATCCGCCGGATGCGCGAATTGATGGATGAGGCGCGCTGATATGTCGCAGGAGGAACTTCCCCCGCTGTCATCAGCGCAAAAGACATGGTCGCTTGCCGCGGCCATTCTGTTTCTGATCGCCATCGGCTTCCTCGGCTTTGCGCTCAACACCGGTATCCTGCGCAGTTTCGCCATCGGCTGGGTCGCACTGCAAATTTTCGGATTCGTGGGATCGCTCAAATTCGCAAAGGGCGATTTCGCCCATCCTTTGTTCAAATCGCAGGTGATGCTCCACGGGATCGCGCTGGTACTGCTGGGTGTCCTGATCGCGAGGGCCGGATAATGATCATCGGGCTTGGCTCTGACCTCTGCAATATTGAGCGGATCGCCAATTCGCTTGAACGCTATGGCGAACGCTTCGAAAACCGCGTCTTTACCGAAACCGAGCGCGCCAAGGCCCGCCGTCGCCCCTTCACCATCGCCGGCACCTACGCCAAGCGCTTCGCTGCGAAAGAAGCTTTCAGCAAGGCTGTCGGCACCGGTTTCAAGCGTGGAGTGTTCATGAAGGACATCGGCGTCGTCAACGCTCCTTCAGGTGCGCCGACACTCGCGCTGACAGGCGGCGCGGCAAAGCGGCTTGAAGAAATGATCCCGCCGGGCCATGAGGCCACCATTCATCTTACCCTAACCGACGATCATCCATGGGCGCAGGCCTTCGTCATCATCGAAGCGCATCCAAAAGCCTGACAATGGCCGGAATTGATCGACGCAAAGCAGTGAAGCAACAACCTTGACCCAATCCGAAACCCCCGCATCCGGCACTCCAGAGAACGAGCCGCATCCCCACGAAGAGCTGAGAAAGCAGCTCGCCGAAAAGGATGCGGAAAAATCGGACAAGGTCGATTGGTTCGCCGAAATTCGGGGGCTTGCGCTGATGTTGCTCGCGGTGCTGGCATTCCATTCGCTGGTGGCCAAGCCGTTCTACATTCCGTCCACATCAATGATGCCGACCCTGCATGTCGGCGATCGTCTGGTTGTCAGCAAATACCCATACGGTTGGTCTTGGGCTTCGGTCAGCTTCCACCTCATGCCGCGCGGCGATTGGCGCGTATTCGGTTCGACACCGGAATATGGCGATATCGTGATCCCGGTGCATCCTACCCGCGACGAAGACTACATCAAGCGTGTGGTCGGGCTGCCGGGAGATACGATCGAAGTGCGCGACGGGCGGCTGATCCTCAATGGCGTTCCGGTCAAGCGCGAAGTGGTTCCGCCGGTGCGCATTCCGTTCGAGCCGGAACTGATGTGCGAAAACGGCCCGTGCCTTGCCAATTTCGATGCCTATCGCGTGCGCGATGCGGATGGTCAGCAATATTTCGAGCCGCCGACCTATCGCGAAACCCTTCCCAATGGCGCGACCTATCTGATCATCGATCACAAGAACCAGTATCTCGACAATTTCGGCCCCTACACCGTGCCCGAAGGCAATGTCTTCGTCATGGGTGACAATCGCGATGAGAGTGCCGACAGTCGTGCGTCTGCGGAAGAACGCGGCCTTGGTTATGGAGTACCGCTGGAAAACATTGGTGGCCGGGCTGAATTCATCACCTTCTCGCTCGACGGATCAGCCACCTGGAACCCGCTAAGCTGGTTCTCGGCCATGCGCGGTGAACGGGCATGGAGCACGTTGCGTCCTGCAATCGCCGAACAGCCCGAAGCGGCAGAATAACGGAGGCGCGGCCCGCCCATGGCGAAGAAGTTTCTCTATTTCGTCGCAATCAGCATCGTCCTGATCCTCGTTGCCGCCATCGCTTTCCGCATATGGGGCGAAGAGATCGCGCGCGCCGCGCTCGTGCCCACCGCTGAGTTCGAAGCGCAAGCGCCGCTCGAACCCAATGCCTATCAGGATCCCGCCCTCTGGTATTCGCGCCCCGGCATTGGCGTGAACGACCCCGCACGATGGCAGCCTGCCTATGCCAGCGATCACGGGCCGCTGCCAACACCCGCCGATCAGCGCCCGCCGCAGCACGCCGTATTTTTCATCCATCCGACGAGCTATCTGAGCCGCGAAAACTGGAACGCGCCTATCGGCGAAGAGGAGGCGGAGCGCATTGCCCGCATCTATGTGCGCGGCATGGCGAGCCCGTTCAACGCAGCGAGCGAGATCTGGGCACCACGATATCGTCAAGCCACCATGGGATCGTTCCTGACTGACGAACCCGAGGGCCAGCAGGCGATTGATGCTGCCTATGCGGACGTGCTGGAGGCCTATCGCTTCTTTATCGAATCGGTGGACGCTGAAACGCCTATCGTGCTGGCCGGACATAGCCAGGGCTCACTCCATCTCCTGCGCCTGCTGCGCGAGGAAGTGAAAGGCTCGCCGGTCGCGGATCGTCTAGTCGCTGCCTATGTCATCGGATGGCCGATCTCGGTGGAACATGACGTCCCCGAACTCGGGTTTGCCGCCTGCGCTACGCCGCAGCAGACGGGCTGCATCCTGTCCTGGTCGAGCTTCGCTGAGCCGGCCGATCCTTCCGCTTTGATGGAGACCTATGCCAAATCGATCGGGTTTGACGGGCAACCGCGCGGTGACAGCCGTATCCTGTGCACCAATCCGCTGACAGGCATGTTCGGCGGAGAGGCCGCAGCGGATCGCAACCTCGGAACGCTCGTTCCGGATGACAGCATGTCCAACGGTGAACTGGTTCCCGATGCGGTGCCGGCACGATGCGACGATCGCGGCCTGCTGCTGATAGGTGATCCGCCCGAACTGGGTTCCTATGTCCTGCCAGGCAACAATTACCACGTCTATGACATCCCGCTATTCTGGGCCAACACACAGGCCGATGTCGCCCGCCGGGTCGAAGCGAAGGTAGGCGGCGGAGCGTCGGCAAACTGATTACCGAAAGCGCCCTCGACTTTGCCGATGCCCTGCCCGATGGCGGAGTGCTGCTGGGGCTGGACCTCGGCACCAAGACGATTGGCACCGCGACATGCGACGCGGGCTGGCGCTTTGCCACCAATGGCAAGACCATAGTCCGGGGCAAATGGGGCAAGGACCGGGAAAAAATCGCCGCGCTGATCGCCGAACGGACCGTCAAGGGGCTGGTGCTAGGTTTGCCGCTCAACATGGATGGCAGCGCAGGGCCGCGCGCTCAGGCAAGCCGCGCCTTTGCCCGCAATGCCGCAGAAGCCTTTGCCCTGCCGATCCTGCTATGGGATGAACGCTGGTCAACACAAAGCGCCGAGGCCGCAATGATTGGTCAGGACATGAGCCGCAAGAAGCGCGCCGAGGCAATCGACAGCCACGCGGCGGCGGTGATCTTGCAAGGCGCCATCGACAGGCTTGCCAGCGGGATGCTCTGAACCATGAGCGAGTTCCTGCAACTGCTCTTGCGGGACCTCTTGATGGCCCTTTACACGCGGTTGGGGCAGCCACTGGTCAACAGATTGCCGCGCACGGTCAGGATCGGTTGCCGGACTGTCGCAATCGGGCTGATCGCAGCATTTTGCGGATTGGTGCTCTTTACCCTTTTCACGAAGTCTGGATAAGCTTTCGCGCTAGGCACGGATGTCCGTGCGCCTGCGTTTGGCCGTTTCCGCGACCATCCGGCATCCCGCAGCTTCTGCTGTGCGCCAAAGTTCTTGGCGTGCGTCCGGCTCCGCAATCAATCCGGCCCTCGCCTCAAAGCTGGCAAGCCGCATTCGGTCACTCGGATGGGTCCGTCCTACCCATTCCGCAAAATCCAGCGCCGCTTCGGAACCGCTCGCGACGGCTGTTCGCAGGAAGACTTCCGTCGCATTCGGGCTGAGGACACGCGTCACTTCGCCGCGTTCAAGATCGAAACCATATTGGTCGAACCACCCCTGAGCCGGATCGATGTGCATGACGTTCAGCGAAACCGACAGGCTTTCGGCAGGCAATTGCGAATGAACGTCGCGGTGGGCGCGGTACAGCATCAGCTTGCCTTGGCTTAGCGCGCTGCGCTCCACGAACCGCAACCCCGCCGGTTCGCCTTCATATCCGCTCAGGGCATCGTAGTCATATTCGAAGTAGTCGCTGCGATAGCCCGGCCCCAGATATCCGCTCGTCAGGAATGAGAAATTGTGATCGTGCGGCACGCCATAGACAAAAGCCGCCGCACCGCTGTTGCGGAAAAACAGATCATGCTCCGCTGGCCAGATGTTGGCGCGCAGGAACATGTTGCCGCGCCGTGGGCTCAGGATGATCGCTTGCGGACCGTATCCGCTTTCAACCCCGCCGTCGCTTCGGCCAGCCAGTCGATCCAGCAGCAGGTCGGCAAGGAAGGTGCGATTGTTGGTCAGGCGGCGCAGCCACAGGGCCGCTTCCAAGGTGCTTTCCTCTTCGCGCGGATCGAAATCCTGTTGGGCGAGCGCTTCAATCGCCTCAGGCAGCGAGGCGCATTCCGGTGAATCGATTGCGATGGTACGCGGCATCAGGCTGGCTCCACGTTGGCTTGGGCAAGTTCGGGCTGCCGTTGCAGGAGGTCCCGGTGGAGTGATCGAGCGGGTTGAGCCAAGGGATCGGCTTGGCACGACGACAATTCGGACAGCAAATTCAGTCCGGCGCGCGCATCGAGCGCCAGAACTTGCCGCACAGCCTCCCAGCGGGCGGTCGTATCGTGGGACGGGTCGGAGGCAAAGGCGATCATCGGCGCGATCGCCGCACTGTTCCCAAGCGCGCCCAGAACCCCCAGCGCCATGACCTGCTGGCTGGCCCGCTTGTCTCCGCTCGATTGCTGAACAAGCGCGCTATCGGTAAGGTTATAGACCAGCGTTGGTGCTGGGCGCTTGGCGGTGCGGATCAACTGGAGCAAAGTGACGCTCCGCTGCACTTCAAGGAATTGTCGGCTTTCGCGCCTCGCATGACAGCGAATACTGTCTCCCTGGCGCCAAGACTTCCGGTCGGCTTTCACCCGGCCCTGATCGCAAACAGAAAAATGCCAACCGCTGGCCTCTCCTGAAACAATCAACTCGGTTCGTTCACAATCGACAAACTGGGCCGTTTCCGGCTCGATAGTCGATACGACCGGTTCATAAGTGGAAAGCGAAAGGGTCACGCCTGCTTCCTGCCAGAGCAGCAGTCGGGAATATCCGGGGCTGTGGCTTTGGCGAAGCGGTACTTCGGCCAGCGGTTGCTCGCGCAAGGCGGGGATGATCGCGGAGGTGAAGCTTTCGACATAATCCTGCGCCACGGGCAGTTCCGCCATCAGCGATGCCAACATCGGCAATCGCGTCAGATCTTCGCCGGCGGCATATCGCAGCAGATCGCCATGCACAGCTGATACATGCTCGTGCTGGTCCCATAGGCAGAGCGCGGCTTCCACCTCGGCGGTGGCGCGGCGCTGCAAGGGTGGGTCTGCCCGCAGCGCCGCGATGGCGGGATGCACTTGCATTATCCCGGCCGTCCCCGTTTACATGATGCCCGGCGGCGGGGGTGGCGGCGGTACGGTGTCGTAGACATAGACCATGATATCGACGATCGTATCGTCATAGACGGCCGCCTTTGTCTTAACGGCGCCGAACAGGGCTTGAGCGGACTCAAGACCGGGAATACTGGCTAGATCGATTTTGGGCATGAATGCGTCCCCTTGTCTGAATGCCTCTGGCGAAAGTGCCAGCTGCCTGAGGGACATTGATTGCAGGCCATGCGAGGTTGAAATTAAATGATTGTAACAATGTTGCTTTCCGTGGAAAGCTTACGCGCATGAGCACTAATCAATCGCAGTTTGATGCGAAAATGGTTGGCCGGTTTCTGTTCGAGGCTGGCCACACCGGGTGGCTTGGTCTGAAATACACCGACCATGGATACAATTGGGTCGAGATCGAATTGCCCTGGCGCGAAGACCTGCTGGGTGAGCCGGACCGCGCGGTTCTCGCATCAGGCCCGATCATCAGCCTGATGGACATGGCCAGCGGCATGTCGATCTGGCAAACCAAGAAGGACTTCACCCCCATCGCCACGCTCGACCTGCGCGTCGATTACCAGCGCCCAGCACGCGAACGCAGTTCGGTCTGGGGGCGGGTCGAATGCTACCGCACCACACGCTCGGCCGCCTTTGTCAGGGGCATTGCGCACGATGGCGATCCTGATGATCCTGTTGCGCATGTCGCGGGGGTATTCATGACCATTGGCAAGGACCCGCGTCGGGTAAGAATGAGCAACGATGATGCAGCGCCAAGCGAAGCGGGGACAGGCGATGACTGACATTCCGGCAAGGCTGAAACTGCCCGCTTACGCGCAAGCGCTGGGGATAGAAGTCGCGCGGATCGAAGACGGTGTGCCCGTGCTTACCGTGGAATTCGGCCGCATCGTCGAAGGAAGGCCGCAGCACTATCACGGCGGAGCCACCGCTGGTCTGCTGGAGAACGCCGGCTATGCGGCACTGCGCGCCCGGCTGATCGCGGAAGGGCGCGAAGCACAATTGAAGCCGGTTAATATCACCGTGCAATACCTATCGGCGGGGAAGTCCCAAACCAGTTTTGCCAAAGGCCGCATCACCCGGCTCGGACGGCGTAATGCCAATATCGCGGTGGAAGCATGGCAGGATGATCCTGGTCGCCCGATAGCGACCGCAATCATGAATATCCTGATGGCTTGATACCGGGCCGGGCTATTCTTCGGGTGGGATCGGTTCGACCCGCAAGCCTTCTTCGCCAAGGCGGACTTCCACCGGTACTCCGTCCTGCGAGAGCACGATGCCGTCGGATTCAATTCGCAGCCTTGCGCCATCTTCGCCCAACGGAATTTCCTCGCCCTCGCCTATATCGACATCAAGCGGCTGAACCGGTCCCTCGGGATCGGGTGAGGCGCTCGGACGCGGAGCAGGTAGCGACAAGGCGCCGCGCATGAAGTCCTTCCAGATGCGGGCCGGAACACCGCCGCCTGACACGCGATTGAGCGGAGAGGCATCGTCATTGCCGACCCAGACGCCCACCACAAGATCGCCCGCATAACCGACGAACAGGGCATCACGGTAATTCTGGGTCGTGCCGGTCTTTCCGAAATTGGCGATCGGCAATTCCGCCGCCTCCCCCGTCCCGCGATTGATTGCAGCGCGCAGCATGCGTTCGATATTTTCGTGCGTGCGGGCAGATGCGCTGTCGACCGGGGTGGTCAGCCATTCCCACCAGCTCTGCTCCTCTTGCGGAAAGGCACGCGGCTTTACGGGAAAGCGGTTGGCAGCAACTCCGGCGTAGGCAGCGGTAAGCTCAAGCAGCGTCATCGTCGAAGTGCCCAAGGCAAGGCTCGGATCGCCTTTGGTCATGTCCGAAGTCACCCCCAGCGAACGCGCCATGCGGATGACGTTTTCGCTGCCGACTTCATTGAAAAGCCGCACTGCCGCGACATTGCTTGAAGTGGCAAAAGCATCCTCAAGCGTAATCGCTTCGGAGTATCGATCGCCCGCGTTGCCCGGACGGTACGAACCCGTTTCGATGGGAGTGTTTGCTATCGTGTCATCGGGTTCCCACCCGGCTTCTAGCGCGGCAAGGTAGACAAACAATTTGAACGTTGACCCCGGCTGCCGCCGCGCCTGTGTTGCGCGGTTGAACGGGGAATCGGCATAGCTGCGTCCCCCCACCATCGCCACCACTTCACCGGTGGGACGCATTGCCACCAGCGCAACCTGCGCATTGCCCAATGCGGCGCGGCTCGTCACGCGGCTTGCAAGCGCCTGGAGCCGTGCGTCTAGCGTTGTCGTAAGGGTCTGACGCGAATAGCTGACTTCCATCCCTTCACGCGCGATCGGCAGCGCCCAATCGGCGAAATAGGTGCCCGTGGGCAGATCGTTGCGGGTGCGCACGTCAAGCCGCGGGTCTGGCAGGGCATCGGCCTCCGCCTGTGTGAGGTAACCCACCTCCACCATCGCCCCGATCACGAGATCCATGCGCGCCTTTGCGCGGTCGTAGTGGTTCGTCGGCGCGTAACGGGAGGGAGCCTGCAATAGCCCGGCAAGCATGGCTGCCTGCTCTGGCCGCAGGTTTTCGGGCTGGCGGTAGAAGTAATGAAGGCTTGCGGCGCGCAGCCCGTATTGATTGTCCCCGAAATAGGCATTGGAAAGATAGCGCGACAGGATTTCATCCTTGGTCAGCCAGCCCTCCAGCCAGAAGGCGATCAGCGCCTCGCGCGCCTTGCGCGTCAGCGTCTGCTCTGGGGTCAGGAAAGTGAATTTGGCGAGCTGCTGGGTGATAGTCGAACCGCCGCCATTTCCGGTCCATATCGCTCGGGCAATCCCTCGCGGGTCGATGCCCCAATGGGAATAAAAGCGCCGGTCCTCAATCGCCAGAAACGCCTCGATGACATGAGGCGGCAGCTTGTCCACCTCGACAGGCGCCTCCACCACCGCTCCGCTTCGGGCTATCGGCGTGCCGTCACTCGCCAGCAAGGTGATCTGCGGCGGGGCAATGGGTTCAAGGCTCTTCGATAGCGGAGCGGTGATCGCGAGCCACAGGAACAGGGCGATAAACAGGGCAAAGCAGGCCGCGATGACGCGGACCGCCCACCAGCGCTTGCGCCGGCCGCGCCAATATTCGCGGGTCCACCACGGCAGGCGGCGGCGTTCTTCGCGTTCAAGCGAGCTGTCGAGCTGGGACAGCCGGGCGTCCCAAGTGGCGTAATCGGGCGAGCCTGCCGGGCGGTATGCAGGCCCGTCCTCGTCAGGATCAATCGGCCTTTGCGATTCGTACAACGGAAAGAATCCCGCGCCGCCCGTAGGCAACTCGCCCCCGCCCCGGCGTTTCCAGAATCGTTCGAACAGCGCCATAGGCTACTGTATTAGCAATCTAACACGCCAAGGCGCAAGAGAGACTAGATCGCACCTTCCGGCAGATCCTCATTGAACACGCGCTGGTAGTATTCGCTCACCAGCGTGCGTTCGGCCTCGTCGCACTTGTTCAGGAACGACAGGCGGAAGGCAAAGCCGACATTCTTGAAAATCGCTGCGTTCTGGGCCCAGGTGATGACGGTACGCGGGCTCATTACGGTCGAAATGTCGCCGTTCATGAAGCCCTGACGCGTCAGTTCCGCTACCTTGACCATGTCAGCAATCATCGCATCGTCGGTATCCGGCGTCTTGGACTTGACGATCTGCTGCTCGGTTTCGGCGGGCAGGTAATTGAGAGCGACGACGATGTTCCAGCGGTCCATCTGCGCCTGGTTGATCGCCTGCGTGCCGTGGTACAAGCCGCTGGTATCGCCAAGGCCGACGGTGTTGGTCGTCGCAAACAGTCGGAAATAGGGGTTCGGCGTGATCACGCGGTTCTGATCAAGCAGCGTCAGGCGACCGTCAAATTCCAGCACGCGCTGAATCACGAACATCACATCCGGGCGACCGGCATCATATTCATCGAAGGTCAGCGCCACCGGGTGCTGAAGCGCCCAGGGCAGAATGCCTTCCTTGAATTCGGTGACCTGCAAACCGTCCTTCAGAACAATCGCATCGCGTCCGACTAGGTCGATACGGCTGATATGCGCGTCGAGGTTTACGCGGATGCTGGGCCAGTTCAGGCGCGCGGCGACCTGTTCGATATGGGTCGATTTGCCGGTGCCATGATAGCCCTGCACCATCACCCGCCGGTTGTGCGCAAAGCCCGCCAGAATCGCGAGAGTGGTTTCCGGATCGAAGACATAGCTGTCATCGCGTTCGGGCACATGCTCGCTCGGCTGCGAAAAGGCGGGAACCTGCCAATCGACATCGATGCCGAAAGTGTCGCGCACGTCGACAGTCGTATCGGGTTCGGCAGGAATGGCGCTGGCGCCGGCGAATTCTTTGGTGGCGTGTGAGTTCATTACGCGCCTCGGTTAGAACGCCAAGGCGACGGCTGCAAGCGCATCGCACCTGCTAATTTTGCAAGTATGGCAGTGATGCTCGCCTTGAACCGCCTGCTGCCCTATATTCGGACCATGCCGGACCCCATCGAATCCCTGCGTTTGCGACTGGTAGAGCAGGTCAGAGGGGTGTTTAACGACACCAAGAGCGGGCAGAAGCCTGTGCCGATCTCCGATGATGCGCTGTTCGCGAAGGACACGCCGATCCGGTTGGTTCATGCAGACCTCGTCGGGATGATGACCGGGGGTATTCGCGGGCTGATGCTCCAAATACTCCACCCCGAGGCGCTGCAAGGGGTGCTCGACCATTCGAACTTTCGCGAAGACATGCACGGTCGCCTTCAGCGAACCGCGCGTTTTATCGCAGTCACAACCTTCGGGCATCGCGATGAGGCGATGAAGGCGATTGACCGGGTCAACCGGATTCATGCGAAGGTTGGTGGAACCTTACCTGATGGCACCCCGTACAAAGCCACCAATCCGCGCACCCTTGCGTGGGTTCATGTGACAGAGGCGCAGAGCTTTCTTGCCGGATATCTGCGCCATGTCCGCCCTGACATGCCCTATTCTGAACGCGACGAATATTATCGCCAGTTCGCGGTCATCGCCCGCGCTCTGGGGGCCGACCCTGTTCCGGAAAGCTGCAATGAAGCCGATGCGATCTTTCGCGAATTGCGCAGCGACCTGCGTGCCTCGCCCGCCGCGCGCGAAGTGGCGCAACTCGTTCTCAGCCAGCGCCCAAAGGGCACTCCGGCCGCATTGCAAAACGTGATCGGAGCGGAAGCGGTGGCGATGCTGCCCGACTGGGCACGCCAGATGCTGCGGCTGCAACGCCCGGTATTGACCGCCCTGCCCGCTCGTGCGGCGACCTGGGGAGTGGGTCGCACTCTGCGCTGGGCGTTCCGCCAGAATTGACGGGCGAGCCCCGCAAAAGAATGCTACGATCAGCGGCGGAGGGAGAAGCGGCATGTATGTGCAGGGGTTCGTGATCCCGGTGCCCGAAGGCAACCGGGAGGCATACCGCGAGATTGCGGAGAAATTCTGGGCGATCGCAAAGGACTATGGCGCGCGGGCGCAGATCGAATGCTGGGAAGTCGATGTACCCGATGGCGAAAGCACCGATTTCCGCCGCGCCGTGAAGGTTGAGGACGGCGAGAAAGTCGTGTTTTCCTGGGTCACGTGGGACGACAAGCAAAGCTGCGATGCCGGTCATGAAAAGATGATGGCCGACGAACGCATGCAAACCCAATTCGGCAATCCCGATGGCAGCGACATGCCTTTTGACGGAAAACGGATGATCTTTGGCGGGTTCGAGCCGATCGTATGGAAGGAGGCATAGGCAATGGCCGAGTTCACATTCTACACCGTCGCCATGAGCCGTGGACAGATTTCGCGCTGGGCATTGCACGAAGCGGGCGCGGATTACGAACACGTCGTATTCGATTGGGCCACGCGGCCCACCGACTTCATCAACATAAACCCGATGAACAAGGTGCCCGCGCTGGTCCACCATCACGGCGATCACGATCACGTCGTGACCGAGGCGGCTGCGATCAACCACTATCTTGCCGAAACCCACCCCGAATCCGGTCTGCTGCCCGACATCCATGAACGTGCCGCCTATTTCCGCTGGCTGTTCTTTGCCGCAGGACCGCTGGAGCAGGCTGTGGTTGGCAAGGCAATGGGCTGGGAAGTCCCGCCAGAACGCGCCGGAATGGCCGGTTTCGGTAGCCTTGATCTCGCGCTGTCCGCGATGGAAGGCTGGCTTTCGAAGAACGACTTCGCCGCCGGCAAACGCTTCACGATGGCGGATACCTATGTCGGCAGCCAGTTTGTATGGGGACTGCGCTTTGGCTCGATCCCGGAAACGCCGGCGTTCAAGGCCTATGTCGAACGGATCACCCAGCGCCCCGCCTATGCAGAGGCCAATGCCATCGATGCAAAGCTGATTGCGGAGGCCGGGCAATGAGCAAGGGCGGATTGGCGACCTGCCTCTGGTACGCGAGCGGCGCAGAGGAAGCCGCCCGGTTTTATTGCGATCTCTTTCCCGACAGCCGCATAGACCGGGTGGATCGCGCGCCCGCCGATTACCCCGGAGGCAAGGAGGGGGATGCCTTGGTGGTAGCATTCACACTGCTGGGGCATCCCCACATGGCGATGAACGGCAGACCCGAAGGCGACTTTACAGACGCGGTTTCTTTTCAGGTGTTCACGGACACTCAGGAGGAAACCGACCGCTACTGGGAAGCGCTCACCGCCGATGGGGGCAGTGAAATGGCATGCAGTTGGTGCAAGGATCGCTTCGGCGTGCGCTGGCAGATAGTCCCCCGCGTCCTGATGGATGCGCTGGGCCACGAGGATGCTCTTGTGCGCAACCGCGTATTCGTTGCGATGCAGGGCATGGTGAAGATTGACCACGCCGGGATTGAGGCGGCGGTAGCCGGTTAACCCAAGGCCCTGCTTTTCCTTAGCAGTTGATACGCCTCGACCACCTGGCCGAGTCGCGCCTCGTGTCTGCGATCCCCGCCATTGCGGTCCGGGTGATACCGCCTGACCAGTTCCGAATAGCGCCGGCGCAATCGGCGCCTGTCGGTGTCAGAGCCCAGCCCCATGGTTTCCAACGCTTCGGCCTCATCCTTGGAAAAGCGGCCGTCCATCGCCATGCTCGCAGAGCGTTCCGCGCGGCTGCGGATACCGCCCGCGCGCGCCGAAATCGCTTCCAGCGGATCGTCGAAATCGGCCCAGCGCGGCATTCCGTCCACCCCGGCCCGTGGCCCGAAACTTGGGCTTTCTGTGCGCCACCCCTCAGCAGGTGCCTGCGCCATCAGGATTTCCTCGGCACTCATCCCTTCGAACCAGTCGTATCCCGCATTGAATTCGCGCACGTGATCAAGGCAGAACCAGCGCCACTCGCCCGGACCGTCAAACCCGCTCGGGCGATAGCCGGGAGCGCGAAATTCGCCGGGCTCACGGCAAGTCGGGTGCTCGCACACCCGCTCGCTTCCTTCGTGCCTGCCATGGAATCGTGTCTGGGACATAAGGGGGTTGAGAATGGCGAGTGAGACGCCAGATTCCAACCCGTCAGAAGTTGCAAAGAAGGAAAGTCAGGTCATGAGCGGTGCAGTGGCAGAAGAAATGCAGATCCTTTTGACCGAGGCATTTGCCCCGACCCGGCTCGAAATCATCAACGACAGCGCGAAACACAGCGGCCACATGGGCGACGACGGATCGGGGGAATCCCACTTCACAATCCATATCGAAGCCGCCGCCTTTGCCGAAATGACCCGCCTTGCGCGCCAACGCGCGGTTATCACTGCACTGGGAGACATCGTTGGCCAGCGCGTCCACGCTGTCGCGATCAAGGCCAGCGTTCCCGAAGCATGAACGAATTCGGCAACACCAAACGGGTGAGGCGCTCGGCCCGGATCATCGTGCTCGATGCCCAGCACCGGGCGCTGATGTTCCGGTTCGATGTGCCCGGTCGCCCGCCTTTCTGGGTGACAGCCGGGGGCGAATGCGAGGCGGGAGAGAGTTACATCGCTGCCGCGCGCCGCGAATTGCTGGAAGAAACCGGGATCGACGCTGATCCCGGCCCTGAAATCGCCCGCACCACGCCCGAATTCGTAACCGTGGAGGGCGAACCGGTGCAGGCTGACGAGCGGTATTTCATGGTGCGGGTGGAACATTCGGCGATAGATACCTCGCGTCACACTCCGCTTGAACAGACGGTGATGACGCGGCACCGCTGGTTTACCCTCGCCGAGCTTTCCGACTGGCACGAGGCGCTGTTTCCCGAAAATCTGGCCGATATGATCGCGTTGCACACCGCAACCTGATTGCCCTTGATTGCCGCGCTCGCTACTCCCTTGAAGCAAAGGGAGAGAGATATGGATTACACCGGCAAGACCGTCTGGATCACTGGCGCGTCATCGGGAATTGGCGCGGCGCTGGCACGGGATGTCGCCGCGCGCGGAGCGAATGTCGTGCTGTCAGGCCGCGATGAAGCGCGCCTTGCCGAAGTCGCGGCGGATTGCGGAGAGACGCTGATCCTGCCGTTTGACGTGCGCGACGATGCGGCTCTTGCCGATGCGACGGCAAAGGCGATTGCTTGGAAACGCGGCGTGGATGTCGCTTTCGCCAATGCCGGGGTTTCCCAACGCAGCCGAGCTCTCAAGACCGAGATGAAGGTCTATCGCGACATCATCGATATCGACCTGACCGCCCAAATCGCTTTTTCCCAGGGGCTTATTGGTCATATGTCAGAACGCGGGTCAGGTGCGCTCGCGTTCATCTCCTCCATTGCGGGCAAGGTAGGAGTGCCGATGCGCACCGCCTATTGCGCGGTGAAGTTCGGCCTTGCAGGCTATGCCGACGCGCTCCGGGCCGAGCTTTCGCAAACCGGGGTGAGCGTCCATGTGATCTATCCCGGATCAGTCGCCACCGATGTCTCGCGCAATGCACTGGTCGGTGACGGCAGCAAGCGGGGCCGATCGGACAAGGTGATCGACGAAGGTATTCCGGCTCCCGATGCCGCCCGCGCGATGCTAGACGCCATCGCGTCAGGCGAACGTGAAATCATCGTCGCGCAAGGCATGGAAGCGGGCATGGGCGAGATGCGGCGCACGCCTGATGCGCTGTTCGATCAGGTCGCGGCCATGGTAGCCGCGGGCTACATGGAACGTATGGAACAGGCGGAGTAGCCACGATGGAGCAAAAGCGCGTCGAACTCGCCAATGGCATTCATCTGGACGTGGCGGACGAAGGGCCAAAGGATGCGCCTGCGCTGATCTTCCTGCACGGCTTTCCCGAAAACCACCGCACCTGGCGCCACCAGATCGCGCATTTTTCCGACCGGTTCCGCTGCATTGCTCCGGATCAGCGCGGCTATCGCGGATCGTCCAAGCCGCAGGAGGTGGACGCCTACACGCCCGACAAGCTGATCGGGGACGTGTTCCTCCTGGCCGATGCGCTGGGGATAAAGAAGTTCACCATCGTCGGCCATGACTGGGGCGGAGCCGTCGCATGGGGCGTGGCGCTAGGCGGCCAGCATACGCGGGTCGAACGCGCCGTGATTGCCAACGCCCCGCACCCGGCTATCTTTGGCAAGCTGCTCTGGACCCATCCCGGCCAGCGGGCGGCCAGCCAATACATCCGCGCCTTTCGCGATCCGGCCAATGATCCGCTGATCCGCGAAAAAGGGATCACCGGCATACTGCGGCAAGAGGTCAATTGGGACCGCCCCGACAACATGCCCGCCGAAGAACGCGCCCAGCTGCTCAAGGACTGGGAAGACCGCGATGCGTGCTTCGGGATGCTCAATTATTACCGGGCTAGCCCGATGGTGGTGCCGAAAATGGAGGAACCGTTCGAGCTTCCGGCGGAGTTCACCGCACCTGCGCTGCCGAACCTGACCATTCCCACGCTGGTCATATGGGCGCTGGACGATCTGGCGCTGCCTCCGGAAAACCTTGAAGGGATGGAGGAAATCATCGCCCCGCTCACCATCCAAAAGGTGCCGGATTGCGGGCATTTCGTTCCGTGGGAAGCCCCGGAAGCGGTGAATGCGGCGATGGAAGCTTTTCTGCTCAGCTAGGCCCGAGGGGTTTGGTCAACCGAGCCAATGCACCCAGGCACCGTGAGGGTGCGCAAAGGCGAGCAGGATCGGGTCGCCGTCTCCGGGCTTTCCTGTCCAAAGGCGAACGTGAAGTTCATGCCGGAATGTCGCCGGGTCCGTCTCAAGGCTGATCCACCCAAGGGGCTTGTCACGAGTTGCCTCGGCGCCCGCTTCGACAAAGGCCTGCGTGATTGCCGCTTGGGTTTCCTTGGGCATATATTGCCACATGATCGAATGAAACATCGCGCGGGTCACGCCTTCCGGCTGAGGTCGCGCTAGGCAATCAGCAACAAATTCGCCCGCGTCCTGCCGCACCAGATCGGGCGGGCATTGCTGCGCCAACTCGATCGCCGCATCGATCCGCGCCATCCGGATCATCGCATCGGGCCAGACGTAGCTTTTGAGCCGCAATGCGCTCTCCTTGTTGGAAAGATCGATCGGCGACACGTCACAGCCTCTGATCGAGACAATCTCGAACCCGGCAGGGGCTGGCGGCGGCGATCCGTTGTCGCCGCGCCATTCGGGTTCGATGCGCATAGGCGAGCTGCCAGGTCCCACTTCGGTCTCGCCAAGCCGGTAGTGATACCGCTCTAGCATCGTGTTGATTCCCGCGCTTGCGCCCAGTTCGAACAGTTCGAACCGGGGCAATGCTCTTTGCGCGGCCCATAGCAGTCCTGCCATGATGCTGGCCGAACGCCCCGCCTCATTCGTCTGGGGCGGCCCGTCCAGCCATGGCAGCAAGAGGTGATCGAATGTCTCGACGAGTTCGCAGACAAGATCGTCGATCTGACCCTGATCGGTGATCTGGCCGCTGTAGACTAGCGCCAGACGATCATCTTCTCCTGACAGGACAAGGTAGTGAAGGCCTCCTGCGATCCTGAGCGGCATTGCATCCTTCAAGGTAAGGCCCTGCCAGCCTGCAATGCGGCGTCCGGTTGCGGTATTGCTTTCCCGAACCTTGCGCAACGCCCGGATCACACGGGCAGTGCATGGCGCTCCTCCTTGATCGGCGTGGTCTGCCTGCCATTCGATTGCGGCATCGAATTCCTTGATAGCCATGATTTCGCTACTGCTCATGCCTCACCCTTCGCATCTGCCGTTGCGCCAATTCCATTGCCCTTTGAACGCCCAATCCCTAAGTCCCGGCGCGAAATGACCATCGATCTTCCTCCCTCCCCCGGCACCCAGCTCACCTTCGCCGTGCCAAAAGGGCGTATCCTTGACGAGGCCTTGCCTGTCATGGCGCGCGCTGGCGTGGTGCCTCACGCGGACTTTCACGACAAGTCAAACCGCTCCCTTTCGTTCGACACGACGCGTCCTGACATGCGCATCATCCGCGTGCGCGCGTTCGACGTTGCCACTTTCGTTGCGCATGGCGCCGCGCAGGTGGGTATCGTTGGGTCCGATGTGATCGAGGAATTCGACTATTCCGACCTTTACGCACCGGTCGATCTCGATATCGGCCATTGCCGCCTTTCGGTGGCGAGGCTGGCCGACGATCCGGCTGACCCGGCCGGAGTAAGCCACCTGCGGGTGGCGACGAAATACCCCAATCTCACCGCGCGCCATTTCGAACGGCAGGGGATTCAGGCCGAATGCGTGAAGCTGAACGGCGCGATGGAGCTCGCCCCTTCGCTGGGCCTTGCGCGCCAGATCGTCGATCTCGTTTCCACTGGCACCACATTGAAACAGAACGGTTTGGTCGAAACGCAGCGTATCATCGACATCACCGCACGCCTGATCGTCAATCGCGCCGCCTTCAAGACGGATGCGCGGGTCGCGGCACTGGTTGCCGCATTCCGGGCGGATGCAGAATCGCGCGAAGCCGCGAGTGACAAGGCCGAAGAGATCACCGCGTGATGAATATACTTTCCACCTTCGACCCTGATTTCGAACAGCGTTTTGCCCGGGTTGTCGACGCTCGCCGTGAGGCGGACAGTGACGTAACCGGCATTGTTCAAGACATACTGCGCACGGTGCGCACCGGCGGGGACGATACGCTGGTGCAGTACACCCAGCGTTTTGACGGCTATGCACTGGTTGATGATGCCGACTGGATCATCACCGCCGATCGCTGCGCCGAGGCCTATGCCGGTTTGGAGCCGGAGCTGCGCGATGCGCTGGAACTCGCGGCAGCGCGCATCCGTGCCTATCACGAGGCACAACTGCCCGAGAACCGGGATTACACCGACGATGCCGGGGTTCGCCTCGGCGCGATCTGGCGGCCGGTCGATGCCGCAGGACTCTATGTGCCCGGAGGCCGCGCTGCCTATCCGTCTTCTTTGCTGATGAACGCGATCCCCGCCCGCGTGGCCGGGGTTGAACGGATCGTGGTGGTAACCCCCACTCCCAAGGGCAATTCAAACCCGCTGGTTCTGGCCGCTGCGCATATCGCGGGTATCGACGAAATCTGGCGGGTCGGGGGCGCACAAGCGGTGGCGGCGCTGGCCTATGGCACGAAGCGGATCAAGCCGGTCGATGTCATCACCGGGCCGGGAAATGCCTATGTCGCGGAGGCCAAGCGCCAGCTTTATGGCGTCGTCGGGATCGACATGGTCGCCGGGCCAAGCGAGATCCTCGTGGTCGCCGATGGAAAGAATGATCCTGACTGGATTGCGGCCGATCTGCTGAGCCAGGCCGAACACGATCCCACTTCGCAGTCGATCCTGATCACCGACGATGCCGGCTTCGCCGCCCAGGTAGAAGATTGCGTCGACGTGCAATTGAGCATGCTGTCCACCGGCAAGACGGCGCGGACAAGCTGGGACGATCACGGCGTCATGATCGTCGTGAACGATATCGAAAGCGAAGCGCCAGCGCTGATCAATCGACTCGCAGCCGAGCATCTCGAACTCGCGATCGACAATCCCGAAGCGATGCTGCCGAAGGTGCGCCATGCAGGCAGTGTTTTCCTTGGTCGGATGACGCCGGAGGCGGTCGGCGATTATGTTGCCGGGCCGAACCACGTCCTGCCCACCGGGCGTCGCGCGCGTTTTTCGAGCGGGCTTTCGGTGCTTGATTTCATGAAACGCACCAGCTTCCTCGGGCTGGACGAAGCGGCGCTTGGCCGGATCGGTCCGGCTGCGGTAAGTCTGGCCCATGCAGAGGGCCTGCCCGCCCATGCCAAATCGGTGGAGCTCCGCCTCAAATGAATATGAATTCCCGATCGCAGGCCCGTTCGACCGCGCGCCTTGCTGCCGTTCAGGCGCTTTACCAACTGCAGATGGAAGGCACGGCGCTCAATCGCCTGCTTGATGAATTCCACCAGCACCGGCTTGGCCGCGAAGTGGACGATGAAGACTTCGAAGGCGAAGTCTTTGCCGATGCCGAAGTCGATTTCTTCGATGATGTCGTGCGCGGGGTGGATGCGCGGTGCGAAGAGATTGACGAAATCCTGATTGCAAAGCTTGCAGCGGGTTGGACGCTGGCGCGGCTTGACAAGACGATGCTGCAGATCCTGCGCGCGGGCACCTATGAATTGCTCGCCCGGGCCGATGTCCCCACTGCAACCGCCATCACCGAATATGTCGACGTCGCCAAGGCGTTCTTCGATGATCGCGAGGCGAAATTCGTGAACGGCATTCTTGACGCGGCGGCAAAAGAGATCAGGAATTAGCGTCGACAAGAGACGATTTGGCGAGGGGGATCGCGCCATGACCGAAACCGAATTTCTTTCGGCTCTGAAGACGTTGCCGCTGCACCCGGGTGCGCGCGGTCTGAAGGATGACTGCGCGCTGATCGAAATCGGCGGCGAAACGCTGATCTTCAACCACGACGTCATGGCCGAAGACGTCCATTTCCGCCCCGAAGCCAGCCTTGCAGACGTTGCCTGGAAACTGGTCGCTCTCAACCTGTCCGATCTCGCGGCGAAGGGTGCCGAACCCATCGGCATTCTCCTGGGGCATTCGCTTGGCGGAAACGACATGCAGTTCATCAAGGGGCTGCGCGAAGTCATGGAGGCCTATGACGTAAAGCTGATGGGGGGGGATACCGTCGCGGGGACAGGGGCCAGCACTTTCAGTGTCACCGCAATCGGGCGTGCCACTTGCAATCCCGTGCCCTCCCGCATCGGCGCGGCGCCGGGTGACACCGTCTATGTCACAGGCTGCGTTGGTCGGGCGATGTTGGGATTTGAAGGCGAGCGGGATCATCTACAGGCATTCAACCGCCCTCGTCCGCTGCTGGCCGAAGGCCGTGCGCTTGCGCCGCATGTAAGCGCGATGATGGACGTTTCCGACGGGCTGCTGCTCGATGCCTTCAGAATGGCGGAGGCCAGTGGCGTCACCTTTTCGATCCGGCAAGAAGACGTCCCGGTGGCAGACCCTGCCCGAGCCGATGAGTGCATGCGCTGGGGTGACGATTACGAATTGCTGTTCACCCTGCCCACCGACGTGCCATGCCCGGTGGCCGCCTCCCGGATCGGCACTGTCGTCGAACGGGGGGCTGCTCCTTTGATGTTGAGCGGTGAGCCGATTCTTGGGCGCGACGGGCTGGGTTACCTACACGGTTGAAGCATGACGGAGGCCTAGCCTCTCAAAACTGGTGACACGGGCGCGTTTCCGCCGTTTTCCCGCTTGTCTCCCGCTCTCCATTCCCTATGACAGGGCGCCTTGCGCCGAACGGGATACATCGAAAGGCGCATTTCCACGCACAAGAGGGGATTATTCGTGGACCTTATACTCATATCAATCGGGGTGGGCTTGCTCGCCATCGTCTATGGCATTGTGACAAGCCGCCAGGTGCTGAGCTCCAGCGCCGGCAATGAAAAAATGCAGGAAATCGCCGGGGCGATCCAGGAAGGCGCGCAAGCCTACCTGAACCGCCAGTACACCACGATCGGCATGGTCGGCGTGGTCGCGGCGATCGTTGTCGGCGTTGCGCTGGGCGTTGTCCCGGCCGTCGGCTTCATCGTCGGCGCCGTGCTTTCGGGCGTCGCGGGCTACATCGGGATGAACATCTCGGTCCGCTCGAACGTGCGCACCGCCGCCGCTGCCGAGCAAGGGCTGCAACAGGGCCTCACCATCGCATTCCGCGCAGGCGCCATCACCGGCATGCTTGTCGCAGGTCTTGCGCTGCTCGCCATCGCCGTGTTCTTCTACGTCCTCGTCGGGCCGATGATGCTTGAGGCAGACAGCCGCACCGTGATCGACGGTCTCATCGGTCTTGCCTTTGGTGCGTCGCTGATCTCGATCTTCGCCCGTCTGGGTGGCGGTATCTTCACCAAGGCCGCAGACGTCGGCGCCGACCTCGTCGGCAAGGTCGAAGCCAGCATTCCGGAAGACGATCCGCGCAACCCGGCAACCATCGCCGACAACGTGGGCGACAACGTCGGCGACTGCGCCGGCATGGCCGCTGACCTGTTCGAAACCTATGTCGTCACCGTCGGTGCGACCATGGTTCTCACCGCGCTTCTGTTCGCTGAACAGCTTGGCGAAATGCTCCTGCCGCTCATGGCACTGCCGCTTCTGATTGGGGGCGCATGCATCGTGACCTCGATCATCGGCACCTATTTTGTCCGTCTCGGCAATGGCACCAATGTCATGGGCGCGATGTACAAGGGCTTCATCGCCACCGCCGTTCTGGCCATTCCGCTGATCTGGTTTGCCACGCAGTTCGCGCTTGGCACCGTTGGCGCAGACATGAGCACGGTTCTGGGAACCGGCCCGGGTGGCGTTGAATTCCACGGACGTGACCTGTTCTATTGCTCGCTGATCGGCCTTGCGCTGACGGGCATCATCATCTGGATCACCGAGTATTACACCGGCACGGCCTATCGTCCGGTCCGCTCGATCGCCAAGGCATCGGAAACGGGCCACGGCACCAACGTTATCCAGGGTCTTGCCATCAGCCTTGAATCGACCGCACTGCCGACCATCGTCATCATTGCGGCGATCATCGGTGCGTACCAACTCGCAGGGCTGATCGGTCTGGCATACGGCGCAACCGCGATGCTGGCTCTGGCTGGCATGGTTGTCGCGCTCGACGCCTATGGTCCGGTGACCGACAACGCCGGCGGCATCGCCGAAATGGCCGGCCTCGACGAAAGCGTCCGTGAAAAGACCGACCTGCTCGACGCAGTTGGCAACACCACCAAGGCTGTGACCAAGGGCTATGCCATCGGTTCGGCCGGTCTCGCAGCGCTCGTGCTGTTCGCTGCCTACACCGCTGACCTTCGGGCGTTTTTCCCGGATGCCAACGTCGATTTCGGTCTCGAAAATCCGTATGTGATCGTCGGGCTGCTGCTCGGCGCATTGCTGCCGTATCTGTTCGGCGCGATGGGCATGACCGCGGTTGGTCGTGCTGCGGGTGACGTGGTTGTCGACGTGCGCGATCAGTTCGCCAAGGATCCGGGCATCATGGCCGGCACCAGCCGTCCGAACTACGCCCGCACGGTGGACCTGGTGACCAAGGCTGCGATCAAGGAAATGATCATCCCGTCGCTGCTGCCGGTTCTTGCTCCGATCGTGACTTACTTCGTGATCTATGGCCTTGCCGGTCAGGAAAACGCCTTTGCCGCGCTTGGTGCGCTGCTGCTGGGTGTCATCGTAGGCGGTCTGTTCGTCGCCCTTTCCATGACCGCCGGTGGCGGCGCATGGGACAATGCGAAGAAGTACATCGAAGACGGCAACCACGGCGGCAAGGGCTCCGAAGCCCACAAGGCTGCCGTGACCGGCGATACCGTTGGTGACCCGTACAAGGACACCGCCGGCCCGGCCGTGAACCCGATGATCAAGATCACCAACATCGTCGCCCTGCTGCTGCTCGCAGCGCTGGCGGCACAAGCTGGCGTGCACTAAGCACGATAGCCTCATACGGCTAACGGAAACCCCGTCCGGTTCATTCCGGGCGGGGTTTTCTTTTGCCTCATGCCTTGTGCCGCGATCGGACAGCTACGGCGATGCAAGCGCTTTATTAACAGTGATATGCGATATGCGCTCCAGTGGTCGCCAGCCCGGCGGCCTGACGGGACAAGACGATGGATATGGCGAGCTCGCCAGATCTCACAATCATGCAACGGGATGCCGCTGTTCGAGCAGGTTTGGCGGCCGGTGTGGAAGTGCGCATTGTATCCGCTGCGGACGCCGCAGACCCGCAGTTCGCGCGCGAATGGGATGCCCTTGCGGCGCGAGCGAGCGAACCCAACCCGTTCTTCGAACGCTGGTTTCTGCTGCCCTCGCTCAAGCATCTGGGTCCGGGCTCGCAAGTGAACATCAAGACACTTCGGATTGATGGCGAACTGCTCGGCTTGCTCCCTGTCTCGCGGGTCTGGAACTACTACGGATACCCCCTCCCGCATGCCAGCGTGTGGCTGCATGCCAACGCCTTTTGCGGCGCCCCGCTGGTCGCTCGCGGGTTTGAACGGGCATTCTGGGGTGCCCTTCTCGACCATTTCGACCGGCACTCGCGCAAGGCGGCATTTCTGCACCTGCCGCATTTGCCGGCGGAGGGGCCGGTGCATGCCGCGCTGGACCATGTGCTGTGCGACACCCGTCGTCCGGCTTTCACGGTCGAAACGCTCGAACGGGCCATGCTCGCTGGCGATTGCGAGGCCGAAACCTATCTGAACGCCTCCATGAGCGCCAAGAAGCGCAAGGAGCTGCGCCGCCAGCGCAAGCGACTTGAAGACGAGGGATCGCTGTCATTCGAGCGCGAGAACGGCCTCGACGGGATCGAGCAATGGATCGCCGATTTCCTCCGCATCGAGGCCGCCGGATGGAAGGGCGAGGCAGGCTCGGCATTGGCCAACGCGCCTGCAACGCAGCGCTTCTTCACCGAAACCCTTGTGGAAGCTGCACGTGCAGGCCGGTTGGAGCGGCTCTCGCTAAAGCTCAATGGCAAGGCAATTGCCATGCTCGCCACCTTCTTGGCGCCACCCGGAGCATACAGCTTCAAGACGACGTTCAACGAAGCCTATGCCCGCTTTTCCCCCGGCCTGCTGTTGCAGCTTGAGAACCTCGACCTGCTCACCCGCCCCGGCATCGAGTGGGCGGATAGCTGCGCGGTCGAGGGGCATTCCATGATCGAGCGCATCTGGCGCGAGAAACGGCGGCTCGTCAGCCGCAACATCGCAATTGGCGGGCCACTGCGCCGGGCCGCTTTCCGAACACTCATGGCATACGAGACCAGAGGACGAACCCAAGCATGAACGCTCCTAGCAAACATTGGCCCACCACCGACCAGCGCCACCACGCGCTTGTCACCGATATCTTCGACGCAACAGCGCGGATGGAGTTCGCCCAGAGCTATCCCGAAGTGCCGCACAAGCTGCGCCACGCGCTGGACCGCCACCCGCTGCTCGACCTCGAGGCGCTGGCGCAACTGGCCGAAAGCTTGCCCGAGGCAAGCATCGAGTTCAACCGCGGCGACCTGCCGATCGGCATCGACGACAAGCCCGGCGCGACCGGCATGTCGATCGGGGAGACGATCCGGCAGGTGGGTGAAGCGAACAGCTGGGCCGCGCTCAAGAACATCGAGCAGGTCCCTGCCTACGAGGCACTGCTGATGGAGCTGCTGGGCGAGCTGCGCGACGAGATCGAAGCCAAGACCGGCGCGATGCTGACCCCGCAGGGCTTCATCTTCATCTCCAGCCCGAACGCGGTCACGCCCTATCACTTCGATCCGGAGCACAACATCCTGCTCCAGATCAGGGGCAGCAAGGTGATGACCCAGTTCCCGGCGGGTGATGCCCGTTTCGCCCCGGACGAGGTGCACGAAAGCTACCATTCGGGCGGCCCGCGCGAGCTCAAGTGGGACGATAGCTTCATGGACGAAGCCCGCGCCTTTGCGCTCGGCCCTGGCGATGCGGTGTTCGTGCCGGTGATGGCGCCGCATTTCGTGCAGAACGGCCCGGCCAGCTCTGTCTCGCTGTCGATAACATGGCGCAGCGAGTGGAGCTATGCCGAAAGCGACGCTCGCGGACTCAACCACCTGCTGCGCCAGCGCGGCTTCTCGCCGCGCGCTCCGGGCCGCTGGCCGAACGGCAACGCACCCAAGGCCTATGCCTTCCGTGCTCTGCGCAAGCTGGGCCTCACCCGATAGCCAGTTGACGGGTCGCGCGCCGCTGCGCATTGCGCAATGCATGGATGACACACCCGATAACCAGCGGCTCGTCGACGGGCTTGTGAAGCTCCTCACGGTCGAGAAGCGCGCTTCCGACATTTACGCCGGACGTCCACAGAAGGGCGGCGTGGGCCGCGTGTTCGGCGGACAGGTTCTCGCGCAAGCGTTGCAGGCGGCGCAGGCTAGCGTTGCCGACGGCAAGAGCGCGCATTCGCTCCACGCCTATTTCCTTCGTGGCGGGCGCGAGGGAGCGCCCATCGAATACCGGATCGAGCGCGATTTCGACGGGCGCAGCTTCGCAAACCGCCGGGTGGTCGCCTCCCAGGAGAACGAGGACGGCACCTCCAGCCCGATCCTCAACCTCACCGCCAGCTTCCAGACCCCGGAGGATGGCCTTGAGCATGACGATTCGCCCATGCCCGATGTCCAGCCGCCCGAGGAGCTGAAGTCCGACATGGAGATGCGCCGCGCCATGGCCGACAAGATCGGGGACAAGCTGTCGGAGGCGCAGCGCGCGCTGATGCTGCGCCCTCGCCCGATCGAGATGCGCACTATTGACCGGCTGCACTGGATGAACAGCGAACCGCGCGAGCCGCGAGCGCACACATGGTTTCGCACCGCCGCGCCGCTGCCCGACGATCCGAACCTGCACCGCGCCGTCATCACCTATGCCAGCGACTTCACGCTGCTGGGGACGAGCGCGCTGCCGCATGGCCTGAGCTGGATGCGGGGCGAACTGGTGGGCGCGAGCCTTGACCATGCGATCTGGTTCCACCGCGAAGCGCGCGCCGACGAGTGGCTGCTCTACGCCACCGACGCGCCGTGGAGCGGCGGTGGACGCGGCTTCAACCGGGGCCGCATCTTCAATCGTGCGGGCGAACTGGTGGCGAGCGTCGCGCAAGAGGGGATGATGAGACGCCGCGCTCAAGCAGCGAAGCGGTAGCGCAGACAAGGACTCCTGTTTGGCGCACCCGCATCCGCGGGTGCGTCCTCGCTAGACGCGCAGCAGAGCTGCGCCCGCTGCGCGCGGGCGGTCGCCCTTGCGGCCCTGCGGGCCGTTCCAGCGATTCCCAACAGGGTGGAACAGGTGGAACACGGTCCAAGGGATAAAACCCAAGTTCTGTCACCATTGGCGGGCAAAGTGTCACCCTTGGCGCAAGAGTGTCACCTTTTCCGCGCAGAGTGTCACCCGAACGGGGAAAAGCGTCACTCTTTCACGCGCCAAAGTGTCACCTTTGCACGGGGGCAAGTGTCACCCTGTTCGAAGGGTGTGCGGGACTGACAATGGCAAAGAGCGGGCGCGGGTAATACCGGGGCGGCGCGATGTAGGAAAATCTGCGGCAGGCGGCCAGAATTTCGGCACCTTGCAGGCGCGATCGCCATGCGCCCACCAAAACCACCAATCTGTCGGCAAAAATTCTCTCATTGAATTCATGGCGGTGTCGGCAAAGGGTTGAAACACACCCTGCTCAAGCCCGCTATTGCGAGACAAAGCCGGTCCCAGTCGCTAACCTGTCAAACGGGTCGCATGGAATTGCTGGGGGGCGATCCAAATGAAAAACAAGTTGGCGGCTTTTGCCGCGTGTTCTGTTGTGGCGGCGTTAGCGTTGTCGGCAGGTGCTGAGGCACAATCAAATTCACCACATTATGAATTGTCGGTCGAGCGGATCAGCGATGAGGTCTACAATCCGTGGACCCAGAAAATGGATGCCGTCGAGCTGCGCGCATTTCAGGGAGAAGGTGGAGACGGGCTGGTCGCGCCGGTGATGCGGGTGAACCCGGGGCAGGTTCTCAGCTTGACGGTCGACAACAATCTTGACCCCTGCTCGGCGGAGCAGATTGCCCAGAACCGATGCTATAATTCCACCAACATCCATACGCACGGACTTTGGATTTCGCCCAGCGGGAACAGCGATAATGTGATGCTGTCAATCGATCCGGGCGAGCGGTTCGAATATGAATTCGTCATTCCGCCTGACCATCCTTCGGGGACGTTCTGGTACCACCCGCACATGCACGGCGCGACGAGCATTCAGCTTGGGTCCGGCATGGCTGGCGCGCTCATCATAGATGGCGACCGGGTTCCGACGCCAACTTCACCGGGCGACATCGATATTCTGTTCAACGACGGCGAAGGGAACGCCTTTGGCGAACAGATCATGGTGTTCTCCCAAATTCAGTACGGCTGCTTTGAGGAGGGCGAAGCCAGAAGGCGTCCAAACCCTGATATTGCCCCTTGGGATCTTCCACCTTGGGAATGCGAAGACGGTGAAGTCGGCACAGTAGAAAGCTTCAGGCTTTTCAATCCGTTTCCTGAGATGACATCGGGTCGGCTGACCGGGGTCAATGGCAAGGTCCAACCCACGATTACGGGCATCGATACGGGCCGGTTTCATCGCCTTCGGATGATCCATGCAGGGCTTCGCCGCTCGGTTGACATGAGCATCCGCAAGCTGGCCGAAGGCGCCCCGGATCTTAGAGATGTCGCCGGGCGCGACCAGAACAAGTGGATTGCCGAATATTGCACGGGTGATCCGATTGAACAGTTCCATTTTGCCGACGACGGATTGACGCGTTATTCGATGAGGAAGGTCGAAAGCTCAAGGCTGACCGCCGGCTCGCGGTTCGATGCCTTGGCCTATTTTGAAGAGCCAGGCTCCTATTGCGTCATCAACAACGCCGTCTGGGGCAGAATACCTAATCAGGAACGCATTCTCGCCATATTCGAGGTTTCCGGAGAGACTGCTCCGGCAGGGAATGTCACGGAATTGCTTGCGGAGACGCTGATCAAGGCTGCCGAACTGAAGATTGATGATCCTGAGGTCCGCAGCAAGGTTGTCGCTGATCTGAAGGATGACTTTTCGCTCTATTCCTTTGCTTGGCGTAAACCCGTGCTTGATGATGAGATTACCGGCCGGCAGCACGTCACCTTCAGCATTGTCGACAATGATGATGGCTCAGCGGTCCTGAGCATCGACGGCGTTCCCTACGAACATGCGCGTGTCGACAGGACGTTGACCCTGGGCGATGTGGAGGAATGGGAGATCACGTCGAATGTAGGTGACGTGCTCCCCTGAAATGTGACCGCTTTTTGGTAGAGTCTGACGCAAGGAGTCGGACGATATGAAGCGAAGCAGGTTCAACGAAGAGCAGATCATTGCGATCTTGAAGGAGCAGGAAGCGGGCATGGCGACGACTGAGGTCTGCCGCCGCCACGGGATCAGCTCGGCGACGTTCTACAAGTGGAAGTCTAAGTTCGGCGGGCTCGAGGTGTCCGAGGCCCGGCGGCTGCGATCGCTCGAGGAGGAGAACTCGCGGCTGAAGAAGCTGCTGGCCGAGGCGATGTTGGACAACGCGGTGCTGAAGGATCTGGCATCAAAAAAATGGTAACGCCCGGCGCCAAGCGGGAAGCCGTCGCCTATGCCCGGGAGCATCACGGGGTGAGCGAGCGTCGGGCGTGTGCACTGGTTGGTGTGAGCCGCAGGGTAATCCGTTACGAGCCTACAAGGCCAGATGACGGGGCGCTGCGGCAACGGCTGCGCGAGCTGGCGGCGGAACGCCGCCGGTTCGGCTATCGCCGCCTGGGCTACCTTCTGGCGCGGGAAGGCATCAGGCCCAACCACAAGAAGCTGCTGCGCATCTACCGGGAGGAGGGGCTGCGCGTGCGTCGCCGTGGCGGCCGGAAAAGGGCCTTGGGCACGCGCAGGCCGATGGTGCTGCCGGACGGCCCGAACCAGCGTTGGTCGCTCGACTTCGTCTCCGACAGCCTGATCTGCGGTCGGCGCTTCCGTATCCTGTGCGTGGTCGATGACTACACGCGCGAGTGCCTGGCGCTGGTGGCCGATACGTCGCTGTCGGGTGCTCGGGTAGCGCGGGAACTGACCAGCCTTATCGGCATCCGGGGAAAGCCGCATACGGTGGTCAGCGACAATGGCACCGAACTGACCTCGTCGGCCATCCTGCGCTGGTCGCAGGAGCGCAGGGTCGAGTGGCACTACATCGCACCGGGAAAGCCAATGCAGAACGGCTTCGTGGAGAGCTTCAATGGCCGCCTGCGCGACGAATGCCTCAACGAGACGCTGTTCACCTCGCTGGCCCATGCCCGGTTCGTGCTGGCCGCCTGGCGACACGATTACAACACGGTCAGGCCACACTCGAAACTGGGCGGGAAGACCCCCGCCGAGATCGCCGGCCAACGTGTCTGGGGGCATGCCCCCAGACACGTTGCCATCCCATCAAACAACCATCATGAAGGAGCCAGACTCTACCTCTGACTGGTAACAATCAGGGGAGCACGTCATAGGGTCTCACCCCTTCCACATTCACGTCAATCCGTTTCAGGTTGTCGGTATCTTCGATGACGAGGGGCGTGATGTAACCATCGAAGGGACAGAGGCCTACGATCCAGACTATGCGGACATGCTGGGAGGCTGGCGTGACACGGTGTACGTGAAGCGCAATTACCGGATCGTCATACGCACCCGCTATCGCCGCTATGTCGGCGACTTTGTGATGCATTGCCATTTCGCCTCGCATGGCGATGAAGGCATGATGCAGAATATCAGGATACAAACACGGGGCGATCGGGCCGCGGGAATGACACATCACTAACCCGCGATGACGAGAGCAGGCGCTGGCCCGATCGCTGGCGCCTGCATCGCTGCGGCTATGAACCGATCCGGACCGGCATCGAATTGATGATCGCGAGGAACGGGTGAGCGGTCCGGTCGGGAGCGCCATCGGCGACCAGCTTCAGATCGCGGCGGAGCATTTCCTCGATCAATATCTGCAATTGCAGTTCGGCAAGACGCGCACCGACACAGCGGTGAATGCCGTAGCCGAAGGACAGATGCCGCCGCGCATTGGGCCGGTCGACCAGAAACAGCTCGCCATCCGGAAACAGCCGCTCCTCCCGATTGGCAGAGACGTACCACAGCACGATCTTGTCGCCCTTGCGAATGTGGTGGCCCCGGAATTCGGTATCCTCCAGCGCGGTGCGGCGCATGTGCAGCGCGGGACTGTGCCAGCGGATCACCTCGCTGGCGGCATTGGCGATCAACGAAGGGTCGGCGCGCAGGCGCTCCCATTGTTCGGGCCAGCGGGTAAAGGCATCGGCCAATGCCGACATGGAATTGCGGGTGGTGTCGTTACCTCCCACGATCAGCGTCGCCATGTTGCCCATGAATTCGGCGGCATCCATCTCGCCGAAGCTGTCCGAATGGATCATCATCGAAAGCAGATCGGGCGCAGGCGGCGCGGCGAGCCGTTCCTGCCACAGCTGGTGGAAGCGCCCGGCCATTTCGAACAGCAAGGCCGCGCGTTCCTGCGGACGTTTGGCGATCATGTCGAGCGAGGTGATCGCATCGGACCAGACGCGCAAACGGTCCCTTTCCTCCCACGGGAAATCGAACAGGATGGCCAGCATGTCGATCGTCAACGGGATGGAGACGCGCGCCGTCCAGTCGAACCCTCCGCCGCGCGGCAGTGCATCGAGACAAGCGGCGGTGCGCGCCCGGATCGAATCCGAAAGCCGTGTCATTTCTGAAGGGGTAAAGGCCGGCGCGATGGTGCGACGCTTTTGCGCGTGGTGCGGCGGGTCCATCATGATGAAGGATTCAAGATAGGCCGCTTCGGCAGGGTTCACGTCGATGATCGACACCCCGCCATGCTTTGCCTCCGAAGAAAACAGGGCAGGCTGCGCTTCGATCGCGACGATGTCGTCATACAGGCTGACCGACCAGAAAGGACCGAAGGCACCGTCCGCGCACCAGTGGATCGGGGCCTCATGCCGCAGCCGGGTGAACATCGCATGGGCGCTGCCATCGGCAAAGCGTTCCGGAATGCTGGGATCGAGCGTGTCGGGGCGGACGGCGAGGTCAAGCGTCATCGGGTGCAGTCCTTTAAGCTTTGATGTTGCGCGCCATGCGCTCAAAAAAATTGCCAAGCTGTGCGAGTTCGCTTTCGTCGAAACCGGCGAACAGTTCGGCGTAGATTTCGTCGATCATCTCGCGCAGGCTGCCGAGCATGGCCTTCGCAGCCGCGGTCGGCAGGATGCGCCAGACGCGCCGGTCGCTCGGGTGCTGGCTGCGTTCGATCAGCCCGCGCGCCTGCAACGCATCGATGGCCACGCCGACACTGGCGCGTTCGATTTCGAGATGCCGGGCGAGTTCGGTCTGGGTCAGCCCTTCCTGACGCAGGACATAGGCGAGCAGGCGCCATTGGGTGCGGCTTAGCCCCTGATCCTGCAGCGCATCGTCGATGATCCGGCGCAGCTGGCGCGGCAGGTCCTCCAGCCGGAATGTCAGCGTGTCGAGCGGGGTGAGGATTGGCGAATCGCCCGGAGTGGATGAGACAAGTTTCATACCGGAAACATATAATCTGTTTCCATATTGTCAAATACCTTACAATATTGGCAAGTGATGGGGCCGCCCCGATCTATTTGAACTCGACGGAGCCTTTTCCCCACCCGTCGCGCCCCTGCCCTGCGGCACGGGTCAGACAAGAAAAGCTAGCTCGCCACGAAAATCGAGCGTTCATGGGTGACAGTCGAGCCCGGCAATTCGTAGCCCGGAACGATGTCTGAAAGCGTGTAGCGGATTTCGATGTCGATCTCGGCGGCTCCGCTAATTCTGCTACCCCCTGAACGATCGACATTCACGATCAGTCGGTCAGTGTCGAGCAGGTAAGGGGCATTCACTGCCCGAGCGAGAATGACGGATCTGATCTGCTCATCGGACAGTTCGTTGTCCTTCTGATATTCGATCATCACGATCCGGACACCATCTGCCACGACAGACTGCACGGCATTGTAGTTCTGAAGGTAGATGCCAACTTGCAGGACACCAAACAACAGCGCGAAAAACAGTGGTGCCAGCAGAGCGAACTCCACCGCAGCTACAGCGCGACTATTGTGCAGCACAGTCTGCACGAGCGGTCTGAAAAGCCGGGGACGTTCCGCCATCATGAAATCTGCACCGTCCGTTCGACCGAGTATCGGATTTCCTGGCCTATCCCGAATGTGCTCCAAATAGGCAGGCGGGTGTCGCTGATCGCGATCTCGAGATAGCTCGATACGACGTCACCCTCGAAACAGCTGGAGGAGCTGTTCACCAGTTCACTCGAAATTCCGCAACGGTATTTCCTTACTATCGATACGTCCTCACCCGTGAGATTGACCGACTCCATCAGGATCTCTTCAAGTTCATCCGGATCGGTTTCCGCCCCTTGATTGGTGGCCATCACGATCGCCTCGACCTCGCTTGCCGCCGATTGCAGTTCATGCTGGCGGGCCACAATGAAGCCGACCTCTACGGTTCCGATCAACAGCAAGGCCATGACCGGAGCGACCAGAGCAAACTCCACCACCATGGTGCCCGATCCATCGGCAACAAGGCTAGCCAGATAGCGGCTCGTCTTCCTCATGCCACCAACCTGACATCGGCTATCGACGATCCGACTTCCGTGGTCTCGTTGAGCGGGCAAAGCGTTTCCAGCTCGGCGCCACCCCTGATGTCGATGCTGTAGGCCGAGATTTGCAGGCACTGGGCGGCCACGTCCGCCGTGCCGTTGATGCGCAGGTTCCCGTCCGGCAAATAGATCAGCCCTTCGATCAGGGAGTCGGAATTGCCATTCAGAATATGGTCTCCGCTTGGGTTGTTGTCGCGGTGCTCGAACACCAGAATGCCCGCCAGTTCATCGGCATTGGGATAGCCAAGCAGATCTGCTGCCGTAGGCGGGGTGAGATTGATCTCGTTGCTGGAACCGCTGCCTCCGAGCTTCATTCTCGCACCATTCTTGAGCACGAACATCACACCATTGCCGACCACTTCGGAATTGTGCGTCAGGTCAAGCTCGCCGCCATCGATCACATAGATGCCCGATGCGAGAACTGTGTCACAGGCAGTGACGAGACTGCTGTACGTGCCAGGCTGCAACGAGGCCTGCTTGTTGCGTCCCCTGCCCGTGCAATTGTAACTGCGCGGCGTATCGTTCGTTGGCGGTTCAAGATCGGCGTAGATGTCTTTCAGACCGGCAACATTTTCGACAATTACGCCCTGCAAGTCGGGGTCTTCGACGGACACTCGGCCACATGCGGCAATGCTGTCGGTATCGACGTCGGCGGACCCGTCGATGATGATGGCATCGTCATCACAGGAAAGGGCCGCCAGACCGCACCGTGCTTTCACCTCTGCGTTGCCTCCGATCTTGAGGCTGTTGCCTTCATCCCGCAGGGCAATCAGGCAGGCATTGTAACTCAACCCCTCGCTGAAGCTGGCTTGAGCGGTCGCGCGAATGGTAGCCGGGGCATTCATGAACAGGCTGCTGAAGGGCAGACGTTTGCTTGCGGTAGATGTTACGAGGACGCTGTTCTGATTGCCGCCGGCATAATCTGCCAGTGCGATGACTGGCGCAGTGTCGAAATCCGCGACTTTGGAGATATTGGCGGCGTACTCCTGCTCAGCCCTTGTGCGGTAGTCACTTTCCGCCAGCGGATTGCTTCGCGCCCATGCGCCGGCATAGGCAGCTTGGTCTACCGCATGCTGCAACTCGCGCCTCCACATGTACCATTGCGCGGTGTCGGTGGCGAACCCGGCTCCGCCGATAAGGATCGGGAGGCCGAGAGACAGGATGATGAGCGCATTGCCTCGACTGCAATCGACAAGGCTTGAGGCAACAGACCGGATTTTCATGTTTGCCAGCTCCCTTGGTGCAATGACACGAGGGTGCAATGGCTGCTTTGATGTTTAACAATTGCAAAATCGGACTACCCGACGAATGGATATGCCGTTCTTAAGGCAGGACGTTCGTGGTAGGCGTCTTGAATCTGTAGAACTCTGTAAATACACGCCTTTTTGGCGCATATGGGCAATCCAGTTCCCGGCCGATAGCGCGGCTTCAACTTGATCCTGTACCGGCTTCAGCGCCCGTTTGATCCATCACCCTACGCCGCTACCGGCCAGTGCCACACCAGTGCGGACAGGCCGATCCAGGTAGTGAACATGATCGCATAGGGCCAACGGCGCGGCCACAGCCGCCAGACCAGCAGCGTCGCCACCGCCGTTCCGCCCAGCGCGATCAGGGCCGAACTTGCAGCGAGAATGCCGTTGCCGCCCAGCGCCGATTGCACCGCCATGCTGGCCCATTGCGCGGGCAGCAGCACCAGCAGCCAGTCGGGCAAGGCACCGGGCATCGCCCATGCCGTCAGCAACATCGCGGCCTCTCCGCCGACCACGAACACCGCGATCCACCACCCCCTGCCCGCCCCCGAGCGGGCGAACAGCGTGCCTCGCGCGGCAAAGCTGATACTGGCGACCAGCATGATCAGTACTATCGAAAGCGGAACTGATGCTCCGGGCATTGCGAGGATGCCCGCCAGCATCAGCAGCGCGGCTCCCGCCAGCAATGCCAGAACAATGCCGAGCCAGAAACGACCGGCGATGGCGGCGGAAATCATGCCTGCGCCCATTATGCCTACCGCCAATATCGGCCCGCCAGCCCCGGCAAGCGAGCCGGGCGCGGCTTCCAGCCCCAGCAACGTCAAGGCGATTACCGGCGCGACTATCCCCGCCAGCGCCGCGGTGACCCACGCCAGCGCGGGCCGGATTGCAGGTTGATCGTAAGACGCGGGCTCCATCCCTGCGACAGTGGTTCAACCCCCGGCCCTTGTCGAGCGAGAACCATGCAAAACCTCTTGGCGACGTAGCGAGATCAGCCCGACAGCGGCTGGCAGAAATCGTAATCCGTGCTCCTGACGGGTTTCACGTCATCGCTGTCGGCATCCTGCAGATAGCAGGTTCCGCCGCGATCAATGTCGAACGACTTGCACCCTGCCTGATTGCGACAGGCTATCGCGCAGGAACGATAGGTCTGACCCGACAGGCTACGGATATTGCGCCCCGGAATTGATACGTCGAGCACGCATACAAATCCGTTCAAGCCTGCGGGCGTTGCCTCGCTTGGTGCGGGCGATGATCGACTTGGCGACGGGATGCGTGGCGTAGCTGAGGGTGCGGACGACCTTGCAGGCGCACCTGAAGCCGTGTTCGCAGCAGGACGCGACACGCTCGATCCGCCGCTGTCACCCCAAGCCTGGATAAAGCCGCGGCCATTGCTCGCGCTGTTCTGGCAAACGCGCTCGCGAGGCACTTTGACCCGGTAGTTACCCCTTGGAAGCGTGACACCCGGCGTATCGCCCGCAACGCACCAGGATTGCTGATAGGGATCGCAGCTCTTTCGCTCCAGCGTGCCACGATGAACCACTGAGCCATCGGGAGCGAGAATTTCGTATCCGGTCGAGCTTTCGCCGGACGCCCAATTGTACCAAAGGTCGAGCCGGTTGATGGTTGTCAGAGAAGCGAGCTGCAGCGGCGATGAATCGGTATAGCCACAGCCGGCAGAGTTCCAGATCTCTGCTACCTGCTCACCGATCGCCGACACTTGTTTTGGCACGGACGTACCTGCTTGCATGGGTCTTTCGCAATAATCGTAAGTCCCGCTGTTGCTGAGTTCGACATCCGACCGGTCTGCGTCCTGCAACCAGCAATTGCCCTGCGCATCGATATCGAAGGACTTGCACCGGTTGTTACCGTCGCAGGCCGCAGCACAGCTTGCCCGGGTCTGGCCTGACAAGGTCTGAATGTTGCGCCCGGGAATGGTTTTTCCATCAAAGCATTGATAGCCGGCAACCGAACCTGACGTGGCCCGCCGACGCTCATAATAGTCGTAGGTATCGGAATTGGTGATTTCGGCGCTGCGACGGTCCGCATCCTGAAGATAGCATGTTCCCGAACGGTCGATATCGAAAGAAATACAGCGCGAATTGGCATCGCAGGCCCTTGCGCAGGATGACGGTGTCTGCCCGCTGATCGAGGTGATATTGTGTCCGGGAATGCTCGTTCCCGGGAAATGCAGATAGTCGGATAATCCCTGAGCTGAAACGCCTGAGATATTGTAGCCGACCAGACCTGCAAGTGCGATTGCGCCGCTAATGATGACGATGATCTTCTGACCGATGATTCGAGGCATTGCCCTTCTCCCTCTTCGCCAGCATTGCTGCAGCCTTCCCGTGCGCGACCCGGACGCGCAACGCCAACTCCTCCAATGAAAGGAAAATATGCGCTCCAGATCGAGGAACATTGATCTCGATCAATCGCGCGCAAGGCCAGCGTGCAATCAGGGTCCACAATTGAAATGCCGGGACAACCGGCTGGACAGTCCGCCCCCGCTTTCGCATTGTCTGCGTTCCACCGGAGGCCCTTATGCGTTTGTTCCTTGCCCTGCCCATCACCGCGCTGCTGCTGGCGGGTGCCGTACCAGTTCCCGTAGCTCACGCTCAGCCGCAAACCGCAGCCTCAGACACCGGAATGCCCGCCGAATATGCCGATCTGATCGCCCTGCATGATGAATTGCAGGCCTATATGGTCCCCGGCTTTACTGCGGGCGTGGTGCTCGATTCCGGTGCGCGCGTGGGTGAGGTCTATGCCGATGCGCTGATGGCGGAAAAGCTCGCAGGGCTGGACGCGTTCGAAGCGCGGCTGGCGGCGATGGATGTGGCCGCATGGCCGCGCGCGGCGCAGGTCGATTTCCTCGCGGTGAAATCGATCCTCAACGGATACCGTTTCAATCTGGAAGTGCTGCGCCCGTGGAAACGCGATCCGGGCTTTTACCTCGATCCGCTGATGCGCGTCGCCTTTACCGAGGTGGATGAGGACGGCGACGATGTGACCGCCCTGCGCGCGCGGCTGCGTTCGGTTCCGCCGATGCTGGCCGCCGCACGTGCCAATCTGACCGAGGTGGCGGGCGATTTCGCCGATCTGGCGCTGCACAATCTCGAAAACAGCGACGGGGTGAACCACTACCACCCCTATCGCGCGGTGCCTCCGGCTGGGATCATCGGCTGGTATGACGATCTGCTGGAGCGCGCGCGGGCGCAGCGCCCTGAAATCGTCGAGGAAGTGCTGGCGGCGCGTGCGGCGCTGGTCGAATTCCGCGACTGGCTGCGCGCCGACCGGGCCGGAATGACGGCGCCCGCAGGCGTGGGCGCGGCGCGATACGACTGGTTCATCCGCCATGTCCGCATGATCCCGATCAGCGCCAGCGAAATGGTGACGCTGGCAACGCGTGAGCATGAGCGGATGACGGCGGCGCTCGCCCTGCTGCGCCATCGCAACCGAGACCTGCCGCCGATCGAATTGTCGCAAAGCACGGAGGAACAGCGCGCCAAGATCGCCGCGACAGACCGGATCGTGCGCGACTGGCTGGTGCGCGAAGAAATCATCACCATCCCCGATTTCGTCGGCGAGCTGGGCAGCAACACGCCCTATATCGAGCGCCCCACGGGGCCGAATTTCTGGGAGCAGATCCAGTTCCGCGACCCGATCCCCGATCATGTTCATGCCGTGATCCCCGGCCACCGTTTCAACGCCGTACTGGCCGCGCGCGACACCCGCCCGATCCGGGGAAGCTACAGCGATGGCGGACGCGCCGAAGGCTGGGCGACCTATCTCGAAGAAGCGACGATGCTGGCAGGCGGCACCGTCCATTCACCCCGCGCGGATGAATTCATGATGCTGTTCGGCATTTTCCGCGCCGCGCGCGTCCCCGCCGATGTCTACATGCAGCACAACCGCTGGAACGTGCGTGAGGCGGTCGATTTCATGCGCGCCAAGACCGAATGGCTGGACGAGGACGTCGCCCGCGTCGATGCCGAAATCTACCTGCGTCGCCCGCCGGGCTATGGCGTCGCCTACACCATCGGCAAACTGCAGATGGACGCGTTACTGGCAGACCGGGCAAGCCAGCTGAGCAGCGACTTCGTGCTGAAGGACTTCCACGATCAGTTCATGGCGAGCGGTCGCCTGCCGATCGCGCTGGTGCGATACGAGATGACCGGGCTCGACGACGAGGTCGCGTTGTTCTGGACCACGCCGCCGATCCCGCCAGCCGATCAGTGAGCCATGAAGACCGGCAAATCCGGATCGCTCAGGATCTTGCGGGTGACGCCGCCCAACAGCATTTCCGACAGCCGCGAATGGCCATAGGCGCCCATCACCATCACCCCGCAATCGCGCATCTGCGCGGCTGACGCGAGCGTATCGGCGATCTTCGCCTTGCCGCGCGGGATTTCGACGACTTCGCAGTCGATCCCGTGGCGGCTGAGGTATTTCGCGCCTTCGGTCGGCGGGAAGTCGAAACGGTTCTTCTCGTCTTCCTCGGCCACGCTGGCGAGATACACCTTGGACGACAACGCCAGCAACGGCACTGCGGCGCGCAGCGCGACGCAGGCTTCGGCAGAGCCGTTCCACGCGATCAGCACCGGAGCGGAAACGTCGAGGCGTTTCACATGCTGGGGCACGACCAGCACCGGCACGGGCGCACGGATCGCCAGTTCACCCGCCATGCCGGATGGGCCACGGGCACCCTCCTCGCCAATGTCGTGCGGGCCGACAATGATGACATCATGCAGCGCCGATTGTTCGAGCAGGCGTTGTTCGGCCATGCCATAGAGGAAGCGCCATTCCCACGAGACATCCTCGTTCGCGAGGTCGGCCTCGATCTTGGCGCGCAGTTCCTCGGCTGCCTGTTTGATCACCGGCATCGCCGCCGCCATCGCCGAGCCATAGAAATCGCCCGGCGCGAACACGTCAAAGCTGACGGCTTGCAGGCAGGTGATGTGGCCGTCTGTCGCACGGGCAATGTCCATCGCCGCCTGAAGCCGCGCCTCCATGCAGCTGTCACCGTCGATATGAAGCAGGATCGATTTCATCGGATGTCTCCCTTTGTTGCCTTGGAGAATGCAGCGGATGATTCGCCGCGTCCTTGATCGAGATCAAATTTTCCCGACAAGCCCGCCTGCATTACGAACTTTCGCGTGGCAGAGCCTTGCGCTACCTTTCGCCGCAGGGAGAGAGACATGACGATCACGCGCCACCCGCCGGTAAAGACCAGCCTGCAACCTTCGAACCACCCCTATCTCTCGGGCGCGTGGACCCCGTGCCACGAAGAGGTGGACGTTGACGAGCTGGAGGTGATCGAAGGCGAAATCCCGGCGGATATCGACGGCATCTACCTGCGCAACACCGAAAACCCGGTGCATCAGCCGCTGGGCCGGCATCACCCGTTTGACGGTGACGCGATGGTGCATCAGGTCAGCATCAGCGGAGGCAAGGCGAGCTATCGCAACCGCTTTGTCCGCACGCATTGTTTCGAGGCGGAACAGATCGCCGGGCAGGCGCTGTGGGGCGGGTTGATGGACCCTGCGGGGACCAGCCTGCGCCCTGGCTTTGGCGCGCATGGCGGGCTGAAAGACACGGGCAGCACCGACATCATCGTCCACGCCGGGGTCGCCTATGCCACGCTGTATCAATGCGGCGAGGCATGGATGCTCGATCCGGTGACGCTCGAAAACCTAGGTAAGGCGCCGTGGGGGCCGCTCGACGGGGTTTCCGCCCATCCCAAGGTGGATGAGGAAACGGGCGAACTGATGTTCTTCAACTATTCGAAGCACGCGCCCTTCATGCATTACGGCGTGGTCGATCGGGCGGGTAAACTGGTCCATTACGTCCCCATTCCCCTGCCCGGTCCGCGCCTGCCGCATGACATGGCGATCACCAAGAACTGGTCGATCCTCAACGACATGCCATTATTCTGGGACGAGGCGCTGCTGGAGCGGAACATCCACGCCGCGCGCCTGCACGAAGGGGTGCCGACCCGTTTCGCGCTGATCCCGCGCCACGGCCAGCCACAGGACATCCGCTGGTTCGAAGCCTCACCCACCTATGTCCTGCACTGGACCAACGCCTATGAAGACGGCGACGAGGTCGTGCTCGAAGGGTATTATCAGGACAAACCGATGCCCGATCCGATCGAGGAAGCGGGGCAGTACAGCCACATGATGGCCTATGTCGACGAACACAGTTTCCAGTGCCGCCTGCACCGCTGGCGGTTCAATCTGGCGACGGGCGAATGCACCGAAGAACGGCTGTCGGACAGGATTGTCGAATTCGGGATGATCAACCCCGATTACCTGATGAAAAAGAGCCGCTACATCTGGTCCACCACCACCCGGCCCGGCTGGTTCCTGTTCAACGGCTATGTCCGCCACGACACGCAAACGGGGGAGGAACAGGTCTACACCCTGCCCGACGGCGTTTACGCCAGCGAAAGCCCGATGGTGCCGCGCAAACCCACATCAGGCAGCGAAGCGGTGGCGCGAGAAGACTCCGGCTATCTCGTCACCTTCCTGATCGACGAGAACACCGGCACGTCAGAGCTTGCCATCCTGGACGCAAGTGATGTGACGAAAGGGCCGATATGCCGCGCCCGCCTGCCGCACAAGATTTCGAGCGGGGTGCATTCGACCTGGGTGGAGCATTCGCAATTGCGGGCGGATGCGCAATTCAGGCGTTCGAGGCTCGCCGCCTGAGCCTAGGGTCAGGACCCACTAATCCTTGAGCGTCCAGCCCTTGAACAGCGTCGCGATCAGGGTGCCGCGAATGTAGGTACCTTCCACCGCACCCAGCCGTTCTTCATTCTCGGCATTCGGGCGTGCACCGCGCAGCGAATAGCGGCCGTTGATCGTCACGGCCGCACAGGTTTTTATGACGGTTCCGAATTCAGGATGTTTGACGAGGACGATATCGCCCTTCGACACTTTCCGCTTGCGGTAGAACAGCGCAAGCGAACGATGCGGCAGAACACGGCCCATTGTCCGGCCGTTCACCAACACCAGGCTGAAGCCCAGCAAGCCCAAGGCATTTCCCCTGCAAATGACCGCTGTTTCGGGGCTTCCTGTTATCAATATCAGCTAATGCCACGGTGGGCGGTTAGCCGCAACTTTCTGAAAATGCTTAATCACAACTGCCGGTACCTGCATTGCGCCGGCTTGCGTGGCTGCCCCGCCTTTCAATCCGTTGATGCAACCATTATGTGCCCCCTGCGTTGAGATTACGAAACCCCAACCCAAAGACGAGAGGGACCCACAATGGCTTTCAAACTTATCGACCTTCCCTATGCCGACACGGCGCTGGCTCCGGCGATTTCGGCAGAGACGCTGTCGTTCCACCACGGCAAGCACCACCAGACCTATATCGACAAGATGAACGCCGCGATCGAAGGCACCGATCACGCCGACGCTTCGATGGAATCGATCGTCGCGGCATCGCGCGGCACGAATCAGGGCCTGTTCAACAACGCCGCGCAAAGCTGGAACCACGCGTTCTACTGGCATTCGATGGCGGCCAGCGAAACCGCGCCTTCGGATGAACTCAAGGCCAAGATCGAGGAGGCTTTCGGCTCCGTCGACGCGCTCAAGGAACAGCTCAAGGCACGCGGCGTCGGCCATTTCGCCAGCGGCTGGGTGTGGCTCGCTGAAAAGGACGGCAAGCTGTCGATCGAGGAAACCCACGATGGCGACACTCTGGCGGACAGCGATTTCAACCCGCTGCTGACGGTGGACGTGTGGGAACACGCCTATTACCTCGATCACCAGAACAAGCGCCCGGCCTATCTCGACGCGGTTGTCGACGGAAAGCTGAACTGGGGTTTCGCATCCGAAAACCTCGCACGCGGCACGACCTGGACCTACCCGGCCTGATCCGCTTCACCGGACAGGGCAACAGCCCGTCAATCAGCCCCGCTTCGCACCAAGCGAAGCGGGGTTTGTTTTGACTGCGAGATCACCGGGGTCTGCCCGGCCAGAATCTGTGCCCTGATGTTGTCCCAATCGGCAAAACCCCAGTCTGATGGGTCTTCCACACTTGTCACGCGCAAGTCGGCATCGCCGCTTCTGATCCGCAATCGGCGTGGAGTGATCGGCGCGTTCCTTGTTCCGCAATGAAACGCGACAAGCGGCACGCTTTGCCCGATCCCGTCCTGTGCAAGCGCAAGCGTCAGCGCGAGCCGTCCGTCAGACAGCTTGACCAGCAAGCCCTCGGCAAAGACATGCAGCACCAGCATCAGATCGGCGAGCATTTCGCGGTCGAAGTGCCCTCGCCACCGCCACATCCTGGTCAAGGCGGCCTGCGCGGACCATGCCTGTTTGTATATCCGCTGCGAAGTCAGCGCGTCGAACACGTCGCACACCGCGCCCATGCGCGCCGCAAGCGAGATCTGATCGCCGGATAGGCCAAAGGGGTAACCTGTGCCATCGATCTTCTCATGGTGATGCCGGCAGACATCAAGCGCAGTTGGTGAAATTCCGGGCGAAGCGGCAAGCAATTGAAATCCGTGCTCAGGATGGTTGCGCACGATCTCGAATTCGGGGTCGGTCAGGCGGTCCGGCTTGTTGAGGATCGGGTCCGGAATGCCGATCTTGCCGATATCGTGCAGCAATCCGGCAAGACCCAGATCACGCACCGTGGCTTCATCCAGACCGCGATGGCGCGCAATGCAGATCATCAAGGTGCATACCGCCACGGAGTGAAGATAGGTGTAGTCGTCCTTGGTCTTGAGCCGGGTTACGCTCAACAGCGTTTTCGCATCTTCGCCGACGGTGTGGACGATTTCTTCAACCACTCCGTCCACGCCGGCGCGATTGACCGACCAGCCCATCCGCACATCGTCATAGACACGCCGCATGGCGTCCTTGGATCGCGACACAAGCGCGGTTGCTCGGCGACGGTTGGCTATTGCCGGATCATGACGGACAGAACGCACGACGGGGGGACGCCGACGGCTGGAAGCGATGCGTGAGTGTTGGTCGGGCTCCGGATCTCCCGCATCGCTTGCCGATGGCGGCTGAGGCATGGCTACGCCCAGTTCATCGTCAATCATCACCCACGGAACACTCGATCGCCGGACCTTCTCGAGGTCGCTCCCGGACTCGATCAGGAAGCGGCTCCGCCAGAACGGGTGATTGAACCACGATCCGCCGAACTGGACAATAAACATCCCCAGTGCGAGCTCAGAGCGTTCAATCTTGCGGAGCATGGCGTATCAGCGACCCAATTCTGTTTTAAAACAGGTTTTTACGCGTAAATGGATAAGCTTGCGCTATTGCGAAATCACAAGCAGCGACTTCACTTCGATTACGCAGAACCCGATTAACCCCATGGAAGCCATGGAGTCCGCGTCAGCTGCCGAAAAGGAACATGTTGACCGTGAGCCGCCCTTTGGCCGGGTCCTCGCTCAGCGCCTGCGGATCGGGGATGATTCCGGAATGCAGTTGCCGCCCGCGATACAGCGCCAGCCGGTCAACCCGCGCTTCGACCGCGCCGATCTGTTCGAACCTTTCGCTTTGCGTCGGATAGCCGGCCGGTGGAGGGCCGAATTCGCGCTCGTCTTCCTCCAGCGCGGCGGCATAGGCGGCTTCGCGGTCGGGCGTGATCGCTTCAAACCCGGTGCGGCGATGACGGTAAAAGGCAGTGCCGCCGCTTTCCGGCCCGTCGAGATAATGCATGATCGCCACCCGACCCGCATCGGAGTGGTCGTGATGCGGTATCCGCTGGCGCGGCGAAAGCTGGCCCGGCGCGAGCGAGACGATGGAGAACGCAGCCACTTCGCACTGCACCCCGCGCGTGAGGCCGAAAACCCGCGCCATCACCTGCATCATCAGGTCGCGGCGCAAATCGAGATAGGACGGATCGGCCGGCGCGCGGCGACCCGGATAATCGACCCCGGCAGGATAATAATGCGCCCCCTCTCCCATTGCCCGCAGACGTTCGGGCTGGCCGGTGAAGTTGTCGATGATGACAACCGGTTCACGCTCGTGGCCGATGGCCTGCACCGTCACCCGCGCTTCGGGAAGGTTGATCACTTGGCTCTCCTTTGGCCGGTTCAGTACCGCGCCTTGGCGATCGGCGGGTCCGAGTCGCGAAATCTCATTATCGCGGGCATTGCGAATGTTTCAAACCCGCAGGCGGGCCGAAATCGCGCAAGCCCCGCCTTCTCAAGGGCTTGCGCATCAGCCGGTCGCAGGAGGGTTTACGTAAGGGAAACCATGAGTCATCTTTCCAGTCATTCGGGCTCGCAATGAGAGAGCGCAAAAGGCCGCTCCGCAACCATTGGGAGAGAGAAATCATGAAAAAGCTTCTGGCATACGCAGCACCATTGGCCTTGGCCGTTTCGGGCATGGCTGTCGTTCCTACCGCAGTTCAGGCCGCACCCGGCGGCAGTTCCGCCGCAGCGCAAGCCTGCAACAGCGGCCTCGCCGAACAATTGGGCATCAGCGTCGGCACCTGCGTCAACATCTTCAAGGATGTCGATGCCCAATCGATCTGCAAATTCCTGAAAGACCTCGACCTGCTCGATGCGGTGGGTGCCCGCAATCAAGGGCAGTGCATCCAGATACTGCGGTAAGGCACCAACACCGCAGATTTGGGGGCGAGAAGGGGCCGGGGCGCGCGACCTCCGGCCCCTTTTTGCGTCATCCGTAAACCGCTGCGATCACCAGATCGGCATGTTCCCGCCGACATTGGTGTTCGGCTTCCCACCTTCGGGATGCGGCAGGCCAAGCGCCTTGTTCGCCGCGCGACGCAGCGGATTGGTGCAATGGGCCGGCCCCTGCGCGTAATAGATGCGCCCTTCCAGCCTCCGTTCCTTCGCGCTCGGATTGATGATCACCCAGCCCTCGCTTCCGATGTCGGCCTTCGCAGCCAAGGGATCGCAGCGTCTCAGCGAAAGATTGCCCGACGCGTCACGGTCGATCGCGGCGCATACAAACGGCTCATAGAATTCGAGAATGCGGGTGTTGCGCACATAGGAGCCGTTCGCGTCGCTCAGTTGATAGCCCGGATCGCGATCCCGCAGGTCAAGCGCGCCGTCGGCAATGCTGATGTTTTCGGGCGGGACACCGAAATAACCCGCAATCTGGTCCACCAGCGGCTCGCGATACCCTTGCGCGGCGTACCAGCGGTCAAACGCTTGCGGCGATGCAAACTCCACTTCGGATCGCCAGTTCACCGCATTGCGCCAGCAATCACCCAGCCGCAGCGTGCGATCGCGCTGGCGACTGACTTTGACCCCGGCCGGAAGTGCGAAAGCTTCGCTGACAAGCGCGGCTTCACCGTCGAAATAGTCGCCCTGACTGTCGATCTGTGCAATCGCGACAGGCACGGCAACGGCGCCAAGCACCGCAGCCGTGGCAACAATCTGCACCGGGGTGCTGAACCAGATCGATTTCGGGGTCAGGCGATGCGCCAGCAGCACCAGCCCGATCAGCGCGAATGGCGCTCCGAACATTGAAAGCATGGCGAAAGTGAACTGGTCCATGCCGCCATATTAGCCGCCAGCGTGGTAGAAATCGTAAACCTGCTGCGCGACCTTGGCGCTGACACCTGGGGCGCGTTTCAGGTCTTCGAGCGCGGCGGCACGCACCTTGCTCGCGGTGCCGAAATGCAGCAGCAGGGCGCGCTTTCGCGCCGGGCCGATACCGTGGATTTCATCGAGCGGGCTGGCGGTGATCGCCTTTGACCGTTTCGCCCGGTGCGCGCCAATGACATACCGGTGCACTTCGTCGCGCAGGTTCTGGGCGTAGAACAGCACGGGGGAATTGGTCGGCAGCGTCTTTTCGCGCCCGTCGGGGAAGTGGAACACTTCGCGTCCTTCGCGCCCGTGATGCGGCCCCTTGGCGATGCCAATGACGGGCAGATCCTCAATGCCGAGCTCGCCCAGCACCTCCATCACGCTGGAAAGCTGCCCCTTGCCCCCGTCAACCAGCACCAGATCGGGCCATACGCCCGCCTTTTCGCGGTCGGGGTCTTCCGCCATTGCGCGCGAGAAACGCCGCTCCATCACTTCGCGCATCATGGCGAAATCGTCATTGGTCTGCGCGGTCTTGATGTTGAACTTGCGATATTGCGATTTCTCGAAACCTTCGGGGCTGGCGACCACCATCGCACCCACCGCCTTTGCGCCCTGGATATGGCTGTTGTCGTAAACCTCGATCCGCTGCGGGACTTCGCCCAGTTCAAGGAATTCGGCCAGCTCGCGGTGGATTTTCGCCTTGGTCCCCGTTTCCGCCAGCCGCCTCTCGAGCGCCTCCACCGCATTGCGGCTGGCCTGCGCCAGCAGCTTCCGCCGGTCGCCGCGCTGCGGGATCGATACCTGCACCTTCCGCCCGGCCAGTTCACCCAGCGCCGCCTCGATCAATTCGCGCTCGGGCAATTCGCGGTCCACCAGCACGGTGGGTGGCGGCGGCACTTCCTCGTAGAATTGCAGCATCACATCGGCGAGCACCTGTTCCTCGTCCACATCCTTGGTGTGGCTGGGGAAGAAGGCGCGGTGTCCCCAGTTCTGCCCGCCGCGAATGAAGAAGGCCTGCACCCCGATGTGCCCGCCCTTGGCCGCCAGTGCGAAGACATCGGCATCGCCCAGCCCCGCCGCATTGATCGCCTGACTGCCCTGGATGAATGTCGCCGCGCGCAGCCGGTCGCGCAGGATCGCGGCGGTTTCGAAATCCAGCGCCTCGGCAGCGGCGGCCATCTGCTTTTCAAGATCGGCCTGAACCGCGCCCGATTTCCCCGCGAGGAAATCCTTCGCTTGGCTCACCAGCGCATCGTAATCCGTCTCGCTTATCCGCCCGACGCAGGGAGCGGAACACCGTTTGATCTGGTACAGCAGGCAGGGCCGGTCGCGATTGTTGAAAAAACTGTCGGTGCAGCTTCGCAGCAGAAACAGCTTTTGCAGCGCGTTCAACGTGGTGTTGACGCTGCCCGCGCTGGCAAAGGGGCCGTAGTAATTGCCCTTTGCCCGGCGCGCCCCGCGATGTTTGTGGATGCGGGGAAAGGCGTGGTCGGCGCGCAGCAAGATGAAGGGAAAGCTCTTGTCATCGCGCAGCAGCACGTTGAACGGCGGGCGAAACCGCTTGATGAATTGCGCTTCGAGCAGCAGCGCCTCGGCCTCGGAATTGGTGGTGACGATTTCCATCGCGCGGCATTGCGACACCATGCGTTGCAGCCGGTTCGTCAGCCCCGCGATCTGGGTGTAAGTGGCCACCCGCGCCTTAAGACTGCGGGCTTTGCCGACATACAGCACATCGCCCCGCGCATCGAGCATGCGGTAAACACCGGGAACAGGTTTTAGCGTCCGTACCACCTCGCGGATCGCCTCAACCCCCGCTTCGAGATTGGGCTGGGCCGAGGCAACCGTATAGGCCGCGCGTTCCTCGTTGAAACGCCCGGCTCCTCTGGGATCGTGGGGTGCGCCTGCTTCGGTCCGCGACATGGCGCACAGATAGGGACGATGCGGCGCGATTGGCAATGCGCGTGGGCGGTTCTATGGCCCGTCGCGTGAAGAAATTTGATGTCATCATTCTTGGCGCGGGCGCGGCGGGCCTGATGTGTGCGGCGCGCGCAGGGCAGCACGGGCTGAAAGTCGCGGTGCTGGAAAAGGCCGAAAAGCCGGGGAAGAAAATCCTGATTTCGGGCGGCGGTCGCTGCAATTTCACCAATGTCGATGCCGGGCCTGCGAATTACCTGTCGGTCAACCCGCATTTCGCCAAGAGTGCGCTCGCCCGCTACACCCCGAAGGACTTCATCGAACTGGTCGACCGGCACGGCATCGCCTGGCACGAAAAGACGCTGGGCCAATTGTTCTGCGACGGCTCGGCGAAACAGATCGTTGAGATGCTGCTCGACGAATGCCCGGACAGTGTCGAGGTTATCTGCGACGCCGATGTCAGCACGGTGGTGAAGGACGGGGATGATTTCGCCGTCATGGCAAGCGGGGAAAGCTACACCGCCCCCGCATTGGTCATCGCCACCGGCGGCCCGTCGATCCCGAAAATGGGCGCAACCGGCTTTGCCTATGATCTTGCCCGGCAATTCGGGCTGAAAGTGGTGGAGCCGCGCCCTGCGCTTGTCCCGCTGACCCTTGGCGGAGAGGACGTGCTGTTCCGCGAGCTTTCTGGCGTTTCGGCCCCGGTGCGCGCACGCGCGGGCAAGGCGAGTTTCGACGAGGCGGCGCTGTTCACGCACAAGGGGCTGTCCGGCCCGGCGATCCTGCAGGTTTCCTCTTACTGGCGCCGCGGTCAGGAAGTCGCGATCACATTCCTGCCACAGGCCGATGCCGACTGGCTGCTCGACCTGAAACGCGATCGCCCGCGCGCGAGTGTTCGCAGCGCGCTGCGTGAACATCTGCCCGATCGGCTGGCCGATGCGCTGGCTGAAAGGCTGGGGATTGAGCGCGAACTGGGCAATGTCGCTGACAAGGAATTGCGCGCCGCCGCAGCGCAGCTTGCCGACTGGCGCTTTACCCCCAGCGGAACCGAAGGCTTTGCCAAGGCCGAAGTAACCATCGGCGGCATTTCCACCGACGAGCTTTCCAGCCGCACGATGGAGGCCAAGAAGGTTCCGGGCCTTTATGCCATCGGCGAGGCGGTGGACGTGACGGGATGGCTGGGCGGCTACAATTTCCAATGGGCATGGGCCAGCGGTGTCGCCTGCGGAGAAGCACTCGCCGGATAATTTTCTTTCACGGCAATTGTGACAAGCGCAACACTTACGCTTGCGTCAGGTTGTAACCGCACTGAAACATCCTTACGTCCGTGCCAGAGCCCGAAAACGGGCCATTCATGGGGATGTTTGCAAGGAGAGCCCTTTGCGCCAGTTGCAGGGCATGGATTCCTCGTTCGTTGCGCTGGAATCGCCCAATTCGCCGATGCACATCGGCAGTGTGCTGATCTACAATCCGGCGACCGCGCCGGAAGGGTTCGTGCGTTTCAAGGACATTCTCGGCTTCATCGAAAGCCGCATGCAATTGTCACGGACCATGCGTCAGCGGCTGGTGCGGGTGCCGTTCGATCTTGATTACCCGTACTGGATCGAAGACCCCAATTTCGATCTCGAATATCACGTGCGCCATGTCGCCCTGCCCAAGCCGGGGGACTGGCGGCAGCTCTGCATCCAGGCCGCGCGCATCCATGCCCGCCCGCTCGATCTGGACCGGCCGCCTTGGGAATTCACCGTGGTCGAAGGGCTGGACAACGTCCGCGGCTATCCCAAGGGCTGCTTTGCCTTCGTCACCAAAGTGCATCATGCCGCGATTGACGGGATGAGCGGGATCGACCTGATGGAGGCGCTGCACACCATCACCCCCAGCACCGCCCCTCCCAACCAGCCCGACAACTGGAAACCCGAAAAAATTCCGAGCGCGGTCGAACTGCTGGGCAAGAGCTACGTCAACACGCTGCTCAATCCGCTGAAACAGGCGCAGGTCGCGGCGCAGGCCGTGCCCGGCATTGCCAAGGCGATCCGCGGGCTGGTGACGCGCGATTTCAAGCTGACGACCGATCTCGTCCCGCCGCGCACCCGCTTCAACCGCTCGATTTCGCCGCACCGCGTGGTCGAAGGGCGCACTTTCCCGCTTGCCGACATGAAGGCGATCCGCGCGCTGCTTCCCGAAGCGAAAGTGAACGACGTGGCGCTGGCGGTGGTGGGCGGCGCGCTCAACAAATATCTGACCGCCAAGGGCGATCTGCCCAAGACAACAATGACGGCGATGGCGCCGATTTCGGTGCGTTCGGGCGAAGAGAAAGGCGACATGGGCAATCAGGTGGCGGCAATGATCGCCCCGCTCGGTTCGCACCTTTCCGACCCCAAGGAACGGCTGGAATACGTCTATCGCCAGACCAGCAATTCCAAGGCGATGACGAACGCGCTGGGCGCGCGCACCATGACGGAAGTGAGCAAGGTCAACCCGCTGCTTTACATGGCATTGGGTGCGCAATTGTTCAGCCGGGTCAGCCTTGCCCATCGGCTTGCCATGCCGTTCAACACGGTGGTGACGAACGTGCCCGGCCCGCCGATCCACATCTATTCTTCGGGCGCGCGGCTTGAAAGCATGGCGCTGTCGCTGATCTGCCTGACGGACGGGCTGGGCCTTGCCCATGTCGTGCAAAGCTATGTCGATGAAGCCTACATCAGCTTCACCGCCTGCCGCGACATCATGCCCGATCCGGAATTCTATTCGCAGTGCCTGCAGGACAGTTTTGACGACATGCTGGCGGCGGCGAAGGCGCTGGAAGCAGGTGCGACCAAGGCTCCCGCGAGCAAACCGGCAGCCAAGAAGCCCACGGCCCGAAAACCCGCCGCCAAGAAACCCGCCGTGAAAAAACCGGCGGCAAAGGCCAAACCCCCGGCCAAAAGGGCCCCGCGCCCGGCCACGAAGAGAACGACAAGCAAGGGCCCCAAGGAGAGCGCATAATGGCAAGCATGGCACCACCACGGGGCAGCCTTGTCCTGAACGAAGGCGAAGCGGCACGCGAGATCCCCAAGCACATCCCCACACCGCCAAACCGGTTCTGGACCTACACCGAAGGCCGGGCGATGTTCGAATTCGCCTCTTTCTACGCGGTGCGCGGGATGCTTTCGACCTTGCCCAAGGGCGATGGCCATTCGGTGCTGACGCTGCCCGGTTTCATGGCGACCAACAATTCCACCCGCCCGATGCGCGGCCTGCTGTCAGAACTGGGCTATGACGCGCATGGCTGGGATTCGGGCCGCAATGTGCGCGTGAACGAGGAACTGATCGACAAGCTGGAGACGCAGCTTGACCGGCTCTACACCCAAAGCGGCAGACCGGTTTCACTGGTTGGATGGAGCCTTGGCGGCGTGCTGGCGCGCGAACTGGCCAAGCTTCAGCCGGAAAAGGTGCGGCTGGTGATCAGCCTCGGCAGTCCGATCAGCGATGATCGCAACCACACCAGCGCGGCGCGGCTGTTCAAATTCTTCAACGGGGACGAACCGGAGAATATCCGCGACGGGCAATTCCGGGGGCTCGACATCGCGCCGCCGGTGCCGACGACTTCGGTGCTGACCAAGACCGACGGCATTGTCCACTGGCGCGGCAGCGTGCAGGACCCGAAGAAGACCAACGGCCACCCCAGCGAAAACATCGTGGTCTACGCCAGCCATTGTGGGCTTGGCGTGAACCCATCGGTGATGATCGCGCTGGCGGATCGGCTGGCCCAGCCCGAAGGTGAATGGTCACCGTTCGAGCCGCAGGCCCGCCACAAGCTGTTGTTCCCCAAGCTGGTATTTTGAGGCGCTCAGCCCGTCAGAACAACTTGCGTATGTCGAGGCCCAGGTATCGGCCTACCGGATCGATCAGCAACGGCTGGTAATTCAGCGGTGTGTCGCCGTTCTGGTCAGTCACGCGGCGCTGGGCATCGAACAGATTGTCTGCCCTCAGCGAAATGCGCAGGTTCTTGAGCGCGCCTTCGTTCTTGCCCACCAGCTGACCGACTTCGGTGAAAATCCGGATGTCGAAAGTCGCCAGATCGCCGAAGAAAAGGTCGCTCGATCCGGGCAGTCCCGACCCTGCAAGCCGGGTTTCGCCGGTGTAGCGGCCTGACAGACGCATCCCGACCCCGGCTCCGAAAATCCCCGCTTCGAGCCGCGAGGAATGACGCGGGAAGCCGAATGCACCCGTGCCCTGCCCGTCAAGCTGATCCAGCGGAGCAAGGCCCGGCGCGATCAGGATCTCGTTCTCCAGCTCGATCGTGTGGTTGAGCGATACGAAATAGCGGAAACCGCGGAAGCTGCGCTGCGCCAGCGGGTTGAACCCGCCAGCCGGAGGACCGCCTGCCCCCTGCGGTGGACCGCCCCGGCCTCCATCCTGAGCGCCGCCAGCTTGCTGGCCGCCTTCGCTCGAACAGAAACGCGCGCGCATTCCAGCAATGCGTTCGGACGAAATCTGGCCATCGTCGCCGCGCAGCCGATCAAGGATGAAACCGGCCATGTTGGGATCGAAGCCGGGCAGTTCGTCCGACACATCCTCGCCGGCGTCGATGCGGGCTATCAGAGCGCGGATGCGCGCCTCGCCGTCTTCGCCGCAAGCGATGGCGCGGAACGCGGCGAAACCTTCGCCCATCGGCCCTGCAGGCCGTCCACCCGGAGCACCACCCGGCCTTCCGGCAGGGGGAGCACCTTCGCCATCGGGCGCACCGCCGCGCCGCCCGCCGCCCATCGTGGCGGGGTCAAAGCTGCAAATCCGGGTACGGAAAGCGGCGACACGCTCAGGATCAATATTGCCGTTCTCGTCGCGCGCCTGCGCCAGCAGACGCTGGAACCGCTGCGCATCGAAACCGGGGACGATGGAGGAAAGGTCTTCGCCATTCTCCACCGCCTCGATCAGGCGCATCAGCACGTCCAGACCGTCATCTGCGCAAATCCGTTCGCGGAATTGCATGAAGGCGGCGCGCTGCTCCTCACTCGGCGGGCCGCCACGGGCGGGAGTTGCGGGCGCTTCGGCAGGGGCTGTCGTCGGCTCGGCCGGTGCCGGAGCATCGCCGCCCGGACGCCCGCCGCCACTGCCGCCGCCACCGGGGCGACCGCCGCCAAAGCGTCCGCCCTGCTCGCCTGCGCCGATGGAGCCACGGAAATTGAGGCTGAAATTGATCCGTTCGGCGCGTTCCTCGGCAAAGGTCACCGCGCGGCGATCAATGAAGGTCAGGCGCCCGTCGGCATCGCGCCGGATGCGATCCGGAAAAGCGGCTTCGATTTCGGAAGTGATCGTCGGGAAACCGCGCGTCACATCGTCAGAGCGGTTGCGAATGTACTCGACCCCGAAACGGGTGCCTTCCCAGAACGGCAGTTCCCAATTGACCGCGAATTTCCAGTCGCGCTGGGTCTCCGCCAGCAGGTTGGGATTGCCGCCGGTTACCACCGTTGCCAGCACGGTTTCGCCATTGACGAAGTCGAACACCGGAGTGTTGAGGAATTCGACTTCGGGATCGCCCAGCGTGCGCAGGCCGGGCGCGACTTCGCGTTCGATGTAATTCACCGACAGATCGAGATTGTCGAAAGGCGACCAGTTCAGCCCGACGGTGTAATCACCCAAAGTGCCGAAGTCCGACAGGCGATTGAGGCCAAGCTGTGCATTCAACGTGAAGCTGCCCAGCGCATCGGCGAACCCGTTACGGCGGCTGGTAATCGGCACCACCAGATTGACGCCCGTCGACAAATCGCCGCGCGTCAGGTCGACTGGCAGGTTGTTGCGGGTGTCGGAAGTCTTGAGATTGGTCCAGTCGTACCCGACATCGAAAGTCGCAAGCACTTCACCGCCCGGCAGATTGGCAAGCGGCCCCTGCAAGGTCGTGAGTGTGGTCGCATTGGTGGAACGGGTGCGCGCGGTGTCGAACCCGGCTTCCGCCGAAGTCGGCAGCGTGCCGTCGATCGCCAGCGTCCCGGCCAGCGCATCGGCCTGCAAGCCGCTGGTATCGAGGCGACGGTCGAATTCCTGCGCGTTCTCCGAGTATCCGGCATCAAATGTGCTGGTCAGGCGGAAGGCGTTGATCGGCTTCGTCAGCGATCCCGAAGCGCGGAAGGCATCTTCCGAAGTGCGCACTTCGAGCGGGGTATCCTCGCCAAAGGTGCGCAGCGCGCTGTCGCCATTGGCATTGGTAAGCAGGACGGTGTTGAGCCCCTGCAAGGTGCGGCGATCGTTGCGTTCATAGCTGGCATTGGCGGACAGCGAGATGCCGCTGTCGATGATCGCCTTGGCCCAGCTGAGATTGCCGTCGAGCGATCGGCTGTCGGCGACAAGGCTGCGGAACTGCGCCTGCGCCGGATCGCCTGCCACATCGGATACCGAACCCGGCGTCTGGATGATGTCGCGTTCGTCCTCGGTCAGGAACGACGTGTCCTGCGCGGTGAAATTGGCATTGATGCGCGCGCCATCGGCAATCTGGAGAAACCCGACTTCCTGTTCGCGCCGGTGAAATCCGCCACGCGACGGACCTTCGAATTCGAATTCGACCTCCGTATTGCGGTAATTGTCCTTCAGGATCAGGTTGATAACGCGGCGATCGGGCGGAAATCCGAAACGTTGCGCCACTTCCTCGGGAAACACCTCGACCCGCGCGAGGGCTTCGGGCGGATAATTGGCGAATTCGCGGAAAGAGCCGACGCGGATGCCGTTGATCAGGATCACCGGCTGTCCGCCACCGCCGCGCCCGCGCGAAGAACCCGTCTGGGCGGTGATCTGCGTTATCAGATCGGCAACGGAGGTGACGCCCTCTGCCGCGATGTCGGCCTCGGCCAGTTCGAGCAGCGGCGCCTGTTCGACATCAAGCTGTCCGCGCAGACGCTGGGCGCGCACGACGATGCCTGCACCGCCGGTGTCGATCACCTCATCATCGGGCGCGCCGGTCTGGGCCGACACGGGCTCCTGCGCCGATTGCTGGGGCGCGTTGTTTTCGTTCGCGTTCTCGGACGCGAATGCAGGCTGCGCCGTCAGGGCGGCAAAACCAACACCCGCCAGCAAGGCGGGCCGGAAGAGGGGATTACGGATCATTGAGGCCCTTTTGAGCTTTCACCAGTATCGGGCAAGCACCTGAATTGTATCGGCTTGCAACAGTATGAACGTAATGAGGACGCGCGCGGATGCCATATGTTCCCGCGTGTTCCCGCGCGCTTGGTCTGGCCCACTAACGCACGAGGCTTCCCTTTTGTTCTCACCATCGCTAAATGGCGCGCCCAGACCGACGAACGTCGTTCGAATGCAACCAACCTCATCAGGCAATCAGCTAAGGAATTACATGGCCAAGGAAGAACTTCTCGAAATGCGCGGGCGCGTCGTCGAGCTGCTGCCCAATGCGATGTTCCGGGTAGAACTTGAAAACGGCCATGAAGTGCTGGGCCACACCGCAGGCAAGATGCGCAAGAACCGCATCCGCGTGCTGGTGGGTGACGAGGTGCTTTGCGAACTGACGCCTTACGATCTGACGAAGGCGCGCATCACCTATCGCTTCATGCCGGGCCGCGGCGGTCCCGGCCCGCAATAGTCTGACGCGCTGATGGGCGCGCTTCACCTGACATTGGCATCGGCAAGCCCGCGACGGCGGGACCTGCTCGCGCGGCTGGGGCTGGAACCCGATGCGGTAACCCCCGCCGATATCGACGAAACCCCGCTGAAGGACGAGCGGCCACGCGACTATGCCCTGCGCATGGGGCGGGAGAAGGCGCTTGCGGTGGAGGCGCCCGGATTTGTGCTGGCGGGCGACACAGTGGTCGCCGCTGGACGCCGCATCCTGCCAAAGACCGAAGATGAAGCCGAGGCCCGCGCCTGCCTGAAACTGCTTTCGGGGCGGCGGCATGTGGTTATGTCCAGCGTGGTGCTGCGCATGCCCGACGGAACTGTGCGCGAGCGGCTTAACGAGAACGTCGTCCGCTTCAAGAACCTCTCTGACGAGGAAATCGCCGCCTATCTCGCCAGCGGCGAATGGCAAGGCAAGGCGGGCGGATATGCGATCCAGGGCGCGGCCGAAGGGCTGGTGCAATGGATCAAGGGCAGCCATTCAGGCGTTATGGGCCTGCCGCTGTATGAAGCGCGTGCGCTGCTCAAATCGGCGGGTTTCGACATTGGCTGACAGCGCGCCTGAGTGGCTGATCGAGGAAGGGATCGGGGAAAGCCGCGCGATCCTGCTCGATGGCGACACGATTGTCGCCGGCCGGCTGCACTGGCCCGGCGGCATCACCCTCGGTCAGGTCGAGGATGCGACAGTTATCGAACTCAAGCCCCACGCGGGCCAGCGCCGCCGGGGAACGGTGCGCTTCGCCAATGGCGAGCTTGCCCACGCTGCCCGCCTGCCGCGCGACACCAGCGAAGGCGCGAAAGTGCGGGTCGAAGTCACCCGCGAATCGCTGGCCGAAAGAGGTCGGCTGAAGCTGGCACAGGCGGTCTACAGCGAAGGCGACTTGCGCCCTGCCCCCAGCCTTGCCGAACAGATCGCATCGGATGGCGGCACAGCGCGGATCGTCCGCCGCTTTCCCGACAACGGCGGCTGGGAAGAATTGTGGAGCGAGGCGTGGAGCGGCGATGTCAGCTTTTCGGGCGGCGCGCTGATCCTGTCCGACACCCCGGCGATGACGCTGATCGATGTCGATCTGAACGATCATTTCGAAGCCCTATATTTCAACGGGCTTCCGGTACTGGCGCGTACGCTTGCGCGGATGAACATCGGCGGCAACATCGGCATCGATTTCCCCGCGCTCGACAAATCGGATCGCAAGGCGGTGGACGACAGGCTGGCGATCCTGCTGGCCGATTGGTCGCATGAACGCACCGCAATGAACGGATTCGGCTTTGTCCAGATTATCGCCCGCATGGGCCAGCCATCGCTGCTCCAGCGGATTTCCCGCCACCGGGTCGGTGCGGCGGCGCGGCTCGCTTTGCGAAGGGCGGAAATGGTCGAAGGGCCCGGCATTACGCTTCTCACCATCCACCCCGCGCTCAAGGCAAAGATCAAGCCCGAATGGCTCGATGAATTGCGCCGCAGGACGGGCCGCGATGTGCGGATTGAAACCGGTCCCGGCCTTGCATTGGAAGCGCCCCACGCCCAGCTTGTGCCGCGATGACAAAGCAACGCCCCTGCCCCATCTGCAAGAAGCCGCGCAGCGAAGACTTCACCCCGTTTTGCTCACAACGGTGCAAGGACCGCGATCTCGCGCAGTGGTTTGGCGACGGATACGCCCTGCCCGGAGAGCCGGTGAACCCCGAAGACATCGCCGCCAACGAGTGGGGTGATGGCCGGGATCGGCAGTAATAGTCCAAAAGCTTCGATTCCCCTCTTGCCAACCCCGCCCAGCTTCGCCATAGGGCCGCTCTCATTTGCTCGCCGGGGCAAGCGCATTGCGCTATAACCCCGACGCCGCAGCGAATGCCCGGGTAGCTCAGGGGTAGAGCAGCGGATTGAAAATCCGCGTGTCGGTGGTTCAAATCCGCCCCCGGGCACCATTCGCTGCAATTGGGGGTTTCGTGCATGTCCCGTCGTCGCCAAATTTACGAAGGCAAGGCCAAGATCCTCTATGAGGGTCCTGAACCGGGCACGTTGATCCAGTATTTCAAGGATGATGCCACCGCGTTCAACGCGGAAAAGAAAGGCACCATCAACGGCAAGGGCGTGATCAACAATCGCATCAGCGAGCACGTCTTCACCCGCCTTTCGCACATCGGCATACCGACGCACTTCATCCGCCGCCTCAACATGCGCGAGCAGTTGATTCGGCAGGTCGAAATCATCCCGATCGAAGTCGTGGTGCGCAATGTCGCTGCCGGATCGATTTGCAAGCGGCTGGGCCTCGAAGAAGGCGAACCGCTGCCGCACACGCTGATCGAATATTATTTCAAGGACGATGCACTGGGCGATCCGCTGATCGCGGAAGAACACATCGCCTGTTTCAACTGGGCTAGCCACGAAGAGATGCACGACATTTCGTCGATGGCGATCCGCATCAATGATTTCATGTGCGGGATGTTCGCCGCGATCGACATCCGCCTGATTGATTTCAAGCTGGAATTCGGACGCCTGTTCGATGGCGATTACAGCCGTGTGATCCTTGCTGACGAAATCAGCCCGGATGGCTGCCGCCTTTGGGACATGGCCAGCGGCGAAAAGCTCGACAAGGATCGTTTCCGCCGCGATCTGGGTGGCGAGGAAGAGGCCTATCGCGAAGTCGCCCGCCGCCTTGGCCTGCTTCAGGGCGAAGATAACGGCCCGGGCGAAGTGTTCGACATGTCGCACCACCGCTCGCGTCTGCGCGGTGCCCCGCCCATCAAGAAATAGCGCGGATTGCGGGTGGTTTGCTCGCTGCAAGTGCTTGATCGACGCGCCGTTTGTGCAAGAATGCACCGGATTGCGACGCGCGCCCCATGGCCGGGTTTGTCGCCGCAGCAATGGGGAGCATCAATGAATCGCATCCGATCCGCCGGTCGGCTGATGGCCGCCAGCGTGGCTTTCGCGGCAGTGGCACCGGCGCTTGCCGATAACAGCGAAATCGCGATCGAGCCGGCACCCGGATGGGTGACGACCTCCGAGCCATTGCCCGTTCCCGAGGATGTGCAGGGGCTGGTGTTCTATCGCAGCCAGGACACGATCGCGCATCTGACGCAGGAAGGCCATTATTCCTACCAGAGCCAGGTGATCCGCATTCTCCAGCCGCAAGCGCTGCAGGCGGGAAACATCGCGATCAGCTGGAACCCGGCAGCGGGCCGCGCGGTGGTGCACAGCCTGAAAATCCGGCGCGGCCCGCGCGAGATCGACGTGCTTGGCCAGACCTCGTTCGAAATTCTCCGGCGCGAAGACCAGCTTGAACAGGCGATGCTGACGGGCACTCTCACCGCCGTGCTGCAGGTACCCGACCTGCGCGTGGGCGACGATCTGGAAATCGCCTACACCGTGCCGCTGCACGATCCCACGCTGCGCGACATCAGCCATGGCGTGCTGTTCCTTGGCGATGCGCCGCCTCCGGGCCGCTTCTCGCTCCGGCTTTCGTGGGAAGACGGGCAGGAACCGCAAGTCCGCATGACCGAGGATTTCGTCGAAGTCGCCAGCCGCACAGGCAATGCGATCTCGCTCGATTTCGAAAACCCCGGCATTGTTACTCCCCCGCGCAACGCCCCGCCGCGATACTCTTGGACGCGGATTCTCGAATTCTCCGATTTCGACAACTGGGAAGCGGTGTCGGGCCGCTTTCATGCGCTCTATGCCGACGCCGCGACGCTCGCGCCGGATTCGCCTTTGCGAGCAGAGGCCGCGATCATCGCAGAAAGCCATGACAATGATCTCGACCGCGCTCAGGCCGCACTCGAACTCGTTCAGCAACAGATCCGCTACATCTACATCGGCCTGAATGGCGGCAATTACACTCCCGCAAGCGCGGATGAGACGTGGACCCGCCGCTATGGCGACTGCAAGGGCAAGACAGCGCTGCTGCTGGCGCTGCTGGCGCTGCTGGGCGCAATGGGGATCGAGGCGCAGGGGGTGCTCGTCAACAACAGCGTGCCAACTGACGGGCTCGACACAAAGCTGCCCAACCCCGGCCATTTCGATCACATCATCGTGCGCGCGAAGATTGGCGGAAAGGACTACTTCCTCGACGGGACGCTGCCTGCGGTGATCGACGGGCGAACCGATCCTTTCCTGCCCTACCAATGGGTGCTGCCGCTGACTGAAGCGGGGAGCGAGCTTGAGCGGCTGCCTGATCGGGTGTTCGATCTGCCGCAGGAAATGGGCCTGATCGAAATCGATGCCCGCGCCGGTTTCGACGCACCCGCGCGGCGGGTCAGCACCACGATGGCGCGCGGTATCGCGGGATTGCAGCAATATCTGCAATTGTCGGGGGTCCCGGCAAACCAGCTTGAGGCGGCGCTGCGCTCGCGGCTGGAAGGCAGCGCGGAATGGGACACTATCGAAAGCATCGCCTATCGCTTCGACAAAGGAACGCAGGCGAGCATCCTGACGATCACCGGCACAGGTCCGGTCGATTGGGATGACGAAGGCAGCGGCGCTTATGATCTGATACTGCCGGGCGGCGGATTCTACCCGCCCGAGCGGCGTCAACGAAGCGATGGCGAAAGTGGCGATATCCCGTTCTACCAGAACCCGATCTACACCTGCTATGCGACGACAGTGCGCCTGCCCGACGGGACCGACCTTAAGAACTGGGGGTTCAACTCCACCATCGACACGCTGATCTATGGTCGCAACTTCTATCGCATGATGGAACTGCGCGATGATCACACGCTGCGCATGGTTCGCGGCAGCCGTGTCGAACAACAGGAAATCCCGGTGCAAAAGGCAGAGCGTGACAACGGCAGGCTCGCCAATTTCGACAATTCGATGGCTGTCCTGTCGTATGATCCGTCCGGCATGGGCACTCGATATGGCAGGCTGAGGCAAGTTCCGGCGACCTATGAGATCGACTGGACGGGCGAAAACCCCCCGTGCCTGCCGCCGGACGTTCTGGCTGGGTGATCTCTTCACCCGCATCGCGCTGGACGATGGCGGCCCGATCCCCGGCGAAATGCCTGAATATTCTTGTGATTGACCGCCCCATCGGGCAGCAAAGGCGGTGATGAGACATTTCCGACCGACCGCCGCGATTGCCGCCGGCCTGCTGCTCGCCCTCCCCAACATCGCCCTGGCACAGGGCCTCGCCGCGCAGGAAAGCCCGCAGACCGAACAAGCGGCGTCCAGCGAACCGCTCTGGGTGTTCGAAGACAGCGACGTGCCGGTCGATCCCGGCTTCGTGTTCGGGCGGCTCGACAACGGCATGCGCTACATCTTGCGTCAGAATGCCACGCCCGAAGGCACAGCGGTGGTGCGGATGCGGATCGATTCCGGATCGCTAGACGAAACCGACACCGAACGCGGGCTGTCGCACTATCTAGAGCACATGGCGTTCAACGGGTCGAAGAACATTCGCGAAGGCGAGATGGTGTCACTGCTGGAACGCGAAGGGCTGGCCTTTGGTGCGGACACCAATGCTTCGACCGGCTTCGATGCCATCACCTACATGCTCAACCTGCCCCGCAATGACGAAGAACTGCTCGGCACCGCGCTGATGCTGATGCGGGAGACCGCAAGCGAGCTGACCATTGCCGAGGACGCGGTGGAGCGCGAACGCGGCGTGATCCTCGCCGAAAGGCGCGACCGGCGCGGCTATGCCCAGCGCGCGCAGGAGGACAGTTTCGAATTCACCGCGCCAGACGCACGATTCCGTGAACGCCTGCCGATCGGCACGCTGGAGGTGCTGGAAACCGCCACCGCCGCGCAGATCAGGGCGCTGTACGAACGCACCTACACTCCCGCCAACACCGTGCTGGTCATCATCGGGGACTATCCTGTCGAGGTGATGGAAGCCGCCCTGCGCGCGCGCTTTTCCGACTGGCAGGCCGCCCCTGCCCCGGTGGAACCGGAAACCGGCCCGGTCGATGTAACCCGCAGCGGGGAGACGGATATCTACCTTGATCCCGCCCTGTCAGAGAGCGTTTCGCTCTATCGGCTCGCCCCGTGGCAGGACCTGCCCGATACCGAGGCAAACCGCCGCGAAGGATCGCTGCGTGCCATCGGATACGGCATCATCAACCGTCGCCTCGCCCGCCTTGCCCGCGGTGAAGAAGCACCCTTCCGCAGCGCCCGTTTCTCCAGCGGCGACATCTTTGAAGACGCGCGCAGCACCACGCTTTCGATATCGAGCGAGGATGGCGAATGGCGCAAGGGCGTTCTGGCGGCGACGCGCGAGCTCAATCAGGCGCTGACCTATGGCTTTACCCAGGCCGAACTGAACGAACAGCTCGCCAATATCCGCACCGCCCTTGAAAACCGGGTCGAAGGCGAAGCGACGCGCAACAATCAGGCGCTTGCCGGGGCTGCTTTGGCGCTGGTGAGCAGCGAGCGCATCCCGACAGAAGCAAGCTACCAACTGGCCCAGTTCGAGGCGAAGCAGGCGGATTTCACGCCCGAGCGCATACTGGCCGCGCTCAAGGCCGATGCTGCGCCGCTCGACGATCCGCTGATCCGGTTTCAGGGCCGCACCGCGCCAGAAGGCGGGGAAGAGGCGCTGCGCGCCGCCTTTGCCGAAGGCATGGCGATGCCTATCGCCCCGCCCGAGGACACAGGCGCTGTCGAATTCGCATACGGTGACTTTGGTGAACCGGGCGTGGTGGTTTCCGACACGCACGAGGAACGGCTCGGCTTCCGCTACATCACCTTTGCCAATGGCGTGCGCCTGACGCTCAAGGCGACCGATATCCGCAAGGACCAGATCGTGTTCCATATCGCGCTCGACGGTGGCGATCTGCTCAACACCGTGGACGATCCGCTCAAGACCTATCTTGTCAGCACAATGCCTTCGGGTGGGCTCGGCGCGCACAGCAGCGACGAATTGCAGACGATCCTTGCCGGGCGCAGCGTCGGCTGGCGCATTGCCAGCAATGGCGATGCCTTTACCGCGATCGGAGGCACGACCCCGCGCGATCTGGAATTGCAGCTGCAACTGGCGACTGCCGGGCTTACCGATCCCGGATACCGGCAGGAGGGGATCGAGCAGTTCCGCCGCGGCATCGCCAATTTCTTCGAAACGCTCAATTCGACGCCGGGCCGCGCCTATTCCACTGCAGCGGGCGCGATCCTGTCCGACAATGATCCGCGCTTCAGCCTGCAACCGCGCGAGACATTCGAAGCGCTCGATTTCGATCAATTGCGCGCCGCAATCTCGGACCGGCTCGAACAGGGCGCAATCGAAGTGGCTCTGGTGGGCGATTTCGACGAGGACGCCGCAATAGCCGCGGTTGCCGGGACGCTGGGCGCCCTGCCCCCGCGCGAGGCCGATTTCCTCCCGCGTGAGGAAGCGCGCCAGCGAACCTTCACCAAAGACCGCACGCAGCATGTGCTGCGCCATCAGGGCGAGGATGATCAGGCGCTGGTACGGTTGATCTGGCCCACAACCGATGACAGCGATCACGGCGAAACCATGCGCGTCAACCTGCTGGCGCGCGTGGTGCAGCTCGAACTGACCGATCGCCTGCGCGAAGAATTGGGGCAGGCCTATTCCCCCCGCGCATCGAGCGGCATGAGCCGGATTTATCGTGGGTACGGCACCTTCATGCTCAGCGCGTCGGTGGATGTCGCCGAAGTCGAGGCGACCCGCGCCGCGATGGACAAGCTGATCGCCGATCTGCGGGCCGCCCCGGTCGATGCGGACGTGCTGGAACGCGCGCGCAAGCCCTTGCTCGAAGCCTATGACAATGCGCTCAAGTCACCGGGCGGATGGATGAACCTTGCCGACCGCGCGCAAAGCCAGCCAGACCGGCTCGAACGCTGGTTCGTCGCGCCCGACATGCTGCGCGCGATCACAGCAGAGGAATTGCAAGCCGAAGCCCTGCAATATCTCGTGCCGGGCGAAGCGGTGGAAATCGTGGTCTTGCCCGAAGAGGGCTAGGCCGCACTTCTGGCAATAAGAAAGGGCCGACAGGTCGCCTCCCGTCGGCCCTTAGATTGTTCAGTCCCGGTTATCCTCCGGTCCCCGAATTTCCTCAGTAGTTGAAATTCAGTGCAACGCCAACCACGCGCGGTTCGTTTACGAACACCGAGTTGTTGTTGAAGTCGATCGCGCCAAGCACGTTAACTTCATCGGTGATGTTGCGAGCAAACAACGACACTTCGTACTCACCGTCATTCCCACGATAGCCCACACGCAGACCGCCTTCGATACGGCTGTCAGCGTTGAACTCGAGGCTCTCGTAAAGGAAGAAGTTGGTCTGGCCGAGATAGGTCCAGTCGGTGAAGATGAAGAATTCGTCACGCGCGCCAACCGGGATGGTGTAGCTCGCGGTGAAATCCCCACTCCATTTCGGCGCGTTGGGGAACGGGTTGCCGTCCACCAGTGCGCGGGTCGATCCGCCGATCACGGTCGTCGGATCGGTGACGGTGCATTGCGCGCAGATGCCCACGGCCAGCGTATCGTCGTTGATCTGCGTGTCGTTGTAAGCAACGCCCAGAGTGACCTGGAATTCCGGCGTGATCTGGAACGCGGTGTCGAGTTCGAAGCCCCAGGCTTCGCCTTCGTTGGCGTTGATCAGCTGGACGAGGTTGCCCGCGCCGCCGACAGCGGTGAACTGCGGATCTTCCACCGTGTAGTAGAACACCGCGCCGTTTAGACGGATCGTGCGATCGGCCAGCTCGCTCTTGAAGCCAACTTCGTAGCTGGTGATGTTTTCCGACTGCGCGACGCTGGGCGCGGCGAAGAAGGCAACGTCACGGCCCTGAATGGTCGGCGCGCGGAAAGCGTTCGCGACGCGGCCATAGACGCTGGTGTCATCGCTGACATCGGCGAACAGGCTGATGTCCCAGTCGATGTTGTCGTCCTGCACCGAAACCGGCTGAGGCGCGGCACCCGAACGCACGAAGAAGTCCTTCTCGTCGTCGGTGTAGCGCAGGCCGCCGGTGACGCGCAGCATGTCGGTCAGCTCATAGGTCAGCTGGCCGAACACCGCCCAGGCTTCGTTGGTGTGGTTGACGGTGACAGGCGGCGGGAAGGTAAAGCCGACCGTGGTCACGTCGAAATCGCTGTCGAAATAGAACGCGCCGACCTGCCACGAGAGCGCACCATCGCCATTCGAGGCGAGGCGCACTTCCTGCGTGTACTGCTTGAGATCGATCGAATCCTGCGTGTCGGCCGGGAACGGGATGAAGCCCGGACCCGTCACCAGGTTGCCGCCATCGACATCGCCGCGGCTGGAGCCTTCGCTCTCGTAATAGCCGGTGATCGAAGTCAGCGTGACGCCGCCGAAATCGTAGCTCATGTTGAGCGTCGCGCCCCACTGCTGGTAATCGGCATTGTTGCCGCCACCGCCATCGTAGGAAACGGTTTCACGGTCGAAACCGGGCACCAGATCGTTGTCGCCCGCTGCGACCGCATTGGCGCGGAAGAAGGTCGAGCTGCCGTTGAGGTCGCGGAACTGGACCTGTGCCAGCGCGCTGAATGCATCGCCCGGCGTGAACAGCAACTGGCCGCGAGCGGCGAAATCGGTGTAGCCGCCCATGACGTTTTCTTCGCCGGTGAAATCATTGCTGATCCAGTCGCTGCGACGCTGAAGCTGGGTCGAAACGCGGAATGCCAGAACATCCTCGACGATCGGCGCACCGACGGCGCCGGTGAACGAGATGGTATCGAACGAACCGAACGAAAGGCCGGCGTGCACGTCGGTTTCATTGGTGTCGGGCTTTACCGTGTCGATCTTGACGATGCCGGCAGGCGTGTTGCGGCCGAACAGCGTGCCCTGCGGGCCGCGCAGCACTTCGATGCGCTGAACGTCGAAGATCGGGAAGCTCTTAAGCGTCACGTTTTCGAGCACGATGTCATCCATGATGACGGAAACCGGCTGCGATGCGGCGAGATCGAAATCGGTGTTGCCAAGACCGCGGATGTAGAAACGCGGAGCGACACGGCCATTCGAGCTTTCAACGTTCAGGCCGGGGACCGAACCTGCCAGCGCCGTAGTGTCGGCGGCAGCCGCGAAGATGTTGTCGATGCGGCCCTGATCCAGCACGTCAGCCGAAACGGCGACGTCCTGCAGGTTTTCCTCGCGCCGGTTGGCGGTGACGATGATCGAGCCGAGCTGGCCTTCGCTCGCGCCTTCTTCGGCGTCCTGAGCGGCGGCAGGGGCGGCAAAGCCGATGGCGGCAGCGGTGAAGATGGTGGTGGTGGCCCAGAAACGGCGGGCGGTGGTGATGCGGTGTGACATGGGATCCTCTTGGGGTTGATCACTCACGACGGGTGGAGAGAGGAATTCGCCGCTGACAGGTTTGCGTGATTCTGGCGAGTTGAGAGCGCATCTGCGCACCGGGAAACCCGCATTCTGTGGCATTCTTTTGACACTTGTTGCGCAAGAGAGACACTTCCTGACCGGACTGTGACCACAAATGCCGAGGAAAGAGCGATGCGCAGCGATTGCGCCTCGCGGGCGAAACGCTATAGCCGCCCTCATTGATCCAATTGCCGGGACCAGAATCATGAAAGTTCGCATCCTCGTCCGCCTCAAGCCGGGTGTGCTCGATCCTCAGGGTCGCGCCGTGCACCACTCGCTCGACAGCCTCGGCTTTGCCGGAGTGGAAGACGTGCGGATCGGGCGACTGATCGAAATGGACGTGGCCGATGGCACCAGCGACGAAACGCTGACGAAAATGTGCGAACAGCTGCTCGCGAACATGGTGATCGAAGATTTCGCGATCGAAAAGCTCGACGGGCAGAAGGAACCGGCCTGATGGCTTTTCGCGCCGCCGTGATCACCTTTCCCGGCTCCAATTGCGACCGCGACATGGCGGTGGCGATCGAAGCGGTATCGGGCCAGCCGGCCTTGCGTGTCTGGCATGGAGATGCCGATCTGCCGGACAATCTCGATTTCATCGCCCTGCCCGGCGGCTTTTCCTATGGCGATTACCTTCGCTCAGGCGCGATGGCGGCCAAGAGCCCGATCCTGCGCGCCGTCGTTGAAGCGGCGGGACGCGGCGTTCCGGTGCTGGGCGTTTGCAACGGGTTTCAGGTGCTAACCGAAAGCGGGCTCTTGCCCGGCGCATTGATGCGCAATGCCGGTCAGACATTCGTGTGCCGCACCGTCGACCTTGAGGTTGCGAACACGAGCTCGCCTTTCACCACCGGATTCGCGCAGGGCGAGCACATCCGCATCCCAGTCGCGCATCACGATGGCAATTACTTTGCCGATCAGGCCACGCTGGACGCGCTTGAGGGCGAAGGCCGGGTGGCGTTCCGTTATGCCAACAACCCCAACGGCTCACAGCGCGACATTGCGGGTGTCTTGAGCGCCAACGGCCGTGTGCTCGGCATGATGCCGCACCCCGAACGCGCGATGGAGCCCGCCGCGCACCCGTCTTTGGGTGGCGCAGATGGGCGCAAGCTGTTTGAAAACGTGGTCGGAGCGCTTGTGGCCGCGTGATCAGGCGCGCAGCCGCATTCCGCCACCGTCGCCCGAAGTAAACAGGCGACGCGCCTCCTCGCTCGACATGGGGCGGCCAAAATGGAAGCCCTGGATCTTGTCGCAGCCAAGATTGCGGATCAGTTCGGCCTGATCGGCATCTTCGACGCCTTCCGCCGTCGTCGTCATGTTCATGCTCTTGGCCATGGCGACGACTGCGTTGATAATGGCGAGGCTTTCGTTGCTGCCCTGTGACGCGCCCTGAACGAAGGTGCGATCGACCTTGATCGTGGAGAACCGCAGCTTGCGCAGATATCCGAGCGAGGAATAGCCCGTCCCGAAGTCATCAAGCGCGATCGAACAACCCAGCGCCATCGCCTGCTCCAGCGCATTGCGGGCAACACTGGCATCGCGCAGGAAGATGCTTTCGGTGACTTCGATCTCAAGCCGCTCAGGCCGCAGGCCGCTAGCCGCCAGCGCATCGACCACTTCCTGATGGAAGTCCGGCTCCAGCAACTGTTCCGGTGAAACGTTGACGTTGATCTTCACGTGCTCGGGCCAGTTGCGCGCCTCGAAACAGGCCTGACGCAGCACCCATTTGCCGATCGGCACGATCAGGCGCGTGTCCTCCGCAAGCGGGATGAATTTGCCCGGGCTGACAAAGCCATGCTCCGAACTGTTCCAGCGCACCAGCGCCTCGAAGCTGACCACGTCTTCGGTGCGGGCATCGACGACCGGCTGATAGTGCAGCACGAATTCATCAAGGCCCAGCGCCTTGCGCAGGCTCACTTCGAGCTGGCGGCGCTCTTCGGCCGTGGCGTGCAGCACGGGTTCGAACCGGCAGTGTTCACCGCCACCGATGTCTTTCGCCTGATAAAGCGCAAGGTCGGCATTGCGCATCAGTTCCTCGACTGTGCGGCCATCGCGAGGACCGATGGCCGAGCCGACGCTGGCGCCGACATAGAGCGTATGGTTGTCGACCAGATAGGGTTCCGACAGGCTCTTGATCACCTGCCCCGCCAGCCGCCGGAGGAACTCCGGATCGCTCGCATCACGCACGACGATCGCGAATTCATCGCCACCCAGGCGCCCGACGAGCGCATTGTCGCCCATCAGCGCCTGAAGCCGTGCGGAAACCTGCGCCAGCAGCTTGTCGCCCGTCATGTGGCCAAGCGAATCATTGACCGCCTTGAACCGGTCGAGATCGACCATCAGCAGCGCGCAGCGCGTGCGCCAATGCTGGGCATACTTCAAAGCTTCTTCGAGCGCTTCGGTAAGCATCAGCCGGTTCGGCAGCGAAGTCAGCGTGTCAAAGCGCGCCAGATAGGCGATCTTTTCCGAGGAAAGCCGCTGTTCGGTGACATCCGATCCCACTCCGCGGAATCCGACGAACTTGCCACGTTCGTCACGCATCGGCGTGCCGGAAAGCTCCCACCAGCGTTCTTCGCCCTTGATGGAAACCTGGACGATCAGGTTGGAGAAGTTTTCCCGGTTGCGCAGCCGCTCAGCCAGATCATGCAGGCAGGGTGCGAAATCGCCGCTTTCCCATCGTTCGCCCGCGATCAGTTCAAGCAGCGGGCGTCCTTCGACTTCACGGTCGGTTGCGTTGAGCGCAAAGGCGAAGCGCGGGCTGACCGAGCGTACGCGGCGCTGAGGATCGACTTCCCAAAGCCAATCGGCTTCGTTCTCTTCGAATTCGCGCAGCAGCAGCGACACGACCTCTTCCTTCTCGGTGACCGCGTCTTCGGCAAGGCGCGCCGCGAGATAGGTGCGCCCGACCTTAACGGTACCGACGACGGTTGCGATCTGGAACAGGATCACAGCGCCCAGCAGGGTCCACTGCCCCGCCAGCATAGGCTGGACGATGGCGGCGATAGAGATGATCCCCGAAAACAGCAGGATGCTGATTGGCGAAGTCGTGTAGTAATAGACCGAAAGGGTCATGAGCAGCATCGCCACGATGTACAACGCCGCTGTTTCCGCACCCGGCGCATACGGGGCGAAGAACAGCAGCGGCACAGACCAGACGACGCCCGATGCCAGCGAAATCGCATTATGCTGCGTGAATTCGGAACGTGAAACCTTGCGCTGATCTGCATCGGCAAAGCTACGATCGACCATCAGGCCACGGGTGTGAACGGCAGCGAGGGCGACAAGCCAAAGCCCGATCCACATCAGGCTGATGTGCGGAATGAACATCTGCGCCACGAAGATGCCGAGGAAGGCATGAACGAATGCGCGGTAGAATGTCAGCTTTGCAAGCGCCGCATATTGCAGGCTGCGCAAACGCGCCCAATCGATGTCGCCATTATCCGACAAGCCGAGTACGGCGGAAATCGGCAATTCTTCATGGATAGCCGCGGGCTTATGGGAAATCGGGTCGCTCACCCTCCGGCGGTTAACCTCAAAAGGTTAGAAGTGGGTAAAGCGGGGGCCAGCGAAACAAAAAATTTCGCGCGTAAGACCGCCTATTCCACCGTTACCGATTTGGCGAGATTGCGCGGCTGATCGACATCGGTGCCTTTGACCACAGCGACGTGATAGGCGAGCAGTTGCACCGGGATCGCGTAAACCAGCGGAGCGATCAGCGGGTGGACCACCGGCATTTCGATCGTGGCAAGGCAGCCCTCGCCTGCCTCTTCGATACCCGTGGCGTCGGAAATCAGCACCACCTTGCCACCGCGCGCACGCACCTCTTCCATGTTGGAGACGGTCTTTTCGAACAGCGGACCAGACGGGGCGATCACCACCACCGGAACCTCATCGTCGATCAGTGCAATCGGGCCGTGCTTCATTTCACCTGAAGCGTAACCTTCGGCATGGATGTAGCTGATTTCCTTAAGTTTCAGCGCGCCCTCAAGCGCCAATGGAAAGTCCTGCCCGCGCCCCAGATAAAGCACATCGCGCGCCGGAGCGATGAGCGGCGCCATCGCCGCAATATCATCATCATGCGCTAGCGCGGCGTTGAGCGCGGCGGGCGTTTCGAGCAGGTGGCCGACCACTTCCTTTTCCTGCTCACGGGTCATGCGCCCTTTCTTCACCGCCATATGCGCCGCCAGCGCGGCCAGCACCGCAAGCTGGCAGGTGAAAGCCTTGGTCGAAGCGACCCCGATTTCAGGCCCGGCATGAATCGGGAGCAAAAGATCAGCCTCGCGCGCCATCGAACTTGTCGGAACATTGACGACCACGCCGATCGTCTGCCCCTCGGCCTTGCAATGGCGCAGCGCGGCCAGCGTGTCCGCGGTCTCACCGCTTTGAGAGATGAAAAGCGCCAGTCCGCCTTCCTCAAGTACGGGTTCGCGGTAGCGGAATTCCGATGCCACATCGATGTCGACCGGGACACGGGCGAACTGCTCGAACCAGTATTTGGCGACCAGACCGGCGTAATAGGACGTGCCGCATGCCACGATCGTCAGCCGCTTTATCCCGGAAATGTCGAAATCGAATTGCGGCAGGGCGACCGAATTGTCCTCGCGCCGCAGGTAGGAGGTGAGCGTTTGCGCCACCACTGTGGGCTGCTCGAAGATCTCCTTCTGCATGAAGTGGCGGTAATTGCCCTTTTCCACTGCAGCTGCCGAAGCGCCTGAAGCCTGGATCGCACGTTCGACCGGGTTGTTTTCGGCATCGAAAATCTGCGCACCGTCGCGCGTGATGATCACCCAGTCACCTTCTTCGAGATAAGTGATCCGCTGCGTCAGCGGAGCAAGCGCCAGCGCGTCCGAGCCGAGGAACATCTCGCCATCGCCATATCCCACGACCAAAGGCGAGCCGAGTCGCGCCCCTATCAGCAGATCGGGATTCTGGCGGAAAGTAATGGCAAGCGAGAAAGCACCACGCAGACGGGGGAGGACATCGGCGACCGCCTCCTGCGGTGACATTCCTTTTTCGACCCGCGATGAAATCAGATGGGCGGCGACTTCGGTATCGGTCTCGCTCTGGTAGGTGCGGTTTTCGTCGGCCAGTTCTTCACGCAGGGCCTTGTAATTCTCGATGATCCCATTGTGCACCAGCGCCAGTTCTTCGGTCGCATGGGGGTGCGCATTGGCTGCTGTGGGCGCTCCATGCGTGGCCCAGCGCGTGTGCGCGATCCCGACATTGCCTGGGGCAGGCTCACGTTCCAGCACGCCAACCAGATTGAGCAGCTTGCCTTCGGCGCGGCGCCGGATCATCTCGCCATTGTACTGGGTGCAAACCCCGGCGCTGTCATAGCCGCGATATTCCATCCGCCTGAGACCATCGACGAGTCGATCTGCCACCGGATGCGAACTCACGATCCCGATAATGCCGCACATTGTCCTGATTTCCCCTGATGCCTTGAGGCGATGCTGAAGCTGAAGTCGGGTGGTTAACCCGGTAAGGTTGAACAAGCCTTGAAGGAAAGCTCGATAACCAAGGTTTTATGGCCGTGCACCCGCATTTATCGAAGGCGCGCTCGCCTTCAACCCGTCTCGCCAAAGATATAGTCCGGATGCGATGATCAAACTTGCTCCGATTCCGGTGTAAAGATCGGGCACGTCGTCGAAAAACGCCCAGCCCAGCACGACTGCGACTATCAACTGCACATAGATCGCAGGCGCGACCTGTGCCGCACCGGCGCGGCTTGTGCCGACATAGGCGAGCCAATGGGCGGTCGTGGCCGTCACCGCCACCACGGCGCAGCGCAGCACCACATCCCAACTGGGCCAGCCGAAATCCAGTTCCGGCACGCCCGAAACCTTGGCGGCGATACATACGGCAATCAGGATGGGAATACTGAAAGCAGCGACGAAAACCTGCATCGACAGCGCGCTGCCTTGGCCGGCGCTGGCGCGATTGGATACCATCAGCAACGCAAAGAACGTGGCCGAAACCAACGGCAGCAAGGCGCCCCACCCCAGCAGCGCGAGATTGGGCCGCAGGATGATCACCACCCCGGCAAGCGCGACAATCGAAACGAGATAGACCTTGGGCCGCACCTTTTCCCCTAAAAGCAGCCCGGCAAAGGCCTGCGTCAGGATGGGTGACAGGAACCCGATCGCCAGCGCTTCTGCCAGCGGCATGATGTAGATCGCTGAGAAGAAGCAGACCGATGCAAGCGCGAGGCACAGACCGCGGGCGACCTGCAGCCATGGTTTTTGCGGGATGAAGGCGCGCGGCCCTTCCTGGCGCAGCAGCAGCAGCGAAAGCCCGCAGGCGCCAATGGAAAAGCGCAAGGCGGCAACCGCATAGGGCGGCCATTCACCCGCCATGCTCTTTACCACCGCGTCTCCCATCGAAAGGATGGCGAACCCGGCGACAGCATAGCCCAGACCGCTGCGTTCATGCGGGGTCATGGAATGATCCAGATGGCCTAATCATGCGCCCCCGTGGGCCAAGCCAAACCGAAAGGCAAGAGCGGGCGCTCGCCAACATCATCATGGTTTACGATTGCTTAAACCCCTCCCGGTAACACCACCCTGAACCGGTGCTCAAAGAGTGCCAACGGGGGCCTAACCGAACCAATGACAAAGCTGATCATCCAGATTCCCTGCCTTAACGAAGCGGAGACCTTGCCGGCGACTCTCGCCAAGCTGCCGCGCCAGATCGACGGGGTCGATACGATCGAATATCTGATCATCGACGATGGCAGTTCGGATGACACTTCGGGTGTCGCCCGGCGATGGGGCGTGCATCACATCGTTCGCCACCGCCGCAACCGCGGCCTCGCCGAAGCTTTCCGTTCGGGCATCGATCGATGTCTTGCCGAAGGCGCGGACATCATCGTGAACACCGATGCCGACGGGCAGTACGAAGGCGCGGACATCGCCAAGATTGTCGCCCCTGTCGTGGCGGGCGAAGCCGATATCTGCATCGGCGATCGTTCGGTTGCCCGCAATGAACATTTCGGCCTTGGCAAACGGATGCTGCAACGGCTTGGCAGCTATGTCGTTCGCACGCTTTCGGCGACCGACATCACCGATGCCGTCAGCGGTTTTCGCGCGATCAGCCGCGACGCAGCGCAGCGCATCAACATCACCACCGATTTCAGCTACACCACCGACATGCTGATCCAGGCAGGGCGCAAGCGGCTGGCGATCACCAGCGTACCGATCCGCACCCATGCCGCGACCCGGCCTTCGCGCCTGTTCAAGTCGATCCCGCGCTTCATCCAGCAGACCGGCGTTACCATCCTGCGCGCCTACACCACTTTCAATTCGCTGCGGGTGTTTGTCGGCCTTGGCATGCTGGCGACGCTGACCGGGCTGGTTCCAATCGGGCGCTTCCTGTGGTTCTATTTCAGCGGCGATGGCGATGGCCATGTGCAATCGCTGGTGATCGGCGGCGCGCTGCTCACCGTCGGCGTACTGGTGGCGACGCTTGGCATTCTGGCTGATCTGATTGCAACCAATCGCAAACTGCTCGAAGCCAACATGCTCAAGCTGCGCCGGATCGAGGAAAAGCTGATCGAGGCGGAGGCTCAGCGAAGCGCGCCCGCAGCACTCGACACCACCGAAACCCTGCGCAAAGCCGGGTAAGCCTGCCCAAGCCCATGAGCCGCATGGAAACCATCGAAGTCCCTGCCCCCACGCAGGATGCATCTCGTGACCATTCGTGGCTGGCACTGATCGCGCTGGCCGTGATCGCCGTCGTGCAGGTGCATTTCGCGCTTACCCGGACGATCAACTGGGACGAATTCTTCTTCTACGGCCAGATCGTCGATTTCACCCAAGGCGAGGCGCTGCGCCCGCTGCAAACGCTGCATGTGCAATTGTTCCAATGGATCCCCGGCATCGCCAGCACCGGTGTTGACGGCATCGTCATCGGGCGGCTGTTCATGCTCGCCTGCGCCCTTGTCACCGCGGCATCGATCGCGCTGATTGCCGGCAAGTTCGCACGCCGCGAATACGCGCTGGCTGCGGCGCTCGTCTGGCTCACCGCCGGATTCACGATGCAGCATGGCTGGTCTTTCCGAACCGATCCGCTCGCCACCGCCCCGCTCGTCGCCGCACTTGCGGTGCTCGCGCGGTCGCGGCTCTCGCTTGGCTGGATTGCCTTGGGAGGATTGCTTGTCGGCTTTGCCGGAATGGTGACGGTCAAGACGATCCTGTTCCTGCCCGCCTTTGCCGGGCTCGCATGGCTGCGCTGGTCAGAGGCGAAGTTCGCGCCCGCAATCGCGCTAAGGATTGCCGCGATCCCGGTATCGGCCGCGATTGCTTTTGCCGCGCTGTATCTATGGCACGGGTCGGTGCTGGGCGATGCCGATGCACAAACGGGCGCGTCCTATGCCAGCGGGGTCAGCCAATCGATGCTGTTCGCGGGCATGCCGATCTACCTCCATTTTGCGGTGAAGGCGGCTATCATTTCGGTCGCAGCGGTGGCGGCAATCGGTTTTGCCTTTGCCAAACTGAAAACCCGTCCACGTGACGAGATGATCGCGCTGGCCGGGCTGCTGGCCCCGCTCGCCGCCCTGCTGATCTATCGCAACACGCTGCCCTATTTCTATCCGATGATGCTGGCCCCGGTGATTGCCGCCAGCGTGATCGGCGTTGCCGCGATTGCCGAGCGTTACAGCCTCAAACTGCTGATCGCCTATGCCGCCATCAGCGGGATCGTGGTCTGGGCGGTCGACGGGCCGGGCTTCAAGGATCAGCAACGCGAAATCCAGATCGCCGCAGACACGATCTTTGACGAGCCGGTAGGCTATATCGACTTCCCCGACATGCTGCCCGCCCATCGCAAGGAAAACGGGTTCCTCACAGCTTGGGGGATCGAAAGCCAGCATGCCCGCGACGAAGGCTATTTCCGCAATCTGCTGGAAGACAAATCCGTGCCGCTGTTGTTGACGGCAGAACCGGAAAAAAACCCGACCCTTCTCGCCGTGATGCAGGGACTGCCGCAACAGGCCCGCTTCCGCGAGGATGACAGGGCCGTGCTGCGCGCGACCTATCGCCCGTTCTGGGGGCCGTTCTGGCTGGCGGGCAAGACCGTGCCTGCGGGACAGAGCGAGAGCTATGAAGTGCTGGTGACCGGCCCCTACACCGTCACGGGCGGGTCAATCAGCATCAACGGAACGCGACATAATGCGGGCTCCATCATCGCGCTTGATCGCGGCATGGTGACGCTGGAAAACACCGGCGGCGGCGAAGCCGGGATCATCTGGGGCAAGGCATTGCGCGCGCCAGATGCCCCGCCGCCTGAACGACCATACTGGCGTGGATTCTGATCGCGGATCGGCGCAGAATGACAGCCATGCCCACCGATCTTCCGATCCGTACAGATAACGCGAGGAGCGCGGCGCGGGTGCTGTTCATCACCCGCAAGTGGGGCCCGGCGGTCGGCGGCATGGAAACCTACAGCGAACGGCTGAGTGAAGAGCTGGCAAGGCTCCACCCGGTTGACGTGATTGCGCTGAAAGGGCGCGACAACGGTTTGCCGCCAACAGCGCTTGCTCTGCTGCTGTTTCCCTTCACTGTCCTGCGCCGCCTGTTCGCGCTGCGCGATGCACCCGCAATCATCCATTGCGGCGATATGGCGATCTGGCCGCTGGGTTTGATGGCTCATGCCTTTTTCCCGAGGGCGCGGCTTGTCCTGTCCGCCCATGGCACCGATGTGTCCTATGGTCTGCGCGGCGGGTTTCTCGGCAGCGTTTACGAGGCCTACCAGAAACTGGGCACGCGCCTGCTGGGGCGTTCCGGGGTCATCGCCAATTCCCATGCCACGCGTGACAGGCTCAAGGATATTGGTTGGCAACCACGTGCTGTCGTGCCGCTTGCCACCGATCTTCGCGCTGGCCCGCCAACGTCCTTCGATCGGGACACAATCCTGTTCGCAGGGCGGCTTATCACTCAAAAGGGTTGCAGCTGGTTCGTGCGCGAGGTGATGCCGCGGTTGCCCGAAACCATGCAATTGACCGTGATCGGTACGCGCTGGGATGCGAGCGAGGACGCGGTGCTGGATTTTCCTAGGGTCAACTTCCTCGGCCCGATGGCGCAAACCGAACTGGCCCGGCATTTCGCCGCTGCCGCCTGTGTCGTCATGCCCAATATCGAGCGCGCGAATGGCGAATTCGAAGGCTTTGGCCTGATCGCCCCCGAAGCCGCCAGCGTCGGCGGGGTTGTGTTGGCATCGGCGACAGGCGGATTGAAGGACGCGGTGATCGACGGAGAAACCGGGTTTCTTCTGCCCCCCGGCAATGCCCAGGCATGGGCGGACAGAATTCTTGCGATCCGCGACTGGAATGCCGCGGCGCGGGCGGATTTTATCGCGCAATCACAGCTTGCAGCACGGCGGCACTTCAGCTGGCGCCGCGTGGCCGAGGCAACCGCGCAGGCCTACACCCAATAGATATTCACCCGCGCTTGCGGCCCCGCAGGCTCTTGATGGCAGTCCCCGGATCACCGGCAACCGCTCGGGCAAGATGCGGCAGATGAGCGCGGCCGTGCCAGACGAAAGCGGCAATTGCGGCAGGCGATGAAAGGCCCGCGCCGCGTGACAGGATCGAATCGGCCAGCAGACCCGCCGTCATCTTGCGTACCCAGCCGCGATGCGATGCGCCGGGCGCCGAAGCACAATCATGCGCGACCATCGCATCAGCCCCCGCAATCGCCGCCCGGACCGTGGCGGGCGTAGCTTTGGCATTGTATGAGAACAGCGCAATCAGCGGCTCCAGCCCTTGCGCAATCTCTTGCGGAAGACGTGCAGCGAGGTTCCGGCGCCCGATTGCCGCGCAATTCTGCGCCTGTTCATGCCGCCGAGAATGCGTAATCGCGCCTGCGTGCCGGCGATAGCGGATCAGTGCATCGGGCAACCGGCGGGTGGGGCCAAGCGCGGCAAGCCTGCTCCACAAGTCGAAATCCTGCGCGGTGCGGAATCCTTCGTCATAGCGGATCGGATTTGTGCCATCGGGACAACGGCGGAAGAAGAATGTCGGATGCGGCCCCGGCGGGTTCCAGCCGAGCAGCCAGCGCACCTGCCAATCGTCAAGCGGCTCGCCACCGCGACGCAGCACCCGCCCTTCCCCGTCGATCATCTCGAAATTCGCGGTAATGCCGATTTCTTGCGGGTGCGCTTGCATATGCGCGTGCTGGATCGCCAGCCGATCAGGCAGGCACACGTCATCGGCATCGATCCGCGCGATGAATTCTCCCCGCGCCGCCTCAAGCCCGCGATTGAGCGAGCGGGTTAGGCCCAGATTGGTGTCGTTCGTGATGATGCGGATGCGCGGATCATTTTCCGCCGCAGACGCAAGCAGCGCGGGTGTGCCATCACTCGATGCGTCATCGACAATCACGAATTCGTAATCGGAAAATGTCTGCGCGGCGACGCTTTCCAGCGTTTCGGCCAGAAACGCCTCGCCATTGTGGACCCCCATCAGGACGGTAATCGCAGGCATCACCGGTTCCCGGTATCAACCAGATAGAGCGCGCGGTAGCCTTCGTGGGTGGAATCGACCACCACCAGCTTTCCGTCGCGCGACCAGCGTGGATGCAGATCACAGCGCCATTCGTCCTGATACCGGCGATCTGCCGGCAAGCGGCCCAGTTCGCGGCGATTGCCGCCGTCCTTGTCCAGCACGAACAGCGTCTGATCGCCATAGAGATCGGGATAGGTATCAGTCACCCACTGGCCGCTTTCTTCGTGCTGGCTGGGATGTCCGTCGACCTTGGGCATGGTGGACGACAGCGGCGAAAGCGAGCCGTCGCGGCAATCGAAAACCACATATTCGGAGAAAATGCCGGTGTTGTCGGTGTAGGCGATCCGGTCTTCGTCGAGCCACCAGTAATGCGATGCCCGCCCCTTCAGCGGTACCCGAATAAGGCCCGACCCGTCGCAATTGCCGACCACCGCATCGACCGTCCACCCGTGCACGTCATCGGGTTCGGGAAGGCGTTTGTACAGGACGCTGAACCGCGTACCTTCCGGACTGAGCAGAGCGGCGTTGAGATAATGGTATTGGCCCGCATCTGCGCCCGGCACCAGTTCGGCAAAGCGGGGCATGGCATAGGCAAGCTCGCCCTTGCCGGTGGCCAGATCGACCAGTGTGACGCCGTCGCCATCGGGAAGGTTCTGCCGGGCGAACGGATCTTCCAGCAGCGGATAGCCATAGCCGGGGCGGCACCGGGCCAGCCGCGCGAAATTGAGCGAAAGGCCGATCCCGGCATCCTCGTGCACGTCGAACAACGGCACGTCGCAATGCCTTCTCATGCCGCCATCTTTGTCGGCGAGACAATGCGCCGGGGCGCCGTCAATCATCGCGTTGAAGGCCAGAGTGCGCGGCCCCGCGCTATCCCACCAGCGCAGCCGCGCCCCCATCTGCCAGCACCACAATTGCGTGTCGGCGACGTGGTGCCATTCGCCCGAGGCGATATCGAACCAGCCCACAGCCGCAATTTCCGAACCGTCGAGCGCACGGCGGGCGACGGGTGAGGCATGCGCCAGCACCGCTTGCCCGTCAGCCGATATAGGCTGGATTTCGTAATATCCGGCAAAGGTTTCCTGCGCGGCGACACGATATTCGCGTGCATCGGGCCTATCCGGCGCACCTTCGCGAATTGATCTGACCGTGCGCAGCACCGGAGGAAGGACCTGTGTCTTCAGCCCGCGCCTGATGGGACGCGGGATCGTCATCGCGATGGAGGAAAGCAATTTGCGGCTCATGCGAATTCATTAACCCGGCAGTTACTAAGATTTCTTACTCATTGGGCATATTTTCCAACGCGCCACCTAAGGCGCACAGCAGCGAGCGCAAAATGGCGACCAAGGCCCAATCCCCCGATTCCCTCTACGGCACCGATTTCCACGCGGACCGCGATGCCCGGACCCGCGCGGCCGCCCGGCTCGTATTGGGCAAGATCGGCGAATGGATCGCGCCAGCCAGCGCCTGCGATGTCGGTTGCGGTGTCGGCACCTGGCTTTCGGTTGCGCAGGAAATGGGCATTGCCGAGGTGCAAGGGTTCGAAGGACCATGGGCGCGCACCGCCAATCTCGTGCTCGATGAAGGGCAGGTGAGCTTCCAGAACCTTGAGGAAAAGGTTTCGGCAGACCGCCGCTTCGATCTCGTGATCTCGTTGGAAGTAGCCGAGCATCTGGCCGAATCCCGCGCGCGCAGCTTTGTCGGCGATCTTTGTGCGCTGGGCGACTGCGTCCTGTTTTCGGCTGCCATCCCGTTTCAGGGCGGCACCGGCCACGTAAATGAACAATGGCAGAGCTATTGGGCGGGCCACTTTGCCGAACACGGCTATCAGGCATTCGATCCGATCCGCCCGATGATCTGGCAGAATGGCGATATCGCCTTCTGGTATCGCCAGAACATGCTGGTGTTCGCTCGCGAAGGTTCCGAGGCGGCGGCGAAGCTGTCAGGCCACGGGTTTGGTGCGCCTGCGATGCTCGATCTGGTCCACCCCGATCAGTATCTCCATGCCGAAGCGGCACAGCCGGGCCGCGCCATCTCGCGCAAGGTGAAGCAGGTGCTGGGCCGCGCCTAACCCTGCGTGCGGTGCAAGGTCAGGCGCGCAGTAATCCAGCCATAGCTGGACCACACCAGCTCAAAGGCGATGTGGGCCAGCCCGATACCGATCAGCCCGAGCGGTTCGATCGTCCAGCCCAGCACGATGAAGAACGCAGCGGTTCCGGCGATGACCGAGCCGAGAAACCGCCCGCTTTGGCCAAAGGCGATCAGCAGCGGCATCAAGGTGACGCCTGATAGGTAAAGCGCCCGCGCGGCGAACAGGATTGCCGTTATCGTCGCGCCGGCGGCAAATTCCTTACCAAAGCCGAGCGCCAGAACGGGCCCGGCGATCAACGCCATAACGGCTGCAAGAACCAATCCGGCCAGACATGCAATGGCCGCGATCTTTGCGGCATAGAACAGCGCCTGATCACCCTCGCCCCGCGCCGCGAAACGGGCAATCGGCGCGCTTGCCACTTGCTGCAAGGGCCGCCCCAGCTGTCCGACGAGATTGGCGAGATTCTTGGCCGCGCGCAGCAGGCTGGCCGCCACCGGGCCAAGCACCGCGCCTGCAAGGATGACATCGCCTTCCTGGCTCAACATCCGAATGCCGAATGTCGCATTGGTCTGCCACATCATCGCCCAGAAACCCGGCGAGGCGGCAATCGCGCCGCGCGCATCCGCTTGCCGCAATCCCGACACGCCATGCGCTCGCAGGATCACGAGCGACCAGACCAGATAGACAAGGTTAGCGGCCACTTCCGCCACCAGCCAGATGATCAGGAACACCTCGGCCCCGGCCTGCGCGAACCAGGCAATCAGCGATCCGGCCAAGGTTACCAGTGAAACCGCCACCGGCCTCAGGCTGATCGCGCCGAACCTGTCGTAGCAGCGCAGTCCCGCCTCGATCGCGCCAAAGGTGCGTGTCGCGATCACGATGCAGAATCCGGCGGCAAGTGCGATCCAGTGCCCGTCGATGCCCAACCACGGCGCGACAAGAGGCAGCAAAGCGACTGCGACAATTGTGGCGATCAACGCTGTCCCGAAATCGACGATCAGCCCGGCCTTGAGCAATCCCCGCAATCGATCCGTGTCGTTACTTTCCTGCGCCCCGGCGAGGAAATTGGTCAACACGTTGACCGACTGGAAATTGAACAATCCGTCGATCAGGCGGACATAAGCCTGGATCAGGATGACTATGCCGAGCGCAGCCAGATCAAGCGCTTGCGCCGCGATCGCAAAGATCACCAGTTGCAAGACGCCATTGGCGGCATTTCCGCCAACCAGCTTGCTCCACGCCCCTAACAGCTTGTGCATCCGGGTGCCCGATCCTTGCCTGTTCGCACTGGCCACCCCTGTCAGGGCCGCCTCCCGGCTCACTCGCCTGTGCTTCCCGCAGCGTAAAGGGGCGAACCGATTCTATCCCCCGCACGGCCATGCGAAAGGCCGGAATGGTTCTGCATGACGAGGCCGGTTTTAGGGAAAAAATAAGGTTTCCCAATTATTCACCACTTTTCGAGAGGCGCTGTTCGTTACAAGTTTGCGACCAGCGCAGGATGACTATGCAGAAAGCCTTGGGGGCTATGTAATGAGCGCATTCGGCAAAAAGGGTGGCCCAGCTGGAATGAGACCGGGCGCAAAGCCCGCATTCGGTGTGGCCCGGCCGATGAAAGGTGGCAGCAGCAGCGGTGCAGAAGAGGCGAAGGGTGGCGAGCAATTCCCGCCCCTGCCCGGCAGCGGCGGCGAGCGTCCGGCTGCGCCCAAGCCCGCGCCCAAGCCTGCCGGCAATGCCACCGCCAGCGCGATGGAGCGTCTGTCGGAACGCATGAACGCAACCAACGCCGCCGAGGCCGAAGCCGGCGGTTTCGAAGCGAGCGTCCACAAGATCAAGGAGCAGGTCCTCCCCCGCCTGCTCGAACGCGTCGACCCGGAAGCAGCCGCCACGCTGACCAAGGATGAACTGTCGGAAGAATTCCGCCCGATCATCATGGAAGTGCTGGCCGAGCTCAAGGTAACGCTCAACCGCCGCGAACAATTCGCGCTCGAAAAGGTTCTGATCGACGAGCTGCTGGGCTTTGGTCCGCTAGAAGAACTGCTGAATGATCCGGACGTGTCCGATATCATGGTCAACGGCCCGGATCAGACCTACATCGAAAAAAAGGGCAAGCTGCAGATCGCGCCGATCCGGTTCCGCGACGAACAGCACCTGTTCCAGATCGCCCAGCGGATCGTGAACCAGGTCGGCCGCCGCGTCGACCAGACCACACCGCTGGCTGACGCCCGTCTCAAGGACGGCAGCCGTGTGAACGTGATCGTTCCACCGCTGTCGCTGCGCGGCACCGCCATATCGATTCGTAAATTCTCCGAAAAACCGATCACCATCGACATGCTCAAGGAATTCGGTTCCATGAGCGAAAAGATGGCGACCTGCCTCAAGATCGCCGGTGCCTGCCGGATGAACATCGTCATCTCGGGCGGTACCGGTTCGGGTAAGACGACCATGCTCAACGCCCTGTCGAAGATGATCGACCCGGGCGAGCGCGTGCTGACGATCGAGGACGCGGCGGAACTTCGCCTGCAGCAGCCGCACTGGTTGCCGCTGGAAACCCGTCCGCCGAACCTCGAAGGGCAAGGCGCGATCACCATCGGCGACCTTGTGAAGAACGCCCTGCGTATGCGTCCTGACCGCATCATCCTGGGCGAAATTCGTGGCGCGGAGTGTTTCGACCTTCTCGCCGCGATGAACACGGGCCACGACGGGTCGATGTGTACGCTTCACGCCAACAGCCCGCGCGAATGCCTTGGCCGTATGGAAAACATGATCCTGATGGGCGACATCAAGATCCCGAAGGAAGCCATTTCGCGCCAGATCGCCGAATCGGTTGACCTGATCGTGCAGGTAAAGCGTCTGCGCGACGGTTCGCGCCGCACCACCGACATCACCGAAGTGATCGGGATGGAAGGCGACGTGATCGTGACGCAGAACCTGTTCAAGTTCGAGTACCTCGACGAGAGCGAAGACGGCAAGATCATGGGCGAATTCCGCTCAAGCGGCCTGCGCCCGTATACGCTTGAAAAAGCGCGTCAATTCGGTTTCGATCAGGCGTATTTGGAAGCCTGCCTGTAAGGCCCCAAGGTCCGGGCCGTGCGCCCGGACACGCTTTAGTGATTGCTGAAAAACAGCAGGTCGGATCGCGGGTCAAAGGCCAAGGGGCTGATCGCGAGCGCCGCCTTGCGCGCGGACGCGACGCAGGACTGATCTTTCAACCGCTCGCACACCTCGGCCAGCACGCGGTATTGTTCGGTTGATCGCCAACCGGTGCGACCGAGCTCTTCAAGAATCGCCCGCGCGCTTTCGTCGCGCCCTCTTGCCGCTGCCGCGCGCGCCAGTCCGATCCGCCCGTCACCATAAGGCCGGTTGCGGTAATTGAGCGATGCCAATTGCCACGCGCCTGCGGTGTCTCCTTGGGAAAGGGCCGCTTCAAATCCGTGATCGGCATAGGCTTCGGGATGGCTTGCGACCCTCGCCTTCCACAATCCTGCCGCCGCTTGCGCGATACGGGCGGCCTCTTCGTTCCGCCCCTGCGCTTCGAGAACCGCCGCCAGCGCATCCAACACCGATGGTCGCTCAGCCCCTTGCATCGCTTCGCGATAAAGGCTTTCGGCGCGGGCGAAATCACCACGTACGGCGGCCATCTGCCCCAGATGTGCGCGCGTCAGCCACCATCCCGGAAAGGCCGCATCGGCCTGTTCGAAATACCGCTCCGCCGCCGCCCAGTCCCCGGTCTGAAGGTCAATGGCGCCTAGTTGCAGCAGCAAGGCCGCTCGCGTCCAAGGAGTGACCTGAGGCCTGTCAAAACCGGCTTTCAATGTCGCCCTTGCGCGCTCGAACTGGCCCTGATGGCGAAACCAGTCCGCCAGTCGTACAGCAGTACCGGCGCTGGGATACATGGCTTCGGCCGCCCGGTATCGCTCCAGCGCCGCCCGGTAATCGCCCGCATACAGCGCGACATCGCCGAGTATCGCTTCCGCCTCTGCACGATCGGGTGGATCAGCGGGGACGGCAAAGCTGTCCATCCGAGCAATTTCCTCAGCGGCAATATCATTGCGATGCAGAGCAAGGTTCACGATCGCCCGCGACAGAGCGGGGCCGCTCGGTTCAGTCGCGAGTTGCCGCGCATTCTCGGCGCTTTCGAGGGCCGCTGCGAGATCCTCGTGCGAACCGTTCAATTGTCCGCGCGCATGGAGCGACATGGCCAATGCCTCATGTGCGGCCCAAGAGTCCGGGATGGCGGCCAGACGGGCTCTGGATCGCGCCACATCCCTGTCAAGCATCTGAAGTGCTTGCGAAAAATCAGAAGGACCCCATGCAGGAACCGCCGCCCGCGCGGGCTCGATCGCGGACGTTCCGTCGAAGAACCGCTGAAGACCCGTCATCGCCACGAGGGCGATGATCAGCAGGATCATCCAGCGAAGAGCCTCTCGCAGCGGCATGGCGTCCATCGGCGCTTAAAGGGTGCGAACGAGGGCACAGGAAGTGAGACCGGCTGCCTGAAAATCGTCAACCAGCACTTCGTGAAGCACCTGCAATTGCGTTGTCAGTTCCGACGCGAAAATGAACGCCGCATCCTCTGCAGGCCCGGCATCATTGTATTCGTTGCGCCGTTGGGGAGCGACCAGTGCCGGAGAGATCGCGGGCATGCCGGTGCGATCGACCCGCACGAACTGATCGTCGGGCGCATCGACAAAATCGAACGAAACCGCAGAGTCCGAACCCGACAAGGGCGGATTGCCCTGAGGCAGCGCAAGATAGGGAAACTCGGCGCGGAAGGGACGATCATTCGCGGGAGGGTTCAGCGGCAGGTTCACAAAGGTGGTAGGTGTGTGCACTGCCATGTCGAGGAAGATGATCGCCAGCGTGACGTCGATCACCGGGTCTTCCAGACGGCGCCCGTTGGGGAAACCGGATGCTTTCGACAGATCGACGTTGATCGTATCGGGCACCACCAGATCGACCACCCGCTTGCCCGTGCCGGGTACGACCTGTTCAAGGCAAGGCACGACACTGGTGACGAGCTCGGTCCCTTCCGGTGGCGGGACAGGCGCTTGCTCATCGCTGCCACAAGCCGCGAGCGTGCAAGCGAGGCCAAGGGCCATAATACTGGCAAGACTGCGCCGATCAGCCATTGAACTGCCCTCCCAGCCGCTCGCTGAATGTCCAGAACTCCAGCTCGTTCGCGCCGTTTTCCAGCCTGTCGCGCGGTATCTCGATCACGAATGCGGTGATGTTCTGGGCACCAAAGAAATCGCGATCATTGCGGAAACTCAATGCACCGGTGCGGCGCGTGTCGGTTAGGCCTTGGGAGTCAAAGAAAAATGGATCGTCGACCAGTCCCGCAAAAACGCGGACGCCGTCCTTTTCGATGATCCGTTCGACCGAACCGATGATATCGCCATCGACCCCCGGAACGTTTTTGACCCGCACTCCGAATGCGCCATCAGAAGTGCCGCTTTCACGCCCGAAGCTGAAGACGATGGGAATGTCGGTGGTCTGGCGGGGTGGCTGGTTCGATACCGAAATCGTGTAGCGCACGTTCGGATCGTAGAAAGCGGGCAATTGCGGCGAAGACGGCCCCCCGAATGTCACTGTCATGGTGACCACATCATCATCATGCGTTACATAGAGATCAGCGATGTCTGCCGCGAAATCGGGCGTGCTGTCGCTGTTTGGATTGGTCCGCGCTGGCGGATCGAGGTGATCGGCCGCAGGTGCGGGTTTTTCACCGGTCAGAAAAGCAAGTGGCAGCAAAACCGCTGCACACCCAAGCAAAGCAAGCGCAACTGGCCGCATGAGAGAACACCTTACATCGGATAGACTTTCAGGGGTACGACTCTTCTGATTTGTCACCGGATATCACAAACTTGCGGCACCGACAATGCGGCAAGTTCTTGCCGGGCCGCTGATCAAAATCTGGTCAGCCCTGTCACATGTTGCCCAGCACCACCGGAAGGCTCATCGCGAGGCAGCCACCGCCGATGATCGCACTGCCAAGGAACAGCCCGGTCCACGGAACCCAGCCGACGCGTTCCAGCCGATCGAGAGATCGGCGCGCTGTGCGCAGCCTGTCCATGACCAGGCAAAACCCGGCGAACAGCCAGAAACCCAGCCCGGCAAGCGCCATCAAAACCGCGTCGCTGGCAAAGACAAGATCGTGGAGCATTTTCATGTTCCGCACCATGTAGGCGCGCACATCGCTTGCGCAAAGCTGCGTGGTGCCTAATGCCCCAATTATGGATGGTTCCGTAGCCCGCCCCCGCCCATTTCTTGCGTTGGGCCTTCGCCTTGCGACGGCGGCAACGCTGGCGACCATGGCGATGCTGGTGAAGCTGGCTGGCGAACGCGGAGCGCATCTGGCCGAACTGGTGTTCTGGCGGCAATTCATTTCGCTGATCTGCATCGCCGCATTGCTGGCCGCCTGGGGCAAGCTCGGCACGATCAGGACAAAGCGGTTCGGCGCGCACACGCTGCGGGCCGCCTATGGCCTCACAGGCATGTTCTTCGTCTATGGAGCGGTCATCCTCCTACCACTCGCAGAGGCCACCGCGATCAGCTTTACCGCCCCTTTCTTTGCCGTGCTGCTTGCCGTTGTCCTGTTTGGTGAAAAAGTGGGCATGTATCGCTGGGGCGCGGTGGCGCTGGGGTTTTCCGGCGTCGTCGTGCTGACCCAGCCTGCCTTCGGATTGGGCGGCGCAACCGGAATGGACCCGATCGGCGCGGTTGTGGGACTTGTCGCGGCTTTCATGGTGGCGCTGATCAGCTTCCAGATTCAGGACCTGAACAAGACCGAAGCACCCTGGACGATCGTCTTCTGGTTCGTTGCGCTGACAACCCCTGTCGCGGCGCTGGCGCTGCCTTTCGTGTTTCAGACGCACGATGCCCAGACATGGGGCATCATCGTGGCAATGGCGCTGTGCGGAGCGCTTGCACAAATATTGCTCACCACATCGCTCCGGTTCGGCTCTGCCGGAGTGATATTGTTGATGGATTACACGTCGTTGCTGTGGGCTACGTGGTATGGTTTCAGCGTGTTCGACCGCGCACCGCCTGCCAGCCTTTGGCTCGGCGCGCCGCTTATCGTCGCAGCGGGGCTGCTGATCGCATGGAGGGAACGGCAGATCGCGGTCGCGCGTCAAAAGACGCAGACAACCGAGGTCTGATTGCGCTAAAGCTGGCGCAGAAAGGAACCCCCATCCATGATCCGCAAGATCGTTCTTACCGCAGCGCTTGGAGCCTTCGCCCTTGGCGCAACCGGCTGCAACACTGTCAAAGGCCTTGGCCGCGACATCGAATCCGTCGGCCGCAAGGGCGAAGAGGTGATCAGCCATGCCCCGCCCGCTTCGCGCGAAGAGGCTCAACCGGCGCGGTAAACCACTGTCAGATTGTTGGCCGGCATCGCATGGCGGGCCGTGCGCGCAAAGCCGTGGCTGGCTGCGACGGCATCGACATCCTCCAGCCGGCGCAAACCCCACTGCCCGTTTCTTGAGCGCAGGCTTTCGTCGAACTCGATGTTCGACGGCGCCGTTTCAACGCCCTGCTCAATATATGGGCCGTACAGGATCAGCGGCAGATTCCTGCCGCCCAGAAACCGGGCAGCTCCTTCAAACAGGCCCAGGGTCGCTTCCCACGGGCTGATATGGATCATGTTGATGCACAGGATTGCATCAGCGCCGCGGACCTCCCAGCTTGCGGGTGATGCCGCATCCAGCACCATCGGCAGACGCAGGTTGGTGCCGTCATATTCGTTGAAATAGGCGAGGATCGAAGCAATCGCTTCGGGATCGGGATCGCTCGGCTGCCAGTCGAGATTGCCGAACAGATGCGCGAAATGGACGATATGTTCGCCCGATCCGCTGGCAATTTCCAATACGGTGCCGCTTTCCGGCAATTCCTGATGCAATACCGCCGCGATGGGATCGCGGTTGCGCATAGCAGCGGGTGCGTGCTTCTTCATCGCTGCGCCGCCGCCATCAATTGACCTGCCGCTCCTGCCCCTCCCAATACGGCGCACGCAATTGCCGCCGCAGGATCTTGCCAGAGGCATTGCGCGGCATTTCGGGGATCACGTCCACGCTTTTGGGGGCCTTGAACGCCGCGATGCGCTCGCGGGTCCAGGCGATCAGTTCGGCCTCGTCGATGGTTGCGCCAGGCTTGGGGACCACGCAGGCTTTCACCTCTTCGCCCCAGCGCTCGCTTGGGACACCGATCACCGCGACCTCGGCCACGGTAGGATGACCGAACACGGCGTTTTCGACTTCGGCGGGATAGACGTTTTCGCCGCCCGAAATGATCATGTCCTTGATCCTGTCCTGGATATAGACATAGCCGTCTTCGTCCATCACCGCGGCATCGCCCGTATGCAGCCAGCCATCCGGATCAATCGTTTTGGCGGTGGCATCGGGCAGTTTCCAGTAACCTGCAGTATTCGAGGGGGATCGGATGCAGACTTCGCCGATTTCGCCGTGCGGCACCTCCTTGTTGTCTGGCCCCCGCACCTCGATCTCGACACCCGGACAGGCCTTGCCCGCGGAACGCATCCGCTGGTTGCCTTCGATGGTGTGATCTTCGGGCGGGAGGATCGAGATCGTCCCGCTGGTTTCCGTCATGCCGTAAGCCTGCAGGAAGTTCGCATTGGGCATGGTGCGCACCGCCTGCTTGAGCAGTTCGAGTGGCATCGGCGCGGCGCCGTACATGAGATAGCGCAGGTGCGAGAAATCGGTTTCGGGTGCGCGCGGATGCTGCACCACCATTTGCAGCGCAGCGGGCACGATGAACATATGGGTTGCCCCGTTCTCGATCGCCTCAAGCACGCCAACGGGCGTGAATTCGGCCTGCAAAAGGCACCGTATGCCATTGGCCAGAGCAATGTTGATCAGGCCCGTGCCGCCAATATGCGCACACGGCATGGCAACCAGCATGCAGTCGCCTTGGTCGTAGAAATTCCAATGCAATCCGATGGCATTGCCGGGATTGCGCAGGCCCAGCAGATTGGCGTTGGAAAGCACCGCGCCCTTGGGATTGCCGGTGGTGCCAGAGGTGTAGAGTTGCAGGATCGGATCATCCGCATGTGGGGGGTCATAAGCCGCCGGCTCAAGACCCGCAGCCTCACGCAGCGCGGCCGATGCCTCGATCACGGCAGGCTTTTCGGGCACATCAGCGGCAACCGCCAGTGCGGTGTCGACGAATTCCTCGCCCGCGAACACAAGCTTTGCCCCGGTGTCTGACAGGATATAGGCGATTTCAGGCGTAGCCAGCCGCCAGCCGATCGGCACCATCACAGCGCCCATGCGCGCTGCCGCCATGTAAAGCAGGCAATAGCGATCGGAATTCTTGCCGAGCCACGCGATCCTGTCCCCCTTTGCCAACCCGCGCGACTTGAACAGCGCGATCAGGCGACGGGTCATCGCGTCAGCTTCGGCATAGCTGGTAATGCGCCCGTCCTGTTCGAACGCGGTTTGATCGGGGCGCTTTTCGGCCCAGAAAGCCAGAATTTCATCGAAGGTCACGAAATCGTGATGAGGATCGCCCTTGACGGTCCCTTCCCATGTCATGCTTGCTCTCCCAAAGCTGTTTGCCCTTGGGTTAAGCATTTCAGGCAGTCACGGTCCAGCGGTTTGCAGCCTGCCCGTTACTAATGCCAGCGACCAAGCTTGCGCGCCGGCGGTTCACGGATCAGCAGCCACAGCCCGAGGCCGAGTGGCCCGGCAAGGAATGTCGCCAGCAGCACCGGAGCCTGAATGAAGCGCGAAATGTCCTTCATGTCTCCATCGCGGGCAATCCAGATCCCGACGAACAGGTCAAAGGCGAGGTAATGCGTCCAGCCGATGGTGACGCCCGCATCGCTGGCAAAGATGGCGCGCACACCTTCAATGGAAGAAAAGTCCGCCCCTCCCCCGTCAGTCGGGATGGCGCCGCTCAAGACCCCGATCAGGCCAGCGGCATAGACAAGGCAGAGCAGGCCAACCCCCAGATAAAGCAAGGCAGCAAGCAAAGCGGGCCAGCGCGGCAAGAGGATCAAAGCGGTCCATGCGATCAGGGCCAGCATGTTCACCGCGCCAAAAATCGGGTTCCAGTCCATCCGCGCTACTCCGCCGCGTGCAACGTCTTGGCGCGCCATTCGCGTGCTGCCCGCTTCATCGCCTCATTGTCATGGGTGAAGCGCCCCTGCGCCTTGCGCTGGCACAGGCCCAATGCCGCTTCCGCCACCAAATCAGCGTCAATCGAACGGAACATCTCCCATTTTGCGGGCATCAGCGGGTCGATCACCGGGCTGGCAAATTGCGCAAGCGCTTCAAGCGGACGCAGATCATCCTTGCGCTCGCCACGGAGCAGGCCGGGCCGCAGGATGTCGAGGCGTTTGAAACCGACCTTCGACACAGCCTGTTCGACCTCGCCCTTGACCCTCAGATACAGGTTCTTGGCGGTGGGGTCGGATCCTGCGGCGGTTATCAAAACCATGTTAGGAATACCGGCCGCGACGGCAGCTTTGGCGGTCGAAATCACCAGATCATGATCGACCGCACGAAACGCCGCTTCGTCGCGCCCCGCCTTTTTCCAAGTGGTGCCGAGCGCACAGATCAACGCACGCGGGCGCACCGCTTCCAGCACCTCGCCCCACTTGGCCGGTTCGGCAACGAAGACTTCAACCCGAGCACCCTTGGGCAAGGGCGCCTCGCGCCGGGCTATGCCGACCATGCGCACTTCATCCCCGGCGCTGGAAATCGCAATGAGGCGCTGGCCGATCAGGCCAGTCGCGCCGACCAGGCCTATACGCGTGGGAGCGTGTACCACAGGGCTCGGATCAGACATTGATCAGCCCCCTTGGCCGTTCGCCATAGATCGTCTCGCAAGCCTGCATTGCAAAACGATCGCTCATCCCGGCAATAAAGTCGGCGATGACGCGGCTGCGCTGCGGGTCTTGCTCGGGCAGTTTGGCGCGCCATTCGGGCGGCATCAGGCCCGCGTCCTGCGAATAGGCCGCAAACAGCCGCGCCACGACATCGCGGGCACGCTCAGCCGCGCTGACCTGTTCGGGGTGGTAATACAGTCTATCGTACATGAAGGCCTTCAGCCGCCTTTCGTGTTCGCGCATCTCGGGTGAAAATCCAGCCAGTTGCCGCCCGGCATCGCGCACTTCGGCTACCGATCCCATACCCTTGGTCATTTCCCGCGTGTGTTGCAGCACGTCATTCACCATCAGACCGATCTGATCGCGGATCAATTCGCGCAGCTGGCGATCACGCGGGGCATTGGGAAAACGCCGTTCGACCGCCCGCCATTGATCGGCGAGAAAATCGAGCTGGAGCAGATCGTCGAGATCGAGAAAGCCCGCGCGTAGGCCGTCATCAATATCGTGGTTGTCATAAGCGATATCGTCGGACACCGCCGCAATCTGCGCTTCGATCGAAGGCCAGGTGCCGAGATCAAGCGGGAATGCCTCATCCAGTTCCGCCAAGGCCCAGTTGGGCGCGGCGACCGGGCCGTTATGCTTGGCCAGCCCTTCGAGCAGGTCCCAAGTCAGGTTCAGCCCGTCATGTTCGGGATAGGGGCTTTCAAGCCGCATGACGGTACGCAACGCCTGTGCGTTGTGGCAAAAGCCTCCGTGGCGCGCCATCGCCTCGGAAAGGGCCGATTCTCCGGCATGGCCGAACGGTGGATGGCCCAGATCGTGAGCGAGGCAGAGCGCCTCGGTCAGATCCTCGTCCAACCCCAGAGCGCGTGCCAGCACCCGGCCGATTTGCGCAACTTCGATGCTGTGCGTCAGCCGCGTGCGGTAATGATCGCCTTCGGGCGATATGAACACCTGCGTCTTGGACTTGAGGCGGCGGAAGCTCATCGAATGGATGATGCGATCGCGGTCGCGCTGGAAATCGGTCCGCGGACCACGGCTTTCGGGATTGGGGGCCGCGCCCGACGCGGCGTTGCCGCCAAACTCGCGCCCGCCATGCGAAAAGGGATCTGCAGCAAAGGGAGCACGCATCGTCACGACGAACCGCTTATTTCACAGTGCGCGCAGGCTCAACCGGAACAGATCGGCAACCTTGAAGGATTGCGGTGGACAGACCGGTTTGAGAGACATCGCCGCTGATTTGAAAAAAAGGGACCGCTTACCGGGTGCAATGGGGGGGTGGTAAGCGGCCCCAAGAGCCTTTTGGCCCCTGGGTCAACGGTGCGACCCGAAGACCCGGAAATTGTCTGTTACTTATCGATGACAATTTCAGGGCGCGCACGTAAGCGGGTCCGGCTAATGTTGCACCCCATGCATCACAGACTTGCGACCAACCGTTCAGTGCAAGGGGCAAGCCGCCAACTAATTCACCAGTTCCTGCTCAAGGATCCAGTCTGCGGCCGCTTCACAGTGGATCCTGGTAGAATCAAACACCGGCGAAACGTTTGCGTCGACGTCCACGACAAGGTCGAGTTCGGTGCAGGCAAGGACGATTGCCTCGGCCCCTTCCTGTGACTTGTTGGTGATGATCGTCTTCATCGCGCGCTGAGCATCGCGGGTCACTTTACCCACCATCAACTCGTCGTAAATGATCCGATCAAGCGTTTCGACATTGTCCATGTTGGGCGGCAGCAGATCGATCCCGTGGGCGACCAGCCGCTTGCGATAGAAGCTTTCCGTCATCACGTTGCGCGTGCCGATCAGCGCGGCACTCTTGTAGCCGGCCCGTTTCAGCGCGCGGCCGACATATTCGGCAATGTGCAGGATGGGGATATTCACCGAGGCGGCGACATCGTCATACAGCTTGTGCATGGAATTGGCGCCGATGATGATGCCCTCGGCTCCTGCACCTTCGAGCCGTTTGGCGCTTTCGGACAGGATCACGCTAGCGCGCTGCCAGTCGCGTTCTTCGCGCAATGCGTAAAGCTGGCAGAAATCGAGACTTTCGATCAGCATCGGCGCGCTCGCCATGGGGGCGGCGCGACGCTGGACGATGCGGTTGATGCGATCGTAATAGATGCCCGTGGACACCCAGCTCATGCCGCCGATCAATCCCAGTTTTCGCAATGTGATCCCCGAATCTGTGTGCGCTGCACAAGAGATGTAGCGACGAAGCGGCCTCCGCGTCCATAGGGCGCGGTTTTGCCATTCAATCAAATGATTTGGATGGTTAATTCCGGCTTAAGCGTCAGGGTTGCGCAATCGTATCGAGCCATTTGCGGACATCGGCGATGGTCGCTTCGGGCGCCTCTTCCTGAGGCAGATGGCCGATGCCCGGATAGACGATCATTTGCGAGTTCGGCAGGTTCTGATCGATCCATTCGCCGGCTGCGACCGGGATAAGGCGGTCTTCGTCCCCCCACAGGATCAGCGCCGGACTTGCTATGCCGGCCAGTTCCTTCTCTGTCAGCACCTCGTAGGGGGGGCTGAAGCGCGCCATCGTCGCCGCGCGGTTGCCGGGATAGCGGAGAAGTTCCCAGTAACGATCAATCGCTTCCTCGGTCACCACCGACTTGATCGAAACGCTCTGGTCCAGACTCTGCGCGATCAACGCTCGCGGAGTGATCTGTTCGGCGATCTTGTTGACGCCGGGTGTGCGGGCGATGGTGAAACCGATGTTGCCGCCACCGCTGTCTTCGTCATCGTCCCGTTTCACCTTGCGGACCGGGCTGCCCCCGGCATCGACAAGGATCAGTCCCCGCACCCGCTCAGGATAGCGCGTGGCATAGGCAAGCGCGTGTTTCCCGCCCATCGAATTGCCCCCGATGAAGAAGCTTTCAATGCCCAGCGCATCGGCCACTTCGTCAATGTCCGAGGTGAAGCTGGCAAGGCTGTAATCATGCGCGGGATCGGGGCCGGTCAGTCCGTGCCCGATCTGGTCGAAACGGACGATGCGGTAGCTGTCGGATAACCCTTTGACCCACGGTTCCCACGTATGCAGATCGGCGTTGGAGCCGTGCAGCAGGATGATTGCCGGTGCGTCACGCGGCCCCTCGTCGCGCAAGTGAACCGTCACGCCATCTCCGATTGCGACGAATTGCGAAGGAGGCGCGCCGTATTTGGCGCGCATTTCAGCCGCGTCGGTATCAGGCGTGCGAAAGATCAGGAAGGCGACGACAAGCACCGCCAAGACGACGCCGACGACCCGCAGAAACCACTTCATCGATCCATTCCTTCAATCCACTCGCGCATCACCGCAATCGCCTTGTGATCAATGCTGGACCGGCCCAGTTCAGGCATCGCGACGCCCGGTTCGTTCGAGTCCATGCGATGCACGAGGATCGACCGTTCAGGCGCCCCCGGCTCGATTGACACGAGGAAGCCCCCGGCTCCGCGTCCAGCCGCGACAGGAGGCTTGCGAACACCGATGGCAAAAGGATCGTCCTGCTCCCAGCGCAGGTCCAGCCCGGAATTGGACGCGCCGCCACCGGGTCGGTGGCAATGCGCGCAATTCACGTCGAGATATGCCCGCGCAAGCGTTGCATTGTCTGCTCCCGCATCTGTCCACCGGGGCAATGCATGCGAAACCTTGGGGGCAGTATCCAGCCGCCCGTCACCGGCCAGTCGCTGCAACAGATCGGGTGACAAGTTGCGCGCCTTGGGCCCGATCGGGATCACCTCGCCATCGAGCGAATGGCACGACTTGCATTGGTTCTTGTTAGGAATGCGATAGCTGATGTCCTCGCCCGCTGGCGTGGTGATAGGTAGCCGCGCCCCTGCCAGCGCCAGCGTCGCCTCGGTCTGATCGTCGTTCCAGCGATAGGGAAGCGCCAGCCACCCGTCCGCACGATGCAGCAACAGGCGCGTTTCGATGTAGCGTTGATCCTCACCCTCACCGAAGGCGAAAGTCTTGATTATCGCGGTACCGACCGGGAATTGCAGCAGGCCCTCGCCGTCAGCCTTCACCTGCTTGCCTTCGGGCACGTAGACAAAGCGCAGCTTTTCCGCGCCATCGGACCATAGCGGTGTGTTGAGTTCATATGGGATCAGCCGGGCATCCGGCACGCGGCCCGCGGCATCGAGGAAGAAGCCGTATTCGGCCAGAGTGCGCGGCATTTCACGCACTTCGCCGTCGAGTTGCACCTCGCCCAGAATGGCCGCATCATTGATGAATGGCGGAGGCAAAGCGGACGCTTCGCGAGCGGCCGAAACCGTCAAAGCCAGCGCGCCCGCCGCCAATCCCGCAATCGCAAGAGAACGGATCATCCGATGCGTTCATCCAGCTCTGCCGGAGCGCCAATGCCGCTGCGGTCGAATTCACTCACAGGCGGCTGTGCCATCAGCGGCGAAGGGTTGGCTCCGCCAAGCCCCTTGCCCTGCTCGGTCAGGTTCAAGGACCAGCCCTGCGTCCCCTCAACCGCGTAGATCGAACCCAGACCGTCCCACAGCACCGGAGGCAAGGCACCGCCAAAGGCAGCGAGCAGCATCTCGGCCCCTTCGAGCTGCGGGTCGTCACCGCCACGCCCGTAGAGGTTTTCGCCCACCACCACTTCGCGTGGGAAAGGATTGTAACGTTCGTCATCAAAGCCGAGTGTGTACGCGATCACCATGATCGGCGCGGTCGGGTTTTCGTCGATGATGTTGTTTTCGATCAGCACCTTGTCATTGGCCATGACCATGATGCCCGTCCCCCGGCGCACTCCGGCGACGATGTTGCCCGGCGGCGCGAAATTGGGTGTGTCATTGGCCACCACCAGATTGTTGGCGACAATCACATTGCCCCCGCCCATCACCGGCAGTCCGGGCAGATCGAACACCAGAATTCCTCCGGTGTTGCGGGTGGCGATATTGTGTTCGACCAGCGCGTTACGGCTGTTTTCGATCTCGATCCCGGCGACATTCGCCTCCGCGATCGAATTTCGTACGGTGATCCGGTTCGACTGGCCGACATAGATCCCGGCGTCCGATGCTCCGGCGACCTTGGCCCCGTCGATCAGCACCCCGGTGCTTTCGACCGGGTAGATGCCATAGGCGCCGTTGCCTGCGTCCGGCCCGTTGGTCCAGGTGACGCGGATGCGGTAATACACGATGTTGTCCGCACCCTTCGATTTGATTCCGTCGCCCTTGGGGTTCTCCAGCGCGAAATCGCGAAGGGTGACGTTGTCCGAAGTCACCAGCAGCCCCTCGCCCGATCCGGCCTGTGTGGTGAAATCGAGCACTGTGCCGTCCATGCCCGATCCGCGAACCGTCACTCCGTCGACATCAAGGCTAAGCCCGTCAGTCAGGACATAACGCCCCGCCTCAAGCACGATCTCGTCGCCCGGCTCCGCTAGGATGAGAGCCTCCTGCAAACGCTCCTGCGCGCCTTCACCCGGTGACACCACATGCGTTTCAGCCAGCAGCGGAGCCGCGCTCGCAAGCGCCAATGCGGCTATCGTCAATCTGATCATTTGTCCCTCTCCCAATCCCGTTTGGCTGCACAGTGCCGCAGAACGCGGGCGCGCTCAACCACCCTCGGCGCGGGCAAGCCCTTCAAGCGAAAGCTTTCTGCCCGGCGCAAATTCGAGCGAGAGGCGGAAGGCCTCTGCCGCGTCGGCCTTGCGGCCAAGCGCAAGCAGTTCCTCGCCCAGCAATTCCCAACTCGGCTTGGCAATCGCCGGCGGGCCGAAGACCACCGGCAATGCGCTTTCGGCACGAGCCGCTTCGTACAGGGCCCGAATTCCGGCGTCTGTATCACCTGAAGCAAGCATCAACAGCGCGTCAACCTGCGCCACCGCGCGTTCGACCCAGGGCATGGTTGTGCGATCATCAGGCGCGGTCCTCGCGAGCAGCGGGACCATTTGCTCCGCATCGAGGCGCATATTGGACACTGCGCTGGCAAGCTTTTCGGCATCACCCCGGTGCTGAAGCGCTGCCACATGGGTCATCGTGATCCGAGGTAGCCGGAACTTATTCGCCTCCTCGCCAAGCGGTTCGGGCCAGATCCCGGTATCGACTGCCTGCCATGCGGCCATCACCGAATAGCTGCGCACGGCCCCGTAATTGGCCTCTTCCCCATCGGCCGGGTCGGCATCGGCGCGGCATAGGGCTACGCGTTCGCTTGCATCCTTGCCCTGCTGCAAAAGCGCATAGACCAGCCATTCATTGTAGTGCCCGCAATGCGCAGGACCGCGCCCTGCCGCCGCGCGCTGACGATCGACCACGGCATCGGCGAGGATGTTGGCTTCTTCCGAAGCCTCCCAATCGGCGAGCGCGTGGAAAATGTGGCTGATCATGTGCTGCGCATGCCCCGCATCGGGCGCGACCTTGGCGTAGCGTTGAGCCATCCGCCTGCCGAGCGGAGCGTGGATCGGATCGTCATAGGAATGGATCAGATAGTGCAGGATGCCGGGGTGCTGTTCATGCGTCATGAAGCCCGGCTCCAGAATGCCCGCCGCCTCCATGTACAGCGCGATGTCGCGCCCTCCGTGCGAAGTGCCGAGCACCGCCAGCCCGGTGAAAGCGCGCACGTCGATGTCATCGGGCCACATGGCGAGCATGGCGCGCATCTTCGCCAGATAGGCGTGATCACGCTCTTCCTTGGTGCCGTCTTCGGCATAAAGCGTCTCAAGCGCGTCCATCCATGCCTTCTCCCGCGGGCCGCGAGCCTTGGCTGCACGCTCTTGAGCCGTCGGCGCGAGCCGCGCGAGGATCGCCCGTGCCGCGTCACGATCCTGCTCTTCCCACAGCGGATGATTGTGGGTCATCGCCTCGCCCCAATAGGCCATGGCGAAACCGGGATCGGCTGCCTGACTTTCGCGAAAGGCGGCGGCGGCGCGGCCGTATTCAAAATTGTGCAGCAGCGCGAGGCCGCGCAGGAAATGCTCTTTCGCCGCCTCGCTCGTCTCAACTTCGAACACCATGAATTCGGTGCCGACACCTCCCCCCGCAGCATCTGCCGTCTGGGCAACAATGGAGGTCAGGGGGACGGCGCAAAGCGCCAGCGCAGCAGAAGCAAGCAAAAAGCGTGGCATGGTGATCTCTCCTTGCCGCTGTTGTGCGACAGGGAGCGCTGCCAAGGCAAGGCGAGAGTTTGTCAGCCGATGCCGATTGCGCACAATCCGGCGCTGGTGGTGACGACTGCCACCGCTTCGCCATCGCCGACGCGGCGCAGGCGCTTCACCAGTTCGCCAAGGCCATAGCCTTCCTCGGGTTCGCCCTCTCGCGCCTTCATCCCCTGTTGCAGCTTGTACAGCTGGAACAGCGAAAGCCGGTCGACCATCCGATCGGACATGCATTCGGCGCGCTCTTCGGACACGCCGGATTCCTCCAGAGCGGACTGCACCTGCCACTTCACCAGTGGATCAGCCAGCCCGGTCTGGAACGCGATACCGATCAGCAGGGCCAGCGCGACCGTGCCGAACAGGAATTTGCCCATCAGTCGAGAGCTTTCACAATTTCCTCGACCATCTTCTTTGCATCCGCGAGGAGCATGACGGTCTGGTTCATGTAGAAAACATCGTTGTCGACGCCGGCATAGCCCACGCCGCCCATCGAACGCTTGATGAAGAACACCTGCTTGGCCTTGTCGACATCGAACACGGGCATGCCATAGATCGGCGAGCTCTTGTCGGTCTTCGCCGCCGGGTTCACCACGTCATTCGCGCCAATGATGAAGGCCACGTCAGCCTGCGCGAAGTCGGAGTTGATATCCTCCAGCTCGAACACCTCGTCATAGGGGACGTTGGCTTCGGCAAGTAGCACGTTCATGTGGCCGGGCATGCGGCCCGCGACAGGGTGGATCGCGTATTTCACGTCCACGCCCTTTTCCTTGAGCGTGTCGGCCATTTCCCGCAGCGCGTGCTGCGCCTGTGCCACCGCCATGCCGTAGCCGGGGATAATGATGACCTTTTCCGCCTGTTCGAGCATATAGGCCGCGTCTTCGGCGCTGCCCTGCTTGTATGGGCGTTGCTCTCGCGCTTCGCCGCCACCGCCAGAGCCCGCGTCGGCGCCAAAGCCACCCGCGATCACGCTGATGAAGCTGCGGTTCATCGCACGGCACATGATGTAAGACAGGATCGCACCCGACGAACCGACCAGCGCCCCGGTGATGATCATCGCGCTGTTGCCCAGCGTGAAGCCCATCGCCGCTGCCGCCCAGCCGGAATAGCTGTTCAGCATGGACACAACCACCGGCATGTCCGCGCCACCGATCGGGATGATCAGCAGGAAACCGATAAGGAAGGCCAGAATGGCGATCCAGATGATCAGCATCCCTTCGGCAGGCCCGCCCGCACCCGACATCGCATAGGCGGCGATCAGGCCGAGGATCGCGGCCAGCGTGCCAAGGTTGATGAAATGCCGCGCCGGGAGCAGGATCGGCGATCCGCTCATCCGGCCCGAAAGCTTGAGGAAAGCAATCACCGATCCGGAGAAGGTGATCGCACCGATGGCAATGCCGAGGCCCAGTTCGATTCGGCTGACAACGAGGATTTGCCCCGCTTCATCAAGGATGCCGAATGCGCCGGGGTTCAGCCACGCGGCAAAGCCCACCACCACTGCGGCAAGGCCGACCAGGCTGTGAAATCCGGCGACCAGTTCGGGCATCGCGGTCATCGCGATCTTGCGAGCGATGGTTACCCCGATGATCCCGCCAAGGAAGATCGCGATCCCGATTTCGGCAATATTGGCGATGTCGTGCGTCACCAGCGTGGTGACGAGCGCGATTCCCATGCCGATCATGCCGTTGCGGTTGCCCGCACGGCTCGACGCGGGGCTGGAAAGGCCGCGCAATGCGAGGATGAAGAACACGCCCGACGCAAGATAGGCAAGCATCGCCCAGGCGGGGGTTCCGGCGGCGCCTTCTGCCGCGCCTGCAAGAATGGAGAAGCTCATCTCTTACTTCTCCTTCTTCTTGTACATCGCGAGCATGCGCTCGGTCACGGCAAAGCCGCCGAAGATGTTGACGCTCGCCAGCACCACGCCGAACAGGCCGAGATATTTCGCGACGGGATCGTTGGCCTCAGCCGCCGCAATCAGAGCACCGACGATGATCACAGAGGAGATCGCATTGGTCACCGCCATCAGCGGAGTGTGCAGCGCCGGAGTAACCGACCAGACCACATAGTAGCCGACGAAACACGCCAGCACGAAGATCGATAGGATTGAGATGAAGTCCATTATTACGCCTCTGCAGTTGGTCTGCGTGGTTAAGCCTTATGTCCGCGCTAGCTTTGAAATCACCAATTAGAAGAAAGGGATTGTTCCTTCGGGTTCGAACGGCGTGATGCGGATATACGCGCCTGACGGATTCTCATCTGCCACCCTGATCCGCATACCAAAAAATTCCTTCTCGGACGGCAGCTCATTGCTTTTCAACGATGCACCCGAACTGAGGCACTCCGTCCGAGAACGTGACCCGCCCCAAATGGTCTGGAGATCATTGGTCTTTGTGCAAAGCGAATAAGCAACGCTCCTGACGAAGGGGTAATCGTCTGCCGGCTTCCAAGAGAGCGACAGGTAAAATTGGAAGGGCTTGTCTTCGGGCCAGTCAGATTGCCGCGTATACCGGGCGACTGTTCCCAGCGGCATCATTCCCGATGACCTTGCCTCGAACGAAAACATCATGAATTCAAAGTCGCGATCGTGAAAAAACCAGTAGTCGAAATCACCATCGCTGTCGGGGTCTAAAAAACAGGGTATGCCACCCCATCCTCTGGGCCGTGCAAGCGGGCATCCTGCAGTCTGCCCCCCGTTTGTCATCAACACGAGAAAGCTACCCTCAGGCAGAATTTCCTTCCCGCTTTTCCGTGTCAAAGCCTGTTGAAGACGCGCTGAATTCGCCGGCCATAAGTCGGCGATCGCGAACTGATGTGCCTGTTCATTCGGTTGATTGGCAAAAACGAGAAGTTGCTCATCAAGAGCGCGGTAACTCCAGTAAGGAAAAAACCGCAGCTTACCTTCAAACCCGACCGGCGCTGGAGCCTCGGGCTCTACGGATTGAGCATGGCCAAGCTGAGCTGTGCATAGCAGGCTTGCCAACAGCAGTGACCTTACCCGCCTGATCACCCCTTCAGCCTCTCGTTGACGATCTCTCCGCCCTTGGTCAGGCGGATTGCGTCGCCGATCTCTTCGTCGAGTTCGGGCTTGCCCGCTTCCTTGTCCCAGAATGCGGAAAGGAAGTTGAAGTGATTGCGCGCGAACAGCGCCGATGCGTCGGCGGCCAGATGCGCGGGGGTGTTGGCATAGCCGATGATCTTCACACCGTGCTTTTCGACGACTTCGTCAGGCTTTGAGCCCTCGACATTACCGCCCTGCGCGACGGCCAGGTCGAAAATCACGCTGCCCGGCTTCATCGTCGCGATCTGCGCGTCGGTGATAAGCACCGGAGCAGCCCGACCGGGGATCAGTGCGGTGGTGATAACGATGTCCTGCTTGGCGATATGCTCGGAAACGAGCTTCGCCTGCGCGGCCTTGTATTCCTCGCTCATCTCGGTGGCATAGCCGCCCGAGCCTTCACCTTCGATCCCCGCGACATCGGTCACGAAGATCGCTTTTGCACCAAGGCTTTCGATCTGTTCCTTGGTCGCGGAACGCACGTCGGTGGCGGATACCTGCGCGCCCAGACGCCGCGCCGTCGCAATCGCCTGAAGCCCGGCGACGCCCACACCCATGATAAAGCACTTCGCCGCCTGCACAGTGCCGGCCGCGGTCATCATCATCGGGAAAGCGCGGCCATAAGCGTCCGCCGCGTGGATCACCGCCTTGTATCCGGCAAGGTTCGACTGGCTGGAAAGCACGTCCATCGACTGCGCGCGCGTGATGCGCGGCATGAATTCCATCGACAGCGCCTCAAAACCCGCCTTGGCATAGGCGGCGACAAGATCGCCCTTCTGGAACGGATCGAACAGCGCGGCCACCCATGCGCCGGCTTTCGCGCCTTTCAGATTCGCCACTTCGGGTGCCTGCACGCACAGCACGATGTCGGCGTCCTTTGCGGTTGCCGCCAGCGTGCCTACCTTTGCCCCTGCCTCTTCATAGGCGGCATCGGTGATCGAGGCGTGCGTCCCGGCACCCTTTTCGATCGCGACTTCATTGCCCAGACCAATGAATTTCTTCACCGTTTCCGGCGTGGCCGCGACACGGGTTTCCCCCGCGGCGCGCTCTTTAAGCACTGCGATCTTCAAGTGACGGTACCCCGGTTTATGGCGCGATCAGCGCAACGACGAACAGGGTGATGATCGCAATCAGCGGCACCGCCCATTTGAGCGCACCCATGAAGCTGCCATAGGTCGAACGCGCCTTGTCCATGTCATGCACAGTCATGATTTTATTCCCCTTGAGATCCCAAACGGTGAAATTGGCAAATGGTTGCCGAAAAATTGCCAGCAGGCTTGATCATCGCCCCGTATCCGAGCCCGCGAGCTAGCTCAAGTCAGCAATGTTGACAGGGCAAGCTGTGCCCAAGTGGCAATCCGGTGAGATCGGTCCAACAGCCTTAATTCAGTCTTTACCCGCGCCGGATAAGAATCCGGCACGTTTCACCCTGGGACGGTTTGCCGGGGGATTGAGGGGTCAAGGCTGGATCGATGGCACAGGTGAATACGCGCCCTGATTCTGACAATGAGACTCGGATTGTCCTGCTGATCGATGATGAGCCGGCACAAAGCCGTCTGATCTCGGCCATCGCTGCGCGCGAAGGCTGGCGCACTGTCGTGGCAAGCGATGCCGAAACCGCGATTGCCATGCTGGGCACGCGCGAAGGCATGCAATTATCGGCAATCCTGCTCGATCAATGGGTTCCGGGCGATGATGCCTGCTCGCTGATCGCCGAATTGAAGGAACGCCGCCCCGCTTTGCCGATCCTGATGCTGACGACCAGCGCATCCCCGCTGCTGGCGGTCGAAGCCATGCGCGCAGGGGCGAGCGATTATCTGGTGAAGCCGGTCTCGCCCGATCGGCTGCTGGAGGCGCTGCGCACTGTTACCACGCGCGAGGCTCCGCGCAACGAGCTGGCCCCGCTGACCGAGAAAATGTCGGCCAATCTCGACTTTGAAGCCATGATCGGCACCGCTCCCACCTTCCGCGCCGCGCTGGCGCAGGCGGCGAAGGCTGCTCGCGGGCACGGCCATGCGCTGATCGAGGGAGAAAGCGGCACGGGCAAGGAAATGCTGATGCGTGCGATGCACGCCGCATCCCCGCGCTCCAAAGACCCGCTGCGCATCATCAACATCGCCAGCGTTCCGCCTAATTCGATCGAATCGGTGCTGTTCGGGCATGAACCCAACGCCTTTCCCGGCGCATTCGACCGCCAGATCGGCGCGCTTCAGCATTGCGATGGCGGAACTCTCGTGCTCGACGAAGTCGACCGCATGAGCGCGCCGGCACAGAACCGCCTGCGCGAAGCACTGGAAACCGGGATCATCCGCCCGGTCGGCGCGGCACACGGTTTCCGCGTCGATGTGCGTCTGCTTTCGGCCAGCAATTGCAGCCTTTCGCAGTTGGCGGAAGGCGGGCTGTTCGACCCGGCTCTTGCCCAGCAACTTGCAGGCACACGCATCAGCCTACCCCCCTTGCGTGAGCGCACCGGCGACATTCCGGCGCTGACGCGGCATTTCCTCGGCCGGATCGGTGAACAGCCGGGGCTGACCCATCTCTCGATTTCAGACAGCGCGCTGGCGCTGCTTGCGGCCTATGACTGGCCCGGCAATGTCCGGCAGTTGCAGTCCGTGCTATTCCGCGCCGCGGTCTATTGCGAAGGCGATACGCTGACTGCCGACAGCTTCCCGCAGCTTTCCGAACTGCTGGGCGAATTGCAGATCGGAGCAAGCCAGAGCTCGCACGATGGTGTGGGCATCATGCTTTACACCGAAGATGGCAATCTGCGCCCGCTCGAAGAGATCGAGGCCGACGTCATCCGCCTTGCCATCGGCCATTACCGCGGTCGCATGACGGAGGTTGCTCGCCGGCTGGGGATCGGTCGCTCGACGCTGTATCGCAAGCTTTCCGATCTCGGCATCGACAACGCGGCCTGATCCGCCTAGCGCGGCGGGCATGACGGACATTCAGGACTTCGCCGGGCGCACCGCGCTCGTCACCGGGGCTGCATCGGGGATCGGTGCGGCATGTGCAAAGGCGCTTGCGGCGCGCGGAGCGGAGAGGCTGGTGCTCGTCGATGTCGACCCGCAGGGGATGGCGGCTTTGGACCTCAAGTGCGAGGTCAAAGCGGTGGTCGGCAGCGTCGCGGACGAGGCGCTGTGGGCCGATCTCGAACCTCGCCTTACCGGGCTCGACCATGCGGTCGTCAACGCCGGGATCGGCGCGGGTGGGCCGCTGGCCGACATCGCCCTGTCCGAATGGCGCCGGGTGATGGACGTCAACCTCGACGGGGCATTCCTCACGCTGCGCACAGCCCTGCGCGCGATGAAGGCGGGCGGCAAAGGTGGCAGCATCGTCATCACTTCCTCCACCACCGGAGTGAAGCCCGTGCCCGGCATCGGCCCCTATGGCGTGTCCAAGGCCGCCGTCTCGCACATGGCCCGCATCGCCGCGCGCGAGAACGCCGAGCACGCGATCCGCGTCAACGCCATCGCGCCGGGCGGGGTCGATACCGCCATCTGGGAAAGCTCCCCCGACTTCCTCGCCGCGGTCGAATCCCAAGGCCGCGAAGCGACGCTGAAGGCGATGGCCGGGACAACACCGCTTGGCCGCTTTGCCACCCCCGACCAGATCGCGAGCGACATTCTCTACATGCTCTCCGATGCCGGATCGAACCTGACCGGGCACGTGCTGGTATCGGACGGCGGCTTTACCCTCTGATCACCACGAAACCGTCCGCTTAACCCGTTCCTCGCCTTCCACCGCACCGCGCATCGTCATGGTGAAGGTGCGCGCGGCCCAGTCGATCTCGACAAGGCCGAAGTTCTCTTCCGAGATGAAGTCCGTCACCCGTGTCGGATCGGGTTCGCGCGCGGTGTTCTGCGCGGTGCTGGAGAAGGAGTAGTTGAGCGAGGAACTGGTCAACTCCCAGATCTGCTCACCGCCGGCCGCCTCGGGCGAGGCGGTGTAAATGCCCCCGGCATGGCGATCGCCCGACAACAGCACCATCCCGCTTTCCTCACGCCCGGCCAGCACGCGGTAAAGCCGCTCGCGTTCCAGCGGCAGGTTCTCCCACGCCTCGTAATCATGCGCGTCGGTGATCACCTGGATCGAGGAGACGATGATGCGGAAGTCTGCGGGCTTCGCCAGTTCCTGCTCCAGCCATTGCCACTGCGCATCGCCCAGCACCGTGCGCGAGGCATCATCGCTTGGGACATAGGGGCCAAGCGGCGGGCGTTCGGGCGTGTAGTCCATGCGATCGAGATCGGAGCGGAAGAAGCGCGTATCCAGCATGATGATCTGCGTGCGCTGGCCATCCTTGCCCACGATCACGCTGTCATAGATGCCCGGACGCGATTTCACCGCGTCCGACGATCCCCAGAACGTCTCGAAGATCTTCTCCGACCAGGTGCGGAAGGCGAAGCTCGCCCCTGCATCGTTCATCCCGTAATCGTGATCGTCCCAGGTCGCCATCATCGGCACCTTCGCCCGGAACGCCGCCAGTTCGGGCGTGCGCGCCTGCAAACCGTACGCCTCGCGCAGCGTTGTCAACGCGGCATCGCCGCTCCAGTTGCTGTCGCCATAGTTGTTGTCGCCGATCATCAGGAACGCTTGCGGATTGGTGCGCGCGATCACATCCCAATAGGCCTGCGAGCGCGACTGGTGGTTGCAACTGCCAAAGGCGAGCCGGGTGATCACCGTATCGGGCGCAAGCGAGACATTGACCGGGGCGACGGGCAGCTCCACCCGGCTTTCCAGCCTGGCGTAATAGGCGGCCAGCAGGTCTTCGGCATACATCGGCACATGGCCATCGCCGTGGCGCGGGTGATCCCCCTGCCCGCCCGCATGTCCTGAATGCCCGGAATGCCCGGATTGCCCCGCATGCTGCCAGTGCGCGGCATGCCCGGCATGGGCGGAGTGATCCTGCTGCGCGCCCGCCATCAGCGGAGCGGCGACAAGCGCGGCGAGTGCGGTTCCAAGGCCGAGGAGCGAGGTGGTGCGCAAGGGTGATCTCCAATTGCTGATTCGGGCCGTATCTGGCGCGTATTGGTGACGGTATGGCGACGTCTTTTGCATAGGCCGCATCATGCGGGCAACTGGCCAAAGTCGGTCAGCGCCGCATCGCGCATTCCGCGCCACACATTGCGCGCCTGCACCGTTTCGGGAACGTCATGCACCCGCAGCAGGTGGACGCCAGCATCCATCCCCCGCATCGCCAGCGCAATCGATCCGCCAAGCCGCTGATGCGCAGGCTCCTCGCTCGACAGCGCGCCGATCATCCGTTTCCGGCTGACCCCCAGCAATAGGGGGCTTCCTAAAGCATGGAACAGCGGCAGCGCGTTGATGAGAGCGAGGTTGTCCGCGAGGCTCTTGCCAAAGCCGATACCGGGATCGAGCACGATGCGTTCCTCTGCGACGCCAGCCGCAATCGCACGCGCGCGCTGCGCCTTGAGGAAGTCGAACACCTCGCTGACGACATCGTGATACTCGCCGCCTTGATGCAGATCATCGCCCGTCCCCGGCGCGTGCATCAGCACCACCGGGCATCCGGCATTCGTCACCAAAGTCAGGCTGCGCGGGTCATAACGCAGCGCGGACACGTCATTCGCCATATGCGCGCCCTTCGCCAGAGCCGCCTCCAGAACGCCTGCGCGGCGCGTATCGACGCTGATCGCGGCGCCCATTCCGGCGCAATATTCGACAGCAGGGATCACCCGCTCGATCTCGTCGCCTTCCCATGTCGCCGCGCCGCCCGGACGCGTGCTCTCGCCGCCAATGTCGATGATCGCCGCACCGGCTTCGAGCATTTGCGCCGCGTGGCGCTGGCCCGCCTCCGGCTTTTCGAGGAACTCGCCCCCGTCGCTGAAGCTGTCAGGCGTGACGTTGAGCACACCCATCACCTGCGGCTGATCGAGGCGGATCGTGCGATCCCCCAGTTGCAGCGGAGCATGCGGTTTTTGCAGGTTCGCCCATTGCAGCCGCGCTTCATCCGCGAGCGATGCGTCAAGGCTGGTCAGCGCCGCGTCAAACCCGCGCGCGCCGAACAACAGGCGCTGTGTAACTTGGCCGCCTTCGCGCACCACCAGCGCAAAGCGGCTGGCATAGGCCATGCTGCCCGCCAGCCGGATCGCCGCGCCGTCCTCTGCCTGAGGACTGGCGGCAAGGCCGATCGGGTGGAGATAGACCCGGGTTGATTTCGGCGCGCTCACAGGCCGGAACTCCTACAGGATGGAACATGTGGAACACTGTCCAAGGGAAAGAATCGCGATTGTGTCACCCTTTGGCGGGAAAGTGTCACCTTTACCCCGCGATGTGTCACCACTGAGCCGGCAAGTGGCACCCGAACGGGCGAAAGCGTCACCTTTCGGGGCGCAAAGCGTAACGCTTTGCTCATGCAAAGTGTAACCTTTGGGCCGGGAGAGGATGCGATTTCCATGCCCGCCATCTTAGCGTGATGGCGGGATGTAGGACAGCACGGCGCAAGGGGTTATCGTCATTCCGGCACTCGCGCGAACAACGATAGGCCCGATCAATCCTCGTTCGCCAGACGGTACAGTTCGCGGGCCGCGTCGACCGGCTTTACGTCGCCGTCGACCTCGTAGTGCCAGAAGCTCCAGCCGTTGCAGCTGGGGGCGCCTTGCAGGTCTTTGCCGAGGCCGTGGATCGAACCCGTCTTGCCTCCGCATTCCAGCGATCCGTCGGCGCGCACGGTCGCGATCCAGCGGCGTTTCTTGTCGAACACCTGCGTGCCCGGCTTGATCAGCCCGGTTTCCACCACCGCGCCGAATGCGACCTTGGGCGCGCTCTTGGCGCTTTGCATGGTGGTGAGAGCGCTTTCGTCGAGCGGCAGTTCCTTCTCGATCCGCTTCATCGCGACGTTGCGGTAGAAATCCTCGCGCTCGCAGCCGATCCACTCGCGGCCCAGACGCTTTGCCACCGCGCCGGTGGTGCCGGTGCCAAAGAACGGATCGAGCACAACGTCGCCTTTTTCCGTCGTCGCCAGCAGCACACGGTACAGCAGCGCCTCCGGCTTTTGCGTGGGATGCGCTTTCTTGCCGTCTTCTTTCAACCGTTCGCCGCCCGAACAGATCGGCAGCACCCAGTCGGAGCGCATCTGAAGCTCGTCATTGAGCGTTTTCATCGCGCGATAGTTGAAGTGGTAGCGCGCCTTTTCACCCTGCGACGCCCAGATCAGCGTTTCATGCGCATTAGTGAATCGTGTGCCTTTGAAATTGGGCATGGGGTTGGTCTTGCGCCACACGATGTCGTTGAGGATCCAGAAGCCCAGGTCCTGGATGATCGCGCCGCACCGGAAGATGTTGTGATAGCTGCCGATCACCCACAGCGACCCGTCGGGCTTCAGAACGCGTCTCGCTTCCGTCAACCAAGCTCTTGTAAATTCGTCATAAGCGCGGAACGATTCAAACTGGTCCCAGTGATCGTCCACGGCATCGACCTGGCTGCCGTCGGGCCGGTTCAGGTCGCCGCCAAGCTGGAGGTTGTAGGGCGGATCGGCGAACACGCAGTCGACCGAATTGTCGGGCAGCGAACGCATCGCCTCGATGCAGTCGCCGGACAGGATCTGCCCCAGTGGCAAGAGCGCACGCGTGTCCTGCGGGGCCTTGGTTGCCCCCTTTGCCCGCAGCTTTGTTGTTTCCATAACGCCCATTGAAATGCCCCGAAGTGATTGCTTGCGCCAAACTTATCCACAGGCATGAGTCCTCGCGGACTCCGCGTCAAGCGCTTTGGTTCTCGGCGTTTATGGTTAACACTTGGTAAAGGACGCTAATGGCAGCGCGGAACGAAAGGTGACCCCACTAGATGTTGAGTCCCTGGCAATTGGTGGGACTCCAGATCGGGTGGTGTTGCGTGAAGGACTCGCTTGCAGGCTTTGTTCGGGGGCGGCTCGAATTATTCGTGCTGCGAAATTCCAGTCGGCGCCCGGGGAGGAGATTGATGAGTTGATCGAGGATTTGCCAAGGCACGGACAAAACTCGCAACGCCGACTGGAGAGTTCGTGCCCTCGCGTGAACAATCTCCCCTGCGACCCTTCGGGTGCCCGAAATCTGCTGCGCTTCGATATTGATTCCAATCTGTAGAAATCTGCACTACAGTCTGTAGAGATACTTAGGTATATGATTTTGTTACACAAAAAATTTGAGTGCGCTTGACCGGTGCAGCTGACCAAACGACAGTGTGAGGTTGCCGATCGTCTCCTTGCGAGGATGACGATTGCTGCGATTGCCGAAGACCTCGAGCTGACCGAAAGCCGGGTCAACCAGATCATCCGGGCGCTCAAGAACCGCTTCGAAGTCGACACGCAGGCGGGCATCGTCGCGGCCTATCAGAAGGCGCTGGAAGCGGGCCTGACCCAGTCGGAAGCGCAGGAGGATCAGGGCGACGCAGCGGGCACGGGCGATGAAAGCCTTGTGCCACAGTTGCTCAATACACCCCACCCCTTGCTCTACAGGCTGGTGGCGATCTGTGTCGCGGCGTTGATGCTCGCAGTCACCCTTGTCGCACTGACTCAGTTTGCCGTCACCCTGAACGATGCGTTGAGTGCGAATGGCTGATTTTTTCGGCGAAATTTTCAACATCCTGCGCTGGACAAGCCAATGGCGGGTCAGCCTGCAGGAAACATGGACGATCATCCTGCTCGTCACCGCTCTGCTGTGGGGCGGCGGTCCGGAAAAGATCGCCATAAGCGTCTGGCTGATCGTCGTCGAGTTCAGCCGATACCTATCGATCAACACAGAGAAAACGCCTGAAGCGACGCTGGCTCTGTGGTCGGGTGTGAACTGGAACTCCTTTCTGGTGGACGGACTGCTGCTGATCGGCTTTGTCGGTCTCGCCCTGATTGCAAACCGTCGATACGTGTTCTGGATCGCCGGGCTTCAGGTGATCGCCGTCATGGGCCATGTCGTGCGCGCGAGCACGGATGATCTGATGATCTTCGTTTACGGGCTGATGGTGATGGGCCCCGGCTGGCTGCAGATATTCGCCATGACCGCCGGACAAATCGCCCATCTGCGGCGCCCGCGCGGCGTTTATTCCGACTGGATCTGGCAGGTCAGGCGTCCCGTGGCAGCCCAAAGCGTCAGCTGAAGACGAACACCACATTCGCCGCGAATGCCGCGACCAGCACCGCGCCGATCATCCGCCCGATGCTCCGCGCGAACCACAAGAGCGCCAGCAGCATCACCGCGCTGGCGGTCAACAGCGCCATCTGCAACCCGGCTAGATCGGCCGAAACCGGGCTTGGCGCGATGGTCATGGTTGCGCCGCCGATCAGCAGGATGTTGTAGATGTTCGAGCCGACGACATTGCCCAGCGCAAGGCCCGATTTGCCCCGCAGCGCGGCGGCAATCGATGCGGCGAGTTCGGGCAGCGACGTTCCGACCGCGACGATCGTCAGGCCGATGACGGTTTCCGGCACCTTGAAAATGGTCGCAAGGCTGATCGCCCCCGTCACCAGCGCATTGCCGCCCGCCACGAGTATCGCCAGACCGACAGCGAACAGGCCGAATGCGATCACTCCGCTTTGCGGCTGGTCGTCATCCCCTACCTCGTCCACTGGTGCCGCGCCCGGATGGCGATACCGCCACACGATATAGGCGACGATCAGCCCCAGCAGCGCGATCCCGATCCAGACCGCGCCGATCTGCGTTAGCGCCAGCCCCCACAAAAGCAGCGTCACCGCCAGCGCCACCACCGCATCGCGCCGCCCGATGCCCGAAAGCGCGATTGGCATGATCAGCGCCGAAGCGCCGAGGATCAGCAGCGTGTTGGCGATGTTCGACCCGACGATATTGCCCCACGCGATCCCCGGCGAACCGGACAGCGCGGCCTGCACGCTCGCCACCATTTCGGGCATGCTGGTGGCAAAGCCGACAATCACCAGCCCGGTGAACAGCGTCGACACGCCCAGTTTCTGCGCGATGCCCACGGCCCCGCGCACCAGCAATTCGCCGCCAATGGCAAGGCCGACAAGCCCGCCCAGACTGAGTAGTATCGCTTCAAGCATCGCGCGCCCTTAATCGAAGCGCGACGGTTTCACAAAAGGTTTGCCTGCGCGACGGGGGCAAAGCTGTGGCGGTGCAAGGGTGTGGGTCCATGCACACGCAACGCTTCCATGTGCTCGCGCGTTCCATAGCCCTTGTTGCGATCCCAACCATATTCGGGATGGCGCACTGCGGCTTCGATCATCAGCCGGTCGCGCCACTCCTTGGCGATGATCGACGCCGCGCCGATCGCCACTTCGCGGCCGTCCCCGCCGATGATCGCACGCGCGGGCCAGCGCCATTCGGCGCAGCGCCTTTCGGGCGTCTGGTTGCCGTCGATCAGCACTTCCTGCGGGGCATCGGGCAAAAGCGCGCACAGATCGCGCACACACCGCGTCATCGCCTCCATTGTCGCCTGGAAAATGTTGATCCGGTCGATCTCTTCCGGTTCCACCACCGCCACCGCCCATGCGCAGGAGGCGCGGATACCTTCGTCGAGCTTTGCCCGGCGCTTGGCGGAAAGCGTCTTGGAATCCCCCACACCAGCGGGTAGTCCCGCCCCCACGACCACGGCGGCGGCCACCACCGGCCCTGCCAGCGGCCCTCGCCCTGCCTCGTCCACCCCGATGACAAACGGCGCGCGCAAGGATGGGGGGCAACCAAATGAAGGATCGGGAGTTACCTGAAGCATGAAGACCTTTTCCAAACTTGCCGCCGCACTTTCCCTTCCCGCGCTCGCGCTCGCAAGCTGCGCCAATGCGGAAAATGGGGAAACCACCCAAACCGCCACGACTGAAGTCAGCCTGACCGTCACACCGATGGGCGAATTCGAACGCCCGTGGGCAATCGAATTCATCCCCGGCACCGACTGGATCGCCATCACCGAGAAAGAAGGCGCGCTCAAGCTGATGCACTCTGCCAACGGGCAGGTGGTCAATGTCAGCGGAGTGCCCGAAGTCGCCTTTGGCGGTCAGGGCGGCCTCGGCGATGTGGCGTTTCTGGACAGCGAAGCCGAAGTAATGGGCGCACGCACCATCTATCTCAGCTGGGCGCAGCTCGGCGAAGACGGGGAGACACGCGGTGCAGTGGTCGGGCGCGGAAAGCTCGACTGCACCGATCCCGACACCGCGCAAATGCTCTGTGCCATTGAAGGGCTGGAAGTAATCTGGCAGCAGACCCCCAAGGTCGAGGGGCGCGGGCATTATTCGCACCGCATCACCTTCTCGCCCGACGAACAATACATGTTCGTCACCAGCGGTGATCGCCAGAAACAGACCCCGGCACAGGACATGACCAACACGCTGGGCACGATCGTGCGGCTGAACCTCGACGGCACCCCGGCAGCGGGCAATCCCTTTGCCGAACAAGGCGGCGTGACGGCGGAAATCTGGTCTTACGGCCATCGCAACCTTCTCGGCATCGATTGGGATGCACAAGGTCGCCTGTGGGAAGTCGAGCACGGCCCGGCAGGCGGTGACGAGCTCAATCTGGTGCGCGAAGGCGCGAATTACGGCTGGCCGACGCGTTCCAACGGGGACAATTACAACGGCGTCGACATTCCCGACCACACCGATGACGACGGCTTTACCAAGCCGGCAATCTGGTGGACCCCGGTGATCGCGCCGGGCGACATGGTGTTCTATTCGGGCGAGATGTTCGCCGACTGGCAGGGTGACGCGCTGATCGCAGGCCTTGCCAGCAAGGCATTGGTCCACGTTGCCATCGAAGGCGAAACCGCCCGCGAAGTCGGCCGCTACGAAGTGGGCGACCGCCTGCGTTCGGTGACGCTGGCACCGGACGGCAGCATCTTCGTGGCCGAAGACGGCGAAGGCGGGCGTGTGCTGCGGATTAGTAAGTAATCTTGGCAGGGCGCGAAAACTCACCTAACCGCGCCCTCCAATGAATCAGACCGCCACTCTCATCCCGCTTGTCGCGGTTGATCCCGAGATGATCGAGCAAGTGCTCGACCGTGCCTTCGGCCCGGATCGTCACGCGCGCACCGCCTATCGCATCCGCGAAGGGATGGACTGGCTTGAAGCGCTCAGCTTTGCCGCGCTGGACGAAGACGAGATGCTGGTCGGCACGATCCAGTGTTATCCGATTGCGCTGTTCGATCGCGAAGGGCGCGGTGTCCCGCTCGTTATGGTCGGCCCGGTCGCCGTCTTGCCCGAAAGACAGGGCGAAGGGTTTGGCATCGGTCTGATGGCGGCAATGCTCGATGCAGAAGCAAACCTTGCGAAATCGGGCATGCCGCCGCTCGCGCAGGTGTTGATCGGGGATGTCGAATATTACGGGCGCTGGGGTTTCTCGGCGGCCTCAACGGGCGGCTGGCGTTGCCCCGGCCCTTACGAGCAGCACCGATTGCTGGCGCGCGGCCCCGCGCTGTCGGCGATGCCCGCCGAAGGCATGCTGGGACCGTGGCAAGGGTAACTTACCACCTTTCCCGGAACCCCGGCATCTGGCATCGCGTATTCAACACATGCCTTACGAACCACCACCCTACCTTGCCGAACTGACCCTGGCCCAGATTGCCGAGCAGGTGGCGCAGCGCAAGCTGCCCCCGGTCGAAGGCTGGGCGCCCGAACGGGTCGGCGACAGCCAGATGCGCATTGCCGCCGACGGAACATGGTTTCACGAAGGCGATCCGATCCAACGTCCGGCGATGGTGCGCGCCTTTTCCGGCCTGCTGACCCGTGATGAAGGTGGGCAGCACTGGCTCGTCACCCCGTTTGAGAAATTGAGCATCGAAGTCGAAGACGCCGCCTTCATCGCGACCGATTGCGTGCGCAAGGACGGCGACCTCGCTTTCCGCATCAACACCGATGAACTGGTGATCGCCGGGCCGGACAATCCCTTGCGCGTGGCGGGCGATCCGGACACTCCGGCAATCTATCTTCACGTGCGGCGCGGGTGCGAGGCGCGGCTGAACCGTTCGACCTATACCCAGCTTGCCGAAATCGCGCTCGAAACCAATGGCGACGACTGGATCGTGTCGAGCCAGGGTGCGCTGTTTTCGCTGAAGGCGTGATCGGCGGATGAGCGATCTTTTCGATCATCTGGCAGACCTATACGCGCGCGGGCATGCCCGCGAGGCGCCGTACCTGATCATCGATCATCGCCATGCCGAGGGTGATCGGCAAACCCCTGCGGCGGTGCTGATAGCAGTCGTCGACAAGCCCGCCGGGCCAAGCGTGTTGCTGACACAGCGGCCACGCGGAATGCGCGATCATCCCGGGCAAGTCGCTCTGCCCGGAGGCAAGCTGGAGCCGGGCGAGGATGCCGTCGAAGCGGCCTTGCGCGAGGCGAAGGAGGAGCTTGGCATTCGGGCCGAAGACGTCCGCGTGATCGGCGCAACCGACCTTTACCTGACCGGCACGGGGTTTGCGGTGACGCCCGTTCTCGCGGTGGTGCCCGATGGCCTCGCGATAGAGCCTGACCCGCGCGAGGTCGCCGCGTGGTTCGATCCGCCGCTGGCGCATCTGCTCGATCCCGACAACTGGATCAGGCGCAGCGCGATGTGGAACGGGCAGGAACGCTTCTATCTCGACATGCAATATGGCGAATTTCGCATCTGGGGCGTGACCGCCGCGATCCTGTTCAACCTGTCGCGCCGGATCGCATGGCAGAGCTGAATCGCGCATCCCGGCCAACCGCAAGCTTGTCCAAGGCACAGTTTTCCGTCTAGCGGGGCAATCGTGAACGACGCACTCAAATCGGCTGACTGGCCCCGGCGGGAGGGGCTGCGTATGCTCACCGCCGCGCTGGGGGCGGAGCATATCCGCTGGGTCGGCGGAGCGGTGCGGGACACGCTGCTGCAAATGGCGGTCCACGATGTCGATTGCGCGACCATGCACACGCCGGACCGGGTGATCGACCTGTGCGCGCAGGCGGGGATACGCACCGTGCCGACGGGGATCGATCACGGCACCGTCACCGCGATCCTTGCCGATGGCCCGGTCGAAATCACCACCCTGCGCCGCGATGTCGCCACCGATGGCAGGCGCGCGACCGTCGCCTTTGCGACCGAATGGCGCGAGGACGCGGCGCGGCGCGATTTCACTATCAACGCGCTCTACGCCCATCCCGAAACGCTGGAGATTTCGGACTATTTCGGCGGCCAGGACGATCTGACGGCACGGCGGGTGCGGTTTATCGGCGATGCGCGTGATCGCATCGCCGAGGATCATCTGCGGATCCTGCGCTATTACCGGTTTCAGGCGCGGTTCGGGGCGGAGCTCGATCCCGAAGCCGAAGCCGCCTGCACCGCCATGGCGGCAACGCTTAAGGGCTTGAGCCGCGAGCGGATCGCGGCGGAGTTGCTGGCGCTTCTGGCGCTGCCCGATCCGCACGCGACGTTGGCGCGGATGCACGAAGCCGGGGTGCTGGGCGTGATCCTGCCCGAAACCGGCCGCGCGCATCTCGACGCGCTTGCCCGTTTGATCCGGCGCGAGGATGCCAATGCGCAGGCCCCCGCGCCGATCCGCCGCCTTGCCTCATTGTTGCCGCCCTCGCCCGAAGTGGCCGAAGCGGTCGCCGCACGGTTGCGCCTGTCAAAGGCACAGCGTTCGCGGCTTGTTTCAGCGAGCGAACGACTGGGCAGCGATGCCGAAAATCCGCAAACGCTGGCCTACAATATCGGCATCGAGCAAGCGATCGACCGGCTGCTGCTGCTCGACCATGACACCGCAATGATTACCGGGTGGGAGCCGCCCGCCTTCCCGCTGAAGGGCGGAGAGATCGTCGCGCGCGGGGTCGCCGCCGGGCCGCACGTCGCGCGGCTGATGCAGACGGTGGAACGCCGCTGGGTTGCCGAAGGGTTTCCCGATCCAGATCGCATTGCGCAGATTCTGGACGAGGAATTGGCGCGCGGCTGACGCTGACCGCCATTGCTGACCGGACTTTGACGTTTACGTTAAGGCGAGCTTCAGGCGCGATCAGTCACATAAAAGTCACAGGTCGTCGACTTGTCACAGGCCGGGCCTGCCGTTAGGGAACTCCCCGCGCGTTTCGCACATTGTTCGCAGGAGCGTGCTTCCATCGCTGTTGGCCTGGCCCTTTTGGTCTTGCGTCCATCCTGCACGCGCTGCCCTCCTGTTTGCGGCGGCCACCCTTCCCCTCCGGGGTCTGACTGGAATTACAACTGGAGAGTAATTGATCATGAAATTTGCAAAGCTTGCCCTTATTGCCACCGTTGTGGCTGCCGCCCCCGTCGCCGCCAATGCGCAAGACGTCGGCACCACCATCTTCAGCCAGGAAGAAACCCCGACCGAAGTCGGCACGGTTGTCAGCAATGATGGCGCGACAGTCCTTGTCGACACCGGCAAGCACCAGGCTCCGCTGCCTGCGAACTTCTTTGCACAACGCGAAGGCAACTGGACGATCAACGCCACCAAGGGCCAGATCGACGGCATGATGGATGCGCAGGTTGCCGAAGCCAATGCCAAGCGCGATGCCGCGCTGGTCGAAGGCGCTATGGTCGTCAGCGCTGACGGCCTGCCCGCCGGCACCGTCTACACCATCGACAGCGAAGACACCGTGATCGTGCAGAACGACATGGGCATCGTCACCCTGACCCGCGAATCCTTCGCCGTGAGCCCTGAAGGCGCGCTGATGGCGCTCTACACCGGCGCACAGCTGGGCGCGAACACCGTCGAGGTGCCAGAAGGTGCAGAAATCCTCACCCCGGCACAGGCCCGCGCCAAGGAAGCCGAAATGGCGGCGACCGAGGAAGCCGCAGGCGCAACCGGCGTCAGCATGTAAGCAGACACGCCCGTTCGGGCAGAAAAAAGCCGCGGTCACCAGCAATGGTGGCCGCGGCTTTTGCTTTCATCCGCTTGGTTGGGACGGAGCCGTCAATGGGCCCGCGCACACCAACGATCATGAAAACCTGTTGTTCTTCGGGAAACCCTGCGGCGGCAGGCGACCGGCGGCGCCGCGAGCGACCTTCCATTGCCAGATTTCGGTTTCGGTCCGGGTCCGCTCGCCTGATCCGCCCATCGTCCAGCTCAAACCGTCCGCCAGCACGAAGGTGGTCGCATCGCTCAATCCGCCATCGCGGTAGCGTTGCAGCATCACCCCCTGCCCGCGCGCCATCACCGGCATTTCTTCGAGGTTGAAGACGATCAGCTTGCGGTTTTCACCCACCGCCGCGACATGATCGTGGCCTTCGGGGACCTCGCGGATCACCTGCAGCCGCGCGCCGTCCTTCAGGTTCACGACCTGCCGCCCTTTGCGGGTTTCGGCGAGCAGCTCCTTCGTCTCCGCGATGAAGCCCTTGCCGATGCTGGAGGCGAGCAACAGGCGCCCGCCTTCCTTGTGCACCAGCATCCCTGAAATCGAGGCCTCGGCTTCAAGGTCGATCATGGTGCGCACCGGCTCGCCAAAGCCTCGCGCACCGGGCAGCTTGTCACAGCCTAGGGTAAAGAACCGCCCGTCGGATGCCGCAATCAGCAGCTTGTCGGTGGTCTGCGCGTGGAGGATGTAGGCGAGCTTGTCGCCTTCCTTGTATTTGAATTCCTGATCCAGCGGTACGTGGCCACTCGCCGCCCTGATCCATCCCTTTTGCGACAGGATCACGGTGACCGGTGCTTTTTCGATCATCGCGTCCATGCTGAATTCCACCGCCGGAGCGGCTTCGCGGATCAGCGTTCGACGCGCGCCCAGCGCGGTGTCCTCGGCATAGTCCTTGCGCAAGGTCCGCAAGTCCTTCTTCAGCCGGGTGCGCTGGCGGGCCGGGCTTTCGAGCAGCTTGTTGAGATCGTCCTGCTCGGCCAGCAATTCGTCCTTTTCCTGCCGCAGCTGCATTTCTTCCAGCTTGCGCAAGGACCGCAGGCGCATGTTCAGGATGGCCTCGGCCTGCCTGTCGGTGAGCTTGAACTCCTCCATCATCACCGCCTTAGGATCATCCTCATACCGGATGATCTCGATCACGCGATCAAGGTTGAGGAAGGCGATGATGTAGCCTTCGACCAGTTCCAGCCGCTTTTCGATCTGGTCGAGGCGGTGGCGGGTGCGCCGCTGGAGGATGTCGATCTGCGAGGCGGTCCAATGGCCCAGGAGCTCCTTGATACCCATCACCATCGGGGTGCGGGTGGCATCCAGCACGTTCATGTTCAGCCCGAAACGGGTTTCCATGTCGGTCAGCTTGAAGATCGATTCCTTGAGCAGTTCGGGATCGACATTGCGCGTGCGCGGGACGAGCACGATGCGAATCTTCTCATCGCTTTCGTCGCGCACGTCTTCAAGGATCGGCAGCTTCTTGTCGGCAATGGCTTGCGCGATCTGTTCGATCAGCTTGCCCTTGGCCACCTGATAGGGAATTTCGCTGATGACGAGCTGCCACTGGCCGCCGCCCAGCCGTTCAATCCCGGCTTCGATATCGGCCTGATCCTTGGCCTCGGGCGCGCGGAACACGCCGCGCAGGCGGAAAGACCCGCGCCCGGTGCGATAGGCTTCGGAAATGGTCGCGGCGCTGTCCACGATCTGGCCACCGGTCGCAAAATCCGGGCCGTGCATCAGTTCCATCAGCCGTTCATGCTCGACATGCGGATTGTCGATCAGTTCCAGCGTCGCGTCGATCACCTCCGCCACATTGTGCGAAGGGATGTTGGTCGCCATGCCCACAGCAATCCCGCTGGCGCCATTGGCCAGCAGATTGGGGAACAGGCCCGGCATCAGTTCGGGTTCGACTTCCTCGCCATTGTAGGTCGGGATGAAATCGACGGTGCCCGCGTCCAGCCCTTCCATCAACTGCATCGCGGTCTTGGTCAGGCGGGCTTCGGTGTAGCGGTAGGCAGCGGCGTTATCGCCGTCGATATTGCCGAAATTCCCCTGCCCCTCGACCAACGGATACCGCAGCGAGAAATCCTGCGCGAGCCGCACCATCGCGTCATAGGCGGCGGTATCGCCGTGGGGGTGATATTTACCAATCACCTCACCCACGACGCGGGCCGATTTCTTGTAGCCGCTGTCAGGCGAAAGCTTCAGCTGGCGCATAGTCCACAACAGGCGACGGTGAACCGGTTTCAGCCCGTCACGCAGATCAGGCAGCGAACGCGCGGTGATCGTGGACAGGGCATAGACCAGATACCGCTCTGACAGGGCGGCATCGAAGGGCGCATCGACGATCGCGTCGAACGGATCGGAATCATCAGTGGTCGAAGTGTCGGACATCCCTCTCGCTTAGCAATGCGGGAGGGTGCGCGGGAGAGGCGTTTCCACAGGGAATACGCCCTGAAGAATGCGGGCGAAAACCGGGAAATTCCAACCCGGCTTGAATTATGGCTAAAATGTGGCACAATTGGGGCGAGAATAAGGCAGACTCGCTTTCGCTGCCTTGTTCCGCCCCGATTTGAGGAGAGAGAAATGCGTAAAACCTGGATGTTGGCCGGTGCCGCAATGCTTGCAGTTGGCCTTGGCGCGTGCAGCGAAGCGGGGGATTCCGCCATGTACGAAGAAGCCGCAATGGATGCAGAATATGCCGCCGAAGCCAGCGAAGTCGCCGCCGATGACGGCGCGATCCCCGAACTGGGCGACATCCCGGTGAACATGCCGCAGCTCGCCTACACCTATGATTACCGCTGGGCGCTGCCCGCTGCCGATATCGGCCCCTTGCAGCGTCGCCATGCCAGCCTGTGCGAACAGCAAGGCCCGGCTGCCTGCCGCATTCTCGGCATGAGCAAGACCGGCGAGGAAGCCGACGAAGTCACCGGCGTGCTCGAAATGGCGGTTGCCAGCCGGCAGGCGCGGGCGTTCGGCGCGCTGCTGGAGGATGAGGCGCAGGATGCAGGCGCGGAGCAGGTTTCTGCCGAAATCGCGTCGGAGGAACTGTCACGCAACATCGTCGACACCGAAGCGCGCCTGCGCGCCCGCACCGAATTGCGCGACCGGCTGCTCGAAGTGCTGCGCACCCGCAAAGGGACGGTGCAGGAACTGGTTGAGGCCGAACGCAGCGTCGCGCGCGTCAACGAGGAGATCGACCAGGCGCGCAGCTGGCTGCGGCAGATGGAAGGCCGCGTCGCCTACAGCCGCGTCACCGTGCGATACGAAACAGGCGTGCCGATCAGCAGCGATTTCTTCGCCCCGGCGCAGGGTGCGATCGGGGCGCTCGGTTCGATCATGGGCTATCTCGCCGCGCTGCTCATCCTGATCGGATCGGTCGCACTGCCGGTGGGACTGGGCGTATGGGGTGTACGCATGGCCAAGCGCCGCTTTGCGCCGGTACAGGCGGAAGCTGAAGCCTAGCTGCGTGAACAGTTGAGGATGCGCGCCGCGTCCAGCGTGTTGGTTTCGACTGCCAATTCATATTGCATCGACACCATCTGCGCGCACAGCCCCGCTTCGAGATCGCCGCGCGAAAGCGCCTGACGCATCCAGAAGCGCGCATCCTCAATCGAACGTGGGCCGACCCAGCCGTTGTTGGCGGACAGCGCCATTTGCGCAAATGCATCGGGATAGCCCGCCTTGGCCGCCACCTCGCAATGCGGGACAGCCTCGGCAAACCGCGCCTCGCGCACGAAGATGTTGCACAATTGCTGGTCTGCATCCGCGCGCCCTTCTTGCGCCATTTCCTTGAGCGCCATGACAAAGGCCTCGCCCTCCTCGGGGATGGCATAGAACAAGCCGTAATAGGCATAGGCATAGCCGGCTTCCGCGGCGAGGCGTTGCTGGCGCACTCCTTCGAGGTACTCGGGCGTTCCGCGATGCTCGGCTGCGCCAATCAGCACCCGCGAATAATGTCCGCGCGCCTTGGCATAGTTCTGGTCCGCTGCCGCCTTGTAGAGTTCAAGCGAGCGCGCCTTGTCCGCCTCGTCACGCACATTGACCCGCAGGAAATAGGCAAGCTCGAGCTGGCCATAGGGCGTGCCGTGCGCCGCCGCCTTTTCCAGCGTCGCACGCGCCGCATCGAGGTCTTTTTCAACCCCCATGCCGAAATGCTGCATATAGCCCAGCAGATAGGTCGCCAGCGGATCGCCCGCCGCCACCAGCGCCTCAATCTCGGCGACCGAATGTTCCGCCAGCACGCGCATGATCAGGATCGGTTCGTCGATCCGCTCCAGTTCTTCCAACGACAGGTCGATCGGGCGCAGCGCGGGCGGCGCATCGGCTTGCTCAGCAATGGCGGCTGTACTTATCGCATCCGCCAGAAACGTGTTGGGCGACAGCGAATTGTAGGTGAACGGCACCTGCGGCGGCCAGAACCCTTCGGTGCGTTCATACACGCCTTGACGGATCGAGTTGAAGACGAGGCTCACATCAACCTTGGGCACCGTCACCTTGGTCGCCACCTCATAGGCAAAGGGGCTGACGTTCTCGGGCGGCGGGGCTGCGTCATAGGCGGGGATGCCGCGCCCGGTGGAATAGAGCACCGCCACCCGAGCGCCGGGCTCAAAATCAAACTCGCGAATGCCTGCAGAAACGCTCGCCGCCTGTCGCGTCGCGGGTTCGATGATCACCGGGGCTGGCGCGCTGCGGGTCACCTGATTCCCGGCACTGGCCGAAGGGCCGACATCGCCCGCCGTGCGGCACGCATCAAGCATGAAGATGGTCGTCCCGTCATGCGTCAAACGGTCGGCAAGCGCTTCGAATTCGATGAACACGCGGTCGATCTCGTCCGCGCTTGCCTGCAGGGGCGCGTCCACCGGGACGAGGTAATTGCGGCGGCCATATTCGAAACCATGCCCGGCGTAATAGAACACAACGATATCGGCATCGTCGATGGAGCGGCTGAACCCGTCAACCGCGCTGCGCATCTGCGCCCATGTCCCGTCGGGCACGACAGTCACCGCAAAGCCGATCGAACGCAGCGAAGCGGCCACCATGTCCACATCATTGGCCGGATTGGGCAGGCTGCTCCACTGCTCTCCGGTGCCGACTTGCTGGTATGAGGAATTGCCGATCAGCAGCGCATGCTTGCCCCCTGCCTGGGCGGGAACGCCTGCAAGCATGCAGCTCGCGGCGAGAACCATCAGGGCGATGAATTTGCGGATCATGGTCTTCCCCCCGTTCACCCTTACATCCGCCGCGCGTCGTTGCTTTCAGCGGGCACGCTGACGGTCAGCCCGTCAAGCGCCTCGGTCAGGTCGATCTGGCACGAAAGGCGGCTTGTCCGGCGCGCTCCGGCGGCGAAATCGAGCATGTCTTCCTCTTCCTCGCTCGGTTCGTCCAGCTTCTCGAACCATTCGGGCGCGACGATCACATGGCAGGTGGAACAGGCCATCTGCCCCTCGCACGTCCCCTCGAGCGGGAGGCCCGCAGCCTGCCCGATTTTCAGCAGATTGTCGCCCGCATCAGCCTCTGCCTCGATCGCGGTGCCGCGCGGGTCGATGAAGGTGACTTTCAAACCCACAATTCCTGCTCCTTCACCGCAGCTTTGATGTCCTGTGCCGCCGCCTCAAGCTCCTCTGCCGAAGTATAGCGACCCCAGCCGAGCCGGATCGTGCTTTTCGCTTCGGCATCGGAAAGCCCGATGGCTTTGAGCACATGGCTGGGCTTGCCCGATCCGCTGGCGCAGGCGCTTCCGGCGGAAAACATGACATTGCGGCAGGTGCTCATCAACCGCGCCACATCCAGCCCTCCGCGCCTGATGCTGAGATTGGCGTGGTTGCGGGCGGTGAGGCTGCCGTTCACTTGCCAGTCGTCGAACAGTTCCAGCGCGCGATCCCACAGGGCGCGCGCGTGTTCGCGGTCTTCCTCCATGCGTTCATGCGCCAGCTGCGCCGCCACGCCGAACCCTGCGACCAGCGCCGGGGACAGCGTGCCCGAACGCAATCCTTCCTGAAGCCCGCCGGTGATCTGCGGAGTCAGTTCCACCCCGTCCCTCACCCACAGCGCGCCGATGCCCTTGGGGCCGTAAATCTTGTGCGCGCTCACCGCGATCATGTCGGCTTTTTCGGGAGGCGCGACCTTGCCCGCGCCCTGCACCGCGTCGCACAGGAACAGCGCGCCCGCCGCATGCGCCTGATCGGCCAGTTGATCGACCGGCTGCACAGTGCCGATTTCATTGTTGACCTGCATAACGCAGACAAGGCCGACGCCGGACGGCAGATTGGTGCGCGGATCGACGCAGCCTTCGCTGTCGACGGGGATTACCTCGGGATCGCCCAATACCTTGGCCGTGTCCTTCACCGCCGCATGTTCGATCGCGGAGATGGCGATACCCCCTTCGATCTGCGCACCGCGCATGGCGAGGTTGATCGCTTCGCAAGCATTGCCGGTGAAGATCACGCGCCCGCCCGACGGGAACAGCGCCGCCACCTTCTCGCGCGCGGCCTCCACCGCAGCCGCCGCCATCCGGCCCATGCGATGCGGGGAATGCGGATTGGCAAAGGCGCTGCCGTCCGGCCCGTCCAGATGCTGCAGCATGGCTTCGCGGGCTTCGGGGGCAAGCGGAGTGGTCGCCTGATTGTCGAGATAGATCATGACGTCAGCCCCTATCAAAAGGGGATTGTCAAAGCGAGCGCCAAGCCTCGACAAATTGGTCCAATTCCCCTGCCGTGGTGTTCCAGCCAAGGCTGACCCGGATCGTGCGCGCGGCTACCTCGTCCGAAACGCCGAAGGCATCGAGCACGCGGCTTTTCTTGAGCGTGCCGGAGGAACAGGCGCTCCCCGCCGACACGGCCAATCCCATTGCGTCGAGGCGGATCAGCAACGCCTGTGCAGACATGGTGGGGTGAGCCAGTGCGAGGATATGATCGGCCTGATCGCCGAACGTCAGGACGTCCCCGGAAAGTTCGGCCGCGAATGCCGCGCGCTGATCGGCGCTGGTTGCCCATGCGCCTGCCTCCAGTGCGGCGGCCATGCCGAGGGCTCCGGGCATATTCTCAGTCCCCTGGCGATAACCGCGTTCGTGCCCGCCGGTCGGCTCAAGCAGGTTGAAATCGCGCATCAGCAAGGCTCCGATCCCGATCGGCCCGCCGAACTTGTGCGCCGAAACCACCAGCATGTCGGCATCGGGCAGCTCGATCTTGCCCGCGCTTTGCGCGCAATCGGACAGCATCACAGCGCCCGTTTCGCGCAAGGCTGCGGCCATCTGGTCGACCGGATTGATCACGCCGGTTTCGGAATTGACGTGCTGCACCGCAAGGATGGTCTGCGCGTCGAACAGGCTCTCGTCGGACGAGATTTCCGCATCGGGCGCGGCGCGGAACACCGCGTCATGCTCCACCGCGCTGACGATCCGGCGATTGGCCTTCGCCCGGTTCAGCGCGATCCACAAAGCCTCGCTCGCGCCCGAGGTGAAGATCAGCTCGTAGTTCTTGTCTCCTTGGCCCAGCCCCAACGCCGCCTTGATCCGGTCTCGCGCATCCTCGAGCGCCTGCTTGGCCTTGCGCCCCTCCGCATGGGGGGACGACGGGTTGGCCCATAGCGCAAACCCTTCCTCCATTGCCGCCCTTGCTTCGGGGCGCAGTGGCGAGGTGGCGGCATGATCGAGATAGATGCGGGGTCGGGACACGGAGACCTAATTAAGAACGATTCGCAACAAGTTGCACGATGCAATTGCTCTCTATATAGAGCGCAGCCTCCCGCGCGCCACCCGGCGAATGCGGCGTTGATTCTAGCAAGGTCCAGCTGATGCCATCAGTCATCTTTCCCGGCCCCGAGGGCCGTCTCGAAGGTCGTTTCTCCCCTCCCCCGCGCCCGCGTGCGCCCGTGGCGATGATCCTGCATCCGCACCCCGAAGGCGGCGGCACCATGAACGACCGGATCGTGCAGCGGCTGTACAAGACCTTCGCCGATCGCGGCTTTGCCACCTTGCGCTTCAACTTTCGCGGCGTGGGCCGTTCGCAAGGGTCGTTCGACAACGGGATCGGTGAACTTTCCGACGCCGCATCTGCGCTCGACTGGGTGCAGTCGATCCACCCAGAGGCGCAGACCACCTGGGTGGCAGGCTATTCGTTCGGCGCACTGATCGGCATGCAATTGCTGATGCGCCGCCCGGAAGTGCGCGGCTTCATCTCGGTTTCGCCGCCCGCCAATATGTATGATTTCAGCTTCCTCGCCCCCTGCCCCGCTTCGGGCATTTTCGTGCAGGGCGCGGCGGATACGGTGGTGCAGCCCAATGCAGTGCAAAAGCTGGTCGACAAGCTGCGCACGCAAAAGCACATCACCATCCACCACGACGAAATCCCGCGCGCCAACCACTTCTATGAAAACGAGCTGGAAGAGATGATGGCGAGCGTCGACAACTACCTCGACTTCCGACTCTCGCCGGATTGTCCGATCAAATAGCGATTGTTTTGACGAAGGCGCATCCGCGCCTTCGTCCTCGCTAGACGCGCAGCACAGCTGCGCCCGCTGCGGGCGGGCGGTCGCCCTTGCAGCCGGACACATTTGCAAACCGAACTGCTTGTCATGGTTCGAACCCGATAGGGTTCGCAAAGCCAAAGGCGGACGGATGTCGGCCGCCCGGCGCCTGAGGCCGCGAAACAACCTCCATAATATTATTACGCAAAATTGATCGGTTGCGAAACGCGACGGGTCGCTAAGTGCAACGCGATAGTTCTTGATTACTTGCGGTTACGTTGTAACATCATCTCCTAGCAAAAGTGAGAGGAGTTGCTGCCATGAGCTACACTGCCGCTGCCAACCGCCCCAATCCTGCCGCAGCCGTCGGCGCGATCGGCGTTCCTGCCGGGATCGCCGTGCTGCTGATCACCGGGCTGGCCGTCAAACAGGTCATCATGCCGCCGGTGCCCAATCCGACAGGCACCTTTGAAGAAGTGATCGAGATCACCCCGGAAGTGATCGAGCCCGAAACCTCTACCTCCGCGACCGAACAGACCACCTCGCAGCAGACCGAAACCACCATCACCCGGCCCGAAAGCGAGTTTGATTTCGAACTGACCCCCAGCAGCCCGATCACTGATCTGCCCGGTCTCGAAGAAGGCATCGGCGACACCTTCGGCCCGGTCGATTTCGGGATTCCCAAGCCATCGCCCACCCCGGTTTTCGATCTGGTCGCCGCCGCGCCGATGGGCAATCCGGGGCGCTGGATCACTGACAGGGATTACCGCCCGAGCTGGATCAATCGCGGCTATTCGGGCCGGGCCGGCTTCACCTTGCAGATCGACGCGCAGGGCCGCGTGACGAATTGCTCCATCACCCGATCGACCGGGCATGACGCTCTGGACGAGGCCACCTGCCGCCTGTTGCGCCAGCGCGCCGAATTCAGCCCGGCCAAGGATTCCTCGGGCCGGATCGTTCCGGGCAGTTACAGCAGCTCGGTCAACTGGCGGATCCCCTGAAACTCGCGTTGAGGGTCGCGATTACGGGCTTCCTTCGGGAAGCCCGTTTTGTTTTCCGGCCTGAAAACCGGAGGCGCTATTCTTCTTCGGAAATCTGGTCGATCGGGGCGGTTCCCTCGGCATCGGGAATGGTCCAGATCAACACATTGCCGATCGCGATCAGCGCCAGCACAACCATCAAGAGCGGCTGCTTCGCCTCACCCGTTCGCCGCCACATGAAAACCGCGCCCACGATCAGCAGGATAGCGGCGAGCACCACGATCGAGAAAACGATATCGGTCATGCAAACCCTTTAGCGCGCAAGCCTCGCGCGGCGCAATTGACTTGAACGTCGCGGCTCGCCAAACCTTGCCGCCATGAGAGAGAACCACACAGATTTCACCCGTCGTCAGGCCCTGATCGGTCTGGGCGGCGTTTCCGCCCTCGCGCTTGTCCCCGGATGCGCAGGTGCTGCCTACGATACAGCCGCGAACGGCCAGCCGGTTACGCTGACACCGGACGAGATGCTGGACGAAATCGCCTATGCGATGCTCCGCCATGAACCGGGCCGCGCGACGGGTCTGGGCGTGGACACCGGACAGTATGCGGAATGGCGCGGAACCTTTGGCGCTGTGGGCGAAGCCGGGCGCGATGCCTATCAGGCGACCTTGCGCTGGGCGCTGGAACAGGCCCGCAGCTATCCCAAGGCCGGTCTCACCCCCGATCAGCAAACCAGTTTCGAAGTCGTCGAAAGCGCCTTTTCCAGCGCGCTTGCGGGGGTGGACCTGCCCTATGGCGATGTCGCCGTGGGAAGCTGGCGCAACGCCCCCTACCTCGTGATCCAGAACGTCGGCGGATACATCGATTTCCCGCGCCATTTCGGTGCCAGCCAGCCGCTGCGCGATGCCGATGACGTGGGCTTCTACGTCTCCCGCGCAGATGAAGTCAGCGCGGTGCTCGACGGGGAAACCGACCGGATCAAGCAGGCGCGTGGCATGGGCCTCGTCCCGCCCGACTTCCTGCTCGACAAGGCAATCGCGCAGATGGAGACGGTGATCGCCGCCGCGCGCGAAAGCTATGTCGGCCCGATGGAGGCCAGCGAATTGGCCGCCGCCCAGCCCGCCGTCGGCACACTCGACGGGATCGTGTCGGGCAAGATCGTCCCCGCGCTCGAACGCCAGCTCGCCGAACTGCGCACCCAGCGCGGCCTTGCCAAGGGCAATCCGGGCATGTGGGCGCAGCCGCAGGGCGATGAATGGTACAGCTGGGCCACCAGCGCATCGACCACCACCAGCATGACCCCGGACGAAATCCACGAACTGGGGCTGGAGGAACTGGCACAGCTGCATGGCCGGATGGACCCGATCCTGAAGGAAATCGGCTACACCCAAGGGACGGTGGGCGAACGGATGCAGGCGCTGTCGCAAGACCCGCGCTACCAATTTGCCGAAGGCGATCCGGGACGCGAGGAAATCTTCGCCTCCATCGATGATCGTCTGCAATGGATCAAGGGGCAGATGCCCCGCGCCTTCAACTCGCTGGTCGATCCCAATATGGAAGTCCGCCGCATCCCGATTACCGAGGAAGCGGGCGCACCGGGCGCCTATGGCGGCGCGGGCAGCAAAGACGGATCGATTCCGGGTCGGTTCTGGATCAACCTGCGCACCACCGATCTGCACCGCAAATACGATCTGCCCGATCTCACCTTCCACGAAGCGATCCCCGGACACGTATGGGAAGGCGAATATTCGAACCGCCTGCCGCTGATCCGCTCGATCCTCGCCTTTGGCGCCTTTTCAGAAGGCTGGGCGCTGTATGGGGAGCAGCTCGCAGACGAGCTTGGCGCCTATGACGATTTCAAGGTCGGGCGGCTGGGCTATCTGCAAAGCCTCGCCTTCCGCGCCTGCCGCCTCGTCGTCGACACCGGGCTGCACCACAAACGCTGGAGCCGCGAACAGGCGCGGCAGTTCTTCGTGCAGCGCAACGGCTCCAAATACGAAGAGGTCGCGAGCGAGGTCGATCGCTATTGCAGCTGGCCGGGACAGGCATGCTCCTACAAGATCGGCCATTCCGAGATCGTGCGCCTGCGCCAGACAGCGGAAGCGCGCATGGGCAGCGGCTATGACTTCAAGGCGTTCAACACCGCCGTCATTCTGGGCGGTAACGCCCCGCTCGACGTGGTGGGCAAGACGGTGGAGCGATACATCACCGGGGCGTGACTTTAATCCCCCAAGGGGCTGGTCAAGCCATTCGGATCGGCTATGATTTCCCCTGCTCGTGTAGTCGCAGACACGAAGGGGGACTGCCATTATGATCCATCGCCTTTTCGCGGTGCTTGCCATTCTGGCGAGTCCGCTGGTCGTTTCATCTCCGGCAAGCGCAGCATGGCACAAGGCCGAAAGCGACCGGTTCGTGATCTATTCCGACAGCCGGGCCGAAGATCTTGAAGGCTTTGCCGAACTGCTCGAGCGGTATCATGTCGCGTTAGAGCTCGAGACCGGGCGCACGGTTCCAGTACCCAGCCCGTCCAACAGGCTGACAATCTACATGGTCGGCACGCGCGATGACCTGCGGGACATCTATGGCGGAGGCGCACGCTCCGCCGTGGCGGGTTTCTACATTCCGCGCGCCAATGGATCGGTTACCTTCGTTCCCAATATCCAGTTCCGCACGCGCGATATCGGACGGGCGCAGACGGGGTCACGCTATTCGCGCAGCGCCACGGCGCAGGTGCTAGACCCGGCGCTGTCGACCTTGCTCCACGAATACGCTCACCATTTCCTGATCGCCTCTGCCCGTCATGCCATGCCGCGCTGGCTGAGCGAAGGTGCAGCGGAATACTTCTCTTCCGCACGCTTCAACGATGATGGATCGGTAGATATCGGCCTGCCTAACAACGAACGCGCCTGGGAAATCAGCCAAGCAGCGCCGGTGTCGGTGCGCCAGTTGCTCGATTACGATCTTTACCGCGAAAACCGGGGCAATCGCTACACCGCCTATTACGGGCGCGCTTGGCTGCTGTTCCACTACCTCAGCTTCAACCCGCAGCGCAGCGGGCAACTGGTGCGCTACTGGCAAGCGGTGGCAGCGGGCATGGACAGCCTTCAGGCAGGTGAGCAGATCTTTGGAGATCTGGACCGGCTGGAAAGCGAGCTGCGCGATTACGGACGCCAGACATCGATGTCGGGAATGCGATTTTCGGCCGAGCGCTTCCGGATCGGCAAGGTCACCGTCACAGAATTAAGCGACGGGCACGCCGCAATGATGGACGTGATCATGCGTTCGGATCGCGGGGTCGATGACGAACAAGCCGCAATGGTCGCTGCCGACGCCCGTTTGATTGCCGGGCGTTACCCTGAGGATGCCGAGGTGCTGGCTGCGCTGGCCGAAGCGGAATACGATGCCGGCAATGACGATGCCGCCATCGCTGCATCCACCCGCGCGATAGCCATCGATCCGACCGTCACCAACGCCTACGTGCAGCAAGGTTACGCGCTGTTCCGCAAGGCGGCAGACGCCGCCGACAAGGAAGCGGCCTATGCCGCCGCGATGGCTCCGTTCGAGGCGCTGAACGCGCTGGAGGCCGATCACACGCAACCGCTGATCTATTACTATCGCAGCTTCACCTACCGCGGGATCGCACCGCCGGAGCAGGCAAGGTTCGCGTTGGAGCGGGCGACCCAGCTCGCGCCTTTCGACAAGGCACTTGCAGTTGAAGTGGCGGCAATGAAAGCAGCTGAAGGCGACGCGGTAATCGCGCGCTATCTGCTCGCGCCGGTCGCAGCCGATCCGCACGGGGGGCGACAAAGTCGCTTTGCACAGGCGGCGATCGACTACCTTGGCAGGCTACCGGAAGGCTCCAGAGCGGATTTCGGCGCGCTGCGCGATCAGTTCGAGGCGGCTGTCGACGGCGATGGGGGCGAGGACGACTCCTGATCGGGTGCCCTGCCCCTCACTCGTGCTTACTTCCGACCGAACAGGCCAGAAGCGATATCGGTGATGTCGTCGAGCGCGTTGCCGTCGCCGTCACGGTCGAGCAGGCCCATCAGCGATGACGGGTCTTTCTGGATCGCGCTGGCAAATTCGGTGAGCGAACCTTCGCCGCCGATCTGTTCGACGATCTGGCTCAGGACGCCCGCGTCGAGCCCGGTCTTGGCCGCAGCCAGCTCCACCGTTTCGCCTTCCATCTGGTGGGTTTGACCGAGCATCGCGATCGCCTTTTCCGCCATTGCCGGATCGATCCCGACCTTTGCAGCGAGATTGACGACATCATCGGGCGCGCCGCCGATGTTCTTGAGGATCGAATCGAGAATGCTCATGGTTGGTCCCTTCCCTGAAATATCAACGACGTTAGCCGGGGTTGGTGACAAGGCAAAGGCCCCGCGCGCCTGAACGCACGGGGCCTTCGATTGTCTCGGTTGCGGACGTGTCAGGCGGCGACCGGAGCAGCCTTGCGTACGCCTTCGTCGACATGCGCCTCGAACTCGGCGAAATTGTCGATGAACAACTGCACCAGCTTCTGCGCGGTCGCGTCATATTCGGCCTTGTCCGCCCAGGTGCTGCGCGGATCGAGGATGGTCTGGTCAATGCCAGCCTCAGCCAGCACCGGCACATGCACCGGCACATCGAAACCGAAGTTGGGATCGGCGCGGAATTCGACGCCATCCAGATCACCGTCAAGCGCGGCGTTCAGCAGAGCGCGTGTCGCCTTGATCGGCATGCGGTGGCCGACGCCGTATTTCCCGCCGGTCCAGCCGGTGTTGAGCAGCCAGCACTGCACCCCGCCCTTGGCGATGCGCTCTTTCAGCAGATTGCCGTAAACGCTCGGATGGCGGGGCATGAAGGGTGCACCGAAACAGGTGCTGAAGGTCGCCTCAGGCTCGGTCACGCCGATCTCGGTCCCTGCGACCTTGGCGGTGTAGCCCGACAGGAAGTGATACATCGCCTGTTCCGGGGTCAGCCGCGCGATCGGAGGCAGCACGCCGAATGCATCGGCGGTCAGCATCACGACGTTGGACGGCACCGGGCCAAGGTTGTCCTTGCTCGTGTTCGGGATGAAATCGATCGGATAGGCCCCGCGGGTGTTTTCGGCGAGCGTGTTGTCATCCAGATCAAGCTCGCGCGTGACAGGGTCCATCACCACGTTTTCCAGCACCGTGCCGAAACGGCGGGTGGTGGCGTAGATTTCCGGCTCCGCCTCTTCGGACAGGCGGATCATCTTGGCATAGCAGCCGCCTTCAAAGTTGAAGACCGCCGTGTCCGACCAGCCGTGCTCGTCATCGCCGATGAGCGTGCGCGAGGCATCGGCCGAAAGCGTCGTCTTGCCCGTACCCGACAGGCCGAAGAACACAGCCGTCTTGCCATCGGCGCTGATGTTGGCCGAACAGTGCATCGGCATCACGCCCTTGGTCGGCAGCAGGTAATTGAGAATGCCGAAAACGCTCTTCTTCATCTCGCCCGCGTAACGCGTGCCGCCGATCAGGATCAGCTTTTCCGACAGGTTCACCGCGATCACGGTTTCGCTGTTGGTGCCGTGGCGTGCCGGATCAGCCTTGAAGCTGGGCAGGTCGATGATGGTGTATTCGGGCGCGAAGGAACCCAGTTCCTCGGCCGTCGGACGCACCAGCAGGGTGCGGATGAACAGATTGTGCCATGCCAGCTCGTTGATCACGCGCACGTTGACGCGGTGTTCGGGCTGCGACCCGCCGAACAGATCCGCGACATAAAGCGTGTCCTTTTGCGCCAGCGCGGCCATGAAATCGGCCTTGAGCGCGGCGAAGTGATCCGGCGTCATCGAAACGTTGACCTTGCCCCACCACACGGTGTTCTCGGTTTCGGCATCGCGGACAATGAACTTGTCCTTGGCGCTGCGGCCGGTCTTTGCGCCGGTTTGCACCACAAGCGCACCGTGCTTTGAAAGCGAACCTTCGTTCGAAGCGAGAGCAGCTTCGATCAGCGCCGACGTGCCGAGATTGGGGTGAACGTCAGCCCGGGTTTCGATGCCCTGGGCTGCAAGCGAATGGGCGAGGGGGATCAAGGTGTCTTCTCCTGAAAAGGGCCCGCGAGAGGAAACATGGCCGCATTGTCCTGGGGAACGGGAGCATATCGCCGTCGCCCCTTACGACACCGCCGTCCTGCGAGTCGAAAGAGAGCGAAATGACCCCAATCCGCGAAGCGGCATAGTTACGGATGTCGCCCCCGTCAAACCGGGCATTTCGGGCGTTGCGGCGCACAATTTTCACGGCAGCTTTCTTCGCATTTGCAGCACGGATTTCCGGGGTCTGATCACCTCCTTGATTGTTTCGAATGCGCGATCACGCTACCTCCTGTCTCACGCGAGACGAGGAGCACCGGCAAAGATGGAAATCGAAACCAAGCACGGATCGGACGAAATGTCCGGCGGCAGCTCGCGCAACGAAGCAATCGAGATCGCGCTGGTCGATGACGATCGCAACATCCTGACGACAGTTTCGATCGCGCTCCAGGCCGAAGGCTTTGTCACGCGCCTCTATTCCGACGGCGAAACCGCGCTCAAGGCGCTGCTCGAAAACCCGCCCGACCTTGCCGTTTTCGACATCAAGATGCCCAAGATGGACGGCATGGAATTGCTGCGGCGCGTGCGCGAACATTCGCCGCTCCCGGTGATCTTCCTTACCAGCAAGGACGACGAAGCCGACGAGGAAGCCGGGCTGGAACTGGGCGCGGACGACTACATCGCCAAGCCGTTCAGCCTGCGCCTGCTCACCGCGCGCATCCGCGCCATCCTTCGCCGGGCCGAGCCTGATCGCCGGCTCGGCAATGAAACCGCCCTGCCCGAACCGGCCAACCCCAGCATCGATCGCGGCCGCCTGTACATGGACCCGGCCCGCCATCACGTGACATGGAACGGCAAACCGGTAAGCCTGACGGTGACCGAATTCCTCATCCTCGAAGCGCTGGCCGCGCGTCCCGGCGTGATCAAGAGCCGCAACCAGCTGATGGATGCAGCCTATCCCGACGATGTCTTCGTCGATGATCGGACAGTGGACAGCCATATCAAGCGAATGCGGCGGAAATTCCGTGCGGTCGATCCCGAATTCGGCGCGATCGATACGCTGTATGGAGCGGGATACAGTTTCACCGATGGCTGAAATGCAACCCGTTGCCGCAGGCGAGGATTCCCAACCGATTGCGCGCACAAGCGAACGCGGAACGCTGACCGGGCGCTTCTCGCTCACCGCGCGCATCCTGATCGTCAACATCCTGCCGCTGGCGCTGCTTTCGGGCGGACTGTTCTATCTCGACACCTATCGCACGCAGCTCATCAACGAACGCTTCAAGCTCGCCCGGATCGAGGCGCAGATCACCGCCGAGGCCTTGGCTGGCGCAACCCGTGAGCGGCAAGAGGCGCTGCTGGTGCAGATCGGGCGCGAACAACGGATGCGGATGCGCATGTTCGATGCCGAAGGGCGGCTATGGGCAGACAGCTTCGCGCTTGCCGATCCGGCTTTTGAATTGAACGATATCACCGATGACACCTGGGATCAGCAATTCGCCCGCTGGCTCGATCGCACCGTCGACACCATAGTCAGCGCCGAGGCGGTAACCGACTATGTCGAACCGGAAGCACAAACCGCCGATGCTTGGCCGGAACTGGTGCAGGCACGCGAACAAGGGTTGAGCCAGGTCCGGCTCTACGACTGGGTCGACGGAACACCGGTGATTACCGCCGCCGCGCCTGTCGGCCTCAACGGGGCAACGCTGCTGACGGTGCGCAATGCGGTGGACATCACCGAAAGCGTGCGCTCGGCGCGTTCGGCGCTGCTGGTGGCGGTGCTGGTGGTGCTGGGTGCTTCGGCGCTGCTGTCGCTCTATCTTGCCCGCACCATCGTCACCCCGCTGCAATTGCTGGCCCGCGCCGCGCAAAAGGTGCGGCAGGGGCGCGAACGCGACGTCGAGGTGCCGCGCCTGCCCGAACGCAGCGACGAGATCGGCCAGTTGGCGCGATCGGTTTCCGACATGACGCAGGCCCTGCGGCAGCGGATCGACGCGGTTGACAGCTTCGCGGCAGATGTCGCGCATGAAATCAAGAACCCGCTCGCCTCGCTCAGAAGCGCGGTCGAATCCCTCCCCAAGGTTCAAAACGCCGATACCCGGCGCGAGCTGGAACAGATCATCACCCATGACGTGCGCCGGATTGATCGATTGGTGACGGAGATTTCCGATGCCAGCCGGATCGACGCCGAAATGTCCCGCGCAACGCTGGAGCGGATCGATATGGCCGAGCTGATCCGGGCCATCATCGGCAGCCGCGAAGACCGCTCGGAAAATCTCGACCGCAAGATCGTGCTGCAAACGCGCGGATTTGCGGCATTCGTCTTGGGCGTGGGGGCGCGGCTGGAACGGGTGATCGAAAACCTGCTCGACAACGCCGTATCCTTTTCTCCGCCCGATGCGCCGATTGAAGTGCTAGTCGATAATGACGGCGACTGCGTGACGGTGATGGTGTGCGACAGCGGCCCCGGCATCCCCGAGGGATCGCGTGAAAAGGTGTTCAAGCGGTTCCATTCGGTGCGCCCCGACGAAGAGGCCTTTGGCAACCATTCCGGGCTTGGCCTCGCTATCGCCCGCGCCATTGCCGAGGCGCATGACGGTTCACTGATCGCACAGGCGCGGCCTGACGGAGGCACCGGCGCTTGCCTGCGGTTCCGCCTGCCAGCCGCGAAATGACGACGGACGACACTGCCATCATTCAGGCCAGCGTTGTCGCGATTGACGGCCGCGCCCTTGCCATCACCGGCGCTCCGGGCCGGGGCAAAAGCTCGCTTGCGCTGGCGCTGATTGATCGCGGCGCTGCGCTGATCGGGGACGACGGCGTCAGCCTCGCTCGCCACGGCGATCTGATCATCGCCAGCCCACCGCCCAATATCGCGGGCCTGATCGAAGTGCGCGGGGTGGGAATCGTGGAATATCCCGTTTCGGCCCCCGCCCCGCTGGCGCTGATGCTGGATCTGGACAGCCCGCCCGAAAGGCTGCCGGACAATATCCCGTCACGGATGCTGATTGGCGTTGAAATCCCGTGCCTTCCCTTCGATCCGGGCGGCATCGCACCCGCCGTGCGGGCCGAACACGCGCTGGCGCTGCACGGGCTTTCCTGCGGATAGCTTCGGCAAAGCTGACGGAAACCGCTTCCCTTGAGCGCCGCAAAGCGCGAAAAGCGATGAAGTCATGACTGCATCGCCGCCAGCGCCAACCGACCCCCGCCAGCGTCTCCTGCTGGTGACCGGCCTTTCGGGCGCCGGCAAATCGACCGCGCTCGACGTTCTGGAAGACCTAGGCTGGGAAACGATCGACAATTTCCCGATCCGCTTGCTGGAACGGCTGGTGGGGGAGCCCGACGCGCAAGCTCGCGCCCTGCTCGCCATCGGATTTGATTCGCGCACGCGCGGCTTTGTGCCGGGTGAGATCATCGATCTGGTGAAGGCCCTTTCCGCGCGCGACGATCTGGCGATCAGTTTTATGTTCATCGATTGCGCCGGGGGTGAGCTTGAACGGCGGTATAACGAAACCCGCCGCCGCCATCCGCTGGCTCAGGGCCGCTCACTGCTCGACGGGATCGCGGACGAACGCGAATTGCTGGAGCCGCTGCGGCGCTGGGCCGAAATCGTGATCGATACCTCGGCCATGTCGGCCAATGATTTGCAGACCCATGTGCGCAACCTGTTCGCCGAAGATCACGGGGACAGCATGACGCTCACCGTCTCCAGCTTCGGTTTTGCGCGCGGGATGCCGCCGCTGGCCGATCTGGTTTTCGACATGCGCTTCCTCGACAATCCGCACTGGGTGGATGGCTTGCGTGAGCAGACCGGGCTTGACGCGCCCGTAGGCGAGCATATCGAGCGCGACCCCGCCTTTCACACCGCGTTCGGCCAGATCCGCGACCTGCTGCTGACACTGTTGCCGCGTTATGCCGCGCAGGGGAAATCCTATGTCCACATCGCGTTCGGCTGTACCGGAGGGAGACATCGATCGGTCTTTACCGCAGAGCGCATGGCTGAAGGCTTGCGCGAGGCCGGATTTTCGCCCACTGTCCGCCACCGAAATCTGGCATCACGCACCGCAGACGCAATCGAAGGCGAGCGGCGCTGATCGCCGCAGGGGTTGCATCGCATGGTGGTGTTTGAGTTAATAGTGCGCCTTCGCAAAACGATAACGAGCCGCAGGCAATAACGGACTGAATTCGCGCATGATCGGTTTGATCCTAGTAACTCACGGCCGCCTCGCCGACCAATTCGTCGAAGCGATGGAGCATGTCGTCGGCAAACAGACCGACATCGCCACCGTGTGCATCGGCCCCAATGACGACATGGAGCAACGCCGCGCCGAAATCGCCGACAAGATCGAGGCGGTCGAAACCGGCGGCGGCGTAATCGTCCTGACCGACCTGTTCGGCGGGACCCCGTCCAATCTCGCGATTTCGCTGCTGGAGGCGGGCCGGGTAGAGGTGATCGCGGGGATCAACCTGCCGATGCTGATCCGGCTGGCCGGTGCGCGAAAATCGATGGGCGTCGTCGCCGCTGTCGAAGCCGCGCAAACCGCCGGTCGCAACTACATCACCGTCGCCAGCGAGCTGCTGGGTGCAGAGCCCGCGCCTCGCAGCGCCAGCGCCGGGAAATAGGCTGGAGCGGAATGGGCGAAGCACGCAAGACCGTTACCATTGTCAACAAGCGCGGCCTGCACGCGCGCGCCAGTGCCAAATTTGTGGGCGCCGTTGCGGCCCTGCCCGCCGCGGCCAATGTACGGGTGGCAAAGGACGGGAACGAAGCCGCAGGCGGATCGATCCTGGGTCTGATGATGCTGGGCGCGGCAAAGGGCGATACGATTGAACTGATAGTATCGGGCGAAGGCGCAGATGCCGCGCTCGATCAACTGGTGGCGCTGGTCGAAGACGGCTTTGGCGAAGATCGCGGCTGAGGGGCGCGCTGTGCGCAAACACATCACCGGCTTTTCCAATCCCACGGTCAAATACCTGCGGTCCCTGCGCGACAAGAAGCACCGCAAACGCGCCGGGCAATTCCTGGTCGAAGGGCTGCGGCTGCTCGAAGATGCGCGGACTTGCGGCCATGTTCCGTGCCAACTGGTGATGGCAGAAGGGCGCGACGCGCATGATCTGCTCGCCCGGCTCGAATCCGAAGTCGAAGCGGCGGGCGGCGAGGTGATCACCACCACGCCCGACATCCTTTCCAAGATCACGGGCAAGTCGAACACGCAGAGCGTTGTCGGGGTCTTCGACGAATTCGACACCGGCCTTGCACGGCTTGATCGGGATGCGGGCGCGATCTGGATGGTGGCGCAGGACCTGCGCGATCCGGGCAATCTGGGTACCATGCTGCGCACCTGCGACGCGGTGGGGGCCGGCGGGTTGATCCTGATCGATGACTGCGCCGATCCCTTCAGCGCCGAGGCTGTGCGTGCCAGCATGGGCGCGGTGTTCACCGTGGCGCTGGCGCAGGCGCGGTGGGAGGAATTCCTGCCGTGGTTGCGAGGCGGCGCGGGCCAGCTGGTCGCCGCGAGCTTGCGCGATGCCGTGCCCTATCGCGGGGCCGCCTATCAGGCGCCGTGCTTCATTCTGGTCGGCAATGAATCGCAAGGCCTGCCCGAAGCCTATGAGGCGGAATGCGACTTGCGCGTCACCATGCCGATGAAAGGCCGTGCGGATTCTTTGAATGCGGCCGTTGCAGGAGCGGTGCTGGCGTATGAAGTGCTGGCGGGGCTAGAGGCATAGACCTTCGCTGGCGCGGCTTAGGGCGCGATCAGTCCCCGGCGACGAATGTCGTGATCTTCCACCCGCCATCACGCTGTTCCGCGATCAGGCGATAATCAACCAGCGCGCGCAGCCGCGTGCGATCGACAAAGCCGCGCTTGCCGTTGCGTGTCAGCACTTCCCACAGGGGGGCCTCGCGGTCGCCTTCGACCATGTCGAAGAAACCGACCGCTTCGACCGCTTCCCATCTGAGGCGCGCAATCCTGCGTTCGCCCTTGGCAGTGGCGAACATCGGCACATCCGCGCCCAGCACGATGTAGGTGCCATAGGCGTCCATGTCGCCGAAATCCTGCCCCCAGTAATAGGGCATGACGAGGCTGTCCTGATAGGCGCGATCACAGCCGAGGCGGATGACGGTGTCGAGTTCGTCCCACAGGCGGTAATCCGCCGCGTCGAGCCGCGCGCGCATTTCCTGCCAGCCGCTGCCGCCGCCGAAATCGAGCAGGATTTCGGGGTCGACCACAGTGCGAAGCAATTCCGCATCGCGGTTTGCCACCGCCGTTACCAGCGTCATTCGGAAATCATCGGCCCCGGCCATTGCGCTGCAGGCGTTGCGCGGTTCCAGATGTTCGGCAGCGGCAGGAGCCGCCATTGCCATCGCCGCAATTGCGCCTGCAATCATCCGCAAAGCCAACGTCATGTTCCCTACTCCGCTGCGTCCTTGCGGTTTTCGAGCATGAAGCCGTCTTCTTCAACCCCTGCCGCGTCCGCCGCGTTGTAGCGCGGTGCGGCTTCGACCAGCGGCACGTCCTCGATCTCGCTGGCGATTTCGATGCCCTTTTCGGCAAGGCGCTTGCCCGAGGACAGCACGTTGCGTTCAAAGCTGCCGACGAATTTGTTGTAATTGTTGACCGCCGTTTCGAGCCCCCCGCCCACGCGCTTAAGGTGATCGGCTGCGGTCTTCAGGCGGCCATAAAGCTCTGCCCCCATCCGTCCGATTTCCTGCGCTTCCTTGGCGAGGCCGTCCTGTCGCCAAACCTGCGCCACCGTGCGCGCGATGGCGACCAGATTGGTCGGCGTCGCCAGCAGCACGCGGCGTTCAAAGGCGAAGTCCCACAATTCGGGGTCGGCCTCCAGCGCGGCGGTGACGAAGTGTTCGCCGGGGACGAACATGATGACGTAATCGGGCGCTTCCTCGAACTGGCTTTGGTAGCTTTTCGCACCCAACGTCTGCACATGGCCGCGCATCGATTTCGCGTGCAGCGCCAGATGCCGATCACGTTCGGCATCGTCATCGGCTTCGAACGCCGCCTGATAGGCGTTGAGCGATACCTTTGAATCGACCACCAGTTTCTTCTGGCCGGGAACATTGATGATCGCATCGGGCCGCAGCCGTCCGTCATCGGTATCGACCGAATGTTCCATGATGAAATCGGTGTGCTGCGCCAGCCCGCATTGTTCGAGCAGGTTCTGCAAGGCCCGTTCACCCCAGCGCCCGCGCGCCTTGGGGGCGTTCGTAAGCGAATTGCCCAGCCGCTGCGCCTCGCGCCGGACCTGTTCCTGCCCTTCGCGCATCGACTGGATCAGGCCATGCAACTGGCCGAATGCGTCGGTGCGCTTGGCCTCCAGCTCATTCACCTGCTTTTCGTATGAGGCGAGCTTTTCACCCACCGGATTGAGCAGCGCCCTGATCTTGGCCTCGCCCGCTTCCTCCGACTGTTTGAAGCGTTCTTCTGCCCGTTTCAGGAAGGCTTCCTGCGCCTGTTCGAGCACCTTGCTGCCGGCGTTCTCGAATTCCTTGCGCAAGGCTTCCTGCGCCTGGAGCAGGCCCTGTTTCTGTTCGGCAAAGGCTTTCTCACGCTCCGCCGCCGCACTTTCGAGCGCGGCGAGCCGCTGCGCCAGATCCGCCCGTTCCGCCTGCACCGTGTCGAGCCGCGACAGCAGACCGTCCGCCTGACCGGCGCGTTCCTTCAAGCCGGCAACCTCGATCCGGGCTTCACCCAGTTCGGCGATGGCGCGTTTGAACTCGGCCTCCTGTTCGGCCAGCTCACGCTCCCCTTCATCCAGCCGCCTGCGCAGATCGGCCAGCGGCCGTGAGGTGACAAACCATGCGCCCGCCCCACCAATAGCAAGGCCGATGACAAGCGCGACGATGATGAGAATCGGTTGTTCCATACCTCCTTATAGCATGGAACAAATAAAGAACACTAGTCCCGTGTTGGATATCCCCGAAAAGCTCGGCGGACCGCCCGCCCGTTTCAGTCGCGTCGATAAAGCGGTGGCATGTCCATGCCCCGGCACCACAGCCGGATGGCGACATCGAAGTTCTCGATATACCCGTCATGGCGTCCCCGCCGCAGGATATCGCGACAGCCGGCGGCGATTTCGTCAATCATGTCTTGAGCGCGTTCCATCTGTTCCTTGCGCTCGAACACGATATTGAACGCGCCGGGAGCGGGTTCGTCCCATGCGGAGCCGCTGTAGACAGACGGATAGTGTTTGTTTCCCGGCAGCAGCCCATGCCAGCGCCCGAGCACCAGCTTCGTCACCAGCGATTTTACCGAGGGTTCGCTTTCTACCGCGATCTTGTGCCAGCAGGTTTCCTCCCACGACAACGGGAAGATGAAGCTTTGCGGGGAGCAGAAATCCTCGGGCAGTCCATGCCGGGCAAGGATAGAATTCGCCATGTCCCTCAGCGTGTCGGTGCGCACCCAGCCATCATCCCAATTGCCCCTGTGCGGATCGATGCCCTGTTCGGCCCTGAGGGCTGCGGTGGTGCGGAAATTCAGGTGCAGCACCGGTTCGCGCTTCTCATCCTTGCGCCCAAAGCTGGACGACTGGCGCGATTCATATGTCCAGAAGGCGAGGTCCAGCCCCTCCGCCCGCAACGCCCGACCAAGCTCCGCGCGCGCCTCGGGCCATGGATGGAGATCGCAAAGGCTTTCGTATCGGGCAAGCAATTGGGCGCAGGAGAGGTCCCTAAACTCCTCCAAGCTCACCGAAAGCCGCTTCACCTGCGGAAAACTACGCCGCCTGGCGGATCTTCTTCAGCTTTTTCAGCACCATCTGACGCTTCAGGCGCGAAAGGTGGTCGATGAAAAGGATGCCTTCGAGGTGGTCCATCTCGTGTTGCAGGCAGGTCGCCAACAGCCCTTCGAGGTGTTCCTCGTGGTGGTTTCCGTCGAGGTCCTGATAGCGCACCGTGCAGGATGCCGGGCGGTCCACATCGGCGTAGACTTCGGGAACCGACAGGCAGCCTTCGTTGAAGGTCGATTGTTCGGCCGCCGGGTCCGCGATCACCGGGTTAATGAAGACGCGCGGTTCCTTTTTGGTCGGCTGATGCGTGTGAGAGTGGCCGTGATCGCCATGGTCATGATGGCACTCGACCGGCTCGGCGTCCGGATCGTCGGGCTGCAAGTCGATCACCAGCACCCGCTTGGGCACGCCGACCTGAATCGCGGCAAGCCCGATGCCGGGCGCATCGTACATGGTTTCGAACATGTCGGAGACAAGCGTGCGCAGATCGTCGTTGAACTCATGCGGTTCAACCGGGGTCGAGATGGTCTTGAGCCGGGGGTCCGGCACTTCGAGGATTTCACGGATAGCCATGCGCGCAATTTAGTGCGCGCCGCGCGAAACCACAAGTGACGCGCGCAGCCCGCGCGCTATTCGACCGGCCGCCGCGCCCGCAGCGCCTGCGCCAGCGTGCCTTCGTCAAGATAATCGAGCTCCCCGCCCACCGGCAGGCCGTGGGCAAGCTGGGTGATGCGGACCTTGTGCTCCTCCAGCCGTTCGGCAAGGTAATGGGCGGTGGTCTGCCCTTCGAGCGTGGCGTTCATCGCCAACACCACCTCGTCCACCGCACCGTCCGATACCCGCTCCATCAACTGCACGATGTTGAGATCTTCCGGCCCGATCCCGTCGAGCGCCGAGAGCTTGCCGCCGAGCACGTGGTAGCGCCCGCGAAACAGCTTTGCCCGGTCGAGCGCCCACAGGTCGGCCACGTCCTCCACCACGCACAGCGCACGCGCATCGCGGCGCGGATCGGCGCAGATGCCGCAGGGGTTGATCGTGTCGACATTGCCGCAGGTTTCGCATTCGACCAGCGTCTGCGACACCGCATCCAGCGCCTCCAGCAAAGCGGGGAGCGCGGATTCGCGGTTCTTCACCAGCCACAGCACCGCCCGCCGCGCGCTGCGCGGCCCGAGGCCGGGAAGCCGGGCCAATGCCGATGATAGTGCTTCGATCTCTTGCGATGCCATGGGGGGAGAGATAGGGGCAGTCGCGAAGCCAAGGAAGAGCCGCGACCAAATCATGCGTCCAAAAATGAAGATAGTATTCATGGGAACGCCCGATTTCGCGGTGCCTGCACTGGTTGCGCTGCACGCGGCCGGGCATGAAATCCTCTGCGTCTATTCGCAGCCGCCCAGCCGTTCGGGCCGGGGCAAGCAGCTGCGCCCTTCGCCTGTCCACGCCAAGGCGGAAGAACTGGGGATCGAGGTGCGCACGCCCAAAAGCCTGCGTAACGAAGAGGCGCAGGCCGAATTCGCCGCGCTCAACGCCGATGTCGCGGTGGTTGCCGCCTACGGCCTGATCCTGCCGCAAGCCGTGCTGGATGCGCCGGTGCACGGTTGTCTCAACATCCATGCCTCGATCCTGCCGCGCTGGCGCGGGGCGGCGCCGATCCACCGCGCGGTGATGGCGGGGGACGAGGAAACCGGCGTCACGATCATGCAGATGGAAGCGGGGCTGGATACCGGCCCGATGCTGAACATAGTCACCACGCCGATAGGGTCAAAGACCACGGGCGAACTCACTGTCGAACTGGCCCAACTGGGCGCGGCGACGATGGTGCGTGTGCTGGCCGATCTGCCCGCCTTCCCGCCCATCCGGCAGGAGGACGAAGCCGCGACGTATGCCGCCAAGATCGACAAGGCAGAGGCGCGGATCGACTGGGCCCGGCCTGCGGCGGAAATCGTACGCCACATCCACGGCCTAGCCCCCTTCCCCGGTGCCTGGTTCGAGATCGCCAACGGGGCGGAGAGCGAGCGGGTGAAGCTGCTGCTGGCTGAAGAGGCGGAAGGGTCAGGCGAGGCAGGGACGGTGCTGGACGACGGCTTCACCATCGCCTGCGGCGAGCAAGCCTTGCGCCCTTTGCGCCTGCAACGCGCGGGCAAACCGGCGATGGACCTTGCGGATTTCCTCCGCGGGCGACCGGTGGCGGCAGGGACGAAGCTTTCTTGACCCGTTTCGCGCTCACCTTCGAATTTGACGGCACGCCGTTTCAGGGCCTCCAGCGGCAAAAGCATGGGCCGAGCGTGCAGCAGGCCATCGAAGAGGCGCTGGAGCGGATTACGGGGGAGAAAGCCATCCTCCACAGCGCGGGCCGCACCGATACCGGGGTTCACGCGCTGGCGATGCGCAGCCATGTCGATCTGGAAAAGGATATTGATCCGTTCCGCCTGATGGAAGCGCTGAACGCGCATCTGCGCCCCGATCCGATCGCGATCAACGCCTGCGAAATCGTGGCCGACGATTGGCACGCGCGCTTTTCCTGCACAGGCAGGCGCTATCTCTATCGCATCGTCAACCGCCGCGCCCCGCTTGCGCTGATGCGGGACCGCGCGTGGCAGGTGGCGCATGAACTCGACACTCAGGCGATGCACCACGCCGCGCAGGCGCTGGTCGGCTGCCACGATTTCACGACCTTCCGATCCGTCCATTGTCAGGCCGCCGATCCGGTCAAGACGCTCGACCGGCTTGATGTCGAACAGGTGGAGACCGATTTCGGCCCTGAAATCCACATTCATGCCGCCGCGCGCAGTTTCCTGCACCATCAGGTGCGCAGCATGGTAGGGTGCCTCAAACTGGTTGGCGCTGGCAGCTGGCCGGTCGAACGCATGGCACAGGCACTCGCCGCAAAGGATCGCGCCGAATTGGGGCTTAACGCACCGCCCCATGGGCTCTACTTCGTCGAAGCAATCTACCCCGAATAAGAGAGGAATCCGCATGACAACCACCGGCAAACAGCTGTTCACCACGCTCACCGCAGACGGAAAGCTGACGCTTGAAGTAAGCGAGGAAAGCTTCCCCGCCCCCACCGGCAATCAGGTGCTGGTGAAGATGGAAGCCGCGCCGATCAACCCGTCAGACCTCGCCATCCTGACAAGCGCGGCCGATTTCGAGAATGCCGAATATTCGCATGGCAAGGTGGTGGCGAATATGCCCGAACCGTTCCTGACCGGGCAGAAGAACCGCCACGGCCAGCGCCTGCCCGCCGGCAACGAAGGCGCAGGCACGGTGATCGCGACCGGCGATTCCGACATGGCCAAGGCGCTGATGGGCCAGCGTGTCGCCTGCGTCCCCGGCAACGCCTTCAGCCAGTACGCGATTGCCGATGCGATGATGTGTCTGCCGCTGGGCGAACATTCTTCCGAAGTCGGCGCGTCAAGCTTCGTCAACCCGATGACGGCGCTGGGCTTCGTCGAAACCGCGAAGATGGAAGGCCACGATGCCATCGTCCACCTCGCCGCTGCTTCGAACCTTGGCCAGATGCTCAACCGCATCTGCATCGAAGACGGGATGAAGCTGGTGAACATCGTGCGCAAGCAGGAGCACGTCGACATGCTGAAGGCGGCGGGCGCGCAGTATGTCGTGAATTCTTCTGCCGACAGTTACATGGCCGATCTGCGCGCTGCGATCGCGGAAACCGGCGCCTTCCTCGGCTTCGATCCGATCGGCGGCGGGCAGAACACCGATCACGTGCTCAAGGCGATGGAACAGGTCGCCGCGTCGCAGATGAGCGAATATTCGCGCTATGGCTCCAATCAGGACAAGTCGATGTACATGTACGGGCGGCTTGATCTGGGGCCGACGATCCTGACCCCGTCATACGGCCTGCAATGGCGCGTGCAGGGCTGGCTGCTTACCCCGTTCCTGCAGAAAGCGGGGATGGAAACCGTGATCCGCATGCGCACCCGCGTGCAGCAGAACCTCACCACCACATTCGCCAGCCATTATAAGGCCAAGGTCAATCTTGAGGAAATGCTGACCAAGGAAGCGATCAGCGATTATCGCCAGATGAAAACCGGCGAGAAATATCTCGTCACGCCCTGGGGCTGACGAAATCGGGAGGGGTCCTCGTATCGCGCGGGGACCCGTTGCCCGCATGAGACCACCTCCCTTGTTTCCCGGACAAAATTGCCGCTAACATGGCGAATAGGGAGGTGCAGTTCATGAAATACCCAAGACAAGCGGCGTTGCATCTGATGGTTGCAGCCTGTTTTGCAGTATTGCCTGTTCAGGCAGCAGCTCAATCGGCAAACGATCCCTTGAGTGTTGTGTCAGAGCAGGATTTTCTCAACGCCATCAGCCTGCTCCGTCCCCCGCTTGACGTAAAGAAAACCGATGACGGCTTCACTTTGACCTTGCCGAATGGTCTGGAAGCCAATGCGCAACTGCAAAACTGCGAAGACAGGGCGACTTCAAGCAATTGCCGCACGCTGTCGATCATCGTGAACCTGCTCAAGCCCGAAGGAAAGAGCCGCGAGGAGCTGCTGGAATTGGTCAACCAATTGAACAGGCGCGATATCCACGGCCGTTCGTTTCTGAATAACGGTGACCAGATCATCACCCGTTGGACCTTTTTTGCGACCGGGCACGAGTCATCACGAGGCCTCGCGACGAAGCTGGTCAATTGGGACGCCTTTGTGCGCGGCGCCGCTGCCTTGATTTATGCGGAACAGCGACGGGACTGAGGATCTGATGGCGAGCCAAGACCGCCTCTCGCATCAGTCGCCGTCAAACGCCGCCTGCACCGCTTTCGCATCAGCGATCCCACTGGCGATCAGCAGCATCAGCAATATGCGCGATTTTGCCGGGCCAAGCGCGCGGGCAGCGACGAAGCCGTAGGCATCGTCATCAACCTCGACATTGCGATCCACCATGCCTTCATCGACACGCGATGATCGCACCACCGGCACTCCGTCGCGCACCGCCTCTGCGAGCGCGTCCAGCACCACGCGCGGGGCGTTGCCCTGCCCCATCCCGGCAATGACGATACCCCTGCACCCGATCCCCAGCAGCGCCTTGACCGGCATCGCATCCATCCCCGCTCCAGCTGTCAGGATCGCGACGCGGGGCAGAGCCTCGGGCCATTGAAAGCGCGCCGTGCTGCCGACCCGGTGAGCGGGTGCGAACCAGTCGAGGCTGGACGGCGTCACCCGCGCAATCGGCCCGCGCGGATAGCCCTTGAACGCGTCGATATTGGAAGTCGCCGCCTTGCGCACATCGCTCGCGGCAAAGACGGTGTCGCCCATCACCACCATCACGCCGCGATCCTGCGCCTTCGGATCGCTCGCGACGCGGATTGCATTGGCGAGATTGCGCATCCCGTCGCTGCCAACGGCATCGGCCGGACGCATCGCCCCCACCATCACCACCGGCTTTCCTGCATCCAGCGTCAGATCGAGCAGAAAGGCGGTTTCCTCGGCCGTATCGGTGCCGTGGGTGATGATCACTCCGGCAATTGCGGGATCGGCCTGAGCGGCGATGATCTCCTTATGCAGCGCGTCCCATTGTTCCCACCCGATGTCCTGCGACCCTATCCGGGCGATGGGTTTGGGCACCAGTTCGACCGTCAGGCCAAGCCCGCGAATATCCGCGATCATCGCGTCGAGCGAGATTTCGCCCGCGGCATAGGATTGCCCCGTCGCCGACGCAGCCGAACCGGCGATCGTTCCGCCAGTGCCAAGGACAAGGAGTTTTTGCGCGCTCATCGCCCGCGCCTTTAGCGAGCGAATGCATTTCACACCACATGCGCAATTGATTTTGAACTTTTTGGCGCTAGATAGCGCTTCTCCGCAAGACGGAAGCGGGCGATTAGCTCAGTTGGTAGAGCATCTCGTTTACACCGAGAGGGTCGGCAGTTCGAGCCTGTCATCGCCCACCATTCCGCACTCCATCCGAAAAAAGATGCAGACCAGATTCGAGCCGCAAGCCCGGCGGGCACTGCCGCGCGCCAGCGTTTACCATGCTCGATTGCATTGCGGCGTTTTGGATGTAGTCTGCGCCCCGGGGAGTAGTGCATCTTGGGATATGCGAATGCTGCTGTGGCAGCGCAGGGATCGTTGAAGGCAAGTCTATTCGGCGAATTCCGGCTTGAAGCAGCCGATGGCGAACCGATCCTCTTGAGCAACCGGCGCGCAAGCCTGTTGCTGGCGATCCTTTTCCTTGAACCCGATCAAGCGATCGATCGCGAATCGCTGGCACGGCTGCTGTGGCCCGATCGCTTCCTTCCGCAAGCCAAGGCCAGCCTGCGCCAATGCCTGCTCGATCTGAAGCGCAAGCTGGCGGAGCACCGGATCGATAATCTCATGGTGTCACGCGCCGAAGTGGCGCTCGCGCCGGGAAGCCTTGCCTGCGACCTGTTCGATCTCGAAGCCGCGCTTTCCTCTGGCGATCCGCAGGCTGCGATCGAATTCCTGCTCGAAATCGGCAATCGACCGCTGCTTCAGGGGCCGCCGCTCAACGCCGAGTTTGACGAATGGATCACCACAAGGCGGGATCACGTCGATGCCCGGTTGCGGGCCGCTCTGTCCCAAGCCATCCAGAACACATCGAAGACCGGTCGCGAGCGCCTGCTTGAGGCGGCAAGGGCGCGTTTCCCGTCCTATCGGACATTCAATCGCGTCGCCGACCAGACCACGATCACGGTCTTGCCATTCGGACAATTCGACAGCGTCGGCGGCCAGCTCTTTTTGGCTGACGGCATTGTCGATGAACTGACAGACCGGCTGGCCGGGATCCAGGGCATCGCCGTGGCCGGGCGCACTTCGGTGGCGGCCATGACCGAAAAGGGCCGGACCCTGCCAGAGATCGCTTCCGACCTTGGGGTGTCCCACCTGATCGAGGGCGAAGTTCGGCGGGACGAACACGGGGTCGAAGTCCGCATTGCGCTCATCAGCGGGCAAACAGGCACACAGGTCTGGTCGGACCGGCTGACCGGTTCGGTCGAGGACTTCTTCGAATCGCGCAAGGTGATCAGCGCCAATATCATTGCGGCGATCTGCCGCGCCTTGGGCCTTGCCGCATCACCCGCCCCGTCGCGCCGGATGACCAGCGCCGCGAAGCCTACGCCCTGTTCCTTCAGGCGCGCGCGATGAGCCAGCGCATCGGGGTTGAAGGGGCGTTCGAAAAGGCGATCGAATTCCTGAAGCAAGCATTGGAGATCGACCCGGAATTCGCCGAATGCTGGACCGCTCTCGCCAATGCGCACATCATGACGGCGGCGATCACCCCCAGCCTCGAACGGGTTGAGGAATCAGCCGAAGCCGCTCGCTGCGCACAGCGCGCCATCGCGCTCGATCCCGGCCAGGGGCACGCATTCTCGATCCTCGGCATCGACGAATGGACCCGGTTCAATCCCGCCCGCGCGCTGGAAATGGCGTTCGAGGCCTATGCCCGCGATCCCAACGATGCCGATGTCTGCTCCCGGCTCGGATCGTGCCTGCTCTATCTCGGAAAGGCTCGCGAAGCGCTGCCATATGTTGAGGAAGCGGTGGATCGCGATCCAGCCTATCCCCGCAACTACGCCATGCTGACGTCCGCCTACCTGAGCCTTGGCGAGGTTGAAAAGGCTCTGAAAGCGGGACAGCGCATGGCCGATATGGGTGCCCCGACAGTCTGGCTCGCGCTCGCGCATCTTGTTGCCGGCGATCACGAAGCGGCGATGAAGAGCCATTTCGATACGCGCGTCTATCTCGGCTCAACCCTGATGCGGCCGCCCGGCATGCCTCCGATGGATGATGCCGCGCGCGATGCCTATTTCGCCTTCGCGGCGCGTGGTATCTACAGCGGGAACGAGGCTGACCGAGTGGCCCATTGCCAGATGCTCGACGGACTGCATGCAACGATGCCCGATCCCTATGATTCCACCATCGTCTTCCCAGCGATTTTCATGGGCCACAGCGATCTTGTCATGAAGATCTATTCCGAGCGCATCCATCCGGCCAACATGTTTGGCCTCATGAACCTCTGGATCGATATCGACCCGATCAACCGCACCATCCGCCACCCCGATTTCATGGCCTTCGCCGAAAGGATCGGCCTGGTCGAGGCGTGGGATCGTTTCGGCTGGCCCGATCTCATTCCTGCCGACCCGCACACGGCCTGAAACGCCCGGAAATCTGGCATTTTGACGCTTTTTTGACGCTCTTGCCGCTTGACCGAAGGGTGGATTAGGCCGCATCTATTCGGCAACGTTCTGGACAAGCTGACACCGAACCCGCTCCGGCAATATGCGCTGGCGGCGACAGGCGAATCTTGTCCTTCGTGCTCTGCGCCCTTGGGGGAGGGCTCAGACCGATTGAACCCCGGTGGACGGTAATGCGACCCGGCCGCTCACCGGGGTTCTACCATTCAAGGGGGTGGGGAAAATGGTGCAACCGGAACCCGCCCGCTGCGCATCCCGAGACCGTTTGAAAACTGCCCACCAATCGGAGGCCGGCGAGCCGGCGTCTGCATGAGCGAAGAAGCGACTTCGGGCCAGCTTCAGAAGCGGCTGGGCCTGCCATTTGCCATCGCCATCATGGCCGGATCGGTGATCGGCGCAGGCATTCTGCGCACGCCCGGCGTTGTCGCCAACGAAGTGCCGGTGTTCTGGATCGCCATGCTGCTATGGGCCTTGGGAGGGATTTACGTCCTGCTGTCGGTCAATGTCGCCTCGGAGCTGACGACCGCACTGCCCCGCGCTGGCGGGATCTATGTGCCGGTGCACGAGGCATTCGGTGACGGGATGGGCCTGTTGGCAGGATGGGCTATCTGGGCCGGATATGTCGCGGGGGCTGCCGCGCTAGCCCTCGCCTTCGTGGAATTCCTCGCCATCGCTATCCCCTCGTTGCAGGGCTATACAGTCCCGCTGGCCCTTGCCGCGATCGGCGCGGTCACCGTGCTGAACCTGTTCGGCGTCGAAGAAGGGCGCATCTCGAACATTGTCGGCCTGTCGATCAAGCTTGCCCTTCTGGGCGGGGTGATCGTCGCGGCGCTGATCATGGACCCGGCTTCCGCCCCACCCAGCCAGCCCCTGCCCGCTGCTTCCCCGGCAGAGGCGGCAATCGGCTGGGTCGCGCTGATCACCGCGCTGCAGATCGTGCTTGGCGCCTATGACGGCTGGCAAGGGCCGACATTCTTCGCCGAGGAGGACAAGGACCCGGCCCGGAACATCCCGCGCGCTTTCTTCCGATCGGCGGTGATCATTCTGGTGGTGTATCTCGGCATCAACCTCTGCGTGTTCACCGTGCTCGATATCGAGACCTTGCGTTCTTCCGATCTTCCGGTCGCGATCATGATCGAAAGCCTGCTCGGTCCGGCCGGGGTGAAGGTGGCAGGGGTTGCCGCCGCAGTCATGGCGCTGCTGACGCTCAACGCGGTATCCATGACCCATCCGCGCATCCTGTTCGGCATGGCCCGCGACCGCCTGTTCCTGAAGAGCGCGCTCAAGGTCAACAAGGGCGGAACGCCGTGGGTGGCCATGCTGATAGGATCGGGCCTTGCAGTGCCGATGATCCTCAGCGGAGCCTATGTGTTCGTATTCAAGATACAGGTGGCGACGGGCATTTTCGCGGGCGTGCTGTACAATGCCGCCTATTTCGCGCTGCGGCGGCAGCGGCCCGATATGCACCGCCCGTTTCGGGCAATCGGGCATCCGGTTCTGCCCGCGCTGATCCTTGCCATCACGGTGGGCTTGTTCGTCGCAGTGATCGTCGCAGACCCATCAGGCGGGTTGTGGATGCTGGCCCTGATAGCGATCTGCCTGCCCGTCGGCATCCATCTCAAGCGGCAGCGAAGCCTGACCGAAAAAACCGCATAGGCGGAACGCCAAATCCGTCTTGGCGCGAGCTCCGCAATCCGCCATGGCGCTATCCATGACGCGTCTATCCATCGCCATCGCAGGTTGCGGCCCGGCCGGGCTCGCCGCGGCAATCCTGCTGGATGCGCAAGGGCACGAAATCACCATATTCGACCAGTTCGACGAACCCGGCCCGGTGGGATCGGGCCTGATGATCCAGCCAAGCGGCATGGCTGTGCTGGACCGTCTGGGACTGGCCGAAGAAACGCTGGCGCGCGGGGCACGGGTGGATGCGCTGCTGGGGCTGGAGGAGCACGGCAAGGCGGTGCTCGACGCGCCCTATTCCAAGCTGGGCGTGCCGGGCGCGTTCGGCATCGGCATCCACCGTGCGAGCCTTTTCGGCGTCTTGCTTGAGGCGGCGCAGGCGCGCGGGATCGCGATTGCAACGGGGCACGCCGTCACCGGCAGCACTCTGGATGCGGCAGGGCGCCGGCTGACTTTCGACACTCGCGAACCGACTGCGGCCTTCGATCTGGTGATTGATGCGACGGGCTGGCGCACCGTGTTCGACAGCGAGCCCAAGGGCGTGCTGGAATTCGGCGCGCTGTGGGCGAGCCTGCCTACCCTGCCCGGCGATCCGTTTGCGGGCAATCTGCTCGAACAAAGGTATCGCCGCGCCGCGCAGATGGTAGGCGTGCTGCCGATCGGGACGCGCAAGGGCGAAACCGGCCCCGAAGTCGCGTTCTTCTGGTCGCTGAAGCGCGCCGATTATGCCGCATGGGCTGACACCCCGCTGGACGAATGGAAGGATCAGGTCCGCGCGCTGTGGCCCGACACCGGCGTGCTGCTTGACCGGATCGAACGGCGCGAACAATTGACCTTCGCGATCTACGCCCACCGCACACAGAACCCTCCGACAAGGGAGCGCATGATCGCCATTGGCGATGCCTGGCATTCGGCCAGTCCGCAGCTGGGTCAGGGCGCCAACATGGCGCTGCTCGACGCCTGGGGCCTTGCGCGCGGGATCGAGGAAGGGCGTACCCTGGATGAAAAGCTGCGCCTCGCGGTCAGCTGGCGGCGCGATCATGTCTGGCTGTATCAATGGGTCACGCGGCTGTTCACCCCGCTGTACCAGTCGGACACCGATTGGCACCCCGCGATACGCGACCGGCTGCTTGCACCGCTGTCGCAGATCTGGCCAACGTCGCGGATACAGGCGCAATTGATGAGCGGGCTGTTCGGTTTCCCGCTCGGCCCGCTGGGCCTGACCGTGCCTGATTACGAAGCGCTTTCGGCCAGCGCCTCGCGCAGTTGAGCGATCGCTTCCTCGCTATCCCATTCGTAATCGCCCGCGACCCGCAGGATTTCCTTGCCATCGGCGTCGAACAGGATCGACATCGGAAGCAGGCCACCTTCGGAGAATTCTACCGCCATGTCGTTGTCCGGGTCGAGCCAGGGTTCAAGCCGCTCGAACCCCTGCTGGGCAAAGAACGGCGCAACCACCTCTGCCCCGCGCACGTCCTGGCTGATGGTGAGCACCCGCAATTCGCCCTCCATCTGCCCCGCCAGCGCATCCAGCGCAGGCATTTCCACCCGGCACGGCACGCACCACGTCGCCCACAGATTGACCAGCACCGGCTGATCGAGCGATGCCAGTTCCAGCTGATTGCCCTCCGGATCGCTAAGGGTCAGTTCGGGCAGCGGCGTCCCGGCAAAGGCGCGTACCATCTGGCCCGGCAATTGTGGCGGGACCGCAGCCGAGCTTGACGCATCAACAGCAGCGCTTTCTTGCGCCGCGTCCCCCGCGCCACTATCGCAGCCCGCAAGGGCGAAAGCCGCAAGTGCAGCAAGAGCAATCGAACGAGACATGAGCGACTCCAGAAATTCAATGTGGGGCGGGCGGTTCGCCGAAGGGCCTAGCGCCATAATGCGCGAGATCAATGCTTCGATCCCGTTCGACAAGGCGCTGTGGCGCGAAGACATCCGCGCGTCCAAGGCGCATGTCGCGATGCTGGGCGCGCAAGGGATCGTTTCGGCGGCGGACGCGGCCACGATCAGCGACGGGCTGGACCGGATCGCCGAGGAATACGAGCGCGACGGCGTGCCCGAAGACTGGGACCTCGAAGACATCCACATGACCGTTGAAGCGCGCCTGACCGAGCTGATCGGCCCGGTCGCCGGGCGGCTGCACACCGCGCGCAGCCGCAACGATCAGGTGGCGACCGATTTCAAGCTGTGGGTGTGCGCCGCGAATGCCCGTGCGCTCGCCGGAATTGCCGCGCTTCAGGCCGCGCTGGTCGAACGTGCGGATGAACACGCCGCCACGATCATGCCCGGCTTCACCCATTTGCAGACCGCTCAGCCGGTGACGCTGGGTCATCACCTGATGGCCTATTTCGAGATGCTGACCCGCGACGCTTCGCGCTTTTCCGCGGCGCAGGATCGGTTGAACGAATGCCCGCTCGGCTCCGCCGCGCTTGCGGGGACAGGCTTCCCGCTGGACCGTCAGGCGACCGCAAGCGCGCTCGATTTCCGGGAGCCTACGCGCAATTCACTCGACGCCGTGTCAGACCGCGATTTCGCGCTCGACTACCTGATGGCGGCAAGCCAATGCGCGATCCACCTGTCACGTCTGGCGGAGGAACTGATCCTGTGGGCCAGCCAGCCCTTCGGCTTTGCATCCTTGCCTGACAGCCTTTCCACCGGCTCCTCGATCATGCCGCAAAAGCGCAATCCCGACGCGGCGGAGCTGGTGCGCGGGCATTCAGGCCGGATCATCGGAGCAGCGACTTCGCTGATGATCACGATGAAGGGCCTGCCGCTCGCCTATTCAAAGGACATGCAGGACGACAAGCCTCCGGTGTTCGAAGCCGCCGGCCTGTTCGACCTGTCGCTCGCCGCGATGACGGGGATGATCGCCGAGACCACATTCAAGGCTGAGCGGATGCGCGCTGCTGCGCAGGCCGGCCACGCAACCGCGACCGACCTTGCCGACTGGCTGGTGCGCGCCGCCGACATTCCTTTCCGCGAAGCGCACCACATCACTGGCGAAGCGGTGAAGCTGGCCGATGCCAAGGGCTGCTCGCTTGAGGAGCTGGCGCTGGCCGATTTGCAGGCGATTGACCCGCGCATCAATGAAAGCGTGTTCGGCGCGCTCTCGATCGACGCGTCGGTGGCCGCGCGCGCTTCCTATGGCGGCACCGCGCCCGATCAGGTAAGGCAGCGCGTGGCCCAGGCGCGCGAACGCCTCGCACGCGAAACCGGGACGGAGAAATGATGCGCCTTGCAGTGATCCTGATCGCCGGAGCCACGCTTTCCGCCTGCGGCGCGCGCACCGCGCTTGAGCCGGTGGAGGGAACCAATCTTCCCCCGGCGCCTTATGGCGAGGGAGCGCGTCCCGATGCCGAGCAATTGCTCGAACTCGAAGCGCTCGCCGCGCCGGAGCGCAGCGTGGAATTGCGTCGCCGGTCAGAAGAACGGGCGGACGACCCCTTCGACCTGCCGCCGGAATGATATCGACGACACCAAGACCAGTTTCTGATGGACCATTTTGAGATCAAGAATGGCGTCATGCACGCCGAAAACGTGCCGCTGCCGGATATTGCCGATGCAGTCGGCACACCCGTCTATGTCTATTCGCGCGCCACGCTGGAACGGCACGCGCGCGTCTTCCGCGAAGCTCTGGACGGTGTGCCGGACAAGCTGATCGCCTTCGCGGTGAAGTCCAATCCCAACCTCGCCGTGCTCAAGGTCCTGCAAAAACAAGGCTATGGCGCAGACGTGGTTTCCGTCGGTGAAATGCGCCGTGCGCTGGCCGCCGGGATTGCCCCGGAGAAGATCGTCTTTTCGGGGGTCGGCAAGACTGCGGCGGAGTTGCGCGCCGCGCTGCAAGCCGGGATCGGGCAATTCAACATCGAGAGCGAGGAAGAGGGCCTTGAGCTTGCCGAAATCGCGGCGGAGATGGGCCTGACGGCGCAATGCGCGCTGCGGATCAATCCCGATGTCGATGCCGGGACGCATGACAAGATCTCGACCGGGAAGGCTGACAACAAGTTCGGCGTACCGATCAACGAAGCCGGGCAGATTTTCGGCAAGCTGGCCGGGCAACCGGGCGTCAACCTGCGCGGCGTGGCGGTGCATATCGGCAGCCAGCTGGGTGATCTGGCTCCGCTGGAAACGGCCTTTGCCAAGCTGGGTGAACTGGTTTCGAGCCTGCGCGGCGCGGGCCATGTTATCACCCATGTCGATCTGGGCGGCGGCCTGGGCGTTCCCTATCGCAAGGGCGAAGTGCTGCCCCCGCCGTCCGAATACGGTGCGATGGTTGCCCGCGTGACTAAAGACTGGGGCGTTACCCTGATCTTCGAACCGGGCCGGGTGATCGCGGGCAATGCCGGGGTGCTGCTGACACGGGTGGTGCGGGTCAAGCGCGGGATCAATGATCCATTCGTGATCGTCGATGCGGCGATGAACGATCTGGCGCGCCCTGCCCTTTACGGCGCCTATCACGGTTTTGAAGCGGTACAGCCCGACGGCGCGCAGATGACCGCCAATATCGTCGGCCCCATCTGCGAGACGGGCGATACCTTTGCCATGGGCCGCGAGTGTGACCGCTTGCAAAGCGGCGATCTCGCCGTGTTCCGCACGGCCGGGGCCTATGGCGCGACCATGGCATCAAGCTACAACTCGCGCGGGTTCGTGGCTGAGGTTCTGGTGGACGAAGACCGCTTTGCCGTGGTGGCAGACCGGATCGATGCCGGTTCGATCATGGATGCCGAACGGGTGCCCGACTGGCTCGCATGAGCGAACTGCACAGCCTCCCGCTCTTTCACCGGATCGCCGGACAGACGGTTCTGGTGCTCGGCGATGGCGATGCGGCAGAGCCCAAGCGGCGGCTGGTCGAGCGCGCTGGCGGGATCGTGATCGATGATCAGCAGCGCGCGATTGACGAAGGCGTGCGGCTGGCCTTCGTCGCCTTTGACGATGCGAAGGCCTGCGAAGTGGCGGCGATCAACCTGCGCTGTGCGGGGTTGCTGGTGAACGTCGTGGACCGGCCTGACCTTTGCGACTTCACCACGCCGAGCATTCTCGATCGCGATCCGGTGCTGATCGCGGTTGCAACGGGCGGCGCATCGGCGGGGCTGGCCAAACATCTGCGATTGCGGCTGGAGCGGTTGTTGCCGCAATCGCTGGGCGAACTGGCCGCGCGGCTATTTGCTTCGCGCGATGCGCTGCGCAGCGCCTATCCCGAAGCGGGGCAGCGGCGTCGGGCTCTGGATGCGGCTTTGAGCGAAGGCGGGGCGCTTGATCCCTTTGATCCCAATTCGGCCGGGCGCGTGGACCAATGGCTTGCCGGCGCGGATTCGGTCGAAGCGGATCGGACGGTGGTTTTGAGCCTCGCAAGCACCGATCCGGACGATCTCACGCTCAAGCAGGCGCGCCTTCTGGGAGAAGCGGACACGGTCTGCACCGACGCAAATATCCCGGCGACGATCCTTGCGCGGGCGCGAGCGGATGCGAGACGGGTCGTTTGCACCAACACTGACTGCCCGTTTGCGACGGGAGCATCAAACCGATGCCCCAAGGCTGGCGGCGGTCTAACCGTCGTCCTGCGCCAGCCACCACAGCGGTAGGGTCACGCCGCCTGCTGCAACAGCGGAGCTTCGACCTCAGCGAAATAGCGCGCCATCGCGCTCGCTGACTGATCGCTCAGGCCGATGAATGCGCGGCGGCGGTCGCTGGGATCGTCGACCCGCACGAACACGCCGCTATCGACCAGCTGCTTGATCCAGCGCAGCGCCGTCGTCGCCGGCACTCCGGCGGCGATACACAGCGAAGTCACCGAGACACGCTGATGCTCCGCCTGTGCCGCCGTCAGATCGAGCAGCATGTCCCATGCGGGATCAGCGAACAATTCGGCATCGAAGAACTTCGCCCGCGCTTGCCGTGCCGAGATGATCCGGCGCACATGGCGCGGATCGGGCAGCGGCGGGCGAGCGGCGTTGAACCGATTGCCCTCTCCCCGCTCGATCAGCAGGCCATCATCGCGCGCCGGTGCCGAGAACATCGCACCCTGCGACGGCTCGCTTGTCTCGACCCGCCCCGAAAGACCTTCAAGCTTGTGCGCGATCGCTTCCACCTGGCGCGAAAGGTGCAGCAGGTTGAGGCGATCGACCTCCGTCATCTCCCGCACGCGCGGGTTGGCGATATCAGCCAGCACCCGGCCCACCGCGATGACGCGTTCCGCCCGGCTTGGTTGCACGAGTATCTGCGGATCAGACTGGTCGAGCGCAGCGAAGACATCTTCGAGCGCGTCGAGTGAGGTCGATATGATGAGATGCGCCCCGCTGCGTGCCGCGCGCATATCCAGCCGCGCCAGTGCCGCCAGCGACTTGCCATCGACGACCGGACAATCGAGCATCACCACATCGCCCAGCATGGCAATCGGCCCGTCCAGCAGCGAAGCGACCGCCCCGCCGTCAATCGTGCGAAAACCAGCCCCGGCCAGGTCCGCCGCGATCTCGCCACGCACCGAAGCGCGATCGGCGAAGATTGCCACTCGCGCCGGAACTCCCGCCGCGTCCTGCGCCCCATCATAGTCAAAATCGGCGGCTTGATAGTCCAGCTGTGTCATCGATTCGCCTCCTGTAACAGGAGAACGAGAGTAGAACAGAACGGGATCAAGTCAAGGTCGTATCTCGATCGGTGTCCCGTCAGGCACCAGCTGCCACAGCTCCTCGACCTCGGCATTGCTGAGCGCGATGCAGCCATCGGTCCAGTCGCCGGGCATCCGGCCCATCGGCAGGCCGTTGGGCTGGCCGTGGATAAAGATGTCGCCGCCCGGCGATCTTCCCATGCTTTCGGCATAGGCCCGGTCGGCAGCGTTGGGATAGGATATGCGCAAGCTCAGGTGATAGCTGCTGCGCGGGTTGCGCGTGTCGATGGTGTAGCGCCCTTCGGGCGTGCGTTCGTCGCCTTCGAAGCGTTTGTGCCCCTGCGGCGCGTCGCCGAACTGCAAGCCGCGATAGGCCTTGATCGGCTTGCCTTTCGCATAAGCGATCAGCAGGCGATCCGACTTGTCGACCAGCAGGAAGTCGGCGACCAGCGGCGTCCCGGCGGCGACATCGGGCAGCACCGGCGCCTGCGGCAGAATGACGCCCTGCCCCGATCGTTCCACCACCTGCGCCGGAGGCCCTGCACAGGCCGCGAGCAGCATCAGGAACGCCAGGGCGAAGAACCGCTTCATCCCCGCATCAGTCCACAAACGGATCCCGCATCAGGATCGTGTCGTCACGTTCGGGCGAAGTCGAAACCAGCGCCACCGGGCATTCGATCAATTCCTGGATGCGCTGGATATACTTGATCGCATTGGCGGGCAGATCGGCATAGCTGCGAGCACCCACGGTGCTTTCGCTCCAGCCTTCCATTTCCTCGTAAATCGGCTCCACCGCGGCCTGATCCCCGGCGTGGCTGGGCAGATAGTCGAGCACATTGCCGCGCAGCCGGTATCCGGTGCAGATCTTCACCGTCTCCAGCCCGTCGAGCACGTCGATCTTGGTCAGCGCGATGCCCGTCACCCCGCTGATCGCGCAGGTCTGGCGCACGATCACCGCATCGAACCAGCCGACGCGGCGCTGGCGACCGGTGACAGTGCCGAATTCATGGCCACGCTCGCCAATGCCCTTGCCGACCTCGTCCTCAAGCTCGGTCGGGAACGGGCCGCTGCCGACGCGGGTGGTGTAAGCTTTCACAATGCCCAGCACGAAGCCGGTCGAATTGGGTCCCAGCCCGCTGCCGCTGGCGGCCGTGCCGCTGACGGTGTTGGAGCTGGTGACGAACGGATAGGTGCCGTGATCGACATCCAGCAGCACGCCCTGCGCGCCTTCGAACAGGATCTTGGCCCCGGCCTTGCGCACCTTCTTCAGCCGTTTCCACACCGGCTGCGCAAACCGCAGCACGAACGGTGCGACATCCCGCAGTTCGGCAAGCAGCGCCTCGCGATCCACCGGCGGCTGATCGAACCCGGCGCGCAGCGCATCATGGTGCGCGCACAGCCGGTCAAGCTGCGGCTCCAGATCATCCAAGTGGGCAAGGTCGCACACGCGGATAGCGCGGCGGCCCACCTTGTCTTCGTATGCCGGGCCGATCCCGCGCCCGGTGGTGCCGATCTTGCCCTTGCCCGCAGCGGTTTCGCGCAAACCGTCGAGATCGCGGTGCAGCGGCAGGATCAGCGGGCAGTTGTCCGCAATCGCGAGGTTATCGTCATTGATCACGACCCCCTGCCCTTCGAGCTTCGTCACCTCGTCGCGCAGCGCCCACGGATCGAGCACCACGCCATTGCCGATCATGCTCATCGTGCCCGACACGATGCCCGATGGCAGCAGCGACAGCTTGAACACATTGCCGTCGATCACCAGCGTGTGCCCGGCGTTGTGCCCGCCCTGGAAACGCACGACGACATCGGCCCGGCTCGCCAGCCAGTCGACGATCTTGCCCTTGCCCTCATCGCCCCACTGGGCGCCGATTACGGTGACGTTGGCCATTCAAACACTTTCACTGAAGTTTCGACAAACGGGCGGGGGTTAGGGGCTTGGACGGTGGAGGGCAAGTGCGCTGCGAGGTGGAACAGTGAAATGGGTGTTTTAAAAATATTCAGAACCCGGCAAGCAACTGATTTAAATAACTTAATTGCCAAAGGGGTGTGACTTTTCATCACCATTGCGTTTCCTTGCCGTTTCCACGCCGATGCTGGCGGGATTTTCGACCGCCAACAGATCATGCCCCGGCCATGCCGCTGTAGGAAAGCGCGAAGCGCGCCGCCCCGGCCAATCGCTATCCGCCGAATTCCACCATCGCGGTTTCGCACGCGTTCACCCGCGCCATTTCGATCTCGCGCCCGCTCTGCGTCACCACCTTGAAATCGAACAGGCAGGCCTGCGATCCGTCGCTGACATTGACGTTCCACTGCTGCCCCCCGGCCAGCACGCCGCTGCCCGCCAGCTTGTCATCGCCCCAGTCGAGCGTTGCGGAATTCGACCAAAAGATCGAACTGATCGTCTCCCCGGTCTGGTTGAGGATCGAGATATTGCGATCGCTTGTCGCCGCCCCCGGCTTGGCCTTGCCCCCTGTGCCCTGTCCGGCGAACACCGCATCTTCGCCGCCAAAAGCGATCGTCAGCGTGTTGAAAACGTCGCCCAGATTATCGACCGACATCGCGTAATCGGCACAGGCACCCTTGGGATCGAGGGTGAAGCTGGTGCGATCGGTCATGTCGTAATCCGAATGGACCGATGATCCGGTGGCATCGGTGACATCGAAATCGAGATCGGTGTCGCCATCGCCGCTCGCCAGCACCTTAGTCACGTCGCAAACCCGCAGCGCCACTTTGGTCGCGGAATTGGCGTTGACCCGGTATTCGCCCGGCCCCAGCGGCCCGCGCAAGGCGTCCGCCGCGGTCAGCGCGACGTTGAAGACATTGTAGACATCGCCGAGGTTGGACACTTCGACCGCGAAAGTCTCGCACTCGCTGCTCGGCTTGAGCGTGGCGAAGGTGACATCGGACATGTCGACATCGGAATGCACCACGGTGCCTTCGGCATCGGTGACGGTGAAATCGAGATCGGTATCGCCATCGCCGCGCACTTCCATGCGGGTCATGCCGCAGACGGGCAGATTGACCTTCAGCGTCGAATTCGCCTCTGCCCGGTATTCGCCCGCGCCTTCGGTTTCGGCAAGGGTGACTGTGCCGCCAGCCCCGCCGCCATCGGCCAGCCGGACCCCTTCGAGCGTGGTGCTCGGTGCGGTTCCGGCGAAGGGGGCAGGGTCAGCGCCCTTGGGCTCCACCACCACCATCAGCGCGTTGTAGACATCGCCAAGGTTGGCGACCTCCATCTGGAACGTCTCGCAATCGGAAAGCAGGCCCGCCAGCGTGACGGAGGTTTCATCGGTTTCGCCCGCGTCTTCGTGGACGACGCCTTCGTCCGAATTGCGGATGATGAAATCGAGATCGGTATCCCCGTCGCCGCGCGCCGTCACCGCGGCAGAAGTTCCGCAAGCCTTGAAATCGAGCGTGCGCGTCTCGTTCGCCTGGATGATGTATTTCTGGATCCGGACAGAGCTTTCGACAATCGGTTCGAGCGCGACAGTGAAGGCGTTGGCCTCTTCACCCAGGTTCGACACGGCGAGCGAATAGGCGGCGCAATCATCGCCCTCTTTCTCGATCACGATGCTGAGGTAATCGTCCACCCCTTCGTCCGAATGCACCATTGTGCCTGCGGAATCGGTAAGGACGAAATCGAGATCGGTCCCGGTGTCGCCGCGCACGGCAAGCTGGCTTTCGGCGGAGCAGACCTGCAGCGATATTGTCGCAACCGATCCCCCGTCCACGCTGTATTCATCGACGCTGGCCGATGCGGGCGCGGCAATGATCGCAAGGCTTGCGACACAGGTGAGAAGGGTTGCTTTGGTATCAATCATGCGCGTCACCCGGAAATCTGGAAACCTCGATTGCCTGTCAGGCTATAATCTTTTGAGTGTGAATAACAGCTTAATTGTGGGAGCCCGCCGAATGTCTTCACCCCTGAAATTTCCCGCAGCCGTTCTGGCGCTTGGCGCTGCTGCCAGTGCGATGATCGCCCTGCCGCTGTTGGCGCAATCGCAGGGCCAGAACCGCCTGCCGCGTGAATGTGTAGCGGAAATCCGCGATCTGTGCGCGCAGGACGGGGCGCGGGATCGCGGCGCGATCAGGGAATGCCTGCGCGAGAAGCGCTCCGAATTGTCGAGCGATTGCGCCGCGCAATTGCGCAGTCGCATGGAGCAACGCCGGTCCGGTGCAGGCGGAGCGCGCGGCGCGGCGGCTTTGGTCAATCCCTATCAGGCGCTGGCGAAGCCCGATCGCACGGTGATCTATGGCGAACATCAGCGCCAGCAGGTCGATGTCTACGAACCGGCGGACGCGGTCGAGCCGCTGCCGCTAGTGGTCTTCATCCACGGCGGCGGGTGGACGATGGGCAGCCATCAGGCGGTGCAGACCAAGCCCGCCTTCTTCAACGATGCCGGATATTACTTCGCCTCCGCCGGATACCGGCTGGTGCCCGATGTGACTGTGGAACAGCAGGCCGCCGATCTTGGCGAAGGCTTGCGCGCACTGCTGGGGCAGGCGTCAGCAATCGGCTTCGATCCGGGCAATATCGTGCTGATGGGCCACAGCGCGGGCGCGCATCTGGCGGCGCTGCTGGCTACCGATCCGGCATATGCGGGCGATGCCTTTGGCGCGATCCGGGGCGTGGTGCTGCTTGACGGGGCGGGCTACGATGTCGCCGCCAATATGGCCGAAGGCGGGCCGCAGGTCTGGCAGATCTACAACCGCGCCTTCGGGCGGGATCCCGCGCGGCAGGCGGCGCTTTCGCCCATCACCCATGTCGGCGGGCCGGATGCGCCGCACTGGCTGGGCCTCTATGTTGCCGAACGCGCAATGGCCAAAAGCCAGACCGAGGCGCTGATCGCAGCACTGGCGCAGGCAGGGGCGGATGCGAGCGCGGTGCCAATCTCCGACATCGACCACAGCCGCATGAACCGTGAACTGGGCACCGAAGCAGGCGCCGCGCAAAGCGAGGCGGTAATCGCGTTTCTGGACGCGGTCACGGGTTAGAGCGGCGCAGTCTCCGTGCCGCGCAGCACGTGGGTGCAGCCCAATGCGGCCGGGTCTTCGTTTTCGCCGATCTGGGCGATAGTCCGCGCGCCTTCGCTGCGCAGCTTGGCAGCGGCGGCGGGATCGTGACCGAGCGCGAGATAGACCTTGCGCGCCGCGTCGGGCTCAGCCGCTCCTTCGGCAAGGCGATCGAGATAGAGCGTGAACCCGGTCGCCGCTTCGTCGCTGCCGCCGATGCGATAGGTTCCGCCCCGGCCCACGGCGCCGCGTACGCCCTCGGCATAGAGGGTGAAGCCCAGCCATGACTGGTATTCGAACCCGTGCCGCTCGGTCGGGTCGAGCGTGATGCGCGCGCTGTCTCCGATGCGTCCGGCAATCGCCGCCAGCCCTTCGATCCGCGAGGTGAGTGCCCCGGCCTTGTCGAATTCACGCAGCGCATCAAGCGCCTCGGCAAAGGGGCCGGTGGCATAAAGCAGCGGCAGGTAATCCGCCCCGCCCACCGCCTTCAATCCGCCAGCGTCCTTGGTATCCAGTTCGCGCCGGATCGCTTCGACCGTCTCCGCATCCAGCGCCGCATCCTGCGCTGCGAGCGTGTCTACGAGGTCGGGCAGAGTGAAATCGACCGAAATCCCCGAAAGGCCCGCAGCCTGACAGGTCTCGATCGCGGTGGTGACAATCTCGCTCGCCGCGGCGACGGTATCGGCCCCGATCAGTTCCCCGCCAAGCTGCAAACGTTCGCGCGCCGGATCGAGCTGGCTGGCCTTGATCACGGCAGTGTCACCGCAATAGGCCAGCCGCAGCGGGCGCGGCGCATTGGCCATGCTGGTGGCGGCGATGCGGCCGATCTGCGGGGTGATATCGCTGCGCAGCGCAAGCGTGCGCAGGCTGACCGGATCGACGAAGCGAAAACACCGCTGCGTCGCCACCCCGGCAGGCATACGGCTTGCAAGCGTGCGTTCGAATTCGAGCAGCGGCGGACGCACCCGGTCGTATCCGTGCGCGTCCAGCACATCCAGACACGCGCGCATTGCGCGGGTGATCCTCGCGGCGGAAGCCGGCAGGCGGTCTTCAAGCCCTTCGGGCAGGAGATCAGAGCTTTTGTTCATCGCATGCGCGCTTAGCGATCATTCACAAAGGCGTGAAGGGGTTTGCCACCCGGCGACGGAGGCGACCGCATCCGGGTGGCGAATTGCATGATCAGAAGCTCAGTGCCTTGACTGTCTTGACCCCTTCGACCCCGGCGGCTTCGGCGATCACGTCAGGGCCGACTTCTTCGTCGAGGCTCAGCAGCAGCACCGCTTCGCAGCCTGCATCCCGGCGACCGAGGTTGAAGGTGCCGATGTTGATGCCCTTCGATCCCAGCAGCGTGCCGATGCGGCCGATGAAGCCCGGCTTGTCGTCGTTGACGACGTACAGCATGTGGCCATCCAGATCGGCTTCGATGCCGATGCCGAAAATCTCGACCAGACGCGGTGCGTCCTTGCCGAACAGCGTCCCCGCGACGGAACGCGTGCCCTGCTCGGTTTCGACCGAAACGCGGATCAGCGTGTTGAACGCGCCATCGCGGGTCTGGCGGATTTCCGACACTTCCAGCCCGCGCTCCTTGGCGAGGAACGGCGCATTGACCATGTTCACAGTGTCCGAATAGCGGCGCATGAAGCCCGCCAGCACCGCGCCGGTGATCGGCTTGCCCGAAAGCTCAGCCGCCGCGCCTTCGCGTTCGATGCTGATCTTGGTCAGATTGCCGTGCGCCAGCTGCCCGACAAGGCTGCCGAGCTTTTCGGCGAGCGCCATGTAAGGCTTCAGCTTGGGCGCTTCTTCCGCCGATAGCGAAGGCATGTTGAGCGCGTTGGTGACGCCGCCGTTGACGAGGTAATCGGCCATCTGTTCGGCCACCTGCAAGGCGACATTGACCTGCGCTTCGGTTGTCGATGCGCCAAGGTGCGGGGTGCAGATGAAGTTGGGTGCGCCGAACAGCGGGTTTTCCTTCGCCGGTTCAACCGCGAACACATCCAATGCCGCCCCTGCGACCTGGCCGCTTTCGAGGCAATCCTTCAGCGCCGCCTCGTCAATCAGCCCGCCGCGCGCGCAGTTGATGATGCGGATGCCCTTCTTCGCCCCTTCGAGCCGTTCGCGGCTGAGGATGTTGCGGGTTTCATCTGTCAGCGGGGTGTGCAGCGTGACGAAATCGGCGCGCGACAGCAGCGTGTCGAGGTCGACCTTCTCCACGCCCATTTCCACCGCGCGATCCTCCGTCAGGAAGGGATCATAGGCGATCACCTTCATCTTGAGGCCAAGCGCGCGGCTGGCGACGATCGAGCCGATGTTGCCCGCCCCGATCAGGCCCAGCGTCTTGTTGGTCAGTTCCACGCCCATAAAGCCGCTCTTGGGCCATTCGCCCGCCTGCGTCTGGACATTGGCGTCGGGAATTTGCCGCGCCAGCGCGAACATCAGCGCGATTGCGTGTTCTGCGGTGGTGATCGAGTTGCCGAACGGGGTGTTCATCACCACCACGCCTTTGGAACTGGCGCAGGGGATATCGACGTTGTCCACCCCGATCCCGGCGCGGCCGATGACCTTCAGATTGGTCGCCGCGTCAAGGATCGCCTTGGTCACCTTGGTCGAGGAACGGATGGCGAGGCCATCGTATTCGCCGATGCGGGCGGTCAGTTCTTCGGGAGTTTCGCCGGTGATCACATCGACATCGCAACCGCGCTCTTCGAAAATGCGTGCGGCGTTCGGGTCCATCTTGTCAGAGATGAGTACTTTGGGTTTGGTCATGGTAAATTCCTGTGTGCGCTCCTGCGATTACAGGAGCCCAGTCTGCTGGGGTTGATGCACGGGAGAGCGCCCCGCCGCTGGCGGGGGCGCAAGGATGAGGTCAGCCGTTCTTGACGGTTTCGTAGGCCCATTCGATCCACGGCAGGAGGCGTTCGATATCCTCCGCCTCGACCGTGCCGCCGCACCAGATGCGCAGGGACGGCGGTGCGTCGCGATAGCCGTTGAAGTCATAGCCGACGTGGCGTTCTTCCAGCAGCTTGACGATCTTCTTGGGCACCGCGGCCTGATCTTCAGGCGACAGGCTGTCGTACCATTCGCCGGTGAACTTCATGCAGACGCCGGTGTTGGTGCGCTTGGCCGGGTCGGAAACCATGTTCTTCAGCCACGGCTTCGCCTCGATCCAGTCCTTGACGATCTTGGCGTTACGGTCAGCGCGTTCGAACAGGGCCTTGCGCCCGCCGATCGACTTCGCCCATTCGAGCGCGGCGATGTAATCTTCGGTTGCCAGCATCGACGGCGTGTTGATCGTTTCGCCGACGAAAATGCCCTGGTTGATCTTGTCGCCCTTCTTCAGGCGGAACAGCTTGGGCAGCGGCCATGCCGGATCATAGCTTTCGATCCGCGCCACGGCCTTGGGGCTGAGGATCAGCATGCCGTGCTGGGCTTCCGATCCCATGATCTTCTGCCAGCTGAAGGTGGTCGCATCGAGCTTTGCCCAGTCCATCTCCATCGCGAAGATGGCGCTGGTGGCGTCGTTGATGGTGATCCCTTCGCGGCCCGGCTCCAACCAGTCGGTGTTCGGGATTTTTGCGCCCGAGGTCGTGCCGTTCCAGGTGAAGACGACATCGTTGCGCTGCGGGATCGTGGTGAGATCGGGAATTTCGCCGTAATCGGCGGTCATGGTTTGCAGGTTGGGCAGCTTGAGCTGCTTCACCGCATCCTGAATCCACACATTGCCAAAGCTTTCCCACGCGGCGACCGTCACCGGGCGCGCAGGATCGAGCATGGTCCACATCGCGCATTCGAGCGCGCCGGTGTCCGATGCGGGCATGATCCCGATCAGGTAATCATCGGGCACGCCCAGCAGTTCGCGGGTGAGGTCGATCGCGTATTTGAGACGCGCCTTGCCCAGCGCGGAGCGGTGCGAACGCCCGAGCGAATCGGTTTTCAATTTGTCGAGGGACCATCCGGGGAACTTGACCGTCGGGCCGGATGAAAATTGCGGACGCTCAGGCTTGAGCGGGGGCTCGTGCAAGAGCCCGCGTGCGTAGTCAGTCATGTATTCTCTCCTTGCAGAGAGCTCGCGCGGCGTTGGGACCGCGTGGCCCGGAGCCGCCTTTAGTGAGATGCGGGAACGAGTCAATCATTCTGTGACGCGGGCATCGTCATGGCTGCGGATAACAAACCCTCCTCCCCCCTCTCGCATTCTGCAGCGCGCTCGCCTAAAAGGCGCTCCGATCATGGACACCTCCGACCTCCGCATTGCCCTGTTCAGCGGCAACTACAACTACACTCGCGATGGCGCGAACCAGGCGCTCAATCGCCTTGTCGGCTCGCTTCTGGGCAAGGGCGCGGCGGTGCGCGTCTATTCGCCCACAGTGGCAGAGCCCGCGTTCGAGCCGACCGGCGATCTTGTCGGCACGCCATCGGTCGGAATGCCGTTCGGGCGCGGAGAATATCGCTTCCCCACCGGCCTCGGCGCGAAAGTGCGGCGCGATCTCGAAAAATTCCGGCCCAATATCGTGCACGTATCCTCGCCCGATCCGGCAGGGCATGCGGCGCTGCGTTGGGCGCAGGATTGGGACATTCCCGTTCTGGCCAGCGTCCACACACGGTTCGAAACCTATCCGCGCTATTACAACATGGCGTTTCTTGAGCCGCTGCTGATCCGCATCCTGCGGCGTTTCTACAATCGCTGCGATGCGCTGGTCGCTCCGTCGCAGAGCATGATCGACGAATTGCTGGCGATGGACATGCACGACGACATCAGCCTGTGGTCGCGCGGGGTCGACCGGACGATCTTTTCCAGCGAACGGCGCGACCTCGAGTGGCGCCGCAGCCTCGGCCTTGAAGATGATGACGTGGCCATCGTGTTCCTTGGCCGGCTGGTGATGGAAAAGGGGCTGGACGTCTTTGCCGAAACCATCGTGCAGCTGCGCAAGCGGCAGATCCCGCACAAGGTGCTGGTGATCGGCGACGGCCCGGCGCGCGGCTGGTTTCAGGATGCGCTGCCCGGCGGCATCTTCGCCGGGTTCAAGACCGGGGCCGAACTGGGTCAGGCGCTGGCAAGCGGGGACATCTTCTTCAACCCGTCGATCACCGAAACCTTTGGCAACGTCACTTTGGAAGCGATGGCGAGCGGCCTGCCGGTCGTCGCCGCAGGGGCCACTGGGGCGTCGAGCCTCGTCACCGACGGTGTGACCGGGCGGCTTGTCCCGCTGGTTGGAAAGAAGGGGGCGGAGGCTCCCGACAGCGAAGGTCTGGCAGAGGCAATCGCGCCCTATTGCACCGATCCCGCGCTGCGCAAGGCACACGGCGCGGCGGGTGAGGAACGCAGCATGGAATACAGCTGGGAAGCGATCAATCAGGTCGTCGCGGACACCTATATCCGCCTGATCGAAGACCGGCGCGCCCTGCAGGAAGCAGAGGCGGCAGCCGAAGCCGCCGCCTGATCGCTTACTTCAGCACACCCGAACGCTGCACCCAGACCGAATAGGCCAGCAGCAGCACGGCAATCGACAGCACGATGTACATCATGGGCGAGTTGCCCATTTCGGCCAGTTCGGGCGGATAATCGGCGCCTGCCTGATAGACCATCGATCCGATCACACCCACGATCGAAGCGGCGAAAGCGAAGATGGCAAAGCGGCTGCGTGCCAGCAGCAGGAAGGCTCCCGCCAGACCGCCCCATACGCCCAGCGCCCATGCGGCATCGGCCCATGCCGGGGCAGCGCCCAGAAAATCGAGCATGGTCTTCGCGGTCGCCTCGTCGAAACCCATCGAGGTGATCCATTCGATATTGCCCAGCTGCGTCATGGTGTAATCGGTCGCGCCGAACGCGTTCCAGAACACAGCAATCGCGCCAACCACCCACAGGTGCCACGGCGTCTTTGGCGGTCCGCCCAGCCTGCTGTTCATGATCATCCCCTCCCCGTATCGGTGCGACCCGACCCGGTGAAGAGGATGTCACAGTGCGGGCTTGCTCACAAGCGTTCGATACGCTTGGCGACCTCGTCGATAATGTCGACGATCTGGTCGATCGTCTGCTGGTCGAGCTTTCCGGCCTTGGCCCGGTTCTTGAGCACATTGGCGAGATTGCCCATTGCCCGGAACAGATCAGGCGATTTCTCGCGCACGCGCTCGGCCCTTTCGCCATGTTCGCCAAGGCGGCCCATCAGTTCTTCGACCTCGTCTGCGCGGTCCTCCAGCTCGGCCTTGCCCGATTTGGTGACCTTGAACGGCTTCTTGCCGCCGGCATCCTCGTCGTCTTCGCTCGACTTGGTCTTGGCCGGTTTGATCTGGCCTTCTTCTTCGAGCATCTGCAGCTTCGGATAGACCGCGCCGGGCGAAGGCGCGTAGCTGCCGCCAGTCATGTCTTCGATCGCGCGGATCAGTTCATAGCCGTGGCGCGGTTCGCGCTCGATCAGGGCCAGCAGCGCGAGGCGCAATTCGCCCTGCGCGAACATCCGTCCGCGCCGCTTGCGCCGGGGGCGTTCGTCACCGTCGCTCCAATCGCGCCCGCGCCGACGCGATCCGCGAGTTTCGCTTTCCCATTCGCTGGCCGCTGAAGCCGCCATCATCGCAATCATCGGGCCAAGGTTGTTCCACCCGCCACGACCGCCTCTATTCCAATTCATACCATCCTCCAGATAGGTCTTTCTGGTTTAAAGATATATCTTCGACCTATCGAAACAAGTCCCGTATGGCTTTTTCCGACGAAGGGCTTACCTCACCTGACAAATGGCAGACTTGTTCGGAAATGATGCCCCGCCCGCTCCGGCCAGAGAAGACGCGCCGCGCGATGACGCGCCGCTGGCCAACCGGCTTCGCCCGCGCACCCTCGATGAGGTGATCGGCCAGGAACATCTCACCGGCCCCGAAGGCGCGATCGGGCGGATGGTGAATGCCGGCAAGCTGTCGAGCATGATCCTGTGGGGCCCGCCCGGCACCGGCAAGACGAGCATCGCCCGGCTGCTCGCAGATGCGGTGGGAATACGCTTCGTCTCGATCAGCGCAGTGTTTTCAGGGGTTGCAGACCTCAAGAAAGCCTTTGCCGAGGCAGACCGCATGGCGCAGGCGGGTCAGAAGACGCTGTTGTTCGTGGACGAGATCCACCGGTTCAACCGCGCACAGCAGGACGGCTTCCTCCCCTTTGTCGAACGCGGCACGGTGACGCTGGTGGGCGCGACCACCGAAAACCCCAGCTTCGCGCTCAACGCGGCATTGCTCAGCCGGGCGCAGGTCCTGATCCTTGAACGGCTGGGGCATGACGCGCTCGAAGCGCTGCTGGCGCGGGCCGAGGCGCTGGAAAGCCCCCTGCCCCTTACTCCCGAAGCCCGCACCGCTCTGATCGCCAGCGCCGATGGCGACGGGCGGTTCCTGCTGGGCCAAGCCGAAACGCTCTACAATGCCGGGCTGACCGAACCGCTCGACCCGCAAGCGCTTGCCAAGTTCCTGCAACGCCGCGTCGCCGTCTATGACAAGGATCGCGACGGGCATTACAATCTGATCAGCGCGCTGCACAAATCGCTGAGGGGCAGCGACCCGCAGGCTGCGCTCTATTATCTCGCAAGGATGCTGACCGCGGGCGAGGAACCGCTCTATGTCCTGCGCCGCCTCGTGCGGTTCGCCAGCGAGGATATCGGCCTTGCCGATCCGCAGGCGCTGACTCAGTGCCTTGCGGCGAAGGAGGCCTATCAGTTCCTTGGCAGCCCCGAAGGCGAACTCGCCATCGTGCAGGCCTGCCTTTACTGCGCCACCGCACCCAAATCGAACGCCGCCTATGCCGCGCAGAAATCCGCGTTCAAGGCCGCGCGCGAAACCGGATCGCTGATGCCGCCCGCCAATATCCTCAACGCGCCGACCAAACTGATGAAGGACATCGGCTATGGCGCTGGCTATTCCTACGATCATGAGGCCGAAGAAGCCTTTTCGGGCGACAATTACTGGCCCGAAGAGATGGAGCCGCAGACCTTCTACGAGCCGGTCGAACGCGGGTTCGAGCGCAAGGTGCACGAGAGGATTGCGTATTGGGACCGGCTGAGGGCGGAGCGGGAGAACACACATGACCCGCGAATTTGACCATTTCCTCGCCGTCGACTGGTCGGGGGCCAAGGGAGAGCATCATTCCGGCATCGCGCTTGCCATCGCCGAACCCGACGGGCCGCCGGTATTGGTCGAACCGCCCAGCGGCGGATGGTCGCGCACCGAAGTGCTCTCGATCCTGCGCGACGATCTGCCCGCCAACACGCTCGTCGGCGTGGACCTCGGCATATCGCTGCCGTTCAACGATGCGGGTGCTTTCTTTCCCGGCTGGGATCGTTCACCGACCCATGCCAAGAAGCTTTGGGCGCTCATCGACGAGATTTGCGCCGACGATCCGCATCTGGGCGCGCACAGCTTTCTCGATCACCCGCAGGCGCGCGAATACTTCCGCCACGGCAAAGATGACGAAGGCGAACATTTCCACCTGCCCGATGCGATCACCCGCGAAGGGCGTTTTCGCGAGGCCGAAATCGCCCAGCGCCGGATGAAGTGCCGCCCGGTTAGCAATTTCAACCTCGTCGGCGCGGCGCAGGTCGGCAAGAGCTCGCTTACGGGGATGCGCATGCTCCACCAGTTGCGCGGACATCTGCCGGTGTGGCCGATGGACCCGGTGCCTGATCGCATGATCAAAAAGGGCGGATCGCTGCTGGTAGAAATCTACACCGGCCTCGCTTCGAAAGAGGCCGCCACGCTCAGCGGGGCGCGCACCAAATTGCTGACCTATGGCGATCTCAACGTCGCGCTGGAGGCCTTGGGGAGCCCACCGGTGCGACAATATGGCGAGGTGGACGATCATTCGTCCGACGCGCTGCTGACGGCGGCATGGCTGCGCAAGGCGGCCAAGGACAAACGGCGGTGGGAACCGCGTTTCCTGACCGCCGAGATCGCTTGGACCGAAGGCTGGACGTTCGGAGCGCTGTAGTTGGCGTTCGCCCATCCGGGCGAACTCCTCGGTGTGGTCAAATTTCTAGCGATAGAGTTCGGAGAAGCTGTCGCGGCGCTCTTTCTTGTAGCCGGTGGCGCGCAGGTCTTCGAGCATGGCCTGGCGCTTGGCATCCAGTTCGGTCGGGATTTGACCAGGTTCGCCAGGCGCCGCACCGCCCTTTTTCTCAGGGCCATAGATCATGTCGATCGTCTTGAGATTGCGCTCATTGATCATGCCGGGGATGAGGAACGCGTCGATGATCCACCACCACAGCGTCACCAGCACGAAACCCACCACGGTGAAGCTGAGCAGCATCTGCGCAATCCCTGACTTTGTCTTGCCCGCATACATCCGGTGCACGCCCAGCCAGCCAAGGAACAGCCACAGGAGGTAAGCCACCCCCTTGGACTTCTCATTCTGCTCGAACAGCATCTGTTTCTTGAGGTCTTCGTCCACCATCAGCCCCTTTGTTCTGTCGCTAAGATGTATCTTAACGTCAGCGATGGCAAGCCTGTGAGGCGGATCATCGACCAAGCGCCAAGTGCGTTCGGCAAGCGGCGGATTTTGCGCTCTGGACTTTTGTCCCCGCTTTCGGCTAGCGGGCTGCGACTTGATCTCGCGGCGATCATTCGCGCGTATCGGGCCGGTTTAGCTCAGTTGGTAGAGCAGTTGATTTGTAATCATCAGGCCAGGGGTTCGAATCCTCTAACCGGCACCATTTCCCCCACCCATTCCGGCACGCCCTGCCCTTGACGACAAAAGGCCCGGCCGCTTGCGCAGCCGGGCCTTCTTGCCGGACGGGATTCGCCTCAGAACGCGATGCGCGCCGTCACATGCGCCGAATGGGCATCGTAGCCATCGGCAAAGTCGCCAAGATAGCCCAGTTCGAACGACACGTTCTGTGTGACGTCGACGCTGGCCCCGGCGGCAAGCTCGAACCGGTCCTGTTCGCGCAGCGGCAGCACCGTGGTGAACGGCGTGAGCTGGGCCGAACTGAGCGTGACCAGCCGCTGATCGTCGGACAGGTCGTGGATGATCGTGCCGCGCACGAAACCGTCGACCTTGTCCGAAACCCGCGCCCCGAATTCGATTCCGCCGCGCAGCTCGAAGAACTCCGCATCGTCGCGGGCCACGGTAAGGCCGAAACCGCCCGCTTCGACCGCATCGTCAAAGCTGATCGTCGCGCCGTTGATCCCCACGGACGGGGTCAGCGAAACATTTTCGTCGGGCAGCAGGTCGAACCCGGCGACCGCGCTATAGGCAAAGCCGTCGAAATCCTGCGCCGAGTTGATCGTCCCCAGCGCGCCTGCGCGGGTGCTTTCGATCTCACCGGTGAGATAGGCGACCTCGCCATTCAGGAAGCCGCGTTCGGCAAAGCTGGTGGCGACGTAAACGCCCAGCTTGATGCTTTCGATATCGGTCTGGCCGCGCAGCGCGCCATTCGCGCCGAGATCGTCATTCTCGATATCGGCATAGCTGGCGAGCACGCCGATCTGCCCCATTTCGCCGAACACGAAATCACCCCCGACGGTGAAGATCGTCTGGCTGCTTTCGTATCCGCCCTGCGATGCCGAGAAGCCGTCCTGATCGGCGCCACGCAGGATGAATTCACCCCACACGCCCGACTCGTCGCTCAACAGATGGCGGTTGAGCGCATCGCTCGCCGCGCTGGAGCTTTCGAAGATTTCGCGGCCCGCTCCTTCGTTGAGGTTGGGCAGCGCATCCAGCGCCAGCGCCTGATAGGCGTCGAAATCGGGCAGGTTGTTGACCAGGTCGAAGTTGGCCTGGCTCAGCGTGCCCGCGTTCAAGCCGCCCGTCAGGCCGAGGCCGAAGGCCGCGACATTGGGATCGGTCGCATTGGCCAGCGGGTTCACCGCGTTGACCTGCACCGCCAGCGAACCGAGGACGGGGACGTAATCGACTAGCAGATCGTCATCGATGATGTTGATGACCGCGCCATTGTCGGTGAAGCCGGTGCCGTCCTGCAGCACGGTGACGGTCTGGCCGATCAGCGCCACGTCCAGCGGCGTCTCGATCGTGATGACTGCTGTGTTTTCCAGCGTCATCGCGCCGGTGGAAGTGAGCGAATCCACGCCCAGCCCCAGCACGACCTCGCCCACGATCACGACATCGCCATCAACCGTGCGATCCCCGACGATCCGCGCGTCATTGAGCGTGCCGCCGAGGTCGGAGCCGAACTGGTAGGTTTCGAAGCCGAAGAAATTGTCGGCATCAAGGGTGCCTGCGATGATCGCGGTATCGTTGCCCAGTCCGCCGAAGATCGAACCCGCGACGCTCGATGCACTGCCTTCGAGGATGAAGCTATCGTCGCCTGCTTCGAGATCGATGTTGCCGGTGACGCTGGCGCCGGTCCATTGCTGGAATTCATCGTTGCCATTGCCGAGCAGCGCCGCATCGCCCATCCGGCCGATGATCGTGCCGAAGTTGACGACCTGCTGGCTGCCATCGTTGGTGTCGGGGCTGTCCTGATTGCCCGACGACGCGACGATGCCGATGTCACCCCGGATGATGCCGCCGGCAAGGTTCGTCACCACGCCGTCTTCATTGCCGTCGGTTCCCGCATCAAAATCGATCGCCGCATCAAGCTCCGGAGTGGTGCCGCCGATCACCAGCGAACCGTTGGGATCGCTCGAGAGGCTTTCGATCGTGCCCGAGTTGGTGATCGTGCCCGAATTCAGCTCAAGCCCGTCGTTCTGACCGCCCTGGATCAGGCCGGTGTTGGTGATCGTGACATTGTCGCCGCCGTCGATCGCGTCGTCATTGGGGGCGATGATTTCGCCGTCGTTGATGACGACAAGCCCCGGACCGTCAGCCTCCACCGCTTCGTCGAGATTGCTGACGATGCGGCCGGTGGCAGAGTTGGTGAGAGTGAAGTTCGCCTCGCCCTCGATCCCTTTCCAGTCGGAAGTGATCAGGCCGTTATTGGTCACGGAAAGCCCGTCGCCAGCGTCGATCACCTTGGTATCGACACCGATGTTCGTAATCGTGCCATTGTTCACCAGCGTAAGGTTTGCGCCCGTCTGGATCGTGTCGGATGTGCCGGCGGCAGAGATCGTGCCGCCCGCTTCGTTGGTGATCGTCGCCCCGTCGCGGGCGTCGATGGCGCGGGAATTGCCGGTCGTCTCGATCGAGCCGGAGTTCACCAGCGTCAGCCCGTCCGTGGCGCCAAGCGCGAAGGACCCGTCGCCCGATGTGGAAAGCGTTCCGCTGTTGTTGACCGTCGCGCCCGAAGTCACCGAAAGCGCGCGCGAACCTGCGCCCGCTGTCGCCACATCGCCGCTGTTCGTGATCTGGGCATCGGCAAGCGCGCGAATGCCGAATGCGGTGTCGCCGGTGGTGTCGACCGAACCCGAATTGACGATAGTCGCGGTGTTAAGCGCGACGATACCATGCGCCTCGGTGCCGGCGGTGTTGATCGAACCCGTGTTGGTGACGCTGCTGTCGCTGCGAACGCCGATGCCGACACCTTCATCGCCTGCGGTGGTGATCGATCCGTTGTTGGTGACGTCCGCCGCTTCCTGTGTATCGATGGCGATGCCGAATTCGCCCGTGGTGGCGATTGCACCGTCATTCACTACCGTCGCGCCGTCGAGCACCACGATGCCGAAGCCGGCAAGGCCATCGGTGGTGATGTTGCCTGCTGCGGTGTTGGTGATGCTGACATTGTTGCCAAAGCCGAAAACGGCGATCGCTTCGTCGCCCGAAGTCGAGATCGTGCCGCTGTTCGAAACGACGCTGCCGCCGCGCACCGATACCGCGTCAGCCAGCACGCCGCTGGTGGCGATGGTGCCGCTGTTCGACAGATCGGTGTTGGCGAGCCCGCTGACACCCGATGCGAAATCGCCGCTGGTGGTGATGGAGCCGGTGTTGACGATGGTGGTGTTGGTGATCGCGCTGATCCCGTGCGCAATCTCGCCCGAAGTGGTGATCGACCCGCTGTTGGTGACACTGCTGCCGTCGCGCACGCCGATCCCGAAGCTTTCCTCGCCCGCGGTCGCGATATTGCCGCTGTTGGTGACGCTGCCCGATTCCTGCGTGTCGATCCCGACCGAGAAATCGCCGAAGGTCTGAACCAGACCGGCGTTGTTCACCACCGCATTGTCGAGCAGGCCGACGGCAGCCGAACCGGTGCCGCTGGTAATGATCGAACCGGTGACCGAATTGGTGACGTTGATCCCGCTGGCCGGGCCGAACACGCCAAAGCTTTCCGCCCCGTCAGTCTGCACCAGGCCGTTGTTGGTGAAGCTGCTGTCCGCGCCAAGCGAGACCGCGTCCGAGAAGTTGTCCCCTGTGGTGTAGATCGTGCCGTCGTTGATCACGCTCGATCCGTCACCCGCTTCAACCGCTACCGAGAACTGGCCATCGGTCTGGATAAAGCCGCCGATGGTGACATCTGAGCCTGCTCCTGTGGCAAGGCCGCCATCCCCGTCCGCGCCGGTCTGGATCGATCCATCGACAGCTCCGGTCACCGCGCCGGTGATGATCACCGGCCCCTGCACCACGGCGCCGTCCTGGATATCAAGGCCAAGCGGATTGTCGCTCAGGTCAAAGAAGCCGTCGGGATCGGTTCCCGGAGGGCAGACAACCGTGCCGCTGATCACGACGCACTCGGCCGCGTTGGCTGGCGGCGTGGGAGCCGTCGGCGTCGGAGCAGCCACCAGCGGCGCGGGAGCCATCTGCGCCAGCGCTGTGCCGGTCAGGCTCGCTGACAGGCCGAGCATTGAAGCGCCGCCGATGGTACGAACCTTGGTTGAAACTGAAGTTGTCATTTTCTGCCTCTTGAATGGCCTTGGGGGTAGTTCGGTCGATCAAAAGGGTTTTCCCGCGCACAACGCGCGCGAAGGATCGCGACCCTTTCGATAAGGGCCCATGCAGCTTTACTTACTGGAATATTAAGAAGGTACGGTGGGCGCTATATAGTAAATTTACAAATAAACTCACCGCTTTGGTAAGCATGTTCGCCCGGTCGCAGGGCGCGCATGAAATGCCTTGCGGAGGTTCGGATTCAGCCGCGCCCTCTGTAGGACGCGACGCCCTGATCCGGCACCCACAGCCCTTCGGGCGGAGCGCCCGTCTGCCAAAACACGTCGATCGGGATACCTCCGCGAGGGTACCAATACCCGCCAATCCTTAACCAGCGAGGCGACATTTCTTTTGCCAAACGTTGCCCGATTCCCACTGTCACATCCTCGTGGAAGCCGTTGTGATTGCGGAAACTGCCCAGGAACAGCTTGAGGCTCTTGGATTCGACGATGGTATCGCCGGGTGCGTAGTCGATCACGAGATGTGCGAAATCCGGCTGATTCGTGACCGGGCAAAGCGAGGTGAATTCGGGCGCGGCGAACCGCACCAGATACAACGCCCCCTTGCGCGGGTTGGGGACATAATCCAGCATCGCTTCTTCGGGAGAAGCGGGCAGCGGAGTGTCCTTTCCGAGAAAGGCGGGCTTGGGAGCGGTGTTTTCGGGTGTGCTTTCCATGCCGCGCTGTTGCCGCGAAAGGATACCGGTTGCAAGCGAGTAACTGGACGCGGCGCGCCAACCTCCTATGTGATAACCCGCAGCCCCCGCTACCGAACCGCATTCGACGCGCCATGAACCGTTTGAAACCGCCCCCGTTTCCCCGTCACCGCTTTGCGCGGCTTGCAATTGCATCGAGCGCGATCGCGCTGACAATCGCGCTTGTTCCCGCGGTAGGTTCGGCGCAGGGAACGCCCGGCTTTTCACTGCCGGAACCCACGCCGACGCCGACACCGCGCCCACAAGGGCCAGCCGATGAACGCGCTGGTGTGCGCATTGGCCCGCGCATCATCCCGCAGGCACAGCCGACGCCGCAACCCCAGCCCCAACCGCAGGCGACCCAAGCGCCCGTGAGGGCGGCAACGCCGGCTCCCACCCCGACGCCCACGCCCGCGCCAAGCGCAACGCGTGCGCCCGCAAGGACGGCGGCCACGCCTGCGCCGCGCCCTACTCCAACGCCCACGCCAACCGCATCGGCGTCGCGCCCGCGACCAGTCGCGGCTCCTGCCTCCACACCAAGCGCGGCACCCACGGCTTCACCAGTGCCTCGCGACATCCCGGATACCGGGGCCGGGGCCGGCCCGCTGGTTACGCCCGGCTTTGACACCGAACTGCTTCCGAACCCCGACGAGGCACCGATCGGGCCGAACGACTGGTATGATGTCAGCCCTGACGGGGAGGCCGGAGACGCAATCGGTCAGACCCCGCGGAACGATGTCACGCCTGCGGACGGGTTGACGGCAAGCCTAGAAACCGTGGGGGCGATGGCGCTGCGAAACCAGACCTATGTCGGTCTGGGGATCATGGCATTGCTCACGCTGATGCTCGCCGGCCTTTACTGGCGACGGCGGCGGATCGAAGCGGCCGAGAGCGCGACGGACGGCCCGTCGCTTGCCTACGGCGTGCACCGGATCATCCGGGAACGCGACAGTGCACCCGATGACAGCAGCGAGGTGCCGACCGAGCATGTGGCAGAACAAGCGGGCGATGAAGCACAGGCCGAAGCCAGTGATCCGGCACCTGACCCCGCTCCGGTGACCGCAGACACTGCGAAATCACGCCGAGACCGGGAAACGATTGCTGTCCCGACGGAACCTCCGCGCATTGATCTCGCGCTGGAAATCACAGGGGCAACCCGCAGCGTGATGATGTTCACGATCAATTTCCGGCTCGAAATCTCCAACCGCTCCGACGGGGCGGTGCGCGATCTCTCGGTCGCAGCCCAATTGGCATCGGCGCAGCGCGGCGCTTCCAATGCACCGCCGATTGCCGGCGGGCAACCGATTGGCGAAATCGACCGGCTCGGGCCACAGCAAAGCCGCCGCGTTCCCGGCACGCTGCAAGTCCCGATCGCGGATATCAACCTGATCCAGCAAGGGGTGAAGCCGCTGTTCATCCCGCTGCTTCACTTCACCCTCGAAGGCGCAGGACTTCCGGCGATGAACCGCACTTTCGTAGTCGGCACGCCAAGCGAAACAAGCCAGACTCGCGTCCATCCGTTGACACTCGACGGGCCGCCGGGAGGCTTGCCGATGCTCCGCGCACAAATGATCAAGCAGCCCGAAGTCGAAGAGGCCTGAAGCAGGATCGCTTGGCCTTGTCCCGCTGGCGCGCTAGCAAAGGGAAATGAGCAATCCTTTCTCAAGCCTTGTTTCGACCGCATGGCTGGCCGAGCATCTGGGCGAGCCCGATCTCTTGGTGCTTGATGCATCGCGGCACTTGCCAGCCGCGGGTCGTGATCCGCTTTCGGAATACACTGCCGCGCACATTCCGGGTGCGCTGTTCCTGGACCTGGCGAGCCTGACCGACCCGACTTCGCCCGTCCCCGCAGCCCTGCCCAATGCCGCGCAACTTGCTCATCGCCTCGCGACCCTTGGTATCGGCCCCACAACCCTCATCATCATCTATGACGACAGCGATGTGAAAACCTCCGCGCGGGCATGGTTCGCGTTGAGGGCGCATCGCGTGGATAATGTGGCGATACTGGATGGCGGCCTCGCCAAATGGCGCGCCGAAGGCTTGCCGCTGGAAAGCGGCATGGCAGAGGCTGTTCCGACGACTCCTGTGCAGCTTGCTCCGGCCAAAGGTGTGCGGTCGAAGGCAGAAATGCTCGCCAATATCGAAAGCAAGGCCGAACAGGTGCTCGACGCACGCGGCGCGGACCGGGTGTTTGGCAGCGGGATCGATCCGGTCCACGGCGGCCAGAACGGTCGGATTCCCGGTGCGCTCAACCTGCCCTTCGGACAGGTTTTCAATCCTGACAGCACCTTCAAATCGCCGGCTGATCTGCGCGCTGCATTCGAGGGTGCGGGCATTGATCTGTCCCGCCCGATTGTCACCTCTTGCGGCAGCGGAGTTACCGCCAGCGTGCTGCTGTTCGCGCTTCACCTGATCGGGGTTGATGACGCGGCGCTTTACGATGGCAGCTGGCAGGAATGGGAAGCCGATCCCTCCACTCCCAAGGCGCAGGGCCCGGCATGAGCGGCAAGGGCAAGGATACGCGGCCCGCAACCCGGCTTGCCGCAGCAGGGCGGCGCAAGGAATGGACCGGACCGGTCGTCAACCCGCCCGTATGGCGCGCCTCGACCCACCTTTACGAGACCGAGGCGGATCGCAAGGCCGCGGGCAAGAACGACACCGACGGCCAGTTCTTCTACGGCAGGCGCGGCGCGCCGACGCAATGGGCGCTGGCCGAGGCGCTGACCGAGATCGAACCGGGAGCGCATGGAACAGTGCTTTACCCCAGCGGTGTCGCAGCAATTGCCGGGGCGATGCTGGCGGTGCTGAAACCGGGCGATCACCTGCTGATGGCGGACAATTGCTATGACCCTTCGCGCAGCATGGCGACCGGCCTGCTGGCGCGGATGGGTATCACGCATGATTTCTTCGATCCGTTGGATATCTCTGGCTTCAAGGCACTGGCCGGGCGGACCAACCCACGGGCAGTCTGGCTGGAAAGTCCCGGCAGCCTGACGATGGAAGTTTGCGACACCCCCGCACTCGCCGCGATCGCGCGCGATGCCGGGGCCGTCACTATGATCGACAACACCTGGGCCAGCGCGCTCGGCTTTGCCGCGCTCGAACACAGCTGCGACATCGTGATGCAAAGCCTGTCGAAGCATGTCGGCGGACATTCGGACCTGATGATGGGTTCGTGCAGCGCGGGGGAACGCTGGTATCGGGCCTTGCGCCGCACATCGCACCAGCTGGGACAGGTGGTGTCGCCTGACGATGCCGCGCTGGCCGCGCGCGGATTGCGCACCATGGGCATCAGGCTCGAAAAATCGACTGCCAACGCGCTGCATATCGCTCGCTGGCTGTCGGATCAGCCGCAGGTTGCCAAGGTGCTGTGCCCGATGCTTCAGGGCGCTCCGGGGCATGATTTGTGGGCGCGCGATTTCACCGGCGGCTGCGGCTTGTTCAGCTTCGTTCTGGCAACCGACGCTCCGGATGCGTCCGGGCAGCTTGTCGATGCGCTGGAGCACTTTGGCATCGGCTACAGCTGGGGCGGGTTCGAAAGCCTCGCCTTGCCGATCTTCCCGCATGAATACAGGACCGTGATGGGCAGCCCCACCCGGCACGAGGGTGGTATCCGCGCCGCCGTTCGCCTATCGATTGGGCTCGAAGACCCCGAAGACCTGATCGCGGACCTCGCACAGGCCCTCGCCAAGCTGGAGATCTGATGACCGCCCCGACACCGCCTGCTGCCGAAGCCACTCCTGCAACCGAGGCTGCACCTGCGATCGTCCCGCCCGGTCAGGTCTGGAGCCTTGCGGAAGAAGCCCCCGCGCCCGAAGCGGTTGTGAGCATCGGCGAAGGTTCCAAACAGGCAATCGCTTCGCAAAGCGAGACGCTGGCCGAAGTCGTCGACGCTCTCGACAAATGGGCGCTGACCTTTGGCGATATTCGCGTTTCGTTGTTCGACGTGCTGCTGGTCGTCGCCACGATCGCGCTGGTTATCACCGTCGCCTGGACGCTGACGCGGGTCGCCCGAAAGCTGCTGCGCAATGTCAGCCATTTCGACGAAGCGCAAAAGGTGCTGGCGGAAAAGCTGGTCACCGTGCTGATCTGGACGCTCGCCTTTTTCATCGCGGTCGACATGGTGGGGATCGACCTTACCGCGCTTGCCTTCTTCGGCGGCGCATTCGGTCTTGCCATCGGTTTCGGCCTGCAAAAGACCTTCGGCAACCTGATTTCGGGAATCCTGCTGCTGCTCGACAAGTCGATCAAACCGGGGGACGTCATCTCCGTCACCGACGCAGCCGGAAACGAAGCGGTCGGGCAGATCCGCAAGATCGGCATTCGTGCGATTTCCGTCATCACCCGCGATCAGACCGAACACCTGATCCCCAACGAGAACCTGATGGTCAATCAGGTCGTCAACTGGTCCTACAGTTCCAAGGATGTGAGGGTGAAGGCGCCTGTGGGCGTGTCCTATGACAGCGATCTCGATCTGGTAACGGAGCTTTTGTACAAGGCGGTAGAGGACACACCGCGCGTCCTTCCCTTCCCCAAACCGCGTGTGAATCTGATGGGTTTCGGGGACAATTCGGTCGATTTCGAAATCCGGTTCTGGATCCAGGACCCGGAGGAAGGCCTCGCCAATATCCGCAGCGACGTCTACATGCGCATGTGGCAGCTGTTCAAGGAAAACGGGATCGAAATCCCCTATCCGCAGCGCGATCTGCACCTGCGATCCTCCAAGCAGCTTGACCAGATTGTCGAGATGATGGGCGGCAAGAAAGCCTAAGGCTCATTCCCGCAAAGCTTACCTTGCAGCCCCACAATCCATTCTCGCTGGCGACGAGACGCGGGTTCGACCATTTCGGTCGGCATGAAAACCGGTACAATCTTTCTTGTGGGCGCTGGCCCGGGTGATCCCGACCTGCTGACCCTGCGCGCGGCGCGGCTGCTCTCCACCGCCGAAGTGGTGGTGCACGATGGCCTTGTCAGCCGCGAAATCCTGTCACTGTGTTCCCCTCGCGCGCGGCTCGTTTCAGTAGCGAAGAGCCGCGCGCACCACACTTTGCCGCAGGAAGAAATCAACCTACTGCTGGTGCGCGAGGCACAGGCGGGCCTTGACGTCGTGCGGCTGAAGGGCGGCGATCCGCTGATCTTCGGTCGCGGCGGCGAAGAAGCCGAGCTTGCCCGCGCGTACGGCGTGCCGGTGGAGATCGTGCCGGGCATCAGCGCCGCGAACGGAGCCGCCGCTGCTGCCCAGATCGCGCTGACGCACCGCGATGCCTCCAGCATCGTCAGCTTTGTCGCCGGCCAGTGCAAGGGGCTGTCCGAACAGGACTGGTCGGGCCTTGCAGGCAAGGGTCGCACGCTGGTGATCTACATGGGCATCAAGACCGCGCCGCAGATTGCTGAGAAGCTGATGGCGGACGGGTTGGCCCCCGATGTCCCGCTTGCCGTGATCGAAAATGCCGCTCGCCCCGAAATGCGCGTGATGCGCGGGCTTCTGGCGGAACTTCCCGATCTGGTCGCGCGCGAACAGGTGAAATCACCCGCGCTCATCGTCATCGGCGACGTCACCGCGCGCGAGGATGCAACTCTCGCCCAACTGGCGGTGGAGGCGCGCGCATGAAGATACTCACCGGAAATGATCTCAAGTCCGGCGCGGTCGTCTGGTGGGACGGCGAAAACTGGTCGCTCTATGTCGATGATGCCGTCGATGTGGGCGAGCACGCAGCGGAAATCATCGCCCGCGAGGAGGCGCTGCGCCGCGTCAACGTGCCCTACGCGATTGATGCCGCGCATGACGAAGACGGCAAGGTGCGCCCGGCCCATATCAAGGACCGCATCCGCGCGCTTGGCCCGACAGTCCGGCCCGACCTCACGCTGAAGCCGCAATCCCCCGAAGCGATCGACTGGGTGATCTGAAATGTACCGTTATGACCAATACGATCAGGCGATGGTCGATGCCCGCGTGGCGGAATTCCGCGATCAGGCGCGTCGCCGGCTCGAAGGCAAGCTGACCGAAGACCAGTTCAAGCCCTTGCGGTTGATGAACGGGCTTTATCTGCAGCTCCACGCCTACATGCTGCGCGTCGCAATCCCCTATGGCACGCTGAATTCGGCGCAAATGACGGCGCTGGGCGATATCGCGGACAAGTATGATCGCGGATACGGCCACTTCACCACGCGCCAGAATCTGCAATACAACTGGATCAGGCTTGAAGACGCCGCCGACATCCTGGCCGATTTGGCCAAGGTCGAAATGCACGCGATCCAGACCAGCGGGAACTGCATCCGCAACATCTCGTCCGATCATTTCGCAGGCGCCGCGCACGACGAACTGGTAGACCCGCGCCCCTATGCCGAATTGCTGCGGCAATGGTCGAGCTTCCACCCGGAATTCACCTATCTGCCGCGTAAGTTCAAGATCGCGGTAATCGCGAGCGAGAAAGACCGTGCCGCCATGCGGCTGCACGACATCGGCATCCAGATCGTTGAACAGCAGGGCGAGATCGGCGCGCGCTTCTTCGTCGGCGGCGGCATGGGCCGCACCCCTATGATCGCGCCGATGATCCGCGATTTCGTGCCGCTCGATCAGCTGATCACCTATGCCGAGGCGTGCCTTCGCGTCTACAACCGCTATGGCCGCCGCGACAACAAGTACAAGGCGCGGATCAAGATCCTCGTCCATGAACTGGGGGCGGAGGAATACACCCGCCAGGTCGAGGAAGAATTCGCGCATATGCTCCTGCAAGGCGTGGAGCCCCCGCGCGAGGAACTGGAACGGATCAAGCCGTTCTTTGCCGATCCTCCGTTCGAAGAAGGCCCAAAGCAGGTGGACCGTTCCGACCCGGATTTCGCCCTGTGGGTCGATCGCAACACCCATCGGCACAAGCACGACAGCTATGTCAGCGCGGTGATTTCGCTGAAGCCGGTTGGCGGTATTCCTGGCGACGCGACCGGCGAACAGATGCGCCTCATCGCCAGCCTCGCCAAGCGATACAGCTTTGACGAATTGCGGGTGATGCACACGCAAAACATCGTCCTGCCGCATGTCCGCATCGCCGATCTCCACGCGCTGTGGGCCGCGCTGGACGAGGCAGGCCTTGGCGCACCCAATATGGACACGGTGGAGGATATCATCGCCTGCCCCGGCCTTGATTATTGCAGCCTTGCAAATGCCCGTTCGATCCCGCTGGCACAGCGTATCAGTGAACGGTTCGATGCCAGCGGTAAGACTGGGCAACTGGGCGAGCTGAAGGTGAAGATTTCGGGCTGCATCAACGCCTGCGGGCACCATCACGCGGGCCATATCGGCATCCTTGGCGTCGACAAGAAGGGCGTCGAAAACTACCAGCTTTCGCTCGGCGGATCGGAGGCAGAGGACGTCAGCCTAGCCAAGATCACCGGCCCCGGCTTCACCGAAGACGGCGTGATCGAAGCGGTCGAGAAAGTGACCGACCTCTATCTCGCGCAACGTCAGGATGGGGAGCGTTTCCTCGACACCTATCGCCGCATCGGCATGGAGCCGTTCAAGGAGGCGCTGTATGGCTGAAGACCTCGGCAAAAGCCCCGATGAGGTGCAATTCCGTTTCCGCAATGACGAGCCGGTGGATCACGGCACCGTCACCGTCGATGCCTGCTGCGATCAGACCAACGCCACCGCCGTGCGGATCGAGCCGGGCGACGATGCACGTGCGCTGCTGCCCTATCTTGATCGGCTGGCGCTGGTGGAAATCAACTTTCCAAGCTTTGCCGACGGGCGCGGCTATTCTGCTGCCCGCATCCTGCGCGAAGCGGGCTACGCCGGCGAATTGCGCGCGGTCGGCGATGTTCTGATCGATCAGCTTTCGCACATGCGCCGTTGCGGGTTCGATGCCTTCGCGCCGGACAAGCCGCTTGATCCCGAAGACGCACGCCGCGCCTTTGCCACATGGGAAAACGTCTATCAGCGCACCACCGATGGCCGCCGGACAATAGTGCAATTGCGCCATGGAGCAGGCGAATGAACGAAGTGCGCAAGATCGACCGGCTCGACGCCTCGCCCCGCTTTACCGAGCATGACGCCGTGCGGCTCAACCGGATGTTTCGCGGTTCCTCGACGCAGGAATGGCTCGAAGCGGTGATCAAGGACAATCTGGCGGGCGACATCGCCATCGTTTCCAGCTTTGGCGCGGAAAGCGCGGTGCTGCTGCATCTGGTGGCGCAGGTCGACCCGAACATCCCGGTGCTGTTCCTCGACACGGGCAAGCATTTTGCCGAGACGCTGGAATATCGCGATCTGCTGGTGGAGCGGATCGGCCTCACCAATCTGCAAATCCTCAGCCCCAACGCTGACGATCTGGCACGGCAGGACGAAACCGGCCTCAGGTGGTCCTACGATCCCGATGGCTGCTGCGAAATCCGCAAGGTCAAGCCGCTGGCAAGGGCGCTGGAGAATTTCGACGCGAGCGTCACCGGCCGCAAAAGCTTCCAGTCATCAACCCGCGCCAATCTGCCCCGGTTCGAACTGGACACGTCGGATGCGCAAGGGCGGCTAAAGATCAATCCGCTGATCGATTGGAGCGCGCAGGATATCGCAGCCTATTTCGAGGAGCATGACCTGCCCCGGCATCCGCTCGTGGCGCGCGGTTTCCCCTCAATCGGTTGCGAGCCCTGCACCCACAAGGTCGCACCGGGCGAAGACCCGCGTTCTGGCCGCTGGAAAGGCTGGGACAAGACCGAATGCGGCATTCACAAGCCGGGCGAGGAACCGTTCCTCTAGGCGCTAAAGCCAGCCCTCGCGGGTATACCAATCTGCCGTCGCCTTCAGCCCATCCTCGCCGCTGATCTGCGGCTGCCAGAATCCGGCTTGTGGGCGACGGTCTGATCGCACGACCCAGTTGGGGTGGCACATGTAACCCACGCGGTCGGCGGTAAGCTTGGCCTTGTCCCCGCGCAGCAGCCTGTCGGCGCTCGCGGCGATGTTCAACACACCCTTGGGCAGGTGCGGAGCGAAGACGCGGCGCTTGCCCACCGCTCGCCCGATTGCCTGCGCCAGTTCCTGATGCGACCATCCGCCTTCACGCCCGTCATCGGGTTCGAAAATCCGGTTCATGCCCCGCTGCTCGGCCAGGGCCAGCAGCAGCACGGCGAGATCGTCAACATGGATGATCGAAGTCGCGCCGCGCGGCGGGAGCGGGACAATCCCCATCTTCGCCGAACGAAACAGTTCGAACATGTCGACATCGCGCGGGCCGTAAACCGCCGGGGGGCGAACGATCGTCCAGTCGAGATGGCTCGCCTGCACCAGTTCCTCAGCCTTTGCCTTGGACGCGCCATAAGCGGAAAGCTGCGGCTCGCGGGCCGAAAGCGACGAGACGAAGACCAGCCGTTTCACCTTGGCTGCCTTGGCTGCGGCGATCAAATTGGCAGTACCCGTCACATTCGCCACTTCGAATTCGGCAATGTCGGGGGTGTTGGTTAGCCCGGCGATATGGATCACCGCATCGGCCCCTTCGCATAGGGACGCGAGTGCTTGCGTGTCGTTGAGTGTCCCCTGCACCCATATCACACCATCGCGAACCGGCTGGTCGCGCCGGGTCAACGCGCGCACGTCGTAATCACCGGAAGCGTCGATCACTGCCGAGCCGACAAAGCCGGTCGCCCCGGTGATCGCTAAGGTGAAGAGCTTGGCCATGACCGTCCTACCCCTGCACCATATGATCGCGGTGGACGACGGCGGCACGCGGGGCATATCCCAGCCGCGCTTCCTGCTCCGCCTGCTTCAGCCCGGCAATCGCGCGGCATTCGTCTGACGAATATTCGACCAGCCCCTGCCCCAGCCGCTCTCCCTTCGGCCCGTGCAGGCTCACCAGCGCGCCTCGCTGGAAACTGCCTTCCACTTCGACCAGCCCGGCAGCAAGCAGACTTGCCCCATCGGCCAGCGCGGCGACGCATCCCGCATCGACGGTCAGCACGCCCTCAGGCGCGAGCCGCCCGCCCAGCCATGCCTTGCGCGCGCTGTCGCTGCGAACGGGCAGGAAAACCGTGCCGCGATCCGCCGCAACCGCGTTCGAGATCGGCGATTCCTGCTTGCCATTGATGATAGCCAGCATGATCCCGGCGCGCTCGGCAATGCGCGCAGCCTGCAGCTTTGACAGCATCCCGCCCGATCCCATGCCCGAGGAGGAATCGCCGGTCGCCATGGCGATGACTTCCGGCGTCACCCCTTCGACCCGATTGATCAGTTGCGCACCCGGCTGGCTGGGTGGGCGATCATACAGCCCGTCGACATCAGACAGCAGCAGCACGGCATCGGCATTCGCCGCCTGCGCCACGCGCGCGGCTAACCTGTCATTGTCGCCGAACCGGATTTCCTCGGTGGCGACGCTGTCGTTCTCGTTCACCACAGGCACAGCGCCCGCCTCCAGCAGTCGCTCTAGCGTGGCCGCCGCGTTTAGGTACCGCCGCCTCTCCTCAAGATCACCGAGCGTCACCAGCATCTGCGCCGCCGTGATCCCATGACGCTCAAGTGCCCCGGCCCACAATTGCGCCAGCGCCACCTGCCCCACCGAAGCCGCGGCCTGCGCATCGGCAAGGCTCGCACGCCCGCCTTTGGGCAAGTTCAGCCGGGCTGCGCCCAAAGCGATCGCGCCTGAACTGACGACAATCACCTGCACGCCTTCGCTGCGCAGGGCGTGGATTTCCTCGGCAAGCGAGCTCAGGCGCGCCGCCGCGGGCTCGCCCGCTTCGACCAGCAGCGCGCTGCCGATCTTCACCACCACGCGCCTTGCCTGCGCGATATCCTTTATCGCAGTGATCGCCATGGCATCAGATCGGCGACCATTCGCCGTCGTCATCGTTTTCGTCTTCGACCTCGACGGCCTTGGTCTCGGTCGCGGTGCGATCGGGCAGATAGGACAGCACAGCGTCCAGCAGCGGTTCGATCCCAGCCCCGCTCGCGCCCGACACGGTAAAGACCTGCTCGGCCCCCGCCGCGATCAATTCGTCGGCAAAGGCTGCGCCCAGTTCGCTGTCGGCAAGATCGAGCTTGTTCAGAGCGACCAGTTGCGGCTTGTCCTCAAGCCCCGCGCCATAGGCTTCGAGTTCGCCCTGCACGATCTGCATCGCCTCCACCGGGTCTTCCCCGGCGATGTCGATCAGGTGGATCAGCACCCGGCAGCGTTCGATATGGCCAAGGAACCGGTCCCCGATCCCGGCACCATCCGCTGCGCCTTCGATCAGGCCGGGAATGTCGGCGAGTACGAATTCGCGGCCCTTGTGGCGCACCACTCCCAGCTTGGGGATCAGCGTTGTGAAGGCATAATCGCCAACCTTGGCCTGGGCATTGGATACTGCGTTGATGAAGGTCGATTTGCCCGCATTGGGCAGGCCGACAAGGCCGACATCGGCAAGCAGCTTCAGGCGCAACCAGACCCACATTTCCTCACCCGGCAGGCCCGGCTGATGCTGACGCGGCGCGCGATTGGTCGCGGTCTTGTAGGATGCGTTTCCGCGCCCGCCCAAACCGCCTTCGAGGAAAGTGATCCGCTGGCCGACTTCGGTGAAATCGGCGAGCACCTCGTCCTTCTCATCCGAAAGAATCTGCGTACCCACGGGCACTTTGATCACCAGCGGCTTGGCACTGGCGCCGGTGCGGTCCTTGCCCATGCCATGGCCACCGCGCGCGGCCTTGAAATGCTGGGTGTAGCGGAAGTCGATCAGAGTGTTGAGGCCGGCCACAGCTTCGAACACGATATCGCCGCCACGGCCCCCGTTGCCGCCGTCAGGGCCGCCGTACTCGACATACTTCTCGCGCCGGAAAGAGACCGCTCCCGGTCCCCCCGCGCCAGATTTGAGATAGATTTTGGCCTGATCGAGGAAATGCATGGGCGCCGCATAAGCCTTTCCTGCTGCAATTGCGAGGGCTTTGGGCGGCAGTGACCCGGCCCGAAGGGCCGCAAGGCCGACTGGCCGCCCGCAGCGATGCGACCTTCAGGTCGCGTGAGCGAGGATTTCGCACCCCGGATGGGGTGCGGAACTCAAAAACGTGCCTCGATCCCGATCACCGCCGTGCGGCCCGGCGATACGAAGCTGAAGACTTGCTCGTAGCGTTCATCCAGCAGGTTTTCGATCCGGCCGAAACCGTTGATCCCCTCTGCCAGCTTCACCCGCGCATTGAGGTTTACCAGCGTGTAATCGTCGAGCACGGCCCGCACCGGAACGAAGCTGGGTTCGGTGAAGGCGAGATCGACAGCTTCGCCATTGTGGCGCACCACGAGGGTTGCCGATGCCTTGTCCTGCGGATGCGTCCATGTCAGCGCGGCGCTGGCGATGCTTTCCGGGCGGCGCACTTCGGCAAGGCCGTTTTCCTCGGCATCGACATAGCTGTAGGCGGCATTCACGCTCCACTGCGGGCTGAGACTGGCCGACAATGCCAATTCGACGCCCTGCTGCTTGCTCTTCGTGGCGGCATTAGCCGGGGTGGCAGTGAATGTCGGAGGTGGGAAGGTGGTGAAGATCTCATCCTCAAGCTCGGCGTTGAAATAGGTCACCGAAAGCCGCGCGGCATCGCCGAGGTCCTGGTCCAGGCCGATTTCCCAACTGGTCGATTTCTCCGGCTGCAAATCGGCATTGCCGATGAAGCGCCCATCGACGAAGCCGAACAGCTCGAAAAAGCCGGGGTTCTTGATCCCCGACCCCGCGCTGGCGCGGACACGGGTGGTATCCGTCACCCGGTATCCTGCGCCGATGCGGAACGTGGTTTCGTCAGCAAAACGATCGTTGAAATCGTGGCGCAAGGCCGCCGAAAAATCGAAACGCTCCCCGTCATAGCGGTACTCGCCCACCAGCCCGGTGTTCTCGATCTGGCGACGCCCGTTGAAGGCGAAGCCGCCCGGCGTGGTGTTGCGGAACCGCTCGCGCTCCCAATCGGCCGCAAATGTCAGCGTGTGCTCGTCAGCCAGTCGGAAGGCGCTGACATAGGAAGCTTTCACCCTGTCGCCCTCCGATGAATTGCTGGGGCCGAAAGGGCCGAAGGTGTCGCGAGTGATGTCTGCTATCTGGACGGACAGATCATGGGTCCAGCGCCCTTCCAGCGTCTTCAGCCGAGCCCCGACAAGCGCATAGATCGCCTCGTTCTCGAACCTGGTGTCGGGACTGTCGACTACGAAGCCGAATGTCGGGCTGGTCGGATCAAAATCCTGATCGTTGAACTCCCCTTTGGTGAGAACGTACCTAGCAACCGCGCGCAGGGTGAGCGTGTCTGTGACATCCGCTGCCAGCTTGCCTGCAAGCGTGTAGCTGTCGCGCCCGATGTCCCGCCAGCCGCCCCGTGCATTCGGTTCGCCATCGGTGCTGACGATGGTGCCCGAAAGCGAGGCGCGTACGCCTCCTTTGTCCATGCCCCAGCGCATGGCGCCGTTGAGTGTGTCATTGGTTCCCGCTTCGATCCTGCCGCCGAAGCCTGAGAAAGCGCCGCTTTCATAGGCGATGACGCCGCCGATCGAATCCGTGCCGTAGAGCGCGGATTGCGGCCCGCGCAGCACTTCGACCCGTGATCCGATTTCAGCCTGAAGCGCGCCAATATCGAATTCGCCCGCGAACGGATCGGACACTTCGATTCCGTCGACCAGCACAAGGACATGGTTCGCCTCCGACCCGCGCAGGCGCAGCTGCGTCTGCCCGGCTACGCTGGAGACAGCCACCCCCGGCACATCGCGCAGCACATCGGCGATGTCGCGTATCTGGCGCTGTTCGATCTGTTCGGGAGAAACAATGGTGGCAGAGCCAGTGAAATTGCCAAGGCTTACATCGCCGGCCCGGCTACCCGGCACAATGATCACGTCACCCGGATAGCACAGCAGCATTTCCTCATAGGGTTCGCCATCACCAGTGACATAGCAAACACCCGCGGCCCGCTCCTGCGCCAAGGCAGGTGCGTTCCATCCCAGAGCCAGCAGCGCGGCTCCGCACAGTATTTTCGACTTCATCGGCATCCCTTCCGATTGAGCAACAACATTCGCCGCAGGGGTCATCCCCACGGCGATTTCCAAGTCGTCGCTCGAAACGAAAGAACTTCGCGCCGCACCAATCCCTGAGCGAGGCAACAAGCGACACGCTCCGGTCGGTCTCCTGGCTTGCGGATCGCCGTATTCGGGTTTTCACCTTCCCAGGACTTTTCGGCCCCAGTGGCTGCGCCCCTCCCGTCAAAAAGGCACGCAAACCCGATACTCACCGCTTACAGTTGCAGGGACAGCTGCGGATTTGAACCGCATTCCCGTTACCGAAGTGTGGTGAGGGAGATAGCGTCCAGCCAAGCTGACGGCAAGCGATGTAAAGACCCGGGCGAAAAGAGGAAACTATATCGGCCCGAAGGGCCGCAAGCGCGAACGCGCGCCCGAGCCTATGCGAGGAAAGCCAAGCTGCGCGGACGCGCTGCGCCCGGCGCTTGAGGGCGAAAACAAGGAATCCGGTTTTCTGGCGAAGCTAGAAAACTGGTGGAGCCGAGGGGAATCGAACCCCTGACCTCGTCATTGCGAACGACGCGCTCTCCCAACTGAGCTACGGCCCCACAAATCATGGTTCGGCGCAAATAGCGTGCGCCGATGCGGCTGGCAATCGGGTGCCGCTACCTTGGAGTGGAGCCGTCCTGCCCGCTGGCAACCGGTTCCACCACCGGCTGCGACACGAAATTCTCCTGAACCGGCACGACCGGCACGGCCACCCCTGTTTCGGGATCGGTTACCATGCCGGCGGTAGCAGCCGGATTGGCCAGCGTCGCCGAAGGGTCGCTTGTGCCTGCGGTGGGTACGGGTATGCCCTTTGCCCGCGCTTCCTGCACCGCGACCCAGCCCGGTTGCGACGGGCCGAACATCGCCCCCCACTTCGCGTCCCAGGCGGCGGAGGCGCGCTGGTATTGCTCATATTCCTGGAAGAACAGCTCGAACGGCTCTTCGACCAGCGCGAAATTCTCGTTCGCGAAACCGACAGGATCGACCGGCGCGAGCAGGTAGCGGTTCGAAATGTCGAGCGCGGCGCGGCAGAAGCGCGCGCGGGCCGGCGGCAGGGCGAAGAAGTTGTAGACCGCAGTCATGCGCTCTTCGCGCGCAAGCATACCTGCCCGCCGAGCGCCCAATTGCTGGCGATAGGCCCGGTCGATGCGCTCGTTCACCTGACCCAGAGTGCGCTGATGCTTGCTGATGTAGTCGCTGTATGCAGTCAGGATCGGATCGTACTGCGCCGCGGTGCAGTTGAGCGCGGCGACGTTCCAGGCGGAGCGGAAGTGCCAGACGCGTTCATCATCGGTGATGCCGAGATTGATTGTCTGGCGCTGCCCCATCGCATTTCGGCGCGGGATTTCCATGACGTAAGCGGCCCCGCCCGGAGGAAGCGGGCGATACGGTGTCGTCTCAACTGCCGGGGGTGGAGGCGGCGGCGGAGGGGGCGGCGGCGGAGGCGGCGCGGGAGTCGCACAGGCGCCCAGCAATGCGACGGTAACGGCGATGGTGGTGATCCTGATCGGCGCTGTGAAGCCTACGGACTTTGGCTGTGTGCTCATTGGCAAGCTGTCTCTCATCCTTGTGTCCCCCCGGACCGGCATACGCGGCAAATGCACCCATGCGCGTTCCAGCCTTGCTCTTCACTGAAGAACATTTCGGACACTTGTCAAAAGCCTTGTTAGGCGCGGCAGATGACAAAGCAAATGCCCGAAACCTCGAAGAAGGTTCCGGGCATTGCGATTTCAACAGTCTGGTTTGACGCCCCGTGGCGAGGCGTCAGCGCCGATTATTCGCGGCTACCCAGGAAGTTCAGCAGGAACATGAACATGTTGACGAAGTCGAGATACAGGCTGGTAGCGCCCATGATCACGGCCTTGCCCATGAATTCGGTCCCGCGCAGATACTGGTAATCGTTCTTCAGGCGCTGCGTGTCGTAGGCGGTAAGGCCTGCGAAAACGAGCACGCCGATTGCGCTGATCACGAAGGCCATGGCTTCCGACTGCAGGAAGATGTTGACCACGCTGGCGATAAGCAGGCCGATCACACCCATGATCAGGAACGTGCCGAAGCCCGACAAGTCCTTCTTGGTGGTGTAACCGTAGAGCGAGAGTCCGGCGAAAGCTCCCGCCGTCGCAAAGAACGTCACCGCGATCGATTCACCGGTGAACACGAGGAAAATCGTCGAAAGCGAGAGGCCCATGACGACCGCGAACGACCAGAACAGCACCTGAAGCGTGCCCTGGCTCATCTTGTGCAGGCCGAAATTCATCGCGAGGATGAAGCCCAGCGGTGCGAGTGCGACGATCCACATGAGCGGGCCGCTTGCCAGCGCATAGGCGATGCCTGTCATTGCCGCGGAAAGGGCCACGATGCCGGTCAGCAGCACGCCCGATGCCATGTAATTGTAGATCAAGAGCATGTACGAACGCAGGCCCTCGTCATAGGTGGCGCGCCCTGCAACATCACCGCCGGCCCGGGGTACGGAGCCGAAAGCCTGTCCGCTACGCTGAGTGTCATTCCAATCAGACATTCTGGATCCCTTTCTCCACTAATGGAGTCTCCAATAATGACGCGACCATACGCGTCTTATGCTACGCAATATCGGTGCATTGCGTCTCATTTTCAAGCGAAACCGGGCGAGGATCGACGAATGTCGTTCATTTTTTCACGCCCCATGCTTAACAAGTCGTTCAACTATCGCCCTTGGACAATTCCGCGCCGCGATCCCTTGTCGCCGCAAGCGTGCGGGTGAGAAGTTCCACCAGCGCTCCGCCCTCATCCAGCACATTCAACCCTTCGCGGGTCATTCCGCCCGGACTTGCCACCCGATCCGCCAGCTCGCCGGGCGAAAAATCGGATGCCGCTGCCAGCGATGCTGCCCCTTCGACCATGGCCAGCGCCAGCGCATCGGCTTGCTCCCGGTCCAGCCCCAGATCGGCCCCGGCGCGCGCGAGCGCATCGATAAAGCGATAGACGAAACCCGGCCCTGACCCGGCGAGGGCAGTAACCAGATCGAACCGGCTTTCATCTTCGAGCCATACCGCCGTGCCGAGCGCATCGAACAGGGCGAACGCGGCGCTCCGCCCGGCATCATCAAGGCCGGCTTCCATCAGGATCACCGGCGATTTTTTTATGCGTGCGGCAAGGTTCGGCATTACGCGGACGTGGGCCGAGGCGTTCGGAAAGGAAGCCCGCAACTGCGCCAGCGTGATCCCTGCGAGCAAGGAAGTAACCGCAATGCCATCGCCGCAAACCGACTGTATTCCGGGGGCGAGTTGTCCGAGTTGCTGCGGTTTGAACCCCAGCATCACCGCATCATGCTCACTAGCCGCTTCGGCCTCGGCAACAGAGCGATAAAGCGCAACGCCTTCGGGCGCTGTCTCAAGCGCCGGATCGAGCACGGCAAAACGGGCAGGGTCCATGCCGGCGGCAAGCCATCCTGCCAGCATCGCGCCGCCCATGTTTCCGCATCCGATAATCAGAAGCTGTCTGTGCATGGCATCCTCCCGCCAGACCGATCAGGCTTCGCCCAATGCATCCACCATCGCCGCCTCCAACGCGGCGCGCGGGGTCTTATCGCCCCACAGCACGAACTGGAACGCCGGATAGAACCGGTCGCATTCGTCGATCGCGGTCTCCACCAGAGCCTGAGCCTGCTGGATCGAAAGCATGCCCTCATCGCCCAGCAGCACGCCGTGGCGATACAGCAGCACATCGCCGTTCGACCAGATGTCGAAATGGCCGAGCCACATCTGTTCATTGACGAGGCTCAACAGCTCGAATGCACTTTGCTTCTTTTCCTGCGTCACGCGGATGTCGGGCAGGCAGAGAAATTGCAGGACATTGTCTTCGCTGCGCCAGATCGCCCGCAGCTGGTATTTGGCCCAGCTGCCCTGCACCTCGCCCACCATTTCCTCGTCGGAGACGATCTCGCACTCCCAGCCGCGCGCTTTGAACAACGCGGCCAGCATCTCGACAGGAGCTGCGTCCTCTTCGGCGGCATATTCGGTTTCGCGCGGCATCATGCTGACGCTTTCAGGTCCGGAGCGGACATAGGGGGAGAGGTGTCTTGCATCAGGATGCGGAATGCCCGTTAACCCTGCCGCTTGGCAATCCGTCCCCGTTTTCGCGCTGGGGAGAAGTGTTCTGGCTTGTTCAAAGCTTGTGCAAAGAAACCCGTGGATGATCGCAAGACACTACTTAAGTTCCTGAATTTCGGTGCCTTCGGGGCTGGTATAGGAAAAAGTCTCAACCCCCTTTTCCGCCAATGCATTGATCAGCTCGCGAGCTGCCTCGCGACTGCCGATCGGGCCTGCAAGCAGGCGATTGGCCTGCCCCCACGGGGTAACATGAGGCTTGAACCTGCCCAGCAGATCGGGCGCGCTGCGCTGGATCCTTCGCCAGTCGAAGCGCAACGCGTCGGTGTCGCGCCCGGTGGCCAGTTGCACCCAGATCCGGCGGGGATGCGCCGGTGGTGCAGGCTCCGGCTCCGGCGCGACTTCACGCGGGATATCGATGGCGGCGATGTTCACCGCACCGCCCGTCCCCGCTGCCACGGGCAATTCGCCATTTCCCAGATCGGCAAAGGCGTCAGCCACACTTGCAGGCTCCGAACGGGCGGGTGGAGCCTCCGCTTCCCGGACCGCGATTGCAGGCAGAGTTGCAGAAGGAGTAGCCTCGGCAGGACGGGCGCGCTCGACCTGTGGCCTCGACGCTGCTTGTGAGGGGGCCAGAGCAGGGGCTTGCGCGGGGGTCGGAGCAGTGGTCGGCTGCGTTCGCGCGGGCGCTGGCGTTGCTGCCGGTGTGGGTAGCGGGGCCGCTGCGACAGTTGTGGCGGGTGCGGGCGCTGTCCCGAATGGCTCACCCGACGGCTCCAACCGTGATCCGGCTGCACCTTCGCGGGCAAAACGGGCAATGCGCGGGTCTTCCCGTCCGATATCCGCCACCCGCGGAAAAATTCCGAGATTGGCCGCCGCCGCCTGCTGCGTTGCCGTCAGGCGCGGCATATAGGCGAGATAGGGATTGATCCGCAGGGCGAGATCGCGCGGCATGACCTGATTGACGATCCCTTCGGCACGCTCCTGCTGCCCCATGATCGCAAGCCCGAACGCCCGCGCGCGAAAGGCGGCTATGTCCCGCGCCTCAAGCAGAGGAGCGAGCGTTTCCTGAAACGCAGCCTCGTTGCCCGATATCGCATGGCTCAGGGCAAGCCTGCGGCGTGCCTCGTCATCTTGCGGGTTCAGTTCGATCGCACGCCGATATGCTGCCTGCGCCGATGCCTGATCCCCGATCAGATCAAAAGCGAGCGCCTGATCGCTCAAAACGTCGCGCGGACTGGCCCCGGCCGTCAGGGCCGCGTTGAGCATCGGCATTGCTTCCAATGGCATGCCGCTGCGCAGGTAGACCTTCGCGAGGCCCAGCTTGACCCTCGGATCGTCTGGCTCGATGTCGGCAGCCTGGCCATAAAATCCGGCCGCCGCGTCCAGATCGTCAACCGCCAGAGACGCATCAGCAGCCTCCAGCAGGGCGCTTACGCGGCGTGGCTGGCGTGCCAGTTCGAGCAAGGCGCGGTTGAGCCGCTGGACTTCGGGCGATGGCAGCGGCTGGACGACTTCGCGCGAAGTCGAATCCTGCGCCGCAACTGGCGCGAAAACGCCGCAACAAAGAGCCGCTGAGATGGCGGTGCGAAGGGGGAGAAAACGTCGATACATTGTCACATCGCCCCCGCTAGCGCACAAACCCCGGCAATCCAGCCCTCAAATCCGCAACGCGGGACGAACCGCTCCACGGTTTCGATCAGCCGCGCGGGCAGGGTTTGGTTCGGCAGGAACTACTGGTTGTTCTGGCGACCGAGGAAGCGCGGGATGCTGAGCGCGGGCGTATCGTCACCGTCGCCATCATCGTCATCTTCGTCATCCGAGCCCGAGGAACGGGACAGATTGGCCATGCGCTCGAACAGCGTGCTGCCGGCCGAAGGGCCACCACCAGGGCCGAGGATGGCCGCACGCCGGGCGGAAGGAGTGACGGGCTTGTCCTCTTCGGCAAGGCGATCGGCATTTTCCAGCAGATCGTCGCTGCTGTCAGTTTCTGCCGGCTGCGCACCATTCGATTCGTCGTATTCGGCATATTCGCCACCAAGGTCCAGCGTGTCTTCCGCGGCGTCCTCACCGGTGTCCTCGCCATAGGAAGAGCTGCCCAGTTCCTCAGCCGCGTCATCGTCGCTGTCGGAATAGCTTCCGCCACCAAAGCCCGAATAACCGTCTTCATCGTCGGCGCCGCGCGGACCGGCGAGAGGATCAATGATGCCGTCGACATCGTCTTCCTCTTCACCCATCTCGTCCCCGGCTTGCATACCGGTCAGGTCGAACGGTTCGGCGTCGGCCGATGCCTCTTCGTCACCGCCGGTATCGCCAAAGCCGCCGTCCTCAAATCCGTCTTCCTCGTCATCGGCTTCCATCGCCTCGGACACCGGATCGGGGATCGCAGGAATGCGCGGAGCGAAGGACTCCTCGGGCGTCTCCGTCGCAGCAGGCTCTTCCGCCGGGCTCTCATCCTCACCGCCCAATTCCAGCACGGGGCGCTTGGGCGCACGTGAGCCGCCGAAAGCAGAAGTGGCGGTGCGAGGAGCGTCACTGGCAGCACCAGCTTCGATGCCGGTCGCGACCACGGAAACGCGGATCTTGCCCGAGAGATCAGGGTTGAATGCACTACCCCAGATGATGTTGGCATCTTCGTCGACCAGATCGCGAATGTGGTTCGCGGCCTCATCGACTTCCATCAGCTTCATGTCTTCGCCGCCAATGATCGAGATGATCACGCCCTTGGCGCCTTGCATCGAAACACCGTCGAGCAGCGGGTTGGCTATCGCCTGTTCGGCAGCGTCGAGCGCGCGGTTTTCGCCTTCGCCCTCACCCGTGCCCATCATGGCCTTGCCCATCTCGCTCATCACCGAGCGGACATCGGCAAAGTCGAGGTTGATCAGGCCCGGCATCACCATCAGGTCGGTGATCGAACGCACACCCTGTTGCAGCACTTCGTCAGCCAGCTGGAACGCTTCCTTGAAGGTGGTTTCCGGCTTGGCGACAAGGAACAGGTTCTGGTTCGGGATCACGATCAGCGTGTCGACGTGATCCTGCAATTCGGCGATGCCCGCTTCGGCGGCGCGCATCCGGCGGGTGCCTTCGAACAGGAACGGCTTGGTCACCACGCCCACGGTCAGCACGCCCTTGCGGCGGGCAGCTTCGGCGATCACCGGCGCAGCACCCGTTCCGGTGCCCCCGCCCATACCTGCCGCGATGAACACCATGTTGACGCCATCGAGCGCTTCTTCGATCTCGGCGACGGTTTCCTCGGCGGCAGCCTTGCCCACTTCGGGACGCGCACCTGCACCAAGGCCTCCGGTGATATCCGGGCCAAGCTGGATGCGGGTTTCCGCCGGGCTGGTGCTGAGCGCCTGCGCGTCGGTGTTGGCGACGATGAAATCGACACCCTCGATCTCCGATGCGATCATGTTGGCAATGGCGTTGCCGCCAGCGCCGCCAATTCCGATGACGGTGATGCGGGGGCGCAGATCGTCTGTCTCTGCCGGTCCGATATTGATGCTCATCGCTTTAAGTCCTCCAGACGCGGGGTCCGGTCTTGGCTGCCCTCTTGCCCCACGCCATTGCTTCTGTGACACATTCAAGATGCGCCTGTTATCCCGCCAAATTCCTTATCCACAGGCGGGCATTAACCCTGATACACCATGCGGGCGGCGGTGAGAATCCCGCGAGACTGCCGTTTCCCCGCCCTAGAAATATTCCTTCAGCGCCCGGAACAACCGTCCCAAGGCGAAAGTCGAAGCGATTGAACCGCCAAAATCCGCATGGCGAGTGTACCGCGAACCGAATGAACGAATGTCGACAGGATCTTCTGCTGCATACAGACACAGCCCTGCCAGCCCCGCAAATCCGGGCGTTGCATGCGCTTCGGGCAGACCCGTCAGGCTTGGCGGGCGCCCCAGCCTCACCGGCATAGCCAGCGCGCTCTGCGTGAATTCGGCCAGTCCGGCCAGTTCCGCCCCACCCCCGGTCAACACGACCTGACCTGCGCGTGTTCCGGAGAAACCCATTTCCTTCAGAGCCTTGCCGATCTCCGTGGTCAATTGCGACTGGCTTTGCGTGATCACCGATATCAGCTCGGCACGGGCGATGCGGTTCTTGTCATCCGCACCGCGCGCCTGCGGGCCACTGTTTTCGCCGGGGCCTTCGTTGGGGCCATGGACGGGGATCATCTCGCGGTGATCGCTTGGCGATGCGATGGCCGAACCGGACACGCATTTGAGCCGCTCCGCCTGGAACCGGCGGATACCGAATGCGCTGGCCACGGCATCGGTGATATCGCCTGAACCCATGGGGATCGCCCTCAGGCCCAGCAGCATCCCGGCAGCAAAGACCGAAACATTGGTGACGTCCGAACCGATTTCGACCAGCGCAACGCCCAGATCGCGTTCCTCCGGCGACAGGCAGGCATATCCCGAAGCCAGCGGTGCGGCGACCACAGCTTCGACTTCGAGATGGGCGTTCTGCACCGCTTCCATCAGATTGCGAACCGGAGCGCCATCGGCCAGCATCACATGCACATCGACGCCCAGACGCTCGGCATGCAGACCGCGCGGATTGGCAACACCATGCGCCCCGTCGAGCGTGTAATGCGCCGGTTGCGCGTGCAGCACCGTGCGGCCGTCGGGTTGGATCATGTCGCGCGCCTCGATCAGAAGGTGCTCGACATCCTCATCCTCGATCCGGCGACCGCCGATTTCGATCTCCACCTTGGAAACACGGCTTTGCAGCCCTGCCCCGGCGCAGGCGATCCAGACGCTCTGGATGCTCGTGCCGGCGTTCTTTTCCGCCCGCTCAACAGCATCGCGGATCGCATAGGTCGCCGCCTTCATGTCGGTGACATAGCCGCGCTTGATGCCCTGGCTGGCACGATGACCCGACCCCAGAACGACCAGATCACCGGTCTCGGTTTCGCCCATGATCATCGCGGAAATGCGGAACGAGCCGACATTGACCGCGCCGAAAATCCGGGCAAGCCGCGCGTTCTGCCGCGAAGATGCCTTGCTCGCCATCAGGGGGTATCCTTTGCCGCCAGCTCAACCGCATCGCCGCGACCGGGGACCCGCATGTAGATGCGCGGAGGTGAACGCATGTCGAAACTGGCCACCTCTCCGCCCAGCAATCGGTTTTGACCGTCGAGCCGCGCAAACTTGACAAGGGCGGTCGCGGCCTCGGTCGCGCCCTCTGGCAGGGCAAGCACCTGATCGCTCTTGAACGTGAGGTTCCAGCGGCGATTGCCGACCCATTCGGCGGCCACCACCTGCGGTTGCAGCGCCGGAGCGGATGCAAGCAACCGTTCAAGCTCTGCGACCTGTTTGGCCGATCCCGGGCCGGATATCAGCAGCATCCCCTCGGCCGCGTCAGCCGCAATAGGTTCCAGCTCCACCCCTTGCGCGTCGATCAGCATCAGCCGATCGGGCTTTTGCAGCACCGCGTGAGGTTCACGCTCGACAATGTCGATCGCCAGCGTCGAAGGCAGTTGCCGCGAAACCCGCGCATCCATTACCCAAGGCAGTTGCTTGAGATCGCTGCGCAAGGCTTCGAGTTCGACCATCGGCATGGGCCGGTCGCGCTGCGCGAGCGCACGGGCGTAAACCTGGCGTTCGTCCATCCGGCTGGTGCCGGTGACGCGCACATGCTTGACCTCGAAGCCGACATCCGATGCCATTGCCGCGACCTGAGCCTGCGCAAGCGCCGGAACGCCTGCAAGGTTGGCGATCACGAACGCAAGGCCGACGCCCGCGCCAATGATCACCGTCATCCAGATCGTGCTCCACTGCTCGTCCGAAAAGGGCAGCAGGCCCATCGCCCGGTCCAGCATGCTGGTGGTCTGTGCCTTGGCCCGGCGCGCGCCGGCTGCACGGCTCTGGGATTTTGCCGCACGGCGGACGCCCTTGCCGGAGCTACGCGTGATCTTCGCCATCAGCGCCCCCTGCAATATCATGCACCCTGATCGCCTCCATCACGATCAGTTCGACCAGCTCGGCATAGCCGATGCCCACTGCCCGGGCCTGTTCAGGCACAAGGCTGAGCGGGGTCATGCCCGGCTGGGTGTTGGTTTCGAGGACGAACAGACCATCCTCGCCCTGTTCGTCATCCCAGCGGAAATCGGTGCGGCTGGTGCCGTGGCAGCCGAGCACTTCGTGTGCCTTGAGCGCGTATTGCTCGCACAGCGCGGCGATTTCGGGCGGGATCTTGGCAGGGCAAACGTGCTGCGTGCGCCCTTCGGTATACTTGTGCTCGTAATCATAGAAACCGTTGTCGATCACCAGTTCGGTCACACCCAGGGCACGCGGGCCGGATGCGCTGTCAATCACGGCGGTGGTCAGTTCGCGACCTTTGATGAAAGGTTCGGCCAGCAAGCGGTCAAACTCCTGCCACGGCCCCTTGGCCTCGCGGGAAATGGGATTGCCCACGTTCGAGTCCGCAGTGACGATGGCCACGCCAACCGACGATCCCTCGTTGACCGGCTTCAGGACATAGGGCCGCGGCAACGGATCGCGCTCATGCAGTTCCTCGACATCGACGATCCGCCCGCCGGGCATAGGGATACCATGCGGAACAAGCGCCTGCTTGGTCAGCTGTTTGTCGATCGCGATCACCGAAGTCGCCAGCCCCGAATGGGTGTAGGGAATGCCCATCAGATCGAGCATACCTTGGACGCTGCCGTCCTCTCCCGGTACGCCGTGAAGCGCATTGAACACCACATCGGGCCTGGCCTCGGCCAGCCGCAGCGCGACATCGCGGCCCATGTCGATGCGGGTTACGCGGTGGCCATTCATCTCAAGCGCATCGGCAACGCCCGCTCCACTCATCAGCGAGACTTCGCGTTCATTGGCCCAGCCGCCCATCAGCACGGCGACATGCAAGGGGGGCTTTTCCGCCATCATCATGGCCGCCCCACCCGCTTGATTTCCCATTCAAGCTGAACGCCCGAATTGGCATAGACCTTCTCACGCACGATTTCGCCCAGTTCCTCGATATCGGAGCCGGTGGCCGTGCCGGTGTTGATCAGGAAATTGGCGTGCTTCTCGCTCACCTGCGCGCCGCCATGCCTGAAACCGCGAAGGCCCGCTTCGTCGATCAGTTTCCAACTCGAATGGCCCGGCGGGTTCTTGAAGGTCGATCCGCCCGTCATGCTGCCGATCGGCTGCGATTCCTTGCGCTGGGTGGAGATGCGATCCATCTCCGCCTTGATGACTTCGGGATCGCCGGGGAAGCCTTCAAACCGGGCTTCGACCACTGTCGAACCTTCGGGCAGCGCCGAATGGCGATAGGAATATTGCAAATCGGCGTTCGACAGGGTGACGAATTCGCCATCCGGCAGAACAACGTCGCAATCGGTCAGGACATTGCAGGTTTCGCGCCCGTAGCACCCGCCGTTCATCTTGGTCACTCCGCCGACCGATCCGGGGATGCCGATGAAGAAGGAAAGCCCGTCGATCCCGGCCTTCGCCGCCCGCCGCGCCACCATACTGACAGGGGCCGCCGCGCCCGCTTTCAGGGTGGTCTCTCCGGTGATTTCGATATTGGCAAACGCCTGACCCAGCTTGATCACCACTCCCGGCACGCCGCCATCGCGGATGATCAAGTTCGATCCCACACCCAGCGCCATCACCGGCATCTGGCCGTCGAGCCGTTCGAGAAAGCTTTTCAGGTCATCGACATCGGCGGGTTCGAACAGCCAGTCGGCCTTGCCGCCCGCCTTGAACCACACGTGCTTTGCCAGCGGTGCCTCCCGCGTCAGCCGTCCGCGCACGCCTTCGACCGGGACAGGCGAAGTCGCCGCCCCTTCGACCGTGCTGGTAGGGGCGGAACCGTCGTCGAGATCGTTCCAGTCGTCTGGTTGCGTCATGCCTGTCATGCGCCCCCTTGTGATTCAATCGCGGGCGCGAGGGTAGCCGCCCACTTGGTGATATCCCCCGCTCCGAGGCAGACCACGATATCGCCTGGCACAAGCTCCTGCGCGAGCGTGGCCGCCAGATCGGAGTGACTGGCGGTGGTGCGGGCGGAGCGGTGGCCGCGCGACTTGATTCCGGCGACCAGCGCTTCGGAATCGACGCCCTCGATCGGGTCTTCGCCCGCGGCATAGACCGGGGTCACGAACACCATGTCTGCATCGTTGAAGCAGCTCTGGAAATCATCCATCAGATCGTTGAGGCGGGTGTAGCGATGCGGCTGCGCTACCGCGATGACGCGGCCTTCCGGCACCGCTTCGCGCGCGGCGGCAAGCACGGCGCGGATTTCGACCGGGTGGTGGGCATAATCGTCGATCACATTGACGCTGCCGCCACCCAGTTCGACCGTCCCGACCTTGGTAAAGCGGCGCCGCACTCCGCCAAAGCTGCCGAAGCCTTCGCGAATAACATCGTCGCTGCATCCCATTTCGATCGCCACGGCAATCGCGGCGAGGGCGTTCTGGACATTGTGCCGACCTGGCATGGGAAGGTGCACGCCTTCGATCCGGCGATCTTCCTCGCCGCGCTGGCGCACGATCACGTCAAAGGTGTTGCCGCCTTCGTGCGGGCGGATGTTCACGCCGCAGATATCCGCCTGAAGCGAGAAGCCGTAAGTCACGACCTTGCGATCGCGCACTTCGCCGATCACCACCTGAACTTCGGGATGATCGACACACAAGACTGCCGCGCCATAGAACGGAACATTGTGGATGAACTCGACAAAGGCGCGCTTCACCCCGTCGAAATCGCCGTAGTGATCGAGGTGTTCTGGATCGATATTAGTGACTACCGCGATCGTCCCGTCGAGCCGCAGGAAGCTGCCGTCGCTTTCGTCGGCCTCAACCACCATCCAGTCGGAATCGCCCAGCCGCGCGTTGGAGCCGTATTGTTCGATAATCCCGCCATTGATGACGGTGGGATCGACATCACCCTTGTCCAGCAGGCTGGCGATCATGCTGGTCGTGGTGGTCTTGCCGTGCGTCCCGGCGACCGCGATTGTCGATTTCAGGCGCATCAGTTCGGCCAGCATTTCGGCACGGCGCACAACGGGAATGCGCGCTTCCAATGCGGCGGCGACTTCGGGATTGGTCCGCTTTACTGCGGTGGAGGTGACGACGACGGCGACGCCTTCGACATTCTCGCGCTCATGCCCGATCTTCACGGTGATGCCGCGTGCGCGCAGCCGTTCGACACTCGCGCTTTCGGAAATGTCGCTGCCTTGCACCGTATAGCCGAGGTTGTGCATCACTTCGGCGATGCCCGACATGCCGATGCCGCCAATGCCGACGAAGTGGATCGTACCGATGTCTGTCGCAACGCCCTTCATGCCGCGACATCCTCTCCGCTTTCGCGCGTGGCGGTCTGCGGCTTGGTTGCGGTTGCGGCGGCACGCGGGGCGGTTTCGCTGACCTTGATCACGTCCATCAAATCGATCCCGCCCATGCTTTCGACCAGATCGGCGAGGTCTTTCGCCGCCTTGGGGCGCCCGCAATTCCACGCGCCATGCGCGGCATTGCCAAGGCTCGATGGGTTCTTGGCAAGCGCCTGTATCTGCTTCGCCAGTTCCTTGGGCGTGAACTTGTCCTGCCGGATCATTCGTGCACCGCCCGCCTTGACGATCTCGCCGGTGTTCGCAGCCTGATGATCGTCGGTGGCGATAGGCAGCGGGACGAGGATCGCCGGGCGGCCAACCGCCGTCAGCTCGGCAATGGTAGAAGCCCCGGCACGCCCGATGAACAGATGCGCGTCGGCCAGCCGTTCGTGCATATCCTCGAAATAGGTGCCCAGTTCGGCAGGGATATCGTGATTGGCATAGCGATCGCGGACCCGCTCAAGGTCTTCGGGGCGGCATTGCTGGGTCACCTGCAGCCGGTTGCGCAGCGCCGGTGGCAGCATCGCGAGGCCATCAGGCACGACATCGGAAAGCACGCTCGCCCCCTGACTGCCGCCGGTGACCAGAACGCGCAGCAGCCCCTCTTCGGTAAAGGGCGGGAAATCCTGATCGCGCAGTGCCAGCACTTCCTCGCGCACCGGATTGCCGACGAGATGGACCTTGTCCTTGAACTTGGGCTTCAGCCGCTGGACCTGGGGATAGGAGATCGCAATCGCATCGACCCGGCCCGCCAGCAGCCGGTTGACCCGGCCCAGCACCGCGTTCTGTTCGTGCACGACGCTCGGAACGCCCGATCCGGTCGCGGCGAGCAGAGCAGGCAATGCAGGGTATCCGCCAAAGCCGATCACGGCGGCAGGCTCGAAACTTTCGAACAGGCGCAGCGCCATGTCGCGCCCTTCCAGCACCGCGCGAAGGCCGCCGATCCAGCGCAGCGGGTTTTTACCGAAACGCCCCGCGGGCAGGACATGCGCGGTCAGGAAATCGGGCTTGCCCGGAATATGCGCACCGCGTTCGTCGGTGATCAGCGCCACGTGATGGCCGCGCGCGTCAAGCTCTGCCGCGAGGGCAAATGCGGGGATCAGGTGCCCCCCGGTTCCTCCTGCGGCAAGGACGAAATGGCGGCTGGCGCCTTTCCTTGCCTCGCTGGTCATGCGCGGTCCTCCCTATGCCCGTGACCGGGGCGCTCAAACAGATCCTTCAACCCCGGCTTTTCCCGTTCAAGGAAAGGATTGCGCCGGGTGATCGCCAGCAATAGCCCGAAGGTCAGACACACCGCCAGTGTCGACGACCCGCCATAGCTTACCAGCGGCAGCGTCATCCCCTTTGACGGGAACAGCTGGAGGTTTACCAGCATGTTGATGAACGCCTGCCCACCGATCTGGGTAGCCAGCCCTGCCCCTGCAAGCAGGGCGAACAGATTGTCCTCGTCCACCAGCCGCAACAGCGCCCGCGCGACCAGCGCGACATAGACAAGAAGAATGACGGCGCAGGCGAGCAGGCCGAATTCTTCCCCGATGACGGAGAAGATGTAATCGGTGTGCGCTTCGGGCAGGCTCAGCTTGCGGGTACCCAGCCACAGGCCTGCCCCGGTCCAGCCACCGTTGAGCAGGGTGCGCTGTGCGAGGTCCACCTGATCGAAGGCAGTCCCGCCGCCAAAGAAACTGTCGATGCGATAGCGCGCATTGTCATACAGGAAATAGGCTGCGGTGAGCGCCGCAAGGCCAGCCGCGATCAAGCCGCCGATCCGGGCAAAGGAAACGCCCGACAAAACCACCAGCACAAACCATACGCCGCCGAACAGGATCGTGTCGCCAAGGTTGGGCTGAAGCATCAGCAGCGCTGCCACCAGCGCCATCGTCAGCGTGGCATATCCCAGCACCGGCAGTCCGGGATCGCGCAGCCGCCATGACAGCATCCATGCCAGCAGGATTGCGAAGCCGGGTTTCAGGAATTCGCTCGGCTGAAGCGACATGCCCACTTCGATCCAGCGTTTCGCGCCATTCTTTTCCACCCCGATGATCGGAACCAGGAACAACAGTCCCAGCATCCCGACAGCCAGCAGGATTCCGATGCGGCGCGCGTCCTCGCGGCTGACAAAGGACAATGCCAGCATCAGGCCCACACCCAGAAACTGAAACACGATATGCCGCTGGAAGAAGGCGAAATCGGAAACGCCATACTGGCTTGCCGCAGCCGGAGATGCCGCAGCAACGGCCATGGTACCGAGTGCCATCAGAAGCAGGACAAGGCCAAGCAGCCACTTGTCGATTTCGCGCCACCAGACCCGCAGGCTTTCGCCAAGGCCACGCCGGGCAGGAACAGGCGCATGGAATTTCGGATCGGCGCGCGATGGAGTGTAGATGCCGCTCATACCCGGTCGCTCCCGATCGAAGGATCAGCCGAACAATCAACCCCGCATTCGGCAATGACACCCACCAGCTGGCGGAAGTGTTCGCCGCGCTTTTCATAGTCGCGGAACTGGTCAAAGCTTGCGCAGGCAGGCGAAAAAAGCACGACATCGCCAGCTTGCGCCGCGTCGCGTGCCCGGCGCACTGCTTCGCTTACAAGCTCGCACCGCTCGACATTGGGCACGGTGCCTTCGAGCAATTCGGCAAAGCGCGGCCCGGCTTCGCCGACGGTATAGACGGCAGCGACATTGCCAAGGTGCTCGCCGCAATCGCCCAGCCCGTCTTCCTTGGCCAGACCGCCGACGATCCAATGCACGCGCGGCCTGCCCTCGATTGGCGGGAACGCGGCCAGTGCCGGGGCGGCAGAGGCGGTGTTGGTTGCCTTGCTGTCGTTGATGAAGAGGACGCCGTGTTCCTCGCACACCCGCTCCATCCGGTGCGGCAGGCTGCGAAAGCGCGGAAGCGCGTGTTGCCATTGTGCCGGCTTCACGCCCAGTTCTTCGACAATGGCGATTGCAACTGCGACATTTTCGAGATTGTGCGGGCCTTGCAGGCTCGGCCATTGCGGCTGCAGCTCGCGCAGGGCATCCAGATCGGCAGCCACCGCACGTCCCGCAGGACGGCGCGCCCGCTCTGTCTCGAAGATCGCGCCGACAGGCTCCGCGAGTGATCCGAACACAGCCAGGTTGGCAGCGGACTGTATTTCGAACAGCCGCGCCTTGGACGCAGCGTAGGCGGCAAAGCCATCGTAGCGGTCAAGATGATCGGGCGTGATATTGGTCAATGCCGCGACATCGCAATCGAGGCTGTTCGTCAGATCGATCTGGTAGCTCGACAATTCGAGCACATAGACACCCTCGCCCTGATCGTTCGGGGCAAGCGGGGTTTGCGCCATGATCGCTTCGCCGATGTTTCCGCCAAGCACGCTGGGCAGGCCGGACATCTGCAGGATGTGGTGGACCAGAGCGACGCTGGTGGATTTGCCGTTGGTGCCGGTGATGCCCACCACCTTGTGCGGCAAAAGCTCTGGCCGGGCGAGCGCGAACAGCTCGATATCGCCGATGATCGGCACCCCGAACTTTTCCGCGTGCGGCCGGATCGGATGGGTGTTGAGCGGCACGCCGGGAGAAACGATCAGCCCGTCAAAGCCGGTCAGGTCGATCGCCAGCGGATCAGCGATATCGCAGCGACCTTCGAACGGTTCGCGGGCGACATCCTGCCGGTCCCACACCGTCAGCCGCGCGCCGCTGGCGAGCAAGGCCTCAGCCGCCGCCGCGCCGGAGCGCGCGAGCCCTAGGATCGCATAACGCTTTCCGGCAAAGGCGGTGGAGGTGATCACGGCGGTCTTGCGTTACCTCAGCTTGAGCGTGGCGAGCCCGATCAGCGCAAGCACTATGGCTACGATCCAGAACCGGATCACGACCTTGCTCTCGCTCCAGCCGAGCTGCTCGAAATGATGATGGATCGGGGCCATGCGGAACACACGCTTGCCCGTGCGCTTGAACCAGAAAACCTGAATGATCACCGACAGCGCCTCGAACACGAACAGACCGCCGACGATGGCAAGCACGACTTCGTGATGGGCCGCGACCGCGATTGCGCCCAAGGCTCCGCCTAGCGCCAACGACCCGGTGTCGCCCATGAACACCGCCGCAGGCGGCGCGTTGAACCACAGGAAGGCAAGCCCCGCCCCCATGATCGCGGCACAGAACACCACCAGTTCGCCTGCGCCGGGGACGTGCGGGATGCCGAGATAGGCGCTGAAATCGGCGCGTCCGACAAGATAGGCGATGATCGCGAAAGTACCCGCCGCGATGATCACCGGCATGATAGCGAGGCCATCCAGCCCGTCTGTCAGGTTCACCGCATTGCCGGCCCCCACCATCACGAAGGCCGCGAAGACATAGTATGCCGGGCCCAGCGGGATCGCGACGTTCGACAGGAAGGGGATGTAGAGGTTGGTGTTGATCTGGCTGACGATAAGATAGCTCGCCACGCCTGCGACCGCGAATTCCAGCAGCAGGCGGACGCGGCCGGAAAGCCCGGCATGGCTGTTCTTCGACACCTTGTCATAATCGTCGATGAAGCCGATCACGCCGAAGCCGATCGTCACCGCCAGGCAGGCCCAGACGAACGGGTTGGTCAGGTCCATCCACAAGAGCAGGGAAACCGTCAGTGCGACGAGGATCATCAACCCGCCCATCGTCGGCGTTCCGCGCTTGGCGAGATGGCTTTGCGGCCCGTCTTCGCGGATCGGCTGGCCCTTGCCCTGCCGCACGCGCAGCATGTTGATGAAACGCGGCCCGATGATCAGGCCGAAAACCAGCGCCGTCATCAACGTCGCGCCGAAGCGGAACGTCTGGTAACGCACCAGGTTCAAAATGCCTTCAAAGCCAAGCCATTCCGCGAGCAGATACAGCATTACGATCCCTTGGCGCCGCTCATGACGGGGCGCTCGTATAGTGTGAAACCAGCCTGCCAAGCCCGACCGAATTGGAACCCTTCACCAACACCGCGTCGCCGTGGATCAGCCCGAAATCGTCCAGCGCCGCAATCGCCTCGACAGGGGTTTGGCAATGCGCGAACTGCGGGGCAAAGCCAAGCGAATTGGCCGACCTTCTCCCCAATTCCGCAGCGAGAGCGCGCATCTCGTCGCCGACGAGGATCACGTGATCGATTTTCGCATCTTGCAGCGGGTCTGCCAGCTGCGCGTGGAAGCCTTCGGCGAAATCGCCCAGCTCCTTCATGCTGCCCAGAACCGCGATGCGCCGATGCGCGGGAGTCTGGCCCAGCGCCTTCAGCGTGGCACGCATCGAAGCCGGGTTGGCGTTGTAGCTTTCATCCACCAACAGCGCCTTGCCGCCAGCAGCATCAATGCTGAAACGCGCACCGCGGCCCTTCAGCCCGCCCATTTCCGCCAGCGCCAGACCGGCGCTTGCCAGATCACCGCCGGCCGCGCGCACCGCCGCCATGACGCCAAGCGAATTGGCGACCCAATGTTCGCCCGGTTCTGCCACCGAATAGCACAGGCGTGCCGTGCCAAGGTCCGCTGTGACAAGCGATCCGCCATTGGCGCTGGGGATCGCATCGAGCAGCCGCACGTCGGCATGCGCGCTGCGGCCGAAAGTGACGACCTTCACACCCAAGCCCCGCGCATTGGCAATCATGCGATCGGCATATTCGCTGTCAGCCGGAATGATCGCGGTGCCGCCTTCGACCAGACCGGTGAAGATCTGCGATTTCTCGTCCGCAATCGCCTCCATGCTGCCGAGGTTTTCGATATGCGCAGGCGCAATGGTGGTGATCAGCGCGACATGCGGACGCACATGATCGGCCAGCGGCGCGATTTCACCCTGATGGTTCATCCCCATCTCGAACACGCCGAACTGCGCACGCGCCGGAAGCCGGGCGAGGCTCAAGGGAACGCCAACGTGGTTGTTGTAGCTGCGCACGCTGCGATGCGCCGCGCCGCGGCTTGCACGATCAAGAGCCGTGAAGATCGCTTCCTTCACCCCGGTCTTGCCGACCGATCCGGTGACGCCGATGCGCACCGCGCTGCTGCGTTCGCGCGCGGCATGGGCCAGCGCGTGCAGCGCCGCTGTCGTGTCCTTGACCAGCACATGCGGGAAATCGACCGGGCGATCGGTGATCGCGGCAACCGCGCCTTTGGCGAAGGCGGCGGGAATGAACTTGTGACCGTCCATCGCTTCGCCCTTGAGCGCGACAAAGACATCGCCGGGCCGGACATCGCGGCTGTCCATTTCGACGCCGGATGCCTGGAAAGCGTGGCTCGCCCTGCCCCCGGTCGCGGCTTCGATGCTTACCGCATCCCAAAGCGACAGCGGCAAGGCATCGCGCGGATCAAGCGGCCATTGCCGCAGCAGGGCCCGTGCAGCGTTCATGTGATCGGCCCCCAGGATTCCTTGACCAATCGTCCAGATTCTTCATGCGCCACAGTCACGTCATTGAACGGCAAGACCCGCATATTTTCTCCCGATCCGATAATCTGGCCCTCTTCGTGGCCCTTTCCGGCGATTAGGACGATCGTATCCTCTGTCGCATATTCGATGGCATGGGCAATGGCCTCTCGCCGATCGCCGATTTCGGTCACGTTGTCGCCTGCACCCGCGATGATTTCCTGCCGTATGACAGCAGGGTCCTCACCCCGCGGATTGTCGTCAGTGACAATGATCCAGTCGGATAGCCGCGACGCGACCTCGCCCATCTTTGCGCGCTTTCCCTTGTCGCGATCGCCACCAGCACCGAAAACGGTAACGATCCGGCCCTTGGTATGCGGTCGCAGCGCAATGATCGCAGCTTCGAGCGCGTCGGGCGTGTGCGCGTAATCGATATACACCGGCGCGCCGTCGGCGGTTATGAGCGCACGCTCAAGCCGTCCGCGAACCGGCTGCAACCGGCCGATCGCGTCGAAGACCTGGGATGGCTCCATCCCGGTCGATAGTGCCAGCCCTGCGGATACCAGGGCATTGGCCGCCTGATAGGCTCCGATCAGCGGCAGTTTTACGGTCCGGGTCGAGCCTTCGAATTCCACCGTCAACGTCTGGCCCAGCTGGGTCGCATCGCGGGCGGCGAGGCGGAGGAAATCGCCCCGCTCGCCCACTGTAAGCACGCGCAGGCCACGGGCCTTGGCGTGCTCGATGGCACGGCGGGTCCACTCGCACTCTTCCCCGCCGTTCCAGATGATCGCGTCGCCGCCATCCTCGACGACTTCGTCGAACAGGCGCATCTTGGCCGCGAAATATTCCTCCATTGTCTCATGATAATCGAGGTGATCGCGGCTGAAATTGGTGAATGCCCCGGCCTTGACCCGCAGACCTTCATTGCGGAATTGCGATAGCCCGTGGCTCGATGCCTCATATGCGACATGGGTCACGCCTTCGAGGGCAAGCCCGCTCATATTGTTCATGAAGGTGACGATGTCGGGCGTGGTCAGCCCGGTCGAAATGCTGCCATCGGGGGTGGTCACACCCAGAGTACCGATGCTCGCCGCCCGCTCGCCGCACATGCGCCATATCTGGCGGGTCATTTCGGCAGTCGAAGTCTTTCCGTTGGTGCCGGTGACAGCCACCACGGTTTCGGGAACGGGGGTGAAGAACCCTGCGGCCAATTGCGCAAAGGTGCGGCGCGGTTCTTCGCTGGCGATGTGCAGCGCACCTTCGACGCTGGCTTCGGGCGAGGCGACAACCGCGACCGCACCCGCTTCGATGGCAGCCGGGATGAAATCCTCGGCATTGAATTTCGTCCCGCGAAACGCTCCGAACACGGTTCCGGGTGCGACCTTGCGATGATCGATCGCGAAGCCGGTGACAGAAACGCCCGACGCGCCCGCCACACTCAGCCCAGCCCGTTCGGTCAGCACTTCGAGCTTCATCGGCGCCCCTCCACCAGGAAGCGGAGATCGGAGATATCGACATCGCGCGTCGCATCGGGGCGCACGCCCAGCATCGGGCCGATGCGCGGGACCAGTTCACCCACGATCGGTGCCGCGTTGAAAGCGGCGGTGCGCTGCATCTGGCTGGCGGTGGTGCCACGCGGTTCGTCGAGCACGGTAACGACGACATAGCGCGGGCGATCCATCGGGAATGCCGCCGCAAACGAAGCGATCAGCGATTTCTCGCGATATCCGCCCACCCCGGCCTTTTCCGCCGAGCCGGTCTTGCCGCCTACACGGTATCCCGGTGCGTCGGCGCTGCGGCCCGTGCCATACATCGAGATCATCCGCAGCAACTGGCGAATGCGTGAGGAGGTCGAAGCCTTGAACACCCGGCGGCCCTTCTCAGCCTTGCCCGGTTCGACCTTGCGCAGCGTCGCATCGCGATAGAACCCGCCGTTGACCATCGCGGCATAGGCATTGGCAAGGTGCAGCGGCGTAACGGCGATGCCGTGGCCGTAACTTACCGTCATATTGGTGATGCGCGACCATTGCCCGTTGGGCTGTTCCAACGGCCATTGCGGCTTGCCGCGCGCGTCCAATTCGATTTCGGCTGGCTTGTTCATGCCCAGATCGATCATCAGCTTGCGCATCCGTTCCGGCCCCAGTTCGTCGGCGACGCGGGCAGTGACGGTGTTGGACGAATAGACCAGTGCTTCGGGCACGTTCAGCGTATCGCCCTTGGGGTGCAGGTCGCGGATACGCCGTCCGGCGATTTCCACCGGGCTCGCGTCCCATTCCTTGCGCAGCGAACCGATCAGGTCGGCATCGATGGCAGCCGCGATGCTGAGCGGCTTGAAGGTGGAGCCCAGCTCGTAGGTCGCATTGGTTACGCGGTTGAAGATATGCGGCGAATGCTGGACGTCCGACAGGTTCGGGTCGAAGGCGGGCAGCGATGCCATCGCCATGATTTCGCCGGTATCGACATCCAGCACGATCCCCGCCGCGCCCTTTGCATCGGTGGCGAGCATCCCGCGCCCGAGTTCATCCTCCAGCGCGCCCTGCACGCGCAGATCGATCGAAAGCGCGATCGGTTCGCCACGCGATGCGGGATCGGATAGCTGCGGGTCGAGATATTTCTCCATCCCCAGCCGCCCTTCGAGCTCGCGGTCCTTGCCTTCCATGACATAGCCAAGAATGTGCGCGCCCAGAGTTCCTTGCGGATAGTGGCGATCATATTCGCGAGGGATCTCCAGCGCGACCTCGCCCAGTTCGAACACCCGGTTGGCATCCTCGGGCAGCACGCGGCGCAGAATGTAGCCACCGCGATCGGACGAAAGGATGCGCACAGTGCGCCGCACGTCGAGATCGGGGAAAATCTCTTTCAGCCGCGCCGCGACTTCGGCCGGTTCGCGCACCAGAGGATCGCCGTCATCGCCCATCGCCTTGGGGTTGAACCACAGCGCATAGGCGGGAAAGGTCCGCGCAAGCGGCGTGCCGTTGCGATCGGTGATCTCGCCGCGCGGCGGCAGCAGCGCTTCGTCAAGGCTGGTCTGGCTGGGTGCGGCTCCGACCAGGCCGAGATAGCCGATCCGCACCAGAGCAACCGCCGTCACCAGTGCGAACACACCCAGCAGCAGGAACAGCCGCAAGCGCGCGGTGACAAGCATGCTGTAGCGCAAATGGACAAATTTCACCCGCCCGACAGGCAAGGTGGGGTGCGGCTCGCTCGGTTGTGGCGTGCCGAACAGGTCCAGAGTTGGCTCGTGCCCCGCGTTCAGGGCGAAGGCATTCATTCGGCACCCTCGGAGCTGCGACCGGCCTGCTCAACCATGGCGGTGCGGGCGTTGGCTGCACGAATGGGCGATGCGTCGATCAGAAAATCGCCAAAGGCATCGGTGAACATCGCCGCCGCATCCTCTGTCTGGCTGGCGGATGCGAGGGTTACGGGTGCGCCGGTGACCGGAGAGACCATCGGGCGGTCGGCAACCTGCTCGGCGCTTGCCAGATCGGTGCGCGCCACGCGGATCGGCGCGGGCGCATCCGGGCCAAGCGGTGTGCCGAGGCTGGCCAGCTGGCGCTCGTTATCGAGATACTGGTCGGCGCGCGGGGCGCGATACCCCAGCTCCACCGCGTTCCATTCGGCCAGCTGGCGCTGGCTCGCACGGGTCTGGAATTCGGTTTCGAGCAGCAGCGTTTCACGCTCCAGCGCGATGATCTGGCGCTCCGCCAGCAGCACCTCGCTCTTTACGGCGTGGACGTTGAAACTCAGCACCGCGAACATGGCCACGCAAGCCGCGAGCACGGCAGCCCAGCCAATCTGACGGATGCGGGAACCGGTGACGATCATGCAAATGTCCTTTCGCGGGCTGGGGCGCCGGTGCGGATGGCATGGCGCAGAGTTGAGGATCGGGCGCGGGGGTTGGCGTCGATTTCGGCGTCGCCGGGGCGGATAGCCTTGGAAACGCGGGTAAAGGTCGGCTCAGGCCCGGCAATTTCACCGGGGAGATGACGCGACACCGCGCGCCCTGCCCCGGATGCTTCGCGCAGGAAGCGTTTGACGATCCGGTCTTCGAGGCTGTGGAAGCTAACCACCGCCAGCACTCCGCCTTCGCGCAGCAGCGCCTCGGCCGCGGCCAATCCGGCAGCGAGTTCGCCCAGTTCGTCATTCACATGGATCCGCACCGCTTGGAACGTGCGGGTCGCGGGGTCTTTCTTGTCGTGCGGCTTGTGCCCCAGCGCGCGGCGCACCACGCGGGCGAGATCGCCGGTCGTCTCCAGCGGACGAGCGGCCACGATCGCACGGGCGACGCGGCGCGACTGGCGTTCCTCGCCATACTGGTACAGCACGTCGGCAATCGCGGCCTCGTCCCCGCTGTTGAGGAAGTCCGCTGCGCTCGTCCCCGACTGGCTCATCCGCATGTCGAGCGGACCGTCAGCCGAAAAGGCAAAGCCGCGCTCGCCCTGATCAAGCTGCATCGAGGACACGCCGATATCCATGACCACCGCATCGACCAGCGGCACGCCGATCCGGGTCATTTCCTCGCGCATGGCGGAAAAGCATGCAGGGTGCAGCGTCAGGCGACCGGCGAATTCCTCCACCATCGCCGCACCGTCGCGGATGGCGTTGGGATCGCGGTCGAAGGCATGCACACGCGCGCCAGCGTCCAGCAAGGCGCGCGAATAGCCCCCCGCACCGAAAGTCGCGTCGATCACAGTCATGTCGGGACGCGGGCCGATCGCAGCGATCACTTCTTCAAGGAGGACGGGAATGTGCGGCGCGTTCATTTCGCACCGCCTTTCTTGGCGGCCTTCGCCTGCGCTTCGGCCACCAGCTTGCGGCAAGCGGCCTGCGCGCCCTTGTAGGCGGGGCCCATGCGTTCGAGTTCGGCGGGGTTCCAGATCAGAAAGAAATCGCCCGCACCCTGGCAGAACAACCCTTCGCCGACATTGCCCAGTTCCTTGAGGTGTTCGGGCATGACAAAGCGCCCGCTGTCGTCGAACGGCAATTGTTCAAAGCCGAACAATTGCTGCGCGCGGGTATCGTAATCGAAATCGGGATCGCGGGTTTCGCGGGCGGTGATCTTTTCATCGTCGAGCCGCTGTTGCAGCTGCTCGATGCGGGACAGGCCGAAACCGACCAGACAGTCGAACTTGTCATGCACCGCGAGGCACAGCGTCTTTGACCCGCCGGAGCTTTCCTTCACAGCCTTGCGGAAGGTCGGAGGCAGGACAAAGCGGCCCTTGTCGCCGGCTGGCGAGTAGGCATATCCGCTATATGCTCCGGGCGCTGACACGCGCGGTACCCCTTCCCCATATGGCCAGCACCCCTGCCGGCCTTCCTGACCTCCTCAAACCTGCCGCCTTTTTCGACCCTTGACCGGGCACAGCTTCCCCGCTGCCACCAACGCGCGAGCGAGGGCGGCACGCCGATCACAAGAGGACGACGCGGATCAAAACGGCATGTTTGATGGAACCCGGTAATATCCGGGAAGCAGGCGGGTGACTAGGGGATTTGTGGGAAAATCACGGGATTACTTGGTAAATAATTGATTTACCTATGTTTCAACCTCGCAATTTTCTGCGGAAACGCCCCGACAAACCCGGAGAATCCCGCAATTTCCCGTTCCAGCCCGCTGGAATCGCGCAATATTCCCGCCAAATCCCCGCCCGAGTCCCGAATAATTGCAATGCGTCCCGCGATTTCCCCGATTTGGGGGTTCAGTCGAAGGCATGGGCCGCAATCCGTTGAAGCAAGGCGCCGTTTTCTCCGGCAAGGTCACGCTTTTCGAACACGGCTGCATCGGCCATCAACGTCACTCTGCCTGCATCAACCTCGCATTGCGCGATTACGCCATCCGCTTCGATCCGGCATGTGGCGGCGTCCGGATCAACCACCGAGATCAAGCCCGCCTGCTCCACACCAAAGGGCACCCCGTCCAGCATGACAATTGCCGAAGCGGCTTGGGTGTCAGGCTGTTGCATCTGCAAGCCCCACCGCGCCACCACCGGCGGGATCAGCGCCACATCGTTGGGTCGGCTCGGATCGCCCAGCGGCACGTCGTATTCGCCTGTCAGCAGCGGATCGAGCACCAGCAGCAAACGCCCCCCTGCCCGCACCCAATCATCCAGCGCGACATTGTCCGCCGGTGAGAGACCGCGCGGCTGGATTATTGCAAGATAGTCCAGTTCAGCCAGCGGATCGGTTTCCGGCTCATCCGGGGTAAGCGCGGGGATCGGCGACAATGTATCGAGCGGCACCAACTCAAACCGCCGTTCCATCGCCTGTCTTTGCCACGGGACCTGCGCATTGCCGCTGGCGATGGCGGCGACATCTGCGCCAAGAGGCCAATACAGAGGTAGGCTGGTCATCAATCCCAGTCTCCGCTTCTCCATTTCATCAGGAAAGGCGCAGCATACCTTCTGGTTTTCATACCAGACCCACACGGCACCACCCAGCACAAGGCAGATGGCGAGCGCGGCGAGGATGACCCTATTGCCGAGGCGGCGCATCACTGGGCGAAGGAGCAGGTTGAGGGGCCGTCGTGGCAGTGGGCGTCGGGCTGGGTTCCGCCGGAATGTCGGGCACGATCCCGGCATCGGCCAGCGGATCGCGCTGCGGCGCAGCGGCTGTGGGTTCCGTAGTCGGCGCGGCGTCGGGCACGGCGGCTTCTTCGGCCCGGTCGGCCTGAGTGCCCAGGACATTGGCGAGCGCGATCAGCAGGATCATCGAGGCAAGCCCGACAAGCCCGATCTGCAAACGCTGGTTCGCCTCGGCCTTGGTCCCGCCAAGCGGCGCGGCATCCGGCGGAGATTCTTCCGTGGTCCCCGGCGACCTGCGAGTGAAATTGACGCCTTTCATCGCGGCGAGACTAACGACCGAAACCCGGCCTGTCGATCAGTCGCTTTGGTTCTGAGTGAGCCAATCGAACACCGGCAGGTTCTTCGATGCGAGCCAGTCGGCATTGTAGAGCGTAGAGAGGTAACGGAATCCGGTATCGCACAGGATTGTCGCGACCTGCGGGTTGTCCCGCCCTTCGGCGACCAGTTGCTTGCCCAGTTCGATTGCTCCGGCGACGTTGATCCCGCTGGATAGGCCAAGGCACAGCCCTTCCTCGCGCAGCAGCCGTTCAACCCAGACCAGCCCTTCCTCATCGGAAATGCGGAATTGCGTGTCGATCGGCGCGCCTTCGAGATTGGCGGTGATGCGCCCCTGCCCGATCCCTTCGGCGACGGAGGAGCCTTCGGCCTTCAATTCGCCATGCGCGTAGTAATTGTAGAGCGCGGCGCCGTGCGGATCGGTCAAGGCGATGCGGATATCGGGGTTCTTTTCCTTCAATCCCATGCCGACGCCGGCAATCGTCCCGCCGGTGCCGGCGGCGCAGGTGAAACCGTCGATCCGGCCCTGCGTCTGCTCCCACAACTCCTGGCTGGTGCCTTCGATATGCGCCTTGCGGTTGGCGATATTGTCGAACTGCCCGGCCCAGATCGCGCCTTGCGTCTCCTCCGCCATGCGGCGCGAGACGTGCTGGAAGTGGGCGGGATCGGCATATTTGGTCGGCGGGACGAGGACGAGCTGCGCGCCCAAAGCCCGCAACGTGTCCATTTTTTCCTTCGACTGGTTGTCCGGCATGACGATGATCGTCTTGTAACCGAGCGCATTGGCCACCAGCGCGATGCCGATACCGGTGTTGCCCGCCGTGCCTTCGATCACGGTGCCGCCGGGCTGCAATTCGCCGCGCGCCTCGGCATCGCGGATCATGTAGAGCGCGGCGCGATCCTTCACGCTCGATCCGGGGTTGGCGAATTCGCACTTGCCCCAGATGTCGCAGCCCGCAGCCGCGCTTGGCCCGGCAAGGCGGACCAGCGGCGTGTTACCGATAAGGGCGAGCGTATCGCCGAAAGGTTTGGTGATGTTCATGGGATCGCAATTAGGCGTTTCGCCGCTTCCCATCAAACAACATCAATCTTCAGGGGCGATAGTAACCTTAAGCCCGTCGAGTTCTGCCGTGAACGGGATCTGGCACGACAGGCGGCTGTTTTCCTTGCGGTGATCGGAGGATTCGAGCAGGTCGTCCTCGTCTTCGCTCATTTCGGGCAGCGCATCGCTTTCGATGTAGCAATGGCAGGTCGCGCAAGAGCAGCAACCGCCGCACAGGGCGAGCAATTCGTCAAAACCGTTGTCGCGGATCGCTTCCATCACGGTCAGACCGTCTTCGACCTCGATCTCGCTCGTTTCGCCTTCACGATTGGTGACGATCAGCTTGGGCATTGGGTTACTGTGTCCTCTTAGAATGGTTGAGCGCAAGGATGCGCGCTTGGATTCAATCGCAGGTGCGCTAGGACGTTCCCCCGCAGAAGGCAACCTAGAGGTTTGAAGAGTGGGGCTGACGGCAGAGCAGATAATGACGGCGCTGGACGCTGTCGGCGACGCGGACCCGCGTGTCGCCAGAGAGGTTGCGCGCATCGGCTATCCCGAACCGCGTATCCGATCGCGCGGGTACAAGACTTTGCTGCGGACGATCGTCGGCCAGCAGGTGTCGGTCGCGGCGGCAAGCTCCATGTGGAACAAACTGGAGGCGGAACTGGGTGAAGATTTCACCCCCGGCTGCCTGCTGAAACGCGATTTCGACACTTTGCGCGCCTGCGGCTTGTCGCGCCAGAAACAGGGTTACGCCCGCTCGCTGTGCGAACTGGTGGATGCGGGCCAGATCGACTTTCACGCGCTGCCCGCAGATGACGAGGAAGCAATCGAGCAACTGACGATGATCAAGGGGATCGGCCGCTGGTCAGCAGAGATTTACCTGCTATTCGCCGAAGGCCGCACCGACATCTGGCCTGCCGGTGATCTCGCGGTGCAGGAAGGGGTCAAACGCCTGCTCGAACTGGATGAACGGCCAAAGGAAAAGGAAACACGCGAGCTCGGTGAACGCTGGGCCCCGCACCGCGGCGCGATGGCGATCTTCACCTGGCATTTCTACGCCAATCCGGCGCTGTAGCGGGCCGACGGCGGCAAAACCCCCGGCTGCGCGGACACAACCGGGGGCATTCGATCTCCAGGTCCGATTACTGGCGGGTCGCCGTCCAGCGTGAGGTGCTGTTGTCGCGCGGATCGGTGCTGACCGCACGCAAAGTGTCGCCATCGACGGTCATTTCGAGTACGTTGATGACTTCGCCGTCGCGACTGTAGGTTTCGCGATAGACGTTGTCCGAAACCTTCTCGACCGCGATCATGCCGCCGCTTTCGTCGCCCTCGGGTTTCACCGGATCACCGCCCAGCGTCGCGGTGTAGCCGCCGCCGTTGCCGGTCGAAGTGATGGTGTCGCCATCGATCATGTAGGAGAACAGCAGGCCGGCGTCGCTCATTTCGCCGATGCTGGCGACATCCCAGTCGCCCGAAGCCGCATGCGCGCCATCGGGAGCTGCTGCCACACGGGTCAGGGTCGAAGTGCCTTCAACCACTTCGTCGCCGTCCAGATTGGTCCAGTTGACCGTCATCGTCTGCCCGTCCTCGCTGATGGTCCAGGTCGAATTGCCCAGTTCCTTGTCACCGAGGCGCGAAGCTGCCGTGATCGTCCGGTCATCGACGATGGTATATTTCACCGCATCGACCCCGGGCCGGTCCACGCTCACCCATTCGCCGTTGGCGGCGACGGTGTAAGGCGGAATGCAGCTGTTGCAGGTGTATTGCCCGTCAGCGAAAAGATAGCTGCTGGTGCTGTTCTCGAATTCGGCGGAATCGAGATTGGCTTTCCATGTCCCCGCGAGCGAGGCTGCCTCGGTCGCTTCGGTCTTCGTGCCCGGATCGCCGCTGCACGCAGCCACGCCAAGCGCAAGCGATGCAGCACACATCGCTGTGAGAATTGATTTCATGATTTCCCCCTCCACAATAAAATTGCGGCCCTGACCGGTCTTCTACCACTGATTTCGATTGCAACCAAATTGTAAGGCAAGCAGTTGTCGCCCGGCGATTATTGTCGAAGGTTCGCCCGATGGCGGTTTGCTTTTCCGCAACCCGTCCCTAGCTGTCACCCGATACCAAGGGAGACATCATGCCGGCACTCGATACCATTCCGCTCATTCCCCGCGATCACCTGTTCGGCAATCCGACCCGGTCGCAGGGCAAGATCAGCCCGGATGGCCGATGGCTCAGCTGGCTTGCCCCGCTCGACGGGGTGATGAACATCTGGATCGCCCCGCGCTCCGATCCGGACGCAGCCAAACCGATGACGAAAGCGGACGACCGCCCGATCCGCGAACATTTCTGGACACCCGATGCGAGCGCGGTCGGCTACATCCAGGACAAGGGCGGCGACGAGAATTTCCTGCTTTACCGCGTCGATATCGCCAGCGGGGAGGAGGTCTGCCTCACCCCGTTCGAGAACACCCGCGTGATGATCGTCGGATCGTCGCAGGTGGACAAGCAGCACATCCTGATCGGCCTCAACAATCGCGATCCGCAATGGCACGATGTCCACCGGCTGAACCTGTCCAACGGTGCGCTGGAGCTGGTTTACGAAAACAACGCCTATGCCCACTTCATGGCCGATGACACGCTGACTTTGCGCATGGCGATGGCGCAGAACGAAGCGGGCGGAACCGACTATTTCCGCGTGATCGACAATGTGGTGGAGGAAGAGCCGTTCGAAACCACCGCGATGGAGGATTCGATGACGACCTCCCCTGCCGGATACACGGTGGACGGCAGCGTGCTCTACTGGCTCGACGGGCGCGGGCGCGATACCGCCGCGCTCTATGCACAGGACACGGCGAGCGGCGAACGCACCCTGATCGCGGAAGATGACCGCGCCGATATCGGCGGCACGCTCCGCCACAAGCAGACGGGCGTGGTGCAGGCCTATTCGGTCACTTACCTGACGACCGAATGGACCGCGATCGATGCAGAGATCGGCGCGAGCTTCGAATGGCTCGGCACGCAGTTTGACGGCGAATTCGGCGTCATGAGCCGCACCGATGATGATCGCACATGGATCGTCTGGAACGATCCCGTCAGCGGCCCGATCCGCACCTTCATCTATGATCGTGACGCGGGCACGCTGGCTCCGTTCTACGTCACCCGGCCCGAACTGGAGGGCGCGCCGCTGCAACCGATGCATTGCGTCGAGATCACCAGCCGGGATGGTCTGACTTTGCCGTCATATCTGACGCTGGCTGCGGGCAGCGACCCCGCTGGCTCCGGACGCCCCGCCGCGCCGACGCCGATGGTGCTGCTGGTGCACGGTGGGCCGTGGGCGCGCGACGATTATGGCTACAACCCGATCCACCAGATGCTCGCCAATCGCGGCTACAGCGTGCTCTCGGTCAATTTCCGCGGCTCCACCGGCTTCGGCAAAAGCTTCATCAACGCCAGCAACAAGCAGTGGGGGCTGGCGATGCATGACGATCTGATCGACGCGGTGAACTGGGCGGTCGAACAGGGTATAGCACCGCGTGACAGGGTGGCGATCATGGGCGGTTCCTATGGCGGCTATGCGACGCTGGCGGGCCTTGCCTTCACGCCCGAAGTGTTCGCCTGCGGGGTCGATATCGTCGGCCCGTCCAACCTCGAAACCCTGCTGTCCACCATTCCCCCCTACTGGGCGCCGATGGTGAAGATCTTCCACGAACGCATGGGCAATCCGAACACCGAAGAAGGGCTCGCGCTGCTCAAGGCCGCCAGCCCGCTTTACAAGGCGAAGGACATTTCGAAGCCGCTGCTGATCGCGCAAGGGGCCAACGATCCGCGCGTGAAACAGGCCGAAAGCGACCAGATCGTTGGCGCGATGAAGGAGGCGGGCATTCCCGTCACCTATGTCCTCTACCCGGACGAAGGCCACGGCTTTGCCAAGCCCGCCAATTCGATCAGCTTCTTTGCCATCACCGAGAATTTCCTTGCCGAAACGCTGGGTGGCCGGGCTGAACCGCTGGGCGATGTGCTGGAGCCGTCGACCGCCGAAATCGTCGAAGGCGCAGGACATGTGCAGGGTCTGTGATGCGATCAGGTGCTTAAGCTGCTGACAAACGCGTCACCCCGTCTTAAAGCCGGTTGCAAATAGCAATCGGAGAGGGATCACATGGCAGACCAGCGGCGCAGCATTTTCATCACCGGCGGGGCTTCGGGTATCGGGCGCGCGGTGGCGCGGCATTTCGGCGATCGCGGCTGGTTCGTGTGCGTTGCCGATGTCAACGCCGCCGGGATGCAGGACACGCTCGGCATGATCGAAGGCGGGTTCAAATATTCGCACATCCTCGACGTGCGCGATCGCGCTGCCTGGGACGTTGCGCTGGAAGCGGCGGCAACGGCGGCGGGTGGCCGGATCGACGTGATGGTGAACAACGCCGGGATCGGAACCGGCGGGCCGCTGGCAGAGCTTTCCAAGGACGAAATCGACGCCTGTCTCGACATCAATCTGCGCGGGGTGCTGTACGGCGCGCAGGCCGTCTATCCCTATCTGAAGAAGACCGCCCCCGGATCGGCTCTGGTCAATATCGCCAGCGCGGCGGGGATCACCGGCGGCAGCGGGATGAGCGTTTACAGCGCGACCAAATTCGGCGTGCGCGGCATCGCCGAAAGCCTTGATGCGGAATGGGCGCCGGACGGGATCAAGGTATCCTCGATCTGCCCCAGCTTCATCGAGACACCGCTGCTCGACGGCACGGGCAATCGCAACACCAACGAAGACATCCGTACGCGGGTGAAGGCCGCCGGGCTTGAGATCACTCCGGTTGAGGAAGTGGCCGAAACGGTATGGAACGCCGTCCACGGCGATGATCTGCACTATCTGGTGGGCAAGACCGCGCGGCAGTTGAACTTTGCCAAGCGATGGATGCCGGGCAAGGTCCGCAAACAGCAACGCTCGGCCGCGCGGCAAGGGCTGCTGGGCAAGTAATCGCGCCCCGATCTCGCCGCTTTCCTACAGTGCGGGAAGCAAGGTAAGAAAGCGGCGGCTGTTTGAAATCGTCGGCAATCCCGCAAGGTGACGGTGTGAGATCGGAAGATCACACCGCGCAAGCGTCATCGCGCCCATAAACGCGCCACAAACTGCTGTTTTTGATGGATTTATGAGTTTCGCACCGGGAACGGGGAATATTTTCAAAACCCCGGCTCAGTGTCAATTTCAGGCCCGGAATCCCGATCAGACAAGCGCGTCGATGGCGCGCGCCATCTTGGCATCGCGGATCGACAGGCCGTCTGCGTCATGCGTGGTCAGGGTGATTTCCACCTTGGCATAGACATTGAACCATTCGGGGTGGTGATCGTGGCGATCCGCGATCAGCGCAACGCGCGACATGAAGCCCCAGGCCTCGGAAAAGTCGCCGAACTGGAATGTCCGCATGATCGCCTTCCCTTCGCGTGCCAGTTCCCATTCGGGATGATCGGCCAGCAATTCATCGCGTTCTTCGTCGGTCAGTTGGGGGACGCTGGTCATTGCGCGCTGCTCCGCTTCAGGCAAGTGTTGTGGGAAGGCTCGCTTTTGCCTAACGCGGTGGGGCGATGCAAGCTTCTGTCTCCCCCGCAATTTCGGCCAAGGATGTCGCCTGTCGGCGCGGCGACCGGCTGCTGTTCCGCAAGCTGTCGTTCGATCTTGGCGCGGGTGAGGCGCTGCATGTCACCGGGGCAAACGGCACGGGCAAGACCACGCTGATGCGGGTGCTGGCGGGCCTGACAACGCCGTTCGCGGGCGAAGTGCTGCGCAGCGGGGAAATCGGCCTGCTTGACGAACGCCCGGCGCTCGATCCCGACCTGCCGCTCGGCCGGGCGCTGGCATTCTGGGAGAAAGTGGACGGCTGCGCCGATCCGGCGGGCGCACTGCATGTGATGGGATTGGAGCCACTGCTCGAAGTACCGGTGCGGTATCTTTCGACCGGCCAGAGGAAGCGCGCCGGGCTTGCCGCGCTGCTCAATCGCGGGGTGCCGATCTGGCTGCTGGACGAACCGCTGTCAGGTCTCGATATCACGGCCATCGCGCAAGTCACCGCGCTGATCCAGCTGCACGTCAGCGGCGGCGGGATTGCGCTGATCGCTTCGCACCAGCCACTCGAAATCGCGGGGCTGCGCACGCTGGCGGTAGAGGACTTCATCCCGCGCTCGCAGGAAGAGCCCGCATGATCGCCGCGCTGCTCAAACGCGACCTTGCCAAGTTCTTCCCCTTTGCAGGCGGCGGAGCAGCGCTGCCGGTGGTGTTCTTTGTCGCAGTGGCAATGCTTTACCCCTTTGCGGTGGGGCCGGATGCCAACCTGCTGGCGCGCACGGGCGGGGGCGTCGTCTGGATCGCGGCGCTGCTGGCGGCGATCCTGCCGCTGGAGAAGCTGGTGGCGCAGGATATCGAGCTGGGTGTGTTCGACCAGCTCAAGCTGCGCGGCGTGACCGAGGAAGTGATGATGGCGGTGCGGCTGCTGGCGCATTGGCTCAGCTTCGGACCGCCGCTGATCATCGCCGCCTTTCCCTCTGCGGCGCTGCTGGCGATTGACGGGCCGACGCTGCATCTGCTGCTGATCGGGCTGGCAGTGGGGACGCCGGGTCTGGCTGCTATCGGGCTGATGATCGCGGCGCTGACGGCGAGCTTGCGGGCAGGTGCCGCGCTATCGGGGCTGCTGCTGGTGCCGCTGGCGCTGCCGATCCTGATCTTTGGCGCGGGCGCATTGGCGCGGCAGGATCCGGCCAGCCTCGGCTTTGTCGCCGCGATCAGCCTCGGTCTGGTGGCGATAGCGCCGTTCGCTGCCGGGGCGGCAATCCGCGCGGCGCGCGAGGTCTGAGGCTTACGCAGCCTCTTCCAGTTCCGGCATGCCGACGGGAACCGGCGCCGGCTTCTTCACGGGCTCCGCGGGCTTTTCCTCGAACCGCTGATCGAGCACCAGCACCATCAGTTCCGCCTGCCGTTTGGCGACGACAAAGGCATAAACCAGTCCGCAAACCAGCACGACCCCGGCTCCGCTGCCAAGGAAGGCAATGTCGAAATAGGTTGCGACAAGGATCAGCCCGATCGCGGTAAACAGCAGTCCAATCGAAATCTTTGACATGTCTCGCCATCCTTCCGCCAAACCGGTGCGACCAGGCCTGTTGGACGGTTCCTGAGAATGGCTGAAAGCTATCGTTAAGGTGTTAACCGGCTGTTCCGCGGCATGCTTGCGAAATGGTTTCGCAATTGAGGATCAACTTGGGCGCGCTGGCGTTTCAATCGGGCAATCGACAAGAAAAGGCAGCCATGCGCGCACCTGAAAGCCATCGCCGGGAAAACCTGCTGCTCAGCCGTATTGCGCAGGGCTTGCTCGGTTTCACCATGCTGGCCTTTGCGCTGAAGGCGCTGGTGCACACCGAAGTGCAGGCGCGCTACACCCCGCTGGTGGTGTTTCACGGCGCGGTGATGCTCGGGTGGCTGACGCTGCTCGCGTCACAGGCCTGGCTGGCGGCGCGGCACCGGATGAACCTGCACTACACCATCGGCCGCGCCTCGATCGCGCTGGTGGGGGCGATGCTGGTTTCAGGGGCAATCATCGCTGTGAACATCGGGCGCGAACTGGGCCGACCCGAAGTGACAGTGGTGAACATCGCCGCATTTGTCACTTTCGTCCCGCTCTATCTCGCCGCCCTGCACTTCGCCCGACGGCTCGACATGCACGCGCATCGGCAGGCGATGCTGATCGGGACGCTCGCGCTGATGACCCCGGCCTATGCCCGGCTGGTGCAGGTCGCAGGCCTGCCGGATCCGGTAGCGATCGCGGCGCAAGTGCCGATCACTCTGGCAGTCGCGCTTGGTTACGAATGGGCAGTTCTGGGACGGCTGACCAAGCCGGTTATCGCCATGCTCGGCTTCTCGCTCGCGGTGATCGCGGTGATGGTTGCCGTCCTGCTCGCCTTCTTCATGTGAAGGCGCACCGAGATCAATAAGGCGGCTTGTCGCGTCCTGTCGGGCTCTTGGTGAAGACTTCCACCCCGTCTTCGGTGATCGCAAGGCTGTGCTCGAACTGCGCCGAAAGGCTCTTGTCGCGGGTTACCGCGGTCCAGCCGTCACCCAGCACCTTCGCCCAGGGCTTGCCGAGATTGATCATCGGCTCGATGGTGAAGAACATGCCCGGCTTCAGTTCCGGCCCCGTCCCCGCTTTCGCCGCGTGGACGACTTCGGGCGCGTCGTGGAACAGGCGGCCAAGCCCGTGGCCGCAGAATTCGCGCACCACGCCATAACGGAACTGGCGCGCATGCGCCTCGATTGCGGCGCCGATATCGCCCAGCCGCGCACCGGGATTCGAAGCGGCTTCGATCCCCAGCATCAGGCATTCGTAGGTCACATCAACCAGCCGCTTCGCCTTCAGGCTCGGCTCGCCCGCGTAATACATCCGGCTGGTATCGCCATGCCAACCATCCAGCAGCGGAGTGACATCAACGTTGAGGATGTCGCCATCCTTCAGCACCTTGTCCGAAGGGATGCCGTGGCAGATCACGTGGTTGATCGAAATGCAGCACGAATGGGTATAGCCGCGATACCCCAGCGTCGCCGGAATCGCGCCGGCGTCCAGCATCATCCCGCGGATCGCGGTGTCGATGCTTTCGGTGGTGACGCCCGGCTGCACCATGTCGGCGACTTCATCGAGGATGGTGGCGGCAAGACGCCCGGCCTTGCGCATCCCTTCGAAGCCTTCTTCGGTGTGCAGCTTGATCGTGCCGTCGCGATAGACGGTCTCATTGCCTTCGACGAGTTGGTATTCAATCATGGCGGCGCATATAGCGAAGCAGCCACCGAAATGCGAGCGCTACTCTGCCAATGCAAAAGCGCCGCGATATTCGGGCTTCACCACGGACAGGATCAGATCGTTCACCGCGATCTCGAATTCATAGGGCCCTTCGGCATAGGAACCCGCAACATAGGGCGCGGCGACAAAACGGATGGTGTCGAAACGCTTGCCGTCCGATGCCAGCGGCAAAACCACGAGCTCGCTGACGGAAGGGCAATTGTCGAACTTGTTCATCGCCGTGATGTCGATTTCCAGCTTGTCCCGCCGCGCCTCCAGCAAGGCTTGGCAGTAATCGCCATAGGCGGTGTTTTCGAGAGCGACCTCATCCACGAACAGCGCAATCGGGCGCATGGCCGCGCCCGCCCCTTCATTCGCTTCCCGATCCCACATCAGCGCGTCGAAATCGGTGTTGCCGTGCGCACCGCCGGTGTAGACTTCGGTGGTGCCCAGCATCACCAGAAAGCGGGGCGGATCGGCGGCGACTGTCCAGCTTTTGGAATAGTAGCGGTTGACGCAGGTAATGCACTGATAGCCGTCTTCGGCATCGGCGAATTCGGCGACGGATTGTTCCCACTCCGCCTTCTGTTCGGCGAGCGCCTTGTCCCGTTCTTGTGCCAGCATCGCGGCGAAAGGTTCGATGTTGCTGACTTGCGCTGGCCAGAAATAGGCGAAATCGCGCGCCGCCTCCCCGCGCGCTTCCTCGTCCTTGAACTCGACCGGTTCCGCACCCTCGCCCAATCTGCGATCCAGCGCCGCCTGCGCGCTTTCGCCCTGACCGGCTGCGATTTCATCACCCATTTCATCGGGGGAGGAACACGCCAGCAGCACCGGCAAGGAAATCGCGACAAACGCCCAACGAACCATCTTTACCCCCGTCCTGCCTGAATTGATGCGTGACAAGATTAACAGCGGGATTATGGACGCAGCATGACCGAGATAAAAGACCTGATCCAGCCCGATCGCGGGCAAGAAGCCATCGCCATCCACCTCGTCAACAAGGATGGCTTTGCCGATTTTGCAAAGACGCTTTCCGCCGGACAGCGTGCCGCGCTTGCCGCGCAGAAATTCGATGGCAGCGGCTATCAGGTCGGGATCGTGCCCGATGGCGACAGCTTCTTTGCAGTGGGCGGTGTTGCCAACCCGGACAATTTTTCAAGCTGGTGCCTTGCGAAGCTGGCGGAAGACCTGCCTGAAGGAACCTATCGCGTCGCCGGCCGCCAGCCCGGCCCTGCCGCATACGGCTGGCTGACGGCGCAATATCGCTTCAACCGCTACAAGGTGGAGGACAAGCCCGTGGGTCCGCGCGTGCTGTTGACCGAACAGGTCGGCCGTCTGCCCGCCATCGTCGCGGAAGCCGAAGCGGAAATGCTGGTGCGCGATCTCGTCAACACTCCGGCAGAGGACATGGGCCCTGCCGCGCTTGAGGCCGAGATCGAAAAGCTGGCGAAAGCCAACAAAGCCGAAGTGAAAGTGACGCGCGGCGATGAACTGGAACAGGGCTATCCCATGGTGCACGCCGTGGGCCGCGCAGCCGCGCGCAATCACGCACCCCGGATCATGCACCTGACTTGGGGCAAGAAAGACGCCCCGGTGCTGGCAATTGTCGGCAAGGGCGTGTGCTTTGACAGCGGCGGGCTCGATATCAAGCCTTCGTCCGGCATGCGGCTGATGAAAAAGGACATGGGCGGTGCCGCCCACGCGATCGCGCTGGCCGGGTTGGTAATGGCAGCCGGGTTGAATGTAAGGCTGCACCTGCTTGTCCCCGCAGTCGAGAACGCGATTTCAGGTCCCGCTTTCCGCCCCGGTGACGTGCTTTCCAGCCGCAAGGGGCTGACCGTGGAAATTCACAACACCGATGCCGAAGGGCGGCTGATCCTTGGCGATGCGCTGACTCGCGCGTCGGAGGAAAGCCCCGATCTGATCATCGACTTCGCTACGCTTACCGGAGCGGCGCGGGTCGCGCTTGGCCCGGATTATGCCGCGATGATGGCGCGGCGTGACGAAACCGCCGATGCGATGATCGCAGCGGGCAAGGCCAATGATGACGAACCCTGGCGCCTTCCGCTGCCGGATTCCTATCGCGAATATCTGGCAAGCGATATCGCCGACCTCGCCAATGCCCATTCGAATCCCTACGCCGGGGCAAGTGTTGCCGGGCTTTTCCTTGACCGGTTCGTAGGCGAGGGAATCGACTGGGTGCATTTCGACACCTTCGCATGGCGCCCCTTCCCCAAGCCGGGCCGGGCACGGGGCGGAACTGCCTATGGCCTGCGCGCCGCATGGCACATGCTGCAGGGTCGCTACGGCGGGTAACTTGCCCCGACGGAAATCTGCGTCTAAGCGCGCTTTTTCCAGACTGATGCAACTTTGTTGAAGCGGGGGCTTCTGGCGAAGTTACTGGCGGGTTTTTGGGGACAGAAGAAAAAGATGAACGGGGCGCCCAGCCTGATCACAACCTATGAAGTGCCGTCCGGTGGACTGGGTCTGAAAGGCCCGGTGGCAAAGCCTGCGCCCGGCACTCTGCCGCTGCGCGGCGATCTTGCGCATATCGCGCTGGCCGGCACGCATCTCGCCGCGCATTACGTCATCCCGCATGAACGCTTTGTCGGGCCTGACGGAGTGGCCGTTATGGAAAACACCCGCGACGATTCCCCGCAAATCACGCGTTTCGAACCCGGCACAAGGATCGAAGTGCTTGATGTCGCAGGCGACTGGGTGTGGGGTTGCCTCGGTCCGCAGGGGCCGAGCGGCTACATGAAAGCCAGCGCGCTTGCGGATTGATCCGTTTGCGATAGCCGCTTAGTTCTTGGTGATGGCTGTTCGCGTTTTCATTGATGGTGCCGCCGGGACAACCGGCCTCGAAATCCGCGATCGGCTGAAAGGCCGCGACGAATTCGAACTGTTGGTGCTGCCTGACGATCAGCGCAAGAATGCGAAGGCCCGCAAGGATGCCCTGCACGCAGCGGACATCGCAATCCTGTGCCTGCCCGATGATGCCGCGCGGGAAACGGTGGCTCTGGCCGAAGGATCGCAGGTGCGAATCATCGATGCGTCGAGCGCGCACCGTGTTGCCGAAGGATGGACTTACGGCTTTCCCGAAATCATCGGCCACAACCGCATCCGGAAGGAGCGGCTTGTTTCCAATCCGGGTTGCTATCCCACTGGCTTCATCGCGCTGCTCGCCCCTTTGGTGGACGAAGGGTTGCTGCGATCCGACTGGCCGTTCACCGTCAATGCCGTCAGCGGATATTCGGGCGGCGGCAACGCTCTGATCGACCGGTTCGAAGCGGACAAGACGCTTGCCTTCCGTGCCTATGGCCTCGCGCTCGGGCACAAGCATCTGGCGGAGATGACCCGTTATTCCGGATTGCGCCACGCACCGGTTTTCTCGCCCGCAGTGGTGCCTGCCTATCGCGGCATGGTGATCGACATTCCCGTGCCGGGACAGGCCTTTGCCGGCGACGCGGGCGCGGGCAATCTCCACGAAGTGCTCGAAGCGGCATACGAAAGCTCGCGGGTCGTGCGGGTGCATGATCGGGCCGACAATCCCGCAGAAATCATCCTCAACGCCGATGCCCCGGCCAGCGACGCGCTTGATCTCTATGTCTTTGGCGAAGGGCAGGAGGCGCGGCTGGTGGCGGTGCTCGACAACCTCGGCAAAGGCGCGTCCGGGGCCGCGATCCAGAACCTCAACATCATGTGCGGCATCGCCGAGACGACCGGCCTGCGGCTTTAGCGCCGCATTACCCTGCCCAAATATTGGGCAGCCCTCGCCCTAGCCTTAGGCACTGTTGCGCTGCGTTGCACAATATTGCTACCACATTTGGCACACGCAATGATCCTTGCGCACGGCAAAGGATCGGCTACCGAAGTATGACAAGGCTTGGCACGATTCTTGATCGAATCGTGCAAGGTTCACTGCCCGGCGGGAATGGATTTACGTGAAAAAGATCGAAGCGATCATCAAACCCTTCAAGCTCGACGAGGTGAAGGAAGCGCTGCATGAAATCGGCGTATCCGGCATCACCGTCACCGAAGCGCGCGGGTTTGGCCGCCAGAAAGGCCACACCGAGCTTTATCGCGGGGCGGAATACGTCGTCGATTTCCTGCCCAAGGTGAAGCTGGAAGTGGTCGTATCCGATGATCAGGCTGACCGCGTCGTAGAGGCCATCGCTGCCGCTGCGCAAACGGGCCGGATCGGCGACGGCAAGATCTTCGTTTCGACGATCGACCGCGCTCTTCGCATCCGCACCGGGGAAACCGATGATGACGCGATCTGACGGCACCTGCTGACAATACCCAGATCCGCCGGACGGGCGGGCATCCTCTCAAACCAGAAACTACAGAACTCAAGCTGGAGACATAAGAATGGCAAGCGTGAATGACGTCCTGAAACAGATCAAGGACGAGGAAATCGAGTGGGTCGACCTGCGCTTCACCGATCCCAAGGGCAAGTGGCAGCACCTCACCATGGCCGCCAGCGTCATGGACGAAGATTCGCTTGAAGACGGCCTGATGTTCGACGGTTCCTCGATCGAGGGCTGGAAGGCTATCAACGAATCCGACATGATCCTGAAGCCCGACATGGACGCCGTCTATGTCGATCCGTTCAGCGCCACCCCTATGCTGTCGATCTTCTGCGACATCGTCGAGCCTTCGGACGGCCAGCTGTATTCGCGCGATCCGCGTTCGACCGCCAAGCGCGCCGAAGCCTATCTCAAATCGACCGGCATCGGTGACACCGTTTACGTTGGCCCTGAGCCCGAATTCTTCATGTTCGACGATGTCCGCTTCGAAGACGGCTATGCCGGTTCGGGCTATGCCATCGACGATATCGAACTGCCGACCAACACCGGCAAGGAATACGAGATGGGCAACATGGGCCACCGCCCGCGTGCCAAGGGCGGCTATTTCCCCGTCGCACCGGTCGACAGCTGCATGGACATCCGCGGCGAGATGGTTTCCACGATGATGGAAATGGGCCTCAACATGGACAAGCACCACCACGAGGTGGCTGCGGCCCAGCACGAACTCGGCATCACCTTCTCGACCCTAACGAAGACCGCCGACCAGGTGCAGGTTTACAAGTATGTCGTGCAGCAGGTCGCCCATGCCTACGGCAAGACCGCGACTTTCATGCCCAAGCCGATCAAGGCTGACAACGGCAGCGGCATGCACACCCACATGTCGATCTGGAAGGACGGCAAGCCGACCTTCGCCGGTAACGAATACGCCGGTCTTTCGGAAACCTGCCTCTATTACATCGGCGGTGTGATCAAGCACGCGAAGGCGCTGAACGCCTTCACCAACCCGACCACCAACAGCTACAAGCGTCTGGTTCCCGGCTTCGAAGCTCCGGTGCTGCTGGCCTATTCGGCCCGCAACCGTTCGGCATCGTGCCGCATCCCGTACGGCGCGGGCGAAAAGGCGAAGCGCGTGGAATTCCGTTTCCCCGATCCGCTGGCCAACCCGTACCTCGCCTTCTCGGCGCTGCTGATGGCCGGTATCGACGGGATCGAGAACAAGATCCATCCGGGCGAAGCCATGGACAAGAACCTCTACGATCTGCCGCCGGCCGAACTCGCCGACGTGCCGACCGTGTGCGGTTCGCTGCGTGAAGCGCTCGAAGCTCTCGAAGCGGATCACGAGTTCCTGCTCAAGGGCGACGTGTTCTCGATGGACCAGATCGAAGCCTATGCCGAACTGAAGTGGGAAGACCAGCTGCGTCTCGAAACGACCCCGTCGCCGGTCGAATTCGACATGTATTATTCTTCCTGATTGGTGGGCGAGGGGCCATCCGGCCTCTCGTCTCCTCGCTCACGCGAGAAATTCATCATTTCCAAGACCCCTTGGAAAAACGAAGGCCGCTCGGGGGGTGCCCGGGCGGCCTTTTGTTTTTCGCGATAGCCGGGATCACCTTGGCTTGAGCAGTCCACGTCGGCCCGTCGCGACGAATGTGGCGACCATACTCAGGATATAAAACATTGTGATCACGTCGATTGGGTCCTGCCCTGCGGCAAGCCCGAGGTGCTCGAGCAGCGCCCACCCGCCAACAACGGCGAAGGTAAGGCAATAGCCAATGGTCATCGCGTCGGAATTCACCGCAGCCATCAATTCATCCGACGCGCGATAGGATTGCCAGGCAAAATAGCTGCCAAGCGCGATCAGGATGCCGGCGATGATCAATGCGGTGGCAGCCGGGATCACGCCGTTTTCCCCGCCCAGCGCGGCCACCACCAGGCCCACGCCCCACAAGGACGCGGCGTAGCAGGAATGGAGCAGCATGCCGCGCTGTTCCATCAGCTCTTCCTCATCCTCGACATTGAGGATGCGCGCGCCGACTTTCGGCTTCAACGCGCCCAGCGCCACTCCCAAGCCCATGACGACATAGAAAGCACCGACCAGCACTGCGGCCTTGGTCGACTTGTCGAATTCCCCGATCCATCCGTCGGACAGGAAACTCGACACCGCGAACATGGTCACAAATCCCACGACGGCACCAATCGCCATCGCGATCAACGCTTTGCGCGTGGGCGATTTTGCATTCGCCTGATTGGTTTCGGTCATCATTCTTCCGGCTCCCAGTGATCGATAAACAGGTTTGGCACGCTCACCTGAAACAGCTTCGCCATGCGCAATGCCAGCGGCAGCGAAGGGTCGTACTTGTCGGTTTCAACCGCATTGATCGTCTGCCGCGAAACGCCCAGCCGCCGGGCCAGTTCGCCCTGGCTCCAGCCGTGCAGTTCGCGGTGATGCTTCAACCGGTTTTCCAATTTCGAGCGCCCTTTTCGAGGTGATTCGCATCAGGCCTTGTCCTGTAAAGAGCTCTTTACTGTAAAGAGGTCTTGTCAGTCAAGAGCTCTTTACATCTGTTCTTGCGCATCGCTTCCACGATGCGACATCCCCGCGGCGCTGCGGGCGCGCGGTCGCACTTGCGACACCTGCTGCGTCGCAAGACCTGCCCTTGGGGCTTAGGCGTAACGCCATTGAAGCAAGTCCACTGATTTCAAAGCCGCCTTGAAATCAGGGTGATCCTTGCGCACCGCAGCCGCGGCTTTCTTGAGATCGCCTTGCAGATAGGGTTTGAGCGCATCACGGGCTTGCTCCCATGGATAATCGTGCAAAGCGGTGAACATCGCTGTCGCAGTCACCAGCGCCTGTTCTGACAGATAGCCGCTGGCTGATGACTGCCAGCCGCTCCATTCGCCATCGTTCCATTGCTCGAAAGTTCTGGCCGAATTGGCCAGCAGGACTCCGAACCCGATGTAGACCGCTGCGCAATCTATAGCGTGCTCCAAGAGATCAGGCCCTCCCGGCGGATCACCGGCATTGACCAGCAGATAATGGCAGAGTTCATGCGCGAATGTTGCGGCCAGCGCTTCGGGCTGATGAAGCATGGCACTGGAGTATCGGATTACGACCTCTTCATCGACGACCGAGAATGTGCCGACGGCGGCATCCGACACCTCAGTGACAATTCTCGGATCAGACGGCCGCGTCGGGGCATCGAACCGTTCAAGCCGACAAACCCATTCTTCCATCCCCGCGAGGCGCTTAACCGCATCGAACAGTTCTGACGCGGTCCGGGCGGCACTCAGTTCGGGGTTTCCCGGCAGAACCAGTTCCGGGCGGATATCCGCATCATCAAGTACAGTGCGCAGCCACGCAAAGCACGCGAGCAGCCATTCGTACTCTTCGCGTTCAACCGGAGGCTTCGTGCGTGAAAACAGCATGATGTAAAGCTGGCCAGCGCCTCTTGCGAGGTCAAGCGCAATCACAACCCATTTTCCTACTCGGCGCTTTTGTGCCTAATCAGTCGGCCTCGTTCCCCCTTTTCTCGAGGCTGATACCGATGACTTATACCCCCTCCCCCACCCTCAAACCCGTTTTCGATGCCGTGCGCCGGATGCTTGGCCGTGGTTTCCGCCCTGCCGAGGTCGACGCGCTGGATCAGGCGCTCGATCCCGTCCTTCTGCCGGAAGGTGACACTTCCGGCGATAATGATGACACTCCTGCTTTTTTACCTGAGGACAGTGTTCCATGTGTTCCAAGCGTGCCTCACATACGACGAAGCGAGCGCAACCGGACACAATCTCCGCGCACCGTCGGTGATGCCGGAATTGCCCTGATCAAGCGGTTCGAAGGCTGCGCCCGGCTTCGGCGTGACGGGCTGGTAGAGGCTTATCCGGATCCCGGCACGGGCGGCGCACCGTGGACGATCGGCTGGGGCGCGACGCGCGGCGGCCTCCACGGCTTTGTCACGGCGGAGACCGTCTGGACGCAGGAGCAATGCGACGAACGGTTGGTGGACGATCTTGCGCGCTATGCTGCCGAAGTGGAGCGCGCGATCGGCGATGCGCCCACCACGCAGGCACAGTTCGATGCGCTCGTCAGCTTCCACTACAACACCGGCGCGATTGCCCGGGCCACGTTGACGCGCAAGCACCGGGCGGGCGACTACGCCGGGGCCACGGCCGAATTCGCCCGCTGGAACCGTGCGGGCGGGCGGGTGCTCAAAGGGCTGGTCCGGCGGCGTGCGGAGGAGGCGAAGCTATACCATTCGGCTCAGTAATCGCGGCTGATCTCCGCCAGCACGCTGTCGCGCCCGATGGTTGTCACCGTGCCCAGCAGTGCGAGCCAGCGGGTGATACGGTATTCGACCTGCGTGGCGCTGTAGCCCTGCCCGTCCGTCACCAGTTCGATGTAGAAACGGCGGCCAAGGTTCTTGCCCAGCGCCACCCCGGTGCCCCGGCCCAGCGCAGGATCGGCGCTGACAATGCGGAGCTGGTCCAGCCCGATCGAGCGCCTTAGCTGCCCGATCGGATCAAGCCCGGCTCCGCCACCCTGAAGCGCGGCCAGCGCCGCACCGAGCTGCACCGCGTCGGTGGCGGAAAGCGAGGTGACTGAGCCGCCGAACAACAGGCGCGCAAGGATCTCCTCCTCGGGCAAAGCGGGCGTGGACGAGAAAGCGATCATCGGTGATTGCGCATTGCCGGTGATGTCGATGGACACGTCGGTGCCGTTGGCGCTGGCTTCGGCTTCGATGTCGAGGCGCGGATCGATGGCGCGGCTTTCGTCGAACGCGATCCGCCCGCGGGTCAGTTCGAACCGGGTTCCGGCAAAGGTGTAATCGCCGCGCACCAGCCGGGCCTCGCCGCCGATGCGCGGATCGTCGACAGTGCCGCGCAAGGCAATGTCGATGCCCCATTCGCTATCGAGGCCGAGGCCGTCGACGGCAACGCGGCTGGGCGCGGTGGCATCGACGAGGTAGCGCCATGCACCGGTAGTTGTGGCGCGCTCCACTTCGATCCGGTCGGCGCGGCCGATCTCGCGCGTGGCGATCGTGGGCAGGCGCATGTCCTCCTCCGCCACGCCGAGCGCCCAGCTGGCACGGTCAACCCGGACCCGGCCCGCGATGGCGCCGCCCGAACCGTCGGAGACAATGCGCAGCGGCCCGGTGATGGTGGCATCGAGGCCATTGGCATTGAGCAGCCTGGCGTTCCGGGCTGCAGCGCGGATGTCGATCTTCGGCCCCCGGCTTGCCGAGATGTCCGCAAGATCGACAAAACCGCTACCCGTCACCGATCCATTGCCACGCGTTGCGCCGGAGAAGCGTGTGAGTTCAAGCCGCGATCCGGCAAACCGCCCGCGCAGCGTGATGCCGTCGATATCGGTTCCCGAGATCGAGCTTTGCAGCCGCAGCGCATCGCTGGCGAGATTGCCCGATATCCGCGGCGCTTCCAGCGTGCCGGTCGCGCTGGCGGACAGATCAAGCGGCCCGGTGATGTCGAATGTCTCGATCGCGGCAAGCCGCCACAGGGCTTGCGCCGATCCTTCGTAATCGAGCCTCGCATCAAGCCGGCCGCGCCTGATCCGTTGCGCCAGATCGTCGCCTGCACCCAGCCGGGTGATCCGCGCCTCGAGGCGTCCGAGTGGCGTTTCGTCTTCGCGCAGGCGCGCGCCAATCGCGAGCGCATCCGGGCCAAGATCGGCAACGGCGAAGACTTCGACAGGGTGCGACGAGAGCACAAGTCCCGAGCGGCGGAAGCCTTCGACCCGCACACGCGCACTACCGGTGGGCGCTGCGCCATCGCGCTGATTCCAGGTGAGTATGCCGGACAACCTCCCGCCTAGCCCCAGCTCAGCCCCGGCAAGGTCCGTCAGCTGCAAGGGCATGCTCGCCAGCCTTGCCTCCAGCTCGGTCCGATCACCCCCGAAGCTTCCTTCAATGATGGTATGGCCCCGCGCAAAGCTGATCTGTGTCGGCGCGAGGCGATATCCGCCATCCTCAAGCGAGGTCAGAACCGCGCGGCGCGGCATGGTGATCCGCCTGCCGCCGTATTCGCCTTGCGCATTCAACGCGATCCGGCCGGGGGCGAAATCGCCATCGAGTTTAAGCGCGAAGCGTTCCTCGCGCCGCCCCGCGATCGAAGCCGTAACATCGCCGCGCCCATCGACGATCGCGGCTTCGGCAGCAAAACTGGCGATTTCCAGTGCCCCGTACTTCAGGCCCTCACCGGCGATGTCGGCATCAATAGTCGTTGCACCTGCCCCGAAGCGGCCTTGCGCCCGAATGTCCGCGCTCGCGATGGCGATCTCTGTCTCACCACCAAAGCGCGCCTGATTGGCCTTGAGATCGGCATCCAACCGCTGCCCACCGCCCGTCGCAGGGGCAATCCGAATAGTGCCGTTGAGCCCGCCGCCTCTCAGCGCGAGATCACCGGCGATGCCCGCTTCACGCAGCAGCAGTTCTCCTGCGACATTGGTGCGAAACACCTTCAAACTCGCAATATCGATGCGCGTGGGCGCGTCAGCTGGAAGATACAGCCCGAGCTGCCCCTCGAATGGCCCAAGGGTCGATCCACCGGCTACATCTATAGCAAAGCCGTCACCCTGCGGGGCGATCCCGACCCTGACATCCGAGAGACCGGCCGCCGGAAGCGGATCGGCAAGCACAAGCTGCGCTCTTGGGCCATCGCCAGCGATCTCCGCGTCGAAGGTGAAGGGGCCGTATTGCTGGTGGCTGCCGCTTCCCGCCAAGGTCGTGCGCCCCTCGACGATCCTGCTGTCCAGCCGGGCATCAAGCCGATCGCTGGCAAGCACCACATCGCGCAACACCAGCGGCTCCTCGCCGCCAACGCCAAGGCTGCCGTCAAACCGCAACGGGTCGCCCGCCACCGTCACCACACTTTCATTGGTGATTTCGGTCAGGACACCCGACAGGTTGGCGCGCAAGCTCCACGGAAAGCCCGAACCGAACTTTAGCAGTATCTTGGAATTGGCATTGATCCTGCCGACTTCGGGAAAGGCGACCCCGCGCGCGGTGACCGGTCCGGCCAGCGCATAGGCTCCCGCCGCCGTATCGCCTCGCAAGGTCAGCTCCGCATTCAGCCCCGGAAAAGCAATACGGGCATTATCGGCTTCCAGCCGCTTGCCATCAAAGCTCAGCAAGCCGCGCAGGGTGCCGCTCTTGAGCAAGGGATCGGCATAGTCATTACCGGTGATCACCTGCCCCGCGCTGATGTTGAGCGGCACACGCAGGGTCGACCCGTCAAAGCTCGCCGTGCCATCATGCGAAAGCCGTTCGAGCCGTGCCACCCCATCAGCATCGAGCGCGGAGGCAAGCAATGTGTGTTCGATCTCAAGCTCGCGGAATGGCCCCGCAAGGGTTGCATCGAACCGCGCGTCCTCAAGCCGGGCAATACTGCCGAGCAAATCAGGATCGCGCAGCCGTGCGCGCAGGATCAGATCGTCAGCCTCATTGTCAGCGAGGTCAAGCCCGCCCGCGCTACGCAGATCAAGCGCGCCCGAAATCGCAGCCATCTGACCGTCGAGAACGCTGTCTTCCAGCGTGCCGGAAAAGGCGATCGAAACGGCATCCCCCAGCGCGCGATCAAGGATCGATCCATCGGACAAGGTTGGCTTGATCTGCCCCAGCAAGCCGTATTTGCCGCTGGCATTGGTTATGCGGAAAGCCGCCACATTAGCGAGTTGGCGCGCCCCATCTTCCGGAGCTGCCACCTCTCGCTTGACCAGCGCATGCCCCAACCAGCGTGACCATGTCCCCTGCCCCTGAATTCGCGCATCATAGGCGGCACGCAGACCGGCAATCGCCGCAATCGGGCCATCATCGGCGGCCTTGTAGTCCAGCGCCAGATCGAACCTGTCACCATCCGGCTCCACGTCGAGCAGGAAATCGATCCGGTCCTCAGGCCCGAACCGGCCTTGCGCATCAACCAATGCACGGCCTGAACGGATATCGACCTTGGCATCGAAATCGACGCGCTGAGCCACTTCGCCCGCCACACCTTCGAGCAGTGTGAGGTTTTCGATCGCCAGCTTGTCCACACGAATGTCGAAATCGGGCAGGATGGGGGCGTCAGGATCGCCGGGCAGCAGTTCGGGTATGCGCTGCAACCGGCCCCGACGCGCTGACAACTCGCGGATATCGAGCCCGCTCCACAGCCAAGCAAGCGGACGCCAGTCGAGCGCGACTTCGGGTATGGTAAGGAACGTCCCCTTGGGGTCTTTGACCACCACGTCGTGCAGGATCGCGGAGCCGTAAATATCGCCTTCGATCCGCCCCACTTCGAACCGGAGCCCTGAGGCAGGCGAAACTTGCGCGATCTGGTCTGCCACGAAACGTTTGCCGATCGGCGATGAAAGGAATGCCGCAGCCAGCAGCACCGGCGCCATCACGATCGCGATTGCCCAGCCCAGCCGCTTTGCCCAGCGGCGCTTTGCTTGCGGCTGATCGGCGGTATCGGTCATGATGGTTTCAGGCTCGCTCATCAGAACGCCTGCCCAAGGCTGACATAGACGACCACCAGAGCGTCAAACATTCCCGGATTGAGCGGAACGCCAACATCGACGCGGATCGGACCGAAGCTGGTCTTGTACCGCACACCCACGCCTGCGCCGTACTGGACAAACCGGAAATCGGGGGTTGAGCCGAGCGACACCGAACCGACATCGAAGAACGGCACGACCTCCACCGCTCCGTCGAGCAATCCGGTCTCGATGCGCGCTTCTACCGCAGCCTCCACCAGCGATCCGCCGCCGGTAGGTTCACCGAAATCGTTGAGCGGGCCAATGCTCTGGAACCCGTATCCGCGCACCGATCCGCCACCACCTGCATAAAGCCGGCGAGACGGTGCCAACTGGAATGGTTCAGCCCCCTGATTGGTGGCGAAGGCGATACGCCCGGCTATGACATTGTCGCCGAACGGCTGGTAGATGCTCGCATCGATCCGGGTGCGAACATAGTAGGTTTCATCGCCAAGCGAGCGCGAAACCTCGGGAGCAACCACACCGGTGATCCGGAAACCCTTGGTCGGGTCAAGCAAGTCATCGCTCCGGTCAATCGTCATGCTGCCGAACAGACCGGCGATCTGATAGGTCTGTCTGGGACGAGGAATGCCGCCTATGACGCGGTTGCGTTCATCGGTGTAAAGCAGTTCAAACCCGGCTTGCCATCCAAGCGGCTTCTGGAAGATCAGGTTTGACACCCGCTCCAGCCCCGCCCTGAGGCCGATGGTGCGCGCATCCACCGCCTCGGTCTCGATATCGCTGGCATAGGCATCGATCCCGATGGTCTGATCGCGCTGGCGGAAATTACGGCGGGCAAAGGTGACGCTCGCCAGCTGCTCGCGCGTGCCAATGATACCGCGCAGCCGCAGCGATCCTTCGGGCGGGAAAAGATTGCGGTGCTCCCATCCTGCTTCAAGCTTGAAGCCGTCCTCTGTACCGTAGCCGATAGCGCCCGAAATGGTCCGCAGCGGCGCACGTTCAAGCGTCACGTCAAGCGCGACTTCGCCGGGCACACCTGCTTCGGGAGGGGTGGCCTCGCGCGGGGCGATGGCGACGCTGGAAACCAACCCTGTGGCGAGAATGGCCCGCCGCAGGTCTTCCTTCATGCTTTCGCGATAGGTCTCACCCGGATCAAAGCGGGCAATCCGGGCAAGATGCCGCCCGGAAAGGAATTCGGGATCATTGCTCAGGATGTCGCCAAAGACGAATTTGCCGCCCGGTTCGACCGGCAGGGTAAGATCGCCTTCAAGCCGTGAATGATCGACCAGCAGCGACGGCTCCCCCAGCGTCGCAAAGGGATAGCCGTTTTCCCCCAAGGCGACGGACAGGTTCAACTGCTGCGCCACAATCCTGTCAGCGTAGAGCGGGTCGCCGGACGCGATGCCGAATTCGCTCCTCAGCCGCGCGCCATCAGGATCTGGCAGACGGTCAAGTGCACCCAGATCAATCCTGCCAAAGCTGTATCGCTCGCCCGGAATAATGTCGAAACGCACCCGCGGATCGCTGTCCACTGCGCTTCCGACGCGGGCCTGTTCGCGCCGTCCTCCGGACAAGAGGCGGATGACACTGCCGTCGTAATAGCCATAGTTGCGCAGTATATCGTCCAACAGCAGCTCGTCAGACCGTGCACGGGCGGCCAGTTGCGGCACGGTTTCCTGCCCGCTGTCGAGCGCCTTGATCGTGGACAGCGCCCGGAAACGTTCCACATACTCCCTCTCTTCAGGGAAGCTCGAACGATCCGCAGGAAACGCCAGCACAAGTTCATCGCCGAGCGAAACCTCTATGAGATCGGGCAGTTCCACCAGGTCAGGAGCGTCGATTTCGGTAAAGGCCAGAGCCTCCGGATCGGGTTCAAGCTCGGGAATTTCGGGGATCCAGAGATTGTCAAGCGAAGCGTTCAGATCGAACAGCGGATCGGATGGAACAACGGTAGGCTCAGGTGCTTGCTCATCAGATCCGGCAGGCTCCTGAGGATCTTCAGCGGGTGGCTGCGGCGTTTCTGGCGCACCTTGCGCAGCCCAGTCCTCTGGCCGTTCGACTGCACTTTGCGGGATCAGGTCATCGAGCGATTGCGCGAATGCCGGCGAACCGGACATCGCCACGCCGACCGCGAGGGCCAGTCCCAGCTTCGGCCAATGCAATCGCTCAGCTCGAACGGAATTTGCCGGGCTGTCCGTCTTTGCCACCGACACCCGCAACACTCCCTTTCGTCCGATCGCGCGGAGCCGTGGCGACTGCGATAAGCTTGGTTTGTTCGGCATCGTCCATTCGCTGCCACCCCTCACGCGTCAATCGTTCTAGCGGGCGGTAGCGGACTTTGTACTGCATGCGCGGCGACCCATCCACCCAATATCCCAGGTAAACATAGGGAAGGCCGTCTTCAGCGGCACGGCGGATGTGATCGAGAATGATGTAATTGCCCAGACCCGCACGTTCGGCATGATCAGGATCGTAGAACGAATAGATCATCGAGAGGCCATCGCCCTGACGATCAGTCAGGCAGGCGCCAACCAGGCGGCCCGGCTCCCCGGTTTCCGTCGGTTCGCGATACTCCACTACGGTGCTGGTGACCGGGGTGTGTTCGACCATGTCGGCATAGTCGAGTTCATCCATGGTCGACATCCCGCCGTCGGGATGCCGCACGCCGAGATATTTGGTCAGCAATTCGAACTGTTCGTCGGTCGCCCAGGGGCGGCATTCGGTAACGATCAGATCGCTGTTGCGTTTGAGATCGCGCTTTTGCGTGCCCGACGGCCGGAAATCGCGCGCCACCACCCTGACCGAAACGCATGCCTGGCAATCGAGGCAGCTAGGGCGATAGGCAACGGTCTGGCTGCGGCGGAAACCGATGCGGCCCAGTGCCTCGTTCAACTGATCCGCATGCGGCCCCTTCAACTCGGTAAAGACCTTCCTTTCGCTACGCCCGGGCAGATACGGGCACGGCGCAGGGCTCGTCACGAAGAAGCGGGGAAAGCGGATCGGAGCCGTCACGGGTCTGGCTGGGTCCTCTTGAACGGGAATCGTCTGGGCGCGTGTTAAGACATTCTTATGCCTTTTTGCCTCCGGCGGTAAAAGACCCTTAACCACAAAACAGGGTGAATTTTGGGTTACTTTGCACAAGCTGGCCAAAAGTAATGCGCCGTTCCGGAGCAATGTTTTGCAAAGTCGAAGCTGCTCGCCCGAAAGTGGGACAACACAGAAACAGGCACTTAACGGCTAATCGGGAAGCGCGACCGGGCCGGCGAATCACCTGATCAGTTGAGTTCGACAACCTGTACGTTGTAATTCGCCTCGCGCAGCGCATCGACGAGCCTTTCGACCTGCTCGGCATCGCGCGCCTCGCATTCGATATCGGTGATCAGGCCCTTTGCCGGCAGCGTCGTGAAGATGCGCTGGTGATAGATTTCAATGATGTTGACGTTGTGCGCGTCAAACAGCCGCATGACCTTGAACAGCGCGCCGGGGCGATCCTGCAAGGTCACGCGCAGCCGTGCCAGCCTCCCCTGTCGGGCAAGATCGCGCAGCAGCACGTTTGCGAGCAGCCGGGTGTCGATATTGCCCCCGCACAGCACCAGGCCGACTTTCTTTCCGGCGAACCGTTCGGGGTTCATCAGCACGGCAGCAAGTCCGGCGGCGCCTGCGCCTTCAACCACGGTCTTTTCGATCTGCAGCAGCAGCGCCACTGCCTTTTCCAGCTCGGGTTCATCCACCAGCAGGATGTCATCGACCCGCTCAGCGATTACCTTGCTGGTGAATTCGCCCGGCTTCTTCACGGCGATGCCTTCTGCAAGGGTATCACCCCCGCAATCGCGTTCCTCGCCCTTAATCTTGGCGAACATGCTTGGGAACAGCGCAGCCTGGACGCCGATGACTTCCATGTCCGGATTCAGTGACTTGGCGACAGTCGCCATGCCCGAAATCAGCCCGCCGCCGCCAATAGGCGTGACGAGGCAATCGAGATCGGGGTTCACCTCCAGCATTTCGAGAGCGACCGTGCCCTGCCCGGCGGCGATTTTGGGATCGTCAAACGGGTGGACGAAAGTGAGGCCGCGTTCCTTTTCGAGCAGCCGCGCATGGGCATGCGCATCGTCGAATGTTTCGCCTTCGAGCACAACATTGCCGCCGACGCTTTCGGTCTGCATCACTTTCACCGTCGGGGTCGTCTTGGGCATGACTATGGTGACTGGCACGCCCAACCGGGTGCCGTGGTAGGAAAGGCCCTGGCTGTGATTGCCTGCCGATGCCGCGATAACTCCGCGCTTCCTCTGATCCTCGGTAAGCTGCAACAAGGCGTTGAGCGCACCGCGTTCCTTGTAGGCGGCGGTGAACTGCAAATTCTCGAACTTGAGCCAGATGTCCGCCCCGGTAATCTCCGACAAGGTGATCGAATGCATCATGGGCGTCTTGACCACGGCGCCTTCGATACGCGCGGCAGCGGCACGCACGTCTTCGATGGTGAGATCGGCCGGAGTAGCGACGGCTTGCTCGGGCGAGGCTTGGTTTGCGGCTGGCACAGTCATGATGCGCGCCGCGCTAGCCTCCCATAGCGGCAAGGGCAATTCGAAACGCCGTAATGATGCCAAAGAAATACTTCATCCGCCCTGCAATCAGCCTTGGCGTTGGCAGTACGTGCAATAGGCTTTAGGGCAGCGAACCATGACACAACCAATCAACATTGCCTTTATCGGTCTGGGTGTGATGGGCGGGCCGATGGCCGGACATCTGGCTCGCGCCGGATACAAGGTAACGGTCTATAACCGCTCTCAGGAACGCGCCGCGCATTGGCAGGCGAAGTGGAGTGAGGAAGGGCTTCCCATCGCTTTCGCCGAAACTCCGGCCCAAGCGGCAGAGGGTGCGGATATCGCTTTCACCTGCGTGGGCAATGACGAAGACCTGCTGTCCGTTCTTGAAGGCGACAGCGGCGTTCTCGCTCTGCTTCCACAAGGCGCGCTGCTGGTCGACCACACCACCACTTCTGCCAACATCGCCCGTTCGGTTGGGGAACGCTGCGCCAATTTCGACATCGGTTTCGTCGATGCTCCGGTCAGCGGCGGTCAGGCCGGTGCCGAAAACGGCCAGCTGGCGATCATGTGCGGAGGCAGCGAGGAGGCGGTCGAGCGCGCGCGTCCGGTGATGGACTGCTATGCCAAATCCATCGTTCACGTCGGCCCGACAGGTGCGGGCCAGACGGCCAAGATGGCAAACCAGATGTGCATCGCCGGAGTGCTTGGCGGGTTGTCCGAAGCGATCCGGCTGGCACAGGGCGCGGGGCTGGACCTCGACAAGACCTATCAGGCCATCTCCGGCGGAGCCGCGCAAAGCTGGCAGATGGACAATCGCTGGGCGACGATGGTGCAGGACAAGTTCGATTTCGGCTTTGCGATCGACTGGATGCGCAAGGATCTGGGCTATGCGCTGGAGGAAGCAAAGCGGCTCGGCCTGTCTTCGCCGATTTCCGCGCTGGTCGATCAATTTTATGCCGATGTACAGGCGCAGGGCGGGAACCGGCTCGACACCAGCGCGCTGATAACCCGGCTTCCCAAGGTGAAAGACACGAAATGAGGCTTCCCATGTTCCGCACCCTTCTCGCCGCATCGGCGGCGCTGATCGCCACGCCTGCGCTGGCTGATACGCTGGTCTATAACGTCGATGGCATCACCATTGACGAAAACGGCGAGGTGAAGCGTTTCACCCAGCTGGTGTTCGACGATGATGGCGTGATCACTCGCACCCTCGAACGCGGCGAAGCGCGGCCCGAGGGTGTCGAATTCGCCATCGACGGCGCAGGGCAGGTGATGCTGCCAGGCATGATCGACGCGCATGTCCACGTCATGGGGATCGGGTTTGGCGCGCTGACGCTCGATCTTTCGGAAACAAACAGCCTTGAAGAGGCACTGGCCAAGATCGCCGCTTTTGCCGAGGAAAACGCGGGCCGCCCGTGGATTCTCGGCCGCGGCTGGAATCAGGAGAAATGGGGCCTTGGCCGTTTCCCGACCGCAGCCGAGCTCGACGCGATCGTGCCCGATCGCCCGGTCTGGCTGCAACGTGTCGATGGCCATGCCGCCTGGGCCAACAGTCTTGCGATGGAACAAGCTGGGGTAACCGCAAAGACAGTCGATCCTTCAGGCGGACGCATCATCCGCGATGCCAACGGCAATCCCACCGGTGTTTTCGTCGACAATGCCGAATCGCTGGTGGCAGACACCATCCCGCCTCCGCGCCCTGAAGATCGCAACGCTGCGCTGATGATGGCTCAAGAACGGTTGCTCGCCAACGGCATCACTGCCGTTGCCGACATGGGCACCACCATAGAGGACTGGCAAACCTTCCGCCGCGCAGGCGATGCCGGCGCGCTGCGTATCCGCATCATGTCCTACGCCAACTCGCTTGAGACGATGGAACTGATCGGCGGGACCGGGCCGACCCCGTGGCTTTATGAGGATCGGCTGCGTCTGAACGGGATCAAGCTTTATCTCGACGGGGCGCTCGGCTCGCGTGGCGCGAATCTAAAGGAACCGTATGAGGACGAGCCCAACACCCACGGCTTGCCGCTGTTGACCCCAGCGCAATTGCGCAACCGGATGAGCCGTGCGGCGCTCGACAATTTCCAGACGGCCGTGCACGCCATTGGCGATGCCGCCAATTCCGAAGTCCTGCTGGCGATCGAGGAATTGTCCGAAACCTACACCGGGGATCGCCGTTGGCGGATCGAGCACGCCCAGATCGTTGATGTCGACGATCTTGCCCGCTTTGGCGATCATGGCGTGATTGCGTCGATGCAGCCGCTGCACCAGACCAGCGACATGTTCATGGCAGAGGCGCGGCTGGGTGAAGACCGGCTTGGCGGCGCCTACGCCTGGCGCAGCGTACTGGAAGTCGGTGGCAAACTCGCCTTCGGTTCGGACGCTCCTGTCGAACCCGCAGATGTCTTTGCCGGGGTCGCGGTGGCTATCAGTCGCACGGATGCCAATGGCCGGCCATTCGGCGGCTGGCGCGCGCAAGAGGCCGTGAGCCGCGAGCAGGCGTTTGCAGCCTTCACCGCCGATGCAGCCTTCGCCGGTTTTGCCGACGGCAGGTTTGGCCGCCTGATTCCAGGCGAACGCGCCGATTTCCTGTTTGTCGACCGGGACCCCCTGCTCGCTTCGCCTTCGGAAATTCGCGAAACCGAGATTCGCGAAGTCTGGGTCGGCGGAACGCGGGTTTATGCACCTCGGGATTGATCCATTTCCGCTCTGAGTGATGACGGCAATGCCGGGATAGCGTTCAATCGCGATAGGTGTGACTACCTAGTCGCTTGATTCGCATCGGAATTTTCATAGTTTGGTCACTCATAAGCCTTAGCAAGGTCGCGAAGGGTAATGGCGGTCGCCCGTTGTTTTCCCGCCAGCCATCGCTCGTATGGCTCAGCTTGCCTCAGGCAGGTCGCAACAGGTGTTTTTCCGATCCGCTTCCTGACCGTGTGGTAGGTGAGGCAAGTGAGCCACGGCGTGCTTAAAATGTTGAAATAAAACTGTTCTGACGACACCCCGGAGCATGTTTTTCGTCGGTTTGGGGGTTGTCACCATGGCCTTGCTGGCATAGGCAGCAGGTGAGTTTGATCGCAGAAGACTCATAGGAGACTATTAATGAAAATTCGTACCCTCGCTCTGGCAACTGCGGCGGTTTCGCTCGCAGCTTCGCCGGCTATCGCAGAAGCCGCGTTTGAGCGTTCGGTCGCCCCGGTTTCGGGTGAAAGTGAACTTGAAGGCGGCTCGGGCATCCTGATTGCCGTTCTGGCTGCTGCTGCCGTGATCGGCGGCATCATCATCATCGCAGATGATGATGATGAGCCTGCCAGCCCGTAAGCTGCTTATACAGCGATCATGAAGAGGGGTCCCGTTCGGGGCCCCTTTTTTATTGTCCGGGTTTCGCATTCAGCAGATTGGCGAACCGGGCAGCCTTGCTTTTCAACCTGTCTCGTTGCCCGTCTCGGGGTTCGCGCTTGCTTTATCCGCATCGGATGCCTTGCGCTTCATCATCCGCTCTTGCACACGCATCAGCACCAGCGATCCCTCGAACAACAGCAATAAGGGGATCGCGAGGATGATCTGGCTGCCCGGATCGGGAGGTGTGACAACAGCAGCCAGCGCCACCACACCGACGATGACATAGCGGCGCGCAGCAACCAGTTGTTCACGACTGACGATACCCGCGCGGTGCAAAAGCATGAGCAAGACCGGGAGCAGGAAGGTCAGCCCGAAGGCGAGAATGAACTGCATCACCAGGCTGAGGTAATCACCGGCGCTGGGGAGCGCCTGAATCTCCAGCCCGCCTGCTGTCCCGCCAAAACCGAGAAACCACCGAAACGCTGTCGGCATAACCACGAAATAGGCCAATGCAGCGCCGCCAAGAAACAGCACCGGAGTGGCGATCAGGAACGGAAGAAATGCCTTCTTCTCGCTGGCGTACAGGCCCGGCGCGATAAACGCCCAAAGCTGATTGGCGATGATCGGAAAGCTGAGCATGAAACCGGCAAACAGGCCGACCTTCAATTCGACGAAGAAAACTTCAGGAAGCTTCGTGAAGATCAGCTGTCCTTCGCCTTCGGGAAAGGCATCCTTAAGCGGCTGAACGAGAAATCCGATAATGGGATCGGCGAAGTAGAAACAGACGCCGAAACCCACCAGCAGCGCGAAGATCGAGCGCACCAGACGGGTGCGCAGTTCGATCAGGTGATCGAGCAGCGGAGCGCGGGTTTCGTCGATGTCCTTTATCTCGAATACCATCGCAGCGCGCCTATTGATCGGACTTGGAAGCTGCGGACTCGCCGGATTGCGTATCCTTGATCTGGTCGCCGGAGGCGTCGCCGTCGGTGCGTTCGCCTTCGACTTCTCCGACCGGAGGTGGCCCCGTCATAACTGGCGCACCCTTTTCAGCCTCGGTCAAAGAGGCGGTGCGGCGCATGATTTCCTCGTTCTGCGCTTTCCACTTCTTCTCCATTTCCTCCAATTCCGCCTCGCGCACCATTGCATCGATACCAGTCCGGAAATGGGCGGAAACCTTGCGCACCTTGCCGATCCAGCGCCCGGCAGTGCGCATGGCAAGCGGCATATCCTTCGGCCCGATCACGATGACCGCGACGATGATGATTACCAGCAGTTCTGCGGCGCCAATGTCGAACATGGATGTGCCTTCATGCCGCGCGACTGTCCGCGCGGGTTTTTCTGCGATCAGCCGGGGTTATCGCTTTTCTCGCCGGTCTTGGCTTCCGTTGAGGCAGCATCCTTTGCAGGCGCTTCTATCTGGGCCTTGGCCGATGACACGGTTTCCTCGGTCTCGTTCATGCCCTTCTTGAAGCTCGAAATGCCCCTGCCGAAATCTCCCATCATTTCGGAAATCCGACCACGCCCGAACAGGACGAGGATCACGATCGCCACGATGAGGATTTGCCAGATACCGATACCGCCCATGCGAATTCTCTCTTGTTTGCCCGTTTCGGGTGATGAGGCTGGCAATATAGGGATGATAACAGGACTGCGCCAGTGACCGTTGAGATCACGGACACGATCAATCCGCCGAATCTTCTTCCAGATCGGGATCGGGCTCATCGTGATCGCCATCGTCGCTGTCTGCGCTGCCGGAATCCGCCATCGCCTCCTCGAACGCTTCGTCCACCGGATCCAGCAGCCCGGCCGCCCGTAATTCGTCGATGCCGGGCAAATCGCGACGCGATGCAAGTCCGAAGTGATCGAGGAACTCGGCAGTGGTCGCGTAGATGACAGGACGGCCGGGGACTTCACGACGACCGGCCAGCCGGATCCATCCGGCCTCCATCAACACATCGAGAGTGCCGGAGCTTGTCTGCACCCCACGGATGGATTCGATCTCCGCGCGGCTGACGGGTTCGTGATAGGCAATGATCGCAAGCACTTCGGTCGCCGCGCGACTGAGGCGACGAACCTGCTCTTTTTCGCGGCGAAGCAAATGCGCCATGTCTGCGGCAGTTTCGAAATGCCACCGCTTGCCGCGTTCGACAAGTTGGACGCCGCGACGCGAATAATGCTGCTGCAATGCTGCCAATCCATCCCGCACGAGATCCTTTTCCAGACCCCCGAGATGTGCTGCCAGCTGATCGACGGTTAGCGGTTCCTCGGCGGCAAACAACGTCGCTTCAAGCCCGCGCTCGACCTCGTCAGCCTCCTTGTGCACCTTTTCAGTCACCTTATGCCCCCTCTTTCAGGCGACGGATTCGCAGTGGCGCAAAGGCTTCTTCCTGAGCAATCTCCGCACGACCCAGCCTCGCCAGTTCGAGTGCCGCGACAAAACTGGAAGCAAGTGCCGAACGCCGCAGGGCAGGATTGGCGTGCGGAGGCAGGAAATCGCGGATTTCCATCCATTCCAGGGTCACGCCAAGCATGGCCGAAACCCGATCAAGCGCGCTTTCGAGCGTCATAACCGGGCGATCGGAAACGTGATAAATGCGAGGAGCCGTCCGCGCCTTGACCTGACCATACGCCTGAATCAACGAATAGGCATCTGATTTCCAGAGGATTTTTCGATCCGTCCTGAGCCCTTCCGGAGCGCCGCGCAGGAAGATATCGCGCCCGATCCGGTCTCTCGCCATCAATCGCGCAGCGGCCTCGCGCATCGCCCCAAGCCGCTGCAACCGCAATTGCAGACGCAGGGCAAGTTCTTCGGGACTTGGGTCTGCCTGTTCGTCCTTGGGCAGCAGCAACGCCGATTTGAGGTACGCCAGCCATGCCGCCATCACGAGGTAATCGGCTGCCAGTTCCAGCCGCAAATCCTGAGCGCGCTCAATGTAATTGAGATACTGATCAACCAGCGCCAGGATCGAAATCTGTCGCAGGTCGACCTTTTGCCGACGCGCCAGATCGAGCAGCAGGTCAAGCGGACCTTCCCACCCGTCAAGCTCCAGATAAAGAGCCTCGTCACCCTGCTTCGCGCCCTGCTTGCCGGTTTCGTCCAACCAGCCCTCGGGAAGTTCTGCCGTCGGCTCCGATGCACCTGCGGCATCGCCGGAGATCATGAACCCGTCGTCGCGATCGGCGTTCATGCGGCCTCTCCCTCAAGGGCCAGCAGTGCATCCCGCTTGGCCAGCAACTTCCCTTGCTCGGGAGAAATGGCATCGGCCAATCGCGTTGGCGCGAGAGCGCGCTCCAAACGGGCTGCGGACTTTTCGCTAATCGCCGGTACTGAGTCGCAAATGCCCTGCATTTCATCCATTTTCGCCCAGCAATTCAGGATGATGTCGCAACCGGCAGCCAATGCGCGAGCCGCCCTTTCAGGGATACTGCCATCGAGCGCTTCCATATCGATGTCATCCGTCAGCAACAGGCCATCAAAGCCGATCTGGTCGCGAATGACATCGCCGATGATAGTCGGCGACAAGGTGGCGGGCCGGTCGGCATCCCAGGCGGGAAATTTGAGATGGCCGGTCATGCCGATCAATGCAGAATTCAGCGCGCGAAACGGAGCGATGTCGTCTTCAAGCTCCTGCGCGCTTTCATGCACGGTGGGCATTTCCTTGTGCGAGTCGACCTTGCTGCGGCCATGTCCGGGCATGTGCTTGATGCATCCGGTCACCCCTCCGGCAGCCAGCCCGTCGAGTATCGCACGCCCGATCGCAGCAACCTGCACCGGGTCGCTCCCCAGTGATCGATCACCGATTACATCGTGCGCACCGGTCTGGCGCAGGTCGAGCGGCGGATGATAATCCACGGTGATGCCCATGGCCGAAAGTTCCAGCGCCATTGCGTGGGCTCCAGCACGCGCTGCCTCGATCGCACTTGCCGGGGCAAGCCGGTACAACCGGTCGAAAGCCTCACCCGCCGGATAGGCAGACCAATGCGGCGGGCGCAGACGGGCCACCCGCCCGCCTTCCTGATCGATCGAGATCAACAGCCGCTCGCGCCCGTGGAGTGCACGCAATTCATCGGTTAGCGCCCGCAATTGTTGCGGATCCTCGCAATTGCGCCCGAACAGGATGTAACCAGCCGGATCCGCATCGCGGAAGAAATCGCGCTCATCCGCTGTCAGGCGGGCGCCGGAGCATCCGAAAATTGCCGGTGTCATGGCCAAAACCTTGCAGCGTGCAGCAGATCAGGCAAGCGCGCTAACCACTTGTCCGCCACATTTGACGGGGAAAGGCGGTGGGAAAGCGACGAATTGCGGGTCGTTCAGGGCTTTACCTGGCAATCGAGACCATCAGCCTTGAGCGCGGCGCAGAGTTGTTCCGCTGCTGCGCGATCGCTGGCGACGGCCTGAAGACGGTAGACGGTCCCGATGTCGACCACACCTTCTTCGATCCGATAACGCGCATTGTCGAGCGCATCAGTGCGGCGGCGCAGGTCATTCCAGCCCTGCTCGGCACGGGCACGCGAACTGTATGCCGCAAGCTGCACGCCGACACCGCCCGATCCGGACGATGAGGTTGCCGGTGACTCGTCGGATGAAGGTGAAGATGCGGGCGTTTGCGTCTGTGCGCTTTCGTCACCAGCGGTATCAAGAACGCCTTCACGGGTGCCACCTTCGGCAACCACAGGAGCGACATTGCCGGTACCGTCAAACTCTTTGCCGCCGGGGTCCTTCGGACGCTCCTTGATCGGGCCTTCGGGCGCCTCGATCATGCTGCCATCGGCAACCACTTCGGCATTGCCGGACTTGTTCGCGAAATACCAGACGGCACCAACTACAGCCGCAAGTATAGTAAGCAGGATCAGCGCAAATCCGATGATCTGGGCGATATCGATATCGCTACGCCCTTCGTCTTCCTCGTCAGCCTCAAGCCAAGGCAGACTGTCGTCATCGGACAGGTCGAGTTCGGATTCCTGCCCGCTGCCTTCGACTTCTTCATACTCGGCTTCGATAATCACCGATCTGCCCCCAAGTCACATCCTATCGACGGCTTCCACACCCAAGACGCGAAGCCCATTGCGCAACACTTGCCCTATTGCCTGCGCAAGGAAAAGCCGAGCCGCGGACAAACCCTTATCGTGTTTCACAATGAAGCGCTTTTCCAGGTCGGTGTTACCGAGGCTGTAGAACGCGTTCAAATCCGTGGCGAGGTCATAAAGGTAGAATGCGATCCGGTGCGGCTCGCGGGCCTTTGCTGCGGCCTCGATTTCGCGGGGGAACTGAGCGGCCCGGCGAATCAGGGCGATTTCCTCATCTCCCAGTTGTTCAACAGCGTCAGCCGAAGGGGCAATTTCCTCTTCTTCCAATGCCTTGCGCAGGGTCGACTGGATCCGGGCATGGGCATATTGCACATAGAACACCGGATTGTCTTTCGACGCTTCGACCACCTTGTCGAAATCAAAATCCATCTGCGCGTCGGGCTTGCGGGTCAGCATGGTGAAACGCACCACGTCCTTGCCCACCATCTCGACGACATCGGCTAGGGTGACGAAATTGCCGGCGCGCTTCGACATCTTGAACGGCTGCCCGCCCTTCATCAGCTGGACCATTTGCACCAGCTTGACCTCGAAGGGTTTGGGCGCAGCCCCATCGGCGCTGGTCAGTGCGGCCACGGCTGCCTTGATCCGCTTCACCGTCCCCGCATGGTCCGCGCCCCAGATATCGACGAGGGCATCAGCATTCTGGGCTTTCTGGAAGTGGTATGCGAGGTCTGCACCGAAATAGGTCCACGCGCCGTTCGACTTCTTGATCGGACGATCCTGATCGTCCCCGAACTTGGTCGAACGGAACAGCGGCAATTCCACCGGCTCCCAATCCTCGGGCGGGGCCTTGCCCTTGGGCGCTTCGAGCACGCCGTCATAGACAAGGTCGTGTTCGCGCAGCCATGCCTCTGCCGCGTCGACCTTGCCCGAAGCCTGCAATTCGGCCTCGGACGAGAACAGGTCGTGATTGATGCCGAGAGTCGCGAGATCGGCCCGGATCATGTCCATCATTGCCGCAACGGCGCGAGTGCGGAATTCGATCAACCACTCGCTCTCTGGCGCGGCGGCATATTTATCGCCAAATTCAGCGGCGAGTGCCCGTCCTACCGGAACCAGATAGTCCCCGGGATACAGGCCATCAGGAATGGTGATCTTTTCGCCGAGCGCTTCGCGATACCGCAGATGGACGGAGCGAGCGAGTACATCGACCTGCGCACCCGCATCGTTGACGTAATACTCGCGGATCACCCGGTGCCCGGCAAATTCAAGCAGGCTCGCCAGCGCATCGCCCACCACGGCTCCGCGGCAGTGCCCCATGTGCATTGGGCCAGTGGGATTGGCAGATACATATTCGACGTTGACCGTCCGCCCTGCCCCCATGGCCGATCGACCGTATTCGTCGGCGAGCGCATGAACAGCGTTCAATTCAGCGATCCACGCCTTGCGATCGAGCCGCAGGTTGATGAAGCCGGGGCCTGCAATTTCAGCGCTGACAATTGCATCATGCGCCTGCAGCTTTGCCGCGATCGATTCAGCCAAAGCCCTCGGGTTTGCTTTGGCCGGTTTGGCCAGAACCATCGCGGCATTGGTAGCCAGATCACCGTGCGAGGGATCGCGCGGTGGCTCGAGCGTGACGTTGGCAAACGACACGTCGGCAGGCAGAACGCCTTCCGCAACAAGATCAATCAGCGCGGTTTCGATGGTGCCGGCAAAGGCGGCGTAGAGTGTCTCTTGCGACATAGAATACCTGTGCGCTCCCGAGCTATCGGGGCTCCTTGGTGGGCATGCCCCAGCCTTTGCGGGGTCATGCGGATTTTTCAAGGGTTCGCTTACCTTGTGGCGTTGTAGGCCAATTGCTCTTCGGTCAGCTGAAATCCGATAAGCATTTCGAACCGGGTCCGGGCGATTGCCGCGCGAACTTCGGGGGCAGCCAACGGATCAAGCGCCGCTTCGGGATCGCCCGGACGGCGTCGGCGGGTGATCTGCTCGCGGATATCTTCCGGCAAGGATGCTGCCGCGCGATCGACAAACGAACCGGCCTTGCCGCTCGCCATTGCGCGTTCCTGTCCGTCAGCAAAGTTGAGCGTCACTTCGCCCACCCGCTTGGTCACGACGGCGCTGCCGCCCTGAAGCACAGTGACGAAATAGGGCAATGTGACCGAGCGCGCACCGCGCGCATCGGCGCGCCGGGCGTGCACATCGAAAGTCGCTTCGGTGTAGACCTTTTCCGAACTGTCGTTGCAGGTTGAACGAAGATTGGTGATCGAGGCGGTCACATCGAGATTACCAAAGGTCTGATTGCCGGCATCGCGGAAAGTCGTCACGTCACCGGTATAGTTGGGAATGCCGACCGCAGGGCAGGAAGATAGGACCGCGGTGATACCGACGCCCTGATCAACAACCAGCTCACCCTCTCGCGCACAGCCCGCAAGACCCGCAGCAAGCGCGATGGCAGTCAAAACACGGGTGCGAAACATCATTGAAAACCGTCCTCGAATATCGAACTGTATCGGGAACCCCATCCCTATCTGCGTGTCCGCCCTAGCGAGCCGCGCAGCAAAGCGCTAGAGGCTGAGACATGAACGCCCCATTTCAAGAGCCCTCTGTGGACGCAAAACCGCTGAATCTCCTGATCGCAGCACCTCGTGGCTTTTGCGCCGGAGTGGATCGGGCCATCGAGATCGTCGAAAAGGCGCTCGAACGCTATGGCGCGCCGGTCTATGTCCGCCATGAAATCGTCCACAACAAATATGTTGTCGAAGGGCTGAAGGCGAAAGGCGCGATTTTCGTCAAGGAACTGGACGAAGTGCCCGACGATGCACCGGTGGTGTTCAGCGCGCACGGCGTTCCGAAATCGGTTCCCGCCGAAGCAAAGCGGCGCAAGCTAATGTATGTCGACGCCACCTGTCCGCTCGTTTCCAAGGTGCACCGACAGGCCGAACGTCAGCTGGAAAAGGGCCGCCATATTATCTTCATCGGACACGAAGGCCACCCGGAGGTGATCGGCACAATGGGGCAGGTCGAACCGGGCCAGATGACGCTGGTGGAAAATATCGAGGACGTGGACAAGCTGCCTTTCGATTCGGACGAACCGCTTGCCTATCTCACTCAGACGACCTTGTCGGTTGATGATACGCGCGAAGTGATCGAGGCGCTTGAATGGCGCTATCCCAATATCAGCGGTCCCAAGGCGGAAGACATTTGCTACGCCACCTCAAATCGCCAGGCCGCAGTGAAGGAACTGGCGCATGACTGCGATCTGGTGCTGGTGGTTGGCGCTCCCAATTCTTCGAATTCATTGCGCCTCGTCGAGGTTGCCGAGCGGCTTGGCACGCCCGGCAAACTGATACAGCGGGCTGAGGAAATAGACCCCGCCTGGCTTGAGGGTATCGACACGATTGGTCTCACCGCCGGTGCGTCCGCACCCGAAGTGCTGGTTCGCGAAGTGGTGGATGCCCTTGCAAAGCTGCGCCCTATCCGTGAGCGGACGATCACGCACACCGAAGAGAAAATGGTTTTCAAACTGCCCCGCCAGCTTACCGAATAGGGATGCTGAAAATTGGCGGTTTACACCCATCTCGGTGCGGAGCAGCTGGCGGAATTGATCGCGCAGTATGACGTCGGGACTTTGCTGTCTGCCAAAGGCATCGCCGAAGGCGTTTCCAATTCGAACTGGCTGATCGAAACCACCGGAAACAATGGTGCCGGAGCACGGTTTATTCTGACAATGTACGAACGCCGCATAGAACTCGGCGATCTGCCTTACTTTCTCGGGTTGCTGGATCACCTTTCGAATCGTGGGTGCCCTGTTCCACGGACAATTCACGATCGGACCGGGGCAAGTTTCCACATGCACGACGGGAAGGCTCTGGCGTTAATCGAGTTCCTCCCTGGCGTATCTCCAACGCGGCCGGAGCCCGATCAGGCTCTTTCCGTCGGAGCAACCCTCGCACGCATGCATCTCGCCAGCGATGGCTTTGCGCTCTCGAGAGCCAACACGATGGGGTTCGCAGACAATCTGGCACTGCTGGAAAAATGCGGAGAAGCAGGCCTTGCTTCCATCCATAAAGACTTGCCGGCGATGCTCGCTCCGGCCCGATCTGCTGCCCGGCTTGACCTCTCCAGCCTGCCGCAGGCGCAGATTCATGCAGACCTTTTCCCTGACAACGTGCTGATGCTCGGCAGTCAGGTGACCGGACTGATTGATTTCTATTTTGCCTGTACGGGCGCGATGGCGCTTGATCTCGCCACCACGCACGCGGCCTGGGGATTTGATCCGGCCAGCAACAGCTATCGCGAGGATTGCGGCAGCGCGATCATCCGCGGTTACGAAAGCGTTCGGCCTCTGACCGATGCTGAGCGTGCCTTGCTGCCAGAGATCGCCAAGGGTGCGACCTTGCGCTTTGTCGCGAGCCGGGCCGAGGACTGGCTCGACACGCCCGATGATGCGCTCGTTACCCGCAAGGATCCCATGCAGTTCGTCTCCCGCTGGCGCTTTTACGACGAATTCGGCGCGCAAGTGTTTGCGTGACAAACGCAAAGCGGCGATGAAGCATTTCGATGAAACAGGTCGAAATCTACACTGATGGCGCATGCAAGGGGAATCCCGGCCCTGGCGGTTGGGGCGTACTGCTGCGTATGGGCCCGCACGAAAAGGAATTGTCGGGCGGGGAAGCCGATACGACCAACAATCGGATGGAAATGACCGCTGTCATAAAAGGGCTTTCGGCATTGATCGAGCCCTGCAAGGTCGATCTCTATTCCGACAGCAAGTATGTGATCGACGGGATCACCAAATGGGTCCACGGCTGGAAGAAGCGCGGCTGGGTCAACGCCAGCAAGAAGCCGGTTCGCAATGCCGATCTATGGCATGAAATGATCGAAATCGCGGATCGCCACGAGATCAAGTGGCACTGGGTCAAAGGGCATTCCGGTCACAGCGAGAACGATCGGGTCGACAAGCTTGCAAGCGACGAGGCGGATCGCATCGCGGCTCTAGCCTCTGGTTGAAACGCAAACGGGCGCGACACTCAGGTGTCACGCCCGCTCAGAATGATCTGAATGCAACAGATTAGCTGTTGTCTTCAATCGGCGCATCCGGGCCATTCTTCTTGATGGAGGCGATGGCGTTTTCAGCCGAAGACTTGCTCGAATAACCCTGAGTCGAGAATATCACTTCCGAATTGTAGCTGAAGCGCACGCGAAACTCGCCAGCCTTGTCCTTGTAGATTTCAAACTTGTGAGCCATCGAATTTACCTCCCTTTGGTGGTTGTGTTGAACCGAGTAATTGGCAGATCACAGCAATTATGGCTAGCCCGTCCGCCGTTCTTTCATTTCTGAAAAACGACTTGGCGAATATCGCGCTGCATCGATTTCTTCGGTGAGCCAATCTGCAGGAAGTCCGAGCAATATCTGAGCGCCCAAACGAGCAGCCGCAGGCGCGGTTTGAATTCCGAAGCCGCCTTGGCCGGCAAACCAGTTGAATCCTCGTACATCCGGATCAGGGCCATAGACGGGCAAGCGATCGGGCGCGAAGCTCCGCAATCCGGCCCAGCGCCGCTCGACCGCTTCAATCTTCCAGTTTGTGACCGAAAGGAATCGGTCAATCGCCATAGCCACGTCGATTTCTTCAGGCGCGGCATCGCAAGGGTCACTGGGTATTTCGTCATGCGGGCTGAGCCACAAGCGACCGTTGTCCGATTTGAAATAGAACCCGCCCGAAACATCCAGAACAAGGGGCATTTCCGCAGGAGCCTCGGGATCGACCCGAAGTTGCACCACGGTGCGACGCTTCGGCTCTATTCCCAAAGGCCTTGCACCAGCGTGCGACGCGATGACATCGGCCCATGCACCAGCGGCGTTGACGATCTCTGCAGCACGATAGGTGTCACCTTGCTCGGTATGGATACACCAGGCACCGTCCTCCCGGCTGAAGCCGCTGACCATTGCCCTGCAAACGAGATCCGCGCCGGCCTGCCGCAAGGCCTTCAGGTAATGCTGATGCAGACCGGCCACATCAATATCGGCACAAGCCCGTTCATAGATCGCATGGCACCACGTCTCACGGACTTGCGGGACGAGTTGCGCCAAACGATTGCGATCAAGTCGCTCGATCGTCACTCCCGTTCCAGCGAAGCTATCGATGAAATCATCAATTCCGCCGCGGTCTTCCTGCCTACCGATGTAGAGCGCACCCCGCGGAGTCAGAAAACCGCCGTCTCTGAGATACCTTCCCGAAGCGAGCGTGAGAGGGACCACGCCGGGCCCACCATAGCATTCCTCCCAGAACGCTGCTGAACGGCCGGTCGAATGGTATCCGGGCGCATCCTCGCCCTCCAACACCAACACGCGGGCATATGGCGCAAGCTCGGCAGCAATGCTCGCGCCGGCCATCCCCGCTCCGATTACGGCAAAGTCGTAGATCATCCCTGGGGCGCCTGTGGAACGGCTTCATCCAGGAATATTGCGATCTCGCGCATCATGCGGTCACGCACATCGTCCACTTCGCGGAGAATTTCGTGATGGGCTTCCTCGCCGAATGTAACCAGCTTGCCTTTCGGCAGCCGCTTGGCGGCGCGGACGTTGGCTTCGTGACTGACAAGCTTGTCCCCCGAAGTTGAGACGATCAGCACCGGTATGCCGACTGCTTCCAGCGCGCCCGGCTGCTCCAGCCTGCGGCACGAGGCGTAGGCCCGTTCAACCCATTTCCAGCTGGCTGGCCCCATGACCAGTTCTGGCCGGGTATCGCGCCACCATTGCTCATCGAAATATCGATCAGGGTCATGCGTCAAGAGATTGGCACGGTGCGCAGGCAATTCGCCCGGTTTCTCGCTCCATTTCCAAGCTTGCCGGGTAGGGTCACCAACCTTGGTCATCAACACGGCCACAAGGTGCAAGACAGGCAGCGGCAAGGGCGGGCCTTGCATTCCCAGCATGGGCGCGCTCAGAAACACGGCATCGGGTTGAACCTTGCCGTCCACCAGAGCGCGCATGATCAAATGCCCGCCCATCGAATGGCCAGCGAGCACATGCGGGCCCGGCACCTCGTTCACCCATTGGTTCCAGATGTGCGCCAGATCATCGGTCCAGGTGTCGAAGTCGTCGATGTGGCCTGTGACTGCATCCTTGCCCAGCCGACCTGACCCGGCCTGCCCGCGCCAATCCGATCCGGTCACTCGCCATCCTGCACGGTGCCACTGCTCAAGGCTTTCGAGATATTTCTCGTAACAATCCCCACGCCCCGGCAGGAACAGGATCGATCCGCGAACCGGACTTTGTGCACCGGGCCAATCGATCCGGCGCAAGGGATGGCCGTCGGCCGCCTGCCATTGCGATTCAACCGCTGCAGGCGGAATTGCCCGACGGTTGATCTGAGGACTTTCTGTCATTTCGGCCTGGCTGTTCTGGTCCATGACTTTGCTAACGGAAGGCCTCCGGGTTTGGTTACTATTTGGTAAGCACTCATCTGTCGCACCCGTTTCCCAGATGGACCCGCACACGCAAATAACGGTGTGCGGCATCCTTTCGGGGGCCACATGATGATGACGTATATTCACTACGGACTGCTGATTGCATTGGCAATCGCGCTCCTGTTCGCGGCGGCAAGCGATATCCGCAGCCGCACGATCCATAACTGGCTCAATGCGGGCATTGCCCTCGCTGCACCGGCTTTCTGGTGGGCCAGTGGCCTGTCGCTTTGGCCGGATGTTGCCATGCAACTTGGGATCGCAGCTCTTGCGTTCGCGCTTTTTGCCGGTTTGTTCGCACTTCGCATGATGGGTGGCGGTGACGTCAAGCTTCTCACCGCCCTCGCGCTGTGGATCGAGCCCGGCACATTCCTGCAACTGCTGATCATCATGGCGCTAGCCGGTGGCGCGCTAACGATCGTGATGGGCGGATACCATTTTCTCCGCCGCGAGAAGGAGCGGCTCGCAATTCCTTATGGCGTTGCGATCGCCTTCGCCGGAATTTGGGTGATTTTCCCGAAACTAGCATCGGTTCCGGCGATCGCATGAAAGTCGCTGTGAACCCGATTTTAACCAATTCGGACGTACGCCACGAAACCATACCCGCCCGAATTTTCTGACCGGGCCGAAATGAGGGGGCTGATAAGCCATGGATAGGAAGAAACTGGTTCTGCTGCTTGGTGCGCTTGTTGTTGCCATTGGCAGCGCATTCCTTGCGCGCAGCATGTTTGCTGGCGATGCAGCCCCGGCTGCGGAAGCGGCGGCACAGGAGCCCAAAGGGCCCAAGGTGCTGGTTGCGAACCGCGCCCTGCCTGCAGGTACGATCATCACCGCCGATGCGATGGGCTATCAGGACTGGCCGGAAGAGCTGGTCAAGGATGCCTATTTCATTGAAGGCGAATCCGACATGAGCCAGCTGCTCGGCACGGTCGTCCGCTTCCCGATCACGGCTGGTGAACCGGTGACGCAAGGATCGCTCGTCAGCCCTGGCGACCGCGGCTTCCTCGCGGCGGCGCTTGGCCCGGGCATGCGTGCGGTTACCGTGCCGGTGTCGGCGCAAACTGGTGTTGCAGGCTTTGTCTTCCCGGGTGACCGCGTTGACGTCGTCTTGACTCAGGAAGTTTCGGGTGAAGGCCAGCCGCTCAAGGCCGCTGAAACCGTTCTGCGCAACCTTCGCGTCCTCGCGACTGACCAGACCACCGAACAGGTTACCAACGAAGCAGGCAAGACCGTGGTTCGCGCTTTCCGCACCGTCACGCTCGAAGTGACGCCGCAGATTGCCGAAAAGGTCGCCGTGGCCCAGACGATCGGCCAGCTGACCCTGGTGCTTCGCTCGATTGCCGACAACCAGGCAGAGCTTGAGCGTGCGATTGCCTCGGGCGACGTCAAAATCCCGGAAAACGCCACTCCCGAAGAGGAAGAGCGCATCCTTCGCACCGCGATGGGTCAGCCGATTGACAGCAAGTCGACCTTCTCGACCGGTGGCGACGTTTCCCGCTTCCAGCGCCGCAACATTCCGCCGCAGGATGAAGGCAACCGTCGTCCCGAACGGACCGCCGCTGCACCCGGGGTTCCTGCCAAGGTGGACGGCGTTCCCGTCAACACCGAGCCTAGCGTCCGTGTCACCCGCGGCAAGGCCACTGTCGAAGTGCCGGTTGGTGGCTCCGTCAGTGCAGTCAACACCGCCACTTCGAACGGCGTCGGTCAGGCAGGCCAGGTTGCACCTGTTGCCGGCATGACGATCCGCTGAGGAAAATGACAATGTCGATCCAGATCAAATGCTTGAACCTCGTGACCGGCAAAGTCGGGATCGAAAAAGTGAAGTCCACAGGGGGCTCTGAAATGAAAACCAAGACCTTTGCCAAAGCGCTGCTTGCCGGCATCGCCGCGTTGCCGATGGTTGCCGCTCCGACAGGAACCGCAACCGCGCAGCAAGTCGTCAGCCCGAGCCAGGAGATCGTCTTGTCGATCGGCCGTGGCGAACTGGTGAACGTGCCCGGTTCGATGACCGACGTTTTCGTTGCGAACGAGAACGTGGCCGACGTGCAGATCAAGTCGCAGCGCCAGCTCTACGTTTTCGGACGCGCCGGCGGCGAAACCACGATCTATGCCAGCAACGCTCGCGGCGACATCATCTTCTCGGCCAACATCCGGGTCGGATCGAACATCGGCAGCATCGACCAGATGCTTGCCCTTGCCATGCCCGAAGCCGAAGTCAGCGTCGCCACCATGGGTACCAACACAGTGCTTCTTACCGGCACCGTAAAGGCCCCCGAGGACGCAGCAGAAGCAGAACGACTGGTTCAGGCTTTCCTCGGTGAAGGCGCCAATGTCATCAGCCGCCTCAAGACGGCAACACCGCTGCAGGTCAATCTTCAGGTGAAGTTTGCCGAAGTCAGCCGCAGCCTCGTCCGCTCGATCGGCGGCAACGTCACGACTTTCGATGCGTCGAGCGGCGGTTTCCGCGGCGCTATCGGTAATGGCCGTGCGCTTGGTTCGGGGACCTATGATCCCCGCAACGGTCCGCTCGCAGTCGGCAACGGTGTGCAGAACCCGGTGCTCGGCCCGTTCTTCGATGCCGCCGGCAACCCGATCCTTGGTGCTGACGGCACTCCGCTGACCTTCACCGGTCCGGGCGTCAACAGCAACGGCGGAACCTCGATCGCAGGTCTTGGTCGCCTGTTCGGGCTTGATGTGCTGGGCGCATTGGACCTTTCGGAACGTCTTGGCCTGATCACGACGATTTCCGAGCCAAACCTGACTGCCCTTTCGGGCGAAACCGCCACTTTCCTCGCGGGCGGTGAATTCCCGATCCCGATCTCGCAGGGTCTGGGCAACGTCGCGATTGAATATCGCAACTTCGGCGTCAGCCTTGCCTACACCCCGACGGTGCTGGCGAACGGTCGCATTTCGATCCGTGTGCGCCCCGAAGTTTCCGAACTGTCGACCCAGGGTGCGGTAACGCTCAACGGCTTCCAGGTTCCGGCGCTGACAATCCGTCGCACCGAAACCACTGTGGAACTCGGTTCGGGCCAGAGCTTCATGATCGCCGGCCTGCTGAGTGCGAACTCGCAGAACGCGCTCGACAAGGCTCCGGGTCTGGGTGACGTGCCGATCCTTGGCAACCTGTTCCGTTCGCGTTCGTTCAACCTTGGCGAAACCGAACTGGTCATCATCGTGACGCCGTATCTGGTGAAGCCGGTCAATGCCGGTGACATCAAGCTGCCGACCGATGGCTATCATTCAGCCAACGCATTCGAGCAGCTGCTCACCTACCAGAACCAGTCGGGTGTGAGCGGCGAAGCCCGTCCCGGACCGACGGCGGCCGAGCCGGATCCACCCAATCCGGACATCAGCAACGCCGACCCGGCCGCTATCGTCCCCGGCTCGCCGCAGCAGCGTCCGCAGCGTGCAGACGACAGCCGCAACCGCAATCGGGATCGTCAGGCAGATGCCGCGACCCCCGGTTTCAGCCTTTAACCTACCAGCGAACGCCGAAAGGTTCACATCATGAACATCGCAAGAAACAGCAAGTTGATGGGCGCAGTCGCCCTTTCGCTCGGCCTCGCAGCGGCAGGTTGTGCAGGCATGCCAACCAACACCTCGCTTTACAGCATGAAGCAGCCGGTGGTGGAACGCACAAACTTCACGATGGATGTCGACACGTCGCAAAGCGGCCTCTCGATCTCCGAACAACAGCGCCTGAACGGCTGGTTTGAAACCATGGACCTTCGCTATGGTGATCGCATCACCATTGAAGATCCGGCCAGCAACCCTGCGGTCACTACGGCGGTGAACGATCTCGCCGGTCGCTATGGCCTCATGGTCAGCGCGGTCGCGCCGACCACGTCAGGACTGCTCCAACCCGGACAGGCTCGCGTGATCATCACCCGCTCGAGCGCTTCGGTACCCGGCTGCCCCGACTGGAGCGCCAAGTCCGATGCAAACTACATGAATGCCACCAGCCCGGGCTTCGGTTGTGCCATCAACGGCAACATGGCGGCCATGGTCGCCAATCCCGAAGACCTGCTGCAAGGCCAGCAGGGCGACAGCGAAACGGTTGTCGCGACGGGTAGCAAGGCCATCCAGACATATCGTGACGCCGAACCCACGGGTGCCGGCGGTCTTCAACAAGCTGCAGGCGGAGGTAACTGATCCATGAACGCTCCTTGGAAATCGGGTCTTCCCGGCAATCGCGATGCCTTTGCCGCCTATATCTGCGACGATGCCGCGCTCGACGTTCTGCGTCCGGTGGTCATCGAGATGGGTTGGGCGCCTGAAAAGTGCAACAAGGGCGGTCTGCGCAATGCAGTCCAGTCACTGTCGGTCAGCGCCAGCCCGGCGATCCTGATCGTCGACCTTTCGGAAAGCGGCGATCCGCTCAACGACATCAATGCCCTTGCCGAGGTTTGCGAACCCGGCACAGTCGTGATCGCCATCGGCCAGGTCAACGACGTGCGGCTGTACCGCGATCTCCTCGCCAGCGGCATCCATGACTACCTGCTCAAGCCGCTCAATGCTCAGGCGGTGCATGATGCGCTCAATGGCGCCCTGGCAGTCTTCTCTTCGCCCAAGTCGGGTGATGGTGACGGTGTCAAGCGGCACATTTCCACCGCAGTGGTGGGTACGCGTGGCGGTGTGGGCGCATCGACGCTCGCAACCTCGCTTGCATGGCTGTTCAGCTCCAACCACAATTCGCCCACCGCACTGCTCGATCTCGATGTGCACTTCGGAACGGGCGCACTTGCGCTGGATCTGGAGCCGGGCCGCGGGTTGACTGATGCAATCGACAACCCGAGCCGTATCGACGGACTGTTCATCGAACGCGCCATGATCCGGGCCAATGACAATCTGTCGATCCTGTCGGCAGAAGCCCCGATCAGCCAGCCGCTGATGACCGATGGTGCCGCTTTCGTTCAGCTTGAGGAAGAATTCCGTCAGGCGTTCGAAATGACCGTCATCGATCTGCCGCGCAACATGCTGATCAACTTCCCGCATCTTCTTGCTGACGTAAATCTGGTCATGCTGACCTGCGAACTCACGCTGGCATCGGCACGTGATACGATCCGCATCCTTTCGTGGCTCAAGACCAATGCAGCGCATGCGCATCCGATGATCATCGCCAACAAGGCGCAGCCTGCAGTTGCTGAAATCAGCAAGGCCGATTTCGAGGCGTCGATCGAGCGCAAGATCGACTTTGTTGTCCCTTACGACATCAAGGCCGCATCGAATGCGGCCAAGCTTGGTCAGGTCTTCGTCGAAGCCAACAAGTCGAGCAAGGCAACTGCTGTGATCAAGCAGATCGCCGAGCGCGTCCTTGGCGCGAGCGAAGATGATCTGTCGTCGGTCGGCGAAGAGAAGAAGTCGCTGCTTGGCGGCTTCGATCTCAAGAGCCTGCTGGCGAAGAAAGACAAGACCGAAGCTGAGCCGGCCGAATAGGTTTCTGAAAGGTGGACGGCGGCCCAGCTGCCCTCCACCCGACCGGCAAAAGCAAGGGGCCCGGCCCCTTAGTTTCGAGGCAAGGCGCCAAATTGGCGCGCAACAGTAACTGGCGAGGCACGAGGCCGACATGGACTTTTTTCAGACCCTGATCGTCACGGTGATCATCTTTTCCGTGCTCGTGGCCGGCTACATTCTTGTGTCCGGATCGGGTGCAGGAAAGGCGCAAAAGCGTCGCCTTGAATCGCTGCGCTACCGGCATTCGGAAAACACCGACACAAAGGTGGAATCGCAGCTCAAAAAGGCGATTGCAGCCCGCAAACCCAAAACGCATCGTGTGGCGGGCTCCGGCTCGCGGGTCGAAGCTCTGGAGATGCGGCTCGACCGCACCGGCAAGGGCTGGACTGTGTCGCAATATGTCTATGCGACGCTTGGCATCATCCTCGTTGTCGGTGTGCTGATGTTCCTGCAAACGGGTGCATTGCTTTTGTCGCTGGGAATTGGTGCGGTTGTCGGCCTTGGTGTGCCACACCTTGTTGTCGGATTTGCGATCAACAGCCGGACGAACCAGTTCAATGCGAAGTTTCCGGACGGTATTGAATTGCTCGTGCGCGGTCTGCGCTCCGGCCTTCCGGTAACCGAAACGCTGGGTGTGGTGGCACAGGAAGTGCCTGGCCCAGTGGGGCTCGAATTCAAGGGCATCGTCGAACGCATCAAGATCGGCAAGACCATGGAGGATTCGCTCCAGGAGACCGCCGATCGCTTGGGCATCCCGGAATTCAACTTCTTCTGCATCACCCTCGCAATCCAGCGGGAAACGGGTGGTAACCTTGCAGAGACGCTCTCCAACCTCGCCGACGTGCTGCGCAAGCGCGCCCAGATGAAGCTGAAGATCAAGGCGATGAGCTCGGAATCGAAAGCTTCCGCCTACATCGTCGGTTCGTTGCCCTTCATCGTCTTCGGCCTGATCTACTGGATCAACCCGGACTACATCGGCGGCTTCTTCTACGAAGAACGGCTGATCGTTGCTGGCCTTGGCGGGCTGGTCTGGATGAGCATCGGCGTATTCATCATGGCCAAAATGGTCAGCTTCGAGATCTGATCCGGGGACACACTCATCATGAACCAGACACCTGGACCAACCCTTCTCGGCTTTGACGTAGTCCTCGTCGGATCGATACTTGCCGGGCTTGCCGCCTTCGCAATCCTGATGGCGATCTATGCCGCGGTCACGATCAAGGACCCGATGGCCAAGCGCGTCAAGTCGCTGAACGAGCGGCGCGACGAGCTTAAGGCAGGCATTGTCACCTCGGGATCGAAGAAACGCACCAGCCTGGTGCGCAAGACCGATACGACTGACAAGGTCAAGAGCTCGCTGGGCAAGATGAATGTCCTTGAGCAAAGCCAGATCAAGGACGTGCAGCAGAAGCTGGCCCATGCCGGCTATCGCAACAAGGAACTGGCCGTCATCATCATCGGCCTTCGCGCTGTGCTGCCGATCGTGCTGGGCGCTCTTGGTTTCGTGATGATCTATGTCGTCGAATATTTCCCTGACTGGGGTCCGATGACCCGGCTGGGCGCCGTGGCGATGATGCTGTTCCTCGGCTACAAGGGGCCTGAGCTATATCTTTCGAACAAGGCGCAGAAGCGCACCACCGAAATCCGCAAGGGTCTGCCCGACGCGTTGGACTTGCTGGTGATCTGTGCCGAAGCCGGTCTGACTGTAGACGCTGCCTTCAACCGCGTGGCAAAGGAACTGGGGCGGGCCTATCCCGAACTGGGCGACGAATTCGCGCTCACCGCGATCGAGTTGTCCTTCCTCAACGAACGCAAGATGGCTTTCGACAACCTCGCATACCGCGTTGATCTCGAAGCGGTGAAGGGCGTGGTTACCACCATGGTCCAGACCGAACGCTACGGAACTCCGCTGGCATCGGCGCTGCGTGTGCTTTCGGCGGAATTCCGCAACGAACGCATGATGCGCGCCGAAGAGAAGGCCGCGCGCCTGCCCGCGATCATGACGGTTCCGCTGATCCTGTTCATCCTGCCGGTGCTGTTCATCGTCATTCTCGGCCCGGCGGCCTGTTCGATCTCCGACGCCCTTATCAACAAGGACTAGGTCGAACCACACCGGTTACGGGGTAAGGCGCACCCCGTATGCGAAAGGGCCGGTCGGGATCATCCCGGTCGGCCCCGTTTGCATTCAACGACGCGTCGCCCCGCTCAGGCTTGCCGCACGCTCGCGCACCCTTTCCAGCATGGTGCGCAGCGCGGCTTCCTCGGCCGGGTCGAGCCCTTCGAGCAATTCGCGCTCGGTCGCCTTGGCAATCGGCATGACTTCGCCGTGGATCGCCTGGCCATCGGGCGTCAGTTCAAGCAGATGCGAACGCCCGTCCTGTTCGTTGGCAGCGCGAGCGATAAGGCCGCGATCCTCCAGCACCTTGCAAGCCCGGTTTACCGCGACCTTGTCCATCAAGGTTGCCTCGGTCAGGTCGCGCTGCGTCAGCCGCCCTCCCCGCTGTCCGGCATCACCCAGCACCGCCATCACCCGCCATTCGGTAATCTTCAGCCCGAACCGCTTGCGATAACGCTCCGCGATCAGGCTGCTGACGGCGTTCGACGCAATCGAAAGCTGATAGGGCAGAAAGCCCGAAAGCTGATAGGTGCTCTCGCCCCGTGCGGGCGCGTCCGTCATGTCGTTCATGACAAGTGGTTTCCCATGAAACCACCGCGCTGGCAAGATCGCCCCGCCAGAGCCACCTGCCCGTCATTCATAAGGGCGTTCGTCCCACCACGGATAGAAGTCGGGCATGTCCTCGCTAACCTTGTCAGGATAGGCCGGGCGCCGCTTTTCAAGGAAGCTGGCGATCCCTTCCTTCGCATCGGACCCGCGCGACAGGCGATAGATCGCGCGGCTGTCGATCTTGTGCGCTTCCATCGGGTGATCGGTGCTCATCAGGCGCCACATCATCGCCCGCGTCATCGCCACCGACACCGCAGAAGTGTTCTCGGCAATTTCTGTCGCCAGCGCACGTGCGGCAAGCAACAGGTCGTCAGGGGTGTGGATTGACCGCACAAGCCCGCCCGCCTTCGCTTCCTCGGCATCGAACACCCGGCCAGAATAGCACCATTCGAGCGCCTGGCTGATCCCGACGATGCGCGGCAGGAACCAGCTCGAGCACGCTTCGGGCACAATCCCGCGCCTTGCAAAGACGAAGCCATAGCGCGCATTCGACGCAGCAAGCCGGATGTCCATCGCCAACTGCATCGTCGCACCGACGCCGACTGCCACGCCGTTGCACGCGCTGATCAACGGCTTCTTGCTCTCGAACAGTCGCAGCGTCAGCCGCCCGCCCCCGTCGCGCACGCGCTCGTCGGACAGGCTTTCAACCTCGCTCGCGTCGGAGAACACCTGCCCCCCGCCCTCCGGCGTCAGGTCTGCCCCGGCACAGAAAGCCCGCTCCCCCGATCCGGTGAAGATCACCGCACGCACATCGTCATCCGCGTCGATATCGTCCATCGCCGCCATGATTTCCGCGCCCATCGTGCGGGTATAGGCGTTCATCTTGTCCGGGCGGTTCAGCGTGATCGTGGCGATCCCGGCGGTCTTGTCGACGATAATCTGGGTGTAATCGGTCAAGGTCTCTCTCCCTTGGAATGGAACACTGAAACGGGTGTTTTAAAAATATCGGGAATCCCCGCTAATCGCCGGAAAACCGCGACTTTCCGGCGATTTCCATGGACCATGGCGTGAACTTCCGGATGCAAGGCGTCGGGCTCCCAATCAATCGCTTTCCTGCCCGCACTCGCAGCCTCGGGCAAACGCGAAAGGAATAGGGCAAACAGATGCAGGTAGGAAAGCCCGCAGCAATTCTCAGGGCACGCCATCGCCCAGCAGATCGCCATCGACCATCTGCCCGTAGTAATCGCCATTCTTGTGATGGCGTGCCCGCGCTTCCTCGATCGAACCGGTCTGGCGCGGATCGCGCGGCCGTTCGCGGCTGGTAACATAGGCGGCAACGTCCCATGCCTGTTGATCGGTCAGGGTGTAGCCCATTCCGAACGGCATGTTCGCCTTGATAAAGCCCGCCGCATTGGCCGTTTTCGACATGCCTGCGCCCCAGTTGAACGAAGCATCGCCCCACAGCGGGGGATAGGTGTAAGTCCCGTCGGGATTGCCGACCCCTTCCCCGTTTTCGCCGTGGCACACGCTGCAATGCTCTTCATATACGGCGGCCCCACGCCCCGGATCGAAACCGTCGGCTGGAACATCAAGCTTCAGGAAGCCCCTGCCCGGCATCTCCTGCCCCACCGGCACCCCTTTGGCGAGCCATGCGAAATACATGCTCATGTCGCGGTAAATATCATCACCCGGGGGCGGCGGCGCTCCGGCGGGGGAGGCCTGCGCATTCATCGAATAGATGAAACAGCCCAGAATGCGGTCTTCCATCGTGCTGATCGCGTCATTCTTGGTGCGATAGGCAGGATACATTCCCCACGCAGCCCACATCGGGGAAGCATTGGCAGTCCGCCCCGCATCAAGGTGGCAATTGCCGCAGGTCAGGCCACTGCCGACATATTGCGTCGCCAGCTCTCCGGTGCGCAGGAACAATTCCTTGCCGCGCCGGATGGAGTCGCCTTCCGGCCCGTCGGGAATGGTGGATTCGTTGGGCGGCTGGAACCCGGCCAGATCGGCCGCGACGGGCGCGCCTGCGTCTGGCGGCGCGGCATCGGGGCCGGAGGACACATGCACCAGCATCACCAGCCCGGCGATGATCGCAGCAACAAAAAACAGCGTCAGGCCGGTTTGCCGCGATCGGCGCGGCGCAGCAGATGTTTCGTTCATTGAACTTCCCTCACGAAGCTACGCACCCGCTGATCCCGACGCGGGCGAGTGCCTTGCCCGATCACTGCAATAGGTCACAAGCAGGCGGGTGGCAAAGGGCCGTGCCTGCCGCTCAGTCCGCCAGCAGCCAGCCGAAGATCTCCGGCAAGCGCGCCGCCCAGGCGTTCTCCTCATGCTCGGCCCCTTCATAGACGCGGCTTTCCCAGTCCTTGCCCCTTGGCCAGCCTTGCGCCGCGATCCTCGCGTCGACCACCTGCTGATAGGGCGCGTAATAGGCATCGAGCGTCGCGGTGCCGTGATCCAGCCACAGCCTGCGCCCGTCCGGCTGCCCCAGCCTTTCGGCAAACCATTGATCGAGGATTTCCTGCAATTCGTCATCCACCCCCGCGACATCGCGCGGATCGACTGCGGGCCAGTGCGAGCTGACGCAGCCCGCCCGCCCGAACACGTCGGGCCGTTCCATGAAGGCATAGCAGCTCATCAGACCACCCATGCTCGATCCGACAATGGCGGTGTGATCGCGCCCCGGCAGGGTGCGGAACTGCGCATCAACCCAGCTTTTCAGCGGGCCGGTGATCCAGTCGAGATAAGCCTTCGACACCATCGCCCCCTGTGCGCGCTCGTCCATCTTGGCTCGCAGCGCAGGGGAGGCACGATCATGGATCGGGCGCGGCAGATATTGCCGGTATCGATCCACCCCGGGGGCCCAGATGCCGATGATGATATGCGGTTCGACTGTTCCGGCAGCCATCCCCGCCAACATCGCCTTGTCCGCCGCCCAGATCTTGTTGAAATTGGATTTGGCGGGATCAAACAGATTGTGCCCGTCGTGCATGTAAAGCACGCGGTATCGCTGCGTGCCTTCGTCATAGCCGGGCGGCAGCCAGATCGTCAGTCGCTGATCGGGCAGGCCGGTGGCGGCTATGCCCTGATATTCGAGCAATCGGCCCTGTTCCGCTCTGGCTTGGGCATACGCGGCTGACGGCAACAGCCCCGCCAGCAACAGGCCCAATGCGAACACGAATTGCGCGATCCGGCGCATGGTGACCATTCCCCTGTCGTTTCTCTCAAGAGGCAGGGCTAACCCAGAAGGGGTCTCGACGGGAAGCACGAAAACGCCGCCCGCACCCGTGGCGCAGGCGGCGTTCCGGTTTGCCGTAAAGGCGGATCGTTTAGCGAGGGGCCATGCGAATCGCGCCGTCGAGGCGCACGTCTTCGCCGTTGAAATAGCCGGTTTCGATCATGCACATCGCCAGCTTGGCGTATTCGTCCGGAACGCCCAGACGCTTGGGGAACGGCACCGATGCGGCGAGCGCGTCGCGCACGTTCTGCGGCGCGGCAGCAAGCAGCGGGGTGTCGAAGATGCCCGGCAGGATTGTGTTCACGCGGATGCCTTCGTTCATCAGGTCGCGGGCGATGGGCAGGGTCATGCCGATCACGCCAGCCTTCGATGCGGAATAGGCAGCCTGGCCGATCTGGCCGTCTTCACCGGCGACAGACGCGGTGTTGACGATCGCGCCGCGTTCGCCGTTCTCGTCAAGCGGGTCGAGCGTCAGCATGCCCGCCGCCGACTTGGCGATGCAGCGGAAAGTGCCGATCAGGTTCACCTGGATCACGAAATCGAAGGCCGAAACCGGGAAGTGCTTGATCGATCCGTCTTCCTTGGAACGGCTGGCGGTCTTGATCGCGTTGCCGATACCGGCGCAGTTCACAAGGATACGCTCCTGCCCGTGCGCTTCGCGCGCCTTGGCAAAGCCGGCGTCGACGTCTTCGTCGCTGGTCACGTTGACCTTGCAGAAGATACCGCCGATTTCAGCGGCCATGGCGTTGCCCTTCTCTTCGTTCATGTCGAAGATGGCGACCTTCGCGCCCTTGGCTGCGAGCGCCCGCGCGGTTGCCGCGCCAAGGCCCGATGCGCCGCCGGTGACAACTGCAGGGGTGTTTGCTGAAACTTCCATTATCGTATTCCTCTCGAGGGTTGGATCAGAGCGACTCTACAATCGTGACGTTGGCGACACCGCCGCCTTCGCACATGGTTTGCAGGCCGTATTTCTTGCCGTGACGCTTGAGCGCATGAACCAGCGTCGCCATCAGCTTGGTGCCCGATGCGCCGAGCGGGTGCCCCAGCGAAATCGCCCCGCCGTGAACGTTGAGCTTTTCCGGATCGGCGCCGGTGTGCTTGAGCCACGCGAGCGGGACAGAGGCGAAGGCTTCGTTGACTTCGTACAGGTCGATGTCGCCGATTGTCATGCCCGCACGCTGCAGCGCACGGTCAGTCGCGAACAGCGGCTCTTCGAGCATGATCACAGGATCGCCCGCCGTCACCGTCAGATTGTGGATGCGCGCCAGCGGGGTGAGGTTGTGACGCTTCAGCGCCTCTTCGCTCACCACCAGCACCGCCGACGAACCGTCGCAAATCTGGCTGGCGGAGGCCGCTGTCAGCTTGCCTTCCGGGTTGATCAGCTTGACCCCGGCGATGCCTTCAAGCGTGGCGTCGAACCGGATGCCTTCGTCCACCGTGTGCATTTCGGTACCTTCGGGGGTTTCGATTTCCACCGGCACGATCTCGTTTTCGAACGCCCCGCCCTGCGTCGCGGCGATGGCGCGCTTGTGGCTTTCCAGCGCGAAGGCATCGAGCATGTCCTTGCTGAAGCCATGCTTGTTGGCGATCATTTCAGCGCCCATGAACTGGCTGAACTGGACGCCGGGGTATTTCCCCTGAAGCTCGGGCGACATGTAGTGGCCCAGCCCTTCCTTCATGTGGAAGGTCGCGTTCGAACCCATCGGCACGCGGCTCATGCTTTCAACGCCGCTGGCGATCACCACGTCCTGCGTGCCGCTCATCACGGCCTGCGCTGCGAACTGGATGGCCTGTTGGCTCGATCCGCACTGGCGATCGATCGTCACCGCCGGAGTGCTCTGCGGCAGCACCTTGGACGCGAGCACGCCCATGCGCCCGACCTGCATCGCCTGTTCGCCCGCCTGCGTGACGCAGCCCGTGACGACATCGTCAACGGCGGCAGGATCGATCCCGCTGCGGGTGACAACCGCGTCGAGCGATTTGGCCAGCAGATCAACGGGGTGCACCCCGGCAAGGCGGCCGCCGCGACGGCCCCCGGCGGTGCGGACCGCCTCGACGATATAGGCTGTGGTCATAAGGGGTATCCTCTCGTTTACGTAAACGTTGTTCTTTGCCACCGACCTATGGGAGCGCGCGGTCTAAATCAACTGGCCAAATGCGCTGTTTGATCTTCGTCAGTGTGCTTGCGCGAAGCATCGCGCAGTCGCTATCGGTGAAATGACGATGAAGAAGCTGTTCGAACTCAATCCCGCACTGGATCGCGCCGCCCTCGCCCGCCGCTTTGCAACGCACGGGCGGGTACAAGTGCGCGACGTGTTGACCCCGGAGACCGCTCGCGAAGTGGCAACCGTGCTGGCCAAGGGCACGCCGTGGGGCATGGCGACAGGTGCAGGCGACGAAAACCGCCAGAGCTTCCGCCTTGAGGAAATCCGCACGCCGCAAGGTGCCGAGCGGGTCAATGCTGCCGCAATGGACGCGCAAAACAACACTGCGCGGGGTGAATACGGCTTTCGCTTTGCCCATTACCCGATCCTGACTGCGATACAGGAAGGATGGGACCCCGGCGGCCCGCACGAAATCCTGCTGGAACACATCAATTCCGAACCCTTCATGGCGCTGGCTCGCGAAGTCACCGGAATGGCAAATCTGATCAAGGCCGATGGCCAGGCATCGCTGTTCGCGCCCGGCCACTATCTTGGCCGCCATATCGACAGCCATGTCGCCGAAGGGTGGGAAGTCGCCTATGTCCTGAACTTCGCGCCGCCCGATTGGCACCCGGACTGGGGCGGCTATCTGCTGTTCCTCGATGACGAAGGCGACGTGGTCGAAGGGTTCCGCCCGCGCTTCAACGCGCTCAACCTGTTCAAGGTGCCGCAATCGCATCTGGTCAGTTACGTTCCACCCTTCGCGCCGGTGGGCCGGATGGCGGTGACGGGGTGGCTGCGCAGCCAATGACGAGCACGCCGACTCCGGCAGAGGCGATGGTGCGCATCCGTATGGCGATGCAGCAAAACAACCTCACCCAAGCCCGCGCCATCGCCGAGCAAGCCCGCAAGGCGCATCCTGGCGATGCCGCACTGGCCGATGCTGCGGGTGATCTGGCGCTGAAATCAGGCGACGCAGTGACAGCGATCGCGCATTTCGCAGCCGCCTGTGCGCTCGCGCCGGCCATGCTCGATTACGCGATCAACCACGCGATTGCCTTGCAAAGGCTGAACCGCCACGGCGAAGTAATCGACGCGCTCGGCAAGCTCGAAAAGCAGGGCCGCACGGTTCCCCGTTATGGCAGCGTGCGCGCGCTTTCGCACCGGGCAATGGGGGAGGCGGCTGAGGCTGCGCATTGGTATGACGTGGTGCTGGGGCTGGAGCCGCGCCACCCGCGAGCCTTGCATGGCCGTGCCCGAGTGGCGCTCGAACGTGGGGAGCGCAATGCGGTCGCGCGGTTTGATGCGGCTCTGGCGGTCAATCCGGGCGACGCCGATCTTTGGCTGGGCAAGGCGCAGGCGCTTGATGTTGCTGGCGATATCAAGGGCGCGCGCCTGATCGCGCAGCAATTGTGCGATCAGGCTCCCGGCTTCATTGCCGCCTTGGAGTTCTTCTCCGGGCTCAAGCTTGCGGCGGGAGAAGCTGACTTCACCTCGCCCTTTCGCGCGGCGGCGGCAAAGGCTCCGCAGGACCCTAACATTCCCTCGGCGCACGCCGAGGTTTTTGCCGGGCTGGACTATGCTGAACAGGCCGCGCAAGTCGCGACCGAGGCCCGCGCACGGTTCCCGCACGAACCCCATTTCGCACTTCTCGAAGCGGTGCACGCCGGTTCTGCAGGCGACTGGGAGCGGGCCGACGCGATCTTTGCCGGGCTGCAGCTCGATACGCCGATGCGCGCCCTTCACGAAGCCCGCCACCGTATCCGCGCCGGACAGATCGAACGGGCAGAGGCGCTGCTCGATCGCGCACTGGCGAATGATCCGTGGGACATCAACGCCTGGGCGCTGCGCGGCATGGCGTGGCGCGTTGCCGGGGATGCTCGGGCGGAATGGTTGCACGAGCAGGCAGGGCTGGTGCAGCTGCGCCCGCTGGTCGGTCGAGACGGGCTGGTGGACGATGCCGTTGCCGAACTGCGCGTGTTGCACGCGGGATCGGCCATGCCGCTGGGCCAAAGCCTGCGCGGAGGAACCCAGACACGCGGCATTCTGTTCCACCGGACAGAACCGCTGCTGGCGGAATTGCACGAAGCCATCCGGGCCACGCTGGAAGCGTATCGCGGCGATCTCCCCGCGCTGGATGAAAGTCACCCGTTGCTTCGCCACCGCGAGACGCCGTGGCGGCTGGAAGGATCGTGGTCGGTGCGGTTGACCGGCGGAGGCACAGGCGCAGGGGATTATCACACCGCGCATATCCACCCGCAGGGGATCGTTTCTTCCGCCGCCTATCTGGTGGTGCCGCCCGCTGCCGAAGGACCGGAGCAATTCGGCTGGCTCGAAATCGGGCGGCCACCTCCCGATCTCGGCCTAGACCTGCCGCCGGTGCGCAGCATCCAGCCAAAGACAGGGCATCTCGCGCTGTTTCCCTCCACCCTCTACCACGGAACCACACCGTTCGGAGCCGGTGGCGGGCCGGATTCCGAACGGATGACCATTGCATTCGACGTAGTGACAAAGGCGCGCTAGAGCACTACACCATGACTGAAGATGCACGCGCACAAGACGCCGCCGCCTGGAGCGATTTCTGGGCAAGGAACACCGCCAGCGGAGCCAATGGCTGCCTGCCAGAACGCTGGGCGGCGATCGAAGAGGCGCAGAAGCAGGCTTGGTACGGATTCATCGCTGATTTGCCCGAGGGCGCGCGTGTCCTTGATCTCGCCACCGGCGACGGGCGCGTGCTGCGCTGGATGCGCGAGGCGCGCCCTGATCTCGTGCTCGAAGGGATAGACCTCGCACCCGATTTGCCGCCAGCACCTGAGGGGACCAAGATCCAGGGCGGGGTTGAGATGGAATTCCTTCCGTTCGACGACTCGAGCTTCGATGCAGTCGTCAGCCAGTTCGGTTTCGAATATGGCGACACCTCAGCCACCGCGGCCGAAATCGTGCGGGTGCTGAAGCCCGGCGGCGCTGCCGGGCTAATGGTCCATCGCGGGGACGGCCCGATTTTGGAACACAACCTCGCGCGCCAGACCGAGATCGGTTGGGTGCTTGACGAAGTGAACGCAGCTGACGCGGTGCGAAAAGCGCTCAACACCCCGGGCGCGGGGGCGGGCGTGGCGGCGCAAGTCGCGGCAGCCTTGGCAATTCTTGGCGAAGCGAAATTCGGGTCGAGCAGCCCCGCATGGGAAATCCCCGAAGCCTTGCGACGGGCCTGCATCATGGGCGAGAAAGACGGCCTTCAATCAGTCGAGGCGACGATTACGGCGATCACCGATCAGGCTGCCAATGAGATAGGGCGGATCAGATCGCTGTCGGGTGCATGCGGGACTGCCGACAATCGACCGGCTTTGATCGCCGTTTTCGGCGTTCATGGGATGGGCCTTCGTGAAACCACTGAGGTGCGCGAGCCTTCGGGTCGGGCACTCGCCGATTTCCTGCTCCTGGGCTGACCCCCAACCTCACTGAAATTTTGGAGCTTAGCGCGTCTTCTCGCGCAGGGTTCGGTGCGTCTTCCTCCCCCGTGGGTTCTTGCAAAATGCCAACGAAAAAGGGCGGCGGACCGAAGTCCACCGCCCCAATTCTGTAGCTCTTATCAGAGCCGCGTAGTTCTTAGAACTTGAACGCGGCCGAGATGAAGAAGTCACGACCCAGCACGTCGTAGGTGCTCGGGTAGGTGTTCGCCTGCTCCTGGTTGTCACCAAGCAGGAGGCTGTTCGGACGGTTGGTCACAATGCCGTTCGCGTCGAACAGCGGAGTGCCCGGCAGCTTGTCGAACAGGTTGTTGATACCAGCAGTGATGGTCACGTTGTCGCTCGCTTCAACCGAGAAGGTCAGGTCGAACAGATCGTAGCTGCTGATCTGATCGATACCGTTGAACGACGCATAGTCGACGGAGCCACCGTTGAGAACCGAGTCCTCCGAGGTGACGCTGCCGAGGTGACGCCAGCGAATCGAGGTGGTCACCGGTCCGTCGATCCACGACAGACGCGAGTTCCACTTCCACTCAGGCGTCGGCTCACCGCACTGACCTGCGAACAGACCAGCACAATCAACCTGCGGCGAACCGACCAGCGGAATGAAGCTGGATTCGTCGGTGTAGGTCGCGAGAATGTTGAAGTTCAAACGCGAACCATCGGTACCGAAGAGCGAGAAGCCAACGTCGGTCGAGTAGTTGAGCTCGATGTCAACACCAGCAACCGCAAACTCGGCCACGTTCTGGCCGCCGAGACGCGGCGGGTTGTTGACGTCGATGATACCGGCCGAGTTACGCACACCAACGAAGGGCAGACACGCGGTATCCGACAGGTTACGCGCGCCCGACGAGCCGAAGCACAGATCGAACTGCGTCTGCAGACCAACGGTGGTAATTGCGTCTTCAATGGTGATGTTGAAGTAGTCAGCCGTCAGCGTCAGGCCCGGCAGGAACGACGGACGGAGAACCGCACCAACGGTCCAGCTGTCCGAGGTTTCTTCACCGAGGTTCGGGTTACCACCGAACAGCGCCGGGATCTGAGCGTTGATCTGGATCGCCGAGCTACCGACGGACGCAGCGGGCACGCCGTTGGCAACGCACAGTGCGTTAAGACCGGCATCGGTGATCGCGCCTGTTTGCGAACAAGGGTCGGTTGCACCCGGGAAGCCGATTGCCAGACCGCCGAACAGTTCGCCCACGTTCGGAGCGCGAACCGCACGCTGGTACTGACCACGGAGCTTGATGTCCGGGATCACGTCGAATTCGACACCGCCGGCATAGGTCCAGACGCCGCCGACGCGGTCGAGGCTGTAATCCGAATAACGGGCTGCACCACTCAATTCGAGACGCTGCATGCCGTTGTCGAAGACCGGGACGTTAAGTTCGGCGAAGAGTTCCTTCACATCGTAGCCGCCTTCGGTAGCCTGACCAGCGTTAAAGCCGATCACGTCACCCGACGACAGTGCAGTGTCAGGAATGAACTGCGAAGCAACCTTGCGATACTCGGCGCCGACCGCAAAGCCGACATCACCGGCACCCGAGGTGAGTTCACCAAGGAAACCCGAGATCGCACCCGATGCGATTTCCTGAGTCGAGATGTCGCCGTTCTGCGCCTGGATCGAAATGGCCGCAACCATCGCCGGGGTCAGAGTGTTCGGACCGAAGATGTTGATCGCGGTGCCGGTTCCGTCGAGTCCAGCCTGGAAGGCCGAGCGCGAGATGTTACCTGCCTGAACGTTGGCGTTCCGCGTACGCGCATAGCTGTAGTACACATCGTAGAACAGGTTGTCGGTGATCCCACCCTTCACACCTGCCAGAACACGGAATGCGTTACGCTCGTCCAGCGAGTTACGCGCACCGGTTTCAACCGTACGACGCTGCAGGAACAGCGACAGAACGCCGTCAGCGGTTCCGGTCGTTTCGGTGTTGTCCAGCTGCTGAAGCTGCGCGAATTCGGCCGCGTTGAGGAACGGCTGAATGGTCGCGAGATCGACGTTGAACGTACCGGTCACAGGCGTAGCAGCGAGTTCCTGCTGCACGCGGTTGTTGACGTAGGTCACTTCGGTGTAGGCGGTGTGGCCATCGGTGAATTCATAGTCGGCGTAGCCACCCAGCAGATAACGCTCTTGCGGGATCTGCAGGTAGTTGACCGGCGCGTAGTTGTAGGTGTCGCCGGTGCGGGTGCGGAAATCACCCGGGGTGTCGTCGAACACAACTGCGCGGTTGGCGGCAAAATCGGTGCCGGTGCGGTCACCGTCGCCGAAGTAACGGATCACGCCGTTGGGAAGCGTCGACGAACCGAACTGCTGCAGGTTGTCATCGAAGGTTTCAGCGCCGATCGCGAAGTTCGAGAACGGACGGTCGCCCTGGAAAACGCTCGAACGGTTGTAGTATTCGGCGAAGACGGTAGCGTTACCGCGGCCATCGTCGAAGCTGGTGCCGATCGCGCCGTACAGCTGGTAGCGAGCGCCGTCACCTTCTTCGGTGATCGAGTACTGACCGCCCATTTCGAGGCCTTCAACCTTCTTGAGGTTGAAGTTCACGACGCCTGCGAGTGCGTCCGAACCGTAAACGGCCGATGCACCACCGGTCACAACGTCGACCGAGTCGAGCAGGAACGACGGGATGGTGTTAAGGTCAACGATTTGCGCGGTGTCGAACGACACCCAGCGACGGCCGTTGACGAGAACCAGGGTACGGGTGGTGCCGAGGCCACGCAGGTTCAGAGTGGCGGTACCGTTACCGGGGTTGTTCGAGAACGAAGTCGTGCCCGGAATGACCTGCGGGAGGGTGTTGACGACGTTTTCAACGTTGACCGTACCCGAAAGCTGGAATTCCTCCGCGGCGACGACAGCCACCGGAGCGGCGGTTTCGACGTTGCGCTGCTGAATGCGCGAGCCGGTGACGGTAATTACGTTACCTTCGCTGGCGCCTTCTTCGTTGTCTTGGGCGTAAGCCGGAGTGGCGATCATGGCGCCTGCCATGATGGTGCCAGCCAGGAGCGAGCCCTTGCTAAAGCGGTTCATTTTAGTCCCCTTGGATATGTACGCCGAAATGGCGCACAATTCACACGTACGGGCAGCTACCCGTGTGTTTCGCCTCTATGACATTCGTTGCGCTATTCGCAATCTATCAGGGGCACCCATCACAAGGTTGCTGTGGACCTGTGGCAAACACGCTACAGTTTCATGTGTGACTAACTGCTGACACGGGCACGGCGCATTAGGACTGCTGTTCGGCGCCAGCCTGCGCTATGCTCGGGCAAAAGCCGGGATCGGCAAAAGGGAGAATTCTGATTATGCCAAAATCGCTGCAATCACCGCTGATGCCTAAGATGTTGGCAGGAATGGCGGCGAGTGTCCTCGCGATCGGAGCGGCCCCGCTGGCGGCGCAAGACGATGCTCCCACCGCCCAGCCCGACTATGTCGAAAATCTGAAGACCTGCCAGACGCTTACCGATGATATGGCGCGCCTGGCCTGCTTTGACAGAGCAGTCGGCGCGATCCTCGCTGCGAATGATGCGGGCGATGTTCAGGTCATCGACAAGGAAGACGTGCGCGAAACCCGCCGCAGCCTGTTCGGCTTCTCGCTGCCAAATATCGGTCTTTTCGGCGGCGGCGATGAGGCCGACGAACTGTTCGAGACAACTATCGCCAGCGTTCGCTACACGGGGCGCAATTCGGCGCGCTTCACCACTGCCGAGGGCGCGGTGTGGGAGCTAAACAATATTCCTTCACGGCTTCGCACGATCAAAGATGGGGACGCGGTGGAATTCAAGAAGGCCACGATGGGCTACTTTTTTGTCCGTATCGCCGGGCAGACCGGGATCAAAGGCCGGCGGGTGGAATAACCCTTCGCGTCAAGCACTTGCCGCAAGATACAAAAAGGGCCCGCCGCAACCGACGGGCCCTTTTCTATTGTAGCGTAATCGCGTGATCAGAGGCCGCCGGGGCCGCAATCATTCGCGAGGTAATCGAGCATCTTGGTGTAGAACTGTTGCTGGTGGGTGTACATCAGCGTGCGATAGAAGTGATCGGCATCCTTGAGGGTGACGAATTCACCCTGCTTGCCGGCCGCCTCGAACGCCTTCTGGTAATCGGTCATGTGGTACAGCAGCACGCGGCTGTCGTCTTCGCCATGAACCATCAGCAGCGGGATGTTGACCTTGTCGACTTCCTTGTACGGGTTGGTGCCGTAATAGACGCCGCGGCCCTGGAACCAGTCATCCAGCGCCTTGGCGCGGATGCCCCGCTTAATGTCGTTGTACCAGATTTCTGGGCGTGACACCGCAGCACCGGCGATCGCGCACTGATAGATGTTGTTTTCGCGGGCAGCAGCGACGAGTGCCGCATAGCCGCCGTACGACCAACCGAACATCGCCATCCGGTCAGGATCGACGAGGCCCTGCTCCACCAGCCAGAGCGCGCCGTCATCCTTGTCGTCCTGCATCGTCCCGCCGTGTTCGTGATAGGCGAGATCGAAATGCTTCTTGCCCCAGCCGACCGTCTGGCGATAGCCGGGCTGCAACACCATGTAGCCGGCATTGGCGAGCAGCTGCCCCCATTCGTCATAGGTCACGACTTCGGGAACCGCCGGGCCACCGTGCGGCAGCACGATCAGCGGGAACGGCGGCTCACCCTTGGGTACGGTGACATAGCCGGGGATCGTCAGCTTGCCGTCCCGGGCGGGATAGCGGATGAACTTGACGTCCGAGAGTTGCTGCGGATCGATCAACGGATTGCGGCTGCCAAGTTTTGCCAGCTGCCCGTCCTTCACCAGCCAGAACGAACCCGGATCGCGCGGGCCGTTGTTGAACACGACCATTGTCCGCCCGTCATAGGAACGGCTCGAAATGCTCAACTGATGCGCATAGGGAATCTGCTGCTCAAGCGCTTCGTAAAGCGCCTTTTCCTCTTCGTCGAACCAGTGACGCATCATCTTTTCGCCCGGATAGGACGCAAAGGCGAGCTTGTCGTTGCCCGGGATAGAGTGCAGGCCGATGCCCATCACGTCGGCATCTTCGGCCTGGAAGAGCTTTTCGACATATTGCTCGGTTTCGAAATTGAACAGCCACAGCGCGGCCTTGTCGTCACCATCGCGGGTGTCGATGATATAGCCGAGGTCGGGGTTTTCGTGGTGGAAGCCGACAACACCGAAGAAGCCTGCGAGCAGGCGGTAGAGGTTATCGGGATCGTTCTGGTCGATTTCCTCGCCGAACTGTTTCCAGTTCGTTTCGCCCGGCCTGCGATAGAACGACTTGATTTTGAGGTCGCTATCGATGCCCTGCGCGTATCGGGCGTTGCCCTTGTTGTCGAAGGTGACGTTGGCGTATTTGCTGGTTCCGCGCATCACCAGCTCGCGGGAACCCGTCTCAAGGTTCAGCTTGAAATAGGAGCGCGGGCGGAAGGCGGCAGCAGGATCGTTGCCAAGCCCGCCGTCAACGGCAGCGCCTGAGGCGATCAGGATGTGGTTCGGTTCATCCGGAAGCCGTTCCACGATCGAGAAGTTGCCTTCGATCTGCTGGAATTTGTTGGTGTCGAGATTGTAGAAATAGCTCGCGTAATTGCGCACGTCACCTTCCTGGCGGCGCACGCTCTCGCGCTTGATCTGCCATGCGCTGCCGAAGATCAGATTGTCGCTGACCCATCCGGCCCCGGTGATTTCCATCGGATCGGCATTCAGGGTGCGGAACGGCTTCGACAGATCATCGGTCTTGTAGATCTGGAGCAGGTAATCGCCTTCGCGGCTCGGGTTGATGTGCACCAGCAGGTGCTTCCCGTCCGGAGAGATCTGAACAGCATTCACGACATCACGCAGCGCCCAGACATCGATCGGAACGGTGCCGGTGGCCTGTGTTTCGGTTGGTGCGGAAACGCTGAGGCCCAGCGTGGATACACCAAGCATCGCCGCCATAAGAGGCTTCTTCAAAAGGTTCATGATTGCAAATCTTCCCGTTGGTTCTTCCAGTAAGTCCCCCACGGGTGCGCCTCACCTCCACTCGGCACGACCCATGCAGCGAGGAATAAAACAAAAAAGCGGCCCCCCGGCAAGTCCCGAGGGGCCGCTCCTTATGGCTAGATCAAGCCTTTGTTCCGCTTAGAAACGAGCCAGCAGCTGAGCGAAGAATTCGCGGCCGTTGAGGTCGTAACCGTTACCGATCGGAACGTTCGAGATCTGCAGGATCCCGGCACGCGACGATACCAGCGGCGGCTCTTCGTCGAAGAGGTTGCGGACACCTGCGATGATGCGGAAGTCGCCGCTGTCCCAACGGATCGAAGCGGTGTGCTCGAAGTATTCGGGCGCAGTGCCGACCGGGCGGCAGAAGTTACCGTCGCCGGCAACAACAGCGTTCGGCGAACCGTTACCCAGACAGGTCGGCGAGAATTCGCCGTTCGGGCCACCGTTGAAGGCATCGCCGAAGTCCACGCGATCGCGGAACGGAACGCCATCCGAGTCCGAGTTGCCGATCGCGTCGATGTAACGGACCTGATAGGTGAAGCGGAAATCTTCCCAATCAGCAGCGAAGGTCAGACGACCCGTCCAGTCCGGGAAGCCGAAGCGATCGGTGAAGTTCGATTCGACGATCGAACCGTCATCCTGCGTTTGCAGGTTCGAACGCTCGATCAGCTTGTTCGCAACAAGGTTCAGCGTGAGATCGAAGGTCTCGTTGCCGATTTGCAGCGGGTAGCCGAAGGTCGTGTTGATATCGATACCACGGACCGATTCCTGGTCACGGTTAAGGAAGCCGGCGCGGACACCCTGAATGAGAGCGCGGTCGGTGGTGTTGATATCGATACGATCACAGAACTCGGAACGGGCGCCGTCTTCGCGGAAGTAGCAGTCGTTGATGATGAACTGCCCCGAAGGCTCGACGATCGCGTCCTTGATCTTGATGTCGTAGTAGTTGAAGTTGAACGCGAAATCGAAGCCGCTGCCCCAGCTTTCCTCGAAGGCGAAGCCGGTCGTGATCGAGCGTGAGGTTTCCGGATCGATGTCCAGCGAGCCGCCCTGGGTGATTTCACCGCTGACGAACTGCCGAGTGTTCAGACCCTCTGAGTCGATACCGACGCTGGTCGGATCGCGACCTTCGCGCGAGCAGTTGGCGAGGACGAAGTCATCGCGCTGGTCGAGCGTCGGATCGTAGGCACCGTTGACGAATGCATCGTCAGGGACGGCGCACGGGTCGAACAGGGTGGTGAAGCCCGACTGGCCGCGCAGGAAGTTCTCGCGCAGGTTCGGCGCGCGGAACGACGTGCCGTAGCTGAACTTGAACAGCAGCGGAGCCACCGGACGCCAGCCGCCCTTGATGGCGAAGGTGCCGTTGGTGCCGTAGAATTCTTCGTCGGTCAGACGGCCCGAGACGTTCAGCGACAGTTCTTCAACCATCGTTTCGCCTGCCATCAGCGGAATGTCGATTTCGCCGAAGAGTTCGCGGATCCACTTGGAACCCGATGCACCGCCGTCAGCGAAGAAGCCGAAGAACAGACCGTTCGAAGCGACGATGTCGGGGTTCGATTCGATCTTGTCCTCACGCCATTCGCCACCGAGCACCACGCCGACCGGGCCGGCAGGCAGTTCGAACAGGTCGCCGGTGATGTAGGCCGACAGCTGGATCTGTTCGTAGGTGGTGTCGAAATCGCGGCTGTCGAACAGGTAGTCGCGCTCAGCCTGAGTTTCGAAGTCGCCGACCGGGCCGGTCAGGACGCTTGCAGCGAACAGGTTGACGGGAACACAGCTCGAAGCGTTGAGGTCGGGCGCGGCGAGACCGGGGTTCGCCAGGCCGGCAGTGTTACATTCACCGATGACCTGCGGGTCACCGAAGAAGCCGAAGAAGTCGAGACCGTTGTTGTAGTCGTCAGCGATGCCGTCACCGTCGTTGTCGATGATGCCGTCGCCGTCGAAGTCTGCCGTCGGGTCAAGGCCGAGGGCGAATGCCAGACGGTCTTCACGAATACCGACGCGCGAGGACTTGCCTTCCGAACGCGAGTACACGCCAGCGACTTCGAAGGTCCACGAGGAACCGATGAAGGGCAGGTCACCGCGAACACCGAGCACGCCGCGATACTGCTCCTGCACAACGTCGAAGTTGTTACGGTCACCGCGGATCGCGGCAATCGGGGTGGTCGGGAGCGGTAAGCCGGTCGAAAGTGCCGGCGGGATGCGCGGGAAGCTCGACAGCCCGAGCAGCTCGTTGTCGACCGCACGGCAGTCGACGCCGTTCGGGTTCGAAATGAAGTTACACGGGTTGAATATGTTCAGGTCAGGCACCGACGGGAAGATCTGCGGGTTGCCTGCACCGGTGTTGGTGATCTCGGCGCGAGTATACTGCGCTTCGAAGAACGGCGTGATGTTCGCTTCGCCCGGGAAGGTGTATTCGCCGTATGCGAAGACGTTGATCAGTTCCTGCTGCGAGATGAAGGTCCGATCGAGTTCGGCTTCGCTCGCATTGGTGTTGACGTTCTGGAAGTCGACGTCACGGATGCCGTCACCGTTGATGTCAAGGTCCGTACCGAAAGCGTCGGTCGATTCACCGAAGAGGAACGGACGACCGGTGCGCGGATCGTTCGGGAAGTTGGCGATGTTGCCATTGGCCGGGAAGTAGACCGAGCCGAAACGTGCGAACGGCTGGAAGATACGGCCCGAAATGCCGGAGATAACGCACTCGCTTTCCGAAACGCTCACGCCCGGCGTACGAGCCTGGACTGCGGCGTTGTCGGCAAGACCGAGACGGTAGATGTTGCCGTCGGCATCTTCTTCGAGGTTGGTGGTACAACCGCGCAGGAAGTCACGATCGCGCAGCTTCACTTCGTCGCGGAACTGGTATTCCGCACCGATGCCGAACACGGCACGGTCGGTGGTGAAACCCCATGCGCCGCTGACCGAGTAATCTTCACCGGCACCCATCGGGTTGATGTCGCCGTTGGCCTGAATTTCCAGACCGTCGAAGTCCTTGCGCAGGATGACGTTCACAACGCCGGCAACAGCGTCCGAACCGTAAACCGACGAAGCACCGTCGGTCAGCAGGTCGTAGCGGTCAACCAGAGTTGCCGGAATGAGGTTGATCGAGGGAGACGTCGGCGCGCCTTCCACACCGGCAGGTGCGAGGCGACGGCCATTGACGAGAACGAGGGTACGGCCTGCGCCGACACCGCGAAGGTTGATCGTTTGCGAACCCGGGCCGTTGTCAAGAACGAAGCCCTGGAAGGTCGCGTCGATCTGCGTACCGGCAGCAGCTTCCGAACGCTGCAGGATCTGCGCGGGGTCGAAGGCGCCGACTGCCTGCTGGTTTTCGGTGCTGAGAACCTGCAGCGGCGAAATCGAGCTGTAGGTGTCACGGACAATACGCGAACCGGTAACGGTGATGCCACCGCCGCCAGCAGTCTGACCCGAAGCATCGGTCGTGACATCGACCTGCTCTTCGTCTTCTTCCTGCCCCTCTTCGCTATTGTCCTGGGCATAGACAGGTCCGGCCACCACAAACGCGATAGCCGACGCGGAGAAGGCAAGCGCCTTCAGCGAATTGTTGTGAAACTTCTTCATGATCACTCCAGTTACGACAACCGGAACCTTGGCCGGGCACCAATCCAAACAGACGGCACGCATATTACCCTACACGTGCGCCAACACCCCTGTTGGTTGCGCGACAAAGCCCCTGCGGTGACGTTTGTGTGCAATAGCAGGGGGGGTATGTAAATGAGAGGTTCAGGAAGAACCGCGATTTTGCGCGACTTTCTCCCTTTGTGTTGCGGGAATCCCACAAGCCGCTTTCGCAACCGCAATATCGCAAGCGCGAAACTTTCCAAAAAATATAGCGCAAGGCGGATTGCACGCAACAATCCGCCTTGCTTGTTTATTCTGTCCAACCGCAGTCAGAATATTTCACGGCCTTGTAACAGGCACGGTGCATGACACCCGTCCCGACTCACTCGACCGCGATCTGCAATTCCCCGTCGCCTTCGTCGATGCGGATCGTGGAGCCATCGAGCACCTTGCCCTCGATCAGCATTTCGGCCAGCGGATCCTGCAGATAACGCTGCACCGCGCGCTTCAACGGACGCGCGCCGTAGACCGGATCGTATCCCACCCGGCCCAGCCAACGCAGTGCGGCATCGGTCAGATCGAGCTTGATCTTGCGATCGTCGAGCAGTCTCTGCACCCGCTTGACCTGAATTTCGACGATCGGCGCCATGTGCTCCATCGCGAGGCGGTGGAACAGGATGATCTCGTCCAGCCGGTTGAGGAACTCGGGGCGGAAATGCCCGCGCACCACATCCATCACCTGATCCTCGACATCGGCGACCTTCCCGTCGTCGGGCAGGTTGGCGAGGTACTGGCTGCCGAGGTTGGAGGTCAGGATGATCAGCGTGTTGGAGAAATCGACCTTGCGGCCCTGCCCGTCGGTAAGGTGCCCGTCATCGAGTACCTGCAACAGCACGTTGAACACGTCCTGATGCGCCTTCTCCACCTCGTCGAACAGCACCACCTGATACGGGCGCCGGCGCACCGCCTCGGTCAGCACCCCGCCTTCGTCATAGCCGACATAGCCCGGAGGCGCGCCGATCAGGCGAGCGACCGAATGCTTCTCCATGAATTCGCTCATGTCGATGCGAACCATCGCCTGATCGTCATCGAACAGGAATTCGGCGAGCGCCTTGGTCAGCTCGGTCTTGCCTACGCCCGTCGGGCCGAGGAACAGGAAACTGCCGAGCGGCCGGTTCGGGTCCTGCAAGCCGGCGCGCGCGCGGCGCACCGCCTTTGACACGGCAACGATGGCCTGACTCTGGCCGATCACCCGCTTGCCGAGGATGTTTTCCATGTCGAGCAGCTTCTCGCGCTCGCCTTCCATCATCTTGTCGATCGGGATGCCCGTCCAGCGGGACACGACGCTGGCGATGTCCTCTTCGGTCACCTCCTCGCGCAGCAACGCGTTCTCGCTCATGGCCTCAGCCTCGGCGAGCCGCTTTTCGAGAGCGGGGATCGTGCCGTAGGACAGCTCGCCCGCCTTGGCGAGATCGCCGGAACGTTGTGCCTGTTCAAGCTCCAGCCGCGCGGCATCAAGTTCTTCCTTGATCTTGCCTTCGGCCTCGATCTTGTCGCGCTCGTTCTGCCAGCGGGTCGTGAGTTCGGAAGACTCCTGCTCCAGATCCGCCAGTTCCTTGCGCAGGTTTTCGAGCCGGTCTTGCGACGCGACATCGTCCTCCTTGGCCAGCGCGCTTTCCTCGATCTTGAGCTGGATGATCCGCCGGTCGAGCGCCTCGATCTCCTCGGGCTTGCTCTCCACTTCCATACGGATGCGGCTGGCGGCCTCGTCCATCAGGTCGATCGCCTTGTCAGGCAGGAAGCGGTTCTGGATATAGCGGTCGGACAGGCGCGCCGCCGCCACAATGCTGGCGTCGGTGATCCGCACGCCGTGGTGCAGTTCATACTTGTCCTTGATCCCGCGCAGGATCGAAATCGTGTCCTCGACAGTGGGTTCGTCGATGAACACCGGTTGGAACCGCCGCTGGAGCGCGGGGTCCTTTTCGACATACTTCTGGTATTCATCCAGAGTGGTTGCGCCGATGCAGTGCAGCTCGCCTCGGGAAAGGGCGGGCTTCAACAGGTTGGAAGCATCCATCGAGCCTTCGCTGGCCCCCGCCCCGATCAGCGTGTGCATCTCGTCGATGAACAGGATGATATTGCCTTCGGCGTTTTTCACCTCGTCCAGAACCGACTTTAGCCGCTCCTCGAATTCTCCGCGATATTTCGCACCGGCGATCAGCGCACCCATGTCGAGCGACATCAGCGTGCGGCCCTTGAGGCCGTCGGGCACGTCGCCATTGGCGATGCGCAGCGCGAGCCCTTCGGCAATCGCCGTTTTCCCGGTCCCGGGTTCACCGATCAGCGCAGGGTTGTTCTTGGTCCGCCGGGCGAGGATCTGGATGGTGCGGCGGATTTCCTCGTCGCGGCCGATCACCGGGTCCAGCTTGCCATCACGCGCAGCCTGAGTCAGGTCGCGGGCGAATTTCTCCATCGCGTCGTAATTGGCTTCGGCGTTGGCGCTGTCGGCACGCTTGCCACCGCGCAATTGTTCGATCGCGGCGTTGAGGCCTTGCGGGGTCACGCTCGCAGCCTTCATCGCATCGCGGGTGGAATCAGGCGCCATCGCAAGCGCGGTGAGCAACCGTTCGACGGTGACATAGCTGTCGCCAGCCTTGTCCGCGAGCTGTTCGGCGCTATCGAGAACGCGCACCGCATCATTGTCGAGCCCCGGCGTCGATTGCGCCCCGCTGCCGGTAACCTGCGGGATCTTGGACAGGCCAATATCGACCGCGCTCACAGCAAGGCTCGCCTCGCCGCCCGCGCGCTGGATCAGCCCGGCGGCCATGCCTTCGTCATCCTCAAGCAGCGCCTTGAGCAGGTGCAGCGGCGTGATCCGCTGGTGGTTCATGCGGATCGCGACGGTTTGCGCGCTTTGCAGAAAGCCCTTGGCGCGATCGGTGAACTTTTCGAGATTCATGTCTGAAGACCCCTCATTGGTGTTACCCGCCCAAGATGGTGTTGCATTTTAGCAACACAAGACATAGCGACCGCTTTTTTGCAACATTGGTGTATTACCTGACTAGGTGGGTCGGGCAAGGCGGTTTGCAAGCCCCCTTTGCAACCTGCCTGACTGGCCTGCTTGACTGCGTCCGTTTGCAAGGCGATTGTCCGCATCGAAGAGAGATCGGAGAGTCAGATAATGAAATTCCTGAAGGGCGGCGTCATCACGCTTGCCGCTGTCGTGCTTGCCGTGTTCATCGCGCTGGCGACGTGGGAACCGTTTTTCGCGCATCAGGCCAAGGCGCCCGAATATCGCGAATACTCGGCCGAGATCGTGCGCGACGAATTCGGCGTACCGATGATCTATGGCGAAACCGATCCCGACGTCGCTTTCGGTGTCGCCATCGCCCATGCCGAAGACGATTTCTTCACCTTGCAGGACGTGATCGCCATGTCGCGCGGACGCTATGGCGCGATCGCGGGAGAAGACGGCGCGACCTTCGATTACGTCTATCACCTGCTCGACGCGCGCGGCACGGCTGAACGCGAATATCCCAAGCTGCCCGAAGACACGCGCGCCCTGTTCGAAGCCTATGCCACCGGGCTCAACCAATATGCCGACGAGCATCCGGAGGAGATCAAGCTCGCCAATCTGTTCCCCGTGAACGGAGAGGATGTCGCCGCTGGTTTCGTGCTGCGCCAGCCGTTCTTCTACGGTCTTGGCAATGTCGTCGGGCCGCTTGTCGCAGGCGAGGAACTGCGCCGCGAATTCGGGCCGGACATTCCCGGCTTCCCGCGCGAAGGCTCCACCCCCGGTGCTTCGGCCCCGGTCGACGAAGCCGAACCCGGCGGGCAGGCGCGGCGCGATCTGGTGTTGCCCTGGGGCGAGGATGCCGAACATCTCGGCTCCAACGCCTGGGCCGTGACGCCAGAGCGTTCGGGCGGGCCGACCACGCTGATCTCGAATTCACACCAGCCGCTGCGCGGCGGCGTCGCATGGTACGAACTGGGCGTGCAGTCGGGCGAAGGCTGGCACTTTACCGGCGCGAACTTCCCCGGATCGCCCTTCCCCTTCCTTGGCCACAACGAAAACCTCGGCTGGACCAATACGGTGAACCGGCCCGACATGGCCGACATCTACCAGCTGGAGGTCAACGAGGCGGGAACCCAGTACAAGCTGGATGGCGAATGGCGTGACCTTGAAACGAAGACCGTCACTCTGCCCGTCAAGCTGGGGCCGATCACCCTGCCCGTCCGCCGCACCGTCTATCGCAGCGTCCACGGCCCGGTGATCAAGAACGACAAGGGCTATTTCGCGATCCGTTACGGCGGGATGGACAGCGTGCAGCAGCTGGACGCCTATTACCGCATCAACAAGGCGACCAATCTCGAAGAATGGCAGACACAGATCGCGCGCATGGCGATCCCTTCGACCAACTTCATCTACGCCGACCGCGAAGGCAACATCGCCTATGTCTACAATGCCGCCATCCCCGACCGGCCCGAAGATGTGAAGGCCAACTGGCGCGGCATCCTCGACGGGAAACGCAGCGATCTGATTTGGGAAGGCACCGTCGATTACGCCGAGATTCCCAAGCTGATCAATCCGGCCTCGGGCTGGCTCTACAACGCCAATAACGAACCCTACACCGCCGCGGGCGCGGGCAGCGATCTGTCGCGGGAGGATTTCTCACCCGTGCTAGGGATCGAAGAAAAGCAGACCAACCGTTCCCGCCGTGCCTACAAACTGCTGTCGGAAACCGAAGGCCCGCTGACCCGTGCCGAACTGGAGCGGATCAAATACGACACCGCCTACGAACGCCAAGGCTATGTCGCGGACATGTTCGCCGGGTTGGAAACGATGGAAGCCGAAGGCGAACTGGCCGAAGCGCGCGACCTGCTGCTGACGTGGGATTTCACCGCCGACAACCAAGGCCCAGCCGATGCCCTCGCGCTGTTGATGATCCGCGATTTCATGAGCGCGGAATACAACAACAAGAACGCCGAGGAATTGCCCAAAGTCGCCGAACATCTGCAAAAGGCGGTCGATCACCTGACAACACATTTCGGGCGCATCGATCCGCCAATGTCGGACTTGCTGCGGCTGCGGCAGGGCAATGTCGACCTGCCGCTTGACGGCGGATCGGACACGCTGCGCGCCTCAACCACCTGGCAAGTGGACGAGGACGGGCGTTTGAGCCTCGTCCACGGCGACAGCTTCATCCAGTGGGTCGAATGGCCGCGCGATGGCGGGCGTGTCTTCTCGCGCTCGATCCAGCCGTTCGGGGCAGCCACCACCCGCCCGGACAGCCCGCATTACACCGATCAGATGGGCCTTTTCGTCGAACACAGGCTGAAGCCGGTGCGGTTCTGGGAAGAGGACGTTCGCGCCGCCGCCCGCAGCAGCCGAAAGGTCAACAACGCGCGCTAGTACGAGAGTATGGAACTCGTCGATGGACCGACGCGTTTGATCGATTAACCGCGCTTTGCAGTTGATCGCCGACTGGCCAACACGCACGAGCGCACCAGCAATTCTTGCGATTTTCCAACGGGGAGCATCTTCATGAAACTTCGTCTTGCCACCACCAGCCGCATCGCGCTTGGCGCGGCGCTCGGCCTTGCCCTTGCCCTGCCCGCCGCACCGGCCTTTGCCGATGCGCATATGGACGCATCGCAAAACGTCTCCGAAGGCGCAGGCGATCTTGAGGCGCTGGTCGCACAGGTCCAGATTCCTTACGAGGAATTCCAGCTTGAAAACGGCCTGACCGTCATCGTCCACGAAGACCGCAAGGCGCCGATCGTCGGCGTTGCCGTGTGGTACAATGTCGGGTCGAAGGACGAACCCACCGGCAAGACCGGCTTTGCCCACCTGTTCGAACACCTGATGTTCAACGGTTCGGAAAACGCACCCGCCGACTATTTCCAGTATCTCCAGGAAATGGGCGCGACGGATTACAACGGCACCACCAATTTCGACCGCACCAACTACTTCCAGACGGTGCCCCGCCCCGCGCTCGAACGCGCGCTGTGGCTGGAAAGCGATCGCATGGGCTATCTGCTGGGCGCGGTGACGCAGGAAAAGCTCGATAACCAGCGCGGCGTCGTCCAGAACGAAAAGCGTCAGGGCGACAACCAGCCCGGCGGCCTCGTCTTCTACGAAATCCTCGGAACGATCTTCCCCGACGGCCACCCGTACCAGCACTCGGTGATCGGCTCGATGGCTGATCTCGACGCGGCATCGATGGACGATGTGCGCAATTGGTTCCGCGACAAGTACGGCCCCAACAACGCCACTCTGGTTCTGGCCGGTGACGTGTCCGCAGAGGAAGCGCGCCCGCTGGTCGAAAAGTGGTTCGGCCCGATTGCGCGCGGCCCGGTCAACACTCCGGCAGCCGCTGAAATCCCGACCCTGTCCGAACCGGTCCGCACCGTGATGAAGGATCAGGTCGCAGCGACCCAGATCAGCATCTACTGGCCTGCCCCCGGCATCATGAGCGAGGATCTGACCGCGCTCAACGTCGGCACCGCCGTGCTCGGCGGCCTTGCCTCGAGCCGTCTCGACGAAATCCTCGTGCGCGACGAGCAGCTGGCGGTGGGTGTTTCGGCCGGCAATTTCGACTTCCAGCGCGTCGGCATCATCAATGTCAGCGCCACGCTGAAGGATGGCGTTGATCCGGCCGTACTCGAAGCGCGACTGAAGCAGCTCATCGAATGGTACATCGAAACCGGCCCGACCGAGGACGAAGTGCGCCGCGCCGCCACCAGCGATCTGGCCGGCACGATCCGCGGGCTTGAGCAGGTCGGCGGGTTCGGCGGCAAGGCCGTGGCTCTGGCCCGCGGCGAAGTGCTGGCAGGCGATCCGGGCTTTGCGGTCGATCAGCTGGCGACGCTTGCCTCGATCACTCCGGCCGACGTGAAGGCCGCGATGCAGAAATGGATGACCCGCCCCGCTTTCACCCTGGTGCTCGAACCGGGTGAGCGCGACGGAACTTACGAGGAAGCCGCCAGCGTCGCTGCCGAGGGCGAAAACGCATCGGAGCGCGATCGCGCGGCAGAGGAAATCACGGTTTCGGTCACCCGTCCGGCTCCGGCAATCGATTCCGTCCCGCAGCTCGACTTCCCCGATTTCGAGCGCACCACGCTCGCCAACGGCATGAAGCTGACTTACGCCAAGCGTGACGCCGTTCCCGCGACCTATGTCACCATGTCGTTCAACGCCGGTTCGGCGGCTGATCCGGTTGACATGCGCGGGCTTGAGAACCTGACGCTGGGCCTGTTCGACGAAGGCACCGCGACCATGTCGAGCCAGCAAATCGCCGAAGCGCGTGAGCGTCTGGGCGTCAACATCTCCACCGGCGGCGGCGATGACCGGTCGTCCTTCACCCTGTCGGCGCTGTCGGCCAACCTTGCGCCGTCACTCGACCTGTTCAGCTCGATCATTCGCGAACCCGCTTTCAACGAAAGCGACCTGAACCGCGTGAAGGCGCAGACCATTACCGGCATCCGTTCACAGATGCGTTCGCCGCAGGGCATTGCCGTGCGCGCGATCGGCACCGAGCTGTTCGGCGACACGCCCTATGGCGGCACCACCACGATCGACAGCGTTTCGGCCATCACCCGCGACGATCTGATCGCGTTCAAGGACACGTGGATCCGCCCGGACAACGGCGAAGTCTTCGTGATTTCCAGCCTGCCGATGGATGAAGTCGTGGCCCAGCTCAACGCCGCTTTCGGCGACTGGAGCGCTCCGGCGGTGGCAAAGGGTGAAAAGGATTTCTCCAACCTGCCCACCAGCACGCAAGGCGGGCGGATCGTCCTGATCAACCGTCCGAATTCGCCGCAAAGCTTCATCCTCGGCGCGCAGGTCACGCCGCTTGATGCGAGCGATCCGGCCTATGTCGACTTCACCAATGCCAACAACTCGCTGGGTGGCAACTTCCTTGCTCGTCTCAACATGAACCTGCGCGAGACCAAGGGCTGGTCCTATGGCGTTCGTGGCGGGCCGCAGGCGCGCGAAAACGCGGTGGTCTATGCCATCAGCGGCGGCGTGCAGGCAGACCGCACCGGGGATTCGGTGGCGGAAATGATCCGCGAAACCAGCGAATTCCTGACGACCAGCGGGGTGACCGAGGAAGAGCTGACCCGCAACAAGGCGAGCGAGATCGGCGAACTTCCGGGCAGCTTCGAAACCTCGGGTTCGGTGCTCAGCGCGATGCAGTCGATCGCGCTCTATGGCCGCCCGGACAATTACTACGAAACGCTGGTGGATCGCTACACCGCGCAGACCACCGACAGCCTCGATGCCGCAGCGCGCGCCGCGCTCGATGTCGATGACTTCGTGTGGGTCGTCGTCGGCGATGCCTCGGTCGTCCAGCCGCAGCTCGAATCGCTGGGCCTGCCGGTCGAAGTGCGCCAGATGGAAGGGGCCGAATAAAACCTGCCTAGAAGCCGTCAGCGGCTGACGCTACGGCTTGCTAATCTCGGGGGCGGAAGGGGCACACAGCCACCTTCCGCCCCCTTGTTTTTGGCCGCGATAGTGGTTGAACGCCCCCCGCTGACGTGTACAACACGCCCCACGCCAGAGGCTCCCCGCAGCGGCTGGCCATAGCAAATCAGGGAGATCACAGATGTCACTTTCCGGTACCTACAACACCACCGTCAAAAGCCCGATGGGCGATCAGTCGGGCACTCTCACCGTCGTCGACAACGGTGACGGCACTTTTTCGGGCAACATGGCCGGCGGCATGGGCTCGATGGATATCGAAGACGGCAAGGTCGACGGCAACACGCTGAGCTGGAAAATGAACATGACCGTGCCGATGCCGATGACGCTCGATTGCGAAGCGACCATCGCTGACGGCAAACTGGCCGGCAACGTCAACGCCGGCGCGTTCGGCGCGATGCCGGTGACCGGCGAAAAGGTCGCCTGATAGCTTTTCAGGATAACGAAGGGCCGTCGGAGCTGGATTGCTCCGGCGGCCCTTTTGTTTGCGCATCTACCGACTGAGCGGTTATCGGGTGCGGCAAGCAAGGAACCATCATGCCGATTAACGCGCCTTTCGACCTGCCTACCCCCGCCTTGCTGGTGGAGAGGCCGAAATTCGGCGCAAACCTGGCCCGGATACGCGATCACGTCGCGGCGCTTCCGTCAGGCGTGAAGCACCGTCCGCATCTCAAGACCGTGAAGTCGGTCGAGCTCGCCCGGATGATCACCGATGCGCTGGAAACCGACGCAATTACGGTATCGACCCTGGCGGAGGCGGAGCACTTCGCTGCGGCCGGATATCGCGACATTCTCTACGCTGTCGGCATGGTTCCGGCCAAGCTCGATCGGGTGGCGGCGCTGCGCAGTCAGGGTGTCGACCTGACCGTGATCACGGACAATATCGCGGCAGCCCGCGAAACCGCCGCCTTCTGCCGCCGGCACGATATTTCAATCCCGGTGCTGATCGAGGTGGATTGCGACGGCCACCGATCAGGCATCCCGCCTGAGGACAGCATCCGCTTGCTCGCAGTCGCCAATGCGATCGGCAATGGCGCACGGCTGCGCGGGGTGATGACCCATGCGGGCGGGTCCTACGGCGCGCGGACGCCCGAGGACTTGCGCAGCCATGCGGAACGCGAACGGGCGGGCACGCTGCTGGCCGCTCAAACGTTGCGCGCTGCCGGGCACGAAGCGCCCGTTGTCAGCGTCGGCTCCACCCCCACGGCGCTCTCCACAGCCGATCTTTCGGGCGTGACCGAACTGCGCGCCGGGGTGTTCCCCTTCATGGATCTGGTGATGTGCGGCATTGGCGTGTGCAAGCCGCAGGACATTGCCCTGAGCGTTCTGACCAGCGTGATCGGACACCAGCAGGACAAGGGCTGGATCATTGTCGATGCCGGATGGATGGCCATGTCGCGTGATCGTGGCACGGCAGACCAGCCGGTCGATCAGGGCTATGGCCTCGTTTGTCATGCGCATGGCACGATCATCTACGATCTGATCATGATTTCGGCCAATCAGGAGCACGGAATCCTTGCCATGCGCGAGGGATCGCGGGCCAGCCTTCCCGAACTGTCCGTTGGCACGCAATTGCGCATCCTGCCCAATCACGCTTGCGCGACAGCCGCCCAGCACCAGAGCTACGCCCTGTTCGAAACGCCCGGAGCGCCGGTGGAGAGCATTGCGAGGTTCTCAGGCTGGTAGTTGCTGCAAGGCAACAATCCACGGCTTCAACCCCGTTTCATCGTTCTGAAATCCTGCGGCAATGATCGTGTCACGCGGGCCGCCTAGCGGCGCTGGAATTGCTTACCCCTCTCCAACAAAAGGCAATTCAGAAACCATGAAAACCTTCGCATTGCGCAGCCTGCTGCTTGCAACCATTGCCCTGCCCGCTTTCCCGGTCCTGGCTCAGGACACCGCCGATAGCGAGGAACAGGAGACCGCCACCTCGGGCAATACGATCCTCGTCACCGCGCAAAAGATCGAGCAGCGTGCGCAAGACGTGCCGATCACGATTTCCGCATTGAACGGCGATCGCATCCGCGAAATCGGCGTGACCGATCTCGACGAATTGTCGAACTACATCCCTGGTCTCAACATTCAGGAACAGAGCGCCAACAATCCTGGCATCGTGATCCGCGGCATCACGTCGGACAGCGGATCAGCCCAGCAGGGCCCGCGCGTCACGCTGTATTACAACGGCGTCGATATCTCACGCTCGCGCGGCAGCTATCAGGCGATCTACGACCTTGAGCGTGTCGAGGTGATCAAGGGCCCGCAAGCAACGCTGTTCGGCACGGCCTCGGCGGTCGGGGCGATCAGCCTCGTCTCGGCTCGCCCGCGCGAAGGCTTCTCGGGCGAGATTACCGGCGGCTATGGCAATTTTGAACAAACGCTTCTGGGTGGCTACATCAACGCTGGGTCGGATGTACTGGCCGGAAGGGTGGCGTTCGAATGGCGTACCCGCGACGGCTATGTCGAGAATCTCAATCCAAATCAGGAGGACGAACTCTACGCACAGGACCAGCTCGGCGTGCGCGCCTCTGTCCGCTACACGCCGACCGCCGATTTCACGCTCGACCTGATCGGCACCTATGATCAGCAACGCAATGGCGGCACCCCGTTCATTTCGGGCACCTTCCCGGCATTCGCCGGTGCGCCGGGCGGCCCCGCCAACGCGTTTGAGGATGCCAACCTGAGCGGCTTCCCGGCTGGCGCAGCGACACTGGGCGATGACCAGCTCGGCCTCAACCGCGAGGTCTACGATCTCAACCTCACCGCTGAATACCAGTTCGCAGACGACTGGACCTTCACCACCGTCAACGGATATCGCGAATTCGACAGCCTCGAAGTGTTCGACGCCGATGGCGGCCCCGCGCCGTTCCTCGAATTCACCGAAATCGCCAAGGGCTGGCAGGTCAGCCACGAAGGACGCTTCAGCTACAACGGTGCCAACATTCGTGCGAGCGCGGGCTGGAACCTGTTTATCGAGGACAGCATCCAGAACGTCCCATTCGCTACCGAGGAAGGGACCTATCTCCAGTGCCTCACCGCGCTGTTTGGCGCGCCGCTGATCCCCGGCATCCCTTGCGTCGGGCCTGACGGCTCGGTCCCGGCATCGGCTGTCACCGGGCTTGCCACGGGTGGCGCAGTGCAGGCGATCCCCTACAGCGCGGTGCTGTTCGAAAATCAGGGCCGCAACGAAGCCTATTCGGTGTTCGCTGACATGACCTGGATCGCGACCGACTCGTTCGAACTGACCGCTGGTGTCCGCTTTATCGACGAATACCGCCAGTCGGGCTTCTTCAGCGACATCCCCAACAGTGTGCTGTCGGGCGCTCCCTTGATTCCAGGCGGGGTCAATACGGGTGGCCGTGTCTTTACCGCTGACGAAGGCTTCCAGACCGTGCTGCCGCGTTTCAACGTCCTTTATCGCATCAGCGATGACGTGAACGTTTTCGCCACCGTTTCGAAGGGCCGCCGATCGCCGGTGGTGCAGCTGGGCGCGCGCCGCGATGCAGGTGGCAATGCCGTCGCCAACTCCCAGCTCATCCCCGAAGAAACCGTGTGGAACTACGAAGGCGGGATCAAGCTGGCCAGCGGGCCTGTCTCCGGCTCGCTCGGGGTATATTACCAGGTCTATGACGGCTTCCAGGTCAGCGTCGCGCAGCTTGATGCCAACGGCAATCCGACCGGCGCCTTCGTCACGGAAAGCGCGGGTTCGGCCAGCAATCTGGGTGTCGAAGCCGAAGTCGCAATCGATGTGGCCGACTGGCTGCAAGTCTTCGGCAATGTCGGATATATCGATGGCGGCATCGACGAAGACGGCGCCTTCCGTCCCGACTTCTCGGGCGCGCGCTTCCGCCTCCAGCCCGAGTGGCAGGCGGCAGGCGGGTTCACGGTCGACTACGAATTCGGCAACGGCATGCGCTTCTTCGCCACGCCCAGCGTGACGCACCGCAGCCGCATCTTTTTCGAAGTGCCCAACAATCCGCTGATCGGTCAGGAAGCCGTCACGCTGGTCAACGCGCGCGCGGGGTTCAGCTTTGCCGATGAACGCTACGAAATCGCCGGCTTCATCCGCAACGCATTCGACGAGGACTATCTGCTGGATGCAGGTAACACCGGCGGGGCCTTTGGCATCCCCACCTTCATCCCGGCCGAACCGCGGTTCTACGGCATTCAGGTAACCGCCCGTTTCGGCGACTGATCCGCACGCATTGATCGGCAGACTTTGATCGGCACTGGGGGGTAGCTGATCGAGAGGCTGCCGGAGCTCACGCTCCGGCGGCCCCTTTTTCTTCAGGCTTGCTATTCGCCCTCGGCGGATTGCGCCTTGAGATCGATCACCTGATCGCGATCATAGGCGATAACGCCGTCGATCGGGGCGATGCGGGCGATCATCTGGCGATAGAAATTGTTGATCTTGCCCACGGCGAAGAATTCCGGGATCACAAATGGCTGCGATGCCAGCGTTGCAGGCATATCATAGACCAGTTCGCCCGATTGCTGCGGCAGTTCTACGACGAAACCGTTGAGACCGCTGTTCTCCTTGATCTGCGGCACAGGCGCGCCGCGATCTTCCTCCCACCGGGGCATGGCGAACAGCGAATTGCCGAGATTGGTGACGACGCCGGGCTTCACCTCGAACTTGATCGTTCCCATGCAATAGCACTGGCCGAGATAGCCCTGCTTCACCCCGTAGAACACCGGTCCGTACCAGATGTACGTCCCCGGCTTCAGCTCTTCGAGATAGGCGTAAGTGCCGCCATCCTTCGAATAGACGAAGGTGGGGCCGAAGCTGGTCGCGAAGAATTGTTCGATCGAAGCGTAGGTAAAGCCTTCCTCGGTCGGCTTCACCGGCTCTTCGGGCGGATTGTCGGTCGCGGTCTGGCTTTCCATCCGGCGCTGCCAGCGGGCGTAGTCCTTTTCATACTCCTCCACCGCCGCGGCAAAGGCTGCCGCGCGGGCCTCCTGATACTTGGCGATGTCTTCCTCGTCCGCCACCCGGATGAACGAACCGGCAAAGCGGTTGGGCGCGGTGAGGTAGATGTAGCCCATGTCGGGCTTGATCGATTCCTCGCCCTTTTCGATCTCGTCTTCCTCGATCGGGCGGGCGCTGGCCCCGGTTGCGGTGGCAAGACCCAGCGCCGCGACGCAGGCGAGTGTGATTGCGTGTCTGATCATCGGTCAAGCGCCTCCGTCGCCGGCTTGGGGCCGGACGCGACCTTGGCCTGTTGCAGCAGTGCGGCCTGCCGGACATCCTCGTCCTCGCGGCCGCCGCCCTCTTCGAAGTTGAATTCGGTCCAAAGGTTCTTGGGAATGCCGTAACGGCCGTATCCCTTGTACCCCATGCAGTTGCGCATGTTCACGCGGCGCATTTCGCGCCGTGCCGCAGACCCGTGGATCGCATCGGCCAGCACGGCGCCAAGCACCCCGCCGATCACCCCGCCAATGCCGTATTGATCGACATAATAGCCCGGATAGGGTTCGGCATTGCCGCGATAGGAGGCAAGGCCGCTGGCCAGATCGTCGCATTCGCTGATGTCAGCAAAGGCTTCGTCGAACGAAGTGCCCTCGCGGTGGAAGTAGTAATACTTCTCGAAATCGCCCACGCGCGCGCGGCGCATGTCAAACGCGGTTTCCGGCATCGGAATGGCGGCCACTTCCTCCGCCGTGAATGCGCGGACTTCCCGCGACTGCTCGATCGCCTGTGCCGATGCGGCACCGGCCAGGGGCAAGAGCAGCACCCCCAACAATTTTGCTTTCATACAGACCCTTCGCGCCCGCCCCCATTGGCCGCGCCATTCGCCGGGATTATCACGGATTTTGCCGCCGACAAGACAGCAAATTCAAACGCTGCTTTGTCTAAATCCTCCCCCGGAGCGCCTGATAGGCGGCGGCGGAAACGGTGTTCGCCAGATTGAGCGAGCGGATGACGTCGGAACGCATCGGCAGGCGGAACAGGCGGTCTGAGTGACGTTCGATTATGCTGCGCGGTAAACCTTTGGTTTCCTGACCGAATACCAGCATTGCATCCTCGGGATATTCGGGCTCGTAGAAACTGCGGCCGCCGAATTCCTCGAATAGAAAATGACGTGCTCCCCTGAAATGTGACCGCTTTTTGGTAGAGTCTGACGCAAGGAGTCGGACGATATGAAGCGAAGCAGGTTCAACGAAGAGCAGATCATTGCGATCTTGAAGGAGCAGGAAGCGGGCATGGCGACGACTGAGGTCTGCCGCCGCCACGGGATCAGCTCGGCGACGTTCTACAAGTGGAAGTCTAAGTTCGGCGGGCTCGAGGTGTCCGAGGCCCGGCGGCTGCGATCGCTCGAGGAGGAGAACTCGCGGCTGAAGAAGCTGCTGGCCGAGGCGATGTTGGACAACGCGGTGCTGAAGGATCTGGCATCAAAAAAATGGTAACGCCCGGCGCCAAGCGGGAAGCCGTCGCCTATGCCCGGGAGCATCACGGGGTGAGCGAGCGTCGGGCGTGTGCACTGGTTGGTGTGAGCCGCAGGGTAATCCGTTACGAGCCTACAAGGCCAGATGACGGGGCGCTGCGGCAACGGCTGCGCGAGCTGGCGGCGGAACGCCGCCGGTTCGGCTATCGCCGCCTGGGCTACCTTCTGGCGCGGGAAGGCATCAGGCCCAACCACAAGAAGCTGCTGCGCATCTACCGGGAGGAGGGGCTGCGCGTGCGTCGCCGTGGCGGCCGGAAAAGGGCCTTGGGCACGCGCAGGCCGATGGTGCTGCCGGACGGCCCGAACCAGCGTTGGTCGCTCGACTTCGTCTCCGACAGCCTGATCTGCGGTCGGCGCTTCCGTATCCTGTGCGTGGTCGATGACTACACGCGCGAGTGCCTGGCGCTGGTGGCCGATACGTCGCTGTCGGGTGCTCGGGTAGCGCGGGAACTGACCAGCCTTATCGGCATCCGGGGAAAGCCGCATACGGTGGTCAGCGACAATGGCACCGAACTGACCTCGTCGGCCATCCTGCGCTGGTCGCAGGAGCGCAGGGTCGAGTGGCACTACATCGCACCGGGAAAGCCAATGCAGAACGGCTTCGTGGAGAGCTTCAATGGCCGCCTGCGCGACGAATGCCTCAACGAGACGCTGTTCACCTCGCTGGCCCATGCCCGGTTCGTGCTGGCCGCCTGGCGACACGATTACAACACGGTCAGGCCACACTCGAAACTGGGCGGGAAGACCCCCGCCGAGATCGCCGGCCAACGTGTCTGGGGGCATGCCCCCAGACACGTTGCCATCCCATCAAACAACCATCATGAAGGAGCCAGACTCTACCTCTGACTGGTAACAATCAGGGGAGCACGTCAAAAAAGCTGACCTGGACGGGGCTGGCGCGCCTCCAGAAACGCGTCCCAACTAGCGTATTCCGTAAGGTGGACATGCGGCCAGTAATCAAGGCCCGAACGCTTCACCCGCTTGTCGCTGATTTCGAAGCCAAGCGGGTGGATCAGAATCAGTTCCATGCCCAGCGCCACACAAGTGCGCCCCACCGCCCCGGTGTTGCCGGGAATCTCGGGTTGGACGAGGACGATGGAGAGGCTCACGCCCCTGCCCTTACCCCAGCTTGTCCTTCAGCAGCTGGTTCACCACCGCCGGGTTGGCTTTGCCCTGCATCGCTTTCATCGTCTGGCCGACAAAGAAGCCGAACAGCTTGTCCTTGCCGCCGCGATATTCTTCGACCTTGTCGGCGTTGGCGGCGATGATGGCGTCGATCGCGGCTTCGATGGCGCCGGTGTCGCTGACCTGCTTCAGCCCTTCGGCATCGGCGATTTCACCCGGTTCACGGCCCGTACGCAGCACCAGTTCGAAGATTTCCTTGGCCTGACCGCCCGAAATCTCGCCCTTGTCCTGCATCGCGAGGATCGCGGCCTGGCTTTCGGCGGTGGCGCGGGCGGGATCGGCTTCCTCGCCATAGTTTTCGCGCGCCTGCTTGATCACGCCGGGGGCGACAGACAGCGCCCAGTTGGCGACCTGCGTGGCGACAGCGGTTTCAGCCTTGCCGATGGCCTTGGCCGTCGCGGCCAGCAGCGTTTCGAACCTGGCGAAAGTCTCAACCTCCGCCGTCAGTTCGCGCGCATTGTAAGGCGTGAGGCCCAGCTCCTGCTCATACCTTGTGCGCTTGGCATCGGGCAGTTCGGGCAGGCTGGCGCGGCATTCCTCGAGGAAATCATCCTCCAGCACCAGCGGCAGCAGATCGGGATCGGGGAAGTAGCGGTAATCATGCGCGTCTTCCTTGCTGCGCATCGTCCGCGTGGTGCCGGTGCCCGGATCGAACAGGCGCGTTTCCTGATCGACGGTGCCGCCACTTTCCAGCACGTCCACCTGACGGTTCGCCTCGTATTCGATAACCTGCATGACGAAGCGCACCGAATTGACGTTCTTCGTTTCGGTCCGCGTGCCGAATTCCTCGCCCGGACGGCGCACCGACACGTTCACGTCGGCGCGCATCGATCCTTCTTCCATGTTCCCGTCGCACGAACCGACATAGCGCAGGATCGAGCGCAGCTTGCGGACATAGGCCCCCGCCTCTGCGGGAGAGCGCATGTCCGGACGGCTGACGATTTCCATCAGCGCGACGCCCGAACGGTTCAAATCGACATAGGACATGGTGGGGTGCTGATCGTGCATCAGCTTGCCCGCGTCCTGTTCGACATGGATGCGTTCGATGCCGATCACCTTGTCTTCGGGAATTCCGGATTTTTCGTCCGCCTCGATCAGCAACTGCCCTTCGCCCACCAGCGGGTGGTAAAGCTGGCTGATCTGGTACCCCTGCGGCAAATCGGCGTAGAAGTAGTTCTTGCGGTCGAAACGGCTCCATTTGTTGATCTGTGCTTCGATAGCCATGCCGGTGCGCACCGCCTGACGGATGCATTCACGATTGGGCACGGGCAGCATCCCGGGCATAGCCGCATCGACGAGGCTGACCTGAGAGTTCGGCTCCGCACCAAAGGCGGTGGAGGCGCCTGAAAAGAGCTTGGCATTGGAGGTCACCTGCGCGTGGACTTCAAGGCCGATCACGACCTCCCATTCACCCGTTGCGCCCTGAATGCGGTAGTTACTCATCGTTTTCTGCCTTGTCTGTCTCAAGTCGCCGTGCGGGCTTTGCCTCATCCGGCGGTGTCGGAGCGGGATCGCGGATCACCTTCCCGCTCGCATCAAACCGCGCTTCGCCGTGATCGATCGTCTTCGAAAGATACATCACCACCCCGCCGATCAGCACAAAGGCGACGAGGAAGATAAGGACGAAGGTCGCGGTGAAACCCATTTACCACCACTTCTCCGGCGCATGGGTGAACCCGGCGCGTTCCTGAATGGCAAGGCCCGCATCGAGCACGGTCTGTTCGTCAAACGGCTTGCCCACCAGTTGCAGCCCCAGCGGCAGGCCGTCGGGGTTCAGCCCGGCAGGCACGCTCATCGCGGGAAGGCCAGCGAGGCTCGCGGGAACGGCGTAAACGTCGTTCAGATACATCGCCAGCGGATCGTCCACGTTCTCGCCCAGCGGGAAGCTGGCGGTCGGCGTGGTCGGCGCAAGGATCAGGTCACAATCAGCCCATGCGTTTTCGTAATCGCGGGCGACGAGCGCGCGCACTTTCTGCGCCTGATTGTAATAGGCGTCATAAAAGCCCGCCGACAGCACATAGGTGCCAATCAGGATGCGGCGCTTCACCTCGTCACCGAAACCGGCGGCGCGGGTGGCGGCATACATGTCCTGAAGGCCCGCACCATCGGGCAGGTCGCGCAGGCCATAGCGCACGCCGTCATAGCGCGCGAGGTTGGACGAAGCCTCTGCCGGGGCGATGATGTAATAGGCGGGCAGCGCGTATTTGGAGTGCGGCAAGGAGACGTCGACGATTTCGGCGCCCGCATCCTTCAGCCACGCCATGCCCTGTTCCCACGAAGCGATAACGCCCGCGTCGGTGCCTTCCATGCGGTATTCCTTGGGAATGCCGACACGCTTACCCTTGAGGTCGCTCGACAGCGCGGCTTCCCAGTCGGGGACGTCCATCTTGAGGCTGGTCGCATCCTTCGGATCGAAACCCGCCATCGCGCCGAGCATGATCGCGCAGTCTTCGACGCTGCGGGCCATCGGGCCTGCCTGATCGAGGCTGGAGGCGAAGGCGACAACGCCCCAGCGCGAACACCGGCCATAGGTCGGCTTGATCCCGCAAATGCCGGTGAAGGCGGCGGGCTGGCGGATCGAGCCCCCGGTGTCAGTGCCCGTCGCTGCCGGAGCGATGCGCGCGGCCACCGCAGCCGAGGAACCGCCCGATGATCCACCGGGCGACATGGCGGCGTTGCTGCCGGCCTTTTTCCAGGGCGAGGTGACATTGCCGAAATAGGAGGTTTCGTTCGACGATCCCATCGCGAACTGATCGAGGTTCAGCTTGCCCAGCATCCCCGCGCCCGCGTTCCACAGGTTCTGCGACACGGTGCTTTCGTATTCGGGTTTGAACCCTTCGAGGATGTGGCTCGCCGCGCTGGTCTGCACCCCGCGCGTTGCGAACAGGTCCTTCATCCCGATCGGCACGCCCGCCATCGCGCCCAGTTCCTCACCGGCGGCGCGCTTGGCATCGACGGCATCGGCAGCGGCCAGCGCGTGATCGGGGGTGGTGACGATGAAGGCGTTGAGCGCGGCGGCCTGCGCCACGGCGGCGTTGAAGCTTTCCGCCACTTCGCGCGCGGTGAAATCGCCGGCGCGCACGCCGTCGCGGATGGCTTTGACACCCAGAGAGGTAAAGTCGGTCATATTATTCGATCACCTTCGGCACGCCGAAAAATCCGTGTTCCGCAGCCGGAGCATTGGCAAGCACATCGTCGCGCTTGCCACCGCCCGTCAGCGGATCGGCGTCAACCACGTCATCGCGCAGGCGCAGCGTGTTGGGGATGACGGCGGACATCGGCTCAATGCCGGTCACGTCGACTTCGCCCAATTGCTCAACCCATGCGAGGATGCCGTTCAATTCGGGCACCATGCGTTCGAGTTCTTCGTCGCTCGTCTTGATCCGCGCCAGCGACGCGATCTTGGCAACATCTTGTTTGGATACTGACATGGCGCGAGCGTTAGCGCCGCACAGGGGCGCCTTCAAGCGGGAGTTGGGCTGTCAGCGCGCTATTTGAAAGGATCGCCGACAGGTTTGCCGTCGATATAGACCTGTTGCCCGGTGAAGGGGCGCAATTCAACGGTTGCGTCGCCGTCGAATTCGGGCACTTCGCGCGCCACTGACCGCCCAAGTTCGCCCTGTACCACGTCCAGCACAATCGCCCTTTGGGCATTCGGTTCAACCCGGAGCAGGCGCATGGAGCCGCCACGCTCTTTTGTGTTCAGCACCACCGCGAGCACCCCGTTCGCATCCTCGCGCAAATTCGCTACGCGGCAGCCATACTGGCACAGCCAGGCATCCTCTTCGAGCCGCGCCCTGATTGCCGTAGCCGCAGCCTCGTCAAAGCCGGAAAGATCCACCCCGGCAATTGCGTCGCGCTGTTCGGGCAGCAAGGGGCCGAAACCGCGACTTTCCATCGCCTGCGCCTCTGCAGCGAGCTTTGCCACCTCGCCTTCGCGCGCGGCGAGATCGGCCAATGCATCGCGTCCGGCATCGCCGAAATCCCAGCGCAGCGCGTTGAAATCGAAATCCTCCACACTTACCGCACCGGAATCGAGCCGGGCGATCTGGTTCTTCGCGGAAATCGCGCCGAAATTGAAAATCGGCATCGCCAGCACCAGCGCGATCCCGCAGGTCAGCATCGCCAGATGCAGGTTCGACTGACGCAAATGCTCGCGCCATCCCCCCTCCAGCAGCGTGCGCCAGCCGCGAATGGCGGAGACGAAATAGGCAACACCATAAGCCACCGCGACCGCGATCGAGACAATTGCCCAGAGGCGTTCCGGGCTGAGGCCATGCTGCGCGATCCGCGTGCCCATCGACAGCGCGGCCATCACCGACAGCGGCAAAATGCCCAGCGCCAACACGAAGCCCGCGACCCGCAGAACCCGTGAATGGCTGGCATGTTCGTCATCATCGCGCACCACCGAATTGGCGAGCACGAAACAGCCGACCGCAATGGCGAGCAACAGGGGCGTGGCACTGCGCGTTGCCTCCCACAGTACGTCGAGGCCCGACAGCGCGACCGCCAGCAGGAACAGCACCAACGCGACAGCCAGCGGCAGGGCAAGGATCGACAGCACCAGCAGCACGACATTCTGCAATGTGCCGATGATCTTCAACTGGTTGCGCAGCACACCCAGCGCCGCGCCGAAAGTGACGCCGGAATAGACCCAGCCGAAGATTTCCTCTTCGATCAGGTCTTTCAGTAGCTCGATCCGGATCGCGCTGAACAATTCGGCGAGGATCGCGATCAGCGCCCATGAAAGCCCGACAAAGGCGAGCGCCCCGGCGGCGGTGATTGCATCGGTCCAGACGTGGAAATGGGTCGCCTTGTAACTGGTCGCCCAGCGATGCCGGTGGAAACCCGCCTGGAACAGCGGGACGGAAAGCGTCACCGCCAGCAGACCGGCGGCGACCCAGAAACCTTCATCGGCATAGCGATCACCCGCGCTCGTCGCGCGCCACGCTATTCCGGCCATGACCAGCGCGACCCCGCCCGCAAACAGCGTGGATGATTTCCAGCGTTCGGGCGATAGCGTGACAGCGCAGGCGAGCGGCCCGAACACCAGGGCCGCGGTAATCGCCATGCGCCACGGCACCTGCTCGCCGCCATCGCTGGCAAAATGGACGAGCATCGCCGCCAGCCCGAGCATCAGCGCGAGCGCCCACGGCCGCGAAGGCCATTCGTTCAGGCTGTCATCATCATCAACCGCTGAGCGTTCGTCCGTCATGTGACCCCCGGCTCAGCGGCTGTCCGGATCAGTTGGCCGGAGCCGCTTCAGGCCCGGGGCCTTCCGGTCCGCCTGCGCCCATCTGGCTTTGCATTGCGCGCTGCAGGATCGACAAATTGCGATCGAACATCTCGCGGGTCATGAAATCGACCACTTCGACTTCGAATTTGAGGTCGGCACCCGGAGGGATCGGCGCACCCGGAGGCGGCGCGTCGCCATAGGCCATTTCCGCCGGGATATAGAGTTCGTACTTGCCGCCCTTCTGCATCTGCTGGAGGCCGAGGTAGAACCCTTCGATGGTCGCGTCCTTTTCGACCGGGAACGGGCTGCCTTCGGGGAAGACACCCTGAACCGGCAGCGGGATGTCCTGCGATTCGTCGAAGACTTCGCCGGTGGATGCCAGCATCCCCTTGTACCGTACGAAAACCATGTCGCCTTCCTGCGGGTTGGGGCCTTCGCCAGCCACCAGCGTATCGACGCTGAAACCCTTGGGTACGGCAGCCCATGCGAGCCCTGCGCCGAGCAGGATGGCGATGATTACGCCCAGCCAGATCTTGGTAAGCGAGCCCTTGGCAACGGGCTGGATCGGAACGCGGGTGACTTCGGTCATGGATGATCCCTGAAAGATTGCGCCGGACAGCAAAAGGGCGCGGTCAATACACCGCGCCCTGATGGCTTATCCGATTGTGTGTTTCAAGCGATTGCTGCCTGAAACGCGCCTTTGACAGCGCGGCGACGGCTTACTTGATGCCGTCACGCTCCATCCGCTTGCGCTCAAGCTTGCGAGCGCGGCGAACGGCTGCAGCCTTTTCACGGGCGCGCTTTTCGCTGGGCTTTTCGTAGTGACGACGCAGCTTCATTTCGCGATAAACGCCTTCGCGCTGCAGCTTCTTCTTGAGAGCGCGGAGAGCCTGATCGACATTGTTATCGCGAACGATGATTTGCATAAACGAAGTCTACCTTACCTTTTCAAAAGCGCGAAGACCCGCAGAAAACCGCGGAATTGCGCGTGAAACTGACGCTGAAACAGGCGCGAATCCCGATGGAGACGCGCTCAAACTGGGGGCGACATAGCGTCGCCTGCACGAAATGGCAAGATAGCAGGGCCGTCCAAAGCGAACGCGCGCTATGCAGACGGGCCACCCCGCGCTAAGGGCGGTGCAATGTCCGCTGCAAGCCTGCCCCCACTCATCGCCTCGCTTTATGTCGCCTCCGGTGCCGCCGTGGGCGGACTGGCGCGTTATCACATCGGCCGCGGGATCAATTACACCTTTGTGCAAGGCTCCACCTTCCCGTGGGCCACTCTGGTCATCAATGTTGTCGGCAGCCTGCTGATGGGCGTACTGCTGGGCTGGCTGGCGCGATCATCGGGCGCGCCGCAGTTCAAGGAAAGCATGCAATTGCTCATCGGGGTCGGATTGCTGGGCGGCTTCACCACCTTCAGCGCTTTCAGCGCTGAAATGGTGACGATGATCTATCGCGGGCAGATGCTCGCCAGCGTGCTGTATGGCTCGGCCTCGGTGATCGCCGGGATGATTGCCTTCGTGATCGCGCTGATCGCGGTGCAGGGCCTGCAATGACCGATACGAGCACCGAAGTCCGCCAGTTCACCATTGGCGAAGACGATGACGGCGTGCGGGTGGACCGCTGGTTCAAACGCAATCTGCCGCAGATCGGGTTCGCCACGATCTCGCGCTGGGCGCGCACCGGACAGGTGCGGGTTGATGGCAAAAGGGTGAAGCCCGAGGACCGATTGCAGGCAGGCCAGGTGCTGCGCGTACCGCCAGGTGGTGAAGTGTCGGGCAAGCCGCAACGCCCCCGCCGCGCGCTTTCGCCCGAACAGATCGCCGAAGCGCGCGCGATGGTGATCCGTGAAACACCCAGTGCGATCGTGCTCAACAAACCGCCGGGCCTCGCGACACAAGGCGGCAGCAAGACCAACAAGCATGTCGACGGGCTGCTTGATGCCTTTGTCGAGGATGAAGGCACACCCCGCCCGCGTCTCGTCCACCGGCTCGACAAGGATACGTCGGGCGTTTTGCTGGTGGCGAAAACGCCGGGCAGCGCAGCGAGTTATTCCAAGCGTTTCGCCGGGCGCAGCGCGCGCAAGGTGTATTGGGCGCTGGTCGTCGGCGTGCCCGAAGTGCGCGAAGGGACGATTGATGCCCCGCTCGCCAAGCAACCGGGCACCGGCGGCGAGAAAATGCATGTCGACGAAGAAAACGGCGCGGCTGCGAAAACGCGGTATCGCGTGGTCGAACGCGCCGGGCAGAAGGCCGCATGGGTCGAGCTGGAGCCGCTGACGGGCCGCACCCACCAGCTGCGCGTCCATATGGCCGCGATAGGCCATCCGATCGTCGGCGACGGAAAGTACGGCGGGCAGGACGCTTTCCTGACCGGCACGATCAGCCGCAAGATGCACCTCCACGCGCGCCGCCTGATCATCGCCACGCCCGAAAGCAAGGGAAGCAGCTCAACCGGGGGGGGCAAGCTGGACGTGACCGCCGATTTGCCGGAGCATTTCGCCGCAAGCATGGAAGCTCTGGGTTTTGACCCGGCGCTGTCCGATGCTGCGCCGATCCGCGACGAAGCGCCCGAACGCACTCCGGCGGAAAAGAAGCTGGCCGCGCGTCGCCACTTCAAACAAGCGCGCAAGGAAGCCCGCGCCCCGCGTCGCGCACGCGGAGCCGCGAACAGCGCGAAGAAACAGGCGAAAGGCAAGCCCAAGGGGCGCAAGAAGTGACCCAGCGCCTTGCTGTGTTCGATTGCGACGGCACTCTGGTTGACGGGCAGGCCGATGTGCTGTGGGCGATGGCCCGCGCATTCGAGCGCGCGCAGATGCCCACGCCCGATCCGGCCAAGGTCCGCAGGCTGGTCGGGCTGAGTCTGCCGGTCGCGATCCGCGAGCTGGCCCCCGATGCGGAGCCCGCAACGCAGCGCGACCTTACCGAATTCTACAAATCCAGCTTTCGCGCCCGGCGCGAGGAAGGGTTGCTGGACGAACCGCTTTACGACGGGATCGCGGATTTGCTCCGCGCCCTGCATGCCGATGGCTGGAGCCTGGCGGTTGCCACCGGCAAATCGGATCGCGGCCTGACCGCCTGCCTCGCCGGGCACGGCCTTACCGATCTGTTCGTCTCGCTCCAGACGGCCGACCGCCACCCGTCGAAACCGCATCCCGCCATGCTGGAGGCCGCGCTGTTCGAAGCGGGTGCGCAGCCCGAAGACACGGTGATGATCGGCGATACCAGCTTCGACATGCAGATGGCCCGTGCGGCGCGGGTGCGCGCGGTGGGCGTGGCATGGGGCTATCACTCCCCGGCCGAACTGCTGGCGAGCGGAGCTGACATCGTGGCACGCAGCGTCGCACATCTCGCGACGGAATTGGGAGCGATGCAGTGACCGACATGATCGACAGCGCGGAGATGCAGGCCCGCCGCCGCTATCTCCTCACCAATCTGGTGCGGCTGGGTTCGCTGGCCGCAGTGCTGGCCGGGCTTGCGATGGCACGTCAGGTGATCCCGGGCCCGACCATGCTGGGCGGTGCAATCGCACTTGGCGGGATGCTCGGGTTCTTCTTTGTCCCGGCCCTGCTGGTTCGACGCTGGAAATCTCAGGACGGAAAAGTCGAGAAATGAAGCGCTTTTACAAGGAAGTTGCCGCTGCCCCAGTGGATGGCGGATGGCAGGTCACGCTTGACGGACGCGGGATCAAGACGGTCAAAGGTGCGCCGCAGATCGTGCCGAGCGAGGCGCTGGCGCTCGCAATGGCGGCAGAGTGGGACGCGCAAGGCGAAAAGATCGACCCCTCCAGCTTCGTTTTCCGGGACATGGTGGATTACGCCATCGATGTCGTCGCGCCCGATCCGGCGGCGCTGGTCGAAAAGGTTTCGACCTATGGCGATACCGACACGCTGCTGTACCGCGCCGACCCGGACGAGCCGCTGTTCGCGCGCCAGCAGGAAATCTGGGAGCCGATCGTCACCACATTTGAGCAGCGCCACGGGATCGAACTGGTGCGGGTCAGCGGCATTGTCCACCGTCCGCAATCCGATGCCGCGCTGCCGCGGCTGCGAGAACGGCTGGGCGAACAGACATCCTTCGCGCTGGCTGCGACCGAAGCCATGACGAGCCTTGCCGCTTCGCTGGTGATCGGGCTTTCGGCGCTCGACACCTCGCAGGAGGATGCGGCGCTCACGCTGTGGCAGGCCGCCTGTCTCGAAGAGGAATGGCAGGCGGATCTCTGGGGCCGCGATTACGAGGCGGAAGAACGCCGCGCAAAGCGGCAGGCCGATTTCCTCAACGCGTGGCGGATGGCTCGGCTGGCAACGGCCTGACCGCCACCTATCCCGCGTCAACCACCCAGTCGGCAACTTCGCCCGCGACGGTGTTCGCCACCCGGTTGAGCGCCGGGCCGACCGATCCCGCTTCGGGCTGCACGCCCTGTTCACGCGCTTCGAACCGGCGCGAGACGACCTTGCCATCGGCATTCGTTCGGATCGCTTCGAAGCGTACCACCACCGACGAAGTCGGCGCATCGTAAGTCATGTCGAGCAACGTCCCGCGCACAAAGGTATCGGCGCGCGCCGGAGTATCGTCATTGTCCAGCACCAGCGCCGCCACGCGAGTGCGCAGCGTTTCCCCGATCAACCGGCGGAAGAGACGTGCAGGCTTTTCGATCCAGAACGCCTCTTGCAGATAGGCGACTTCGGTTTCCGACACATTCACCGGAACGCGCAGAACATCGAGCTTTGCCGGGACTTCCGGAGTCAGCACGGCAATCGCGCCTTCGCTGTCCTCTCCGCCAGCCTGCGCACCCGATCCGGCGGGCGCGCTCGCGGTCGACGACAGCGTGAGCAGGCTTTCGGGCGGTTCCTGCCCAAGGCTGATGCAGCCGGACAGGGTCAGGGCAAAGGCGGCGGAAATGCCCGCCAGCAAGCGGCGCTGTGACGCGGTGTTCATCAATGTCCCCATCATGGCTTGTAATCCGGCAGCGACTGCCCGTTAAGCAGCGACCCGGCCCCTTCGGCTTCGAGCCTTTCTGTAATGGATCGCAGGCTTCGGCTGGTGGAGCGCAGGTCCTGCAAGGTCGCCTCGGCCGCAGGCAGCGTCGATTCGCGCAATTGCCGCGCGGCAGGGCGTGTGTCCTCCAGCGTCGCGGCAAGCGCGGCTGCCGCTTCATTCGCGCTGCGCAGCGTGCCGCGCAGTTCCTCGGCCAGTTGCGGCCCTTCCTCGTTGATCAGCCTGTCGGTCGACTGGGTTGCCTTTTCAAAGGCGTCCAGCGCTTCCCCGGCTTCCTTCAGTGCCACTTCAAGCTCGGCAAAAGTGGTTTCGAGGCGCGGCGCCGCATCGGCAAGCTCACGCGTCAGCCGGTTCGAATTTTCGAGAATTCCCGCAAGCTGCGCCTGATTGTCCGGCCCCAGCAGGATGTTGAGGTTTTCGGTCAGCGTCGCCAGCCGCTCCAGCAGCAGCGGCGCGTTGTTGAGCAGCGCGTTGATGCCGCCATCCTTGGGCGGGATCACCGGCGCGCCTTCGGGGCAGGCCGTCGTTTCACAAGTGATCGCGGGCGCACCACCGCGCGCGCCGTCAAGCAGGATGGTGGAAACGCCGGTAAAGCTGGCCTGGATTGTCGCCGTCGTCCCGATCAGGATCGGCACGCCGTCCTTCACCCGGATGCGCACGCGCACAAATTCGGGGTTCTCCTCGGACAGGGCGATGTCCACCACCTGCCCCACCGGCACCCCGGCGTAGGCAACCTGGCTGCCATTGGCGAGGCCGGAGACCGATTGCGCATAAAAGATATCGTATTCGTTGTGCGCGCCCTGCCCCAGACGAGCGATCCAGACAATAAACGCCGCAAGCGCCACCAGCAGTGCCAGCGTGACCGCGCCTACCCAGAGGTGATTGGCTCTTGTCTCCATCGTCTTTCCCTATGAACGCCCTTTGGCGTCTGTGTCTATCGCTCTGTCGGTTCGCATGGGCATCACCACACCTGCTCGCTCGCTGACAAGGTCTTGAGATTGTGGGTGTTGCGCGCGCCGCGCCCGCGTGGGCCGTTGAAATATTCCTCGATCCACGGGTGCTTGGTTTCCAGCAGTTCCGGGATCGTGCCGACTGCAATCACTTTCTTGTCCGCCAGCACCGCGACACGGTCGCAAATCTCGTAAAGCGTATCGAGATCGTGCGTGATCAGGAACACGGTAAGGCCCAGTGTTTCCTTCAGCTCGCGCGTCTGGCGGTCGAACTTGGCCGCACCGATCGGGTCCAGCCCGGCGGTGGGTTCGTCAAGGAACAACAGCTCCGGATCAAGCGCGAGTGCACGGGCAAGTCCGGCGCGTTTCTTCATCCCGCCCGACAATTCCGACGGATATTTGGCGATCGCTTCTTCGGGCAGGCCCGACAGCAGCACCTTGTAGCGGGCGATTTCCGCACGCAGATCTTCCTCGATCTCGGGATAGAACTGCTTGATCGGGACTTCGACATTCTCGCCCACCGTCAGGGTCGAAAACAGCGCGCCGCCCTGGAACAATACGCCCCAGCGCCGCCGCACCCCGATCTTCTGATCCAGATCGACCCCGGTGATCGTCCGCCCGAGCACTTCGATATGCCCTGCGGTGGGATATTGCAGGCCGATGATCGAGCGCATCAGCACCGATTTGCCGGTGCCCGATCCGCCGACGACACCGATGATTTCGCCTCGGCGTACTTCGAGGTCGAGCCCGTCATGCACGGCAAAATCGCCAAATTTGTTGACCAGCCCTTCGACCTTGATGACGGGCGGCTCCTCGGCTTTGGCGGCGCGGGTTTCGTTCTCAGCCATGGCTTACCCCCACCCGATTTCGGTGAAGAACACGGCGAAGAACGCATCGAGCACGATCACCGCGAAGATCGCGGAAACCACCGCCATCGTCGTGCGGGTCCCGACTTCCTCGGAATTCCCGCGCACCTGCATCCCGTGATAACAGCCCGCCAGCGCGACGATCAGCCCGAACACCGGCGCCTTGATCAAACCGACCCACAAATCATGCGTGGGCACCACGTCCTGAATCCGCTCAAGGAAGGTGAAGAACGGGATGCCGAGCGCGAATTGGCCGACCACCGCACCGCCGACAATCGCGACCATCGACGAATAGAAGCCCAGCAGGATCATCATGAAAGTGCAGGCAAGAATGCGCGGGATCACCAGCTTTTCTATCGGGGAAATGCCGATGGTGCGCATCGCGTCGACTTCCTCGGTCAGCTTCATCGTCCCGATCTGCGCGGCAAAGGCGCTGCCCGAACGGCCGGCAACCATGATCGCCGTCATCAGCACGCCGAGTTCGCGCAGGGTCAACCTCCCGACAAGGTTGACCGTCAACGCCTCGGCCCCGAATTGCTCCAACTGCACCGCGCCCTGCTGCGCGATGACGATGCCGATCAGAAAGCTCATCAGGCCGATGATCGGCAACGCCGCCACCCCCACCAGCTCCATCTGCCGCACCAGCGCCCGCATCGGAAATTGCGACGGGTGGCGGATGAGGTTCCAGACCCCGATCAGGATCTGCCCGAAAAACCCGACGACGCCGTAAATGCCGGACCGCGCGGCAAACACCTGTTCGCCCAGCGCCAGCGGCACGCGTTCCCACACGGGGACGCGTTCGGGCACCAGTTCGGGGGTTCCGGCGACGCTCTCGACCGCGCCCAGCAAACGCCGGGCCTGCTTGTTCGCGCCGGTGATCTGCGCCGAATGCTTGGTCGAAAGCCTGCAGGCGACCCATGCGCCCACCGTGTCGATTTCCTGCACGCCTGACAGGTCGATCGCGGCGAGATCGCCCGAAATCTGCTCAAGATCCTGATCGATAAAGCCAATCGTGGACACCAGCAGCCGCCCGGAAAGCGCCAGCGTGGTCCCGCCAGCGCTGTCTTGTTCGAGCGTAAAGTGAGCGGCACCGTCCATTGCGTTCAAGGATATGCGGGGAAACGGCGTGCGGCTCAAGGGGCGATGGCATGCAAATTGTGATCAATTGTTGCGCTGCACAGCGCGGCTTGGCAAAGCACCCGCGCCATGGACACCAAACTCAACACCACCTTCAATCCCGCCGACATCGAGACACGATGGTACAAGCATTGGGAGGAAAGCGGCGCTTTCCGGCCTGAACGGCCCGATGCCGAGCCCTTCACCATCGTCAACCCGCCACCAAACGTGACGGGATCGCTCCACATCGGCCATGCGCTCGACAACACGTTGCAGGACGTGGTGATCCGCTATGAACGCCTGCGCGGCAAGGATGCGCTGTGGGTGGTGGGAACCGACCACGCCGGTATCGCGACACAGATGGTGGTCGAACGCCAGCTCGAAGCCAAGCAGGACAAGCGTACCAATTACAGCCGCGATGAATTCGTCGACAAGGTGTGGGAATGGAAGGCCGAAAGCGGCGGCCAGATCACGCACCAGTTGCGGCGGCTTGGCTGTTCGATGGACTGGTCGCGCGAGCAGTTCACGATGGACCCGCACTTTACCAAGGCGGTGCTCAAGACCTTCGTCGACCTGTACAACGACGGCCTGATCTACCGCGACAAGCGGCTGGTGAACTGGGACCCCAAGCTGAAGACCGCGATTTCCGATCTCGAAGTCGAACAGCAGACGATTGCGGGCAGCTTCTGGCACTTCAAATATCCGCTGGCGGACGGGGCGACCCTGCCCGACGGGCGCGATTATCTCGAAGTTGCGACCACGCGGCCTGAGACGATGCTCGCCGACATGGCGGTGGCGGTGCATCCCGATGACGAACGCTACAGGAGCGTTGTCGGCAAGCACATCATCCTGCCGATCACCGGGCGCCGCATCCCCGTGGTCGCCGACGAACACGCCGATCCGGAACTGGGTTCGGGCTGTGTGAAGATCACGCCGGGGCACGACTTCAACGACTTCGAAGTCGGCAAGCGCGCCGGGTTCGTGGCGGGCGAAATGCTCAACATGCTCGATGCCGATGCCAATGTCTGCCAGACCGCCGACGGGCTGGTGCCGGAGGAATTCCTCGGCCTGCACCGTTTCAAGCGTGACGGTGTTGACGGCGCGCGCGAGCTGGTGGTCCAGCGGATGAAGGAACAAGGCTACCTCATCCCGCACGTCACCAGGAACAAGGCGGGCGAGGAAGTCGAACACGACGCCGAACCGCGCCAGATCGCGACGCCATTCGGTGATCGCGGCGGCGTGGTGATCGAACCCTGGCTGACCGATCAATGGTATGTCGATGCCGCCAAGCTCGCCGAAAAACCGATTAAGGACGTGCGCGACGGCACAATCGAAATCGTCCCGAAGTCGTGGGAAAAGACCTTCTTCAACTGGATGGAGAACATCCAGCCGTGGTGCGTTTCCCGGCAATTGTGGTGGGGCCACCGGATACCCGCGTGGTTCGATGCGGACGGCAATGTCTATGTCGCCATGTCCGAAGAAGAAGCGCAGGCGCAGGCCGGTGAAGGCGTGGCGCTGACCCGTGACGAGGACGTCCTCGACACGTGGTTCTCCAGCGCGCTCTGGCCCTTCGCCACGCTTGGGTGGCCCGAGGACGGCCAGCCGCTGCTCGAAAAGCACTTCCCCAACAACCTCCTGATCTCGGGCTTCGACATCCTGTTCTTCTGGGATGCGCGGATGATGATGATGGGGCAGTACAATATGGGTCAGGCCCCGTGGCCGCGCCTGTATCTGCACGGCCTCGTGCGCGCCGCCGATGGCGCGAAAATGTCCAAGTCAAAGGGCAATGTCGTCGATCCGCTGGGCCTGATCGACCAGTATGGCGCCGACGCTCTACGGTTCTTCATGGCCGCGATGGAAAGCCAGGGCCGCGACATCAAGATGGATGAAAAGCGGGTCGAGGGATACCGCAACTTCGCGACGAAACTCTGGAACGCGACCCGTTTCTGCCAGTCGAACGGCATAGGCGCTTCCACCACGCTGAAAGCACCCACCGCCCGCCTCGCGGCTAACCAGTGGATCATCGGCGAGGTTCAGGCCTGCGTCGCCGAAATCGACAAGGCGATGGCTGACCTGCGCTTCGACGCGGCAGCGAACGCGATCTACCAGTTCACCTGGAGCAAATTCTGCGACTGGTATCTGGAGCTGATCAAGCCGGTGTTTGCCGAAGGCGCGAGCGAGATGGCGGCGAGCGAAACCCGCGAAGTCGCCGGGTGGGCGCTCGACCAGATTCTCGTCATGCTCCACCCCTTCATGCCCTTCATCACCGAAGAGCTGTGGCATGCGCAGGGCGAGCGGAAGTACGACCTGATCCTTGCCCAATGGCCGAACCCGCGTGCCGAAGTGTCGAAGGACGCGACTGACGCGATCGACTGGGTGATCGACCTCACCACCAATGTCCGCAGCGCCAAGAACGAACTCGGCATCGCGCCGGGTGCAAAGCTGGCGGCTTACCTGCCCGCAGCCTCGCCCCTCGCAGCAAGCACCGTCGAACGTTCAAGCGCCGCGATCGAGCGCCTCGCCCGCCTCACCCCGGTAACTCTGGACGAAGCGCCCGCCGGCCCGGCGATGCAGGTGACCGCGCTCGGCGATATCTTTGTCATCCCGCTCGAAGGGATCATCGACATCGAAGCGGAAAAGACCCGTCTGGCAAAGGCTTTGGAGGCAAGCGCGAAGGAAGCGAAATCGCTCGAAGGGCGGCTTTCCAACCCTAACTTCGTCGAACGCGCCAAACCCGAAGCGGTGGAAAAGGCCAAGGCCGACCACGCGCACCATTCGGGCGAAGTCGAACGGCTGACAGCGGCGCTGGCCCGGCTGGGGTAACGCGTGTTGCAAAAGCTTCTTGGCAAGCTCTTTTCGGCCGGCGCTGAAGGACCTGACCGAGAGCCAGTCGAGATCACCGGCGTGTGCGACCTGCTCGGCCCTTCCATCGACAGCTTCAGGACAGGCGCAAAGCAGGTGGGCCGGGTAACCCTGATCGCTTGGCGCACTGATGGGAGGGAAATCGAGACTGGACGATTGGTCCTGAAATTCCTGCTTCCGTTCGACGGCACCGGGAACGATGCGTTCCTGAGGCAATTCGCGACACAGAAATTAGTACGTGTGACCCTAACCAGCCCGCCTCGCCCTCTTGCAAGCTGGCTAAGCGCCACAGTCGCGAACACGCATAGTGTGCAGCCCGATCCGGCACTCGAAAGCAAAGCAGCGGAATTGCTCGATCCGCCGCCATTGCAGCATCCGGTTCTCGGGACTTTCACTCACCACCCGCGGCTGGTGTGGCAATATCATGGGAATGCTAAGTGGGGCGGCGCTGACGTAGATATTGTCCTGCAGGGGCACGGCCCGTTTGCCGACATCGAAGACTTGAATGCACAGGCTGATGCGGCTGCTGCGATCCTTGAGCGTGAGGCACAGTTTTCGACGTCACTGGAAAGAGTGCTGCTGACTGATGCGTATTCGGAATGGAGCAACGAGTGGCGGAATCCGTCACACGGCGAAGTGTCAGCAAAGGAATATGCCCGGCGCTTGCGATTATGTGCGATGTACCCGTCTACCGAAGGCTACTTCGAATTCGAGCTCGATGCGGGCGATCTGCACGATGGTCATTTCGTAATGGCTTACGGGACGATGGCAGCAGGATTTGAAGGGGCTGGGGTTCCCGGCTGACGGCAGCGCTGGCACGGCTGGGGTGACGAGGTTTGCGGATGGCTTCGCACCCTAACAAAGGGGACGAAGCCATCCTACATCTCATAAATGTCCCCCTGGCTGATCCTCCTTGCCATCGCGCTGATCCCGGCGGGGCTGGTGTATCGCCACTTTGTCAAACAGCGCCGCCGCAAGGCATTACTCGCGTCCTCGCTCTCGCCCGGGCAGCGCGAAATCATCGCCCGGCTGGTCCCGATCACCCGCCGCCTGCCCGCATCGCTGCGGCCAAGTCTTGAGGGGAAGATCAATCTCTTCCTCGACCAGATCACCTTTCGCGGCAAAGGCGGGATCGCAGTGACCGATGAAATGCGGCTTTCCATCGCCGCGCAGGCGTGCCTGCTGATCGTCAACAGTCCGGCGTGGTACGACACGCTCAGGAACGTGCTGATCTACCCCACCGTTATCCGCACCCGGCGCGACACGCATGACGGGCATCTGGTGCGCGAGCATGATCTGCACATGGCGGGCGAAAGCTGGGTGCGCGGGCCGGTGGTGCTGTCATGGGATCACGCGCTGGAGGGCGGGCTGGACGATTCCGACGGCTACAACGTCGTGATCCACGAATTCGCGCACCAGCTCGACAGCCTCACCGGGCATACCAACGGCATACCCGTGCTGCGCGAAGGACAGGATTATGCCGGGTGGGAAAAGGCGATGCTGGATGCCTTTCACCGCCATGTCGACCGGGTGGAGGCGGGATACGAAACGCTGATCGATCCCTATGGCGCGACCAATCATCAGGAATTCCTGGCCGAAGCGATCGTGACCTTTTTCGAAAGGCCCGTGGCATTGCAGCGCGAAGAGCCTGAACTCTATGCCGAATTTTCCGAATTGCTGGCGATTGATCCGGCGCAATGGCACTGACGCGCGCAAACCGATTTTCCTACACCGCCATTTCGTGGCATGGGAAGCGAATGGTGGAGGCCGGAAGAATTTTTAAAAATAGGATAAGTGTCAATTTCGCTTTTCGGGCGATTTGGCCCGGATTTCTGCGGGTTTCGGGGGCGAAAGAGTGCCTTACACGCTGTCGGCTTTGTCAACTTCATTCGCAGGCGCAGCATGGCTGATCTGATCTGTGCCACCGACGATTCCGGCGCGGCGGAGATATTCGCCAGCCTGCAAGGCGAAGGGCCGAGCGCAGGCGTGCCGGTCGCCTTCATCCGCCTGTCGCGGTGCAACCTTGCCTGCACCTGGTGCGACACCGCCTACACATGGCGGTTCGAAGGGGACAACCGCCCGCACCGCGACGGTGTCGCCTATGATCGCAAAGCCAACCAGATCGCGCTCTCGCCCGAGAAAGCGGCGGCGAAGATCGCGGCGCTGGGGCAGAAACGGCTGGTTATCACCGGGGGCGAGCCGTTGATGCAATGCGGGCCGCTGGCGGATATGCTCGCGATCCTGCCCGATATCGAGGTGGAGATCGAAACCAACGGAACGACCAAAGCCAGTTCCCATGTCGATATCCGCGTCGATCAGTACAACGTCAGCCCCAAGCTGGCGCATTCGGGCAATGATGCCGCGCTTGCGCTGATCCCGGAACGGCTCGATTTCTACGCCTGCGACCCGCGCGCCTTCTTCAAGTTCGTGGTCGCATCACCGCAGGATGTGGACGAGGTGCTGGCGCTGCAACGCGAATACCGGTTCCGCCCCGGCCATGTGTTCCTGATGGCAGAAGGGACCGACAGCGCGACCTTGCGTGCGCGCCAGCAATGGCTCAGCCCGCTATGCCTTGAGCACGGTTTCCGCATGAGCGACCGGATGCACATCCACCTCTACGGGGATACACGGGGGACGTGACTTGTTTTCACCCTCAAGCGCCGGGCGCGGGCCATCCGGCCCGCTTGGCTTCGCCGCAGGAGCGGCGGCGCGCAGTCGCGCGCTGGCTCGCCTCCGGCTCGCGACCATTTTGAAAGGAGGTACCAACCGGCCCGCATAAGCGGGCCGCAAGGGCGACCGCCCGCCCGCAGCGATGCGACCTTTAGGTCGCATGAGCGAGGATATCGCACCCCGGATGGGGTGCGGAACACAAAAACCCTAACCCTGACTTCTCCAGCGCAGGACGACACGCTCGACCAGTTCTTCCTCTCCGCCGCCAGTGGCCCAGAGCTGTGAGAAGCTGGGGTCTTCGGATGCAGGGCGCTTGTGTTCCTCGAGCGTGTCGAAATTGACGCGGATCGGGATGGCGACACCCTCGCCGCAGATGATGCATTCGCGGTTGCGCAAGGCGGGGATCGAATCGAGGAAGCCGCGCGAACCTTCGGGCATGGCCGAACGGACGAAGGCCTGATCGCGATCGTTGTTGAGACGCATCGAGATGATCGTGCCGCACTGCGACAGCACGCCTTCGGCAAGGTCGGACGGGCGCTGGGTGATCAGGCCAAGGCTGATGCCGTACTTACGGCCTTCCTTGGCGATACGGCTGAGGATCTTGCCGACAGAGGAACCGTCGGCGTTCTTCTCGTTCGGGACGTAGCGGTGCGCTTCCTCGCAAACGAGCAGGATCGGACGGGTCTTTTCCTCGCGGCCCCAGATCGCGAAGTCGAACACCAGCCGCGAAAGCACGGCGACCACGGTGGAGGTGATGTCGGACGGCACGCCCGACACGTCGATGATGGAGATCGGCTTGCCGTTGCTGGGCATCCGGAACACCTTGCCGATGAAGTCGGTCATGGTGTCGCCCACGAGCAGGCCGGAGAACATGAACTGGTAACGCGGATCGTTCTTGAGCTCGTCGAGCTTGCCCTTGATCCGCATGTAAGGCGCGGACGAAGTCGCCTTGTCGAGCTTGCCCATCTCGTCCTGCAACTTGTTGGACAAGTCGGACAACAGATAGGGGATGGGAGAATCGACGGTGATCTTGCCCATCATCTCGGCCAGACGGTTCTTGCCGCGGGCATGCAGCAGACACTTGGCGAGAATGTCCATATCGACCTGGCGTTCGTTGCCGTCGCTGGTCAGCAGGACTTCGCAATGCTCTTCGAAGTTCATCAGCCAGTACGGCATCTGCAGGTTCGACACGTCGAGGATCTGCCCGGTCTGGCGGAAGGCCGCCGAATATTCGCCGTGCGGGTCGATCATCACGATGTGACCCTCGGGCGCGGCCTGGCAGATGCGGTGCAGGATCAAGGCGGCGCTGGTAGATTTACCGGTACCGGTCGAGCCCAGCAGCGCGAAGTGCTTGCCCAGCATCGCGTCGATGTAGAGGCCGGCGCGGATGTCCTTGGTCGGGAACACGGTGCCGATGGTGATGTGGGCGCGCCCGTCGCTGGCGTAGATCTGTTCAAGGTCCTTGGTCGTCGCGGGATAGACCATTGCGCCGGGAACCGGATAGCGGGTGACACCGCGCTTGAAGCCGTGGATGCGACCAGTGAGCTTTTCCTCCGAGCCTTCACCGAGGAAGTCGATATGGGCGATGATCCCCGCTTCGCTGCGGCGATCCTTGCGCTGGTCACGGACGTTGGCGAGCAGCCATGCGTCGCCCACGCGGATCTTGATCTGGCTACCGACCTGGCCAGCAAGTGCAACCGAGCGGTCTTCGTCCTCCATGCATTCGTTCAAACGCTGAAGGTCGAGCGCGATTTGCGAACCGGCACCGGAAATCTCCAGCACGATACCGATAGGCTGGCGCGCGTTATCGACACCGCCATTCGAAACGTCTGCCGGAGAGGCGTTGCCTTCTGCCGCAAAATTGTGGCTGCCCATGTCGGTCATGCAGTCTTCCCTGTCCCTTGTGAGGAATACGCTTTGGTCCATGCCGGAAACTCCCGTTTCCAGCGTGCCTTGCATGCCCCAACTTGGGTTAAGATCGCGTCAATGCTGCTGCGCGACGTTGCGGGCCTTGTGCTATCTGGCGAACAGCCGCCCGGCCAGCCAGCCCATGCTCAGCGACAGGAAGATCGCCCCGAGACCGTAGATCAGCGACCACTGCTCCGCGAAGTAGACCACCCGCCCTTCAAGCCCCACCTTGACCACTTCGATATCAGCGGTGGCGCTCGCCAGCACTCGGCCATTGGCGATGGCAAAGGTTTCGGCAGTGTATTGCCCGGTCGTCACGTTCGAAGGCAGGGCAATGCGCGCCTGATACAGCACGCCTTCGCTGATCCGCACACCCTCTTCCGATTCCTTGTAGAGGCCCGAACGACGCCGCAAATCGACGAGGCCCTGGGCAAACCGAATCTGCTCTTCGGGTTCGATCTGGCCCGTCGGACTGAGCTGGATGAACTCGGTGCCAAGTTCGTAGATCGCAGCGGTGCGAGGATCGACGATTTCTGCCACCGGGCGCGAGGATGCGACAGCGAAGAAAGAGGGGGCAGAGCGAAAATCGCTCGATCCCGAATTCATCCAGACGCCGGCGATCCGTTCCTTCTCACGCAGGCGGATCGGTTCGGTAGGTCCCTTCAGCACGACGACGATATCATATTGCGTCCGGCTGGCCGCCCCCGCCGGATCGATCACCGCTCCATACAGCAGCAGGTTTGCGCCCGTGAAACCTTGCCGTACTTCGATCCGGGACTGGCTGACTTCGGGCACGAGTACGGGTTCGCGCTGCCCCATCAGGATCGGCGCTGCACATATCAGGGCAAAGGCGGCGATCCGGCGAGTCACAAAGGATCGACCGTGTAAATCTCATCGGGCTGCACACCCAACCCGTAAAGCATTCGCAAGGCTACCAGGATCACGATACCAGCCAGAACGAGACGCAGGATTTCAGGGCGAGCCTTCATCGCGATCTGCGTGCCGAACTGCGCGCCCAACACCGAACCAAGGAGCAGCAGGCCCGCCAGCACGATGTCGACAGCCTTGGTCGTGAGTGCATGTGTCATGGTGGTGACCATGGTGACGAACAGGATCTGGAACAGCGAGGTGCCGACAACGACATTCCCGCTCATGCCAAGGATATACAGCATCGCAGGGACAAGAATGAAACCGCCACCTACGCCCATCAGCATGGTCAGAATCCCGACCACTGTTCCCAGAATCAACGGCGCAAGCGGCGAGATGTAAAGTCCTGAAGCGTAGAAACGCGCCCGGAACGGCAACCCGGCGACAAGCGGATGGTGGCGGCGTTTGCGCGGTCGGACGTCGCCCTGTTCCGGGCCCGGAGCAAGTGCATCGAGCGCTTCGCGCATCATCAGCGATCCGATTGTCCCCAACATGATTACGTAAAGGACGCTGATCACCACATCGATCTGCCCCCATGCCTGAAGCAGGCGGAACAGTCCCGCGCCTATCAGGGCGCCGACAACGCCGCCGGCCACCATGACACCACCCATGCGATAATCCACGCCCTTGCGCCGCCCGTGCGCGATCACGCCCGACACGCTTGCGCCCGTCACCTGCGTTGCTGCAGAGGCAGCAGCCACCGTCGGCGGGATGCCATAGAAGATCAGCAATGGCGTCGTCAGAAACCCGCCGCCAACCCCGAACAGGCCGGAAAGGATACCCGTCAATCCTCCAAGCAGGACGATGAAAAGGCCATTCACCGACAGATTCGCAATGGGAAGATAGACGTCCATGCCAATGCGATTACCGCAGGTGCGAATGGCATGGAAGGCAGTGAGTGCACCCGATCCCCGAACTCCGAACGGCGAAACGCCTTGCGATGTTCAGAAGCGGGTCGAAATCGTTGCAGCCAGCCCTGCATCGGGCGCGGCATCACCCCCTACCCGCTCACGCCAGTCGAGCGAGATGCGCGCGGGAACCTCTCCCACGGAAAGATCGATCCGCATGGTCGGCCCGACATCAATCCTGCTTGCGTCCTCTTGTGCACCTCCCCACGAAGCTGCACCCAGACTGACGCGGACAGGACTGCCGCCATGTCCTTCAAAACGGGCTATCTCGCGCGTGGCCGCAATCTGGCCATCGACAAAACCCGTCGCCGCTTCGCCCCCGACGTACCCTGCACCGGCATAGGTTTCGAGCGTGAAATCCAGCGGCAGGCTTGCAGGCGCCAATTCGGTGACAACGTAGGCGGCTGGCCGGATATCGGTGCCAAAGCTGTTTTGCGTCAACCTGACTTCGGCAAATGCACGAACCGGAACCTTGCCCACCGGCCGCGCCGAGAAGCCACCGGCAATCTCCTGCTCTCCATCGGGTACGAATGCGCGATAGGCCCGCACAAACACTCTCGGGTCATGCGAACCTGCATTGCCAAGCCGATGCTGCAAATTGAGCGCGATCTGGCTCGCGCCGTAAACCGGCACCCTCCCCTGCGAGATGGAATTGGAGCCAGATCCGGCACGGTAGAAGGCAAAGGCATCGAGCGACCAACGGTCGGTACTTTGCGATGATGATTGGGCTGGCAAGCCAAATGTGGATGCTTGCCGCTGCCGAGGGGCTGTCGATCGGGATGGCGACGCTGGTTGTGCATTGGCGGCCAACCAATCGACATTGAAGGCGGCCGCCATGAGCAGTTGATGCCCCGCCGCGACCGCAGGCGAAAGCGGCGTTGCCCCTCGTTCGATGGGCTGGAGCAGCCGCTCAGGCAACTGAATGCCCGGCTGCATTGTTGCGATTGCGAGTCTCGGAAATAGCAAGTTCGTCGGATCGGCTGTCTGATCAAACGGTGAACCACTGACCAGTTCAGGCCCTTCGCCTCCATTCTTGCGGGCTACGCTCGCGATATCGATACCCGGAACCAGCTCCTGAAACGCAACAGGGAACGGGTTTTCCCACATCATCGCCCGACCGCTTACCCATGCCCCAAGCACCAGTGCGAGCACGACGAGAGGCGCGCCGCGGACGCCTCGGTTTGTACCGGCCCTCATACCTGAACCGGCCTTGCCGGTGTGATCGGCAGGGCTGCTTCCGCGGGATGGCGATCATGCGGGGTCTTGTCCCATTCAAGGGCTCCGCCAGCGAGTGCGCGCATATAGGCAACAACTGCACGATGTCCGGCCATGATCGCCACAAGGTTTGTTACCGGAATGCGCAACACCGCCAAGACGCCTTCCTTCACACCATAATTGCGCGCAGTGAAGACAAAGCGCCAAATGGCACGCCAAACGAAGAAACCAAGGTTCGTGAAAAGCAGTGCAGCCACAAGCGGGCTTAGCGGTTGCGGATCGGTCCAGCCCAGATTGGCGGCGGCCAGCAGCAGCAGGGTAAGCGCCAACAGCGTGTAACCCAGCAACAGCAGCATGGCCGTGAAGGGCCCTCTCCGGTCACGGGCACGCATCCAGGTCTCGATGCCGCCTCTTGCCCAACCGGTGCGATCCCAGCCCTGAAGCGCGATCCCGTGAACCCAACGTGTCTTTTGGCGAACGATGTGATCGATGCGCGAAGGGAAATAGGCTCGGGTCGCGACAAGCAGATCATCTTCGCCACGCACCCGGACGAAGCGGCAAGAACCCCCATTCTCCGCAATCGTCAATCCAAGCTCGTAATCTTCGGTCAGGGATGCAGGATCAAACGGCTTGAGGTCGGACCGCATGCGGCAAAGCCCTTGCAATGCAGAGCGTGAAATCGCGCAACCAACTCCGGCTGCCGGGAGTGCTGCACCCACCGCACCGCGCACCACCATCGCTTTCCCATGAGCCTCGGCAAATTCCTCGCAATAATGGCTGCCCAGCCACTTCACGCCTGATTGCGGCAATGGTTCGACCGGCAATTGCGCAAAATCGGCACCGCCCGCGATGGCCTGATCCAGCAAGCCCAGCCCTGCAGGATCGACCAGGTCTTCGGCATCGTGCAGCACAATTGTCGAAAACAATTGCCCCATGCGCCGCTCGTCATCCCGCATCGCCTTGTAGAGACGGTTCAGGCAGTCGGCCTTGGTGCTGGGCCCGTTGCGATCATGGATTACGATCCGCAGTCTTGCATCGCCCGGTGCGGCCTGCATCGCGGCAGCCAGGGTGTGCGGATCATTGCGATAGGTGCCGATGTAGAGGCGCAACTGCTCTTGCGGCCATGCAGCGAGGATGTGCCTGATTGTTTGCGCAATCACCGTCGCTTCCTGCCAGGCCGGAATAAAAATCGCCGCAGGGCCGTGAAGCGCGCGCTGCTGCAATTCCGAACGCCGGATCCGGGCTGTATCCGCCCGTCCAGTCCATCTCAACCACAGCCACGACAGATCGACCGCAAGATCGTCAATCGCGCCGATCAGGAAGAAAACCGCTGCGAACAGCAGCACCTCATGCTGGAAGACAGCCAGCCACTGCCAGACATTCCATTCGAATATAGACAAGGCGACCCACCTCGTTGAGAGATTTTCAGACTAACGCGCCGGGATTGGCCTTGCAACCACGCTGACTTTTCTGAAAGGAGGCTCTCCTATGTCAGATTCGTCCGTTCCCCTCGCGCGGCCCCTGCGCCGCATCTTTGCTCCGGTTCGCGCATTGTTCGTCAGCGATGCTTCGGCAGGCGTTCTGCTGATCCTTGTCGCCGCTGCCGCGATGATTGCAGCGAATTCGCCGTTCGCAGGGGAATATCGCGATTTGTTCTACGGAAAACTGCCGTGGACCCCGATCGAAAAGCTCAAGGATCTGCATTACTGGATCAACGACGGCCTGATGGCGATCTTCTTCTTCGTGGTCGGGCTGGAAGTGAAGCGGGAAATCGTTTCCGGTCAGCTTTCTGATCCGGCAGCGCGGCGTTTGCCGATGCTGGCTGCTGCCTCTGGCATGGCGGTCCCTGCTATCGTCTACCTAGCGGTATCAGGCGGTGGTGAATATACCAACGGCTGGGCAATTCCGGCTGCAACCGACATCGCCTTTGCGATGGGTGTGCTGGGCCTGCTTGGCAGCCGGGTTCCTGCATCGCTGCGGCTGTTTCTACTGACTGTCGCAATTGTTGACGACATTGGCGCGGTGGTGGTGATCGCCGTTTTCTACACCAAGTCGCTTTACACTATGTGGCTGGTCGCCTCGATCGTGGTGTTCGGGTTGCTGCTGGCGCTCAACCGGTTCCGCGTTTCGGTGTTCTGGCCCTATATCCTGCTGGCCGTCGTGCTTTGGTATTGTGTACTGAACTCAGGCGTGCACGCCACCATCGCCGGGGTCGTTGCCGCGTTGACGATCCCGCTGCGCCGGCGTGACGGCAATTCCATGCTCGAAAAGCTGGAGCACGGTTTGGCTCCTTGGAGCGCTTATCTGGTGGTTCCGGTCTTCGGATTTGCCAATGCCGGTGTCTCGCTCGCGGGAATGGGGCCTGAGGCCTTGCTGGACGCGCTTCCGATTGCGATTGCCGCCGGGCTTGTGATCGGCAAGCAGGTCGGCATCTTCTCGGTCGTATTCCTGGCAGACAAGACCGGTTTTGCACCGCGCCCGGAAAACGCAAGCTGGGCGGAAATCTGGGGCGTTTCGATCCTTTGCGGGATCGGCTTTACGATGAGCATATTCATCGGCGGCCTCGCCTTCCCCGACCAGCCTCTGCTGATCGAGGAAGCCAAGATCGGTATCCTGACAGGCTCCGCAATCTCGGCTGTGCTAGGCTTTATCGTCTTGCGACTGACAACGACGCATCCCGAAGAGGAATGCAACGATCAGGGCAATCAGCCAACCGAAGCGTAAACGCCTTTACGCGTCGGGTTACCAGCTACCGGTGTTTTCCATGCTGGCCCACGGCTCGGCGGGTTCCAGTCTTCCGTCCTGAAGAAGTTCGACCGAAATCCCGTCGGGCGACTTGACGAAAGCCATGTGCCCATCGCGCGGCGGACGATGGATCGTGTGCCCTGCATCGGCAAGGCGCTGGCAGGTTTCATAGATATTCTCGACCCGGTAGGCGAGATGGCCGAAGTTGCGTCCGCCATCATATTGTTCCGGCTCGCTTCCGTCTGCCGGTGGCCAGTTGTAGGTCAGCTCGACCTCGGCCACCCCCTCCTGTCCCGGCGCGGCGAGGAAAATGAGTGTGAACCGACCGGCCTCGACATCGAAACGCCGCACTTCCTCAAGCCCGATCAGCTTGAAGAAATCGACCGTTGCCTGCGGATCGGTGACCCGGATCATGCTGTGGAGGTATTTGACCATTGCAGTTCCTTTCGACCCCGAAGTAGGCCCCGGCCTTGTCCTGCACAAGAGAAAGGGCGCAGGACCATCCGGCCCTACGCCCTTCCGTTCCTCCCGCTTGCCTGCGGGCTATTCCAGCTAATCGATCAACGCATCAGAAGCTGGCGCTGATGGTTGCGACGATCGCGCCATCGGTGAAATCGTAGGCGCCCGGCGCCGGGTCGCCTTCGGCTTCGATGTAAGCGATATTGGCCGAGAAATTGCCACCCAGAGCCACATCTGCACTGATGGACCAGTCGAAGGCCTTGCCGTCGTTGGTGAACGTCAGCGAACCATCGGTGTAGCCGAGGTGACCATTCAGCGTGATCGGCGTGTCCGGAATGCCAAGGCTCAGATCGGTGTACAGATAGAGGTTGTCATCCGTGCCACCGCCGAAATCGAGGCCGTCTTGTCCAGGCGCATAGGCAACACCAGTAGTCGTCGAAACCGGTCCGAAGGTGAAGCCAAGCGAGCCGTAGAATTCGTAGTAGTCGAAATCACCCGGACCCGCATCGGGATAGGTATAGGCAATGAAGCCGACATCGACAGACACCGCGTCGGAAACATTACCGCTCCAGCCGCCGTAGAGATCGAGTTCGGTGGAGCCATAGCCAACCGTTTGCTCATCAAGGCTGGACGCCCAGGTTCCGACATAGAAACCGGACGAGTGGCTGACGTCGAAACCGCCTTGAATCGCGATTTCACCGCCCGACAGGTCGACACCACGGAAACGGTATTCGGTGGTTAGAGCCACGTTTGCGGAGAAGGTGAGACCGCTTTCACCACCCATCGAACTTGCGTCTTCGACGACAGGTTCGCCAGCGCGATCAAACGTTACCGGCTGGGTAGTGATTACGACAGTATCGCCGTCAAGTGCGGCGGATGCCGCGATCAGATCGGTGCTGATCCCGTCATCAGCAAGATCTGCATTGGTGATTGCTTCAGAATTCGATCCCGAGGCGAAAGCGGGCGCTGCGCCAAGCAGAAGGCCCGCAGAGAGGGTTGCAGCCGTGAGGCCGCGGATGGACGTGAGCATGACAACTTCCTTGTTGTTGTGTTGTTGCTTCGTCCCACCTGCACATCCGTCGGTTGCTTATTTTTGTGAGCAATCTCATCCGAATGCGAAACAATCGTGCAGGGATTTGCTGCAAAGCACAAGAGAAATTACGCGACTGCACACAAGGCGCCTCGAGTGTTGAAAAATTGCATCACTCATTGCGGGCTGTCCCTGCCGGTTGCTCACGGACGACCGCTACCTTCGCTCGGGTGAGTTGCTGTTTCGGCAGCATGGGATTAAAGGGCGCCGACAAGACGCGACACCCCGACCTGCCTGGACTCGATCCGACAGGAAGCGTTCAACTTCTTCAATGCAACGATATCACCCATGTTCAAAGCCTTGCGTAATCTGTTCCGGTCGGCACCGCAGCCTCGCCTCGCTGCTGTGCCAGAATGCACACGTTACTACCTCATCGGCGATATTCACGGTCGGCTGGACCTCTACAGCGCATTGATAGACGGTATCGAGCAGGACGACGCGGCTCGCCCCGGGGCAGAAAGCCATGTCGTGCTTCTGGGCGACCTGGTGGATCGCGGGCCGGACAGCGCCGGAGTGATAGCGCGGACCAGAACCTGGCAGCAGCAACGCTCTGTCAGGGTGCTAGCAGGCAACCACGAAGAAATGTTCCTGAACTCCTTCCAAAAGCCCGAAGTCCTCCGCCATTTCCTCAAGCATGGCGGACGTGAAACTGTGCTTTCCTACGGCCTTTCAAAGAAGCAGTTCAATGCCATGAACCTTGATGAGCTGTTCGAGCTGATGCCGAAGCTCATCCCGCAGGCCGACATTGATTACATTCGCAATTTCGAAGAGATGATCATCGCCGGCGATTATCTCTTCGTGCATGCCGGGATCGATCCTGCCGTGCCGCTGAACGAGCAGAAACGCAGCGACATGCTGTGGATTCGCGACCGCTTCCTCGACCACACCGGTCCGCTGGAAAAAGTGGTGGTTCACGGCCACACGATTTTCAACAAAGTCATGGATTGCGGCAACAGGATCGGCATTGACACTGGCGCTTTCCGCTCAGGTGTGCTTACGGCGCTCGTGCTTGAAGGCGACCAGCGAAGGATCATTCAGGCCAGCCAATCCGATGGCGGCCCGATAGAGGTCTTTCAGGGCGAACGAGAGCGATAGCCGGTCGGCATAGCCGGAGCGGCACCGAATGTTTCGCGTATTCTCGGACAGGGGCAAGGCGCAATGAAGATTGCAATGGTGGGTTCGGGCTATGTCGGCCTGGTGTCGGGCGCATGCTTCGCCGATTTCGGTCACGATGTGGTCTGCATCGACAAGGATCAGAGCAAGATCGATCGCCTGCACGAAGGCGTGATGCCGATCTACGAACCCGGTCTTGACGCCCTTGTCGAAAGCAATGTGAAGGCCGGACGCTTGTCTTTCACAACTTCGCTGGCCGAAGGAATTGAAGGCGCAGCAGCGATTTTCATTGCAGTGGGTACTCCCAGCCGTCGCGGCGACGGACATGCCGACCTGTCGTTCGTCTATGCTGTGGCCAAGGAAGTGGGTGAAAACCTTTCCGGAGAAGCCGTAATCGTCACCAAGTCGACCGTACCCGTGGGCACTGGCGACGAAGTCGAACGGATCATCCGCGACACCGGCACGGCGCACCGCTTTGCCGTTGTTTCCAACCCGGAATTCCTGCGCGAAGGCGCGGCCATCGGCGATTTCAAGCGCCCTGACCGCATCGTGATCGGGGCGGAGGACGATTTCGGCCGCGAGGTCATGCGCGAAGTCTATCGCCCGCTGTTCCTCAATGAATCGCCGATCCTGTTCACGTCGCGTCGCAGCAGCGAGCTGATCAAGTATGCAGCGAACGCGTTCCTCGCGACCAAGATCACTTTCATCAACGAAATGGCCGATCTTTGCGAAAAGGTCGGAGCGAATGTGCAGGATGTCAGTCGCGGGATCGGCATGGACAACCGCATCGGATCGAAATTCCTGCATGCCGGCCCGGGTTATGGCGGATCTTGCTTCCCGAAGGACACGCTGGCCCTGCTCAAGACCGCAGAAGACTACGACAGCCCGACCCGCATCGTCGAAGCCGTGGTCAAGGTGAACGATAGCCGTAAGCGCGCAATGGGACGCAAGGTGCTCGACGCGCTTGGTGGCGCCGAGGCTGCCCGCGGCAAGAAGGTTGCCCTGCTCGGCCTGACATTCAAACCCAACACCGATGACATGCGGGACTCACCCGCAATCGCCGTAGCCCAGACCCTGATCGACGCCGGCGTCCAAGTCAGCGCCTACGATCCCGAAGGCATGGAACAGGCCAAACCGCTGATGCCGCAGGTGACCATGTGCGACAATCCCTATGCCGCGATCGAAGGGGCCGATGCGACTGTGATTGTCACCGAGTGGGACGCATTCAGGGCATTGGACTTTGCCCGCGTGAAGGAATTGGCCGCAGCGGCGGTGCTCGTCGACCTGCGCAATATCTACAATCCCGAAGACGTCCGCGCTCTTGGTTTCACCTATGAGAGCATCGGTCGGGCTTAAACGCCGCACGGAACACAAAGAAAAATTGGCCCTTAGTGAAATTTTTTTCACAAAGGCGTGCAGCTAATTGCAGCAACGAACTGCAAGCCCTTTGCTTGCCCTGCTAACCCCCACAATAAATTAACAAATCCCGTTGGGATTCCATACGTAATTATACTACGTTGCGACTCGGGTAGGGGTAACCATTAGCAAGGGGGCTATCATGAAAAGTCGTAATTTCTTGTCCGGCGTCGGTATTGTGGCGCTTGCCGGGGCGCTTGCCGCTGTTCCGGCTCATGCTTCGGAAGGCGAATCTGAAGGCACGGTAGCGGAAGAGGCTTCGGGCGAAGAAACACCACTCATTGCGAGCGCAGTAAGGCCGGTCGCTCGCAGGGCGGAAGGTCTCGCCGGGACGATAGCCCCGATCGACACTTTCGCTGGCCTCAAACGCAACGATTTCGACATTGACTTCACTGGCACGGTCAATCTCGCCATCCCGCGCACAGGAAGTGGTTTCGTTGCTACGGTGACGGGGCCTACACAGGAAATCATCGCGCGCGATGACGTTGGCTCTGGTGGCATTATCGACGTCAACAATACGCAGCCTTCGGTCGTCCAGATCTTTAGCCAGCGCAATTCTGACGGCGGGGTCTTCTTCAACTGTACCGGCAGCGTCATCAACCCGCGCACCATCCTGACCGCCGCACACTGCGTCAACGCAAGCGGAACGCGGTCTTCGGAGGCCTATGGTCTGCCTGGAACCGGCGCCGAGCGCACCCAGCTGATCGCCACCGGGGTCGACACCAGCGGACGCCTGTTCACCTATCTCGGCAGCGGTGCGGGCTACGGCGAGGGTGGGGTCGCATCGAGTACCGACGTGATCATTCACTCCTCATCGAATCCCGGTCAGGGAGGATTGAATTTCCCTTGGGCCGATATTGCGCTGATCGCTGTCGACAGCCCGATTGTGGACGTTCCTTCGCTGCCGATTCTGCTCACACCGCTGACTGAACTCACTCATGTGGTGCAAGTCGGATACGGAACTTTCGGTGTAGCCAATGGTATCAATGGTGGCGGATCGCAAGGGATCGGTTTCCTGCGACGCGTTGGCGAAAACATGCTCGGGGCGCTTGCTTCGCCTGCCGATCTTGGCGACAGTCTTTTCCCGGCCTTCGCACCTACCAGCGATTTCGGTTTCGAGACGCAGGCCTACTACTTCACCGATTTCGACAATCCGAACCGCACTCAGGAAGAGATTGATGGCTGTACCTTCAGTCCGACCGGCATCAGCTGCGTCAGCCTGGCGGCAGTTCGCGCGATCGACTATTTCGACGATGACGCCCTGCCCAACGAGGTCGCTACTGCCGGCGGCGACAGCGGCTCCCCGCTGATTGTCGATCAATTGTATGATTTCCCGATCGCGGTCGCAGTGCTTTCGGGTGGGTTCGATTTCTTCGGTGTGCCTGAGGGCTATGGCGACATCAGCTTCTACAACCCGATCTACCCGTTCTTTGAATTCATCACCGAGAACACTGCATACAAATATGTGTCAGCAGTTGAAGGCGATGGCGTTTGGTCAGATCCGAGCCGCTGGACTCAGGATCTCGACCCCGGGTTCTTCATCGACGATGGCACCGGAACGCTGGTGAACGGCATTCCCACTGGAAGCGAGCCGGGCATATACGAAGCCGGTCCGAAGCTGGGGACGATTGTAGGGATCGACATTTCGGGTAATTCCGAAGCGCCCTCACCCTTCATTCCCCCCGACGGCACGCCTAATTTCGGTTCGAACACGCCGAACAGTTCCGCTCTGCTCGGACCGGGCTCGACTGGCTTTGTGCCGCAGAACACCGACGGTACGCCGGGAGTCGCATTCGCCAATCCGGCGCAGTATTTCGAGGTTCATCTCAACCGTGCAGGAACCACCACGGTCGACATGGATGTCGAAATCGACAAGCTTGTTATCGACAATGATGATGCAGGTTTCGTTCTGCCTGACGCATGGGATTTTACCTCCCTTATCGATGTCGAACACCTTGCAGGTACCGCCGAAATCGATGGCACGCTCAATACCCCGATCTACATCCTGGGTGAAGGCGCTCTCGAAGGCGATGGCGGCACCATCAACACCAACGTGCTGTTCAACGTTGCCGGTCTTATGAGCGCTGGCGGCACGGGCGGTTTCGGCACGCTCACCATCAATGGTGATTACGTGCAGACCAGCGGCGGCGCCCTGTGGGCCGATTACACTGTTGGTCGTCGCCGTGCGATCACGTCGGACTTCTATGCGGTGTCCGGTACGGCCGTGCTTGATGGCGATCTGGTGGTTTCGACCGGTGACCGCGCTGTCCGGTTCGGCACGGAGTTCACCGTGTTGAGCGCTGGCGCGATCGACGGCGATTTCGCCTCGACCTTCTTCGTCAGCCGTTCGCCGATCCTGACGGCGGTTCACAGCATCGAAGGTGGTGACGTGGTTGTCCGGATCACGGCCCGCAGCATTCGCGGTCTTGTGGGCGCTGCCAGCCCGCTCGGCTCGATCGGCGGAGCACTCGACACGATCCGCGCAAACAACTTCGATCAGTTCGTCGGCCTGTTCGACATCATCGACGGTGCAACCGTCGATACTCTCGGCGCGACCCTGTCCTCGCTGGCTCCGACCAGCGCGTTCAGCCAGACCTTCACCGCCAACACGTTCTCTCAGCGGTTTACCGGTCAGATCGCCCAGCGCACTCTCGCGCTGCGCGGCGGATCGCGTGCGGCTGGCGGGTTCAGCGCAGCGGGCAACGCGAGCTTTGCGCTCGCCGGAAATACCCCGACCGAAGCCGGTCGGATCGGTATCTTCGGAAGCGCATCGGGCGTGTTCCTGAACGGTGGACAGCAGGGCGGAGTGCTCGGCAACGGTGTTCAGGGCTTCGGCTTTGACGCGTTCAGTTCCGGCAATCTGGCTTCGGGCGTCGTGGGTGCAAACGCATTCGAGCAGGCTTCGCTGACGCAGGCTGGCGAGATGACGGTGGGCGCAGACATGCGCGTTTCCGACGGCTTCAGCTTCGGTGTGGCCGTTTCGGAAATCCGCAACAGCCAGGTCGCGACCAGCGCGCTTCAGCCGCAGGAAGACCGCAGCCAATCGGTTGCGATCTACGCCACCTACGCAGATGGCGGCCTGTTCGCTGACGGCTATGCCGGTACGTCAGACCAGCGGTTTGGCGTGGAGCGGGCGGCGCAGGGCGATTTCACTCGCGCCTATGCCAATGCCATCGGCCAAGCCGACGGTCGCCAGACCTTCGGCGGGCTGCGCCTTGGTTATGCGTTCGATCTGGCCAAGGGTGTTGAAGCAGGTCCGGTGATGAGCATGGATTATGTTCGCAACCGGATTGGCGGCTACGACGAAATCGGCGCTGGCGCGTTCGGTCTGTCGATTGCCGATCGCACCTTCACGTCGATGGGCGCGAAGGCCGGCGCAATGGCCTCCTTCGACATCCGCAGCGGACAGAACACCGCGATCCGAGCCTTCGGATCGGTTGCCTATGCCCGCGAACTGGCGGATACGCAGGACGTTGTGACTGCGCACTTCTTCGGTGCGGCTGACACGCCCTTCACCATTTCGAACCAGCTCGACCCGGAATGGGTAAGCGTCAACGCCGGAGCGGAAATGCAGGTGGGTGCAAACCTTCGCGCATCGATCTCCGTCACTTCGGACATGGGCCGCGGCGTCCTGTCGAACGACCAAGCCCAGGCTTCGCTGAGCTGGCGCTTCTAAGCCCGGCTTAGGAAGCGATCCGGCGACAAAAGCGCCGGGCCTTGCCAGATGGTGAGGCCCGGCGTTTTTCTTTGCGGTTTGCGCTATTGGTCTAGAAGCCCAGCCAATGACGCCGGTTAGCCGGATTGGCGAGGCCGATAGCCATGCCCAGGATAACCAGCGCCCCGGCAAACATGCAGGAACCGGCAATCATCGCATCCTGTTGTCCGCCGCGAAAATAGATCGCCAGCACGGCCCAGCAGAACACCAGCGCATACCATGGGTTACCGCGTGATCGCACAGTGGCAAGCGCGGCGATCACGCCTCCGACGGCGACCATGGCCGCAGCAGCCAGAGGAAATGCGAAACCGCCGCCCAAACCGTAATAAACCAGCGTCGCCGACACATTGACGATGCTCGCCGCTGTCAGCCAGGCTGCAAGCGAACTAAGCACCAGTGCCGCGAACCAGCGCTCGCCGCCTGTCAGCGCATCTTGGGCTGACAAGGCCCGCAAGCACAACAGCAGACCGCCTAGCGAGGTCAAGATAATCGCTGCGGAGACCGCCGTGAGATTGGCGAACTGGGTGTAGGTCGCCCAGACACCCTGAGCCGCCAGCGCTACAGCTGCGGGCCATGCGATCTTGTCGAGCAAGGCGTTGTTGCGCTGCGCTGGGAGCGCCTGCCAGATCGCGAACAGGGCTGATCCCAGGAACAATGGCCCCCAGATGGCGAACGCCCAACCCGAAGGCGTGATCAGCGTTCTCACGCTGTCGGAGCGGTTGCCAATCGGCTCTCCAAATCCGAGTTGCGGCAGGAATGTAGCGCCGATCTGAATGACAACCGCCAGCACAATGATGTTGCGTTGGACAAAACTGCGAGTGGGGTGGGTCAGCATGGTCATTCTACCTGAACGGAGCCGCAAACCACCGGTTCCTAGGTAAGGCGGGAAAGGGTATCAGGGGGCGTCATAAGCCGGGTTCTGTCTCCGCAACCGGTATGCTTTCGCACCAGCGCTGCGGCAGCAGCCATTCATCTGGACCGCCTGTTGCCAGACGGCTCTAGCAGCCAACCCGGGCCTCTCGGCGCGAAACACGCCTGCGTCCTTGCGGACGCGCGAGGCCCCTATTTGGCCTTGCTCCGGGTGGGGTTTGCCATGCGGACCCTGTTACCAGCGCCCCGGTGCGCTTTTACCGCACCCTTTCACCCTTGCCTGTGAGCTTTAGGCTCCATCGGCGGTATACTCTCTGTGGCACTTTCCCTGAACTCCGGCGCGAACACCGAAGCCCGGCGGGCGTTACCCGCCACCCTTGTTTCGTGGAGCCCGGACTTTCCTCGCATCCCTTGGGGAAACGCGGCTGCCTCAGCCCCCTGATACCTGTTAGATAGGCGCGCATGCCGGCTTTGGAAAGACGCCGTCGGGATCAGGGCTCGACAATCTCGAACAAGGGGTCCGGCTGGTCCAGCGCCTGAAACAGCGCAAGCAGGGCCATTGGGTTCCCTTCGATCGAAGCGGCTCCGCTGGCCATCAGTTCTTGCACTCCCACCTCTCGCGCCAGCAAGCGGTTGAAATCCGACCTGTTGATGGTGAGCAGCGCGCTGGGTGCTTCTGCCTCGCCCTTCCGCGGGAACATCACGCTCTTGCGCAAATCGACCGTGATTGCCTCGCCGATATCCGGGAACGTGAATTGCACGATTGCCTCAGCTCCGTTCATCTTTGCCGGATTGAATCGCGCTGCCAGGGAATCGAACAGGTCGACGGTGGGTATCGCGGCCAGCACGGCGGCTGATGTGGTGGAAAGCGCGTTGGTATCGGGCGGATCGCGCAAGTCTTGGGCTGCGGAAAGATAGATGTTGCGCCATGTCCCGCCTTCCGCCTGAAAGCCGACTTGTTCGTATGTCGCGGCGAGCCATTGTCTTGCCTCGGCATTGTCCGGCGCGGCGAAGACCAGCGTCTGCAACAAGGTGGCGCCCCAGCGGTATTCGCCTTCGTCAAAGGCCTTGCGCCCGATCGCAAGCGCCGCATCAGCGCCGCCCAGTGCCTCCACCCATTTGCGTGCCTCTTCTACCTTGGGCAGCGCGTCGTAATCTGCGGGGACGGCGTTCCACCATCCGAAATACCGCTGGTACACCGCTTTCGCGTTGTGCTGATACGTGCCGTAATAGCCGCGAGTGCCGAAATCGCCGGCAGCAAAGTCCGGCTCGCCGATCAGTTCGGCGATCTCATCCATCGTATAACCCTGATTGGCGAGACGCAGGGTCTGATCGTGGGTGAAGCGATAGGTGTCGCGCTGGTTGCGCAGCTTTTCGCGCACATTCTCCGCCCCCCATGCTGGCCAATGGTGCGAGGCAAGCATGACGTCGCTTTCCGATCCGAACCGGGTCAGGATCGCATCAAGTGTGCGGCTCCACTTAAGGGCATCGCGCACCAATGCTCCGCGCGGGGTCAGGATATTGTGGAAGTTGCGGGTCGCCACTTCGGCGGTGTGGAGCGCCCGGAACTGCGGCAGGTAGAACACGAACTCGGATGGCGCCTCGGTTCCTCCGGCATCGAGGAAGTCGAACACGATGCCGTCTATCAAGAGGCGCTCGTCTTCAGCGCCAAGCTCACGCGTCGGCGGCAGAAGACCGATAGCCCCGGTCGACAGCTTTGCGCCCAAGCCGACACCCACCCGGTTTTCCGGCCCGTCGGCCAGCTTCGCCCCGAACTGGTACTGTGCGCGCCGACCCATTGCGGGCCCAGCCAGAACGCTTTCCCCGACCGTTTCAGCCGTGAACCCTTCCGGCGCGATGATCTGCACCTCGCCCGCCGCAAGCGCCTCACGCGTGGTCACGCCCAGCACACCGCCGAAGTGGTCGGCATGGCTGTGGGTGTAGATAACCGCGACCACCGGCTTTTCGCCAAGAGTGCGGTTCGCCAGGTCCAACCCGGCCTTGGCAGGCGCGGCCGTCAACAGCGGGTCGATGACGATCCAGCCGGTCTGCCCAGCGATCAGCGTCATCACCGACAGGTCATAGCCGCGAATCTGGTAGATGCCGGGAACAACTTCAAACAGGCCGTGGATCGCCGTCAGCTGGCTTTGCCGCCAGAGCGATGGGTTGACCGTGTCAGGGGCCTCCGCATCGAGGAAATCCAGCCCGTTTACGCTCCACGCGACGCTGCCGTCGGGATTGAGGATGTCGCCATCAAGCTGCGCCAGCAGGCCGCGTCGTGCGTCCTCAAAGTCGCTCTGATCGTCCAGCGGCAGGCTTTCGGCAACAGCAGCATTGCGCGCCGCAGTCGCCTCGGTCGCAGTCCCTTGTGGCGGCGCATTGCCTGCCAGAGCCAGCAGCGCGACCAGCGCCCCCAGCGTCGTCGAATTCCTCATGTCCTCTCCCTCTCCTCGCGGGCCTTGTGGCCTCGTCCTTATCTTGCCGCGCCGCGATCCCTTTCCAGCAGTAGGTGCCACAGGATCGCGCCAAGCTGCGCATCCGGCCGGCCTTCGATCCGGTCCGGTCGCCAGCGGCGCTCAAACGCCTCGATAGTCTTGCGACCCTCGGTGATGTCATAGCCGAACCGTTCCAGCGCGAGGATGAATGCTCCTTCGTTGTGGAACGGATCAACATGCTCAAGCTTGCCCGGACGCGGCAGGCACAGCCCGTATTCAGCCAGCCGATCCCACGGGAACAGCTCGCCCGGATCGATCTTGCGCAGCGGCGCGACGTCCGAGTGTCCGACGACATTGGCGCGCGGGATGTCGTATTGCTTCACGATCCGCGCCACCAGTGGCACCAGCGCTTCGAACTGGGCATCGGTGAACTCGCGATAACCGCCCGCGTGACCGGGGTGGTCAAGCTCGATTCCGATACTGGCCGAGTTCACATCCTTGATCCCGCGCCAGTACGAAGTCCCGGCATGCCAGGCGCGCTTGGCTTCCGACACCAGCTGGATCACTTCGCCTTCTTCGGTGATCAGATAGTGCGCGGACACTCCCGCTTCGGGATCGGTCAGCCGGTCAAGCGCGGTCTCCACCGGCTTCATCTCGGTGTAGTGCAGCACCAGCATGGTTATGGGCAAGGCGCGGTCATTGAAGTTGGGCGACGGCACCACCCGGTGAACCAGCTCGCTTTCCTCCATGTCGCGCCAATCGCCCGTCACCCGATCATGCCCTCCGCTTCGGGCAGGACCCCGCCCAGCACCAGCGCCTTGTCCGAAAGCGCATATTGCAATCCGCCGCCCATTTCCTCGGCCAGCAGCGCGACCATGTGCGCGGCTGCGGTGCGGCTGGTGATGTCCTCGGCATCGAGATCGCCCTGCAAGGCCTTGCCGATGGTTTCGTCAAAGGCGATGCGATCGCCGGTTGCCCGCGCCACAATCTCGACATTGCCGTCGCGCCGTTCCGCCCCGATGTCGAGCGTCCCGCCGCGCACCAGCGCATCGAGCGCGATCTGCGACAGGTTCAGCAACACCTTGACGGCTGGCTTGGGAAGGTTCGCATCGGCGATCGCCCAGTTCAGTTCGACCCGCTTGTTGTCCCCTGCCAGCGCCGCGATCACCTCCTGCGCTTCCTCGACCGGGACGGTTTCGCCAAAGCCCCCGGCAGCCCCGAAAGCGAGGCGGAAGAACTTGAGCTTGTCGGTACTGATCTTGGCGCTTTGTTCGAGCAGTTCGATGCAGCGTTTGCGCATTTCCGGGTCGGTTTCGTCAGCCAGCAGTTCCAGCCCGTTCGACAAAGCCCCGACGGGCGAAAGCATGTCGTGGCAAAGACGCGAACACAGGAGCGCGGCAAGATCGGTTTGCGAAGTCATTTCGGTATCGGATTTCCTACAGGATGGAACACTTGGAACACAGTCCTAGGGATAAAAAATCCGCCTATCCACCTCGCGCCGACATTTGGCATCAAATAGCCGGGGAAGTGGCGGATTTCTGCGGTCATCTGCCGTTATCTAGCGGTCAATGACACGGTAGGAAAGCGCAGCGAAGGCCTCCGGTAGGTCACGCCAGAGTGTCACCGTCGAACCGGCCACGATCACCCACAGCTTGCCGTCGCCTGCCGCCATTGCCCGGTCAGTCGCCGAAGGCCGGGCATCGCCGGTGGGATGCGAATGATAATATCCCATGATTGCCGGGCCGCCTTCGCGCTCCTTGCGGTGCGCGTCGATCAATGCCTGCGGGTCGATTTCGAAATGCGTTTCCGGGTGACGGTGAACATTGCGGGTGGGTATCGCAGCCGTGATATGCGCCCCCTCGCCCAACAGGATGCCGCAGGCTTCGTTCGGGTGCGCAGCTTCGCTCATTTCGTAAAGAGCATCCAGCACCGCTCTTGTAACCTCAATGTCCATCGCGCATGCCCGCAATCATGTCCGAACCGGAAATCATCACCGGCACCATTACCGCCCCTGCCCGCCTCGACAAGGCGTTGGCGGATGCGACCGCGCTTTCGCGGGCGCGAATACAGGCGTTGATCGCGGACGGGATGGTCGAAGTGGGCGGCGCCTATGCCGCATCCCCAAGCCAGAAAGTCGCCCCCGGCACCAGTTTCCGCATCGCCGTTCCCGCCGCTGCCGAAGCGGAAGCGCGGCCACAGGCTATCCCGCTCGACATCGCTTACGAGGATGATCACCTGATCGTCATCAACAAGCCCGCCGGAATGGTGGTGCACCCGGCCGCCGGCAATCCCGAAGGCACGCTGGTCAACGCGCTGCTGCACCATTGCGAGGGATCCTTGTCGGGCATCGGTGGGGTTGCCCGCCCCGGCATTGTCCACCGCATCGACAAGGACACATCGGGCCTGCTGGTGGTTGCCAAATCCGATGCCGCGCACGAAGGGCTGGCGGCGCAATTCGCCGCGCATACCGTCCACCGCCGCTATATCGCGGTGTGCGCGGGCCATCCCAACCCCGCAGAGGGCACGATTGATGCGCGAATCGGGCGCAGCGACGCGAACCGAAAGAAAATGGCGGTGCTCGACAAGAATTCCTCACGCGGGAAACACGCGATCACCCATTACAAGACGCTCAAGAGGCTGGATTCGAGCGCGATGATCGAATGCCGCCTTGAAACCGGGCGTACCCACCAGGTGCGCGTTCACTGTGCGTCAATTGGCCATGCGCTATTGGGAGATCCGCTTTACGGAAAAACACCCAAGGAACTGAAATCCCTGCTGACTTCGCTAGGGTTTGCGCGGCAGGCGCTGCATGCGGCGGAATTGGGTTTCCTACACACGATTTCCTCGCAAGAACTGCGGTTTACCGCCGATTTACCCGACGACATGCAGGAACTAATCGACGAACTTGGGCGTTCTAATCGATGAAAAGCGCAGCAAAGCGCGCAAAGACTGTCTATATGTAACCACGTGGCCCAAACGACCGGATGCCCATCAGGGGTCCGGCATCAGAGGTCGACACAGGAAAGGTTAGGGAAATAGTGAGCAAAGCAAACGCAGTCCCGGCCCTGAGTGGTGAGCAGAGCCTCAACCGCTATCTGGCCGAGATCAAGAAATACCCGGTGCTTACCGCTGAGCAGGAATACATGCTCGCAAAGCGCTACGCCGAACACGAAGATCCGGAAGCCGCCGCGCAGCTCGTTTCGAGCCACCTGCGCCTCGTCGCGAAAATCGCGATGGGTTACCGCGGCTATGGTCTGCCCGTGTCGGACCTCATTTCCGAAGGCAATGTCGGCCTGATGCAGGGCGTGAAGAAGTTCGAGCCCGATCGCGGTTTCCGCCTCGCGACCTATGCGATGTGGTGGATCAAGGCGAGCATTCAGGAATACATCCTGCGTTCGTGGAGCCTCGTCAAAATGGGCACCACCGCCGCCCAGAAAAAACTGTTCTTCAACCTGCGCCGGATGAAGAAGCAGCTCGAAGCCTATGAAGACACCGACCTGTCGCCCGATGACGTGACCAAGATCGCCACCGATCTGGGCGTGCCGGAGCAGGAAGTGGTCAACATGAACCGCCGGATGATGATGGGCGGCGACGGATCGCTCAACACGCCGATGCGCAATGGTGAAGAAGGCTCGGGCGAATGGCAGGACTGGCTGACCGATGATCGTCCGCTTCAGGACGAAGTCGTGGCCGATGCCGAGGAAGCCGATGTGCGCCACGAAATGCTGGTCGAGGCGATGAAGAGCCTCAACGAGCGCGAGCAGCACATCCTCACCGAACGCCGCCTGACGGAAAAGCCGCAGACGCTCGAAGAGCTGTCGCAGGTCTATGACGTCAGCCGCGAACGCATCCGCCAGATCGAAGTGCGCGCCTTCGAAAAGCTGCAAAAGGCAATGCAGCGGATCGCCGGCGAAAGGCTGCTGCCCGGCGTCGCATGACGCGTTGTCAGGGGCCTGGCTGACCAGCCGGCACCACGAAAATCGGCCCGCAAGGGTTTGAATTGCCCTCCCCTCCCGTTATGCCGGGGGTGGGAGGGCAAATTTCATGCCGCAGCACATTCGTACCGTCGCACTCGCACTGGCCGCAGTCATCATGGGGCTGTGCGCGCCCGTTGCGGCTCAGAACGAGGTCGAGAATCCGCCTGATCCCTACGTTCACAAGGCCGTGGGAATTGCCTTTCCGGCTGTGCTTGGCGGCTTCACCCGTGGCCGGGTCGTTGAATTCGACGAGAGCGGCAGCGATGCGAGCGTCGGATATTCGCCCGATGGAATGCCGGGGGAGATTTCGCTTTATGTCTATCCGCTCAGCGGATCGACCTGCCGCGATCAGTTCGACGGGGCCAACAGCCCGATCCTCAGCCGAGGCGGCTCGGTAAAGGAGGAGGATGCCGGTCTCTCGATGGCGGGATTTGACGGCATGACGCAATATTCGCGCAGCTACACGATCGAGCCGGGCGGCTATGGCTTTGACCACCCCGAACTGGCGTCGTTCCTGTGGGTCGGTTGCCGTCCGGGATCGGATTGGGTGGTCAAATACCGCGGATCGTTTTTTGCCAGCGATGCCGATCGGATCGGCAACATCGCCAACCGGCTGTTCGCCCAGATCGACTGGTCAAGCCTGACAGGCGGCGGCAAGACCAAGGTGAAGTGAGGGGCGCCCGCCCGGTTCCCGACTAAGGAAAGCCGACTATCCCTGCAGCCGTTCCAGCAACGCGTCGAACACCGAAACATCGAACCGGTGGGGTTCCCCCGCTGACGAATTGCGCGCGATCTCGGCCAGAACTGTGTCCTTGTCGGGGAAGTCAAACTCGACTTTCCCCGGCAGCGCCTGCGACAAGGCACCGAACCAGTCCAGAAGGTGCGGTTGCAGTGCGAGGTGCATATCGAAATTGCGCCGGGTGCGCGTCGCATCCCCTTCTTTCTGGGCGCGGGCAATTTCTGGAGCGATGCGTTTTACAAAATAGCGATCGCCAAAGCCGATGCGGCGCTCGACGATAGCCTTGCGCGCCAGAGGTATCGCAGCGTTGAACACGTCAAAGGATTTGTAGCCGGCGCGCGCCATGCACCAGTCGAAGTGCGACTTGAACGGCTCGGTATCGCAGATTGCGAAGCCGTGCTCCCGCTCTGCCGCGACCGCTGCATCGAAACGGCGGATATTGTGCTCTATCCAATAGGCGGCATGAACCTCAGCAGGATCATCCTTTCCCGGCGCAACCCCATGGTCGGGGAACTCGGTCACGTGATGCGCTGCGCCAAACTGCCGCGCAAAGGTGGTCTTGCCAGCCGCGCTGATGCCTTCGAGCACGATAATCATCGTCGCCAGCTCTATTTGCGCAAACGGCAGTAATCGTCGCGTGTCGCGGTATCGAGGATGCTGCGATATTCGGCCATGCGCGCGTCACTTTCGCGCACCAGCCCGAATTGCGGGTCTTCGATCTGCGCCATTGGCACCAGCGCGACCGGGCATGACACCGGCACGAGTTGCGACCCTTGCCCAACTTGCAGCGTGGCGAGCAGGCCGAACATGCGCTGTTCGCGGGTCGCGCGGCCCAGCATGATCATGCGGTACTGCCCCGCCTCGCTCGTCATCAGATAGGTGTGGCCCGACAGGTTCGGCATCGAGACAAAGCCCGCCTGCTGGAATGTCGCATCGCTCCGGTCGCTTTCCGCAAACACCAGATGCCCCTTCGCGTTCGACCAGCGGATTTCGGTGCGATAGGCATAGACCGCGCCGTCTTCACCGAAGCTGGCGCGCAGGGTCAGATAGTCGCCTTCGATCCATTGCACCGCAGGGCGCGCATAGCTGCCCATCTCGGGCGGCGCGAGCGAAGGGCCGGCGGCCTCCACCTCGGCTTCCTCGCGCAGGCTTGCGCCCAAGGCTTCTTCCAGCCGCACGATTGTCGCCAGAGTGAATGGCCTGCGCCCGGCAATCGCCTTTTCCAGCGTCGACACCGACAGTTTCGCCCGCTCCGCCAGCCGCGCGCGCGACAGGCGCCGCCGCGCAATCTCCTCGCGCAGCCGGAACGCCACCTCTGCGTTGTCGAAATCGCTCATGAAACCCGCATACCCCATTCCTTCCTCCACTGTCTTGTCTTTGCCCCGCACCAATCCGCACAATTCCGCACAGACCTGCATTTTGCCGGCGCACCGTCCGGTCTGGCGGCGGATATTGGCCAGTCTTGGCCGTGGCGCGCCGCCTCCGTTCGTCGCTAAAGCGATACAGAACTGCGATGAATGGAGGCTGAAATGAGACGAATTGCACTGAATTTTGATCGAGACGCGCTGGCGGTGATGCTGATCCTGGGCGTGATCGCGATGGGCACGGCGGCAAGCACGGCGTTCTCCACCCGCGCCACCGCAAACCCCGTTTCCACCGCGCGCGCAGAACCCGCCCCCCCCGCACCGATGCCCGTCAACAGCGATGGCGGACTGGTGCTGCGCTCGATTGGCGGAGTAGCCAAGGACGTGCCCGCGATGCGGCTGGGCACCGATATCGTCGCCGATGTCGACGGCCAGACCGCTCGCGTCACGGTGACACAGGCGTTCCGAAACACCTCCGATCAATGGATGGAGGCGACCTATCTCTATCCCCTGCCGGACAATGGCGCCGTCGACACGCTCAAGATGGTGGTGGGCGATCGCATCTTCGAAGGGCGGATCAAACCCAAGGAGGAAGCGCGCGAAATCTATGAGGAGGCCAAGGCCAATGGTCAAAAGGCCGGGCTGGTCGAACAGCACCGCCCCAACATGTTCCGCAATTCGATCGCCAATGTCGGCCCGGGCGAAACCGTGCTGGTGCAGATCGAATTTCAGGCCCCGATCCAGCAGGTCGCGGGCGATTATTCGCTGCGGATGCCGCTGGTCGTCGGCCCGCGCTATATCGCCGGAAGCGCGAAGGACGGCGGCTCGCTCAGCCGTGCGGCGCTGCTTGCTGGGGCGAGCGATATCGTCGCGCCGACCGCCGATCCCGACATGGTCGCGCGCGCTGGCGGCGGGCTCAATCCGGTCAGCATCACCGTCAATCTCGATCCCGGCTTCACCGCCGACACCATTTCCAGCCCCTATCACGCGGTGAATGTCGCAGGCCAAGGCGCCACCCGGACGATCACGCTGGCCGATGGCGCGGTACCAGCCAATCGCGACTTCGAATTGCGCTGGAGCGCGGCGGGTGATGCCCCCAGCGTCGGCCTGTTCCGCGAAAAGCACGGCGAACTCGATTACGTCATGGCGACGATCACCCCGCCTTCGGCCGAACGCACCGGGGCTGTTCCGCCACGCGAGATGATCTTCGTGATCGACAATTCCGGGTCGATGGCCGGGGAATCGATGCCCGCCGCACGCCGAAGCTTGCTCTACGCGCTGGAGACGCTGCGCCCGCAGGATAGCTTCAACATCATCCGCTTTGACGACACGATGACCGAGCTGTTTGAATACCCGGTTCCGGCCAATCGTCGAAATCTGGAGCAAGCCAAGAGCTTTACGCATGCTTTGGAAGCTGAGGGAGGCACCGAGATGCTTCCGGCGCTCAGAGCCGCGTTAGACCCATGTGGCGACGCCAAGCCTGTAACAGCAGCAGATTGCGCTGCCGAGCAAGCGGCCGAAGCGGACCGGGTGCGCCAGGTGATCTTCCTCACCGACGGCTCGCTTTCGAACGAGGCCGAGATGATGGCCGAGATCAGCCAGAATCGCGGGCGCAGCCGGGTGTTCATGGTCGGCATCGGCTCCGCTCCCAACACTTTCCTGATGCGCCGCATGGCTGAGGCCGGGCGCGGCACCTTCACCCATGTCGGGATGGGCGAAGAGGCCGAGAGCCAGATGCAGCGGCTGCTCGACCGGCTGGCCAGGCCTGTCGCGACGAACCTCACCGCGACCGTCAACGGCGGCAATATCGACTTTGCCCCGCGCGACCTGCCCGATCTCTATGCGGGCGAGCCGCTGGTTCTGCTGGGCCGAACGCGCCACCTTCAGGGCACGCTCACCGTCAACGGCCTGATCGAAGGGCGGCGCTGGTCGCAGACCATCGACCTGTCGCAAGGCAGCCAGAGCGATGTCGTCGCCAAGCTGTGGGCCTATCGCCGCATCGCCGAGGTCGAGGCGGAGCGTTGGTCGGGCGAAACCTCTTACGAGCGCGCTGACGAAAGCATCGAGGAACTGGGCATGGCCTTCCACCTCGTCACCAGCCGCACCAGCCTGATCGCGGTGGACGACACCCCAAGCCGGCCGGAAGGCGCGACGCTGACCCGCGAGGAATTGCCGCTGCTGCTGCCAGCCGGATGGGATTTCGATCACCTGTTCGGGGTGCAATTCGCCAACCGTGATCGCGATCTGCCGATGCGCGAAATGGAAAAGCAGCGGCAGCAGCTCGAATTGCCGGAAACCTCGACCGGCTATGTCCTGACCCTGGGCCTTGGCCTCCTGCTCCTCCTGGCAGGTCTGGCGATGGCCGTGGGCCACCGGTGGGAGCGGCTTCGCAGCGCGCTTCTCCTGCGCAGCCTCCATTCGCAGGTGGCCTGATGCAGGCCGCTCTCACCATCGTTCAGGACAAGGGGCGCGCCGCTTCGGAAGGAGGTATCGGGCGCGCCCTTCCCCTGCTGCTATGCGCGATCCTGCTGCTGAGCGGCGCGGCGCTGACCACCAAGGCGCTCTATATCCCGGTCAAAGCCGAAGTCGCGCAGGTTCTGCTCAACCGGGCGTTTGATCAGAGCCTTGCCACGGGCACTCCCGTCAAACCGTGGAGCTGGGCCGATACCGCGCCGATGGCTCGAATGTCGGTGCCGCGTCTTGGTGCAAGCGATGTGGTGCTATCGGGCGGATCGGGCGAGGCGATGGCATTTGGTCCGACCGCCATGGTCGACGATCCGGCACGCCGCGTGACGATCCTCGCGGCGCATCGCGATACGCATTTCATGTTCGTCCGGGACCTCAAGGCCGGAGACGAAATCGTGATGGAACGCATCGACGGAACGCGGGCGCGCTACCGCGTCACCGGGTTCGAAACCGTGCGGTGGGACGAATTCAGCTATCCTGCCGATGGCGGGGAAGGCTTGCTCGCGCTCACCACCTGCTTCCCGTTCGACACCCACACGCCCGGCCCGCTGCGCCGGGTCGCGTGGGCTCAGCGAATGCCTTAGTTCGCCGGAGCTAGATCAAGCACCGCCGCGATCATTGCGTGGGTTCCCAGCGTGACGCTTTCCCGCGGCGCGACCTTGAACAGCGGCGAATGGTGGCTCGGCACGGCTGGGCCACCGTTTGCGGCAGCGTCAAAGGCTTCCTGCGGAGTGCCTCCAACCGCGAAGTAGTAGCCGGGCACGCCCAGTTCTTCCTCGACGAAATAGGCGAAGTCTTCCGCGCCCATGCCCTGTTGTTCGAACGGGATGAACGCGTCCTCTCCCAAATCGCGGATCATCACGCTGTTGAGCCGCCGGGCAAGTTCCTTGTCATTGTAAGTGACGGGGGTGCCTTCCACCACCTTCACTTCGACCGGCAGATCATCGGGCAGGCCATGCGCCTTGCCGGTATTGACGGCAATCCGCTCAATCGCGGCGAGCAGTTGCGCGCGCACAGCTTCGTCGTTTGAACGCACCGTCAATTGCAGGTCGGCGCGGTCGGAAATGATGTTATGCTTCGATCCCGCGTGGAACGATCCCACGGTGATGACAGCGGGCGAAAGCGGCATGATCTCGCGGCTGACGATGCTCTGCAGGGCGGTGACGATCTGCGAGGCGATATACACCGGATCGCGGCCCGCGTGCGGGCTGGCACCATGCGCGCCGATGCCCGGCACGGTAATATCGACCGAATCCGAGCTGGAATACTGGATGCCCTCTGCTGCTGACACCTTGCCCGTGGGCAATTGCGCGGCGACGTGGAAAGCGAGCGCATAGTCGGGCTTGCCAAAGCGCTCATACAGCCCGTCTGCGAGCATCGCCTTGGCCCCGCCGACGCGTTCTTCCGCCGGCTGGACGACGAACATGATCGTGCCCGACCACCTGTCCTTCATCTCCATCAGCTTGCGCGCGGTGCCGACCATAGAAGTGATGTGCACATCATGGCCACAGGCGTGCATCACCGGGTATTCGACCCCGTCCTGACCCACCTGTGTCGCGGTGGAGGCGTAATCGAGCCCGGATTTTTCCGGCACGGGCAGTCCGTCCATGTCGGCGCGCAACAGGATCAGTGGCCCGTCACCATTGCGCAGCATTGCGACAACGCCGGTTCCCCCGACGCCTTCCGTCACCTCAAGCCCCGCCTGCCGCAGTTCCAGCGCCATGCGCGCCGCGGTCTCGCTTTCAAGGAAGGACAGTTCTGGATTGCGGTGGAAATGCACGAACAACGGGGCGAGATAGCTGTCGTAATCCGCTTCGATCGCTTCGGCGAGCGCGGCATGATCGACCGCATGATCATCGGCCATTGCGGCAACGGGCAAGCCCGCGATGGCAAGCGCGATGGCGGTGGCGGCGGTGTGGTAAAGGCGCATGGTCAAATTCCCCTGTTTGGCCGCATAGAAGCACGCTCACCGCGGCCATACAACAAGTGTTTGCAGCGTCTTTCCTGCCAGCGTATTTGCGGCGTCATGGACCGTCCGCTCCCGCTTCGCATCGCGCGCATTCTTGCTCAGGCAATCCTGTGGTTCATCGGCATCAGCCTGCTGCTGGTGCTGGTGTTCAAATGGGTTCCCGTACCCGTCACGGCGACAATGCTGATGGATGAAAACGGCATCACCAAGGATTGGGAGAGCCTCGACAATATCGATCCCAACCTGGTCGCAGCAGTGATTGCGGCGGAGGATTCCAAGTTCTGCACCCATTGGGGCTTTGACACCGAAGCAATCGAACAGGCCGCGCGCGAAAACGCCGAAGGCGGGCGCATCCGGGGCGGCTCCACCATCAGCCAGCAAACCGCCAAGAATGTCTTTCTTTGGCAAGGCGGCGGCTATTTCCGAAAGGGGCTGGAGGCGTGGTTTACCTTCTGGATCGAAGCGGTCTGGGGCAAGCGGCGGATCATGGAAGTCTATCTCAACGTCGCTGAGACCGGCATCGGCACCTATGGCGCGGAGGCCGGCGCACAGCGGTATTTCGGCAAGAGCGCCGCCCGCCTTTCCCCTGACGAAGCCAGCCGCATGGCAGTCGCCCTGCCCCAACCCAAGAAGCGCGCGGTGCGCAATCCGGGCGGCTGGCTCGCCCGGCACGGCAACAGCGTGGAACGCCGCATCAATGTCGTAAAGGGTGACGGGCTCGACGACTGCGTCTACGATTGACGTCTATGGGTCACGCACAAGCACATCATCACGGGCATTCCCACGCCGACAGCGATTGCCACGGCCTGCATGATCATCACGGCCATCATCATGCGCCGGTCGATTACGGCCCCGCCTTTGTCATCGGCATCGTGCTCAATTCAGCCTTCGTCGCGGTCGAGGCGACATTCGGCTTCCTTTACGATTCAATGGCGCTGGTGGCCGACGCAGGGCATAATCTGTCCGACGTGCTCGCGCTGCTGCTGGCTTGGGCGGCCAATCTCGCAGCCAAGCGCGCGCCCAGCGATCGATACACCTACGGTTTCAAGAGCTCGACCATACTCGCTGCCATCGCCAATGCGTTGCTGCTGGCCTTCGCGATCGGGGCGATCCTGTTCGAAACCGCGCATCGCCTGTTCGAGCCAAGCGAACCGCAGGGGATGGTGATCATCATCGTCGCCGGGATCGGCGTCGTCATCAACACCGCCACCGCGCTGCTGTTCCTGCGCGGGCAGGATGATCTCAACATCCGCGGCGCCTATCTCCACATGGCCGCCGATGCGCTGGTATCTGTGGGCGTGGTGGTGGCCGGGATTGCCATCCTGTTCACCGGCCTGTGGTGGATCGATCCGCTGGTCAGTTTTGCCATTGTCGCGATGATCGCCTGGGGTACCTGGGGTCTGGCCAAGGACAGCATCAGGCTGGGCTTGCTTGCAGTTCCTGCAAGGATTGACGTGGCCGAAGTGCGCGCGCATCTGGCTGGGCTCGAAGGGGTGAGCGCGGTGCACGATCTGCATATCTGGCCAATGTCGACAACGGAAACGGCGCTGACCGCGCATCTCGTCATGCCTGACGGGCCGGCTTCGGATGAATTCCTGCACGCCATCGCCCACGATCTCGAAGATCGGTTCGGCATCGGCCATGCCACGATTCAGGTGGAACGCGGCAATTGGCCGCACGCGTGCAAGGCCGATTGCTGATGGCCGACGGGCGCACTGATCCGGCAACGATCGCACGTGAGCGGCTGCGCGATGCCATGGTGCGTCTTGCCGATGGCGATAGCGCGGCGCTTGAGGAAATCTACGCTGCGACGCGGGTGAAACTGTTTGGCATATGCCTGCGTATCTTGGGCGACAGAAAGGAAGCCGAGGACGCCTTGCAGGACGTCTACATCAATCTGTGGCAACGCGCCGACCGATACGATCCCACGCGGGCGAGCCCGATTTCGTGGCTGGCGACCTTTGCGCGCAACCGGGCGGTTGACCGGCTGCGCACGGGCAAGGTCCGCAGCGGAGCGGTGCCGGTGGAAGAAGCCCTGCCGCTTCCCGACGAAGCACCGCTGGCAGACGCGCTGCTGGTTGATGCGGAACGGACTGCGCAAATCCATCAGTGCCTTTCAAAGCTGGACGAAAACACCGCCGCGCACATCCGCTCGGCCTTTTTCGAAGGCTACACCTATGCCCAGCTGGCCGAAGCTGCCGATGTGCCGCTCGGCACGATGAAAAGCTGGATCCGCCGCGGCCTGCAAAGACTGCGCGCCTGTCTGGAAGCGAGTGAGGCGTCATGAGCGATACGGACAAGACCCCCGAAGATATCGACCGCGACGATCCGATGATCGCGGCGGAATGGGCGCTGGGCCTGCTCGAAGGCGAGGAACTGCTCGACGCGCGCGGCAAATATGCGAGCGATCCGAATTTTGCATGGCGCAAGCAATGGTGGGACAACTGGTTCGCGCCTTGGACTGACGATATCGCCGGTGCCGAACCCGGCGCGCATGTGTGGCAAGGCATAGCCGCAGCACTGAATGCGCCCGCAGCCGGGACCGGCGGCGAAGTCGTGGCATTCGAACTTGCAAAGGCGCAGGCACGCGCGCGGCGCTGGCAATGGACCGCTGCGATCACTTCTGCGGCGGCGGCTGTGCTGCTGGCAGTGCTCGTGCTTGGGCCGCAGGCCGCGCCAGATCCGGCGCCCACCGGCGCTCCGCAGCTTGCGGTCAGTAATCCTCTGGTCGCACAGGTTCCGATTGGCGATGCCGGACTGCGGCTCGACGTCACCTACATTCCCGAAACCGGCGAGATGCTGGTCGGCGCGATCGGGCTGACGGCGGACGGAGTGCATGATCACGAATTGTGGCTGGTGCCTGCCGATGGCAGCGCGCTGCAATCGCTTGGCGTGGTGACACCGGGAGCGGTCGCCCGCATGGACCTGCCCGAGGACGTGACCCGCAACCTTTCAAGCGGCGTCGGGCTGGTGCTGACGCGTGAGCCCATCGGGGGCAAACCCGAAGGTCAGGATGCCGGCCCGGTGGTGGCTCAAGGCGCGTTCTCGCAGGTTTAAGACCGCTCGGCCTGCCGCTTGCCGAAACCGCTTCACGGCACTTTCGCGAAATTTTTCAAACAAATGCAGAAGCAGTGCATCCCTCATGCCAGCGGTGTCGTAGCTCTTGCGCAAGATCGGGAGGGCTTGCCTTAACCAAGGAGATCCCAATGCCTGTCCCTACCAAGACCATCAAGACCAGCCTGTTTGCCGCCGCTGCCGCCATCGCTGCCATCACCCCGGCAACAGCGCATAATCACCAGCACCATCACGCCAGCCAGGCGCAGACACCGAACATCGTCGAAACCGCCGTCAGCACCGGCGTGCATCAGACGCTGGTTGCCGCAGTGCAGGCCGCCGGTCTGGTCGAAACGCTTTCCAGCCCTGGCCCCTTCACCATCTTCGCCCCGACCGACACCGCCTTTGCCAAGCTGCCCGAAGGCACCGTCGCCACTCTGGTGAAGCCGGAAAACAAGGGCACGCTAACCGGCATCCTGACCTATCACGCGGTCGCAGGGCGGGTCACGGCGAGCGACCTGACCACCCTGATCAAGTCCAAGGGCGGCGAAGCCACCATCGAGACCGTGGCAGGCGGCACTCTCACCGCGCGCCTTTCGGGTGACACCATCGTCATCACCGATGCCGCCGGACGCGCCACTGCCGTGACGCAGGCCGATGTCGATACCTCAAACGGCGTAATTCACGTCACCGACGGCGTCTTTCTGCCGGGCTGATCCGTAGCTGTTTTCAGTTGGCGCGGCCCGCCGTTCCCCTCCCACCCTTGGGCCCGCCACGTCCCGACCCCGTCCGGCCAATCCTCCAGGCCGGGCGGGGTTTAGCTTTCACAGCGATGCTGCACCTGCGCAGGAAGTTGACAAAGCCGACATCGTGACGATCGCGGTTTCCCCAATCAAAGGACTGATATGATGAGGAAAACGGGCCGCAAAGCGAAGTTGACACTTATCCTATTTTAAAGAATTTTTCGCTCCTTCGTACATGGTCATGGCACGAAGCAGGCCAAGTAGGAAAGCGTCTAGGGCTTCAGTGCGAATTCGGCCGCCGCGCGGGCGTGTAGCCATGTCGTGTCGAACACGGGTAAAAGGCTGTCATCAGCAGAAAGCAGCAGGCCGATCTCGGTGCAGCCGAAAATCACCGCTTGCGCCCCGCGCGCGGACAGCCGGGTGATTATGCCGCAATAGGCATCGCGTGATGATTTCAGAATCTTACCCGCGATGAGTTCCTCGTAGATCACCCGGTGGACCTCGCCCCGGTCTTTGGCGTCGGGTATGATGATTTCGAGCCCGTGGCGTTCGGCAAGGCGGGCTTTCAGGAAATCCTGCTCCATGGTGAAGCCGGTGCCGAGCAGCGCAACCCTGGCATGGCCCTCTGCCACGATGGCAGCCCCGGTTGCATCGGCGATATGCAGCAGCGGCAGGGCGGTTGCCGCTTCGACGCGGTCTGCCAGCTTGTGCATCGTGTTGGTGGCGATGACGATGCAATCCGCCCCGCCCGCCTCCAGCGCCCTTGCGCTGTCCGCCATGATCTCGCCCAGCCGGTCCCACTCCCCCGCAGCCTGAAACGCGGCGATGGGTCCGAAATCGAGGCTGTGGAGCAGGATCTTCGCCGAATGCGATGGGCCGAGCCGATCGCGCACCGCCCGGTTGATGATCGCGTAATATTGCGCCGAGCTTTCCCAGCTCATTCCGCCGATGATGCCGATGGTTTTCATGGGCGCCCATTACGGCCCGCCCTGTTGCGAAAGCAACGGAGAGGTACGCGTTCCGTCAAGCTTGCCCGGCTGCCCAGCGATCAAGCAGCCACAGCACCAGCCCCTGCGCGCCAAGCAAGGTGATGCTGGCGATAACCAGGCCGGCATCCGGGCTGTTCTGAACATCGGCAGGGAGCATGGCCATGGCGACGCCCATCGCCGCAAGCATAAGCGAGAAAGTCAGCGGCAGTAGCCAGGCCATCGTCCGGCGCGGAGCCATTCGCGTGGCCCGCCCCCTGAAATCGTAATGACCAGGCAGTTCGCTGAAACGGCTGTACGTCCGATCGGTCCAGACACCTGAAAGCAACAGCAGCACAATGGCGACCAAAACGATCGCTACAGTGCCGAAACTGATGCTCATCAGGCCGCTTCTTCCTTCGCCTCGCCACCGTGGACGCGGATCGGGTCCTTCTTGCCTTCGACCACTTCGGCATCGACGACGATTTCGGTGACGCCTTCCATGTCGGGCAGGTCGAACATCGTGTCGAGCAGGATCGCTTCGACGATGGAACGCAGGCCGCGTGCGCCGGTCTTGCGCTTGATCGCGCGTTCGGCCACCGCCTTCAACGCTTCGTCGGTGAAGGTCAGCTCGACGTCTTCAAGCTCGAACAGCTTCTTGTACTGCTTGACCAGCGCGTTCTTAGGTTCGGTCAGGATCGTGATCAGTGCATCGACGTCGAGATCGTGCAGCGTCGCGATCACCGGCAGACGACCGACGAATTCGGGGATGAGACCGAATTTCAGCAGGTCTTCCGGCTCGCTCTTTTCAAGCAGTTCGCCAACCTTGCGCTTTTCCGGGTCGGCGACATGCGCGCCGAAGCCGATCGAACGCTTCTGCAGACGGTCGGCAATGATCTTGTCCAGACCGGCGAAGGCGCCGCCGCAGATGAACAGGATGTTGGTGGTGTCGACCTGCAGGAATTCCTGCTGCGGATGCTTGCGACCGCCCTGCGGCGGGACGCTAGCCGTGGTGCCTTCCATCAGCTTGAGCAGCGCCTGCTGCACGCCTTCGCCCGACACGTCGCGGGTGATAGAGGGATTTTCCGCCTTGCGCGTGATCTTGTCGATTTCGTCGATGTAGACGATGCCATGCTGCGCCTTTTCGACGTTGTAGTCGGAGGCTTGCAGCAGCTTGAGAATGATGTTTTCGACGTCTTCACCCACGTAACCCGCTTCGGTCAGCGTGGTGGCATCGGCCATGGTGAAGGGCACGTCGAAAGTGCGCGCCAGCGTCTGCGCCAGCAGAGTCTTGCCGGTACCCGTCGGGCCGACCAGCAGGATGTTCGACTTGGCCAGTTCCACCCCGTCGGCCTTGCCGCTGTGCTTCAGGCGCTTGTAGTGGTTGTGAACCGCGACCGAGAGATTGCGCTTGGCCGAATTCTGGCCAATCACGTAATCGTTGAGCGTGGCGAAGATTTCCGAAGGGGTCGGCACTTCGCCTTCCTTCTTGCCGGCGATCCCGGCCTTGGTCTCTTCGCGGATGATGTCGTTGCACAGCTCGACGCATTCATCACAGATGAACACGGTGGGGCCGGCGATAAGCTTGCGCACTTCGTGCTGCGACTTCCCGCAGAAGCTGCAATACAGAGTGCTCTTGCTGTCAGATCCGCTCAATTTGGTCATTCCTGTAATCCTCGAATCCGGCGGCGGATTGTGGGCATCCTACCGCAGGATTCGCTAACATTATCCTCGCCGCCAGATGAATCAACTCGCGAGGCACGGTTTTTTGGCTCCGGTTAAGTGGTTTTCGTGCACCACTTGCAAGCATCGCCGGGCGTTGTTCACGCCAGCGTCCCGATCCGGGGCGGATGGTACGACGCGCATGAACGCGCCGCCACTGGCGCTATTGGCCAGCGTTATTCCGGCCAGGCTTAATCCGGCCAGCCTTATTCAGGAGCGCCGCCCGAACCTTCTTCGCCGTCCGATTCCTCGGTTTCGGGGCGGGTTTCGAATACCTTGTCGACCAGGCCGAATTTCTTGGCTTCTTCCGCTTCGAGGAAGGTATCGCGGTCCATCGCCTTTTCGATCTCTTCAAGGCTCTGGCCGGTGTATTTGACGTAAAGGTCGTTCATCCGCGCCTTGATGCGCAGGATTTCGCGGGCCTGGATTTCGATATCCGAAGCCATGCCGCGCGCACCGCCCGAAGGCTGGTGGATCATGATCCGCGCATTGGGGAGCGCGACGCGCATGCCCGGCTCACCAGCAGCCAGCAGGAAGCTGCCCATCGAAGCGGCCTGCCCCATGCACACCGTCGACACGCGCGGCTTGATGTACTGCATCGTGTCGTGGATCGCCATGCCGGCCGTCACCACCCCACCGGGTGAATTGATGTACATGCTGATCGGCTTGGACGGGTTTTCGCTTTCGAGGAACAGCAGCTGGGCCGTGATCAGCGAAGCCATGCCGTCTTCGACCTGACCGGTGACGAACACGATGCGTTCGCGCAGCAGGCGGCTGAAGATGTCGAAGCTGCGTTCACCCCGGCTGGTCTGCTCCACCACCACGGGCACCAGCGCGCCGGTAAGCGGATCGCGGGTGAACTGGCCCTGGGTGCCATAGGTTTCGCCGGAATTGCCGAGCAGATCGATCATGGGGTCTTTTTCCTCGTCCTTGAATTGCACGCCTATGTCGGACGCAGCCGCGCAGACTTCAAGGGGATTAACCTTCAGCTTGGGGAAAGCTTGCCACTGGGGCGCGATTTCGCGGCGGGGTTCGAGAAAAACGCCGCGAGCAGGCCCGGCTGTTTCCTCACCTGTTCGACATCGGTCTTGCCATTGGCGAGCAGGCGCCAGATCGCGAAACGCCGCACCAGCAATTCGTGGATCGCCACCACCGTTCCCGCCGCCGCCAGCGTCAGCACGGTGAATTCGACCCAGATCGGCCAGTCCACCTGCACCAGCATCTGGCCGTAAATGTACACGAAGCAGTGGTGGAACAGGTACATCGATAGCGCGCAATCAGCCAGCCACGTGGTGCGCGGTCCGCCTGCGCTGAAATAGCGATGGAAGAATTGCAGGATGAACAGCACGATTGTCCAGATCGCCAGCTGATTGAGGAACAGCAGCGTAAGCCGCGTGGCGAAGGTGCGATCCGGGCCGAGGTCGACCCCGATCGACGCCGTCAAATCGCGGACGAAGGGCAGGATATAGCCCTGATCAGCCATCGGATAAGGCTGGAGGATCAGCGCCGCCGCCGCCGCATAGGGCATCCACCAACGCCACTGTGTCAGCGCCTCAAGCAGGCGCGGCGACAGAGCCGCCATCACTCCGATCACGAAGAACGGAAATTCCGCTGTCAGCTTGTACCAGCTCTGGAAGCCCGGCGCGATGAGGTCATAGCTGCCCGGTACAAGGCTAGCCGAGGCGTAATTGGCGGTGTTGGCAAAGCCCAGGAGCAAGAGGCCGAACGCGAAGGGCAGGCTGCCCCGGATCAGCCCGCCGAACCGGTCTGACAGCGCCACCGCAAACCCGCGCACCCGCGATGACTTGGGGATCGCCACCTGCACTGCCGCAGCCAGCAGGAACATCGGGATCAGGCTGACGAGGAACCACAGGTGCAATTGCCACGTGCCACCGGCCCAGACCTCGACAAAGGCAGGGCTGGCGATCCAGTCGAGCATCGACCCTTCGCCCCCCGCATCGCCCCAACGCAGGTAATGCTCGATCATGTTGAATGTCAGCGCGAAAAAGATCAGCGGCACCGCCGTCCGCAGGAAACGGTTCCACAGGAAATCCGCCGGAGTCCTCCGCGTCAGCAACAGCACGGCGAAGAACCCACCGACAAAGAAGAATGTCGGCGTCACGAACAGGTGGATGCCGAAAATCAGCCAGTCGAAGAAATCAGCTCGGTCGGTGTTGGCGGTGATCCACGGACGCGCCGGGGCATAGACGGTGCCCGCATGCAGCGCGACCGAAAGGAACATCAGCACCGAACGCGCGCCATCGATATCATGGTAATGTTTGCGTTTCTGGCCGGTGGCGGCACTCGCGCAAATTTCCGTTGCTGTCGTCATCGTGCGGGGTCTGCTGTCATCCGTTCGAGGGAGTCGTCCGGTTGTGACGGATACGGGTTAAGGCGAGCTAGACAATGCACCCACTCGCCGCGTCCAATGCCGGGACGCCAATCCAGCAAACAGTTAACACGCGCGCTCTTGCCATCTTTCGCGGAATGCGCAGTGTATCGCCCTATGACCAAGACATCGCTGATCGCACTCGCCGCCCTGACATCCACCGCGCTTGTCACCACCACTGCCCATGCGCAGGACAGTGCGCCTGCCTCCCAGATGCGCGATTCCTTCGCCGAAACCATGGCGGTGACGGATTACATCCTGCGCATTCAGGCGCTGGACGATGCCGGGCCGCAGCTGAACGCCGTGATCGACTACAATGTCGAAGCCCCTGTCGAAGCGCGCCGCCTCGCCTCCACCGGGATCCTGCGTGGACGCAGCGTGCTGGTGAAGGACAATATCGAGACGCGCGAATTCCCGACCACGGCGGGCAGCCTTGCCCTTGCCAACAATCGCACCGGGCGCGACGCGCCGCTGATCGCCAATCTGCGCGCGGCGGGCGGCGTGGTGCTGGGCAAGACCAACCTGTCCGAATGGGCCAATATCCGTTCCGAGGATTCGACCAGCGGGTGGAGCGCCATCGAAGGGCTGACCCGCAATCCGCACGCGATCGATCGCAACACCTGCGGTTCGTCATCAGGCAGCGGCGCTGCAATCGCGGCAGGCTTTGCCTGGGCGGCAATCGGGACGGAAACGAACGGGTCAATCACATGTCCGGCATCGATCAACGGGATCGTCGGGTTCAAGCCGAGTGTCGGGATCGTCAGCCGCACGCATGTCGTCCCGATCTCCAGCACGCAGGACACCGCCGGGCCGATGACCAAATCGGTTTACGACGCGGCGCTGCTGCTGTCCGCGATCGCCGGGGAAGACCCTGAGGATCCGGCCACAATCGGCGTGCCGCGCGTTGCCGATTACACCGCAGGAATCGGCGAATTCTCGCTCGCAGGGGTGCGGATCGGCGTGATGCGCAACCAGATGGGCAGCAATGCGCAAGTGGTGGAAGTGTTCGAACAGGCACTGGCCGATCTGGAAGCCGCAGGCGCTGTGTTGGTCGATATCGAATTCGAACCGAACCGCGAAATGTACGGCGATAGCTACACCGTGCTGAAATACGAACTGCGCGAAGAGATGGGCAAATACCTCTCTTCGATCCCGGCAATGGAAGGGCAGGACACCCCGCGCAGCCTTGCCGATCTGATCGCTTTCAATGAAGCCAACGCCGCCACCGAAATGCGCTGGTTCGATCAGAGCATCTTCCTAGAAGCCGATGCGACGACCGACCGCGAAGCCTATGAGAAGGCGCGGGAGAATGCCGTCAGGATCGCGGGCGAGGAAACGCTCGACGTGCTGCTGGCGGACAACAATGTCCAATTCCTCGTGGCGCCCACGCGCGGCCCGGCATGGATGAGCGATCTGGTGCTGGGCGATCATTTCAACGGCTCGATCGGCTTCGGATCACCCGCCGCCATCGCGGGCTATCCGCATCTCACCGTCCCCATGGGCCATGTCGAACGGCTGCCGGTGGGCATCAGCTTCTTCGGCGCGAAGTGGGCCGATCACGAGGTGCTGAAACTGGGCGCGGCATACGAAAAGGCCCGGACAGCAACGCTGCCCGAGCCCTCGTTCCGTCGATGGCAACCGGGCGACTGACGCCCGGCCCCATTAAATTGTTTACTTCTTGGCCGCAGGCTTCTTGGCAGGAGCCTTCTTTGCCGGCGCCTTCTCGGCTGCCTCTGCCTTGGGCGCGGGCTTCTTGGCCGGTGCTTTCTTGGCAGGGGCCTTCTTCGCCGCAGGCTTGGCTTCCGCTTCGACTTCGTCAGTCTTGGCTGCAGCCTTCTTCGCCGGGGCCTTCTTGGCCGGAGCCTTCTTCTTGGCCGGCGCCTTTGCCTTCGCGGCTTCGGCTTCCCCTTCCGCTTCGATCGCGGCCTGAAGCTCTTCGATCGTCACTTCACGTGTCGTCACTTCGGCCTTGTCGAACAGGAAGTCGACAACCTTGTCTTCGTACAGCGGGGCGCGCAGCTGAGCAGCGGCCATCGGTTCCTGCTGGATGTACTGGACAAACCGGTCACGGTCTTCGGGGCGGTACTGCGAGGCAGCCTGCTGGATCAGCATCTGCATTTCCTGACCCGTCACTTCGACGCCGTTGGCCTGGCCGATTTCGGACAGCAGCAGGCCCAGACGGACGCGACGTTCGGCGATCGCCTTGTAATCGTCCTTTTCGTCCTCGATCTGCTTGAGCGCTTCGGCAGGATCTTCCTCGCGTGCGGCTTCCTGCTGAAGCTGCGCCCAGATCTGGTCGAATTCGGCTTCGACCATGGTCGCCGGCACTTCGAAATCGTGGCCTGCAGCCAGCTGATCGAGCAGCGAACGCTTCATCTGGGTGCGGGTCAGACCGGCGGTCTGCTGTTCCAGCTGGCCCTTGATGATCTCTTTCAGCTTGTCGAGGCTGTCGAGACCGAGGTTCTTGGCGAAATCTTCGTCCACCTTGGTATCGGTTTCAACCTTCACCGCTTTCACGGTGATGTCGAAAGTCGCTTCCTTGCCCGCGAGATGTTCAGCCTGGTAGTCTTCCGGGAAAGTGACCGTGATGGTCTTTTCATCACCGGTCTTCACGCCCACCAGCTGCTCTTCAAAGCCCGGAATGAACGCACCCGAACCGATCACCAGAGCGGCGTCTTCGGCCTTGCCGCCTTCGAATTCGACGCCGTCGAGCTTGCCGACGAAATCGATGATCAGCTGGTTGCCTTCAGCCGCCTTCTTGGTCTTGGCAGCGTCCTTGTAGCTCTTGTTCTGACCGGCGATGTTCTGCAGCGCCTCGTCGATCTGCTCGTCCGAAACGGGGACGACCAGCTTTTCGAGCTTCAGACCGTCGGTCGAAGGGGTTTCGACAACCGGCAGCACTTCGAGTTCAAGCGTGACTTCGGCGTCCTTGCCCTGTTCGTAGCCTTCGCCAAGCGAAATGGCAGGCTGCATCGCGGGACGCAGTTCCTCGTCCTTCATCACCTTGTCGGTCGATTCGCGGATCATGTCGTTCAGCGTCTGCGCGTGCAGCTGCTCGCCATGCATCTTCTTCACGAGATTCGCGGGCACCTTGCCGGGACGGAAGCCGGGCATTTTCACCTGCGGCGCGATCTTCTTGATCTCGGCGTCGATCTTGGCCGAAATCTCGTCGGCGGTGATCGTGATGAGATAGGCGCGCTTGAGCCCTTCGTTGACGGTCTGCTTGGTTTGCATGAGAGTTAAACTGAAGCCTTCTTGAGCGAATTTGTCGGATGTCCGGTTCCTGCCACGGGGGGAAACTGGTGCGGGCGAAGGGACTCGAACCCCCACATCTTGCGATACCAGAACCTAAATCTGGCGCGTCTACCAATTTCGCCACGCCCGCATTCCCCGAACGAAGCCGCGCGGGACACCGTAGGCCTCCCGCGCGCATTAGCTGGGGCCTGTATCGCCGCTTGTCGCAAAGGGCAAGTGGAACGCGCTTGTTTACGACTCTATCCGGCATTATGGGCGCGGCCATGACAGAAGAAACCACCCCCGCTCCCGCCGCTGGCGGCGCCGACGTTCCGCCCGATCACCTTTCGGTCAATCCGCGCAGCCCGGCTTTCGATGCCGAAATCCTGCAACGCGGAGTCGGCATCCGGTTCAAAGACCGCGTGCGCACCGATATCGAGGAATATTCGATTTCCGAAGGTTGGGTCCGGGTGCAGGCAGGCAAGACCGTCGATCGCAAGGGCAATCCGCTGACGATCAAGCTGACCGGCCCGGTGGAGGCATGGTTCGAAGATCTCGGCGACAATCCCCCGGTCGCGAAGAAGGGTTAGAGCGGCGTTCTGCTTGCCAAGTGGCAGGTGAGCGGCCACTTGAATGCAGAAATGAAACCGCAGGTCATCATGGTCGGTCGCCCCAATGTGGGCAAATCCACGCTGTTCAACCGGCTGGTGGGCAAGAAGCTCGCGCTGGTTGACGATCAGCCAGGCGTCACGCGCGACCGGCGCATGGGCGATGCCGAGATCGCGGGGATGAAGTTCACCATCGTCGACACCGCCGGGTGGGAAGACGAGGACGAGCTGACCCTGCCCGGCCGGATGCGCAAGCAGACCGAGGCTAGTCTTGAGGGGGCAGACGCGGCGCTGTTCGTGGTAGACGCCCGCGCCGGCCTCACCCCGCTCGACAATGAGATCGCCCGGTATCTGCGCGAGCATCAGGTGCCGATCGTGCTGGTCGCCAACAAGGCCGAAGGCAGCGCCGGCGAAGCGGGCGTGCTGGAATCCTATTCGCTCGGCTTTGGCGAGCCGGTGGCGCTTTCCGCGGAGCACGGCGAAGGCGTGGCCGACCTGTTCGGCGCGCTCTGGCCGATGATCGGGGACAAGGCCGAAGCCGCCGAAGCGGCCGAGGAGTTTGCCGAAAGCGAGGAAGAAGAGGCCGAAAATTCGCGTGGCCCCCTGAAACTCGCGATTGTCGGACGCCCGAATGCGGGCAAGTCCACCCTGATCAACCGGCTGCTGGGCGAGGATCGCCTGCTGACCGGGCCGGAAGCCGGGATCACACGCGATTCGATTGCGATCGACTGGAAATGGACCGATCCCAAATCAGGCGAAGTGCGCGACATCCGCCTGATCGACACTGCGGGAATGCGCAAGAAGCGCAACGTCACCGAAAAGCTCGAAAAGCTTTCGGTTGCGGACGCCCGCCGCGCGGTGGATTTTGCCGAAGTCGTCGTGCTGCTGCTCGATGCGACGCAGGGGCTGGAGCATCAGGACCTCAAGATCGCCAGCATGGTGCTTGAGGAAGGGCGCGCCTTGATGGTCGCGATCAACAAGTGGGACGTGGCTGGCGAAAACACCGCCGAAACACCCTCGGGCATTTTCAACGGCATCAAGCAGGCGCTGCACGATGGCCTTGCGCAGGTTCGCGGGGTGCCGCTGTTCTCCGTCTCGGCAAAGACCGGCAGAGGGCTGGACACCATGCTGGGCGCGGCGTTTGAATTGCGCGAAAGCTGGTCGCGCCGCGTGCCCACCGCCGCGCTCAACCGCTGGTTCGACGATGCGCTGGCCGCCAATCCGCCGCCCGCACCCGGAGGCCGCCGGATAAAGCTGCGCTATATCACGCAGGTTGGCACCCGCCCGCCCCGCTTCGTCATCTTTGGTTCGCGGCTGGACGATCTGCCCAAGAGTTACGAACGCTATCTCGTCAACGGCATCCGTGCCAAGCTTGGCTTTGACGCGGTGCCGGTGCGGGTGACGCTGAAATCGCCGAAGAATCCCTACAACGCCAACAAGGGCGGCGGGGGCAACTACTCGACCGGGTCGGACAAGTCGTGATCGCAAACCTGATCGCCGCCGATCCCATGCTGGCGCTTGAGATCATCGAGCGCACCGCCTCCACCCCCAGGGTGCGGCAGGCGCTCGAATTGAGCCTTGCCCCCGCATTTCTGCTGGTCGGTATCGGCAGCATCATGAACGTCATGATGGCGCGCCTCACATGGCTCGCCGGGCGCATAGAGCGTTTGGCCGAGCCGAGTGAAGGCGCGTGCAACATATCCCATGCCAACGAATTGGCCTGGCTTCGCAGGCGGCGCAAGCTGGCGCGCCTCGCAATCAAGTTTTCGACAGGTGCCGCCGTTGTCATCAGCTTCGAAATCGCGGTGCTGTTCCTTTCCGCCTATATCGAACCGCGCATCGGCACCTTTGTCGCGGTGCTGTGGATCGTGACTGTCAGCCTGCTGATCACTGGCCTCATCTACTTCCTGCGTGAAACCCTGTTGGCAGCGGACGGCCCGAAGACCGACGGCGTTTAGGCTTCAGGCGGCTGCTTTGGCGCCCATCTGCGTTGCCAGCCCCAGCCATTTGTCTCGGGCTGCAGCATCCGACAGCTTCACCGATCCCAACTGCCTGATGAACCGCGGCCTGATGCCGCAGAACTGGTAGACCGCCTGCTTGATCGTGCGGCGGGCGGGCTTGTTGTAAAGCCATGTATCGACCCATGTCGGCGTATCGGCGGTGATGATCGCATCACCCGTTTTGCCTTCCAGCAGCTTGTCCCAAGCCATGCCACGCGCCTTGTACTTATAGGCAAAGCCCGGCGTCAGCGCCCGGTCGAGCACGCTCTTGGCCAGCGTCGGCATCGCGCCCCACCACAAGGGGTGAACGATCAGCACGCGATCTGCCCATGCGAGATTGGCCTGCCACTGTTGAAGTGACGGCTCGAGCGCGGGGGCATCGCCATAACCGCGAAACTCGCTCGAAAATTCCATCTCGCTCAGATCCATCCGACGCACTTCTGCCCCGGCCGCCTGCGCCGCCTGCTGATAGGCATCGGCCAGCGCCGCGCTGAATGATCCCGCCCGTGGATGGGCCACCCATACAAAAACCCGTTCGCTCATCGTGATTCACCTTTTCTTGACACTGTGTAAAGTTGACACGGCGTCAATTGGAGATAACTTGACATCATGTCAAGCGAAAAACTCAACGCCACCCGCAACCGCATTCTCGAAGCGGCGCAGCGCATTCTCGAAGGGGAGGATCCGGGCAAAAGCCGGATGAACGATATCGCCAAGGCAGCCGGTATCAGCCGTCAGGCGCTCTACCTTCATTTTCCCAGTCGCTCGGAATTGCTGGTCGCCACCGCGCGCCATCTCGACGCAGTTCATGATGTCGATGCACAGCTTGCCGCCAGCCGTGCGGCACAATCGGGTGTCGAACGGCTGGACGCCTTTATCGAGGCTTTCGGCAATCACATCCCCAAGGTGTGGGGCGTGGCCCGGGCCTTCATGGCGATGATGGACAGCGATGAAGCGGCGCGTGACGCATGGCATGACCGGATGCAGGGCGTGCGCCACGGATGCGCCGCTGCCGTCGCCAATCTCGAACGGGACGGACAGCTTGCCGATCACTGGACGCATGATCAGGCGACCGACTGGCTCTGGATGCTGCTGTCGATGCGCAACTGGGAATTGCTGGTGCGCGAATGCGGGTGGTCGCAGGGGGACTACATCACCCAGATGCAGCGCAGCGCGCGCGAAGTGTTGATCGGCTGAAGCAGAAAGGGCGGAGCATCGCTGCCCCGCCCTTCCCAAACCTTTCGGTACGACCCTTCAGGCTCTGAGGAAAAACCTTAGTCTTCGCCCGCTGCCTTGCTTTGCAGCTGGACGTAGTTTTCTAGGCCCATCCGCTCGATCATGTCGAACTGGGTTTCGAGGAAGTCGACGTGCTCTTCCTCGTTATCGAGGATATGCGCGAACAGATCGCGGCTGACGTAATCGCGCACGCTTTCGCAATAGGCGATGGCATCGCGCAGCAGCGGGATCGCGTCTTCTTCCAGCGCCATGTCGGCTTTCAGGATTTCGAGCACGTTTTCGCCCACGCGCAGGTTGTGGATCGCCTGGAAATTGGGCAGGCCGTTGAGGAACAGGACCCGCGCAGCGAGTTTGTCAGCGTGCTCCATTTCCTCGATCGATTCCTTGCGCTCATAAGCGGCCAATTTGGTCACGCCCCAATCGTCGAGCACGCGGTAGTGCAGCCAATACTGGTTGATCGCGGTCAGCTCGTTGGTGAGCGCCTTGTTGAGGAATTCGATGACTTTCGGATCGCCTTTCATGGCGTGATACCCCTTGGATTTGCAGTTTGAGCCAGATCAAAGCGCTGGCCATGTCAGGGGACTAAATAAAGCCTTGCCCCCTTGCCTGACAAGAGGGTGGCGGAATTATTTTCGTTTAGAATCAGTTGTTTGCGATCCGCTCGCAATAGCGGCTTGCTAGTTTATATTGCGACTTTTTCGCAGGTGAAATGCCCTGCGCTAAGCGCACGCTCCTGATCGATAATTTGCCCCGCCTTTCCAAGGCATTGGCCGCAATTGGGACGTTTGCCCAGCGTCGCATAGGTCGCTTCTGCATCGCCACCCGAAGTCAAGGCAGCCTTGCGCAGGTCATCTTCGCGGATGGCATTGCAAATGCAGATATACATGGCGTCGGGAATCACTCCTGCGAGGCGTTTGCAAGAACAAGATATGCGAATTAATCGCAATAGCAAGCGGAAAGCGCATGGTAGGCGATAGACGCTCCACCCGAGCCCTATGGCGCTCGCGCAGGTTTGCGATATAGACGGCGTAATGGGACGCAGCAGCAACGGCACAGCGCGCGGCATAACGCGCCATTTCGCACTCTCGGCAACGGCTTTGGCGGGCGCGTGCGCTCTGATCTCCGGATGCGGCCTTAGCCCAGAACAGGAAGCCGACGCGATCGAACAGGGCATACTGTCCTCCCCCGGAAGCGAGGATTTGTGGGCGACGATCAAGACCCATTACCCCGATGACTTTGCCGATCTTGTCGGGCGCTTGAGGGCGCTGGACAATCAGGAGCGCGCCGACGCTACCCGCACCGAAGCCGTCGCTGCGGAGTGGCTGCGCGACTTCTTCGCCCGCATCGGCACGGATGCGGTGAAGGCTCCACCCAAGGCGATGCTGGTCTGGAGCGCGACCGAGGGTGAGCTTTACTCCGCGTTGCAGCGCGCATCGCAGGATCAATGCGCGGCCATGACAATGGGCGAATGGGTCTATGTCGATGACAAGCAGGGCGCGGTCGCAGCCGCGATCACCCGGCGCAATGCGGCAATGGTGCGCGCCGCAGCCGCCGGGCGCGACACTCCCGAAGCCTATGCCGCGCCGGACGAGGCCGATTTCGAGCAATTGGGCAAGGCGATATCGGCCACCGGAATTGCCCCGGATCTGCAGGCGGCATTGGGATCGGACGCGGCGATGGAGGCACTGCCGCCCGAAGACCAGTGCAAGGTCGGCGTTGCCGTCTACACTGGGCTGACGGCGCTGCCCGACGATCTCGAGCCGCGCGTTGCCGCCTACATGCTGTCACCGCTTTAGCGGAAACGCCTTGCGATAGGTGAGGCAGCGCCACAGCCATTCGAGCGGACCATAACGATACCGCTCCAGCCACGGCTTCGACCAGGCCAGCATCAACACCCACATCGTGAAAGTCAGCAAATAGAGTTCGGGACGGTTGAGCTTCCCAAACAGGCCCAGCGCCCAGCCGTGCATGATGAACAGCATGACGATCGAGGTGCCAAGGTAATTGGTGAAGGCTGCCCTCCCCGCCGCGCGCACACGGTCCGCCAGCGCCCCCGTCCAGCCCGGCGAATAGGCCACCAGCAACGCGGCAATGCCCAAAACCATGAATATCCTTGGCAGGGGGCTCCACCCGACGAAGGCCGCCAGCGTGGCGTAAAAGGTAAAGCCGCCTTCTCTCACGAACAGCCCAATCGCCAGATGCCCCAGCGCGCCGCCTATAAAGCCGATCCATCCCCACAGCTTCATCTTGCGTTGATCGAAACCGCCACTGAAAAAGCCGAACCGGTACAACGCCACACCCAGCAACATCAGCGGCAGGGTCTCGAACCCGAACAGGAAGGTGTTTGCGATCGGATCGATGCTATGTTCGCTCACACGGTGCGCGACAAAGCCGGAATAATCACCCGATTCGAGCAGCGCAGTTTCGACCTTGCCGTCATCCAGCTGCTGCTGCTGGGATTCGATCATGTCCGGACGCATTTCCGCCATTGGCCCGCCTTCATCGCCAAGCGGTGTATCGGCGACGAGGTAGGGTAGGCTCATGAAAGCTGCGTAGAACAAAACGCCGAAGAAATAGCCGATCAGGCCGGTCCACAGCTGCGACTTCGCACTCCATTTGAGACAGGGGACGACGAGGAACCCGATAATGGCGTAGTAAAGCAGGATGTCACCGAACCAGATCAGGAAGAAATGGATTGCCCCGAACAGGGCAAGGATGAACAGCCGCCACATCTGCAACCAGCGCGTACCGCCACGCGCCCATGTGCGCTCCATGAAGAGATACAGCCCCGCACCGAACAGGAGGGTAAACAGCCCGCGCATCTTGCCATCAACCAGGACAAATTGCGCAATCCACATCCAGCCATCCGGGTCGTCCGCAGGGGTCAGGAAAGCTTCGGGCCACATATAGGCATTCATCGGCTGGCCAAAGGCAACGATATTCGCCGCCAGAATGCCCATCACCGCCAGCCCGCGAATGAAATCGAGCGTTTCGATCCGGTCCTTGGCAGCGACCGGTGCAAAGTCGGGTGTCGCGGCCTGATCGGCTGCACCGTCCGCGATGGCTTCGTTCATGTATGATCCCCCTATGCCAGCTAGCCCGGCCAACCTAGCAGCCGCGCGCCCGAGGGGAAGTGATTATCGCGACCGTGGTCGAGCGGTCATGGCGCCTTGACGATGCAGCCCTGCCCTTGCCGCTTCAACGTGTCGCAGGCCGCCTGCGCTTCGGCACGGCTGCCAAAGCCGACGGCCAGCAAGCGGGTGACGTTGCCACTGGGAACCAGCGACTTGCGCGTTCCGGCGAGCGCCGGATTGGATTGCAGGCGCGTCCACAGGCGATCGGCATTGCCCGCAACGCCGAATGCGCCGAGCTGCACCTGCCAGTTGCCCGAAGCCCGCACAGGAGCAGAAGCGGGTGCTGCGACGGGCGCCGGAGCGGGTGCGGGAGCAGCCGCAACCATGCGCTGTGCGGGTGCAGGCGCGGGCTGCACCTGAACCGGCGTTCGTGACTGGCGTTCAACCTGACCGGCCACGCGCACCGGCCTCTGATCGGCCGCTGCGGAGCGGGTCACCGCTGGCTGTACCGGAGCGGGAGCGGGAGCCGAAACCGGAGCAGAAGCAGTAGCCGCTGGCGATGCGCCCAGATCCAGTGCGGCCAACTCCGCCGAACGACGCTGCGCGGCCTGTTCCTCCATCGAACGGGCAAGGGTCTGGGCCTGCTGACGCTGGCTTAATGGGACATAGCTGTCCATCTGCTGCAGCGCGGTTGCCGCCTGCGGCAGACCCGCGCCATTCGCCAGAGTAAGCAAGGCATAGGCGCGCACCCAGTCCTTTGACGCGAAGTCGGCGTTGAAATGCGCAAGCCCCAGAACATATTGCGCGCGCGGATCGCCGCGATCTGCCGCTGCGGAGATCAGCGGCATGGCTTTGTCCTGCTGCCCCTGCTGGAACAGCAGCAGTCCGTAATTGTCGGCTGCTTTCACATGACCACGCGCGGCGGCCTGTTCGTAAAGGGCGCTGGCCCGTTCCATGTCCGCTTCGACCCCGCGTCCGAGGCGATATGCCTGAGCGAGATTGAACAGCGCATCGGCATCACCCGCCTGTGCCGGCCCCTCCCATTCGGCAACCGCAGTAGCGTAGTCGCCCTGGCTCCATGCGTCGACCCCGGCCTTCACATCGGCGGCGGCAGGAACGGCTGCAAAAGCGATTGCACAGGCACCAAGACCGGCAGCAAGCCGGGTGGCAGGGCGGGCGAAAGAAAACGCGTTACGGGCCATCAGATTAGCGCTCCTGTGTGGCAGCGTGCGAAAAGAGTGACGAGGATCATAGTGAAGAAGTGGTTAGCATTTCGTTGCACAGCCCCTGCAATGACCATGCACGCCCTTCGCCCAGCCGTTTGCGACGGCTCTGCGCGGCGCAAGTCTCGGCAAGATCGAAGCGCGGCAGGTGCTTGAAACGCATCAAAAAGGGCGAGCCCCGCATTAACTCAAAATTAGGGGTATCCTGCGATCCAGAGGTTCATCCGGTCGCATTAAGGCGACGATTACAGGTCTATAACCAGGGGGACCGAGCGTTGCGTGTACTCGCTTTGGCATCGCAGAAAGGCGGATCAGGGAAAACCACCCTTTCCGGGCATTTGGCCGTTCAGGCCCAGCGCGCAGGCGCAGGGCCGGTCGTCCTGATCGACATCGACCCGCAAGGCTCGCTGGCCGATTGGTGGAATGAACGCGAAGCCGAATATCCGGCCTTTGCGCAAACCACCGTATCGCGGCTTGCCGCCGATCTTCAGGTGCTTCGCCAGCAGGGCTTCAAGCTCGCGGTCATCGACACGCCGCCTGCAATTACCATGGCAATCCAGTCGGTGATCAGTGTCGCCGAGCTGATCGTCGTTCCGACCCGTCCGAGCCCGCACGATCTGCGCGCCGTCGGCGCAACGGTCGATCTTTGCGAACGCGCGGGCAAGCCGCTGATCTTCGTGGTCAACGCGGCCACGCCCAAGGCCAAGATCACTTCCGAAGCCGCCGTCGCGCTGTCGCAGCACGGCACGGTGGCACCGGTAACCTTGCATCACCGCACCGATTTCGCCGCATCGATGATTGACGGTCGGACCGTCATGGAAGTCGATCCCGAAGGCCGCAGCGCCGCCGAAATCACCGCACTGTGGAAGTACATCTCGGACCGGCTCGAAAAGAATTTCGGCCGCACTGTGTTCGCCGCGCCCGGAACCGGCGTGAACCAGGCACAGGCAGGCGGCGTGCATCGCCCCGTTGGCGGCTTTGGCCGCCGGGTGGCCCAGTAAGGGGGCTGCACCGCGATGTCCGAAGCCAGCTTTGCCTCGCTTGGACCGACTTTGCTCGCCCGCAAAGGTGGCGCAAAGCCCGCCATGCGCCCGCAACTCGCCCCGCTTCCCGAAGTCGTGGCCGAAGACCAGCTCGAAGACCTCGGCTGGAACGACATGGGTCATGATGACGCAAGCCAGACTGACAATGGTAGCGCGGATGTCGTCTCGATCCTGAGCAATGCGGCCACTCCTGCGGAACTGCCGCAAGGCGAAGAAAGCCCGCTGGTCGTGCGGCAACAGCGCAATCTGGCTGATCAACTTCTGGCGAATGCGGCAATCGGCCAGGACAATGAAGATCACGAAGCCGAACTGATCCAGAGCAAGCCCGCACCAGCGCGCAAACAGGCATCGCGCAATTCGCGTCGCGCCGCCTTCACGCTGCGGCTCGACACCGAACGTCACCTCAAGCTGCGGCTCGCAGCGACGATCCAGGGCGTCAGCGCACAGGCGCTGGTAACCGAGGCGCTCGATGCCTTGCTCGCCGGGATCGAGGATCTCGACACCATCGCCCAGCGCCTGAACGGGCGCATGACTAGCAACTGACAACTAATTGTTAACCAAACTCGATCAAAACGCTGACAATCATGGTTAATTTAGGGGAAACGACAATGGCCCGCGATAATCAAGGCTTTACCAACAGCCGCAGCAGTGGCCCGAAGATGGCCCTTTTCATCGGCACCGCGCTGGCAAGCCTCGCGCTCGCCGGTTGTGCGGCATCGGCGCCGCCCGCGGAAGTGTCGTTCACCAAGGCTCAGGCCGCGCTTCAGAATGGCAAGGTGGACAATGCCGTCGCCCACGCCGAAGCCGCTGTGCTGGCCGAACCGCGTAACGCCGGTTTCCGTGCGCTGCTGGGTGCATCCTATCTTGAGGCAGGCCGTTTCCAGTCCGCCGCAACCGCCTTTGGCGAAGCGATCGAACTGGGTGACAGCGATCCGCGCACCGTTCTGAGCTATGCCCTTGCACAGGTCGCCATCGGCAACAACACCGCTGCGCTGCAAACTCTGCAAGCCCATGAAAGCGCGATCCCCGCCGCTGATCTGGGCCTTGCGATGGCGCTCGCGGGTGCTCCGGAACGCGGCGTGCATTACCTCGTGAACACGGTGCGCAATGGCGACACCAGCGCCAAGGCCCGCCAGAACCTTGCCTATTCCTATGCGCTCGCAGGCAATTGGCCGGCTGCGCGCGTCATGGCTGCCGAAGACGTTCCGGCAGACCAGCTCGATGCGCGCCTCACCGAATGGGCCTCCACTGCTCGCCCGGAAGACCACATGGTCCGCGTAGCGAAGCTGCTGGGCATCAGCCCGATTGCCGACGGCGGCCAGCCGCAGCATCTCGCGCTCGCCAATTTCCCGAGCCAGCAAGTGCTCGTCGCCGAAGCCGAAACCGGCAGCAGCGATGCCGCTCCGGCCGAGTTCGCCGAAGCCAAGCCGACTCAAAGCGAAGCAATGGCCTTTGGCATTCGCGACATCGATACCGTCTATGTCGAGGACAAGGACGAAGATGCCGTAGAGACGGTTGACCCGACCCCGCGCGCCGCCAGCCCGGTGCGCGTGGCTGAGGCCGCTCCGGCGGTAACCGCGCCGGTGCGCAGTTCCGCTCCGGCCCCTGTGGCAACGCCGGTTGCCGCTGCCGCTCCTTCGCGTGGCGCACCGCGCTTCGTCTCCAACGCCGTGGTGCAGCAAGTTCCCGTGTCCGCGCCGCGTCCGGCGCAGGCCGCTCGCCCGCAGCCCGTTCGCGCTCCTGCACAGGCACGCGCCGCAGCGCAGCCGATGGCTGTCGCGACCGGGGCGGATGCAACCCACCTCGTCCAGCTCGGCGCCTTCGAAAGCCGTGCTGTGGCGGAATCCAAGTGGCGCGAATTCCAGCGCCGCTTCCCGCAGCTTTCCAAGCATGACGTTGTCATCACCGAAGCCAAGGTCAACGGTCGCACGTTCTTCCGCGTCGCTGCGGCAGGCTTCACTTCGCGCACCGCCAGCAGCATGTGCGGAACCGTAAAGTCTTCGGGCCGTGGCTGCTTTGCCTATGCCGCATCGAACCCGCCCGCAGGCGCGGTCGACAACGGCGTTCGCGTGGCCGCACGTTCACGCTAACCCGCAAACCAACTTCAGCGAGACTGCCCTCGGAGCGCCCCCCGCTCCGGGGGCATTTTTTGACGCGTGGATCAGCCGCTCAAAGCGGGATTTCGACCCCGCCCTTGATCAGAGCCTTGACCCGGCCCTGCACACCCTGCCTGTCGAACGGAGTGTTGTCGGCTGTCGCCTCCATCATGCGGCGATCCACAATCCACGGGGCATCCGGATCGATCACCGCGATATCGGCTTCTCGTCCCGGTTCTATCGCGCCCGCGTTCACCCCGAGCAATTGCGCGGGGTTTGCGGCCAGCAGACGAAACGCGGCAGCGGTGTCGATCAGTTCTTCGCGCACGAGGTTGAACACCAGCGGCAGCAAGGTTTCGGCCCCTGCCATGCCCGGCTCGGCATCGGCGAACGGCAGACGCTTGTCTTCCGGGCCGCGCGGATCGTGACCGCTGGCGATGACATCCACCGTCCCGTCGGCAATCGCCGCGCGCGCAGCCTGCCTGTCCGCTTCACTGCGCAAGGGCGGTGAAAGCCGGGTGAAGGTGCGAAAATCGGCGGTGGCGAGATCGGACAGCATGAAATGCGCCGGGGTGATCCCGCAGGTGACCTTGATCCCCTTGGCCTTGGCCGCCCGGATCAGGTCAAACCCGGCGGCGGTGGTGACCTGGCGGAAATGCACGCGCGCGCCGCTCATTTCGGCAAGCGCAATGTCCCGCGCCAGCGCAAGCGTTTCGGCTTCAGCCGGGGCGCTCGGCAAGCCAAGGCGGGTCGCGATCTCTCCTGCAGTGGCAGCGGCACCGGCGGCAAGCCCATCGTCCTCGGCATGGCAGACGACCACCAGATCAAGCATGGCCGCATATTGCATCAGCCGTAGCATCACGCCGCTGTCGCCGATCCAGCGCCGCCCTGTGGCAACTCCGCGCGCACCCGCATCACGCATCAGCGCGATCTCAGCGAGTTCGCTACCCTCAAGCCCACGAGTCGCCGCGGCGAGCGGGTGAACCCACAGGTCGGGCTTGCCGCTCTTGGCGATATAGTTGACGCGGCTCGGGTAATCGAGCGGCGGCGACTGGTCGGGCATCAGCGCCGCACGCGTGATCCCACCGAAATGGAATGCCGGTTTGTCGACCTTGAACACCCCGAAATCGACAATTCCCGGAGCGACAAGCTTGCCCTTTGCATCCAGCACGGCGTCACCGTCCTGTGGCATCACATCGGACCCGGCAGCAGCGATCAGGCCATCGACCAGCCGCACCGTGCCCTGTGCCACGCCATCGCGGGTGACGATCTGGCCACCGGTAATCGCAAGTGGCTGCGTCTGCTTCATGCCCAGCCCTCCACACCACGCGCCTTGCGCGTCAGCACGTCGAGACACGCCATGCGGATCGCCACACCCATTTCCACCTGTTTGGTGATGATCGAGCGATCAACCATGTCGGCCACTTCGCTGTCGATCTCCACCCCGCGGTTCATCGGGCCGGGATGCATCACCAGCGCATCGGGAGCAGCCCGTTGCAAACGCGCTTTGGTAAGACCGTAGAGGTGGTGATACTCGCGCGCCGAAGGGATGAACTGCCCTGACATGCGCTCCGACTGGAGCCGCAGCATCATGACTACATCGCTGCCATCCAGCGCCGCGTCGAAATCGTGGAACACTTCCGCACCCATCGCCTCCACCCCGGCGGGCATCAGCGCAGGCGGCGAACACAGGCGCACGGTCGCGCCCAGCGCCTGCAGGCACAGGATGTTCGAACGCGCGACGCGGCTGTGCAGGATATCGCCGCAAATGGTGATCCGCCGTCCGGTGAAATCCTCACTCGCCTCGCCCCGCCAGGCAAGCGCCTCGCGCAGCGCCAGTGCATCGAGCAGAGCCTGTGTCGGATGTTCGTGCTGCCCGTCCCCGGCGTTGAGCACCGGGCAATCGACCTTGTCCGCGATCAGTTGCGTCGCGCCGGAGGAACCGTGGCGGATCACGATCGCATCGGCGCGCATGGCGTTCAGGGTGATCGCGGTGTCGATCAGCGTCTCGCCCTTCTTCACGCTGGAGGTTGCCGCCTGCATATTGACGACATCGGCCCCCAGACGCTTGCCCGCGATCTCGAAACTGAGCAGCGTTCGGGTCGAGTTTTCGAAGAAGGCGTTGATGATCGTCAGGCCGGAAAGCAGGCCGACGTGCTTGGTGCTCTGGCGGTTCAGATCGACCCATTGTTCCGCCTGCGCCAGCAGAAAGAGGATCTCGTGCCGTTCAAGCTGGGCGATACCGGTGAGGTCGCGATGCGGAAACGCCAGACGCCCCGCCGGAAAGCGCGCATCCGTCTGATTGGGAGTTGCTGTGTTCATCAATGCCCCGAAAGCTCCATCGCCCTTAGTCGAGCCGCATCCAACGCTCAACCCATCGAAGTGCCCTTAGACATGGAAGTTTGGCACAAAGCGCCCTAGACCATGCTGAAACAGTCGAAACCACACCATCAGAATACAGGAAAAGTCGCCCTATGAGCTTCCTCGGCAAGGCATGGAAAGTGATCGTCGGGATCAAGGACGCGCTGGTGCTCGTCTTCATGTTGCTGTTTTTCATCGCCCTGTTCGGCATCTTGTCAGCCTCTCCCAACCCCGGTCAGGTGCGCGACGGTGCGCTGTATATCGATCTGTCGGGCTATGTGGTTGAGGAAAGCTCTCCGATTGACCCGATCGAGACGCTGCTGGCAGGCGAAGCTCCGCCGACCGAATATCAGGTGCGCGATCTGGTCCGCGCGCTTGATGCGGCAGCGGGCGATGAACGGATAAAGGCGGTGGTGATCGACATGACCGGCTTTGTCGGCGGTGGTCAGGTCCACTTGCAGGAAGTCGGTGAGGCGATGGACCGGGTGCGCAAGGCGGAAAAGCCGGTGCTGACCTATGCGCTCGGCTATGCCGATGATCACATGCACCTTGCCGCGCATGCAAGCGAGGTGTGGGTCGATCCGCTGGGCGGTGCGCTGATCGCCGGTCCGGGCGGCAGCAACCTTTACTATGCGCGCCTGCTCGAGCGTCTGAACGTCAATGCGCGGGTGTACCGCGTGGGCGAGTTCAAGTCGGCGGTGGAGCCCTATCTGCTAAACGGCCCCTCCGAAGCGGCGATGGAGAACCTTCGCAGCCTGTATGGCGCGATGTGGGAAGAATGGCAGGCCAATGTGAAGAAGGCCCGGCCCGATCTTCAGCTTGAGCGGGTGACGCGCGATCCGGTGGCCTGGGTTCAGGCATCTTCGGGCGATCTGGCGAAGGCCGCGCTTGAGGCGGGTCTGGTCGACAAGCTGGGCGACCGTGTCGAATTTGGCACCCGCGTTGCCGAAATCGCCGGTGAAGACCGCTGGAACGAAAAGCCGGGCGCTTACGCGCGCAGCGATTTCCTGCCCTATCTCGCCGATGTCGGCCCGGGCACGGGCAGTTCCTCCAACACAATCGCCGTCGTCACCGTGGCTGGCACCATCGTCGATGGCGATGCCGGGCCGGGCACTGCGGGTGGCGACCGGATCGCCGGGCTGCTCGACGATGCGCTCAGTGACGACGGGATCAAGGGTCTGGTCGTGCGGGTCAACTCGCCCGGTGGATCGGTCACCGCATCGGAGGAAATCCGGCGCGCGATCGAGCGGTTCAGGGCCAAGGAAATTCCCGTCGCCGTATCCTTCGGCAATGTCGCGGCCAGCGGCGGATACTGGGTGGCAACGGCGGGGGATCGCATCTTCGCCCAGCCCGAAACCATCACCGGTTCGATCGGGGTGTTCGCGGTTATCCCGACCTTTGAAGGGGCGGCGAACGAAATCGGCGTCAACGCTGCCGGTTATCGCACCACGCCGCTTTCGGGACAGCCGGACCTGATCGCGGGCCTGACCCCGGAACTGGATACCATCCTGCAAGCGGGTGTGACCGATACCTATTCCGACTTCCTTGAGCGCGTCGCCAAGGCGCGCGGGATGACGACCGAAAAGGTCGATCAGATCGCGCAAGGCCGCGTGTGGGACGGCGGTGCCGCGCGGCAACTCGGGCTGGTCGATCAGTTCGGTGGCCTGTCCGATGCCTTGCAATGGGTGGCGGGTGAAGCCGGGCTGGAGGAAGACGACTGGAGCGCGCGGTTCCTCGGCAAGCAGGAAGCCAATTACGATTCGTTGATCCGGCAATTGGTAACCGCCTCCGTGGCGCCTGCTGCACAAGCGCGCAGCGGCGATCTGTTCGCGATGGCGGCGCGGCAACGCGAAGTGCTGCTGGGCCAACTGGTCGCCGATGCGAACCGGCTTTCCGGCGCCCAAGGGGTGCAGGCCTATTGCCTTGAATGCCCTGCCCTTCCCCAGCCGGCTCGCCGCAGCGATACGCGCTCGCTCATGCAATGGCTGGGTGCGTGGATTTCCGGGTAAGCCGCGCACGCGAGATGCCGGGTAGATAGAGGCTTGCAATAGAGCCCGCACCGCAGTAGTTGCGCGCCCCTGTCCGTGAAACGGCAAAAAGGTCGTTTCCGCCAAAGGACGGGCGCGTAGCTCAGTGGTAGAGCACACCCTTCACACGGGTGGGGTCGCAAGTTCAATCCTTGCCGCGCCCACCATTTTTTCGATGACTTGGAACAGATGGCCTGCGTTTCCCTGCAAACGCGTGGCCGATAATGTCTCGATCATCTCCGGCAGAGACACGATACTTACCGATAGCCGTCTGGTCTGGCGGCTCAGTCCAGTGCAACGCGCTCCTCACGCAGCACCCTGCCTTTGCGCCCGGCTTCGGCGACAAGCGTGTCAGCTTCCCTCAGGACCGCGATGAAGTCCGCATAATCTTCGTCCATGCAGCCCGAGTTCCACGCGATCTCGGTTGTCGTCGCGCCCTTGGTCAGACGGATGGTCCCATACGCCAAGTCGGTCATGAAGTTGTCGCAGTCGTTCGCATCGGGCGCGGGCTGAGGCAGACGGGCGAGTACGCTTTCGAGCGCGCCATAGAGTCGCGCGTCTACATCGATTTCGTGCCAGACAAGCGTGTAGCTGCCGAGCGGTTCGCCCGCTTCCTTGCGCGCCTCGGTCCAGCTTCCTCCGACACCCGGAGCCATCCGCCACGAAGTCACGGTCTCGCCCCAGCTCTTGACCTCGAAGGCGATGAAGTCCCAGCGCGGCTCCGGCGCACCTTCCTGCGCATGAGACTGCGCCGCTGCCGCAAACGCAAGCAGGGCCGCTGCGGCCATCCGGGTGTGTCCAAGTTTCATTCTGATGCTCCGATCAAAGCCGGATCGAAGGAGTGCTGCTGGGCAAGATCGCGCTGTTGAATTCCGCGATCAGCGGGATCAGCCCAGTTGCAACCTTCCCCAAGACGCAATCCTCATCCGCCCTCTATGAGTGCATCGACGATGACGTAGGTTTCCGGCCCGAAACTGATCGTCACCTCGTCTTCCTTGCGGCTGACCTCAAAGTCCCAACCAGCCGAGCCGTCGGCTTGGGCGCTATCCGCGCCATAAGGGGTGGTTCCCTGGAAGAAGATCGCGCGCTTGCGCCCATCGGGCTTGAACACTTCGACCAGAGTGGTGCCGTCTTCACCCCAATTGCGCTTGACGCCTGCATTGCAGCGCATTTCGGGAGCAGCGCCGTCGAAACCGCAGGGCAGGATCGTGGTCGCGCTGTATTCGTCCCCCGGCGAGATAGGGTCGGGCATATCGGGCGGCGGTGGAGGCCCGTTGTTGGCATCTGCGACGACTTCGCCTGTCTTCGCTCCTTCCGCAGCGCTTACACCCGCTTCATCGCCCTGCGCTCCTCCGCACGCCGCGAGACTTCCGGCAAGCAAGCCGACCACGACCAATCTGTTCTTTCTCATAATCGCCTTCTCACCTTCTTCCTGCGTCATCCGGCACTCTAATCAGAGCGCGCCTTCGCTTCCGGTATACATCACCTCGCCGACAGTGCCGTCCCGATAGGCGAGGCAACGCCACGGCGCTTGGGCGCCATCGACATTGACGTAGATTGCGATAGCCGCTTCTGATTCCTCGATGCGGTTGGTCCCGGTCACGCGCGCTCCGGTCTCTTGCGCAACCCTGTCGCTGCAGCGGGTTTCGAGGCTGTTCGGCCCGCGGATCGCGACCTCCCTGGGAGTGGCGGGAGTTGCCTCAACGGGGGCATTCTCACCCAAACCGACATTGGCATCGCCCATCGCGATCGAGACCAGCCGCACGCCTTCGATATTGCCGACGATCTCCCCGCCGAGCGCTTCGGCAGAAGCCTCGTCCGGACAGCCGACGAGCAGCGCGCTATCGTCGAGATAGTTCGAGGTCGCTGCGCTTTCACCGAGCCGCCGGCACGCATCGCCTGCGTTTGGATACCCGTCACCGAAAGGCGCGAGGCTTTCGGGAATGACGGTGACAGCGGCTTCAGCATCGCCCTCATCTGTTGCATCATTCTCTGCGCCACCGCAGGCCGACATGGCGAGAATCGCAGCCGAGCAAATCATCACTCGCATCATCATTTCCAATCTCCAGTCAGTATCCGTTCGGGCCTTGGCTGATCACGGGTGCGGGAAGCGGCGTGGACGAAGCGCAGACCATCTTCGCTGCGTTCGCCGTCGCTTCCCTCACCGTCACGATCATGCTGCCAAGCCGGTCAGCGACAATTGGGGTGCTGGCCTATGTCGCGCAGGTCATAGAAGCGCCCGTCGGCGATCGTGACCTGAACGCATTGGCGGGATTCCGGCCGCCATTGGATCGAATAGCGTGTGTTGCCGCTGGTGAAGTTGTCGACCTGGCGGAAGCCGCGCCGCTCGAGTTCGCTCATCCCGCCTGCAGCGCGCGCGTTCTGCAAATCGTCGAAGCGCGCGACCTGAGCGTATCCTCCGCGACGGTGATGATCGCGAAGGTTCGCCTCGCGCTCTTCGGTGCCCTTCTCATAGCCGTGGGCATAGGCATCATCGCGATTGTAGTTGTGATAGCCCGCATGATGGAGCCCATCGCGATAGCCGCGATCGAATTCGGCGGTCTGGGTCTCGTCGTAGTCACGCCCTTCCCGGTGATGCGACTTACCACCCGCGAGCAAAGCGCCGAGCAGAACTGCGCCCACGCCGATGGCTGCTGCCTCTCCGCCGCTGATGCCGCCCGAATGGCCGCAATCCTTGTTCGGCGCATCGTTGATCGTCATCACCTGGCCGCTGCGCTCTGATGTCTCGACGACAATGCAGTTGTCTCCCCTTTCCTGCCACCAATAGCTGTTGGCAAAGCCGCCGCTGGTGCGGTGGCTGCTGACATGGCGAAAGCCGCGGTCGTAAATCGTGCGTTCGACTTCGGCCGCGTTGCGTCCGTTCAGGTAGGTCAGGTCATTTGCCTTCTCAGCCAGAGCAGGGGTCGCAACAAGCGCACCACACGCCGATGCGGAGACAAGATAGCGGGCAATCGAGTTCATTGTAGTCTGCTCCCATTTTCCCGGCCGATCCAGACCGGGGATGTTTCCCGGGACTGAGCCGGCACTGTCATCGAACCCGCTCACCGTGTCGTTCCCGGCTGCTTCCGGAAACACTTCGCAAACTAAACAATGCCGACAATGAGATACATCGACACCTTCTGCCACTAATTTGACATTTCATGCCAATAGTACACTAATCTGCCTCAAGCATTCTTCGTGGTCGGAAACGCTTCGTGAATATCGCCGCCCCTCTCGGATTCGATGCGTGCATTGCAGAACTTTCGCGCAAAGATCCCTTCAAGGCCTTTTCCAAGGTTCCCACGGGTATGCTCTCCTTTTGGGCGGAGAGTATCGGCTGGCCCGACTGGCTTTTGGAGGGCACGAGCCATGCCGGAAGCAAACAACTGCCACGCCGGATCCGCATGGTTGACGACCTCAAGGCCACCGCCAACCTGATCGAACGGATCGGGGAGGAACGCCTCGTGGAGATGATCTTCGAGTGGGGAAGGTTTCCGGGCGATACCGCCGTGCTCTCCGCACCCGATCTCGGATCGGCGCTTTCGTTCTTCAGCGCCAACGTCAACCGAACCAATCCACCGATCAGTCTCGCACTTTGCGACAACGCTGACCCGGTACGGCTCTCTATGGCAATCGATCCTGACATCGCACCCTTCAGCCCCATTTACGAAAGCACGCTGATCGCCGTCGTCCTTGCCGTGGTGCGATCCTTCATCGAACTCAGGAAGGAGGGGCGGGATATTCTCGGCAAGGTGACGGTCGGCATCGTACGATCCTCGCCAGTGTGCGCTGGCAGATTTCCCTGCAGGATCGTGCGGTCCTCGCAGGAGCCCTTCATCGATATTCCGAAGGAAGCGCTTACCCGCACCAACCCAGGCTTTAATCCCGACTTTTGGGAAGGCATCCTGAGGCAGGGTCAGACCGACGAGAGGCCCACAAACGCGGACATCCCCGAGGTCATCCACGCGGTAGAAGCGGCGGTGACGGCATCGTTAAAGGAACATGGCCGGATCCTGCAATTTGCAGAGGTGGCCCGGTCACTCGACCGTTCGCAGCGCACTCTCGCACGCAATCTAGCGGGGTCGGGGTTCAGCTATCGTTCCATTGTTGACCGGGTCCGCCTCACCATGGCGCAAGACCTGTTACTGCATCGAAGACTTGCCGTTCACGAGGTTGCCAAGCGGCTCGGATATGGCGACGACACTGCCTTCGTGCGCTCGTTCCGGCGGCATTTCGGCGTGTCACCCGCGCGTTGGCGCCGCAATGAACTTCTGGCGCTGTCCAAGGGAAATACCACTGCATAAGCGGCAATGAAGGGAGTGGGTGAAGCTATCGGCCAACTTCGTGAGGAATAGGTAAGGCAATCGCTGTCACCCGCCCGATATGCGCGAGCAGAAGTTAAACGCCCCGCACGACCCATGTCATGCGAGGCGTTCAGGATTGCTGCGTACCGGCAGAGCCCGGGCGGTCAGAACCGCTTCCCGATGGCCATCCCTGCGAAGAAGTCCGCGCTGCTGTCGTTGAAGCCCGTACCGGCGTAGGTGGTCAGGCTGAAACCTTCACTCAGGCGGAAGCTGGCCCATGCCGAAGCCTCGCTTGATGCCTGCCGTCCGGCAAAGGCCGATTGCTGCCAGAAGTAGTCCGCTCCGATATAGACACCGTCCGTCGCCCTTACGCTGGCACCACCACCCGCGCCCCAAGTTGATCGCAGGGTGGAACCTTCGGGTTTTCCGGCAAGGCGGCGGCGACCATGGACATACAGGGTCGCATCGCCGATTTCCTGAACGAGATCGGCGCTAAGCGTAACATCGACTTCGCCTGTGCCCAGCCGCTTGGTCCGCGATGCTGTTGGCAGCTTTACTGCAACTGCCGGCTCGAAATAGGTGCCCGATGCGAGCTGGATAGAATAGAGCGCAGACACGTTCACATCGCCGAAACCGCTGCGGCTGTTGTCCGGGCCGGCAAAGCCGTCTTCATCGACGATATCGTCATCGTCGATCACATCGTCGTCGAGCTCGTCCTCGACCTCGATGTCCTTGGAGCCGGAACCCGAACCCGAATTGCCGCTATCGCCACCACGTCCGCGTCCGCGCCCGCGACCTTGTCCGCCGCCACCGCTGTCACCGAAGAACGCGTCCCGGCCTTCGGGCGTGGCGAGCAGCGACCCCGGACCTTCGATCATGACCCACGGAACCGAAACACGGAGCCTGAGACCGTCCTTCTTGTAAGTCAGGCTGACCGGGATCCCGATGACTTCGGTGTTCTCGAGTTCGCCATAGTCGCCCGAGGAATAGCTGAGACCGGTATTCATCCGGATGCTGCCCGAACTGCCGGTGTTTTGGTCTTCGTCACTTTGCTGCGCCATTGCCGGCGTGGCCGCTACGAACAGGCCGACTATCGCGGCACCGACGGCGCTCTTCATGGAATTCTTCATTTTCGACACCCCGTTTGCGTATTCTGATCCCGCTTATCCCGGCGGGAGATTTGAAAAATATTTCCGAAACTTGCAAGGCAGCCCCGGCCCGGTTGTTCCAAACCGGGGCTACCCGCGACCCGATGGGCTCAGGCCCCGTCAGAGAGAATTGTCTCCTCCCCGCCCGCGACCTTGGCCGCGCCCACGCCCACGACCCTCGCCAGGGGTGTCGGCGGCAGAGCCGCTGTCATCGACGCGGCCCATCGAGTCGTCAGCACTCCGTCCGCGATCGCGGCCACTGCGATCGTCGCCCGGTCCGTCGTCCGCGCCACGGCCGCGGCGATCGTCACCGGGGCCATCGTCAGCGCCACGACCACGGCGCATGTCGCCAGGTCCATCATCGGCACCACGACCACGGCGCATGTCGCCCGGCCCATCATCAGCACCGCGTCCACGGCGCATGTCGCCCGGCCCATCATCGGCACCGCGTCCACGACGCATGTCACCGGGGCTATCGTCTGCACCGCGACTGCGCGTGCGATCCTCGAATTCACGATCCCGACCGCGATCGCGCACCCTGTCGCGATCGTCAAAACCGCGGTCATCTGATTCCCGGCTGCGGCGAATTTCGCGCTCGGGCGATTCACAACCGCGGCAGTCGCTCACGCCTGCCGAACGGTCTTCGCGGCCCGCTTCGGCCGCCACCGGGCCGGACAGCACCACTGTCAGGCACAGGCCAGCGAAAGCGAATGCCGAAGCTCTTGTCTTGCCATTCATAGCTTGCTCCATCTGTCTTTCTTCGTTGTCTCAAGGACGAAGCGACTACGGAGCGCGGAATGCTTTATTCCGGGGAAGCCAATTTATTTTCCTGACCAACCGCTGACGATGATTTCACGTTCACGGTCGATCGGCAGCGGGTCCCCGGCATCAAGCCTTGCATAGGCGGCGTCCAGATTTTCGGACGCTCCCCCAGAAGCCAACGCGATTTCGCTGCTGTCGGGCATTTCGACGGCATCATCGCTCCAGCCCTCAATCACCCACCCGCCGGATGATCGACAGGCGATCCCAGACGATGAGGACGCATTGGATGCCCTGTATTCGAACTCACGACAGAAGCGGCCATCCCCGGCTTCGAATGTCAGGATCGGAGTCAGTGTAGCTCCGTTATCGAGCGCGGCCATCTGCCCGGAAGGCGTTGCCTCAAGAGCATCGCCCATGACCGGACCTCCACCACCTGGCAGTGTGTGTGTCATGACAAGCGCAAGGCCAGCCGCAATTGCCGCGCCTGCGCGAACGCCCCAGCGGTTCCAGAATGGCGGATTGTCGTTGGCCGGCGCGGGTGGTGCCGGGTGATGCGGCGACCCGGCTTTGGCATCGGCAAGCCCCATCCGCTCAAGGAACGCTGGGTCAAGCGCGCCATCGGTATCGAGAGACATGGCCTCCCTAAGCAAAGCGTCGTTTTCGCTCAAGCGGGCGACATCTTCGGCCAGCGAGGCATCGGCTTCCATTTCGGCTTCGAATTGCTCGCATTCCGCATCGCTCATCGCGCCGTCGAGATAGGCGGCAATGCGCATCTCGCGTTCGGTATTGCCGGTCATTGGCTGTCCTCCCCGTGGACATGACGGTCGATTGATCGACGTGCCCGTGAAATGCGGCTCATGACCGTCCCGATCGGGATATCGAGCGTTTCCGAGGCTTCCTTGTAGCTCATGCCATCGAGTACCACGAGCGTGATGAGCGTCCGCTGATCCTCCGGCAAGGCGGCCAGCGCGCTGCGTGCCCGCGCAAGATCCGAACGCCCTTCGACTTCGCGCACGCCGTCGCTGCCGATCATGTCGAACGCTTCGATGACATCGACCTCATGTCCGCGCGTCCGAAGCTTGCGGTTCTCGTCGATCCAGATGTTCTGAGCGATCTTGTACATCCAACTATCCAATCTAGAGCCGGACACGAACTGATCCGCGCGTGCCAGGGCTCGCTCGACGGTTGCCTGGCAGATATCGTCTGCAACGTCCTGCCTCCGCGCGAGCGCAAGGCAGAACCGCCGCAGCCGTGGCAAGACCTCGATCATCTGCCTGCGCAGATCGCCTTGTCCCGTTTCGCCAGTTTCCGTCATCCCACTCCCCGAATACGGATTCGCTGCGCGTTTATTCCCGAAGCGGCAAAACAACACAAATTCCGGTCAAGATACCGCTCGAATGCGGAATATCTCTCGGCGTTGCCCGTTGTTGATCGATGGCGTACACCTTGGAAACACGCAAAGATGTTTGAATACAAATCTCTTTCACGCCGCCTTGCGAGTGGCATTTGTGCAGCTGCCCTCGTTGCAGGCTGCGCTGGCTTGCTCGCGGCCGAACCGGGCAGCTCTCAGGACAGGGTGCGGGAGGACGACGGTGACCGGACGGCGCGTGCGCTTGAACGTGCCGAACGTGACGCCGCCCGGGCTGCCGAGCGCGCGGCACGGGACGAGGCGCGCTACGCCGAAGACCGCGCACGTATTCTTGAGCGGGACAGTAACGATCCCGAACGCCAGCAACGCGAACTGGCAAGGCTGGAAGAGGATCGCGCCGAAACCCTCGCCAAGGCGCAAGAGGAAGCAGCCAAAGATGCCGAGGATTTCGCCAAGGAACTGGCCAAGGCACAGGAAGACGCGGCGAAAGATGCCGCCGAACGGGCAGAAGATGCCACCGAATACGGTAGCAGTTCGGACATGCGCGATCTCGCGGCCGATGAATTGCCCGATTATGACGAGCGCGGATTTCCGGTGCGGCGCGGGGAAATCGTTGGTCTCAGTCTTGGCGAAGCTGCGCTCGAGAGGCTGAAGGAATCCGGGTTTGAGGTATTGTCGCGGCAGGAATTGCCTGCGTTGGGCAGTTGGCTGCACCGCCTGCAAGCGCCCGCAGGACAAGACGCTTCGACAGCATTGCAGATTGCGCGCGGCGCAGAGCCTGATGCTGTGTTCGACTACACCCACTATTACGGCCTGCAATACACGCCGGCAGGAGCTGGTGCATCTTCGGCACAGGGATCGCTTCCGCGAAAAGAGGGACGGCTCACGATCGGAATGATCGACACGGCAATCGTGAGCCACCCGACTTTGAGTGACGTGTCGGTGGAATCGCGGGATTTTGCCTCAGGCGATACCGCCCCCAAGGCTCACGGAACTGCTGTAGCTTCAATCCTTGCGAGCGAGGGAACCAGCAAGCTGTATGTGGCAAACATCTTCCGAACGGGAAGGACAGCCCGGCCTTACACTTCAGCCGATACTATCGTTGATGCTCTGAACTGGATGGTCTTGCAGAAAGTGCCCGTCGTCAACATGAGCCTGGCCGGCCCACGCAATGCGATCCTCGATCGATTGATCGAGCAGGCGATCGGGCGCGGTACGCTGATTGTTGCTGCCGCAGGCAATGGCGGGCCCTCGGCACCTCCAGCCTATCCTGCAGCCTTGCCACCGGTGATCGCGGTGACCGCGGTTGACCGTCGCGGACGGGTGTACCGCTATGCCAACCAGGGCAATTACATCACGGTTTCTGCGCACGGGGTCGACGAACCGGCTGCCAATGCGCTGGGCGGGATCACGAGATTTTCAGGCACAAGCTTTGCCACACCCCACGTGGCTGCATGGATGGCGCGATGTCAGCAGCGATACTCGGCGCAATCCTGTGCCCGGCGTTTGCGCCGATCAGCCCGTGATCTGGGTGCGACAGGTTATGATCCCGTCTATGGCCACGGCCTGATCGAATAGTCGGTCTGCAGAACAACGAAAGGCGGCGAGGCCAGTAACCTCGCCGCCTTTGCTGTTGCGACCCTCGGGCTGTCAGAAGTGGAAGCCAAACCCGAACAGCACCGGCTGGAGCCCGAACAGGCTCGCGCTGCCCAGGAAGACACTACCGACAATCATCGCGAACGGGATCATCGTCATGATGCGGAGCGCCTTCTGATCCCAGCCGAGGCCGTGGAGGTAGGGCTGCATAAGAAATGCGAGGGCCAATCCGGCAAAAGCCGGCTGGAAGCTCACAAAGGCGGCGGCCAGAAACAATGCGCCGGCAATGATCTCGAAGCTCCACGTGGCCATTGAGTCAGGGTGCGTTTCCGAAAGATATCGGTTCACGGCCGAGCCTTCCTTGCTCGCCTTGTTGGCGAGGCCTTTGACGTCGCCCGTGACAAGGAAGCGAGCCTTTCCTGTCAGCGCATAGCCGGCCACGCAAACTGCCGAGAGCGGGCTGAGTGCAGCATAAAGGGCTGTGCTGCGCGACAGGAACCGCCACAGGCGCAACGGCTGGCGCCAATGCTCGAGAATGAAGCAAAGGATTGGGGCGAACAGGGTCAGCACCGTCATGGCGAAGAAATCGGGCGTGAAGATGCGGGTTAGCTCAGGCGGCAAAAGCCGGACCGGAACAGCCAGTTCCCGGCCAGCGACAACCCAGGTGATGTCCTGCTGCTGCCCGAGGACAAAGGGCATGCCCAAGCCGGCGAGCAACATGAAAATGAAGAAGAAGAATGTCAGCGGCAGATTGGCCGTCGGGAACAGGATATCCAGTTTCTCGATCAGCGGGATCCTGCGCGACCGGAGCAAAGGCATTGTCCATTTGTGCAGGAATTCGCAGGTACCGCGTGTCCACTTCACGTGGCGGACGCGGAATGAACGCACCGTCTCGGGAAAGGCCTCCGTGCACACGACATCTTCGGCGAAAATTCCATAATAACCACGCTCGCGGATGGAGATGGCATAGGCAAGGTCCTCACTGACGATCTCGTCAAAGCCGCCGACTTCTTCCCAGCACCCGCGCCGCAGCAGCGCGCCATGCCCCAGGAACATCACGAAGCCGAACTTGTTGCGCAGCGGCTGATACCACTTCCAGTGCACATCAATGCCGATCCGCATGTCTTCCTGAAGCTGCGTGCTGGTTTCCTCTTCGCAGCGGTGATTGGCCTGTACGAAACCGCACTCGGGATCGTTCTGGAGATAGGGGACCAGCCTGCGCAAGAAACCGACAGGCAGGATTTCATCAGCGTCGACAACCGCGAAATACGGTTCGCGGACATGATGCGTCAGCGCATGATTGAGATTGCCCGCCTTGAACCCGGTGCGCTGTTCACGCCGGATCACCTTTACCTTCGCCGGATTTTCGGCCGCGAAGGCATCGACAATGTTCTGGTATTCGGGATCGCTCGAGTCATCGAGCAGGTAAAGCGTGAAGTTCGGGTAATCCACTTCAAGGCAGCTTTGCGCGCTTGCCCTGACAAAGTCGTTGCACGTCGTATACAGCATCGCGACCGGCGGCTGGCTTGTCGAAAGAAGCGGTGCGGGCTTGGTCACGAAATTGCGATAGATCGATGCGAACACCACTACCCCCACATTGTAGAGGCCATAAAGCCACGCAATCGGGGTGAAGAACGCAAAATAGCCAAGGATGAATCGTGCCGTCCACGTTTCGGCGGACAAAACGAGATCCCACAGCCGCGGGCCGAACCACAGAAGGCTGGCTGCCCATGCGCCGAAGATGAATAGGAACAGCCACGGCTTGCGATCATCGGCAGACCAGACCTTGTCAGAGGTAAAGCCATCTTCCGAAGCGGACTCGATGAAACCGGCGTCGTCGGTTTGAGCGGGTTCTTGTATCCGTGTGAGAAACATATGCGCCTCCATCAATTGCGAGGCAGGCGCAGGGTCACGCCAACCAGAATGCGGGTGAAATCGACAAGCGGGGTTTCCTCGCGCGCGACGTTGAGGTGCACGCGGTGCCATCCGCCGATGCGGGCCGATGCGTTGCCGAAGATCGTGAAGACGCCGCCATCCGCGGCCGGGTTCACGCTGGAGACGTTTCCGCCGCCAACGCCCACGCCAATTGCGAAATCGCCGCTGTTGTATTCGCCATAGCCGACCGCGCGCCATTCATCGTCACGGCTTGCCCCTGAGCGCGCAAGGTATACGCTCGGTTCGAAAGACAGGTGCTGTCCCAGCCGGAAGTTGTGGCCTGCATAAACCAGCCGATCGGTGAAGCCTTCGCTGTGCGGGCTGATCTGTCCTCCCAGCTTGGTCGCGCCCAGGCCGGAGAGATAAACGCCTTCGACCTTGTAGACCTGTTGGTCTTCGCCCAGTGGCAAATCACGATAGCCGAATTCGACGCTGCCGATGAAGCTGTCCGAGAACTGGTGTTGCCCGCCAACGAAATAGGTGGTTGCGTTCTGGCCTGCTCTCGCCAGCACCGGATTGTCGAGTGACAGCCCGTCGTCGTAGCGGGCATGGACACGGGTTCGCGGGGTAATCCAGCTCGCCAGCTCGACAAGGCGCAAGCCGGCGTCTCCGCCTCCCGAAGTGTCGCCCGCCCAGACCGACAGTTCGGCAACAGCTGGATAGTCATAGGCGCGGCGCAATCCGCTGCGGGCTTCGGCATTCGAAGGATCGATTGCCTTTGCCTCGCGAAATGCCGCCGCAGACCGGCGTGCCTGACTTGCCGCGATGCGGGCGTTGCCTGCCCCGATCCATGGTTCGGCCCTGTCGGGAAACTCGTAAGCGATCTGCTGGAATGCATTTGCCGCCCGCTCGTTCTCGCCCGCCCAATAGGCGTTATAGGCGATCCCCTTCTTCGCGCCCTCGTTGTCGGGGGCAATGGCGAGCATCCGTTCAAAGTACCGCTCCGCCAAACCGTGCTTGCCGGACCACGCGGCGATGTATCCCGCAGCATTCAGAACGGCGAGATCGTCGGGCGCCCGGCCTAGCGCCCTGTTGATGTCCGCCTCGGCAAGCGCCCAGTCCTTTTGCCAGCCATAGGCCGTCGCGCGCCCGACCAGAGCATTCACATTGTCCGGATCGCGTGCCAGCACATTGCTCCAGGCGGCGATCGCCTGCTCCGCGCGGCCAGCGGCCATGGCCTGCTCGGCTTCGGGCTCTTGCGCAAAGGCGATTGCCGAGGATGTGAATACCACCAGCGCGACCGCGCTCATCAGGCCGAGCCTGATACTGGTTCTTCTCGCCTCACTCTTTGGCGGACGCTTGATCTCGATTGTTGCAGCCATCTGTGTCACCCCTTTTGACCGATTGTCTCGGGTGACTACGGGGGCGTGGTGCGATTATTCCGCCGCCTTCGATTTTTTTTGCAGATCCCGCATCCGGAAGGGGCCGAACCCGCTGCATGAGCGGCAGCGTATCGAGCGGGTAGACTCGCAGCGCGGAGCGCGAAGAGGGCCGCGCCAGCGGCCAACGGAACCGGAGCCCGCGCAGTGAGCGCAGCGAATGGAGCGGGTGAAGGGAATCGAACCCTCGTCGTCAGCTTGGGAAGCTGCTGCTCTACCATTGAGCTACACCCGCGCAGGTTCTGCCGCCGCATCTGTCGCGAATGCCCGCTTTCGTCAATCCACTTTCGCGGCAGGCCAGCCGAGTCACCCTCCGCATCCTCCGCCATTCTGGCCAGCCAAAGCCTACAGCGTGGAACAGGTGGAACACGGTCCAGAGGAAAAAACCTCCGTTGTGTCACCATTAGCGCGCAAAGTGTCACCTTTCCCCCCGAAGTGTCACCCGGATCGGCGTGAGTGTCACCTTTGGCCGGGAAAGTGTGACTATAGCCGCACCCGAAGTGTCGCCTTTCGCGGACGAAAGTGTCACCCGAAAGGCTATGCGCAGCGTGTGGATTAGGGGCGGGATGAAAGGCGACCATGCGCCCGATGGTAGCTCTGCGAGGCGGTGTAGGACAGCGGGGGGGGTGGTGCAACTGCGTAGAATTGCTTTCGGGTGGGTATGCCTCGCCCTCGCCCCCACACCACGCCCAGCAAATTAGGCAGTCCGCACCCCCTTGCCTCCGGCGCCGTGCAGCGTCATTGGGTGGTCGCAAGAGACAGGAGAATTCCCCATGCGTCAGATCGACCATTTCATCGTAGGCGACACCCCCGCGCCGACTCGCAAGGCCCAGATTTGGAACCCCTCTACCGGAGAGATCCAGGCTGAGGTCGCGCTGGGCGATGCCGCGCTGCTCGAACGCGCGGTGGCGACGGCCAAGCGGGTGCAGCCCGGCTGGGCGGCGACGAACCCGCAAAAGCGCGCGCGCGTCATGTTCCGCTTCAAGGAGCTGATCGAGGCGAACATGCAGAGCCTTGCCGAAATGCTTTCATCCGAACACGGCAAGGTGATCGATGATGCCAAGGGCGATGTGCAGCGCGGGCTGGAAGTGATCGAATTCGCCTGCGGCGTCCCGCAGGTCCTGAAAGGCGAATACACGCAAGGCGCAGGGCCGGGCATTGATGTCTATTCGATGCGCCAGCCGCTGGGCATTGGCGCGGGGATCACCCCGTTCAACTTCCCCGCGATGATCCCGATGTGGATGTTCGGCATGGCCTGCGCGGCGGGCAACGCCTTCATCCTCAAACCGTCGGAGCGCGATCCCAGCGTGCCGGTGCGGCTGGCCGAACTGTTTGTCGAAGCGGGCGCGCCCGAGGGGCTGTTGCAGGTCGTCCACGGGGACAAGGAAATGGTCGACGCGATCATCGACCATCCCGATATTCCGGCGATCAGCTTTGTCGGATCGTCCGATATCGCGCATTACATCTATCACCGCGGTGCCCAGAACGGGAAGCGGGTGCAGGCTTTCGGCGGGGCGAAGAACCACGGGATCGTGATGCCCGACGCCGATCTGGATCAGGTGGTGAACGATCTGGCAGGGGCGGCTTTCGGCTCTGCGGGTGAACGCTGCATGGCGTTGCCGGTGGTGGTGCCGGTGGGCGAGGACACGGCGGAGCGGCTGAAGGAAAAGCTGATCCCGGCGATCCATGCGCTTCGCATCGGCGTATCGACCGATCCCGAGGCACATTACGGCCCCGTCGTCACGCCCGAGCACAAGGCGCGGATCGAACAATGGATCACCACTGCGGCGGAAGAAGGCGCGGAAATCGTCATCGACGGGCGCGGCTTCACGCTGCAGGGGCATGAAAAAGGCTTCTTCGTCGGCCCGACCCTGATCGACCGGGTGACGCCGCAGATGAAGAGCTATCAGGAAGAAATCTTCGGGCCCGTGCTGCAGATCGTGCGGGCAAAGGATTTCGAGGACGCGCTGCGGCTACCTTCGGAACATCAGTATGGCAATGGCGTCGCAATCTTCACCCGCAACGGCCACGCCGCGCGCGAATTTGCGAGCCGGGTGAATGTCGGCATGGTCGGCATCAACGTGCCGATCCCGGTTCCGGTCAGCTACCACAGCTTTGGCGGGTGGAAGCGTTCGGGCTTTGGCGACATCGATCAATACGGGACGGAGGGCCTCGCTTTCTGGACCAAGAAGAAGAAGATCACCCAGCGCTGGCCCGATGGCGGCGGGGATGGCTCCAACGCCTTTGTCATTCCGACGATGGGGTGAAGCTGCTATGGGGCGATCATGAAACCGATCGCCCCGATTGCCGCCGCTCTCACACTCGCGCTCGCCGCCTGTTCGGGCGAGGCGGACGCGCCTTCGGATGGCGCGGATGTCGATCCTGCCGGGGTCGAGGCTCCCATGTATATGCCTGTCGTGATCCCGTCCCGGTTCCAGGGCGTGTGGGATTATGTCGAGGGCGCGTGCTTGCCCGAAAGCGACTTGCGGATGGAAATCGGCAGCGATGAAATCCTGTTCTACGAAAGCATGGGCAAGCTGACCGGGATCGAGCTCGAAGGCGAGAATTCGATCGTGTTGATGCTCGCCATGGAAGGCGAAGGCGAGCGGTGGGAACAGAAACTGCGGCTTGCCTTTGGAGAGGATGGCAAGACCTTGATGCCGCAGTTTTTCGATGGCGATAGGGTGTATGACCCCATGCCGCGCCAGAGATGCAACTAGGAGAAGCCCGATGATCCGATTGATTGCCCCGAGTGTGACCGTCTGCCTCGCGCTTGCGGGATGCGCAGGCAGCTATGCCGCTCCCGAACCCGCGCGGCCCGCGCCCGCCATGTGCGATGCGGCGGCGGTGCAATCCTATGTCGGCCAGAAGGCGAGCGGTGAAACCGGCGGGGCGATCCTTGCGGGGAGCAAGGCGCGCGCCCTGCGCTGGGGCCCGCCGAACAGCGCATGGACCATGGATTACCGCGAAGACCGGGTGAACGTGCGCTATGACGCAGGGATGACGATCACCGCGATCACCTGCGGATGAGTAAGCGCAGGCGCGCCACCTCCGGCTCACCGTTCGAAGCGCAGTTCGGCTTCTGCCGCGCTGTGCGGGTGGGGGACCGGATCATCGTCGCGGGCACAGGCCCGGTCGAACCCGATGGCACGACCACTCCCGGAGGCGCCGCCGAGCAGGCCGAACGCTGCTGCGCGATCATCGCTGCCGCGATTGAGGAACTGGGCGGTTCAGCCAGCGATGTCGTGCGCACGCGTATGCTGCTCACCGATTTCGACGATCAGGCGGCCGTGGGCGAAGTCCACGCGCGCTGGTTTGGTGAAGCCCGCCCTGCCGCAACCATGGCCGGGGTGGCATGGCTGTGCCGCCGCGAATGGAAGGTCGAGATCGAGGCCGAGGCTGTGATTTCGAACGGCTAGGCGACGATCTTGAGCCGCGGCGGTTGATCGCGCCACTCAGCCAGCGCATCCTCCATCCGTTCCATCAGCTGCAGCGTGTCCTGCGTCTGGTCGAGATCGTCCTTTGACACCAGCACCCGCACTTCGTCCCCGCCCAGAGCAATCGCGATCGTCGGCAGCGCGATGCCGTGATCGGGATAGGCAGCGGCGAAATCGTCGCGGTGGTGGAACGCCACTTCGAACGGCAGCTCGGCCAGAAAGCGTTTCCACTCCGGATGCATCGACACCGCGCCAAAGGTGATCGCGCAAAGCGAACACGGGTAGGTCGCGGGCGAGGCGATCTTCCACAGCGTATCTCTCAACGCATTCAGCAGGCCGCCATCGGCATTGTAGACGATCAAAAGGCGCGCGCGGGCCGGGATTGCGGAAGTTGTCATGAGATTTGATACGTTTGAAAGCCCGATCCGGTTACAGCATTGCGGCAGGAATGTCGCGGGCAATGCGATCATTGCCTATCAAACAAACGAGGCGGCACGCTCTTTTCTATGCCTGCGCCACGGGCTAAACCGCTCGCCATGACAGGACAATTTCAACTCACCGAAGACCAGCTCGCGATCCAGGAAATGGCGCAGCGTTTCACCGCCGACAACATCACCCCCTTCGCGGGCGAATGGGATGAAAAGCACCACTTCCCCAAGGACGTGATCAAGCGCACGGCAGAGCTTGGCTTTGGCGCGATCTATGTTTCGGAAGAATCGGGCGGGATCGGACTTGGGCGGCTTGAAGCCGCGCTGATCATGGAGGCGATGGCCTATGGCTGCCCCACCACATCCGCCTTCATCTCGATCCACAACATGGCCGCATGGATGATCGACCAGTTCGGCGGGCAGGAGCTGAAAGACCGCTACCTCCCCGATCTCATCACCATGGACAAGATCGCCAGCTATTGCCTTACCGAACCGGGCAGCGGATCGGACGCGGCGGGATTGAAGACCAGCGCGGTTCTGGATGGCGACCATTACGTGCTGAACGGCACCAAGCAGTTCATTTCGGGCGGCGGGGTCAACGACATTTACGTCACCATGGTCCGCACCGGCGATCACAAGACCAAGGGCATCACCTGCCTCGTGGTGGACAAGGACACGCCCGGCGTCAGCTTTGGCGCGCCCGAGAAGAAGCTCGGCTGGAACGCCTCCCCCACCGCGCAGGTGATTTTCGAAGATGCGCGCATTCCGGTGGCAAACCGCGTGGGCGATGAAGGCGAAGGCTTCCGTTTCGCGATGATGGGCCTTGATGGCGGCCGTCTGAACATTGGCGCGTGCTCGCTCGGCGGGGCGCAGCGGTGCCTGGATGAAGCCGTGGCCTATACCAAGGATCGCAAGCAGTTTGATACGCCGGTGGCTGATTTCCAGAACACCCAGTTCATGCTCGCCGACATGGCCACCGATCTGGAGGCGGCGCGCGCGCTGCTGTATCTGGCGGCGGCCAAGGTGACCGACAATGCGCCCGACAAATCGCGCTTTTCCGCGATGGCAAAGCGACTGGCGACCGACAACGGATCGAAGGTGGTCAATGATGCGCTGCAATTGTTCGGCGGATACGGATATTTGAAAGACTACCCCATCGAACGCTTCTGGCGCGATCTCAGGGTCCATTCGATCCTCGAAGGCACCAATCAGGTCATGCGCATGATCGTGGGCCGGGATTTGCTGCGGCAGTGAGGCGGCGCGCATGAGCCGCGAAAGCATTGCCATGGCTGCGCTCGTCGTCCCCGATTACGACGCCGCCATCGCTTTTTATGTCGGCGCGCTTGGCTTCACTCTTGTGGAAGACACCGAGATGGGCGGTGGCAAACGCTGGGTCGTTGTCGCGCCTTCTGGTGGCGGTGCAAGGCTGCTGATCGCCAAGGCTGCCGACGATGCGCAGCGCGCCGCGATCGGCAATCAGGCAGGCGGGCGGGTCGCTTTTTTCCTCCAAACCGATAGCTTCACCGATTGCCATAACCGCTTTACGGCAGCAGGGGTGACATTCCATGAAGAACCCCGCCACGAGCCCTATGGCACCGTTGCGGTGTTCAGCGATCCTTTTGGCAATCGCTGGGACCTGATCGAACCGAAAGCGAATTGATGACCGACGACGTTCTCACCCGCACCAACGGCCCCATCGGGCATATCTCGCTTAACCGGCCCAAGGCGCTACACGCGCTGACGCTGGAAATGTGCCACGCAATGTCCGCTGCTCTCACCGAGTGGGAAAAGGACGATGCGATTGCGGCGATCATCATCGATCATCACGACGGGCGCGGATTTTGCGCCGGCGGCGATATCGCTTTCCTGCGCAATTCGGCGCTGAACGATGGCGGTGTCTCTGGCCGAAAGTTCTTCCACGACGAATACCAGCTGAACCATCAGCTGTTCACCTATCCCAAGCCTGTGGTCGCCTTCATGGACGGGGTGACGATGGGCGGCGGCGTGGGCATTTCGCAGCCGGCGAAATATCGCGTGGCGACCGAAAACACCCGCTTTGCCATGCCCGAAACCGGCATCGGCCTGTTCCCCGATGTCGGCGGCGGCTGGTATCTTTCGCGGCTTGGCGGGCGGCTGGGCCAGTTCCTCGCGCTCACCGGCGCGCGGCTCGACGGGGCGGAGGCGCTGTGGACCGGCCTTGCCACGCATTACGTACCGCATGCCATGCTGGAGGATATCAAGGCGCGCATGCACGATCACCCGGATCGGATCGCGGGCATCCTGTCCGAGCCCGTGGGCACCCCGCCCAAGGCCCGGATCGAGGAAAACGCGGTGAAGATCGCGCGCCATTTTGCCAGCGATTCCTACGAAGACATCCTCGCCAGTCTCGAATCCGCCATCGAAGCGGGTGACGACTGGGCGCAAAAGGAACGCGACACGCTTGGCACCAAAAGCCCGCAGACCTGCAAGGTCGCGCTGCGCCAGCTTGCGACCAGCCTGACGCTGGACAGCTTCGCCGAAAACATGGCGATGGAATACCGCATCGCCAGCCGTGTGCTGACCCGCCCCGATTTCGCAGAGGGCGTGCGCGCGGTGATCGTGGACAAGACCCATGATCCCAAATGGAACCCGGCAACGCCCGAGGATGTGACCGAAGAATTGCTCGACGCGATCTTTGCGCCGCTCCCGGCCAACGAGGAATGGAAACCCCTATGAGCTACGAAACCATCACCGTCGAAACCGATGCCCGCGGGACAAAGGGCGTCACGCTGATGACGATCAACCGCCCGCAGGCGCTCAATGCCCTGAATTCGAAGGTGCTGGAGGAATTGATCGACGCATTCGCCGCCTATCAGGCCGACGCATCGCAGCTTTGCGCGGTGCTGACGGGATCTGGCGAGAAAGCCTTCGCCGCTGGCGCCGATATCAAGGAGATGAGCGAAAAGGCCGCTGCCGATTTCTATCTCGACGATTTCTTCTCCCCCTGGACCAGCGAAATCGTAAAGAAGACCCGCAAGCCGTGGATTGCGGCGGTCAACGGGTTTGCGCTGGGCGGCGGGTGCGAGCTGGCGATGATGGCCGATTTCATCATCGCGTCCGACAATGCGAAATTCGGCCAACCGGAAATCAAGCTGGGCGTCGCCCCCGGCATGGGCGGATCGCAGCGCCTGACCCGCGCCATCGGCAAGTCCAAGAGCATGGAAATGTGCCTGACGGGCCGGATGATGAGCGCCGAGGAAGCCGAACGATCGAACCTGATCGTGCGCGTGGTGCCGCAGGCCGACCTGATCACCGAAGTGCTGAAAACCGCCGCCACCATCGCCGCAATGCCGCCGATGGCGACGATCGCGAACAAGGAAATGGTGAACAGCGCGTTCGAAATGACGCTGGATCAGGGCCTGATCGTCGAACGCCGCATCTTCCAGATCCTCACCGCGAGCGAGGACAAGGCCGAAGGCATGGCGGCGTTCATCGAAAAGCGCGAAGGACAATGGAAGGGGCGTTAAACCGCCATGAACTGGTCACCCTTTCTCGAGATATTTGTCGGCCTGTTCCTGCTGCTGGGCGTAGCGCTGGGCCGGTTTACCGGGATAAGGGTGTGGTGGATCGGGCTCGGCATATTCCTGCTGGTCACGCTCGGGCTGATGGTGGCTGAACAGTCGACCCAATCGCGTGGCTGGAGCCTTAGCGGCGAGGATTTGTCGATCTATGCCCTGCTTGGCGGGTTCGCCGCGGTTCCGGCGCTCGCGACAGCGGCGCTCGGGCGCTTCCTAAAACGGAGAAAATCATCATGAAAATCGCCTTCATCGGACTCGGCAACATGGGCGGCGGGATGGCCGCAAACCTTGTGAAGGCGGGCCACAGTGTGCGCGCTTTCGATCTCAGCACTCCGGCGCGAGAAGCGGCAGAGGCAGCCGGGTGCGCAGCCTTCGACAGCGCCAAGACCGCTTGCGAAGGGGTGGATGCGGTCGTTTCAATGCTGCCCAACGGCGCTATCGTGAAAGCGGTCTATGAAAACGAGGTGATCGGCCACGCGCCTCACACCGCCGTCCTGATCGATTGTTCGACGATCGATGTCGCCACAGCGCGCGAAGTGGCCGACGCGGCCCATGCTCAAGGGTACAAGATGGTCGACGCGCCCGTGTCCGGCGGCATTGCCGCGGCGGCGGGCGGCACGCTGACTTTCATGGTCGGCGGCGAAGTCCACGCGTTTGACGCGGCAAAGCCCGTGCTCGAAGCGATGGGCAAGGCGGTGATCCATGCAGGCGCGGTGGGTGCGGGGCAGACCGCGAAAATCTGCAACAACATGCTGCTCGCCATCACCATGATCGGCACCGCCGAAGCGATGAAGATGGCGCAGAAGCTCGGCCTTGATCCGCAGAAATTCTACGAGATCAGCTCGCAAAGCTCGGGCTACAACTGGTCGCTCAACGCCTATACACCGATGCCGGGCGTGGGCGTGGAAAGCCCGGCAGACAGGGATTACCAGGGCGGCTTTGCGACCGGGCTGATGCTCAAGGATTTGCGGTTGGCGATGGAAGCCGCCGAAGGAGCCGGAGCGAACACCCCGCTTGGCGCCCACGCGCGCGAGATTTACGAGGAATTCGCCGAGGACAACGCGGCGCTCGATTTCTCCGGGATCATCAAGACCCTCTGATTTCGGCAAGCACCTTGTCGAGCCATGCGCGCGGTGCAGCCCTGCGTCCGATATCGGCGACAAATTCCTGGCCGCGTGCGACGCTGCGCAGCCGCTTTTCACCGTCGCCGCCCCTGATCCAGCGATCAGCGCGGTCGTGGTAGGACAGCCCCCCGCGCTTCAGCCAGTCGGGCCGTCGCCACAGGCTGGGCGGGCCGCCGGGCACCGTCAGGCGCAGGAAATCGCTGGCGCGCGTGGCGGTGCGCCCTTCCCCGCGCCAGATCACGTCATTGGCGCTGTGCATCGCCAGCGCATGCGGGTGCGCCATTTCGACCAGTTCTGCCGGTATTCCGGCGGATAGCGGGATGATTTCCTCGACCCGCAGATAGCCGAAGATGCGGTGATGCGGCTCCCCGCTTGCTTCCTCCGCAAACAGGCCGAAGAACAGGAAGACATCACCCACGCCCACGCCCTGCCCTTCGAGATGGGTTTGCGCGGCGCTGTGCTGGCCGAAGACGCAGGTGCCGTCAGAGCGGAACATCGGATCGTGGTGGCACAGGTCAGCCGCGTCCAGTCGCCCCTTGCTCGCCCGCACGGCATGATCGCCCAGCCCCAGATCGCCATAGCTGGTGGTGCTGGCCGTTCCCGCCGGGATCGGCAGGCTGACAGGGCGGCCATCGACGATCGGCGAAGGCCCGCCGCCCGCGCTGCTGTCGAAACCCTTGCGTGAGAAAACGATCTTCATTCAGCCCCTTCTGCCCGGCAGGAAAAAGTTGCACAAGGCGCACCCTTCCTTGCTTTGCGCGCAGGGCAGTTTGCGGCTAAAGGCGCGCCCATGACACAAGAGACAAAGGTTACCGCGCTGGTGATGGCGGGCAAGCGTTCGGGCGTGCTCGATCCGCTGGCCGAAAAGGCGGGCGTTTCGCAAAAGGCCGTGGTGCCGGTGAACGGCGTGCCGATGGTCGAGCGCGTGGTCCGCGCGGTCGCGGAATGCCCTGAGGTCGGCGCGATCCGCATCGTCGCGCACGAGCCCGATGAAATCGCCGCCCTGCCCGGTGTTGCAGCCCTGATCAAAGAAGGGCGCCTGACCTTTGCCGAAGGCAAGTTCAACCTTGTCGACAGCGTCTTTTCAGGGGCGGAAGGCGCGGAATTCCCGCTGCTGATCACCACCGCAGACAACTGCCTCGTGACCCCTGAAGGCTACACCGAATTCGTGACGAAATGTATCGCCGCCGGGGCTGATGTCTCGGCCGGTCTGGCGCGCAAGGAAGACGTGATCGCGGCTGATCCTGTCGGGCAAAAGCGGTTTTACGAATTCCGCGACGGCGGCTTTTCCAATTGCAACATGTACTGGATCGGCAATCGCGATGCGCTGGGCGCGGCGGAAATCATGCGTCAGGGCGGCCAGTTCATGAAATTCCCGAGCCGCATCATCAAGGCGTTCGGACTGATGAACCTAATCCGTTTCCGCCTCGGCACCGGTTCAAAGGAAAAGCTGTTCGAACAGGTCTCCAGACGGTTCGGCTTCAAGCTGGTCCCGATTGAGCTTTCCGACGGGCATTACGCCATCGATGTCGATGAGGAACGCTCTTTCGGCGTGACCGAACGTATCCTCAAACGCCGCGAAGGCTGAAGCTGGGACGGCTCCGCGCACGATGAAGCGCCTTTTCACCAATATGGGCTGGCTGCTCGGCGGGCGCGGGATCAACGCGGTGCTCAGCCTTGTCTATCTGGCGCTGGCGACGCGTTCGCTGGGGCTGGAGAATTTCGGTTATTTCGCCGCCATCGTCGCATTGGGGCAGGCGGTGACGGGCATCGCCAATTTCCAGACATGGCAGTTCATCGTCCGCTGGGGCGCGAATGGCGACGAAGCAAGCGAGGAGAACCTGCGCGACGCAACCGGCTTTGCAATCGCGCTCGACATGATTTCGGTGGCGATGGGCACCGTCATTGCCGCCTTCGTGATGTGGACGGCGCATTACTGGCTGCCGCTTCCGTCCGATCTGCTGTGGCTGACTTTCGGCTATTGCGTGGTTTCGCTGATTTCGATCCGCGCGACGCCCACCGGCCTGCTGCGGATGAATTTCAAATATGCCACCGCCACCGCCGCCGAAGCGGTGCAGCCGATCATTCGCGCCATCGGCGCGGTGCTGGCGTGGCTGTTCATGCCGACCGTCGCCGGCTTCATCCTCGCCTATGCCGTGTCCGAAGTGGCGGTGGCCGCAGCCCTGTGGTTCGCCGCTGCACGCGATCAGCGGATTGATCTGACCGCGCTCAGCCTCACGCGCATTCCGGAAAAGCACCCCGATGCTTGGCGGTTTGTGTGGTCCACCAATCTTTCGGGCAGCCTGACGATTGCGGGCAAGCAAGTGATGATCCTGCTGGTCGGCACCTTTGGCGGAGCCGCCCTGCTCGGCGGTTTCCGCGTCGCCAGCCAATTGGGACAGGCGCTGATAGCGCTGGCTCAGACCGTGTCGAAAGCGATCCTGCCCGAACTGGTGCATGCCAAGGACGACGCCATCGTCATGGCGCGGAGGATGGCCAATATCGCGCTCGTCGGCGGCGTCATCGCCGTGCTTGTAGCGCTGTTCTTCGGACGCTGGGGCCTGGCCCTGATTGCCGGGGAGGAATTCGGTGCGTTCTATTGGGCGATGGTGATTCTGGCGATTGCGGGCGCAGTCGAACTGGTCGGGGCCAGCCTTGAATCGCTGCTGGTGTCAGCCGGTCGCGCGGGCACGGCCTTCATCGTGCGCGCAGTGCCGACCGTGCTTGCGCTGCTGCTGCTGGATGTCGCGATCGACTGGAACGGGGCAAAGGGCGCGGCCTTTGCGATGTTGGGATCAAGCAGCCTTGCCGTCATCGGTTTCTATGTCGCGATCCTCAATCTCAGCCAGATCCGGCTCGTGGTAGAGCCCGAGGCAAAAGCAAAGGACTAGCAGTCGAGCTGCCAGTCGAGGCGTTCAGCCAGCGGCTGAAGCCCCATCCCGGGTCTCCGCGCATCAAGCCCGGCGGCATCTTCGACCGGGTCCGTAACCAGCCGCCCGTCAACGCAGCTTTCCAGCGTGCCGTAAAGCTGTTTGCCCGTGGTCAGGAAATGCACGAGGTCGAACAGCATCGCATAGTCGCGCTTTTCCACCTCGCCGCTGTCCAGCAACGGCTCCATCGCCCGCATGGCTTCGACCTGAAAGGCGAGGTTATTGGTGTTGTAGGCGATCTGCCAGGCCTTCGTCGCGGCGTAATTGCCGACGTCAGATATCCGCGGCCAGCCCTGCTCTGCGATCGTATCCTTGAGCAAACTAACATTCAGCGTCTCAACCAGGACAAGCTGCGAATAGACCATCGCATGCAGCACTTCGACCTCATCGGGAGACAGCCCAAGCTGGGGCTCGCGACCATATCCGGGTTCGGTCCATTCAAAGACGTTGAGCAGCAATTCCCAGCGCAGTGCATCGGCGATGATTTCGTCAGCGAGGCCCGGCGACGACACCGCCTGAACCGGTTCCGAACCGGCAGGACGCACGGTGAAGCCTGAAATCGCTTCGTCGCTGGTGGCAATCAGCGTCTGATAAACCAGCCGTGCAGCAGGCAGCGCTGCCTCGATCTCGGCATGGCTGGTCACTTCAGTGAAGGCGCGTTTCGGCGTTGGCACCTGGCGGCAGAGGTAGGGCGCAGCGACAAACGCCGGATCGAACCGGGGAATGCCAAGCGCCGCCAATTCCGCCCTCAGCCTGAATTTCGACACCGCCTCGCACTGTTCCAACCATTCGCTGAGCGCGCGCCATTCGGCCTGCTCCTGCGCGGTCGATTCCGGATAGGCGCCGCGCATATAGGAAAAGTCGCCCGGCTCGAAATCGAGCTCATAACCCCGGAAATGGACGAAGGCCCATTCCGGCGGCATCGGATAATTGATCTCGTCCGCCGGAGGGCCGGTATAGGGGGCTTCGACGTCAGGGTGAGGCGCATCTTGCGCCGCGATCAGCCATGGCCCGCAAAGGGCGGCGATCGCGGCGCGGAAGGCGTTTCGGCTCAAGCGTTTCGATCCGCTTCGTAGGCCAGCTTGGGCTTGCGCGCAGCGGCGGTTTCATCAAGCCGCCTGCGCGGTGCGTAATAGGGTGCCTCTTTCAAGGTCTGGTCCCCTGCCCGCGCGCGTTCGGCGAGTGATCGCATGGCTGTGATGAACTGGTCGATCGTCGCCTTGCTTTCCGTCTCGGTCGGCTCGACCAGCATCGCGCCGTGGACGACCAGCGGGAAATACACCGTCATCGGGTGATAGCCTTCGTCGATCAGCCCCTTGGCAAGGTCAAGCGTCGTCAGCCCCTCGGCGAAATCCTTGTCCCCGAACAGCGCCTCGTGCATGCACGGGCCGCTGGCCGCGAAGGGGGCGTGGAGCACGTCCTCAAGGCTGCGCAGGATGTAATTGGCGTTGAGCACCGCGTCCTCTGCCACCTGCTTCAGCCCGTCGGCACCGTGGCTGAGCATATAGGTCAGCGCGCGGGTGAACATGCCCATCTGGCCGTGAAAAGCAGTCATCCGGCCAAAGGTCTGCCCGCGGGTTTCCTCACGCGATTCCTCCTCGACCAGTTCAAACTCGCCGATCTCGCTCTTGCGCACAAATGGCAGCGGCGCAAATGGCGCGAGCGCTTCAGACAGCACCACCGGGCCGGAGCCGGGGCCGCCGCCGCCATGAGGGGTGGAGAATGTCTTGTGCAGGTTGATGTGCATCGCATCTACGCCAAGGTCACCCGGACGCACCCGGCCGACAATCGCGTTGAAGTTCGCACCATCGCAATAGACGTAACCGCCCGCCGCGTGGACGGCATCGGCGATTTCGCGGAAGTCCTTTTCGAACAGGCCGCAGGTGTTGGGATTGGTGATCATCACCGCTGCCACATCGGGGCCAAGCCGCGCCTTCAACGCGGCCACATCGACGCGGCCTTCGGGCGTCGCGGGGATGTCCTCGACCCGGTAATTGGCGAAAGCTGCGGTGGCGGGATTGGTGCCATGGGCGCTTTCGGGCACCAACACCACTTCACGCGCATCGCCGCGCGCCTCATGCGCCGCGCGGATCGCGAGGATGCCGCAAAGCTCACCATGCGCGCCGGCCTTGGGGCTCATTGCGACAGCAGGCATGCCGGTGAGCTTGCACAGCCATTCGCCCAGCTGGTGGATCACCTCCAACGCACCCTGAACGCTCTGCTGTGGCGCCATCGGGTGAATATCGGCAAAGCCGGGCAGGCGCGCCATCTTTTCGTTGAGGCGCGGGTTGTGCTTCATGGTGCACGAACCGAGCGGGAAGAAGCCCAGGTCGATGCCGTAGTTCTGGCGCGACAGGCGGGTGTAGTGGCGCACCGTTTCCGGCTCCGTGAGCCCGACGAGGCCGATCGCGTCATTGCGCGCCAGCCCGCCCAGCCGGTTCGGCGCAGACGGATCGAGTTCCGGCAGGTCAACGCCGGTCGTTTCAGGATGGCCGATTTCGAACAGCAGCGGCTCTTCGAGCATCAGCGCACGGTTGCCGGTGGTGGTGGCGGGGCCGTTGTGCATGCCGTCTTCGGAAACGACCATTTCAGGCTTCCAGCCGGATTTGTTGGGCGCGTTCATTATGCGGCCTCCTTCACAAGCACTTCGAGCTTCGCGGCGAATTCCTCGATATCGTCTTCGGTGGTCGTTTCGGTCACCGCCACCAGCAGCGCCTGTTGCAGCGCTTCGACACCGGGATAGAGCCGCCCGAGCGACACACCGCCCAGCACGCCGCGGCTCGCCAGATCGCGCACCACTTCGCGCGCGGGACGCCCGTCGAGCATCAGGGTGAATTCGTTGAAGAAGGCGTCGTTGAGCAGCTTCACGCCCGGAATCTTCGTCAGCCGGTCCGCCGCGAGGCAGGCAAGGCGGTGGTTTTCCGCCGCCAGTTCGCGCAGCCCCTTTTCACCCAGCAGCGTCATGTGGACGCTGAAGGCCAGCGCGCACAGCCCGCTGTTGGTGCAGATGTTGCTGGTCGCCTTTTCGCGGCGGATGTGCTGTTCGCGGGTGGACAGCGTCAGCACGAAGCCGCGCTTGCCCTCTGCATCCACGGTCTCGCCGCAAAGACGGCCCGGCATCTGGCGCACGTGCTTGGGATCGCGCACCGCGAACAGGCCGAGGTACGGCCCGCCAAATTGCAGGCCGACGCCCAGCGACTGGCCTTCGCCCACGACGATATCCGCACCCATTTCGCCGGGCGAGCGAATGGCCCCGAGCGCGACGGGTTCGGTGTTGACCACCACCAGCAGCGCGCCCTTGGCGTGCGCGGCTTCGGCCACCGGGGTCAGATCGCTGATCCGGCCGAGAATGTCGGGATACTGCACCACCACGCAGGCGGTTTCATCGTCGATCCGCGCGATCAGCCCTTCATGGTCTGGCTCGGTCTGGATCGCGGGCTGTGCATCGGCGATATCGTCGCCGGTGAAATGCGCCATGGTCTTCACCACCTGCGCGTAATGCGGGTGGAGCGCGCCCGATAGCACCGCGCGCTTGCGCTTGGTCACGCGGGTCGCCATCGCCACCGCCTCCCAGCACGCAGTCGATCCGTCGTAGAGCGAGGCGTTGGCCACCGCGCAGCCATACAGGCGCGCGACCTGCGTCTGGAATTCGAACAGCACCTGCAACGTGCCCTGAGCGATCTCCGGCTGATAGGGCGTGTAAGCCGTCAGGAATTCGCCGCGCTGGATGATCGTGTCGACGCTGGCGGGCACATGGTGGCGATAAGCTCCTGCCCCCAGGAAGAACGGCACCTCCCCTGCCACCATGTTCTTTGCCGCGAGCTTCTTCATATGGCGTTCGACCGCCATTTCGCTCGCGTGCATCGGCAGATCGCGGATCGGCCCGTCAAGCTGCGCCACGGCGGGCACGTCAACGAACAGATCGTCGATCGAAGCCGCGCCGATTTTCGCCAGCATGTCGGCGCGATCGGTATCGGTGAGAGGGAGGTAACGCATTTCTATGTCTTTCCTTTCCCCTCCGTTACGCGGCGGAGGGGATTTCCCGGATCAAAGGTTGGCGACGAATTCCTTGTAGGCGGCTTCGTCCATCAGCCCTTCGAGCTCGCTGGCGTCGGCCACGGTCATGCGGAAGAACCAACCGTCTTCTTCGGGCGAGGAATTGACGAGTGCGGGCTCTTCCTCGAGCGCCGAATTGCCTTCGGTCACTTCGCCGCTGATCGGGGAGTAGACGTCGCTCGCCGCCTTGACGCTTTCGACCACGGCGGCATCGCCACCCTTGTCCAACGTCACGCCCACTTCGGGCAGTTCGACAAAGACGATATCGCCCAGTTGTTCCTGAGCATAATCGGTGATTCCGACGGTGGCGACATCGTCCTCGATCTCGATCCATTCGTGTTCATCGGTGAAGTAACGCGGCATTGGTCAGTTCCCCCTGTAATAGCGATGCGGGACAAACGGCATGGGTGATACGGTGGCAGGCAGCCGCTTGGAGCGGACTTCGCATTCGAGCGCGGTGCCTGCGGCACAATGGGCGCCATCGACATAAGCCATGGCGATCGGACGGCCGAGCGTGGGCGAGAAACCGCCGCTGGTGACGGTGCCGACCCTGGTTTCGCCGGCATAGACATCCGCGCCTTCACGTGCAGGCATTCGCCCATCGAGCAGCAGGCCGACCCGGCGCTGCGCCAGCGTGCCCGCTTCGGCATCGGCAAGCCGTGCGGAAACCGCCTTGTGACCGAGGTATCCGCCCTCAGCCCGGCGCTTCTTCGACAGCGCAAAGGCGAGGTCGGCGCTGACCGGATCGGTGTTGATTGTCAGATCATGGCCATAGAGCGGCAGCCCGGCCTCCAGCCGAAGGCTGTCGCGCGCGCCAAGCCCCGCCGGCCGCACCCGCTCGTCCGCCACCAGAGCATCGGCGAGATCGGCCGCGCGCTTTTCGTGAATCGAAATCTCGAACCCGTCTTCGCCCGTGTATCCGGCCCGGCTGACCCAGACATGGGTCCCGTTCCATTCGAACAATCCGGCGGTCATGAAGGTGAGGGCAGCGGTGCCGGGAATAATCGCCTCCAGCACTTCGCCGGCTTTCGGCCCCTGCAGGGCGAGCAGCGCGAAATCATCGAAATGGGTCAACGTGATTTCGTCGGGCAGGTGTTCGCGCAGATGGGCGATGTCATCCCACTTGCACGCTCCGTTCACAACCAGCGCGATGTGCGGACCGGTGTTGGTCACCATCAGATCGTCGATGATGCCGCCCGCCTCGGTCAGCAGCAGCGAATAGCGCATCTTACCCGGCTTCAGGTTGGAGATCGCCCCCGGCAGCAGCTTTTCCAGTTCGTGTGCCGCATTGTCGCCCTTCAGTGCAAGCTGGCCCATGTGCGAGACATCAAACAGGCTGGCGCTTTCGCGGGTCCAGTTGTGTTCGGCCACGATCCCGCCATGTTCGCCCGCGAACTGGATCGGCATTTCATAGCCCGCGAAGGGCACCATGCGCGCCCCGCGCGCGCGATGCCACGCGTCAAGCGGCAGCTTCTCCAGCGGCAGCTCTTCGAAAGCCTCTACAATATCGTGATCGTCGCTCAAAAATCAGTCCCCGAAACAGGTAAGCCAACGCGCCGCAACGACGCCTTGTTCCTGCCCCCTCTGTCGGGTGGACCTGAGAGCTTAGCCATGTGACAAAAACGCCACCGGGCCTTCCCCTTCGGTGGTCCGAAACCGAAGTCCCGGACGCTTTCCAGAGTGCCTATGGTCTATCGCGGTCCATTTGCCTGAGAGTTTCCGGGGCGGTTGCTCCTTCGGCGCCGAGTCCCCGCAAGGGGCCAGTCTCTCCCGCGAAAGACACCGGAATCACTTCCGGCAGACAATCCCATGTTGCGGATGCGAAATGGCGCGTCAATCACGCCGTGGGGCAAAGTGGAAATAATTGTGCGAAAAACGCGCTGTCGCCGCGTTCGGGGTCAGTCCAAGGCGCAGTCGCCCGCTGTCAGCGTATATCGCGCGCCGCTCGCTTCGCTTACCGAAACGGTCGCGCACCAGCCGTCACCGACATTGGTCTTCAAGGTGGAGAGCACCTGCCTGTTGCCCGCCGCAATGCTCGTGCTGCCGCGATGGCGGGCGTGCGAGCTGCCGGTGAGTTCGATCTCATATTCGACCTGTTGCGTCACCGGCGAATTGGCGATCAGCTCGACTTCGACCCGGTCTCCGCTCTCAATGACATTGAGCGCCAATGCGCGGGTGTCGGATGATGAGGCACCCGCGCCCGATGCGCCGCCGGCTGCAATCGCGAAGGCCGGGGTTATCAGGGCAAGGCGCCGGGCAAGATCGCGCATGGTCACGCCCCTAATTGCCCCCGCCAAGCTGTTGGACGATGGCGTTCACCACAGCCTGCGTCTCGGGCGAAAGATCGCCGGTGGGATCGCCGGTCTGCGCGGTAGCCTGCGCATCGTTGAGCGTCTGGGTGCCCAGGGCAACCGAAGCGATCACCTGATTGGAGAAATCACCCGAATTGGACGCATCGCGAGCCAGCCGGGCAATCGCCGCTTCGAGCGTGGCAAGACGATCGGCATCGAGCCCGCCGCCAAGCAGGCTGTCTTCCGCCGATCCGCTGGTGTTGCCGGCAAATTCGGCAGAGCGCGTTTCGATGCGTCCGGCGCACAGTTCCTCGATTGCCGGAATGTTCGAAACGCGTTCGCAAATGTCGGTGCCTTCGACAGCGTCGAGCAGCACCTGCCGTTCGGCATCGCTCAATTGCGCCAGCGCGCCAGAGGCCTGCCCTTCGGTAAGCTGATCGACATCCTGCCCAGCATCGCCGCTGCGCGAAACCTGCGTCAGTTCGGATTGCTGGCGCGCCTTTTGCGCCTGCTCGATCTGCTGCTGTTCGAGCGCACGCGCACGGCGCGCCGCGGCGACGCTTTCAGGCGTGATCTCGTCCGGGAAGTAAACCTTGGACGAATTGTCCTGCGCCTGCTGTTCGACAAAGGCGGATTCGCCGCGCGGGACTTTGTTGGGATTGTCCTGAGCCAGAGCGGGCGCGGACGCGAAAGCAAGGATCGCGATCAGGGCGCCATGCGCGGCAAGGCGGGCTTTCGGGATCAGTTCTGCCCCCCGTTGACGACGGAGCCGACACCGGTCTGGAGGATGAACATCTGCTGGTTGCCGGTCTGCTGCACAATCGTGCCCGAAAGGCTGCTGCCCTGTTGGACCCATTCGAGCCGGTTGCCCGAGTTGAGCTGCGTCGCGATCATGGAATTGTCGTCGCCATCCTGCGTCAGGCGCGCCTGATTGTCGTCGCCATCCTGCACGAGCGCGATGGAATTGTTGGTGCCGTTCTGGAAGATGGTAGCCGATCCCAGCAGCCCGGTGTTGTTCTGGGCCAGCAGCACCGAATTGTCGTCCCCGGTCTGTGTCAGCACCGCGACATTGCCCGCAGCGCCCGTCTGCACCACTTCGCCGGTGTTGCCGTTGCCGGTCTGAGTCAGCGTGGCGACGTGATCCCCGGCATCTTCCTGATCGATGTCAGCGGTGTTGCTATCGCCGTCCTGCTCGATTTCAGCAGTCTGGCCATTGTTTGCCTGATTGATCGACGCGCTGTTTGCATTGCCGATCTGTTCGATGAAGACGTTTTCCGAACCCGTTGCCGGTGCCTCGATCGGAGTGAATGTCTGCGCTGCCACAGGCGCAGCGCAAAGTGCGGCTACCGAGGATGCGGCGGCGATTGCCAGCTTGGAGATCGTGTCTGTCATCATCGGTTTGGCCATCATTTCGTTATCGTAGCACAAGATGCCGGGGCAAGGACACTATCCTCGCCCCGGCATGTATGGTTGCTTAAGATCAAGGGATCGGCGGCACACCCTGCGTCACGGTGACGCTGTTGCCCGATCCACCCTGCGTCACGGTCGAGCTGTGCGCGTCGGTGTATTGGGCGACTGTCGCCGAGTTTGCGTCGCCGGTCTGGGTGATGGTGCTGCTCGCGCCGGTCGCCAACTGATCGACGTCGATCGTGTGGTTGGAACCGTTCTGGCTAATGGTGCTGGTGTTATCGATACCTTCTTGCAGCACATCAATCAGGTTAACGTCTGACGTGGTCAAATCGCCTTGGTTGATGGTGCTCGTGTTACCGTCGCCGGTCTGAACGAGAGCGATCGAGTTGCCCGTCGCTTCGCCATTCAGCCCCTGAGAACCGTTGCTTGTATTGCCATTGCCAGTTTGTTCGATGTCCGTTGAGTTCGGACCATCGCCGAACTGAGCAAAGGTTGACGTGTTTCCATCACCGATCTGGTCAACGAAGACTGTCGACACACCCGCAATAAAGCTATGATTGCCGGTCTGTGTGATGATCGACGTATTGTCGCTGCCATCCTGGACGTTCTCGGCAGTATTGGTCACACCGCTCTGCTCGATGAACGAGGAGTTCAACGAACCGCCGCTCTGATCGATCAATGCAGCGAGGTTGTTCGCAGCGCCGCCAGCAGCGTCGTCTCCGGTCTGCAGGATCGCGGCCTCATTGTCTACAGCGGTGGCTTGCTGGAAGATGAAAGCATCTTCGCCGCGTGCATTGCCTTGCTGAATAATGCCGGCAAAGCTGCCGCTGCCGTTCTGCAGGATCTCCGCATCATTGGGCGAGCCCGCGCCACCGGCATCGCCGGTCTGCTCGATCTGGGCATCGTTGCCGTTGCCGTTCTGCGTCACATTGGCGAACATGGTGTCGCCGCCTTGCAACTGGTCAACGGTTGCGGTGTTGCCATCGCCGTTCTGCGTCACGTTCACGTCAGCGCGCGATACATCTTCCTGATTGACGGTCGATGTGTTGTCCGAACCTTCTTGGGTGATGACAGTGTCGATATCGACGCCGCCATTATTCGGGCCAACCTGCACGAACGAGGTGTTGTTGCCACCGGCCGTGTTCGTCACGTTCTGGTTCACGGTCACACGGGCCGAGAACGCACCGTCCTGGATGATTTCGGAACTGTTGGCATCACCGTCCTGATTGACCGTCGCCGTAAGGCTGAAACGATCCTGCAGGATGGTCGAAGTGCCGTTGGTGCCCGACTGGGTTACGGTTGCGGTGCCACCGCTCGCGGCAACCTGATCGATCTCGGACGAGTTGTTTGCACCGGTCTGCGTGACCGTTGCAGTTTGCGAACGAGCGCTTGCAGTCTGATCGATCCGCGAGAAGTGATCGTCACCTGTCTGCGTCACTGTGGCTGTAGCACCGGTGTTCGTGCCGCTCTGGACCTGCGTGATCAGCGATTCACTCAGGCCGTCCTGCGTCACGATCGCCGTAACATTGGTGCCGTTGGTCGAAGTCGTGGACTGGAGCACGGTCGAGGTCGCACCATTGGACTGCGAGACGTCGGCATCCAGATTGCTGGTTGCTCCGCCGCTGGCAGTCTGGATGATGCCCGAAGTGTTGCCATCAAAGCTTTGAGTGACATTGGCGGTCAGCAACCCTGCTCCATCGCCCGTGGATTCCTGGACGAGGTTTGATTCGTTGCCGTTGCCCGTCTGGCTAACCACAGCCGAGGGATCGGCGAGATCAGCGCCATCATCGGTCTGAAGAATGCCCGAAAGGTTGTCGTCACCGTCCTGCGTCACATCGGCGGAAATGCCGGTGCCGTCCTGGATGATTTCGGAATCGTTGCCCGATCCGCTCTGGTCGACGCTTGCGGCAAGATCGGTGCCCGTCTGGTCGATGGTCGAGGTGCTCTGGGCAAAGGCCGGGGCCGAAACGGAAAGCGCGATAATCGATGCGCCTGCGAGAATAGTCTTTTTCATCATTCGTACCTTTCAGATGTCTGGTTTGCGACCTGTCCATCTTCGTTGGGGTATTTGTTGTAAGCGCCGGACGGACCCCCCGTCCGCCCGGCTCTCAAGCTGATGAAATCAAGGAATCGGCGGGGTGCCCTGAGTGACGGCGGCGATGTTGTTGTCGCCGGTCTGGGTCACGGTCGAAGTGCTGCCATCGTACTGCAGGACGGTTGCATCGTTCAGGCTGCCTTCCTGCGTGATGAAGCTCTGGTTGCCGATGCCAACCTGCTCGTTGAAGGCGGTGTTGTCCGTTCCGGCAACAAGGCCGTTCTGCTGGATCGCGCTCAGGTTATCGTCGCCATCCTGCTGGATGTCGGCGGTGTTGAAATCACCGCCACCGGCAAAGCCCTGATCAACAAATGCCTCGTTGCCGGTTACCGCACCGACCTGCAGAACATAGGCTTCGTTACCTTCACTGTTCTGAAAAACCTGAGCGGTGTCGAAGCTGCCAACTTGATCAATGTCGGCGATGCTGTCGCTGCTGGCATTATCTGCGCCCTGCCCGACGATCGCAAAGTTGCCGTTGCCGGCCTGGTTTACGCTGGCATCCTGCGAAGTGCCGGCCTGCGCCACCAGAGCAACGTTGTCGGCGCCCAGCTGATCAATGGTCGCAAGGGCAAGATCCGAACCGGTTTCGGTGCCGCCGACGACCGAGGTGTCGCCTTGCACGATGACGCCCGCATTGCCTGCGCCGCCGCCCTGATTGATCGTGGCTTCACCGTTGGTCGCGTCGACCTGCACGATTTCGGCGGTGTTGGTATCAGCAAGCGAATCCTGCGTGATGGTTGCAATGTTACCGTCCGAAGTACCGGTCTGATCGATATCAGCGAAGGAATCGGTGCCTTCCTGCGTGACAGAAGCGGTGTTCGTTCCAGTTGCCGACTGGTCGATGTCCGACTCGTTGCCGGTGCCGGACTGCGTTACGTCAGAATCGTTGTTGTCGCCGATCTGGCTGATGGTCGAGGTGTTCGAGCCTGTCTGCGTCACGTCGGCAGTGTTGCCATTGCCGTTCTGGGTGACGGTCGACGTGCTTTGCGCAAACGCCGGGCCTGCCATTGCAAGCGCCAACAGCGATGCTCCGGTCAAGATTGTCTTCCTCATTGTCTACTCCTCTTCGGTGATGTCGGATTGATGATGCGCGGCAGCCGCGCAGAGCCCCTTGGTCGCTGGAACGCGACGGAGAGCCTTTCCGGTAAATTCACCAGACTGCCGGTTGCGGGATGAGGAAAGCAGGCGCGTAGCGCGCGCAGCAACCGGGTGACCCGGCTGAATTTTCGCGCTCACTACGTATTTCTGCATAATTGCGTCACCTGCTTCAGCAGGCGATAACCAAGCATGGCAACGGCGCGTAAGACGCCGTGCTAAAGGGTAATCGCTACCAATATCTCGCACGCGTTGGAGTTGCAGCTCCGCTGCGTGCACCTTTTGCGACCCGCTCTTCGCGCCCCTTCTTATTTCTGGACGCGTTCGAACCTATGCTTCGATCTTAGAGGGCCAGGATCCCTTGTCCTCATCCCCTCCACCATCGACGACTGTAAGCGCGGTAAGAGAGCCCGCCCGCCTCACGGCTTCCTGAACATCTCTCGCATCGTAAATTCCGTCTCGCTCGGCGCGATAGGTTTCCATCAGCGCTCGGGTCGACTCCATATCGGAGAACCGCCAGAGGCCGAGATCAACGCCTTCAAGCACAAGGCCGTAAACCGCCTTCTCGATCGCTTGCTGCAGGGCGACCTGATCCGGCTCGTTCGAAGTGATACCCCATTCCGCTTCGAGCAGTTCGCGGAACGCCACGAAACGATAGGCGTTGGCGCCGATTGCCTGGCTGGCGATCGTCTTCGACGCTTGAACATTGGTGAGAACTTCGCCGGTACGCACCGAAACCGCACGCAGGTAAACGGTCACGGTATCCCGACGATACTCGGTCCGCGCGCCGATGCCGAGGAACGCTGCTCCGGCTCCGCCGGTCACGGTGTTGGTGTCATATCCGACAATCCCGCCTTCGAGCAGGACGCCCGCAAACAGCAGCGCCGGCAGCGCATTGGGATCAGTCTGCTCTTCACCCAGATAGCGGCGACGCATTTCACCGATGATCTGGCGCTCCTTGAGCAGGTTATCGAGACGTTCACGCTCGACAACGGTGAACCATTGACGGTTGCCCGCATCCTGCAGCGCCTTGACCAGAATCGAGCCCGCCCCTTGGGTCACAGCGCGCGACAGGATCTGGCCGGTGTTGGTCGGACGGAACTGTCCGGTCTGATCGGTAAAGCCGTAGACGGCGATCGCAACCTGCCGCTGCGGCGGGGGCAGCTGGTTGAGCAGGTTCTGCGTCTGCGTCTTCTTCGGGAAACATGCGAGGCTGGTCTGCTCAGGCAGCAGATCGCGCCCGCTCTGCCCAACGCTCATGCAGCCACTCAAACCGAGAGCAAGTGCCGCCGCAAAGCCAATCTTGGCAAACGAACGCATCAGTTCACCTCGATGAAGAGAGGAATGACAATCCGGGTTTCTTCACCGGTGTCGTCGTCGCGGATGATCAGCGTGACCGAATCGAGCGAGCGGAAGAATTCGATGGTCTGGCCGCCGAATGTGATCGTCCCCTGCTCCTGCGGATTGTCACCGAAGATCGCATCCACAATCTGCGAAGACAGGGCCGAGAGCAGCCGCGATTCAAGCTGCCGCGCAAAAATACTCGACTGGCTGTTGCGATCCACGGCATCGGGATCGCGCGTCTTGTTCTGAGCGTTGGCAATGCCAAGGATGTGATTGGAATTGAAGGGGTTGCCGCCAAAGGTCGGACTTATCGGTTCATGCACAAGGTCTTGTGCAAGAGCCGGACTTGCGGCGGCGCCGAGACCCAGCGCTAAAACTACCGCGGAAAAACGTAGCATTCTCAAACCCCCCTGCCGGCCAAGCGGCAGCCCACACACTCGTTAACCTATTCAGTCTGAGACCGCTGACGCGAATCTGACCGAGTCGAGCAACTTAATAACACGTCCAGAACGTTTGGCCAGAGATTCCGGGACTTTCCGGGCCTTTTGAGGCGGCAATGTTCTAAACCGGGACCCTAGATCGCAAACGCCAGCTTGCGCAATTTGGTTAATGTCAACTTACGCAGAAATACGACAGTCTGGCAGGAATAAGCTTTCGGTTTGTGAGCAGTCAGAGATTGGGCCGCAGCCAGCGCTCAGCAATGGCGACATCCACACCCCGGCGCCGCGCATAGTCTTCAAGCTGGTCCCGCCCGATCTTTGCCACGCCGAAATACTGCGATTCCGGATGCCCGAAATAGAACCCGCTGACAGCAGCGGTTGGCCACATCGCAAAGCTCTCCGTCAAGCTCAATCCGGCGTTTGTCCCGGCATCGAGCAGATCGAACAGGATCGGCTTCAGCGAATGATCGGGGCAAGCGGGATATCCGGGTGCGGGCCGGATGCCGCGATATTCTTCCTTTATCAGCGCCTGATTGGTGAGCTGTTCGCCCGGAGCATAGCCCCACAGATCGGTGCGGACATGCTGATGCAGCGCCTCGGCAAAGGCTTCGGCGAAGCGATCTGCCAGAGCTTTCAGCAGGATGTCCGAATAATCGTCCTTGTCCGCCTGAAACCGGGCGGAATGCGGCTCGATCCCGTGAATGCCGACAGCGAACCCGCCGATCCAGTCACCATTGGGATCGATGAAATCGGCAAGGCACATATTGGCGCGATCCCGGCTCTTGCGGATCTGCTGGCGCAGGAACGGCAGGACTGTGCGCGTTTCGCCCTCGGGATCGTGGATCGTCACATCGTCGCCGTCGCGCGCGCACGGCCAGAACCCGCAAACGCCGCGCGCGGTGAGCCATTTTTCGTCAATGATCTTGTCGAGCATGGCATCGGCATCCGCCTTCAGGCTGCGCGCGCTTTCACCGACGATTTCATCGTCGAGGATTGCCGGATAATTGCCGTGCAATTCCCACGCGCGGAAGAACGGCGTCCAGTCGATATATTCGCGCAAATCGGCAAGCGACCAGTCATCAAACACATGCACACCCGGCTTTTCGGGCGGGGCCGGTTTGTCCGACAGATAGGCGTCGTAGAAATTCGCGCGCGCTTCCTCCAGCGTCAGCAGTTGCTTTTCCGCCTTGCCCGCACGGGCATCGCGCACATGGGTGTATTCGTCTGCAACCTCGGCAACGAAAGCGTCCCGTTGGGTATCCGACAGCAGTTTTGAAGCCACACCGACCGCTCGGCTCGCATCGAGTACATGGATCACCGGACCTTCGTAATTCGGATCGATCCTGAGCGCGGTGTGGACCTTGCTGGTCGTCGCCCCGCCGATAAGCAACGGCATGCTCATCCCGGCTCGTTGCATTTCTTCGGCAACGGTCACCATCTCGTCGAGCGAAGGGGTTATCAGGCCGGACAGGCCGATCATGTCGGCCTTGTTCTCGTTCGCCGATTTGAGGATGTCCTGCCAGGGCACCATCACGCCCAGATCAACTACGTCATAGCCGTTGCACTGCAACACCACGCCAACGATGTTCTTGCCGATATCGTGCACGTCGCCCTTGACGGTCGCCATGATGATCGTGCCCTTGGAACTGCGTTCGGCCTCGGGCAGCAGTTCCTTCTCCGCCTCGATATAAGGGATGAGGTGCGCGACCGCTTTCTTCATCACGCGCGCGGACTTGACCACTTGCGGCAGGAACATCTTGCCGCTGCCGAACAGGTCGCCGACGACGTTCATGCCGTCCATCAGGGGGCCTTCGATCACCTCAATCGGCCTGCCTCCGCGATCCGCGATAGCGGCGCGGGCCTGTTCGGTATCATCGACAATATGCGCGTCGATGCCCTTGACCAGCGCGTGCTCCAGCCGCCGCTCGACGGGCCAGCCGCGCCATTCCTCGGCCGCCTTCTCGTCGGCGACGCTCTTGCCCTTGTAGCTTTCGGCGAGGTCGATCAGCCGCTCGGTCGCATCCGCTCGGCGCATCAGGATCACGTCCTCGCACGCCTCGCGCAGGGTCGGGTCGATCGTGTCGTAGACGTCGAGCTGCCCTGCGTTGACAATCGCCATGTCGAGCCCGGCGGGGATCGCGTGGTAGAGGAAGACCGAATGCATCGCGCGGCGCACGGTTTCATTGCCGCGGAAGCTGAAGGACAGGTTGGACAGCCCGCCGCTTGTCTTGGCATGCGGGCACAATGCCTTGATCTCGCGCACCGCCTCGATGAAATCGAGGCCGTAGCGGTCATGCTCCTCAATCCCGGTCGCCACGGCGAAGATGTTGGGATCGAAGATGATGTCTTCTGGCGGGAAGCCGATGCCAGTGAGGAGGTCATAGGCGCGCTTGCAGATTTCGACCTTGCGCGCCTTGGTGTCGGCCTGTCCGACTTCGTCGAATGCCATGACGACAACAGCAGCGCCGTAATCCATGCACTTGCGCGCCTGTTCGAGAAACGGTGCCTCGCCTTCCTTCATGCTGATCGAATTGACGATCGGCTTGCCGCTTACGCACTTCAGCCCTGCTTCGATCACGGCCCATTTGGAACTGTCGATCATCACCGGCACGCGCGCGATATCAGGTTCAGCAGCGATCAGCTTGAGGAAGGTCGTCATCGCGTGTTCCGCGTCGAGCAAACCTTCGTCCATGTTGACGTCGATCACCTGTGCGCCGTTTTCGACCTGGTCGCGCGCGACTTCGACGGCTGTGGCGTAATCATCCGCCATGATCAGCTTCTTGAACCGGGCCGAGCCGGTCACGTTGGTGCGCTCACCGATGTTGATGAAGCGGGCGCTTGATGCTTGCTGGTTCATGGGAATCAGGCCGCCACCACGAATGCTTCAAGCCCGGAAAGCCGCATAGCGGTTTCGGGTGTGGGAATTGCGCGAGGGGGCAAGCCCGTTACCGCTTCGGCAATCGCCTTGATATGCGCCGGAGACGAACCACAGCACCCGCCAAGGATATTGGCTTGCCCCTTCTCGGCCCATTGCCGCACCAGGAATGCAGTCGTGTCGGGCAGTTCGTCATACTCGCCCAGTTCATTGGGCAATCCGGCGTTCGGATAGGCCATCAGCAGAGTGTCCGCTATCGCCGAAAGCGACTGGATATGCGGGCGCAGCTGGTCCGCGCCAAAGCTGCAATTGAGCCCGATGGTAACCGGCTTGGCGTGCCGCACGGCATACCAGAATGCCTCGACCGTGTGGCCCGACAGGTTGCGGCCCGAAAGGTCGGTAAGCGTCATCGAGATCATCACCGGGACTTCGCGACCTAGCTCCGCCTCCAACTGCTTGACCGCCATGATCCCGGCCTTGGCGTTGAGCGTGTCGAACACGGTTTCAATCAGGATGAAATCTACCCCGCCTTCCACCAGCGCGGCGGCCTGTTCCTTGTAGACGGCGGTCAGCTCGTCGAAATCGATTTCACGATAGCCCGGGTCTTCGACATCGGGTGACAGCGACAACGTCTTGTTGGTCGGTCCGATCGCGCCCGAGACAAAGCGGGGGCGGCCGTCCTTGGCCGCATACTCATCCGCCAGCGCCCGCGCGATCCTGCCCGAAGCAATATTGATCGCGGCGACCTGATCCTCTGCCGCATAGTCGGCTTGCGAAATGCGGTTGGCGGAAAAGGTGTTGGTCGAGATCACGTCCGATCCCGCATCGAGATAGCTGCGCGTGATCTCTTCGATCACATCGGACCGCGTCAGCGCGAGGATGTCGTTATTGCCCTTCTGATCGGCGGGCAGGCCAAGATCGCCTGCGTAATCCTGTTCGGAGAGCTTGCGCTCCTGAATCTGAGTTCCGAACGCGCCGTCAAAGATCAGCACGCGCTCTTGCGCCGCGGCATTGAGCCGCTGGCGCGCTTCGCTGGGGGTGAGTGTCATCGGGCATCTCCCTTGGGCCGTTTGCCGAGCATGTGGCAGATCGCATAGGCGAGCTCAGGCCGGTTCAGGGTGTAGAAGTGGAAATCGCGCACGCCCCCGGCGTAGAGGCGGCGGCACAGTTCGGCGGCGACAGTAGCAGCGACGAGCTGACGTGCGGCGGGCCTTTCATCCAGCCCTTCGAACAGGCCATCCATCCACTCGGGTATCTGCGCTCCACAAGCTCCCGCGAATTTGCGCGCCTGCGCGACATTGGTGACGGGAAGAATACCGGGCAGAACCGGCTGCTCGATCCCGTTCTTCGCCAGTTCATCACGGAACCGGAAAAAGGTATCGGCGGAAAAGAAGAATTGCGAAATCGCGCGGGTGGCCCCCGCATCCAGCTTTCGCTTGAGATTGTCGATATCCGCCTGCGGGCAATCGGCATCAGGGTGGGTTTCGGGATAGGCGGCGACCGAAATCTCGAAATCGGCGATTTCCTTCAACCCCTTCACCAGTTCGGCAGCGCTGGCGAAGCCTTCCGGATGCGGGACAAAGGGCGCCCCCGGCTCGCCTGCATCACCGCGCAGCGCGACGATATGGCGCACACCTGCCTCCCAGTAATGCTCCGCTACTTCGCGGATTTCCGCCTTGGAGGCGCCGACACAAGTCAAGTGCGCGGCCGCCGGAAGCTTCGCCTCGGCGATGATCCGGGCGACGGTTGCGTGCGTGCGTTCGCGGGTGGAGCCGCCTGCACCGTAGGTTACCGAAACGAAGCTCGGATCAAGCGGTTTCAATTGCTGCACCGCGTCCCACAATTGCGCCTCCATCTTCTCGCTCTTGGGCGGGAAGAATTCGAAACTCACCGCGACATCTCCGGGCAGGCCCGAAAACAGCGGCGTGTCGACAGCGGTGCGGTGTTCGTGGAGTTGATCGAGTGTCGGGGTCATGATGTCGCTTTGTTGGCGGCCTGAATGGGGGTTGCGGCTTCGGCGCCGGAGGAGGTGCTGCGACGGCCGATCCAGATCTTTACAATCAGCTCAACGCCTTCGAGCGTGATCGGTTCACCGGGAGTGAAGCCCGCTGATTGCAGCAAGTCATTCATCTGGACATCGGAGAAACCGAGGCGGGCATGCTGATGCCGATCGCGCAGGTCTTCGCGATCATGCGCGGCGAAGTCGACAATCGCGATCCGCCCGCCGGGGCGCGTAACCCGCGCAGCTTCGGCCATAGGCAAGGCGGGGTCCTGCGCGAAGTGCAGCACCTGATGCAGCAGCACCGTGTCGAAACTGGCGGCGGGGAACGGCAGGTCTGCGAAATCGCCTTGTACCAGTTCCACCCGCGATGCGGGCAGATGTTGGAGTTTTGCCCGCGCGACCCGCAGCATTTCAAGGTTCTTGTCGAGCGCCACAACCCGCTCCGCCGCAGAGGCGAACAGTTCGGCCATGCGCCCAGTGCCGGTACCGATGTCGAGCACCACGCCGAGCGGCGCAGTGCCAAGCGTTGCGGCAAGTTGTTCCTCCACCTGAATGTCCGGGGTGTGGAGCGCGCGCAATTCGTCCCATTGTTCGGCGTGGCGCGCGAAGTAATCTTCGGCATTGACCTCGCGCGCCTCGCGGATCGCGGCCAGCTTGCGCCGGTCATCCTCGCAAACTGCCGCGAATTCCGGACTTTCCCGTTCGGCAGCGGCCAGCAATTGGTCGAGTGCGGCAAGCACCGGGCCGCTTGCCTCGCCACCACCAGCGGCACGCAGGAACACCCAGCTGCCTTCGCGACGGCGCTCTGCCAGACCGGCATCGCACAGGATACCGACATGACGCGAAACGCGCGGCTGGCTTTGCCCCAGAACCTGCGCCAGTTCACCCACCGCAAGTTCCATGGCCGACAGCAGCCGCGCAATGCGCAACCGCGTGGGATCAGCCAAAGCCTTGAACAGCGCGTCGATAGTCATCGCGCACGACATATAAAGATATTTTTATATGTGTAAATCCGCTGAGTGAGCCAAGCGCCCTAGGCAATTCTGGCCGCACCGGCGGACGGCTTGAAAATGCCGACCTGCGCCGGGGCCGAAACCTTGCGAATTGCCTCCACCGCGTCAACCGGCGCAAGGGCGACCAGCGATCCGCCAAATCCCCCGCCGGTCAAGCGGACTCCTCCGTCCCGGCCAAGCACTTCGCTGATCAGCTGGAACAGGCGGTCCACTTGTGGAACCGAGGCTTCGAAATCGTCCCGATAGGATCGGAAGCTGTCCGCCATCAATCCGGAAATCTGCGCAGCGTCGGCAGCCTCCAACGCGCTGGAGAACTGGCTGACTCGTGCGATTTCGCTGACGACATGGCGCGCACGGCGGAATTCGAGGTCAGGCAGATTGCCTCTTTCGGCTACCAGTTGCTCTGGCGAAACATCGCGCAGGGAAGCCGCGCCGTAATGCCGCGCCGCCGCTTCGCACTGGACACGGCGTTCATTATACGGGCTGTCGCCGAGCGAATGCCGCACACCGCTATCGATGATCACCAGCGCCAGATCGCGCGGCATGGCGATGTGCCGAAAGCTGAGGTCGCGGCAATCGAGCATCAGCGTATGCCCCGATTGCGAGCATGCCGACGCCATCTGATCCATGATCCCGCATTGCGTGCCGACCATCTCGTTCTCGGCCCTTTGCGCCACTTGAGCGAGCGTTTCGGGCGCGGCGGCTGTTCCTGCCAAAGTCGTTAGAGCGAGGCCTGAGACCACCCCTAGCGATGCAGAGGAGGACAGACCCGCTCCGATCGGGACGTTTCCGGCAATCGCGATCCGTGCCGGGGCAATCTGATGGCCGCTTTCCATCACGAAGCGGGAAACGCCGCGCACATGGTTGGCCCATTCGACCTGCGTTGCCGCGATTGGTTCACGCAGCGAAAAGCTGTCGCGCTCATCGCCCAGATCCAGCGCTACGCTTTCGATCCGTGCATCATTACCCGCGCCAATTGCGATCATGGTCTCGCGGTCGATAGCGCAGGGCAGCACCAGCCCGTCATTATAGTCGGTGTGTTCACCGATCAGGTTGACCCGACCCGGCGCGGCAAAGATCGCCTGCGGTTCCTCGCCATAGGCCGCGCGAAAGCCTGCGCGCACGCGCTCCAGCAATTGCTCGCGGTGGTTCATCGCTCGCCCCGGTAGTGCTCGGTGCCGCTGACGTTACGCAGCATTTCCGCCGCGCGTTCCGGCGTCAGGTCACGCTGCGCCTCAGCCAGCATTTCATATCCCACCATGAACTTGCGCACGCTCGCCGAGCGCAAGAGAGGCGGGTAGAAATGGGCGTGGAGCTGAAACCACTTCAACGGCGTGTCCTCGAAAGGGGACTGATGCCAGCCCATCGAATAGGGAAAGCTGGTGCGGAACAGATTGTCGTAGCGCGTCGTCAACGCCTTGAGGATTTCAGCAAGGCTGTCGCGCTCGGCATCGCCAAGTTCGGGCAGCCGCTGAACCTCGAACCGCGGCAACAGCAAAGTCTCGAACGGCCAAGCCGCCCAGAACGGGACGATGGCGATCCAGTCGGCGTTGATGTCAACGACGCGCTCGCCCGCCTGCGCTTCACGTGCCGCCAGATCGAGCAACAGGCTTGAGCCATGCTCGTCATGATAGGCGGCCTGCTGCGCGGTTTCTTCGACCAATTCGTCGGGCAGATGGGCGGTCGCCCACACCTGTCCATGCGGATGCGGGTTGGAACAGCCCATCATCGCGCCCTTGTTCTCGAACACCTGCACGCAGGCGTGCGATTGCCCCAGTTCCTCGCTCTGCCGCGCCCAGACGTCGATCACCTCGCGGATTTGGCCCGGCGCCAGTTCGGGCATCGACTTTGAATGATCGGGCGAAAAGCAGATGACCCGGCAGGTGCCGCTGGTCGTCTCCGCGCGCAGCAGTGGGTCAAAGGTTTGCTCCGGCGCGGCTCCGTCCGGCTCCAGCGCGGGAAAGTCGTTATCGAAGACGTAGACGCCCGAATAATCCGGGTTCGCCTGACCCCCGACGCGGGTGTTGCCGGGACACAGGTAGCACGCGGGATCATAGGCTGGCGGTGGCGGATCGGGCTCGCTCTCCTCCCCCTGCCACGGACGGCCCATGCGCTGCGGCGACACCTGCACCCATGCACCGGTGAGCGGATTGTAGCGCCGGTGGGGCTTCGAGAAATCCAGGCTCACGCCGCCGCCTCGCCACGCCGCCCGAATCCGACGAACTGCGCCCGGTTGCCCATCGCCCGGTTCACCGCGAGCGCAGCGATCACGCTCGTCACCAGCGTCACCACCATGAAGTCGATGTAATGCATCGCGATGTATCCTTCGGGCTGAAGGTAGAAGGTGAACCCGCCATACAGCGCCACACCCCAGATCACCCCGCCAATCGCCGCAGGAGCTTCGACATTGCGGAACAACAGACCGGCGACAAAGGCGCTGAGGATCGGCATTGAGAGCAACCCGTTCAGTTGCTGCAAAAGGTTGATGATGCTGAATTCGGTCGGATCGGCGCTGGCCGCGTCGATATAGACCGTCACCAGCATGATCGATGTCAGTGTCAGCAGCACAGATACGGCAGCGGCGAGCTTCCAGTGATCCTTCACCTCGCCCGCGAACTGTTCGTGGAAGTCGACCGAGTAAAGCGCCACCGAACTGTTCAGCACCGCGCTGAAAGTGGTGATGACAGCCGCTGCCACCATCGCCGCGAACGCGCCCGAAAGCCACGGCGGCAGCACTTCGGCAATCAGCTGGCCGTATGCCGCATCGCCGACATCGCCGAACAGCTTGTAAGCGACGATGCCGGGGATGACGACAATCGGCGGCACGATGAGGATACGGATCGCAGCGGCGGCCAGCACACCCTTCTGCGCTTCCTTGACCGTGGGCGCAGCCATCGCGCGCTGGGTGATGTTCTGATTGGTCGACCAGTAGAATATCTGGATGAAGATCATGCCGGTGAACAGCGTATGGAACGGGATCGGGCTGTCCGGCCCGCCGATCATGGTCAGCCGTTCTGCCGGGACGCCATCGGTGATGTTCCAGTCGACCGCCGCCAACGCCAGCGCCACGATCAGCAGCGCAAGGCCAAGAATTCCGATGCCGGAATAGGTGTCCATCACCGCAACCGCGCGCAGCCCGCCAAAAATCGTGTAGGCCGCCGAAATCACCGCCAGAACCGCAGCGAAAGCCAGCACCGGGAGCTGATCGCCGAACAGCGCCTGCATGAATGTGCCGCCCGAATAAAGCACGGCGGGCAGGTAGATCAGGATATTACCGAAGAGGAACAGCGCCGAAATCAGCGTACGGATGCTCCGCCCGTTGTAACGCTTTTCCAGAAGCTCGGTCACGGTGGTGCAATTGTTGCGATAATAGATCGGCACAAACACGAAAGCGAGGATCAGAAGCCCTGCAAATCCGGCGATTTCCCACCACGCCAGCAACGCCATCTGGTTGCCGTTCATGCCCACCAACTGGTCGGTCGAAAGGTTGGTCAGCGTGATCGAGCCCGCGACAAACAGCCAGCTAAGCCCCCCGCCTGCAAGGAAAACATCCTTTTTCGATCCGTCATGCTTTGCGCGGCGGATCGTCAGCCAGGTGGCAAGGCCGACCAATGCCGTAAGGACAATCGCGACACCGATCTGCACGGCACTGGTGGTGGGAAGCTGGTTCAGCATGTTATCGTTACGCCCCTCTCGCATTCCCCGCTTTGCGCGCGGGGTTTGCGCGGTTAGAGCCGAACGCCAACGAGCGGGCAAGTGCGGTTTTTCGCATCTGCACGGGGGAAGGAAAAAAGGGCGGGACGATCATTTTGACCCAAGGCGTGCACCATGTGCGGCTAGATGGCGCCGCGAAAACGCTGGTCTTTGCATTGGTCGAAGGCGGGACGGCGGATGTCGTCTACCTCGGCGCGCGCCTGCCCGAAGGTGAAGATCTTGCCGCGCTCGCTCATTCCACCATGCGTGGGCGGCACGAAAACCAGGCTGACACGCCGCCTGTGCCGGGTATCGTCCCGCAAGCTGGCCATGGCTGGCAGGGCAGCCCCGTGGCCAGCTTCCGCCGTATTTCGGGAGAGCCACTGCACACCGATTTGCGCCTGATTTCCTGGTTTCACGAAGGCAGCGAGCTTACCTGCAGGTTTGCCGATGCGCAGGCCAATATCCACCTGTCGACGCATTGGGCGATAAAGGGCAGCGACACCGTATTCTGCGACAGCGACGGCTGGAACGAGAATGCCGAGCCGATTGTGCTTGAACGGCTTGCCTCGATCAGCATGCCGATCCCGCGCCGCTTTGCCGACTTCACCGCATTCAGCGGGAGATGGGCCGGCGAAATGCGCGAAAGCCGCCAGCCGATTGCGCCCAACGGATTTGCGCGCCGCTCTGCCGGGGGAAAGCCCGGATTTGGCGGCGGCAACTGGCTGCTGCTGCACGCCGACGGTGGCGAAGAAGTGCTGGGGTTCCATCTCGCCTCAAGCGGGGATCACGATACCCGGATCGAATGCGACAATATCGGATCGGCAGACGGACGCGCCATACTCCAGATGGGAGCGGCCTTTCCTGACGGGGGCGAGGTTATCAAGCCGCAAGGCGCGTTTGGCGCGCCGCCGGTTCTGTTTGCGCTGGGTCAGAACAGGTCGGAGCTCGCCCATGCATTCCACCGCCATGCGCGCGGACACGTCCTGCGCGGACGGCCGAACTGGGGGCCGCGCAAGGTGCATCTCAATTCGTGGGAGGCACTGGCGTTCGATCTTTCCGAAAGCGGCCTGATCGCGCTGGCTGAAAGCGCCGCAGAGATTGGCGTGGAACGCTTCGTGCTGGACGATGGCTGGTTCGGTGGACGGCGCAATGACCAGAGCAGCCTTGGCGACTGGTTCGTGTCGGCTGATGTCTTCCCGCACGGGCTCGATCCGCTAATCCAACGGGTGCACGCGCTGGGCATGGATTTCGGCCTGTGGGTCGAGCCGGAAATGGTCTCTCCCGAAAGCGATCTCTATCGCGCGCATCCCGACTGGTGCCTCCATCTCGAAGGGCGGGATCGCCCGACCATGCGCGGCCAACTTGTACTCGACCTGACCCGGCAAGAGGTCCGCGATTATCTGTTCGAGCGGTTGGACGCGCTGCTGCGCGATCACGCCATCGCCTATCTCAAATGGGATCATAACCGCGACCTTTTCCCCGCAGGCGCGCGGCAATCGGATCAGGTCAGCGGGTTCTACCGCCTGCTCGATCGGCTGCGTGCCGCGCATCCGGCGGTGGAGATAGAAAGCTGTTCGAGCGGCGGGGGGCGGATCGATTTCAGCGTGCTGTCGCGCGTCCAGCGGGTCTGGCCGTCGGACAACAACGATCCGATAGAGCGCGTTCGCATCATGCGTGCTTGGTCGCAATTCCTGCCGCTGGAGGTGCTGGGCAATCATGTCGGCCCTTCACCCAATCCGATCACCGGGCGGCAAACGGACATGGATTTCCGCGCCAAGGTCGCACTGTTCGGGCACATGGGGGTGGAGGCTGATCCGGGCGCGATGAGCGAGGCGGAGCGCGAAGTGCTAAAGGCGCATATCGCGCTATACAAGCAATGGCGCGAAGTGCTGCATTCGGGCGATCTGCATTTCCTCGATCACCCCGATCCCGCCGTTTACACACAGATTGTCGTGGGCGACACCAGCGCCCTCGCCCTTGCCGCGCAGACCGGCTTTTCGGGGGAATTCGACGCCGCGCCGGTAAGGCTCAAGGGGCTTGATCCCGAAGCCCATTACCGCGTCACATTGCTGCTTCCGTGGCCGCAAAAGGCGGCGTTGTACTTGCCGAACAAGCGACACTGGCGTGACGGCTTCTCGCTTTCGGGCAGGTCGCTGATGACACAGGGCCTCGCCTTGCCCCTCACCCATCCCGAAACCGCCTTGTTGATCGCATTGGAGAAGGTTTCCGCATGAAGCTGGGCTGCTGCTATTTCCCCGAACACTGGCCCGAGGCGATCTGGGCGGACGATGCCCGCCGGATGCGCGAGACGGGGCTTTCTATGGTCCGCATCGGCGAATTCGCGTGGAGCCGGATCGAGCCGGAGCCGGGCCGGTTCGACTGGGGCTGGCTCGACCGGGCGATAGAGACCTTGCACGCGGAGGAGCTGGAAGTGGTGCTGTGCACGCCCACCGCTACACCGCCCAAATGGCTGGTGGATTCGATGCCGGACATGGTTGCCGTGGACGAACAGGGCCGCCCACGTGGCTTCGGATCGCGGCGCCATTATTGTTTCAGCCATCGCGGCTATCGCGAGCAATCGCGCCGCATTACAGACGCGATCGCCCGGCGCTATGGCCAGCACCCCGCAATCACGGCGTGGCAGACCGACAATGAATATGGCTGCCATGACACGGTGCTGAGCTTTTCCGACGCGGCGGCGGCAGCTTTCCGCGAATGGCTGGCCGCGCGCTATGGCACCATCGACGCGCTCAACACGGCATGGGGCAATGTGTTCTGGAGCATGGAATACCGCTCCTTCGCCGAAGTTGATCCACCGCATCTGACCGTGACCGAGGCGAACCCGGCGCACTGGCTCGACTATCGCCGCTTTGCCTCTGACGAGGTGGTGGCATTCAACCGCGAACAGGTGGACATCCTGCGCGAACATTCGCCGGGGCGCGATATCACCCACAACTTCATGGGCTTCTTCACCGAGTTCGATCACCACGATGTCGGGCGCGATCTCGATGTGGCGACATGGGACAGCTATCCGCTGGGTTTTCTGGAGCAATTCTGGTTCTCCGACGCGGAGAAGAACGCCTATTTGCGGCAGGGCCACCCGGACATCGCGGCCTTCCATCACGATCTTTACCGCGGTTGTTCCAATGGCCGCTGGGGCGTGATGGAGCAGCAACCCGGCCCGGTGAACTGGGCACGCTTCAACCCTGCACCGCTGCCCGGCATGGTCACGCTGTGGACGCTGGAGGCGATGGCGCACGGTGCCGAATTCACTAGCTATTTCCGCTGGCGGCAGGCCCCGTTTGCGCAGGAACAAATGCACGCCGGCCTGCTGCGGCCTGACAGCAGCGATGCCGAAGCCGCCGGGGAAGCACGCGCTGCGGCGGACGTGATCGCGAAGATCGGCCCGCAGCAATGCGCAAAGGCTCCGGTGGCGCTGGTGTTCTCCTACGAGGCGGCATGGGTGTGCGGCATCCAGCCGCAGGGGCGAAGCTTCCGCTATCTTGAGCTTGCCTACGAATGGTATTCCGCGCTCCGAGGGTTCGGGCTCGATATCGATATCGTCGCACCCGATGCCGATTTGAGTGACTATCGCGCTGTCTTCGTCCCGACCATGCCGATTGTACCAGACGGGTTCGTATCGCGCCTCTCGAACCTCACTTGCCCGGTGCTGATCGGCCCCAGATCGGGCAGCAAGAGCGAGAGCTTCTGCATTCCCGAAGGCCTGCCCCCCGGCGAATTGCGCGACCTGGTCCCTGTCACCATCACCCGTGTCGAAAGCCTGCGCGACGGGATTGTCGAAACCGGTGAAGGTTGGAGCGTCGTGCGCTGGCGGGAGGATGTGACAAGCGATCTTGCCCCCGAATTCGCGTTGGAGGACGGACGCGGCCTTGTGTTTGCGCACGGCAATCACCGCTATCTCGCCGCTTGGCCGGACGGAACCCTGTTGAACCAGTTGGTCATTCGCATCGCGGATGAAGCCCGGATCGAGCTCCTTCCGCTACCCGAAGGATTACGCGTCCGACGCAGCGCCACGCATCTGTTTGCCTTCAACTATTCGACCGGGCCGATCACCTTCGATCTGACCGGCGAAGTCATTGACCCCGCAGGCGTTTCAATTACGGCGTTGCCCCTATGAGCGCGACCAAGACCTATGCCATCATCGGCTGCGGCATGATGGGCCGCGAACATATGCGCAATCTGGCGCTGATCCCCGGTGCAAAGCTGCTCGGAATTGCCGACCCGGACGAAGGATCGCGCAATGCCGCACTGGCGCTGTCCAGAGAACTGCGGGCAGACGGGGACAAGGTCGGCGCCTACAGCGATCCGGTGGGCGCATGGGCGGATACCGCAGGAATGCTGGCGATGACGCGCCCCGACGCGGTGATCATCGCCGCGCCCAATCACACTCACCACGCCATCGTGCGCCAGCATATCGAGCCATGGCATGGCGTCCTTCTGGAAAAGCCGATGTGCACCAGCGTGGAGGACGCGCGCGATCTGGTGGCCTTTGCACAGCAGCATCCGTCTTTGTTCTGGGTGGGGCTCGAATATCGCTACATGCCGCCGGTCACGCGCTTCATCGAGCGGGTGCATTCGGGCGAGGCAGGCGATATCCGCATGCTCGCCATCCGCGAGCATCGCTTTCCGTTTCTGGTGAAGGTCGGCGACTGGAACCGCTTCAATCGCAACACCGGCGGCACCTTGGTCGAGAAATGCTGCCACTTCTTCGACCTGATGCGCCACATCCTTCAGGACGAGCCCGTGCGCGTCTTTGCCAGCGGCGGGCAGGATGTGAACCACCTCGACGAACGCTATGGCGGGGAGGTGCCCGACGTCATCGACAACGCTTTCGTGCTGGTCGATTTCAAGCGCGGGGCGCGGGCCATGCTCGACCTGTGCATGTTCGCCGAAGGGTCTGAGGAGCAGGAAGAGATCAGCGCCGTCGGCCCGATCGGCAAGCTGGAAGTGAAGCTGCCCGGCGGTGCCATCGCATGGGCACCGCGCGCCGGAGCCGTCAATGACAAGGGGCAACGCATCGCCAGCTATGTCCGCCCCGCGCCCGAAAAGGTCGAAACCCCTAAGGACGCGCTCGACGCCGGAAGCCATCATGGCGCAACCTATTTCCAGCTGCGCGATTTCCACCATGCGCTGGTTCATGGCACAAAACCGCTGATCAACGCATCCGACGGCTATCGCTCCGTCGTGATGGGCGCCGCCGCGCAGCAAAGCATCGCGACCGGCCTGCCTGTCGACATCCAATTCGAGGACTGAGAACCAATGCTCCCTGAAATGCCCCGCATCGGCTTCGGCCTCTGGAAGATCCCGAGCGAAGACACCGCGGCGAGCGTGGTCGAGGCGGTGCGTGCCGGATACCGCCATTTCGACAGCGCCGCCGATTACGCCAATGAAGCGGAAACCGGCGAAGGCCTGTCGCAAGCCGTGGCCGAAGGGCTTGTGACGCGTGAGGAAGTGTGGGTCACTTCCAAGCTGTGGAACACATTCCACGCCGCCGAGCATGTCGAGGAGGCATGCCGCAAGACGCTTTCCGACCTGCGGCTCGACTATCTCGACCTGTATCTGATCCATTTCCCGATCGCGCTCGAATATGTGCCGATCGATGTCCGCTATCCGCCCGAATGGCTGCACCATCCGGACGCGCCCGATCCAGTGATGAAGCGCGCGCCCGTGCCGTTGCAGGAAACCTGGATGGCGATGGAAACGCTGGTGCACAAAGGGCTCGTGAACCGCATCGGCGTGTGCAACTACAACACCGCGTTGATCCATGATCTGATGAGCTATGCGACGATCAGGCCCGCCATGCTCCAGATCGAGGCGCATCCCTATCTGACTCAGGAAAAGCTGATCCGCTGCGCTCGCGGATACGGCATCGACGTGACAGCGTTTTCTCCGCTGGGGGCGCAAAGCTATTTCGAGCTGGGAATGGCAGACAGCGGCGAGAGCCTGCTGGGTGCGGCGCCGGTGATGGTGGCAGCGCAAGCTCACGGAAAGACCCCGGCGCAGGTTTTGCTCAAATGGGGTGTGCAGCGCGGAACGGCGGTGATCCCCAAGACTTCAAAGCCCGAACGGATGCGCGAGAATATCGACATTGAAGATTTCGAACTGAGCGCGGTCGAAATGGCCGCGATCAGCGCACTTAACCAGAACCGACGCTTCAACGATCCGGGCGTCTTCGCCGAAGCCGCCTTCAACACCTTCCATCCGATCTATGACTGACAAGCAGACATCAGAATTTCCCGGCATCATTCCGGGCGGAGGCGATCTTGCCGCCTTCCTGAACGCCAACAAGAGCGCAGTCGATGCGGCGCTGGCCGAAGCGGGGACGCTACTGTTTCGCGGGTTCGACGTGCCCGATCCGCTGGCCTTCGATGCCGCGATCGAGGGGTATGGAGAAACGGGCTTCACCTATGAAGATTCGCTTTCCAACGCGGTGCGCACCAATGTCACGCCGCGCGTCTTCACCGCCAATGAAGCCCCCCCGAAGACAGAGATTTTCCTGCATCACGAAATGGCGCAAACACCGCTCTATCCGGCCAAGCTGTTTTTCTATTGCGAGATCGCGGCGGAAAAAGGCGGCGCGACCCCTCTATGCCGTTCGGATTGGGTATTGGACCGCATCCGCGCCGAACATCGCGATTTCTATGACGCCGTCCAGGCCGAGGGCGTGCGCTACACCAACGTCATGCCGGGCAGCGATGACGCGGGATCGGGCCAGGGCAGATCATGGCGCAGCACGCTCAGCGTGACCGACCGCGAAGGCGCGGAACGCCGGCTGAGCGAGCTCGGATACCAATGGGAATGGCGCGAGGACGACAGCCTGCGGGCGACCACGCCTGTCCTCGCCGCCATTCGCGATGTCGGCGAGGGACGCGAAAGCTTTTTCAACCAGTTGATCGCCGCCTTCAGGGGTTGGGCAGACAGCCGCAATGATCCCAACCGTTCAATCACTCTGGGCAATGGCGAGCCGATCACCACAGAACAGATGGCAGGCCCGATCGCGATCGCTGATGAACTGACCTACGATCTTGCATGGCAGACGGGCGATGTCGCGCTGGTGGACAATTTCATTGTGATGCACGGTCGCCGCCCGTTCGAAGGAAAGCGCCGGGTGCTCGCCAGCCTGATCGCCTAGGCTGCGCGCCTGCCTGAGACGATCCAGACCGTGGCGTTGAACAGCACCAGCGCCGAAATCAGAATGCCGAACAACAATCCCGGCCCTGATGTCGAGGCGAGCCCCACAGGCGAGAACAGCAGGTAGGTAGCCACGACAAAGCTGAACAGCGTGATTGCAGCGGGCTTCGCATGGCGCCACGGGGTCAGATCGACTTTCTCCTCGCGCGTGAAACGCCAGGCTTCCTCGCGAGGTCGCAGCCAGCCGCAAGCGAGCATGATCGCCACCTCGATCACGAACAGCACCGCATAGAGATGGATGAAATGCAGCGTGATCACTTCGTCAAAGACGAAGCGGATCAGGCCATAGGCGACCACATGGAATACGATGACGATCTTCGCACCCAGCGCCGGAACCCTTGCGGTAAACAGCCCGACGATCACGATCACAATGGTCGGGATGTTGTAGAAGCCGGTGAAGATGCGGATCACCTGCCACAGTCCCTCAGCCGCGAGGGAAAGCAGCGGCGCGATAGCGAAAGAAAACACCGCGATCACGACGCTCGCGATTTTTGCCACACGCACCAGTTCTGCATCGCCGACAGGCGCGGTTTTCGCAGGGGCATAAATGTCGAGCGCGAACAGCGTCGCGGCGCTGTTGAGCAGCGAATTGAACGAAGAAAACACAGCGCCCAGCAGCACGGCTAGGAAGAAGCCCGAAAGCCAAACGGGCAGGACATCGCGTATCAGCCGCGGATAGGCTTCGTCGATGCTGCCCAGCCCCGGACCGTAGAGATGGAATGCGATCACCCCGGGGATCATCATCATGAACGGCACCATGATCTTGAAGAATCCCGACAGCAGCACGCCTTTCTGCCCTTCGGCGAGGCTTTGCGCGCCGAGCGTGCGCTGGATCACATATTGATTGGTGCACCAGTAAAACAGGTTGGCGAAAATCATGCCGGTGAAGATCGTGCCGAACGGCGTCGGATCGGTGGAACTGCCGATTGCGTTGAGCTTTTCCGGATGCTGCGTGGTGAGCCGGGCAAGCCCTTGCGCGAAGCTGCCATCGCCCAGTGCCATCAGGCCAAGCACAGGCACCAGAATACCGACGATCAGCAGCCCGATGCCGTTGAGCGTATCCGACACCGCGACCGCCCTCAGCCCGCCAAATACGGCGTAGATCGCGCCAATCACGCCGATCAGCACCACCGTCAGGACCAGCGCACTGAAATCCCCAAGGCCGGTCAGCGCGGGAATGTCGAAAAAGGCGATCACCGCGAGCGAGCCCGAATAGAGCACGCTGGGAATGGTCACGAGGCCGTACCCCAGCATGAACAGCAGCACCGACATACGCCGCACGTCCGCATCGAACCGGTCATTCAGGAATTGCGGCAAAGTGGTGAAGGCTCCGGCGAGATATTTCGGCAGGAAAACCAGCGCCATGGCGATGGTTGCAACGGCGGCGGTGACCTCCCACCCCATGCTCGAAAGATTATGGCCATAGGCCGAGCCGTTGAGCCCGATCAGTTGTTCTGCGGACAGGTTGGTCAGCAGCAGCGAACCGGCGATGAAAGTCGCGGTCAGCCCCCGCCCGGCGAGAAAATAGCCGTCCCTCGTCTCCGCCGTCCCGCGCGTCTTTGCCCAGCTGATCCAGCCGACCAGCGCCATGAAGAAGGCGCAGCTTGCAAGCGTCAAGAACAACCCGTCGCCGCTCATTGCGCGCCCCGCCCCGTTCGCGCGGCGATTTGCGAACGATAGTGTTCGATGAGCGTATCCTGCCCGAATTCGGGGGTCGCCTCGGCGCTGTATTCTCCACTCACCGGATCAAGCACCAGCATGCTTTGGGTCGCGTAATAGCGTGCGATGCGGGCGTATTCGGCCTTTTCGGCAAACCAGTCGGAATAACGCTCACCCAGCGACAGAACGCCCGCCGCCGCATCGAACAGCCTTACCGGAACAGTCCGGAAGCGAGGCTCACGGCCCGCCGCCTCGAACAGCAATTCACCCTGCTGCTTGAGAGTGATGGCAGGCCCCGGCCCGCCAATCGGCAAGGTCGCACCGCGCCGCTCGGGAAGATGCAGGCAATCGACGATGTATCGAGCAAGGTCGGCATCGCTGATCGGCTTACAACGGGTGAGTTCACCGTTACCGAAAATCAGGAATGGTTTTCCCGCCAGCACCCTGTCGATCTGCCCAGACAAGGATTTGAAGAAGGCGGTCGGGCGCACGATCGTGTGATTTATCCTTGATGCCTTAAGCGCCCGTTCGAACGCGATCTTTGCGTGCTGGAAGGCCAGAAGCGGGCGCTGCACGCAAATCGCCGAAAGCAGGATGAAGTGATCGGCGCCAGATTGCTCGGCTGCATTGAGAAGGTTGAGATTGGCGCGAAAATCCACCGCCTCGGCGTCTTTGGGCGCGCCGTTGCGCGATGCGATGCATGAAACGACAGCATCGATGCGATGCTCCGCTAGGGATCGGCCAAGGCCCGATGGATCGCGCAAGTCATCATGCAGGATTGTTGCCTCTGCCAGCTCGGCTGGTTGATCCGCGCCGCTGCGCAGCAAGGCGAATGCCGCGTGCCCCTGTTCGACCAGGGCTTTGACGACAGCCCGCCCGATCGTCCCGCTTGCCCCGGCCACGAGCACGCGCCGTGCGCCGCCATCAACCCCCTCTGCACTCACGCCGGAACCGCAATGATCTTGCCGCTGAAGACAGATTGCCATGCCTGAATCTCGGCAAATACGACATTGTCGGTCGCGCGCATGATGTCGGATGCGAGCGCATAACTCAGCGCGTTGTCCGGTGCCGCCAGCAAGGCGTCGATCCGGGAGGCGATAATGTCGAGCCGCTCTGCCGTGACTTCGGAAATTTCGGCGAAACGTTCAAAATCGCCGAAATAGCGGATTCCCGCGAGCGCGCCGCCAAGAGAGGGCAGCGCCACGGCAAGCACGGTGAACCATTTCGCCGCCTTGGCAAGCCAGTCCGGATCAACCGTCCCAAGAGCCGCGAGCGCCGCAAGCGCAAGATAGATCGCGACCACGAAAACCGCGCTGACGAACAGCCGCTCGGAAAGCACGTCCAGCCCGTGGTGCGCGCGGCCCAGCCTGTGCGATTTGGCGCGGTGGTAATCACGCTGTGGATTGACGTGATGATCGCGCAAGGCTTCAAGCGCGCGCCGCAAATAGGCCTTGTCGACGACGGCGCGCGGCAGCCCAACGGCGCGCACCGCGTTGCGCACATACCATTCGGGCCACCAGGTGCCTGTCCCCCTTGGCCAGGCGGAGGAGGGGCGCGCTACACCCATGACGCATAGCATCGGGCTGTGCCTCAGATATTCCGCTGCGCGCCGCGTTTCGAACCAACGCTGATGCAGCTTCAGACGGCGACCGGCGGCGGTGTTCAGCAGGATGGCCAGCAGAAAGGTCAGCTCGATCCCGGCGAATATCCATTTCTGTGCCGGTTCCACCAGCGGAAGGTACAGAATGCCACCGATGATCGCGCATGCACCCAGCACGAAGTTGACCGTCATGCCGGATCGATGAAAATCGGAAAGCCGCGAAGAAACCGCCTCGAACCACGCAAATCGCGTGAGGATCTGTCTGGCGATCGCATCACCAATCTGATCATTGTCCGGTGCCAGCCTTGCAATGGTGGACAGCAGTGCCTGCCCACTTCCCGCAGCAATGGCATCGGGGCGTTCATAGCTGCGCCTTATCGAAGCCAGCTTGCGGCCCCAGCCGGTTTCCCCGAACAGGGCTTCGACCCGGCGGAACGCGTGCCCGCCAATCGAACTGCGATCATGCCATCGCTCAGCCTCCAGCGCTGCGATCGGATTGGCCAGCTGATCCCCGCCGGGGCGTTGCGCGGCAATGGCGTTTCCGATCGCCTCGGCAAGCTGTGCCGCTTGTTCTTCCTTGTCGAAGACCTTGGGACGAGCCACCAGTTCCTCTGGCGAATGCAGCACGCGCCACTGATCTGGACGCACGGGATCGACCAGCAACACGGGCACCCCTTCCCTCAACGCCGCAAGCGCGGTGTGGCCGGTGCCTCCTGCATTGGCAGTCGTAAGTCCGTCCCAGACGGCGATCACCAGATCGGACTGCTCGATCAAGACGCGCCCGGCCAATGCTGTGCGCCTCCCGGTTTCCGATGCCAGCGACGAAACCGCAGTGGCGTCTTGCGGGTTATCGAGGGTTTGCAGGAACAGTTCGGTCAGGCGCTCGTCCTGGTCGGCAAGTTCGAACAGGACGCCACGATCGGCCAACGCGGCGATGGTTCCCGCTCTGCTTGCGACAGCGGGATCTGATGCAACCTTGCCTGCCAATATCGCCCTGGCATCAGACGCGCTTTCCGGCCGCGCGTTGATCGCGGTGTTAAGCGCACGGCCAAAAGGCAGCGGGATCATCAATTCCCTTTCACGCTGCATTCCGGCCTGAACCGCCAGATGATCGACCCCGTCGCTGAGCAGCGTCAGCAGGCGGGCTCTGCACAAGTGTGATGCACCAACCGCTTGCTGCCGCTCTTCGAGCAAATGCTGGACCAGCCCGAACAGTTCGCCAAGCGCCTGCTCCAACGCAGTCGGGTCAGCCGGAAAGGACTTGTGAACGGCACTGTGGCCCGTGACCCCTATCGCAAAGGAGACACACGGAAGCGGAGGTGCCGCGTTCTGCGACTTGTCCTGTTGGCTTGCTTCAGGGATGGTGCAGCACCTCGAATGACTGGTCAGATCAAGCTGATCAGGATCGATACGCAATTCGTGATTGCATTCCAACCGTGTGGCGCGTGCCCACCCCGGTTTTTGCCATGATCAGGGGGCGGTGCGCCGTGTCTGGGCAGCGGACCTGAGTGCAAGGCGTTTGGCCCGTTCTATCCAGTCGAGATAATAGGCGATATCGACATAGACCGAAGGCGTGTTGAAAAGGCCGCAACCCTTCCCGCCTGACACAAGGCCCACCAGCGTGTTGCTCCGCGTTTCGACAACCGGGCCGCCGCTGTCGCCCCGGCAACTGTCGACCCCCACCCGGCTGCCTGCACAAAGCTGGCCTGGCTGGATGCGAATGCGGTTGCGACGAAAGACCCTGTTGTTCTTGCACACATCGACCGAAAAGACCTGGATCCTCCCACCCTGCAAGGTTTCCGCCGCCTTTGCCTGAAACTCTCCGTCGAGAGCGCGCGGATTGTCCGTGCTTTCCGTCGGCTTCATGTAACCCCACCCACTCATCAGAAGATTATTCGGCTCAGGCACATAGTCCGGCGACGATGGCAATATAACCTCGGTAACCCGCGACGAACGCGGGGCGTGCTCCAATTGGATCAGAGCGATGTCGTTCTTCAGTGTCCGGGGATCATAGCCTGCATGAGTCACGACGGTACGGATCGGAATGATGTTATCCATGCCCGTGATCGAATGCGTTCCAAGCCGCACCCGGCGACCGGCGAAGAACCGTTCATTGCTGAGGCTGGTCACCACGCAATGCGCCGCGGTCAGCACGAACCGGTCTCCAAGATAGACGGCTCCGCAGGTGTGATTGATTTCCCAATCTTCCAGCGGCCGCCCGTATTGCTCTTGCTGCTGAAGACGCGCGTCATCCGTCTTGTAGGCTTCGGTGCTCGGCCCGAAGAGCATGAACTGCGCCTGATAAAGCGCCTCGTCAGGCCCAAGCCGGTAACCCCTGACCAGCGCTCGCGTGGTATCGAAATATGTGTTTCGAAACCTCGTCAGTTCCTCGCTGCACAGGTTCGCACCTTCTGGCGGTTCGTAATTCTCCGGCAGGTTTCCGAATTCGTCACGGTAAGGCACACCCACGCATCGCACCGTTTGGGCTTCGTCAAATTCAAGCCGCACGGCATCTGGGCCATCAACAGCGAGTGCGGCCAGCAGGATGTCCCAGTTCTCGTATCCCTGCTGTCTCAATCGCGCCACGGCACCCGAGAATCCCTCAGGCGCGAAGCCGTCATACAAAGCCAGAAAGCTGTTCGAGGTTTCAGTCGGCGAACGGGCCAGTTTCAGGGCCAGAGTGCCACGCTGTCCCTCGTCCATGCTCATTATGACCCGCGAAAACACGGCAACGCCTTCAGGCGTCAATTTGCTGTAGAACCGCTGAAATTCTGCCTGTTCGTCTTCCCACAGTTCCTCGACAATAGCGGCATAGGCGGCGTCGGCATCGGCCTGCGGGCTTTGAGCGTGTGCCGCTGGCAGCGCGATCAAATTGAGGCAGGCAAAACAACAGAGGCTCAGAAGCAGCGAGCTTCCGAGCCTCTGGATATCGCGCAAGACGTTCAAGCGCATTGTCTCCGCCAGCGAAGGCAATGCGAAATCAAAGCTTGCAGATTACTGATCAACCGGGTTGCCCTCGGGATCCAGCGAACCATCGCCTTCGCCCTCACCTTCGGTCGCAGCGGTTTCTTCGCCGGTCATCGCTGCTTCTTCTGCAGGTGCTTCGGCTTCAGTGGCTTCTTCGACAACTTCGGTCGCTTCGGGCGCTTCAGCTTCTTCCGCAGCCGGTGCGCAAGCCGCCAGACCGGTCGCAAGCGCGATGGCGGCAGTCATCAGGATATTCTTCTTCATAGTTACCCCTGTTTCCTCGTCTCAACCAAAACCGAGACGTTGCAGTAATGACTCAAACTTTTGCGATTGTCGAACAGGATCGAGATTCTGGTCCGAACGCGACAGAACAAGCCCTGCGTCCCCTGCTGCATAGGCGCGCTCCAGCACGGCCAACGCCTCTTCGGTTTTGCCCCATTGGGCCAGCACCTGGGCCTGTTGGTAGAGGCTGTTATCGCCATAACGCTCGATCATGGCTGCGAATGCCTGCTCAGCAGCTTCGGCGTTGCCAGACTGCCGTTCAAGCATGGCCAGACCGGCCAGCTTAGCATGTAGGCTCGGCTCGCTTTCGTAGAAGGCGCGGGCTTCGTCATTGCGACCCTCGAAGCGGGCAATGTCACCGAGGATACGATTTGCAATGCTGGTGCCTTCATCAAGCGAAAGCGAACGCCGCGCCGCTTCGGCCGCCTTTAGGTAATCCCTTGCGGCGAATTCAAGCACGGCCTCGGCGCGAAACACCGGCGCGTTGAGAGGATCAAGCCGTTCGGCACGGGCAACCGCATCGCGGCCCTTGCCAAAGGCACCGATATACGAAGCAAACAGCGTATAACTCATCAATATCCGAGCATTGCCGTACCCAAGATCAAAGCTGCGTTCGTAAGGGGATTTCGCAGCGGCGATGTCCAGCTGGCCATTTGCAAAGGCCGCACCGAGCGCGGCGTGGCCATCGGCCAGATCGGGAGCGAGTTCGATTGCCCTTTGCGCCGCTTCCATCGCATTACGATAATAGGCCTTCAGTTCCTCCCCCGATGCATGGCGATTGCCAACAGCCGTCAGCACTCGTGATCGCATGGCATGGGCGGCGCCATAGTCCGGATCGATCGCAATCGCCTGATCGAGCGCCGCAAGTGCGGCCCGATCCGAGGCTTCGTCTCCCTCCGCACGGTTGTAAAGGTCAGCACCTTGCAAATAGGCATCGAGAGCCTTTGAATTGTTGGTACCGCCAATCCGCGCCGTCCCGGCCGGATCGCCCGCAGCAATGCTGGCGACCAGCGAGTCCACCACCCGGGTCGCGATTTCGGTCTGCACCAACAGCACATCGTCGAGCTCGCGATCAAACACGTCCGACCAGACGTCGAGATCGGTTGCTCCGTCGATCAATCGGACGCTTACACGCAAACGATCGCCTGCGCGCCGCACGCTTCCTTCAAGAACATTGGCAACGCCCAGCGCGGAAGCAATCGCACTTGCCGTCTGATCACCGGTCGCGAATTTGTCAGACGATGTCTGGGCCGCGACGGAAAGCTGCCGGTTCAGACTCAGGATGCTGCGCAATTCTTCGGCCAGCCCGGCGGAAAAATACTCCTGGTCCGGATCGTTGGAGAGGTTTTCGAACGCCATAACCGCGATGCTGTTGGGGCGCCCCGCATCACCGCCGAACAGTGGGTCCAGCGCCCCGGTCTGCCATGCCACTACCCCACCGGCTGTCGCCGCTAGTGCTGCGCCACCGGCAATCAGGGCAGCGCGGCGGCTGACAGCCGGTTCTGCTAGTGATGGAGCCACGGGCACGGCACCTAAAGCCGCAGCCGGCAAATCCGGACGTGCTGTTCCCGCCTTGCCCAAAGCTTCCAGCACCCGGGCAAATCCCGGACGATCGGGCACGTCGCCCTCGCCCGAAACATCAAGATACTGGATCTGTCGGAACCCAAGCGGTGGTTCTGTGCCGTCCAACGTGATCGACAAAAGGCATTTGCGATCGCGACCCCGTGTCGCCTCGTCGCGCACCCAGTCGGAATTGGCGGAAGTCTCGGTCCACGCCACCAGCACCACGTCGGCGGTTTCCAGCGCGTTTTCGGTCACCTGGAGGAAGCGGTCGCCCCCCTTCAGCAATCCGTCCCACCAGACATCGAAGCCATGGCTTTCCAGAGCTGAGATAAGCGGCAGGATCTGCTGCTGGTCGGCGCGCGAATAGCTCAGGAAAATGGAGGTCGCCTTGCCATCGGCAGGCGCGTTGTCGCTCACGAATTCCCCCTATCGCTGCACTTCAATGCTCAGACACTAGCCCAGACGTTACCGCTTGGGAAATGGTTGATTCCCGGTCTTTCGCGCAATGCGAAAAAGCACACGTGTTGCACGCGCGCCCTGACCAATCGGTCTGCTTACGAATAGTTTACGCCACAACGTTAAGGAAGGGAGTATCGGGTGTAACGTAGATGGGCCGTCTGCCTTTCACCCACTGGTTAACATTGGGGGCTGGCACATGCCAATCGTTCAGAAGTTCACGCGGTTTGATGAATCCATCGTCTGGTCGCTGCTGCATCGTTTCTACATGGAAGCCGGCCCTGCCGCCTGGTCCAACAAGATCGTGCCCCAGCGCAGCACATCCAATGCCTTTTGTGCCGATACCTATGCCTCGATCGTCGCATCCTTTTTCAAGGAACTGATGGCGGAAGGGAACAGCAAGCCTCCGGTGGTGATCGAACTGGGTGGCGGCAGCGGGCGGTTTGCCTGGCAATTCCTCAATCGCCTGTTCAACTACCACTTCTCAGACGATGATCCCTGCCCCGAATTCACCTATCTGCTCACCGACGGTTCTGAAAAGAACATTGAAGGTTGGCGCAAAAAGGACCGGTTTGCGCCGCTGGTGGAAAGCGGCGTGCTGGATTTTGCGCAGCTTCTGATCGAACCCGATCCGGTGATCCGCAAGGCGGATGGCGAATTCAAACCCGCCGATTTCGCGGATCGTCCGGTCATTATCGTGGCCAATTACCTGTTCGATTCAATCGCGGCCAATATGTTCCGCATCAAGAACCACCAGATCGAACAGGTTTTCGTCCAGACGGAATCGACCGAGCGCAAGTTCCTCGACCGGCCGATCACCTCGTTCCAGTCGATCAGCGAGCGTTTCCAGAGCCGCCCGATCAAAGACGATACGCCGACCGGCCATCCGATCATCGACGCAGCGATCCACAGCTATGCGAAGCGTCCGGGCGATTTCCATGTCGTCGTCCCGCAAATCTGCATGGAATTCATCGAGAAGTTCCTCGATCGCGACACGCCACTGCTGCTGCTGGCTGGCGATCTTGCCTATTCAGATCCATCGGAGTTCGAGCTTGAAAGCCCGCTCATCTTCGACACCTATTTCGCGCATTACACCAACCTCCACATCTTCGGCGAAATGTTCCGCGCCTATGGCGGCGACATGCAGTCGCAGCGCCACAAGGACGCCAATTTCAGCTGCAGCCTGCTGTCGCTGCCCGGCAAGAAGAAGTGGCAGGAGCTTTCGCTCGGTCGCACGCGTGAAACCGCTCTGGCGCTGCTCAAGGACTTCAACCCTTACGATGCGCACGAGATCATCGAACTGATCGAGAACACCGCCGAAGACATGTCGATCCGCCAGGCGATGGCGCTGATCCGGTTTTCGAAATTCGATCCCGATGTCGCCGCCGCCTGCATTCCGCACCTGCTGTTCAACATTGAACAGGGTGAAGAGGAAATCGACCGGGCGCAGCTCTATGAAACCTATATGGAGGCGTACCGGGCGTACTTCCCGGACGGTTCGGAAAACCAGTTCGATTGCGGAGTGGCGCAGCTCTTGTTGCGGCTCGAGTACCACGCGCAGGCGCTGCAATTGATGGACCATGCAATTCGCGAGTTCGGGGAAAGCGCCCCGCGCCTGTTCGCGTTGGCGCTGGCGTTCTTCAACCTCGGTGACGAGGATCGCGCGGAAACTGCGGCTCGTAAGGCTGCGAAGCTCGATCCGCATTTCGCCCCTGCCCAGCGCATGATCGCCGACAAGTTCGAGGAAGCTCCTGCAGCTCCTTCGCTGGGTGAGACGACAAGCTATGCGCATCTGACGGTGTCGAACCGCGATCCCAAGGTGGTGTCCAAAGCTGCCCATTTGCTTGCGGATCGCGGCGTCGTGCTGATCGAGGATCTGTTGAACGCCGATGTTGTCGCCGAATTGCGCAGCGCTCTCGATGAAAGAGTCAGCGACTGGCAATCGAGCGAGCTGGGCAAGCCCAACAACGTCGGCGACAAGCGCTTTACCGTGCCGATCCGCCTGCAGGAGCCGTTCGACAATCCGGGCGTTTATGCCAACCCGGTCCTGCTCGACACGTTACAGCGGGTCATGGGCGAAAAGCCCGTTCTGCACGCCTTCGGTTCGGTCACCACCTACGAAGGTGCACGGATGCAGCATGTGCACCGTGAACACCCTCTCCTGTTCAACACCGACGCGGGCAATGCCAATGTCCCCTGTTATGCAACCACCATCCTGATCCCGCTGATCGATCTCGACGAGGAAGCTGGCGGCACTCAGCTTTGGGAAGGCACCCATACGACGGCCAAGGACGAGGAATGGGAAGGCGATCCGCACATCTTCTACACCAAGGCAGGTAGCGCGCTGGTGTTCGATTATCGGACGTATCATGGCGGCATGCCGTGCCGTGCCTCGCACGGACGGCCGCTGCTCTACTTCACCTACACCATGCCGTGGTTCCACGACACGCTGGCGTTTGAATCCCATGCAGCGATGGGGATCAGCGACAGCGAAAGAATGAAGGTGCCCGAGCAGCATCGCGACCTGTTCCGTTTCGCAAAACCGATCGCAGCCTGAGCGGCGTTAACGATTCCGGTACGTGTTTGCCCCGTAATGAGACGCGGCATTCTGAGCGCTTGAGGACGGCATTCCGTTAGGTCAGTCAACACAACACGAGACCAACAGCCACAGTTTCAACGCTAAAAAGCGTTTGGGGGTAAGTCAGATGAAACGTCAACGTTTGAAGGAAACCTCGTTCCTCGGCGCAGCTCTTGCGATGAGTGTGACCGGGATCGAAATGCCGGCCCATGCGGCGGAACTGCCCAAGACTGGCAGCAGCATCACCATGAGCGACTTCGGCGAGATCGAAGGCTACGGCAATTTCAACGCCCTCGACATGCTGGATGAGGTCGCTCAGAAGTCGAAGTCGAAGAAGGGTTCCAAGAAGGGATCCAAGAAGGGTTCGGCAGGCAGCTCGAGCAGCGGCGGCTATTACGGCACCAGCAGCGGCGGCGATGCCAAGAAAGGTTCGAAGAAGGGCTCGAAGAAAGGCTCTTCGAAGAAGGGTTCGGCCAGCTCGACCAGCAGCGGCGGCTATTATGGCAGCAGCACGACGGGTGGCGACGCCAAGAAGGGTTCCAAGAAGGGATCGAAGAAGGGTTCGTCGAAGAAGGGCACTTCGTCCTCGACCAGCGGTGGCTACACCTCGACTTCGACCAGCGGCGGCACGACCTCCACTTCGAGCGGTGGTTCGACCACCTCGACTTCGGGCGGCTCGACCACGACTACTTCGTCTTCGGGCGGCACCACTTCCACCTCTGGCGGCACCTCGACCAGTTCGGGCGGCACCGGATCGAGCTCGGGCGGTTCTACCTCTGGCGGTTCGACTTCCGGCGGTTCGAGCGGCACTCCGGTGCCCGAGCCCAGCACGCTGCTGATCCTCGGTCTCGGCGCGGCGGCCGCGCTAGGTGGGCGCCGGCGCAAGAAAGCAAAGTCCGAAGCCTGAACTGTGGCAATCTGACTGCTGAACGAGAAAGGGAGCCGATCCGGCTCCCTTTTTTGTTTGAAAGCGACCGCTAACCTTTTCCCGTTATGGCGGGATCGTCATGGTCAGAAAACTTGCCCCTTTGCTCCTTTTCGCCACGGTGATGCTCGGCGGCTGCGATGATACTCCGCCCGCGAGCATGGCCCAGATCGAAGCCGCAATCGCGGAAAACCGGTTTATGGATGCTCGCGATGGCCTTCTGGCGCTACGCGATCACGACGGGGCTACGCCGGAAAATGCGGCGCTGCTGGCGAAGGTCATGGTTCAATTGGGGGATGGCTATTCCGCCGAACGCTATTTGCGCGAACTTGAGGCAAAACAGGGAGAAACTCCCGAATGGATGACGCTGCGCGCGCGTTCGCTGATCCTGCAAGGTCACGCCTGGAAAGCGCGCGACGTGATCGAACAATGGCCGGGCTATCCCACTCTTGCCGAAGAACGCGATCTGTTGCTGGTCTGGGCGGCAATGGAGGAAGGCGAGAATGATCAGGCCATTGCCTTGATCGACGAAGCGTTGAGGCGTCACCCGCAATCGGCAGACCTCCACGCCAAAGCCGCGCGCCTCGCAGCCTGGGAAGGCAATTGGGAGGCCGCTGACCTTCATATCGCAGACGCGCTGGCAGCTGACCCCGATCACTACGAAGCACAGCTGGTGCAAGGTGAAAGCCTGATTGCTGCAGGCGATCTCGAAGGCGCCTTGGCAACGTATCAACGCGTGGTCGAAACCCACCCTGATTTCGCCATCCCCCGCGCAAATGTCGTAGGATTGCAGCTCGACCTGAAGCAACTGCCCGAAGCCGAAGCTGCGCTGAACGAGGCGCTGGCGCAACATCCGGACTTCCCGCAATTGCGCTTTGCCTCGGCCCGCCTCAACGCGATCAGGGGCAACTGGCCGAAATCGCGCGAAATCCTGCAGTCGCTGCCTTCCGAATGGAAGCGCGAATTCCCCGCCTCAACTCTGCTGGAAGCAGAGACGGAGGCGGCACTGGGGAACCACGCGATTGCCCGCACGCTTTACGAACAGCTGGCTCAGGATCCGCGCTTTGCCGATGCTGCCAACGAACTGATGGGCCAGCTTCCCGACGCCTAACCTTATGATCGGGCTTGTCCCGGCCTTTGCAACCTGACACAGCTTGCTCAAGCCGCTGGGCAGACCGTGGAGTTGTTCGGGTTGGGAGAGTGGGCAATGCCAAAAACGCTGTCATGCAAATTGGGAGCGGCATTGACTTGTGCATGGCTTGCCCTTGCCTGCTCTGCACCATTGCATGCCCGTGAGGCTGCTTCAGAAACAATCGCAGTATCCGCCGAGCTTCCATCTTTGGAAGTCGGCAAGAGCCGTTTCGAGTTTTCGGACTGGCATGGCCCCTCTATTCCTGTCTGGACATATGTACCCGACAGGATCGATCCGCGCAGCGCACCGATCGCAATCATCATGCACGGTGCAAGCCGCAATCCCGATGATTATCGCGACGCATGGGTGGCCGGGGCGGACGAACATGGCTTCATCGTGATCGCACCGGGTTTTTCGAACGAGGATTTCCCCGGTGCCCGCGCATACAACATGGGCAGCGTACTCGACGAGAACGGCCAGCCGCTACCGCGTGCCCAGTGGACATTCTCGGTTATCGAGCCGCTGTTCGACGAAGTGGTCTCGCGGCTTGGCAGCACCCAGACCGGCTACACGCTTTACGGTCATTCGGCGGGGTCGCAATTTGTCCATCGCTTCATGTATTTCATGCCGGAGGCACGGGCGAAGCGGTTCCTGTTTGCCAATGCCGGCTGGTACACATTCCCGGATCGTTCGATCGCGTTTCCGTTCGGCCTTGATGGCACGCCGGTCAACGAGGCAAGGCTGCAGGCGGCGCTGGCCAAGGATGTCGTGGTGCTGCTTGGCGATCAGGACAATGATGCCCGACACCGCCTGCTCAATCGCAGCCGCGAGGCGATGCGGCAAGGACGCCACCGGTTCGAGCGCGGCCAGAACTTCTTCGCCAGCGCGAGCCAACTGGCGCAAGACAATGGTTGGGACTTCGGCTGGAAATTGCGCGTGATCGAAGGGGTTGCTCACTCCAACAGCGGGATTGCCGAAGGGGCAGCCGACCTGATCGAATAGATCAGCCGAAACTCAACCCCATCGCCCATCCGCCGAGCAGATAGACCAGACCGGTGATTAGGGCGATCCCGATCAGGTTCAGCACCAATCCGCCGCGTGCCATCTGACCGATGGTGACGGCGCCCGTGCTGAATGCGATTGCATTGGGCGGGGTGCCGACGGGCAGCATGAAGGCGCAGGTCGCCGCCAATGCCGCCGGAACCAGCAAGCCCATCGGATCACCCCCGATACCAATCGCAACTCCGCCCAGCACAGGAATGAACGTCGCGGCAGTGGCGGTGTTGCTCGTCACCTCGGTCAGGAACAGGACGATGGCGACAACGGCCGCGATCAGCAGGATCACCGGCAGCGCCGCAAGGCCCGACACCTGCATGCCGAACCAGTCATCCAGCCCCGTACCCGCGACAGCTCCCGCAAGGCTGAGGCCGCCTCCGAACAGCAGCAACACCCCCCACGGGAGCCCGCGTTCTGCATCTTTCCATTCAAGCACCATCCGGCTGTTGCCTTCAGCCGGGAGGAAGAACAACGCGAGGCCAGCGGCAATGGCAATCGCGGCATCGTCAAGACTGCCCAGCCAAGGCATTGCTGCGCTGACGGCAGGAATCCCGGAAAGCAGGCCCGGAACGATCCACAGCACCGCAGCCGCAGCAAACACCAGGGCAACCATTCGTTCCCCCTGATTCATCCGGCCCAGCTTCGCTATCTCGGCATTGATCAGTTCGCGGCCTCCGGGAATTTCGGCTAGGTCGAAGCGATATAGGCTACGGGTCATCACAACCCACGCGATCAGGATGAAGGAAAAGGCAAGCGGAACGCCCAGCAGCATCCATTCGACAAATCCGATCTCGACGCCCAGTTCGTCCGCGGCATAACCGGCAATGATCGCATTGGGCGGACTGCCCAGCAGCGTGCCCAGCCCGCCCATGCTGGCTGACCATGCAATCGCCAGCACCAGGCAGATGCCGAATTTCTCGATCTCCGGATCGCCTTTGGCGCTTGCCGCAATCTGCGACGGAGCATCGCCGCCGCCCGACATGCCCCGCCCCGAAACCAGCGCCAGCACCGAAAACCCGATCGGCAGCATCATTAGTGTTGTCGCCGTGTTGGAAACCCACATCGAAAGAAACCCGGTAGCCAGCATCAACCCCAGCACAATCCTGCGCGGCGAAACCCCGACGCGGCGGAGGGTCAGCAAGGCAATCCGCCGATGCAGTTCCCATTTCTCCATCGCAATCGCGATCAGGAATCCGCCAAGGAACAGGAAGACGATCGGGCTGGCATAGGATGCTGTCGTCTCGCCTACGCTGCGCGCGGTGAGCGCGGGTATCAGGACGATGGGCAAGAGCGACGTCGCCGCCAGCGGGATCGCCTCGGTCATCCACCAGAACGCCATCAGCGTCGCGATGGCGGCAACCGCACGCGCATCGCCCGACATGTCCGCTCCGTCCAACAGCGTGTGAACAATCAGGGCAAGGACAATTCCCCCAAGGCGAAAGCCCCAGACCAGCGAGGCCGGGCGCAGATTTGCTGAGTTGCTTATTGTTCGGCTCCAGTTTCGCCGGTTTCGGCAATGACGCGCCATACCTGTTCGATGGCGGGCGCTTCGATGTTCGCAGGGTCGATCAAACCCTCAAGGGCGCCCGCATCAAGATGGCGGGTCACGCGCGGATCGGCCAGCAGTGCATCAATGAACGGGACGTCATTGGTGTACGCCGCCTCGATCACCTCCTTGACCAGCGCCTCGGCTTCGACACGCGGCATGTGATCGGCCAAGGCAAAGGCGATCTGCTGCGACAGGGCAAAACCTCGCGTTTTCTGGATATTCTCGAGCATCTGCGCGGAATCGACTTCCAGACCTGCGAGCAAGCCGGTCAGCGCACGAGCGGTGCTGACCGATTCAATCGAGATTTCCTCGACCACGCGCGCCGGGCGCGAGGTGTTGTCACGCTCGAAGAAATTGACGACATCATCGCCCAGCACTTCGGCAAGGCGCGGTATTGTCCGGCCCGCATGGATCAGGCGTTCGGGGACTTGCGGGTTGCGCTTGTGCGGCATCGAGCTTGACCCGACGACGCCATCGTCCTGCCCTTCGCTGACTTCGCCGATATCGGTACCCATCAGCAAGAACACCTCCTGCCCGATCCGCTCGTGCGAACGGGCGATCAGCCCAAGCACGAGCCCATATTCGGCCAGCACGTCGCGCGTCCCGTTCCAGTCGGCGGCGTATGGCGGGTCAAATCCCAGTTCGGCGGCAAAGGACGCCTCGACCGCGATGGCCTTGTCTCCCAGCCCGGAATAATTACCCACCGCACCTTTCAGGATTGCGGAGCGTCTTACCCGAGCACGTAATTCCGCAAGGCGCTGGCGATGGCGCACATATTCGCTGATCCAGCCGCTCACCTTCTTGCCGAATGTGATGGGCTGGGCGTGTTGCCCCAGCGTGCGTCCGATCATCGGGGTTTGGGAATGATCCTGCGCCAGCTGCGTCATCGCAGCGATATTTTCGGCAAGGCAGCTGTCGAGCATCTCGATCGCCCGATCGACCTGCAGCATCGTGGCGGTTCCGTAGATATCGACGGTCGTCGCGCCGTAGTGGACATATTGATCGCCCATGGGGTTGAGCGTCTCACGCCAGACATCGAGCAGTGCGACCATGCGGTGCTGAACAATGTCATAGCGCGCGTCGAAGGATTCTTCGGGCACAAATTCGACGCTGGCCTTGCTGGTGATGTCGTCTGCGGCTTCCTGCGGGATCACTCCATGACGCGCCTGCGCGCGGGCCATCGCCGCTTCGACATCGAGAATTATCTGGGTCTGCCCGTCATATTCGAACAGGCCCCGCACCGATCCGGGGGAACAGGCCATGGCCGCACCCGGCAAAGCCAGCGATGCGACGATAGATCCACATGCGCGAAAACCGCGCGTCATCAAGCCTTGCATCACCCTCGCCCTGTCCTTTTCACCATAGATCGCATTTATGGTGACCGCGTCAATCGTTCATGGTGTAAACGCACTGAACACGGCAAGCTGCGCTTTTGCGAACGGGAACAAGGCCACAGGGTGAAACGCACAGCAATCGTGATCGGAGCCGGAGTGATCGGCGTCGCTTCCGCCTATGCGCTGGCACGCCGGGGGTGGAGTGTAACCCTGCTGGATCGCGAAGCGGGCCCGGCAATGGGCACCAGCCACGCAAACGGCGCGCAGCTCAGCTATTGCTACACTGATGCCTTGGGCAGCCCCGCCACCATGGCGGCGCTTCCCCGGATCATGGGTGGCAAGGGCGGAGTCAGTTTCGGCATCGACTTCGCCCCCGATTACCTGATGTGGCTTGCGCAGTTTGCACGCAATTGCACCGCGGCCCGGTTTCGCAGGAACACGCTGGATATCCTCGAACTCGCCCTGCAATCACGAGACGCAATGGATGCGCTTTGCGATCAGCATCAAATCGAATTTTCGCACCGCATCGCCGGAAAGATCCACCTGCTCTATTCGCAGGCGGAAATCGACCGGGCGCGTATGGTGCGCGATCTCAAGCGGACGAAAGGGGTTGAACAGGACATCCTCCCGCGCGAGGAACTGCGCCAGCTTGATCCGGCGCTCGGCAATCTTGATCCCACTGCCATCGCGGCAATATCGACCCCGGCCGAAGTGGTGGGTGACCCGCTGCTGTTCTGCCGTGCGATGAAGGGCATTCTTTCGCGCGAATACGGGGTCGCGATGCGGTTCAATGCCGAAGTCGCCGATCTGGCTGACAAGCGTCCAGAGGCGGTGGTGACACTTGCCACGGGCGAGGAATTGCGCGCCGATGTTGCCGTGGTGGCGGCGGGGACATGGAGCAATCGCCTGCTCGCGCCTCTTGGCCACAAACAGGCGATCCAGCCGATGAAGGGCTATTCCTTCGAGATGCCGCTGGTGGATGGGTCCCCGCGCATTTCGGTGACGGATGGAAAGCGCCGGATCGTCTTCACCCATCTGGGGGACCGGATGCGGGTCGCCGGGATTGCAGAGCTGGGCAATGCCACCACCACGATCGATCCGTTAAGGATGGAGTGGATGGTGGATGCGGCGCGGGATTGCATGCCTGAAGGCGGCGATTACCAACGCACCGGACATTTCTGGACCGGGATCAGGCCCGCCACCCCCGATACAAAACCGATCACCAAGCGCGCCAGCAATTCAATCGCGATCAACACCGGTCACGGCGCACTGGGCTGGACTTTGGCGATGGGTTCAGGCGAAAGGCTGGCGAAACTGCTGGATGCCTAGGAGGCGCAGCTTGCCGGTTTGAGCAGCGGGCGGCCGGGCAGTTGCCCGGTGTGTGCCCCACCTCGGATCACCACTTCGCCATTGACCAGCAAATGGACAACCCCGCTCGAAAGCTCCTCCGGCGCCGAATAGGTGGCGCGAGGCGCAAAGCGTTCCGGATCGAGCACCACGACATCGGCAAAGTATCCCGGCTTCAAATACCCGCGCCCTTGCAGTCCAATGATATCCGCCGTCTGTCCGCTGCTGCGCCGGACAAAGCGGGCCATGTCCATCATGCCACCGTCAGCCACCAGATCGCGATAGGCCTTGGGGAAGCTCGCGTATTTGCGCGGGTGCCCAGTCGATCCGTCCGATCCCGTAACGACCCAGTCACGCGCGGCAAAAGCGGCGATGTCATCAGGATTCATATTGAACGAGGCCAGCCGCGCATCACCCGTCCGCAGCACGGCAATGGCCGCATCAGCCGGGGCAATGCCTTGATCACGAGCCAATTGCTCCAGCGTCTTGCCGGTTTCGACTTCCGCTTCCCCGAGTGCACCGGTCACCAGCAACCGATCCGAACCGCCACGCCGCTCGATCGCTTCCTCAATACCCTGCCTGATGGCCAGTCTTTGCTCCGGCTTGGCCAAGCGCTCGCGCAAGGCTTCAAGCCCTCCCTCCAGCGCCCAGCGCGGCACAAGAGCGTTGGAAATGCGCGTACCGGAGGCTTCCCACGGATATTGATCGGCGCTGACCTGCTGTCCGCTGGCCTGCGCTTCCTCGATCATGGCGATCATCCGCTCGCTGTGGCCCCACACCGCCGGGCCAAGCGCCTTTATATGTGCGATGTGCACAGGCAGCCCGGCTTCACGGCCGATCTTCAGCGTTTCCGCGAGCGCCCCGGTAACGGTGACATTGTAAGTGCTCTCGTCTCGCATATGGGTGTCATAATAGCCGCCGAATTCGGTAGCGATGCGGGCCAGCGTGACGACCTCTTCGGTCTTCGCGAAATTCTGCGGGACGTAATACAGCCCGGTCGAAAACCCCCAGGCCCCTTCACACATCGCCTGCCGGGTCAAAGCGCCCATCTGTGCCAGTTCAGCAGCGTCAGGCTCCCGGTCAACCCTTCCCAGCACCTCCTCGCGCACCGCTCCGAAACCCACGAGCCACGCGACATTGGTGCCGATCCCGCTCTCAATCGCCGCAGACGCCATGTCGGCGATCCGGTAGTCACCAAAGCCGTCATTGCCGACCAGAACGGTCGTAACCCCCTGAAACGCATAGGCCTTGTTTGCGCGGCGATCCGCATCCGAGGACACGAGATCGGCGTCGGCATGGGTGTGCGGATCGATAAAGCCCGGGGCGACGACCAGTCCGACTGCATCAATGGTGTTGCGTGCCCGGAACCGCGCATCGGCATCCTCACCGACATAGACAATGCGATCATCGAGAATGGCGATGTCGATAGATCGTCCCGTCGCGCCGGTGCCATCAAACACCATTCCGCCCGCGATAATGGTGTCGACCTCGGTCGGCTCTGCAGGGGTAGTAATCGCTAAATCGTCGACGCCGCGACACCCGGAAGAAGCCAGCATCACCGTGGCAAGCACAGCCGCCGACAAGCCGGAAGGGCACCTCATTCGTCAGCAGGCGCCGGAAGCGGCGTTTCCAGCATGGTCACCATCATAGCAATCGCAGCTTCACGCCCGATCCGCCTGATCAATTCCCGATCGGTCTCGTCGCCGATTTCAAAGGTGATCCCCGGCGAGCCATAGGTGTCGTAGGTGTACGCCTTTGAGATCGGTCGCCCGACTTCGTGCCGCGCGTCGCGTTCCACCTCATATCCCGGCATCCGTTCCTGATAGAGATCAAGCCACTTGCGCGTGAACAGTTCAGGGTCGGTCGGCAGTTCATCGGGGATGGTGTAGAAAACGTCCCGATTGGTCGAATGAAAATCGATCAGCACGCGCAGATCGCGAGCGGGATCGGCTGCGACGGCATCGAGAAGACCCTGCATCAGCTGCGTTTCAGGCTGGGTGAAAGGCCCCCAGTCACGGTTCAAGTCGACCCCGCCGGTGTTGTGACGCCAATGGCCTTTCACCACGCCGTCCGGATTAAGCAACGGAACGATCAGCGTCTCGAACCGCGCACGATAGGCCTGCGCCAAGGCACTGTCTTCCGACAGTGTTTCGACGAAGGCGAACATGGCGAACGCCCCCGTAACCTCCGGCGGATGCTGCCGCCCGATCAACACCACCGTCTCGCGCTGGCCGGTGGTTTCCCCCGCCATCCTGACCATTTCGATCTCGCGCCCCTCTGCCGAACGGCCCAGCAGGCTTCTGGCGAAGAAGGGTTTGTCCCCAAACCCGTCCAGCCAAGCGTCATAGACCGATGGCGGGAGAATTTCCTGACCGGCGACGAAAAGCGGTTCGTTGCCCAGACGCAACGTAATGCTCGCGCTCCGGTCGCCGCGCTCTCCCGAGATTTCGACCTTATCGGGCGATACCGGAGTCCAGTTCACGCCATCGGTGCTGGTCTTGGGCCAATAACGGTGCCCGCAGGTTTCATAATCAAGATCGATCGTGATCCGGGCGCGCCGCGTTGGCGTTACCCTGAATGCGTACCATGCGCTGCAATTGATATCGCCTTGGTCTTCCGGTGCAATCGTGATGGCAAAGCGGCGTTTCCCCGGCGTTTCGCAGCGCGAAAAAGCCCCGGCGGGAAAGTCCTGATCGATGCGCGCAATGTTCGTTTGGCAGGCCAGATCATCCTGCGACACAGGGGCTGCATCGGTTGCGGAGGCCCCAGCGGAGACAGCAGCCAAGACCGCACACAAGGCGGCAGAAATCACTCGCAAGTGCATATGCCCCTGCTCCCTTCATCAGACCGGGGTTTCAAGGCCGGGAGTCGCACCCCCGGCCTTGTCATATCGATCAGAAATTCTTGCGAATGTCGAACGAGAATTGCCGTCCTCGCGCGCTATGCAGGCTGCCGTAGAAGCCATAGCTTTCATCCGCGAGCGGCGGGTCTTCGTCGAGCAGGTTGTTGATGCCGAAGCGCAAGCGCGTTCCGTCAAGCGCGGTGTCGTTCTCGATCGTGTAGCTGATGCCGAAATTCATCGTGAACCAGTCATCCACCCGGAAGAACGCCAGCGTATCGTCCTGCGTACCGCTGGGATCGAAAACCTGGCCGACATAGCGACCGAACAGATTGACCCGAACCGGCCCGCTTTCCCAGCCTGCCGCCGCGCTGAAGCGCCATTTTGGACGGCCGTCGATCTCCAGCAATTCCCCAAAGCCGAACGGCTGAAGCGCACCCACATCCGCTGTCGAAAGCTCGGGAATCTGCTGCAAAATAGGCGTCAGTTCATTGAACAGCCTGTCGGCGATCGGGCCTGCCGATTGATCAAAGCCGATCAGACGTGCGGCATTCACCTGGAAATCGAAGGCACCAAAGCTGGTGTCGAATTCATACATGACGCTGAAATCGACCCCTTCCGATGTCCGCTCGTCCAAGTTGCGATAGGGGTTGAGGATTTGCTGGATGTCGCCAGCGGGGAGAATCCCCGTACCGTCATACAGCGCGATCTGATCGGCCGTCGGCGCGTCGCGGATGACGTTCGGATTGGTTTCGCCGCTGAACCGCAGCAGCAGGTCGAGCAGCAGGTTGTTCTCGCTGCCGAAAATGCCGACGAGCCCTTCCTGCTTGACCTGCCAATAATCGGCGGTGATCGTCAGACCGGGAATGAAGCTGGGGGTCAGCACCACACCGAAGTTGATGCTTTCGGTGTCCTCCGGTTCAAGATCGCGACCGCCCTCGCGGAAATCGATCGTGCCGACAGTGCCGCAGTCATCGACGTTGTCCTCAATCCCCTTGATGATCTCGGCAACGCATTCAACCACATGCGTGATCGAATTGGAACGGGTTGTACCCTGATCGTTGACCTGCACGAGGTTGGGCGCACGGAACCCTTGCGACCATGCACCGCGCAACAGGATATCACGAACCGGGCGCCAGGCCAGCGCCGCACGCGGCACGAAGGCGCTTGAGGAATCCGAGAAATCCTCGAACCGGGCCGCGAGTTGCAGTTCCAGCTCGTTGATCAGCGGAATGTCCATGTCGTCGGAGACAAGAGGGATCAGCGCCTCGGCAAAGGCCGAATAGACTTCGCGGCTACCACTTGTGTCGGGCGACGGGCTGGATCCGAGCACGTCCGAACCGAAGAAGTCGCCATTCACAGCGTTAGTGAAAGTGATCGTGCCATCAAGACGCGGATCGCGATCATCCTCGAAGGTTTCGCGGCGGAACTCGACCCCCGCTGCAATGCCAACGCCTCCGGCAGGCATTTCGAACAGGTCGGGACGCGAAACCTTGAAGTCCGCCAGCGCCAACGTGGTCTCGCCTTCGCGGAAAACGTCAATCGTGATCGAGTCGATCACCGACTGCGGATTGGGTGTGCAATCGCGTTGGATGGCTCCCACATTTCCGTTTGGCACACAGCCGCCATTGAAAGGATTGTACGCGCTGGCATCGCGACGATTGATCGCATCCTGCAGCAGAGTGTTGGAGACACGGTTGCGCGTCAGGTCGGTCGTATTGGCCTGCGCATAGAGGAAGCCGGTGTCGTAATCCCATCCGCTAAACTCGCCGCGCAGTCCTGCGACCAAGCGGAATTCGTCCTTCGTGACAGAGCCGAGGCGCGGACCCGCATCGATGAAGCGATAATCTTCCATCAGGAGCGCGCGACCGTCATCGGTCACGTTCGGGCCCAGGCCATTCGTAATGCGGTTCGGGTTGGGCGATCCATCGGCAAGTGTCGTCGCGCCGAGCGGGTTCCAGAATGCCGTGGCTTCGATCCCGATTGGAACTGCCGACAGCATGGTGCTGGCCTCACGTTCGCGGAAGCTTTCGGACCGATAGTAGGAACCTTCGAAATAGAATTCCGCCGCGTCGCTCAATTCGTAATTGAACAAGGTTTGGACGTTGATCCGTTCCTTTTGCGAGAACAGGAATCGATCGGCTCCGATGTCGTGCCTCAAATCGCGATCAATAGTACCGCCGTTATCGGCACAAATCCCGTTACCCAGATCGAGAAAGCGACCATCGCTCGGCTGCCCCGAAGATCCGAAGAACGAGCAAGGCTGGATGTGGAAGTCGTCGTCGCGCAGCACGGTGGTCCGCGACGAAGTGGCGCTCGAACCCTGGATGTCGAATGCGCCCCATGCCGAATTGATCGAGCGGTTGTCGAATTGCGTATCACCTTCGAAATCGGTCCCGACAAGGAACGGACGAAGATCGCTTGATGCGGCGTAGTCGCGCTCGGTGGCGCGCATGCCGTTTTCGTAGAAATAGCCGCCGTAAACGGTGAAATTGGCGCGTCCGTCAGCGAAATCGAAACCGAGCCCTCCGTCGAGTTGGTAGCTGTAGAGGCCGGTGCCGTCAGAGGCGCGATAGTTAGCCCTGAGATATCCGCCATCGCGGTTGCCGCGCAGGATGGTGTTGACAACGCCCGCCACCGCGTCCGCTCCATAAACGGCGGAAGCACCATCGCGCAGCACTTCGACCCGGCGAATGGCGCCCGGTGCGATCGTATTGGTGTCGGGTGATACCACCGGGACAAACAATTCGGTCTGGAAGCCGGGATTGTTGAGCATCCGGCGTCCGTTGATGAGCAGCAGCGTGTTGCCGGTGCCAAGCCCGCGCAGGTTAATCGATGCGATATCTCCGCGCGCGCCATTCACGCCGCCCGACGTGTTCTGTTCGTTGAACTCCACCGAACCAGCCTGCGGGATCGCCCGGAAGAGTTCGTCGCCGGACGCTGGATCGATGCTTTCGATCAGCTCCTCGCCCACAATCGTCACAGGCAACACATCGTCGACCTTGGCTCCCTGAATTTGGGTGCCGGTAACGACAATCACGGGCCCTTCCTCGGCTGCACGACGTTCCTGCTGGGCCGTCAAGGGAGACGTCTGCTCACCCTCGGCCTGTTGTGCATTAGCACCCGTACTTGCCAAAGCTATAACCGAAGCGCCTAGCAGCGCAAAAATCCGCGATCCGTTTGTCATGTCTTGCCCCTTGCGATCATGCGATGTTCGTGCGGCCATTCCCCTGCGGCAACACGAGCAAACTTGATATGTTTAGACTTCAAAAGGGAAAAATGCGCAACAGAGTTGCCACACATTGTCCTCAAAGGGTCATAGCTTTACGTTATGGATTTAAGCAAGGAATACCGCACTCGACCAACGACGCCGACAATCGGCCCAACGCCGGCGTGTCAAATCGTGCATCGCGGCGGCCTCGCTCGTGTGCTGGATTTTCTGCGGATTTTTCGGTCTTGCGTCCGTGCAGGAAGCGCTTCAGGCGAACAGTTCGACCATCATCTTGTGGCTCGCTTCGACCAATGCGGTATCCTCGGCATCGGCCAGCGTGACCGTTACAAAGGGCAAGGTTGGCGCTCCCATTAGGGTGTAGGCCTTCAGGTCAGGTCCGGCAAACCGCCTCGCGGTAAAACCGTCCACGATGGCAAGCCCTGCGCCAAGCTTCGCAAGCTCAGCCGCAATGTAATAGGTCTGGGCTGAGATCGCCACACGCGGTTCCACGCCGACCTGCTCCAGATAGTCGTAAATCCGGTCGGCAACCGGCCCACTGTCGCGCAGGCCAATCATCTCACGCCCTTCAAGGACATGCGGCTCCAGACAATCGATATCATCGGGAAAAACGCCGGGCGGAGCAAGCACAACGAGGCTGACGGCATTGATCGTCCGGCACCTTAGCCGCAAATCAAATTCATTATCGAAGCCAATGCACAGGTCGAACCGCTTTTCGAGGAGCGCCGGGGTCACTTCGTCGGTGTGGATTGTAGCCAGGTCAAAGGTGATATGCGGATGCGTACGCCGCATGGCTGCGACCAATGGCGGCGCAATTGCAAACCCGAGCGAAGGCAGGACTCCGAGCCTGAGATGTCCGCCCTTGCGATTGCGGATATTGCCCGCCGTTCGATCGAGCGCGCCGACCCGGTCATAGATGTCGCTGACACCGCGAAACAGCTCCTTGGCCGCCTCTGTCGGATAGAGCCGCCCCTTGCGCCGTTCGAACAGCGAAAACCCGAGCTGGTCCTCCGCATGCCGCAGGACCTTGCTGACAGAAGGCTGCGACACATAAAGCTTGCGCGCCGCAGCGCTGATCGAGCCCTCTCGATAGACATGGTAGAAGACTTCGATCTGGCGCAGCCGCATGCGCGCTAATTACAGCATCCCGAAGAAAGCGGAAGATGGCTGCGATCAATAATGATGTGAGGGGCGCCGGGAAGACTTCCGACGGCATCAATCGCCGCAGATCGCGTTATATAAATCCAATGGCTTTTGAATTGCGTGTTTCCCGACAATGCTTTGCGGGGAGGAGCCGCCCCCAACTCGATCAGCGTGAGACAGACTTCGGCGAACGACCGGGTTCGGGATTGCCTAATTCGCTTGGCATGCCAAGGTGGGCTGAAAGGGTTCTGGCAGAAGCACAGGGGGTCGCATGTCGGCGTTGAATATACGCAAGAAAGCCGCATTCGCGGCGCTGCCGCTGATTGGCCTTGCCGGTCTGCAAGGCTGCGCGCTGCCGGGACAGGAGCCCCCTCGCCTCGAGCAGGCAGTGCCCTTGCCCGATCGCTGGTCTTTCGCTGAAGCCGAGGGGCAGCAGATCGCGATGGCTTCGTATTGGCAACTGCTTGGCGATCCTCTGATCGATGAATTCGTTGCGAAGGCGCGCGCACAAAACCTCGACATCGCTCGGGCAGCGGCGCAATTGCGCGCTGCCGAGGCCGGCTTGCGCGAAGTACGCGGCGCACGACTTCCCTCTGCATCCGCCAGTGGCGGGGTAGGCCGCGATGTCGGCGATCTGGCGGTCGAGGAATTCCAGTTCTCGCTCGGCGCGGATGTGTCGTGGGAAATGGATCTGTTCGGACGCATCAGTTCTTCGATCAACGCTTCCCGCGCCGATCTGGAGGCGGCGGGATTTACCGCATCCGATGTCGAACGCGTCATTGTAGCGACAGTCGCCACTCAGACAATCACCGCAAGATCAATTGCGGCACAGCTGGAAATAGCCAAGGCCTCGCTCGCCAATCAGGACGACAATCTGCAGATTGCCATGTGGCGCAATCAGGCGGGGCTGGTGTCAAGCCTCGATGTCGAACAGGCCCGCACGCAACGGGCGCAAACGGCGGCCTCGATCCCCCAGTTCGAGAGCGATCTCGTGGCAACCGCGAACGTGATTTCGACGCTGATCGGCGAGCCACCGGGAGAGGTTTACCGCAAGCTTCTCGCCGCGCCCCAATCGGTCCCCACCCCGCCTTCCGACATTGCCATTGACGCTCCTGCCGACATCTTGCGGATGCGCCCCGATGTCAGCGCGGCCGAAGCACGGTTGGCAGGCGATCTTGAACGGCTCGGCGTTGCCAGGACCCAGCTTTATCCGCTGGCTCGGCTTTCCGGCACTGTCGGCACATCGTCGTTCGGAATCGAAAACCTGTTCGAAATCATCACCGGCAACGTATTCGCCAATGTATCGCAGCTTTTGTTCGATGCCGGGCGCACTCGGGCAAGGATAGATGCCTCGCGAGCAGTATCGGAAGGATCGCTGGCGGCGTGGCAGCAATCGATCCTTTCCGCGCTCGAAGAAGTGGAAACCGCCTCGGTCGATCTGGAAGCAAGCAATCGCCGTGTTGAGGCGCTGATCGAAGCGAGCGATGGTGCGCGCAACGCCGCCATCCTTGGGCGCAGCCAGTACCAGGCAGGGCTGATCGACTTTCAGGTCCTGCTCAATGTCGAAAGCGCGCTGCTTGGCGCTCAGACTTCACAGATTGCAGCCGAAGCTGCGCGAGCCACGGCATTTGTCAGGCTGGCGCGGGCCATGGGCGGCGGTTGGCGCATGGCCGACAGCGATAATCTTCAAACAGGGAATGACGGGCAATGAATGAAACGGCAACAACGCCCGATGGGGAAGCAAGCGTTGAGGAATTTCTCGGCGTGAAGAAGCGTCCGCGCTGGCGCCGCTGGATGAAGTTCTGGCTCCCGGCCCTGATCATCCTGATCCTGATTTTGGCAGTATCGACATGTGCGGGGGGCAAGGATGAACCCAGCTACATCACCGAAGAGGTGACGGAGAAATCGCTCGATCTCACTGTGACAGCGACGGGCAATCTGCGTCCCACCAATCAGGTCACGGTGGGCGCGGAGGTCACCGGCCCGGTCGATCAGGTTCTGGTCGATGTGAATGACCGGGTGACAAAAGGGCAAGTGATCGCGGTCATCAACACCGAGATCATTGATCAGCAGATCGCTCAGGCTCGCGCCAATCTCAATGCTGCCAGAGCCAGCCTTGTCCAGGCGCAGGCCGCGCTTGAGGCAAGCAACGCCCAGCTTGTCCGCTTCAAGGAAGTGCGCGAGCTTTCAGGCGGTCGGGTGCCGTCATTGATCGAGCTTGATCAGGCCGAGGCGGCCGTAGCCCGCGATCGCGCGTCGATTGCTTCGGCGCGTGCAAATATCGATGCCGCTCAGGCAACCTTGGGCGCCAACCTGACAACCCGCAGCCGTGCCGTCATCCGGGCGCCGGTAACGGGCGTGGTGCTCGCGAGGCAGATCGAAGTCGGACAGACGGTTGTCGCCGCTTTCAATACCGTCACGCTGTTCGTGATCGCGGAGGACCTGTCTTCCATGCAACTGCGCGTCTCGATCGACGAAGCGGATGTCGGACAGGTCGAAGCCGGACAGAAAGCGACCTTCACGGTCGATGCCTATCCTGGCAGGCGGTTCCCCGCCACGCTTGAACGGGTAGACCTTGCTTCGGGCAATACCGTCAATGAACAGGCCGGAGCAGCCGCTGCGGCCGGCGCCTCGGCAGTCAGCTATGAAGCGCGGCTGATCGTCGAGAACGACGAAGGGCTGCTCCGCCCTGGCATGACTGCGATTGCCACGATATCCACCCAGTCGACAGGCAAGATGTTGCTCGTTCCCAATGCCGCGCTGCGTTACCGTCCGGCTGAGCAAGCCGAGAGCGAAGGAGGCGGTTTTGGCGTCCGGTTCGGGCTTGAACAGCAGGAACAGGAAGCGACGATCGGTGTGGGCAGCCGTCAAAAGGTTCAGGTTCTTCAGGCCGATGGTATGCTGAAAGCAATCGACGTGGTTACCGGTCGCAGCGACGGGCGGATGACGGCAGTCGAATCCGAAGATCTCGAACCGGGCATGAAAGTCGTGACCGGCGTGAAGGCTCAGAGCGGATGAGCGAACCACCCCTGATCGAACTTGAAGGCATAACCAAGGTCTTCGGAACCGGCCCGGCGGCGTTCCAGGCGTTGAAGGGTGTCGACCTGACGATCGATCGTGGTCAGTTCGTGGCGATCATGGGACCGTCTGGCTCAGGCAAGTCGACGACAATGAACATCCTCGGCTGTCTTGATGTGCCAACAGGCGGAGTGTTTCGTTTTCGCGGGGTCGAGGTCCAGAAAATGGACCGCGACCAGCGCAGCCTGTTGCGGCGCAAGTACCTTGGTTTCGTCTTTCAGGGATTCAACCTGCTTTCACGCACGACAGCGCTTGAGAATGTCGAGCTGCCGTTATTGTATCGCGGTGAGAAGAAAAGCGTCCGGCGCGAAGCGGCCATGCATGCGCTCGACCAAGTCGGGCTGGCTCCATGGGCCTCGCACACTCCGGCGGAACTATCCGGCGGGCAGCAGCAGCGCGTTGCCATCGCCCGCGCGCTCGTGTCCGGGCCTGACGTGCTGCTCGCTGACGAACCGACCGGCAATCTCGACACCGAACGGTCTATCGAGATCATGGAGTTGATGCGCAAACTGAATTCCGACGGCATCACGGTGATCATGGTGACACATGAAGAGGAAATGGCGGCTTACGCGAAGACCGTGATCCATTTCCGCGATGGTCTGGTTGAGCGGACCGAACGCGGGGCGCGCAGCCTCGATGGAATGGAGGCACAGGCCTGATGCTGGGAGCAACCTTTCTCCTCGCGCTGCGGGAAATCCGGCGCCACCTCATGCGTTCGATCCTTACCACGCTGGGAATCATCATCGGTGTCGCAGCAGTGGTGACCATGGTGACGTTGGGCAACGGCGTGACGGCATCGGTACAGGAAGAAATATCCTCGCTCGGTGCGAGCAACTTCATCGTCTTTCCGGTGCGCACCGATCGCGGGGCAATCCGGCGGTTCGAGCTGGACGATGTGCAAGCGGTAGAACAACAGATAGCCGGCGTCGAAGTTGCTGCCGGAAATGTCGGATCAAGCGCGACCGCATTCTATAACGGGCAGGATTGGGACACGCGCGTTACCGGGGCAAACAGGGATTTCCTCAATGCCCAAACGATCGAAGTGGTCGAGGGACGGCCATTCACTGAAAGCGAGGAGACCGCAGGCCAGAACGTCTGCTTGCTTGGACCCAAAGTGCGCGAGGCGATCTTTTTGCCGGATGTCAGTCCTGTTGGTGAGGAAATGCGGCTTGGCGAGGTGCCCTGCACGGTCATCGGCGTGCTGGAAGAACGTGGCCAAGGCGGCGGCGGCGCCGATGATGACGATACGGTGATGATGCCGCTGAAGACCGTTCAACGGCGTTTCAGAGGCGATGACTCACTCGATTACTTCGTGCTGCGTTACGACACCGCCTATTCCGCAACTGTCATTCAGGACTCGCTTGTCGATCTTCTGCGCGAGCGGCGTCTGTTGCAAGGCGACGAACCCAACGACTTCAACATCATCGACACCGCTCAGGTCAACGATGCCTTGGGCGCGGTCACAGGCGCGCTTACGGCGATGGTCGCAGTGATTGCTTCGATCAGCCTTCTGGTCGGCGGCATAGGCATCATGAACATCATGCTGGTTTCAGTCACGGAGAGGACGCGCGAGATCGGCATCCGTTTGGCAATCGGGGCGCTGGCACGCGAAGTGCGGCTCCAGTTCCTGACGGAAGCGGTTGTCTTGTGCGCATTCGGGGGGATTGTCGGCCTGCTGCTCGCATTCGGCGCATCAGTCCTGATTGCCGGGCTGATCGACGTGCCCTTTGTCTTTGATCCCATGGTGAACGTCATCAGCTTCCTGTTCGCATCCGGCATGGGGATCGTTTTCGGATACTATCCGGCGCGCCGCGCGTCGCAACTCGATCCGATTGATGCCTTGCGACACGAGTAGCCTGACTCAACTTGCCCTGTGGCCAAGGTGGTAAGTCATGATTTCCAGCACTCGCGCTATCGCGAGGCCTGCGGGATCCTCTTCGCGCAGCATTGCAAAACTGCCTGAAAGCCAGAGCGCGCAATGCCCGTGAACCGTCGCAATCAATGAACGCACAAGGCTCCTTGTGTCCACTCGGTCGGCGAAGTCCAGCGTCGCAGCGACTTCGCGATCGACTATTCCGGTCAAGGCATCACGCGCTGCCTCATCCTCTGGCGCGATAGCCACCGATTTGTCGATCCTGTGATCATAGATCGCCATCCAGGCGTTCCGATTCTTGTCAGCAAAGTCGAAATAGGCACGCACCAGAGCTTCGATCCGACCTGCCCGATCTGCCGGAGCCGCTTCAAGCGCGGATTCGAGCGACCTAGCCCATTCCCTGAATGTCCGGCTGTTGATCGCCAGCAGATAGCTGTCGAGTTGGCCGAACACGTTGTAAATCGTGCCAACGGAATAACCTGCTCGCCGCGCCGCTTCTCTTGCAGAAAATCGCGCGAAGCCGCGTTCCGCCATCAGTTCGTGTCCGCATGACACAAGCAGTTCACGTAAATCCTCAGGTGAATGATCGGAACGTCTTCCCATGAAGATGGTGGATAAGCGATAAATTAAACATTGTCTATTTATTAATTGAACACCGCTCAATTATGTGACAGTGATATAGCGAATCGATTGGAGGCAGACTGGTGATCAGTGCGTTCAGAATTGCAGGCTGGGGCTCGTACCTCCCTCGAACGACACTGTTGTCGAGCGATCTGGACGCTCGCCATGGCCATGCTCCGGGCTGGACAGAACGCGAATTCGGGATTGTGTCGCGGCACGTTGCTCAAGCCGATGAAACCACCAGCATGATGGCCGCTGAAGCCGCTAGGCAAGCGCTTGATCGCGCGGGCTGGGACGTTCAGCTGCCTGACGGGATCATTGGCGGCTGTGGAGTGATGGAACAGCCCATACCTTCGACGGCGGCTCTGGTTCAGGATCGCCTCGGCTTTGGCAAGTCGGGCGTGCCCTGCTTCGACGTCAACCAGACCTGCCTGTCATTTGTTGCCGCACTGAACATTGCCGCGTTGGGCATCAGCACGGGCCGATGGAGACGCGCGCTGATCTTCGCAAGCGACATCGCTTCCGCCGGGCTTGATCCCGCCAACCCGAAAACCCGCTCAATCTTTGGCGATGGCGCTGCAGCGATCGCCATCGAAGCTTGCGGGGATCAGGCATCAGGCATGCTGTCAGTCGCGAGCGTCACCAATGGTGCGCACCACGGCCTCGCGCAATTGCGGTCTGGCGGCACAAGGCTCCGGGTCAGCGAAGGGTACGACGCGCTTATCGCGGGCTCCTATTTCGAAATGGACGCCTTCGGGATCTTCAAGGCCGCAGCCAAGGCATTGCCCGGAGTGATCGAGCAGGCATTGGATGACGCCGGTGTAAACCGCGAACAGATCGATTGCGTGATCTGCCATCAGGCCAGCGCACCGGGAGTAGAGCACGTCCGGCGCCTGTTTGAGCCGACACCGGACCGTGTGATCAACATATTCCCGCGAACGGGTAATCAGATCGCGGCATCCATCCCGACCGTGCTTGCGCATGCTCTGGAAACGGGAGCGGTTCGACCGGGCTCGACAATTATGCTCCTCGGCACAGCCGCCGGGATCAGTGCGACTGCCATGGTGATCCGGATTTGACTGCGCGCCACATCCTGATCACCGGCGCAACCGGCGGGCTTGGTATGGCTCTGGTGCGGGAAGCCGTTGCCAGAGGCCACAAAGTGACCGCGACAGGTCGATCAATACATGGCCAACCCGCACTGGAGAACGCCGGGGCCCGCTTCGTCCGATGCGATCTGGAGGATGGGCGCAGCGACATACCTGCCTTGCTTGAAGGCTGCGACAGCGTGATCCACGCCGCCGCGCTGTCCGCAAGCTGGGGCCCGCGCGATGATTTCGTCAGCGCGAATCTGACTGTCACAACACGCCTGATCGAAGCGGCCAGACAATCAGGCGTCTCAAGGTTCGTCTTCGTGTCCTCCCCTTCGATCCACGCCTGTTTTGAAGATCGCGTCGGAATCACAGAGGAAGACCCGCCTGCATCACAGCCTTTGAATTACTATGCGGAGACGAAGCTGCAGGCGGAGCGCCATGTCCTAGCATCTTCGACACCGATGATGCGCTGTTGCGCAATCCGTCCTCGCGCACTGGTGGGAGAGGGCGACCGCGTGATCCTTCCGAAGTTGGCTCAGTTGGCGCGGCGCAGGAAAATGCCGCTGCCGGGCGGAGGTCAGGCCTTGATCGAACTGACAGACTTGCGCGATGCCGCATGGGCAATTTGCGAAGCGGAACAGCGCGCCGAGACCATCGGCGGACATGCGATAAACATTTCAGGAGGTCAGCCGATCAAGGTTCGGGACCTCGCGACAAGGTTGGCCGCGGCATTGGGGACACGCCCGAAACTGGTCGACCTCCCCCTCCCCTTGGCCAAAGCGATCGCCCATGCTGCCGAAACCATCGCGCATCTTGCACGATGCGAGAGCGAGCCGGTGCTGACGCGCTATACCTTTGCAACCCTCGCCTATTCGCAAACCTTTGACCTGACCTGTGCGAACCGGTTGCTCGGCTACGCACCCCGGCATGATGCGAAAGAGACGCTGCTGCAACAGGCGCGTGCCAAAGCTTCGCCTCAAGACGATGCGAGCTGATTTGATCGCCGGATCGTGGCTGCGCACCAGGCGGCAGATGCGCGCGTCACCTGCGCAACTGGCCCGCTCTCGCGCAAACCAATGGCAAGAATTGCAGCCGGCACTTGCCCGGACCCCGGCGCTAGCCTCTTGCTCAGGCAAGCCGATCACCGATTTCCCCGTTCTCGAACCTCGGGAAATCCGCGAGGACTACGGCGCGTGGAATTCGCTTGGGCTCGATCACGAAACGCTTGCGGTATTGGCTGACCGGGCTGAGCAAGGGCATCCGACCGGCAGGATTTCAGCAGGTTGGTCAACCGGCAGTGGCGGGGGCGCTCGCGGGCTTTTCCTGGCCAGTGCGGCAGAACGCGCCGACTATATCGGACAAAGCCTTGCCCGCTTGCTGCCGGCCCGCGCTTTGCTGCAGCGGCAAAGGCTCGCCTTGCACCTGCGCGCCGGAAACGCGCTGTACAGCGATGTCGGTTCAAACCGATTTGCCTTCGAGCATTTTCCGTTGGCAGCTCCACTCGAAGAGACAATGGCGGGACTTGCCCGGTTTGACACTACAATCCTTATCGCCCCGCCGCACCGATTGCTGGACTTCGCCCGGTCGGGCCTGCGGCTGCCATCGCTGCAACATCTGTTCTGGGGCAGCGAACCCATGAGCGAATGCGAACGGGATTGCATCGAGCGAGCCTTCGCCCTGCGCCCGCGAGCCATCTATCAGGCGACAGAAGGATTCCTCGCCGCTGAATGCAGGCACGGGAATCTGCACCTCAACGAACACGCGATCGAGTTCGAGTTCGTGCCTGTTCCGGGCACCGCAGGATTTCGCCTGATCGTCAGCGACCTGCGCAGGTTGAGCCAGCCGATCATCCGCCTGCGTCTGGACGATTATGTCGAGCTTGAAGATGGCACATGCCCCTGCGGATATGGCGGCCGCATCATTCGCCCGCCGCAGGGCCGCGTACAAGACTTGTGGCGGTTCGCCGATCGCACCGTCACACCTCCACAAGTAATCGAGGCGGTGGAAGCGGTGCTGGGATGCGATCACGATTGGCAAGCCTTTGCCGACGGTCGGAGCGTTACCCTGCGCACGCGAAGCAACGCACCCAGCCATCTTGCAGAAAAGGCGGTCGAACGCCTGCAAGATCTGGCGCGCGTCAAAACGGCGCACCGGCCCGATTTTGGCGGTCACGATGGGCCAAAGCGGCGCAAGGTGGTGTGGCGTGACGACTAGGTCGGTCTTGATCACAGGCGCTCGTTCTGCAGCGGCACTCGACATTGCGCGTGATTTCAGCGGTGCGGGTTGGCGCGTGCATCTCGCTGACAGCACCGTTTCGCGAATGGCGCGCTGGTCTTCGCTCGAAATCCGTCACCATCGCTACCCCTCCCCTCGGCAGGAAGGGGCAGCTTTCCGGAGTTGGGTTGCGGGAGCCGTGAAGGAATTCGGCGTCGATCTGGTCGTGCCTACCTGCGAGGAAGTCTTCCACCTTGCCACCGCGCCGATGCATGATGCGCTCGGCGAAAGGCTCTTTGCGCCGCCACAGGAAACTTTGCGCCGATTGCATGACAAGCTGCTGTTTGCACAGGCGGCGCGAACCTGGGGGCTACCAACCCCGGAAAGCATCGCTGTCGGCTCAGCGGCCGATCTTGATCAATTCACAGCAGACAGCAGCGAATGGGTGTTCAAGCCGCGCTTCACCCGGTTTGGCGGTTCGACCCTTATCGGACCCGATGCCCGCAGCTTGGCGGCGCTGGCGGACGCGATTGACGATGGCTGGATGGCACAGCGCCGGATCAGAGGGGACGAGGCGAGCCTGCATTTCATTGCCCATCGCGGCACGCTCTGCGCCTTTGCCGCCTATGGTTCGGGCTGGCGATTGAAGGGCGGCGCCTCCTATGCTTTCGAACCCGTGTCGCAGGCGCGGGCAGAACACTTGCGCAGCCTTGCCGAAGCTTTGGTGCACGGCGGGAATCTGCATGGCCAGTTCGGGTGCGATGTGATGTTTGACGAAGCGGGAGAGGCGATGATCATCGAATGCAATCCGCGTGCGACAAGCGGGGTGCACTTGCTGGCTGGTGACGGCGCGTTGGCGCGGGCAATCGGTGATGGAGCGTCGCTGCCACCCGGAGATCAACCCACTGCCTATCTCGGCCCGGCAATGGTCGCGTTTGGCCTGCCCCATGCGCTTGCCAGCGGAAGGATCAGCGCATGGCGCGCCTGTCTGGCGAACGGGAACGATGCGATTTCGCGACCCGGGGACCGCATGCCTTTCCTTGGAGCCATGGTCGATTCGGCGAAATTCTCCCTGTCCGGATTGAAAAAGGGAATCAGCACCACCGCCGCGACCACCCATGATATCGAATGGAACGGCGAGGAGTTTGACCAATGAGCTTTCCCAAGGCCGTTGCCGAAGCCTGGCACATGGTTGCCCTGTCGCGCGAAGTGAAGCGCAATCAGGTGCGCAAGGTCACATTTTGCAACACGCCAATCGCGCTGTTTCGCAGCGAAAGGGGGCTGGGCGCCCTGATCGATCGCTGTCCCCATCGCAATTACCCGCTCTCAGACGGGCGGGTTCACGACGGAGGGCTGGAATGCCCTTACCATGGCTGGCGGTTCAATCCTGACGGTGCGTGCGCAGCGGTACCGGGCTGCATGGCCGAGACATCGCAAGACCAGCGCCTGCGCGCCGACGCCTTGCGCCTGTGGGAAGGCCACGGCGCGATCTTTGTCACCCTGTCGGAAGATGCCTCGATCACGCCTGAATTGCCGCCGGACTTCGGCAACCCCGAACTCGATCATTTCTGGTGGCAGCAGGGCACTTGGCGCGGGCGTGCGTTTGACGCGATCGAGAACGTGATGGACCCGTTCCACACCAATCATCTGCACCATGGCTTTATCCGCAGACGCGACAGACGGCTGCCCGTGAACCTGATCGTCAACAGCCATGGCGACGGGATCGACATGGTGATTGAACAGACCCAGCCGGACCTTGGCATCATGTCCCGCTTTCTTGAACGGGATCGCGAACACAGTGTCTCGCGGTATTATCCTCCCGCAACGGTGCAGGCCCGGTGGGAAGGGGAAACTCGTTTGACGCTGTGCGTCACCGCCATCTTCACCCCGGCGACCGACGACAGCTTCACCCCTTTTGCGCGGTTCTCCACGCCGAAAGGTTTGGCACCTGCATGGCTGAAGCAGGCCGCGATCCGCCTGTTCCTCGCTCCAGTCGTCGCTCAGGATCGGCGCGCGCTCGAACGTCAGCACGAGGTGATGACCCATTTCGGCCATCCGCAGTTCAGCTCGGGCCCCGGCGACTTGCTCGGCAACCGGCTCTACCGGCTATGGCAGGGAGAACGGATCGAACCCGGCAGCGATGCGACGGTCGAAGCGATGTTGTGATCCACCTACCTAACATTGCAGAGCGTCACATTTGTTGTACACTCCGTTTGCGATGCACCTGTTCGAATTCCTTGTCGTCCTCCACGTGATTGCCGGCACCACCGGCATCATCGCGTTCTGGGGGCCGATCGTGACCCGAAAGGGCGCAAGGAACCATCGCAACTGGGGCAAGGTGTGCTGCTATGGTTTCATGGGGGCAGGCGGATTGGCCGTGGTGATGGGCCTGCTGTCGCTGTTCGGTCCCGAAGAACGCATCCCGTCATTCACGGATCGCGAATTGTTCGCCGGATTGTTCGGGTGGATGATGATCTACCTGGGCCTGCTTACCATCGGCTTTGCCGATTACGGGCTCAGCGTTGTCAAACATGCGCGCCATCGCGAGGCGCTGCGCCGTCCGCGATACCAACTGGTGATGGCCGCAGTCGTGATCTCGGCGCTTTACTGCGGCTATTATGGCTATGGTGTCGGCAATGCGCTGATGATCGCAGTCGCCGTTTTAGGCGTGGTCGCGATGGCGATACAGGAGCTGTTCGTCTGGCGTACCAGAGCGCCTTCGACGAAAGCTTATGTCGGCGAACATTTCAGGGCGCTGATCGGCATGGGTATATCGGCCTACACCGCGTTCATGTCAGTCGGGCTGATCCGGCTTGTGCCCGAACACGTTTTCAACCCGCTGATCTGGGCCGGGCCAAGCGTTGTCGGCGTGGGGCTGATCATCTGGTTCACCCTTCAGGCCAAACAGACGGGTAATCGGAAATCCCCGCCTAGGGCTGCCCCCACATCCTGATCAGGTTCGACACGGTCTTGTCGACTGTCAGCAGTTCGGGCGAACCGTCCGGCAGCTTCTGACGCAGATTGGCGCGAAGGTTCTCCAGATCAAACAGCATTTCGCGCTGGGCGGGATCGCGGATCATGCTTTCGATCCAGCCGACGCACACGATCCGCGCGCCGCTCGTCACCGGGCGGACTTCATGGATGCTGGTGGAAGGATAGAGGATCAGTTCGCCCGCCCTGCCCTTGATCGACTGGGTAAGGCCCGCTGCATGGATCACCAGTTCGCCGCCCTCGTATTCTGCCGGATCACTCAGAAACAGGGTGAAGGAAATATCGCTGCGGATTCGGGCATTGGCCGCGCCCATCATCGCATTGTCGACATGCGCGCCATAGTGGCCGCCGTCGGCAGTGCGGCTGATCATGGGGGCGCTGATCCGCCGGGGTCGCGCAGCCGCCTTGACCACCACGTTTTCGGAGATCAGCGGAGTAAGCTGATCCCGCAGCTGCTTACCCGCACCTTCATGCGTGATCGCCTGCTCGTTCTGCTTGACCTTGCGCGCTACGGCCCCCGCCGTCTCGCGCCCGTCGCGCCACGACAGGCCACCGATCGCCTGCTTGATCTGGGCCAGAACATTCTGGTCGGAGATGGCTGTAACGCTGATGATCATGGCTGCTTCTTGATAATGAATTGCAAAAACGGCAGGCGCGACTAAGGCTGCGTCCTGCAGACTATATCCCGAAGGAGTCGAAATGAAAGTCGAGCTGAAAACATGGGCCGCACTGGGCCTTGCAACCGCGCTGGCCGGAGCAGGCTTGGCGGGGTGCTCGGGTGAAGCCGGAGAGGGTGGCGAAGGTGGTGAAGCGGCGCAAACCGACACCGCCGGTGAGGCCGGAGAGGGAGAAGGCGGCGAAGCGGGCGAAGGCGGCGAAGGCGGCGAAGGCGGCGAAGGCGGGATCGCCACGGGCGAAGCCAGCACCGATCCGGTCGTCTACGGCTCCGCACTCGCCGTTGCGGAAGCGCATGTGATTGCCGCTCGCGACGCTTACGCCGTTGGCAAGACGGCAGCCGCAGCAGAGATGTTCGCGCATCCTGTTTCCGAAGTGCTGCTGGACATGGACCCGGTGTTTGCCGAACTGGGTGTGGCCGATTTCAAGCCGCTGTTCAGCGAAGCCTCGCAGGCCGCGCTAGCAGGGGCGAGCAAGGCTGAAGTCAACGCCAAATACGACGCCATCATCGCCGCCCTGCGCGCAGCGGCGCAAAAGGCTCCGGACAATGGCGCAAGCGAGAGCAAGGTCGCCGGCGGGATCATCGCCGACCAGATCGAACGTGCGGTGGCAATGTATGCCCGCGCTTCGGAAGGAGATGCCTACGAGCCCTATCTGGACGGCTACGGCTATTTCAAGACCGCTCAGACCCTGTTCAACGCCTCTTCGGCCACGATCAACAGTGACAACAAGGCGCTGCATGATCGCATCGCCAAGGCGCTCGATCTGCTGGCGACGGCCTATCCCGGCGCGGATCGCCCGGCGAAGCTTGATGTTGCCCAAGGTGCGCTTTCCGGCGCCTCCTCTGGCGTCATGCTCGCCGCCAGCTAAATCTGCGAAGAAGGGTCGCCGTGCCTCAGCGCGCGGCGATCCCTTCGGCCAGCAGGCGGTTTACGCCGCGCGCAACCTCTTGCGGGCTCGGCGCGTCGACGCCGTCGTTCCAGACGACATAGCGCAGGCCGACGAAGACGTTCATGCCCATCATAGCCCACGCCTCCAACTCGCCCAAGTCATCCCGGAACGCGCCCTTCTGAGTACCTGCCTTGAGACGACTTCCGATGCGTGCGGCAATCGTTTCGTAATGGCTGCGATAGCTGGCGGGATCGACGAATTCGGCCTCGTCGATGATGCGATAGATTTCCTTGTGGTCACGGGCAAAGCGAAGAAATGCGGCCAAAGCCGCTTCTTCGATCTCGAGCGCGCTCATATCCTCTGACAGCGCCGAGCGCGCGCTGCTCATCACATTGTTGCTCATGTCCTGAACCAAGGCCCGGAACAGCGCATCCTTGCTGTCGAAATAGGTGTAGAACGTACCCAGCGCGACGCCCGCCCGGCGGGTGATGGAACTTACAGAGGCTTCGTGAAAGCCCTTTTCCCCAAATTCGATTGCAGAGGCGTCCAGCAACTTGCGCAAGGTGCGCCGACCGCGTTCGGTTCGCGGGGCCTTGTCCTCGCCCGTGGGCGATGCCGGTTTTTGGCCATCGACCTTTGTCTCGGTGCCTTTGGGCAAGTCCATCCTCTATCCCCTCAACTGCACGCCTAGGCAAAATGAAGGCAGCGCACAAGACGGAACTTGAAAGTTGGTTCAACTTTCAATATTGAGCATCCCCAGATTGGGTTTGGGAGAGACAAGCGATGAATATGAATGCGATTTGCGGACGTGCGCTGCTGCTTTCGGGTTGTGCCGCCATTGCGACCTTCGCCGCGCCGGCTGCTGCACAGGACACCTCGGTTGCGGACGGGACCGGGGCGGAGGAAACACAGGGCAACGGCATCATCGTCACCGCCCGCCGCCGCGAAGAACGGCTTCAGGACGTGCCGATTTCAGTCACCGCTCTCACTGGCGAAGCGCTGGAGCAACAGGGCATCCTCGAACTGACGCAGGTCGCCCAGCAAGTCCCCAACATCACGCTAGAGGTTAGCCGCGGCACCAACACCACGCTCACTGCTTTCATCCGCGGTGTCGGCCAGCAGGATCCGGTCGCCGGGTTCGAAGCAGGGGTTGGCCTCTATATCGACGACGTCTACCTGAACCGCCCGCAGGCCGCCGTGCTCGATGTGTATGATGTCGAGCGGATCGAAGTGCTGCGCGGGCCGCAGGGCACCCTGTATGGCCGCAACACCATCGGCGGCGCGATCAAGTATGTGACAGCCCCCTTGCCCGACGAAACTAGTGTTTCAGTGCGCGGGACCTACGGCAATTACGATCAGGCCGATCTGGTCATCACCGCTTCCACCCCGATCAGCGACAGCCTGAAGATCGGCGCCAGCGGCGCGCGGCTTTCGCGCGGCGGCTTTGGTGACAACCTGACGCTGGGCACGGAAAACTACAACAAGGACGTTTGGGCCGCGCGCGGCACGATCGAATTCGACAACGGCCCGCTGTTCGTCCGCCTGTCTGGCGATTACATCAAGGACAACAGCGAAGCCCGTCAGGGCCATCGCCTGATCCCCGGCCTTCTGACCGGCGCACCCGTGCTCGACAATGTGTTCGACACCCGCGCCGGCCTCAACATCGTCGATCAGGAAGTCGAGGCCTATGGCGGCGCACTGAACATCGCGCTGGAGTTGTCCGACACGATCACCATCAAGTCGATCACCGGCTATCGCGAAGACAAATCGACCACGCCAATCGACTTTGACAGCCTGCCCGCAGGCGACCTCGACGTGCCTGCGATTTACGAGAACGACCAGTTCAGCCAGGAATTGCAGCTTCTCTACGAAGGCGACCGCCTGTCGGGCGTACTCGGCTTCTACTACCTTGATGCCAACGCGTTTACCGCTTTCGACGTGCTGCTTGCCAACACTGGCGCGCTGATCGGCCTGCCGGGCCTCAACGCCCAGACGCTGGGCGATGTCGGCACCGAAACCTACAGCTTCTTCGGCGACTTCACCTATGAACTGACCGACACGATCAGCGTTTCGCTTGGCGGGCGCTACACCAATGACAAGCGCACCAGCCGCGTTCTGCGCACCACCTTCATCGGCGGATTCTCGGACCTGTTCATTCCGAACAGCCCGGCCATTCCGATTGCTGTAACCAGCGATTTCCTCGGCAGCGAGACGTTCAAGGATTTCAACCCGCGCGCCTCGATCAGCTGGCAGCCCAATCGCAATCACAACATCTATTTCACCTATTCGCAGGGCTTCAAGGGCGGCGGCTTCGACCCGCGCGGCCAGACCTCCGCGGCACCCGATCTGGATGGCGATGGCGACCGGGATTTCGACGATCAGTTCGAATTCCTTCGTTTCGCACCTGAAACGGTCGACAGTTTCGAACTGGGGTGGAAGGCATCGCTGCTCGACAACCGGTTGAACGTCTCGGTCGCGGCTTTCCTTGGCCAGTATGACAACGTCCAGATTCCGGGTTCGGTCGGGGTCGACACCAATGGTGACGGTGTCAACGACAGCTTCATCGGCATCACCTCGAACGCGGCAAGCGCGGACGTCAACGGCTTCGAATTCGAAGGCAACGCGCTGGTGGGTGAAGATTTCGCCGGCGAAGGCAGCCGTTTCAGCGTCAACTGGTCGCTGGGTTATCTCGACGCCGGTTTTGACACCTTCATCGATGCGTTCGGCAATGATGTGGCGGATCAGCGGGTGTTCCAGAACACCCCGGACATCACCGCGCACATGGGCTTCAACCTCGGCATTCCGGCAGGATCGGGCATGGTCGACTTCATCGGCCTTGCCAGCCTGCGTTCGGATGCGAGCCAGTTCGAAGTGCCCAACCCCTTCCTCGATCAGGACGGATTTGTGCTGGTTGATGCAAGCCTGATCTACACCGACGACGAAGGCCGCTTCTCCATCGGCGCGCATGTGAAGAACCTGTTCGACAAGGAGTACATTGTCGCAGGCTACAACTTCGTCGCGGGCACCGGTACGCCGGGTTCGCCCTTCATCTCGACGCTGGGCCGCGAAGGCACGCTCACTGGCTTCTACGGCGATCCGCGGCGCGTGTTCGTTACGGCTGAAGTCAACTTCTGATCCCCGCCCAATCGGGCTCTCCAAAAGGCGGCGGACTGGCAGTTGGCTGGTTCGCCGCCTTCCCTTTTTCAGGCCCTTTTCCAAGGCCGGCGCATCACCCCTTTCAATCGTCATATGTTCAAGGCATAGGCTGCGGCCATGCATGATATCCGCTTGATCCGGGACAATCCCGAAGGGTTTGACAAGGCACTGGCGCGGCGTGGAGCCGATCCGGTCGCAAAGGCCATCCTCGCGCTGGACGAAGAACGCCGCGCGCTCACCACGCAACTGCAAGAGGCACAAAGCCGCCGCAACGAAGCCTCCAAGGCGATCGGTGCGGCCATGGGCAAAGGCGACAAGGAAACCGCCGAAGCGTTGAAGGCAGAGGTGGCTGAGCTCAAGCAATCGATGCCCGAACTCGAAGAACGCGAAAAAGCGGTTGGCGCGGAATTGCAGAACGCGCTCGCGCTGATTCCGAACATCCCCGCCGATGACGTTCCCGATGGCGAGGACGAGGAAGGCAATGTCGAGGTGTCGAGCTGGGGCGAAAAACCCGCGTTCGACTTCCAGCCGAAAGAACACGCCGACATCGCCCCCGCGCTCGGCATGGATTTCGAAACGGGCGCGCTGCTTTCGGGTGCACGCTTCACCTTCCTGCGTGGAGACATGGCAAGGCTCCACCGCGCGCTCGGCCAGTTCATGCTCGACCACCAGACGCGCGAAAACGGCTACACCGAATGCGCACCGCCCGTGCTGGTCAAGGACGAGGCGATGTACGGCACGGACAAGCTGCCCAAGTTTGCCGAGGACAGCTTCCGCACCACCGATGATCGTTGGCTGATCCCGACTTCCGAAGTGTCGCTGACCGCAAGTGTCATGGGCCAGATCGTCGATGATGCAGCGCTGCCGATGCGGCTGACCGCGCTCACCCAATGCTTCCGCTCCGAAGCGGGCGCAGCGGGGCGCGATACGCGCGGCTTCATCCGCCAGCACCAGTTCGAAAAGTGCGAGCTGGTCAGCATCACCCGCCCGGAGGAGAGCGAAGCGGAGCATCAGCGCATGCTCAAAGCAGCTCAGGGCATTCTCAAAGCCCTTCAGCTCCCCTATCGCACGATGCTGCTTTGCACCGGTGACATGGGTTTTGGTGCGCGCAAGACCTACGATCTTGAGGTGTGGCTACCGGGGCAAGGCGCCTATCGCGAGATCAGTTCTTGCTCCAACACCGGCGATTTCCAGGCGCGGCGGATGAATGCGCGTTACCGGCCCGAGGGGGAAAAAGGCACGCGCTTTGTCCATACGCTCAACGGATCGGGCCTTGCCGTGGGTCGCACGCTGGTGGCGGTGATAGAGAACTATCAACAGGCCGACGGCAGCGTTCTGGTGCCCGAGGCGCTCGCGCCGTACATGGGCGGAGTGACCCGTCTGGAGCCGACAAACTGATGCGCATCCTCATCACCAATGACGATGGCTATCATGCACCCGGCCTCACCGTGCTTGAAGAGATCGCAGCCCAGCTTTCGGACGACATATGGGTTTGCGCTCCTTCGGAGGAACAATCGGGCGCAGGCCATTCGCTGACGCTCAACCGTCCGGTGCGCCTCCAGAAGTTTGCCGATCGCCGTTTTGCCGTTACCGGAACGCCCACCGACAGCGTGATGATGGGCCTGCGCGAAGTGCTGGACAGTCCGCCTGACCTGATCCTTTCCGGCGTCAATCGCGGGGCAAATCTGGGCGACGACATCACCTATTCCGGCACCGTTTCCGCCGCTATCGAAGGCGCGCTGGCTGGGGTCCGCTCGATCGCGCTCAGCCAGGTCTACAATGGCGACACCCGCGGCACCGACACCGAATTCGACGCGGCGCGGGAATGGGGGTCGAAGGTGATCCGTCCGCTGCTCGACGCGCCTTTTTCCGAACGCACGCTCATCAACATCAACTTCCCGCCGCGTGCCGCCGCCGATGTGAAGGGCATTCGCGTGGTGCGTCAGGGCTTCCACGATTACTCGCGCGGCTCCATCGTCGAAGGCAAGGACCCGCGCGGCCAACGCTATTTCTGGTTCGGCCTGCACGCGATCGAGCACACCCTTGATCACGGCACCGATCTGGAGGCGATCGACGACGGATATGTCGCCATCACCCCGCTGCAACTTGACCTGACCCACTATTCGAGCATCGATACCATCGCGAGCCGGTTCGAAAGCTGACGGCGGGGCAAGGATGGTGCAGCACGAAACCCACAAATCCTTCACCCGTCAACGCGGGAAACAACCTGCGAAGAAAGGCTTCCAGCCGCTGCGCAGGGCAGTGAAGGTACCGGTTTGGGCCGATCTGGGAATAAGGCTTGGTGCGGCATTGCTCCTGATCCTGCTCGTGGTGTTGATCCACTGGATCGACCGGGACGGGCTTGTCGACAATCATGACGGCCATGTCAGCTTCCTCGACGTGGTCTATTTCACCATGATCTCGATCACGACGACCGGCTTTGGCGATATCGCTCCGGTCACCGATCGCGCACGACTGGTTGAAGCGCTCATCGTGACGCCTGTCAGGTTTGCGGTGCTCTTCATCTTCGTGGGCACCGCCTATAATTTCATCATCAAACGCAGCTGGGAGAAGTGGCGCATGGCCCGTATCCAGGAAAAGCTTTCCGACCATGTCGTCGTCCTCGGCTATGGCGTATCGGGCTCGCAAAGCGTCGAAGAACTGATCGAACGCGGCACCAATGCCGACAAGATCGTGGTCGTCGACCCGAGCGAAGAGCGCCTCAACGAAGCCGAAAAGCTGGGCGTCAACGTGATGGTTGCCGACGCGACCCGCGACGAGACGCTGAAGGCGGTGCGGATCCAGGAGGCCAAGAACGTCCTCGTGTCCGCCGGGCGCGACGACACCTCGATCCTCATCGTCCTGACCGTGCGCCATCTCGCGCCCAAGGTTCCGATCAGCGTCGTGGTCCGCGCCGACGACAACGAGCTGCTGGCGCGGCAGGCCGGGGCGACCAATGTGATCAACCCGGTGCGCTTTACCGGGCTGTTGCTGGCGGGCAGCGCCAACGGACCGCATATCGCCGACTACCTTGCCGACCTCGCCTCCGTTTCAGGCCGCGTCCAACTGGTCGAACGCGTGGTGACAGAGGCCGAGTGCGGCTGCTCCATCACCGAGCTGTCCAGCGGCGGCCGGGGCCTTCGCATCTACCGCAACGGCCGCGCCATCGGCTTCTGGGAGGAGGAGTGCGAGCAACTCCAACCCGGCGACATCATCGTCGAAATCGTGCCGTCAGAAAACGGCCACACCAACGGCGATGGGGATTAGAGGAACAGCAGGAACACCCCTCCCATCGCGGCCATGCCCAGCACGAAATGGCCGACGTCGATGGCGAACAGCAGCCCGCTCTTGCGCTGGTAGAGATAGTTGATCCCGATCGCCGGGGCCATGATCCCGAGCGCAAAGCCGACCGACATCATCATCACCACATGCGGCGCCGCGCCGGTGCGGGCGATCAGGTGCCACAGCACCATCGCGATCAGCATTTCGAACAGGAACGTCAGGCCGAATATCAGCGCCATGTTCCCGCTCTGCACGTCTTCGTCGGACAGGCCCGCCGCGCGTTGCCACGCCTTGCCGAACAGCACCCCGTACCAGATCGCGCCGACCACGAAGAACGCGGCGGTCCCGGCCAGCACCGGCCACAATGCAAAGTCGTTCATAATCCCTCTCCCTCAACTGCGCATCGGTTTACGCCTGTTCGCGTGCGCAGGAAAGCGTCTCGCTCTGGCGCGCCCGGACAAACGGCTGTAAGGGCGCTGCCATCATGAACACCCCCTCCACACCTCCCACTCGCCTCGCCGATCAGAAGCGCATCGGCATGGTCAGCCTCGGCTGCCCCAAGGCGCTGGTCGATTCCGAGCGTATTCTTACCCGCTTGCGCGCCGACGGCTATGCCATGTCCCCCGACTATGCCGGGGCCGACGTGGTGCTCGTCAACACTTGCGGCTTCCTCGATTCCGCCAAGGAGGAGAGCCTTGCCGCCATCGGTGAAGCCATCGCCGAAAACGGCCGCGTCATAGTCACCGGTTGCATGGGCGAGGAAGCCGACGCGATCCGCGCCGCGCACCCAAGCGTGCTGGCCGTCACCGGCGCGCACCAATACGAAGACGTGGTCGCCGCGGTGCATGAGCATGCTCCCCCGTCGCAAGGGCCGTTCGTCGACCTGATCCCACAGCCTGACATCAAGCTCACCCCGCGCCATTACAGCTATCTCAAGATCTCCGAAGGCTGCAATCACTCCTGCGCCTTCTGCATCATCCCGCAGTTGCGCGGCAAGCTGGCCAGCCGCCGGATCGACGCGGTGCTGCGCGAAGCGGAGAAGCTGGTCGCCGCCGGCACCAAAGAGCTGCTCGTCATCAGCCAGGACACCTCCGCTTACGGCGTCGACATCCGGCATGACGAGCGCGATTGGAAGGGCAACCCTGTCCGCGCGCACATGACTGATCTCGCCCGCGAACTGGGCCAGCTTCGCACCCCTGAAGGCACGCCGCCGTGGGTGCGGCTGCACTATGTCTACCCCTATCCGCACGTCGACAAGGTCATCCCGTTGATGGCCGAGGGGCTGCTGACCCCTTACCTCGACATCCCGTTCCAGCACGCCAGCCCCAATGTCCTGCGGCTGATGCGGCGTCCCGCGAACGAGGCAAAGGTGCTCGAACGGCTCAAGAGCTGGCGTTCGATCTGCCCCGACATCGCCGTGCGCTCCAGCTTCGTGGTCGGCTTCCCCGGAGAGACGGAGGACGACTTCGCCTATCTGCTCGACTGGCTGGAGGAAGCCCAGCTTGACCGTGTGGGCGCATTCCGGTTCGAACCGGTCGAAGGCGCCGCCGCCAACGACCTGCCCGATCCCGTGCCCGAAGCGGTCAAGGAAGAGCGTTACGCCCGGCTGATGGAAGTGACCGAGCGGATCAGCGCGGCCAAGCTTGCCGCCAAGGTCGGACGCACGCTGCCCGTGATCATCGACGAAGTCGGCGAGCCGGACGAGGACGGCGACATCGGCGCCACCGGCCGCAGCCAGGCCGACGCGCCCGAGATCGACGGCGCGGTGTACCTGCGCAATGTCCCCGCAACGCTGAGCGCGGGCGACATCGTCAATGTCCGGATCGAGGATGCCGACGCGCATGACCTGTTCGGAGTGATCCAGCGGGCCTGATTCCTTTCGCCTGATTCCCAACAGGGTGGAACAGGTGGAACACGGTCCAGGAGAAAAAACCTCCGTTCTGTCACCATTGCGGCCCGAAGTGTCACCCAGATGGCGCAAAGTGTCACCCAAGCCGCAAGAAGCGTCACTTTTGGGCGCGCAAAGTGTCACTTTCCGCACGGCCAGGTGTAACCCTTTTCGGGCGAAAACAGGGCCTTCGGCAGAGGGGATCGGGCACGGCACCATGCCCGCAAATTACCAGTCGCGCAGGCAGTAGGAAAATCGCCTCTTAGCGCGAGGATATGAGCAAGCAGGGTGAATTGCTGTAACCCAACAGCCGCTGGGCTGTTATAGCGCGCGGCCATGACAGTCCTCGTATCCTCGCGTTTCTCCTTTTCGCTGGCGCATCCCGCGTCGGTGCTGTTGCAGTTCGAGGCGGCGGATATGCCGGGGCAGGAAGTGGTCGATGCTGCGACCCATATCAGCCCGGCGGCGCATCTTTCGCGGGTTTCGGCGCAGGACGATATCGGCACCCGCATCTGGCTGCATGCCGAAGGCCGGGTGGAGGTGGAGTATCAGGCCCGCGTCGCCTCGCAGCGGAAGCTGGCCGATCTGGCAACGCTCGACGCGGTGCCGCCGCATCGTCTGCCCGGACCGGTGGTCAAATTCCTGTTCGATTCGCGTTACTGCCATTCGAGCCAGTTCGTCGAATTCAGCGACGCGACATTCGGCAGCCTGCGCGGCGGTGCGCGGGTGGCGGCAATCCGGGACTGGATCCACGGCAATATCCGCTACGCCCCCGGCTCCAGCACCGTCGCCACCACCGCGACCGATACTTTCCACGCGCATGAGGGCATCTGCCGCGATTTCGCGCATCTCTTCGTCACGCTGGCGCGGGCGGCGGCCATTCCTGCGCGCTATGTCGCATGCTATGCTCCCGGAGTGACGCCGCAGGATTTTCATGCGGTGGCGGCGGTGTATCTCGCCAATCCCGAAGGCACGGACGGGGCCGAGGCAGGATCCTGGCATCTGGTCGATGCGACCGGCATGGCCGATCTCGCCCATGCCGCGATCATCGGGGTAGGGCGCGATGCCGCCGACGTCAGCTTCATCACCAGCTTCGCCCCGATGCAATTTGAAGCGAGCAGGGTCGAAGTAACGCTTGAAGCCTGATTGCGGGATCGGCATTTAGAGACAGGATCGTATTGAAGTGCGGCCATGTTAACGTTAACAATTGCGCGCTTCCAGAGGGGATAATGATGAGTGATTTCGCTGCAGATCGTCTGCTGCTGTTTGGTGCGACCGGAGATCTTTCCCGGCGCAAGCTCCTGCCCAGCCTGTGCGCGCTCGAAGCCGACGGGCTCCTGCCCGAAAATCTCGCCATCATCGGCACCGCCCGCAGCGAGATAAACGACGCGGAATTCCGCAACATGGCGCGCGAGGCGCTGGAAGAATTCCTGCCGGCCGACAGGCGTGGCAGCATGGCGACCTTCCTCAATCGCCTGTCCTACCAGCAGCTCGACGCCTCGACCATCGAAGGCTTTGACGCGCTGGCGCAGAAGGTGGCCGATGCCGGGCGCAGTGGCGAGGAAGGCGGGCTGGCGATCTTCCTGTCGACCGCGCCGAGCCTGTTCGGCCCCACCATCGCGGGGCTGCAACACGCCGGGCTGACGGGAGACCGGGTGCGGATGTGCCTTGAAAAGCCGCTCGGCACCGATCTGGCGACCTCCGCCGAAATCAACGACGCGGTGGCGGCGGCCTTCCCTGAAGAACGGATTTTCCGGATCGACCATTATCTGGGCAAGGAAACGGTGCAGAACCTGCTCGCGCTGCGCTTTGCCAACATACTGTTCGAACCGATCTGGAATTCGAACGTGATCGAGCATGTGCAGATCACCGTCGCCGAAACCGTCGGGCTGGAAGGGCGAGTGGCCTTTTATGACGATGCCGGCGCGCTGCGCGACATGGTGCAGAACCACATGCTGCAATTGCTCGCGCTGGTCGCGATGGAGCCACCGACCAGCTTCGACGCGACGGCGGTGCGCGATGAAAAGGTCAAGGTGCTGCGTGCGCTGCGCCCGGCCAAGGCGGCGGAAACCGTCACCGGACAATACCGGGCTGGCGCGGTCGAAGGGAAGGCCGTCCCCGGCTATGACGAGGAACTGGGCAAGCCGTCCGACACCGAAACCTTCACCGCGATCAAGGCACATGTCGACAACTGGCGCTGGAAGGGCGTGCCGTTCTACCTGCGCACCGGCAAACGCCTGCCCAAGCGCGTGACCGAAATCCTCGTCCAGTTCCGCTGTGTGCCGCACTCGATCTTCGAAGGGACAGGCGCGGGCCTGCGCCCGAACAAGCTGTTGATCGGTATCCAGCCGGAAGAGGACATCACCCTGTCGCTCATGGCCAAGGTGCCGGGACTGGATCAGGACGGCGTGCGGCTGCGCGAGGTTCCGCTCAAGATTTCCATGCCCGATGCCTTCGCCGAACGGCAGCGCAGGATCGCCTATGAACGGCTGCTGCTCGATCTGATCAAGGGCGATCAGACGCTGTTCGTGCGCCGCGACGAAGTGGAGGCGCAGTGGCAATGGATCGACGCGATCCGCGCCGAATGGGAGGCGAACGGCGTCACGCCCAAGACTTACACCTCCGGCACATGGGGCCCGAGCGCGGCGATCGCACTGACCGAACGCGACGGAGTAACGTGGCATGAGTAACCTTCACGATACCCTTCACAAGGTGACGCAGCGGGTGATCGAAAACTCGCGCGCCAGCCGCAGCGCCTATCTCGAACTGATGAAGCGCGAAGGCGACCGGCGGCCTGAACGCGATCAGGTTTCCTGCTCCGTCCTCGCGCACGCCTTTGCCGGGGCGCTGGAAGATCAGGATGCGATGAAGCAAGGGCGCGGCCCGAACATCGGCATCGTCACCGCCTATAACGACATGCTTTCCGCGCATCAGCCCTATGGCCGGTACCCCGATCGCATGAAGATCTACGCCCGCGAAGTCGGCGCCACCGCGCAGGTCGCAGGCGGAACCCCGGCGATGTGCGACGGGGTGACTCAGGGCGAAGACGGGATGGAGCTGTCGCTCTTCAGCCGCGACAACATCGCCATGGCAACCGCCGTCGCGCTGTCGCATCAGATGTATGACGGGATCGCGTGTCTGGGCATTTGCGACAAGATCGTCCCCGGCCTCGTCATCGGCGCGCTGCGGTTCGGCCACCTTCCCGCGATCTTCGTGCCCTCAGGCCCGATGCCGAGCGGGATTTCGAACAAGCAAAAGCAGGAGACCCGCCAGAAATACGCCGCCGGCGAAGTGGGCCGCGATGCGCTGCTGGAAAGCGAGCTGGCATCGTACCACTCGCCGGGCACCTGCACTTTCTACGGCACCGCCAATTCCAACCAGATGATGATGGAAATGATGGGCCTGCACGTGCCGGGCGCGGCGTTCGTCCAGCCGGGCACCAAGCTGCGGCAGGCACTGGACCGAGCGGCGGTGCACCGTATCGCGCAGCTTTCGGGCACGACCACGCGGACGATGGCGCAGGTGATCGACGAAAAGGCGATCATAAACGCGGTGATCGGTCTGCTCGCCACCGGCGGATCGACCAATCACGCGATCCACATTCCGGCCATGGCGCGCGCGGCGGGCGTGCGAATCGACTGGTCGGACATGGCCGAATTGTCGAGCGTCGTTCCGCTGCTGGCGCGGGTGTATCCCAATGGTTCGGGCGATGTGAACCAGTTCCACCATGCAGGCGGCATGGGCTATGTCATCGGCGAACTGCTCGACGCGGGCCTTGCCCATGGCGACATCCTGACGGTGTGGGACGAAGGGTTTGACGCCTATCGCGGCGAACCCGTGTGGCAGGACGAGGCGCTGGCATGGACCCGCGTCGAGGAAAGCCGCGACGACACCATGCTTCGCCCCGTATCCGACCCGTTTCTGGGCGATGGCGGGATGCGGCTGCTCACCGGCAATCTGGGCCGTGCCTGCTTCAAATCTTCCGCCGTCGCAAAGGAACGCTGGACGATCGAGGCACCGGCCCGCGTGTTCGAGGATCAGGCCGATGTCAGCGCCGCTTTCAAGGCGGGCGAGCTCGACAAGGACGTGGTTGTGGTCGTGCGGTTCCAAGGGCCACGCGCCAACGGCATGCCCGAACTGCATTCGCTCACCCCGCCGCTCGCCGTGTTGCAGGACAAGGGGTATCGCGTCGCGCTTGTCACCGATGGCCGCATGTCGGGCGCCAGCGGCAAGGTGCCCGCCGCGATCCATATCACACCCGAAGCCAAGGGTGGCGGCCCGCTCGCATATCTGCGCGATGGCGACATGGTGAAAGTCTGCGCCGAAACCGGCGAGCTTTCGACCACCGCCGATCTGGCCAGCCGCGAACCCGCGCCCGATCCGCAGCTCCAATGGGGCGTCGGGCGCGAGCTTTACCGCATGATGCAGGATCAGGCCGACGGCGCCGAGCAAGGCGCATCGGCAATGCTTGCGGCTGCGGGGCTGTAACGGGATGGGGGCAACGCACGAAATCGTCACGGTTGATGTCGGTGGCACCCACGCCCGCTTTGCGATCGCCACCATCAGCGCCGAAGGCTTGATCGAACTGAGCGAGCCGACCACGCTCCACACCGAAACCCACGCCAGTTTCCAGACCGCGTGGGAGGATTACCGCGAACGCATGGGCGGCACCCTGCCCGATGATGTGGCAATGGCCGTCGCCGGACAGATCAAGCCTGACATCATCCGCTTCACCAACAATCCCTGGATCATCCGCCCGCCGCTGATCCGGGAAAAGCTGGGCTGTTCGCGGCACCTGATCGTCAATGATTTCGAAGCGGTGGCTCATGCCGCCGCGCGCGCTCCTGCGGACGAATTCCTGCATCTGACCGGGCCTGAAACCGATCTGCCCGCCAACGGCACGATCAGCGTGCTTGGCCCCGGCACCGGGCTGGGTGTGGCGCATTTCTGGCGCGACGGAACTGGCAATTACCGGGTGCAGGCGACTGAAGGCGGGCATGGCGATTTCGCCCCGCTCGACGCCATCGAGGATGCGATCCTCGCCCGCCTGCGCAAGCGCCACAATCGCGTTTCGACTGAACGGGTTGTGTCCGGCCCGGCAATTGTCGACATTTACGAAGCGCTCGCCGCGCTCGAAAACCGCGCTGTCGTAGAGCTTGACGATGTCGCGATCTGGACCGCCGGTGTCAGCGGCGAAAACAGCCTTGCCGCTGCTGCGGTTGACCGGTTCTGCCTCTCGCTGGGCGCGGTGGCGGGCGATATCGCGCTGGTTCAGGGCGCCAGCGGCGTCGTGATCGCGGGCGGGCTGGGATACCGCATCCGTGAAACGCTGCTGGCATCTGGCTTTGCCGAGAGGTTCCGCGCCAAGGGGCGCTTTGCCGGCCTGATGGCGAGTCTCCCGGTCAAGCTCATCACCCATCCGCAACCCGGCCTGCTCGGCGCAGCCGCGGCCTTTGCGCAAACCCATTTCGACAGGCCCGCCTAATGACGCTCTTGCTCAACACCGTATCCGATCTGGGCGAACGCTTGCAGGAACTTCACGCCCGCACCCGCGAAACGCCGCTGTTCAATCCGGTGTTCCAGCTGGGGCTGGATGTGTCGCGCGCGCTCGAAGGCGGAGTGATGGACCTCGACGCGGTGGAACGGCTGGTGGAGGAACTGGAGTGTTCGAGCCTGAAAGCTCGCGCCCGGCGGCTTGAAAGGCTGGTCGGTCCGGTTGCGCCCGCCGCCAATCGCGCCGCCTTGCAGGAACGGCTGGGCAAGGATGATTTCGAGGCGTTCTGGGCCGAATGGGAAACCCCGCGCCTGCACGCCGTTTTCACCGCGCACCCGACTTTCCTGCTGACCCCGGCTCAAACCGACGCCGTGGCCGCTGCCGCCAGTTCGGGCAGCGAGATCGGGCGCGAAGTGTGCGCTTCGGGGGAACAGCGCCCGTCTGTCACGCTAGATTACGAACACGCTCAGGCGATGCAGGCGATTGCCCATGCGCAGGACGCGCGGCGCGATATCGTGCGCGAGGCAATGCTGCACGCCGCCGGATGCTGGCCCGATCAGTGGAAGGGCTTGCGCCCGTTGCCGTTCCGCTTCGCCACATGGGTCGGCTACGACATGGACGGGCGCACCGACATCAAATGGTACACCTCGATCCGCTTTCGCCTCGCGGAAAAGGCTGATCGCCTGGCGCGCTATGCCGATGAACTGGCGGCGATTGATCCTGCGCACGGATTGATCGGGACGCTCAATGCGGCCTGCGAACACGCGGCCCGCAGCGCGGCGGACTTTGGCGGCGACCTGACTTCGCCCAAGGCCCTGTCGGAAGCCGCAAACCGCCTGACCGCCGACGATCCGGCCAAGCTCACTTCGCTGGCGGCGATCATCGCGCAGCTTGAGGGCGAGGCGCAAGCGGCAGAAGACACGGGCAAGGCGGCGTCGCTGCTGACGCTGGCGGCAGCGATGCGCGCCGACGGCCTTGGCATGGCGCATGTGCATTTCCGCGTGAACGCCAAGCAGTTGCACAATGCAATCCGCACGCATCTGCACGAGAACCCCGAACTTGATCTTGCCAGCAAGGGCGCGATGGCGACGCTGCGCAAGATGCTGAAGGAAGTGAGCCCCAGGCGCACCAATTTCGCCAGCCTCGCCATCGAAAGCTCCACCGCGACCCGGCAATTCCTCGCGATGGCTCAGATCCTTGGCCATATCGATGCGGATACGCCGATAAGGATGCTGATCGCGGAATGCGAACAGCCCTCCACCATCCTTTCCGCGCTCTATTTCGCGCGTTTGTTCGGGATCGAGGACAAGGTTGATGTCTCGCCGCTGTTCGAAACCGAAAGCGCGCTGGAACATGGCGGACGTTTCCTGGAAGCGCTGTGTGCGGAAGCCCAATATCGCGATTACGCCCGGCTGCGCGGGCGGGTGTGCATCCAGACGGGCTTTTCCGATGCGGGGCGCTTTGTCGGGCAGATCCCCGCCAGCCTCGCGATAGAGCGGCTGCAAGGTCGGCTGGCACAGGCGATGGAGCGGCACGGGCTGACCGATGTTGCCGCGCTGATTTTCAACACCCATGGCGAAAGCATGGGCCGCGGCGCGCATCCTTCGGGCTTTGCCGATCGCCTCGCATGGCCGATGAGCGCCTGGGCGCGGAGCCGCTTTGCCCGCGTCGGGGTCGCGCTTGAACCCGAGGTCAGCTTTCAGGGAGGCGACGGATATCTTGCCTTTGCCAATCCCGATCTTGCTCGCGCCACCTTGACCCGGATCATCACCGACAGCCCGGAAAGCAGCCCCGAAAACGACGATCCGTTCTACACACGAACTGACATCAGCCTTGATTTCTACCGCGCCATCCGCGCGCATCAGCGCCGGCACCTGCGCAGCGCGACTTACAGCCGGGCGGTCACCGCCTTTGGCCTCGGCCTGCTCAATTCGACCGGCAGCCGCGTGTCGCGCCGCCAGTCGGACCTGTCTGCCGACCGCGACATGAACCTGCGCCAGATTCGCGCGATCCCGCACAATGCGATCCTGCAACAACTGGGCTATCCGGTGAACGTCATCTCCGGCATCGGCAGCGCGGCGGATGGCAATTACGAAGAAGTCGCCGCCCTGCTGGCCGAAAGCGAGCGCGGGCAGCAATTGCTGCGGCTCGCGCGGGCATCCAATGCACTTGCCAGCATCAAGACGGTTGCCGCGCATGGCGAGCTGTTCAATTCGGCATACTGGGCCAGCCGCCCCTATCGCGGGACGGAGCCGCACCTGTCGGCGGCCTGCGAGGTTCTGGCCGAATATCTGACCAAGGACGATCGTACCGGCGTTTACCGCCGCCTTGCCTCGCGTCTCAGGGTCGATGCGTTGAAGCTCCACCGGCTGCTCGATCATTTCCCGCCCGAAGAGCAATCACTGGCGCTGCAGGATACCCGCCGGATGATCGGCGCGGCGCAGGCATTGCGGCTCGCGCTGATGCAGCACATGTTCCTGAAGGCGGTGTCCGTCCCGGTGTTCAGCCGCGCCAACGACATCAGCCGCGAAGACGTGCTGGAAATGGTGTTTTCGCTGCGGGTGGATGATGCACTCGCGCAGTTGCGCCGGGCCTTTCCCACCCATTTCCCTTCGCCCAGCGACTTCGCAATGGACGCGCCCGCCGATTATCCCGATGGCTCGATCGAGGGGTACGTGCAGATCGCCCGCGACTACATCAACCCGATCGAGCGTGCCTACGCGCTGATGCTGCGGCTGTCGGTTGCCATCGCCAACCAGTTCGGCGCGCATGGGTGATGCGTCGGGCGGGCAAGCCCCCGCGTTAACTTTTGGCCCCCTGCACCGTCCCTAGGAGGGACGCGCACCCCATAGTCACTGGCGGTTAAGCCGGAGAATCGGCATATTGCTTTCAATGACAAAGGGGATTTCGGATATGCTCTTCAGCAATGCGCGCAAAGCTGCTGCCATCGGCCTTGCCATGATCGCCGGCGGTGCGACACTGGCTGTCGGGCAGACCACGCCTGAAGATGCCGCCAACGCCGCAGCACAGGTCGCCGCCGAAGCCGAGAACGAAATCCGCGCCATCGATCCGACCACCGGCGGGGAATCGCTGGTTTACGACCCCAGCCTGCCGCAACCTTACGCCATCGCAATCGATGAAGTCGTGCTGATCCCTCCGCCTACGGTTGGCGAAGTCAACATGCCGAGCCTGCCGCAGGCCGCCAGCGTCAATCCTGCCGCAATCGCAGAGGCTCCCGCCCGCGGGCCGGCCGCACGCATGATTTCGCGCCCGCAGGTGCAGTCGCTTCCGGCCCCTGCCGTTGCGCCGACCCGTACGGCTATTTCCGACGATCCCTTCGTGATCAAGAGCATCCTGCCGATCGAAGGCACCATCCGTTACGGCGAATGGTTCTGGGACGAATCCCGCGCACCCGCCAATGGCAAGCTTGTCATTACCGTCGATCTCGACGCGCGCGTGATCAGCGTCTTCCGCGACGGGCATGAAATCGGCACTGCGGTGGCTCTGCTGGGCACGCAGGATCACCCGACCCCGCTCGGCACTTTCCCGATCCTGACCAAGGAAAAGGACAATGTTTCCGAGAAGTACAACAACGCACCCATGCCTTGGACGCTGCGCCTGACGTGGGACGGCATCGCGATCCACGGTTCGCCTGTCGCCAATGGCTATGCCTCGCACGGATGCATCGGCGTGCCTGATCCCTTCGCCGAAAAGCTGTTCGAAATCGCGCGTCGCGGTGATCGCGTCGTGATCACCCGTAGCAAGATGGTGGGTGTGGGCGACAAGATCCTGTCCTGACGCGCGGCGTCACCCGGCCTAGTTGGTCTTGCGCGGGGGTTCGGTCCTAAAGCGCCAGACCCGCATCGCCACACCGATCTTCTCGACCTTTTCTACGCCGGCAGTGGCGAGCACTCCGCCCAGTGAGGCATTTTCGCCCCGCCACAACCGGTCAGCCGCCCGCCCGGCCTCGCTGCGGCTGACCTGACCGCCCAAGGCGGCAACGATGCGGCAGACCGTTTCCACCTGGATCGCACGCGGCACATTGGCGTAATAGCGATAGGTCGGAACGGGCGCCTCTTCCTCCAGCGCGACCATCTCCTCCCAGTCGAGCTGGGCATACCATTCGAGCGCGCGCAAGGCCTCGGCCAGATGTCCCGCACTGGCTGCAAGAGCCAGCGGATCAAGCCAGTCATGCGCGGCCAGATGCTCGCGCACCCGCACCCGATCGAACGCCGGGTTTTCGTTGGAAGGGTCAAGCGCGGGGGTAATGCCGCAGTCAGCAACAATCGCGCTGAGTTCGGATTTGCGGAAACCCAGCAAGGGCCGGACCAGCGGGGTTTCGCTGCCCGGTAACGCCGCTGCCGCCCGCACTCCGGCCAATCCGGCCAGCCCGCTGCCCCGCGCCAACCGCATCAGCAAAGTCTCCGCCTGATCATCGGCGTGATGGGCCGTGGCAACCGCCCCCAGCCCCTCCGCTTCGGCCCATTGAACCAGCGCCGCATATCGGGCTTCACGCGCACGGGCCTGCAGATTGCCCGGCCCCAGCGACACCCTTATCGAGGTGAAGGGGACGGCGAGTTCGCGGCAAACCCGCTCCACCAGAGCGACTTCCTCTGCGGCTTCGGCCCTTAGGCCGTGATCGATGCTGGCAACAGCGATGCTTCCCGGAAACGCCGCTGCACCGAGCAGCAAAAGGGCAAGGCTGTCCGGCCCGCCGGACACGGCCAGACCCAAGGGGCCTTCGCGTTCGTCTTCCGGCCACAGCGTATCCACCGCGCCGGAAAACCGCGCAATCAGATCGGGATCGATCCGTTCTAGGGTGATCGGCGTATCAATCGGCGCCCCCTTTCCAGCTCAAATCGCCCAGCTCAAATCACACCGTGCCTACTGGCAGGTCACCTTGGCGAGGTTGCTGGCATACTGATCGGCCAGTCTGCCCGATGCAATCGCCGGATAGGTATCCCCAAATTCGGCCAAAGCGATACAGGCGCGGCGCGTATCTTCCATCGCGATCATCGCTTCGGCGAGGAACAGCAGGCTGTCCGGCGCGCGCGCGGCGGTGCGATCAGCCTGATAATTGCGCAGGAACCAGCGCGCGGCCTCTTCGGGCATGCCATCGTCAAGGAAGGCGCGACCCAGCAGGTTGCGCCCGAAGGTCAGCCGGGAATGATTGGGGTACTGTTCGACAAACGCGGCAAGCTGCTGGCGCGCTTCGGGATAAAAGCCCGCGTTCCACAGGCGGAAGCCATAGGAATATTCGTCATCGCCGGGGTCTTCCGTTTGCGGCTTGGCAATCGCCTGCACGGCGGCCACGCGTTCGGCGCTTGGCCCGGTTGCCGCAGGAGCCGTCTGCTGCGCCGCAGCGGTTGCAGGGGTACGGCTTGTGACAGCAGCAGGGCCCATGTCGGTCGTGCTCGGTACTTCTTCCTCAACCACCGCAGGCGTGGCGGCGGCGGCAGTCTCGAGCGCTACGACACGCGCTTCGAGTCCGGCCATGGCGTTGCTGGCTTCTTCGCTGCGAGCGGTGAGCCGCTGCAGCTGCAATTCAAGCGCGTCGAGCCGGGCAAGAATATCCGTCACCGCCGTGGTGGAAGGTGCGGTTGATACGGTCGGCCCGGTGGCAGTGCCGTCAGCGGTAATCTGCGGTTCGAAAAAGCGTCCGTCCCCGCCCGGGAACACGGCACGCTGGAGCGCGCGGATTTCGGCCTCGGCCTTGCGCAGGCGCGCTTCGGCATTGTCTTGCGCGGCGGCTGGCATGGGCGTGGTTGCCACAACTGCCGCGGCGACCAACGCGCCCAGCACCGGGACCGAACGCCCGATGATTGCAAAGGGCTGATTCTTGAAGGGTTTGGCAGGGTTCATGACTGGACTGGCTCCCTCTCTTCTACTTGCGTCCTGATCCGTGACCGATCATCGGACGACACGCCTGAACGTGAGCAGAATCTCTGGCGAAGGCCGACTGACAAGTCGACCCCGCAGAGCTACTAAACCGGGGAATGTGCAGCAAAAATCCGCTGCAAGCCGGATCAGTCAGTTCGCGCTGGCGCGATTGGCACTGTCATCGGTGCGCGCCAGAAGGGCCGCTGCGGATACGGGGGCGTCGGCCACCGGCACCATGTCTTCGGAGATCGGGGGCACGCTTTTCCCGCCAATCGTGATGGTCAGCAGGTTGGGCCGCCCGGTGTTGAGGCGCGGATCCTGAGCGTCGGCGGGCACGGAATAGGTATCGCCTTCCTGCATCACGCCTTCGAACAGGCGTTCCCCGCCCTCTTCATAGAAGCGGACCCACGCACCTTCGCCCGTTGCCGTGAAGACGACTTCGCCTCCGGTGGGCGCAGCGCTGGCGGCAGTTGCCGGATCGCCTGTTGCGCCGGCCTGTGCAGGCACCTGTTCGGGTGCCGGACTATCCTCGGCTTCGGCGATCAGCGGAGCCGGGCCCGTCCCGGCGGCAAAATAGGTGTTGTAGAAGAAGAACAGACCGACAGCGAAGATGATCGCCGCAATCGCGCCGAACCAGGCTAGCCCGGCTGACGGCAACTTGGCCGGATCACCCGGCTCCATTCCGCCTGCTAATGCCGACGCCCGCGAATGGCCGTCGGCCAGTTCCTCGCGCACGGCCTCGGCCACTTCGGCAGGGTCCATCCCGACTGCGCGGGCATAGGTCTTGGCAAAGCCGATCGCATAGGTGCGCGATGGCAGAGCATCGAATTTCCCGGCCTCGATCGATTCGAGATGGCGCTGGGGAATGCGCGTTTCCGCAGCGATATGCGCCACGTCCAGACGCTTTGCCTCGCGCGCATTGCGGAGCCTGTCGCCAATGCTGGCGGTATCCGATTCCATCAGATCGGTCGGCTCTTCGCCGGTGCTGTCCTGTTCGCTGTCCATGACCCTGTCCACGTTAACGTGGTTTTTTGTATCTATAGTGAATTGCCATGAAGCTTGCCGACTTACCTGCTGTCAAGGATTAGCTCCAAAATCGACGGATTCGATAGGCGGATTGCCTTTTGACAAGGGTGACCGGTTGCTTGCGGCGCTCAATCGACTTCGATTTCGCGCTCCGCTGCCCAATCGGTCAACGCCTGACGCAGGTCGATTCCCGGCTCGGCCAGCCAGCTGTTCATCGCCGCAGTCAATTCAGCCAGGTCGACCTTGCGCACCAGCTCCTTGATCGGGCCGACCGCCGCCGGAGTGATCGAAAGTCGCCGGAAACCGATGCCGAGCAGCGCCAGCGCCTCCAGCCTGCGCCCGCCCATTTCGCCGCATACGCCCAGATCGACATTGGTGCCGACGGTGCTTTGCGACACCCGGCGCAGGAACCGCATGATCGACACGCTGAGCCAGTCATAACGTTCGGCAAGCGCGGGATTGCCGCGATCGGCGGCGAACAGGAACTGTGTCAGATCATTGGTGCCGACCGACAGGAAACTGAGCTTGGGCAGCAAAAGGTCGAGCACTTCTGCAAGCGCCGGAACTTCGAGCATCGCGCCGAAATGAATCGCCTCGGGCACGCGCTTCTTCTTGGCGCGCAGGAATGCCAGCTGGTCGTCGAAAACCGCCTTGGCCATGTCGAATTCCCACGGCTCGGACACCATCGGGAACATCACGTAAAGTGAACGGCCCGCCGCCGCTTCGAGCAATGCGCGCGCCTGCGCCTTCATCAATCCCTTGCGGGTCAGCGCCAGTCGCAGCGCACGCCAGCCCATCGCCGGATTCTCGTCATTCTCGGCAATGCGCGAGGCCAGATAGGGCACCGACTTGTCGCCGCCGATGTCCACCGTGCGGAAGATCACCGGCTTGTCTCCTGCCGCATCCAGCACGTCGCGATAGAGTTTCAGCTGGCGTTCGCGCTGCGGCAGAGTGGCGGAAACGAGGAACTGGAATTCGGTGCGGAACAGGCCCACCCCGTCCGCGCCCGTCATCGCCAGCGAGGCCATGTCATCGCGCAGCCCCGCATTCATCATTACCTGAATCCGCGTGCCGCAGCGGGTGAAGGGCTCGACATCGCGCAGGCTGGCATAGGCCGCCTGCTTTTCCTTGGTCTTGGCGAAACGCTGGGCAAAGGCATCGGCGACTTGCGGAGACGGGCGCACGGTCGCGTTTGCGGCGGTCGCATCCAGCAGGATTTCATCGCCATCGCGCACGATCCCGCGCAATCCGCCTTTGCCGTGATTGGCGCGGCCCAGAACGGGAATGCCCATCGCGCGGGCCACGATCACGACGTGCGCGGTTAGCGATCCTTCCTCAAGGATCACGCCTTTGAGCCGACGGCGATCATATTCGAGCAGTTCCGCCGGGCCGAGGTTCTTGGCGATCAGGATCGTGTCCTTGCGCAAACCCTGCTGCGCGGCGGTGCCAAGCTGGCCCGAAACGATGCGCAACAGCCGGTTCGCGAGATCTTCCAGATCGTGCATCCGGTCTGCCAGCAACGGATCGTCGATCTCGCGCATCCGCATCCGTGTGTGTTGCTGCACACGTTCGATTGCGGCTTCGGCGGTAAGTCCGCTGTCGATCGCTTCATTGATGCGCCGCGACCAGCCTTCGTCATAGGCGAACATCTTGTAGGTCTCGAGAACCTCTTCGTGTTCGCCGCCAATGCCGAATTCGGCCTGGTTGGACAGCCCGTCGATCTGCTCGCGCATCTTGTCAAAGGCGAGATACACGCGCTGGCGTTCGGCCTCGACATCCTCGGCCATGACTTGCGTGATCTGGACGCGCGGCTGGTGATAGGCGGCGACTCCGGCGGCCAGCCCCTTCACCAGCGAAAGACCCGTGACGGTCTGCGGCCCCTGCTGCGCGGCAGTCAGGCCAAGCGCCTCCTCCTCGTCCACCAGATCGGCATTTGTGATCAGTTCCGAAAGCACCATCGCAGTGGTCTGCAGGGCTTCGATCTCGACCTCTTCATAGCGGCGCGGCTCGACATGCTGCACGCACAGCACGCCAACCGCACGCTCGCGGTAGACGATCGGGACCCCGGCGAAGGAGTGGAATTTTTCCTCCCCCGTTTCCGGACGGTAGCTGAAATCGGGATGCGCCTTGGCCTCGGCGAGGTTGAGCGTCTCGATATTGTCGGCGATCGTCCCGGTCAGCCCTTCACCGATGGCCATGCGGGTCACGTGCACCGCGCTCTTGTTCAGGCCGCGGGTGGCGAACAGTTCGAGCATTCCGTCGCGCAGAAGGTAGATCGAGCACACCTCGCTCGACAGGCTTTCACCTATGATTTCGACCACCGAATCCAGCTTGCCCTGCGCGTGCAGGCGCGAAGCCATGACTTCGTGCAGGCTGGTGAGAATTTGACGGGCGGAAGCGGCGGCGCTCATGATCGCCATGGACGTAAACTCTCAGGCGCGCAAAAGCAAAGCCGCTTGCAACACGGTTCGTCGCAGAAAGGGGAAACGGACGCCGCTAACAGCGCGCGATCTCTTCCTTGAGCTTCAGTTTCTGCTTCTTGAGTTGCTGGATCATGGCCGCATCGGGCACGGGCCGAGCCATTTCGTCGCGCAGACGGGCTTCGAGGCCGGCGTGCTTGGATTGGAGAGCATTCAGGTGAGACGAAGCTGCGCCAGATGCGGGTGACGATGCCATATGCATTCTCCTTTTCATCAGCGGGGGGCTGCCCCCGGGGAGCGACTCGGCATCAGCGGCCGAGCCGCAGATCACAATCTGATCACAAACGAGAGTGCTTGCAAACCCCTTCGGAAAAGTGAATCGGTGCGCCTGCGCAAATCCGCGACGAAGCGTGAGCGAAACTGCGGGTGACTGCGTAACAATGGCGCATCATATCATGCGCACAAATGGCAAAGCGGCATGGCGGCCCCGCGGTTTTTGCCGCATGGTGACGCCGAATTAAACGGTGTGAGGCAGGTTTCGACGGAATGGATGAAAAGGAACTCCAGAAGCGTCTCGAACTGCTGCGCACCGAACACCGTGATCTGGACGCGGCAATCACCGCGCTTACCGAAGCGGGATCGACTGACCAGTTGCAGATTGCCCGCCTGAAAAAGCGCAAATTGCGATTGAAGGATCAGATCGCGATCATCGAAGACACGCTGCTGCCCGATATCATCGCGTAGTTTTTCCGCACGCCATCCGGCGTGCGATGTCCTCGCGACTGGTGACGCTGCGGGCGGGCAGTCGCCCTTGCGGCCCGCCAAGGCAGGCCGGGAGTTTTTGAGCACGCCATCCGGCGCGCGATATCCTCGCGTCTGGCGACGCTTCGGGGACGTAGCTAACGTGTAAGTCGCGGACGGTTAATGTGCCGGGACGGGACGGGGCCAAATCCTGCCGGGATAGTAACCATAGGCTGCTGGTATTGGGACGACATCGCGCATAGTTCCGATCCGGCATGACCCGAACGACAAATCTTTCCCGCCCGATTATCGCGGCGCTCTACACCGAAGCACTGGTGCTTGCCGATGACGTGCGCGCCGTTTTCGCGCTCGGTACTCGGGAGCCCGAGGCGGGGGAAGAATCGCAAGTGCGCATCGCGCTTTCGACCGAAGGGCTGAAAACCACCACGCGGATGATGCACATCCTTGCATGGCTGCTCAACCAGCGCGCCTTTTTCTCCGGTGAATTGAGCGAGCGTCAGGTGCGCCAGCACGGCACCCTGCCCCCAGATCGCAAGGCGGATCCGGCTGCACTCGCGCTGCTCGAGCCGGAGACACGCGAATTGATCGATGAGACCGAAAAGCTGCACCAGCGCATCGCCCGGCTGGACGAAGCGTGGCGCAGCGGTTTCGAAATGGCATCGCCTGCACGCGCGATTCACAGCCGTCTGGAACGGCGTCTGAAAGACTTGGGCTAGGCCGCAGCCAGAGCGGCACGCCAGCGCGTCAGCCTTTCCTGCCTCACATCGTCATCCATTGCGGGACTGAAGGCGGTCAAATCCCCGCGCATCGCCTGCGCAGCGGTGTCGAGATCAGTGTAAAGCCCCGCACCCGCAGCCGCCAGCATCGCCGCACCCAGCGCGGTGGTTTCGACAAAGCCGGGCCGTTCGACGGTGAGTCCCAGCATGTCGGCCAAATCCTGCGCCATCCAGTCGTTGGCTGCCATGCCCCCATCGATCCTTAGAGTGCCCCAGGGAGCGCCATCGGCGGCAAACGCCTGTGCGAGGTCATAGGTCTGATGCGCCATCGCCTCCAGCGCGGCGCGCGCCAGTTCGGCCTTGCCGCTGGAAAAGCTCAAACCCGTGATCACGCCGCGCGCATCGGCATTCCAGTGCGGCGCGCCAAGGCCAGACAGCGCGGGGACGATGGTGACCCCGCCGCTCGACGGGATCGAGCGCGCCAGCTCTTCGGTCTGACTGGCGACATCGACAATGCCGAGCGAATCGCGCAGCCATTGCACAAGGCTGCCCGCGACAAACACAGACCCTTCGATCGCGTAGCTGCGCTGCCCAGCGATCTGGCACAGCACGGTGCCCAGCATCCGGTTTTGCGATTGCGGTATTGTCGACCCCTGATTGGTCAGCACGAACGCCCCGGTACCAAAGGTCGCCTTTGTCTCTCCCGGAGCAAGGCAGGCCTGGCCGATGGTTGCCGCCTGCTGATCGCCCGCCAGACCCGTGATCGGAATCCGGCGTCCGAACAGCCCTTCGGCCGTCAGCCCCAGTTCCCCCGACATGTCGACCACGCCGGGCAAGGCGGAATGCGGCACACCGAACAGATCGCACAGCCCGTGATCGAAACCGGCCCCCGCCAGCTCCATCAACAGCGTACGGCTGGCGTTGCTGGCATCGGTGACATGATCGCCGCCGGTCAGCTTGAACATCAGCCAGCTTTCGACCGTGCCAAAGGCGAGCGTTCCCTTGTCGGCAGCGGCCCTGACCTCGGGCACATTATCGAGCATCCAGCGCATCTTGGTGCCCGAGAAATAGGGATCGAGCAGCAGGCCGGTGCGGCGCTGCACTTCGGCCTCGTGCCCGGCGGCGCGCAACTCCGCGCAGAACGGCTCAGTCCGGCGATCCTGCCAGACGATTGCGCGGGTCAGCGGCTCTCCGCTGTACTTGTCCCATGCGACAACGGTTTCGCGCTGGTTGGTGATGCCGATTGCCGCCACGCAAGCCGCCCCGCCCGCCTTGGGGATCACCTCCATCGCGCATTCCAGCGTCTTGGCCCAGATCTCGGTAGCATCATGTTCGACCCAGCCGGAGCGCGGGTAATGCTGCGTGAGTTCTTCCTGTGCGCTGGCGACAAGCACCCCGTCGCTGGCGAACAGCATGGCGCGGGTGGACGTGGTCCCTTCATCAAGGACGAGAATATAGTCGCTCATCACACTCCTCTTTTCTGAGGCGTGACATGTGCCATCCTCTCCACCATATGCAAGGGCATGGCCCAAATCCCTCCCAAACCATGGCCCACCGGGCTTGCCGAGCAGCTGGAACCGCTGGTGCGCCGTGTGCTCGCGCCCAATCCTTCGCCCTATACCTTCACCGGCACGCAGACCTATGTGATCGGGCAAAGCGACGGGCCGGATTGCGCGGTGATCGATCCGGGTCCCAGCGACGCGGCGCATATCGACGCAATCATGGCAGCGATTGGCGGGCGCAAGCTCACCGCGATCATGTGCACCCACACGCACCGCGATCACTCCCCGGCCGCCATCCCGCTTGCCGAATTGACGGGCGCGCCTGTGGTCGGCTGCGCGCCGCTTTCGCTCAGCACCGATTTGCCGCGCTCGGATGAAGCCTTCGACACCACTTACGCGCCTGACCGGGTGCTGGAGGATGGCGAGGCCATGCGCGGGACCGGGTGGACGCTAACAGCGGTGGCGACACCGGGCCACACCTCCAATCACCTGTGTTTCGCGCTTGAAGAAAGCGGCGCGCTGTTCACCGGCGATCACGTGATGGGCTGGTCCACCAGCGTCGTGGTTCCGCCCGATGGCGACATGGGCGATTATCTGGCCAGCCTCGAAAAGCTGTTGGCGCGTGAAGACCGCGTGTACCATTCGGCCCACGGCGCCGCGATCGAGAAACCGCGCCAACTGGTGCGCGGCATGATCGGCCATCGCCGCCAGCGCGAAAACCAGATCCTGCGGCTGATGCGCGAGCGAGCGCGGCCCGTCTCCGAGTTCATCCCCGACATGTACAAGGGACTTGACGAGCGCCTGATCCCGGCAGCCGAAATGAGCGTCAGCGCGCATCTGATCGACCTGCAAAAGCGCGGGCTCGCGGTGCAACTGGACGGGGTCTGGCGCTCGGATTGACCCGTGCGCCGGATTGCGCCTAGTCTGACGACGGGTGCAGAAAATCGGGGGTTCGGTTCAGTGGCAACATCGGCCAATTCGGGCGCGCATGCGCAAACCGGGATTTCAGACACGCGATTTTTCACGGTGATGGCGATCGTGATGTCGCTGGTGATCGTCGCGGGCTTTTCGGTTCAGCTGGGATTTGGGCGGTCCAGTTTTGCAGTGCCATGGCCGTTTCACCTGCACGGCATCATCTTTTTTGCATGGGTCGCGCTTTACCTTGCGCAGCATATTCTGATCGGGTCCGGCAATTCCGCGTTACACGCCCGGCTGGGTAAAACGGCCTATCTGCTGATCCCGGCCATGCTGGTGGCAGGCACGTTGATCATGGTCGTCGTCCTCCAGCGTAACGGCGGACCTTTCTTCTTTCACAAGAGCGAATTTTTCTGGAGCAACACCGCTGTGCTGTGGTGCTTTGGCGGGCTCGCGTTCTGGTCACTGAAACAGCGCCGCCATACGGGATGGCATCGAAGGCTGATGCTGTGCGCGATGGCGATCCTGACCGGCCCCGGCCTTGGTCGATTGCTGCCCCTGCCGTTGATGATCCCGAATTCATGGCTCATCACCACGCTCGTCACCTTCATTTGGCCGGTGATCGGAATAATCGCCGACAAGCGCAGCCGGGGCGAAGTGCATCCCGCCTATTGGTGGGGCCTGGGCGCCTATGTCGCGACCTTCGCGGTATCGATGGTGGTCGGATACAGCCAATTCGGGATCGGCGTGACAGAGTGGATCGTCGATGGCACTCCGGGTGCCGAACGCCCGATGGAGCCCTTCCTGCCCGACGGTTTCACAATGTGACCCCGGGCGCGAGGGGCGGAGCCATTCGCTATTCGATCCGCCCCTTTGCAAAGTCCTCCGCCAGCTGGAATTTTTGAATCTTTCCAGAACCCGTCAGCGGGAATTGCTGCATCCACACCCAATGCGCCGGGGTCTTTTGCGGGGACAATCGGGCGCGCACATGCGCTTTCAATTCGTCATCCGTGGGCCGTGCAGCCCCTTCCGCCAACCGCATGAAGCAGGCGACGATTTCGCCCCATTTGTCGTCCGGCACCCCTGCACACGCGACCTCGGCGACGGCGGGATGTTCGAGCATCGCGGCTTCGATTTCGGCAGGGAACAGGTTTTCCCCGCCACGGATGATCATCTCCTTCACCCGGCCCGTGATCTTCACATAGCCGCGCGCGCTCATGCTGCCGAGATCGCCCGTGTGCAGCCACCCGTCGGCATCAATCGTTTCGGCGGTCGCTTTCGGATTGTCGTTATAGCCCACCATCATGTTGTAACCGCGCATGCAGATTTCGCCTTCCTCGTCCACGGCGCACACCGAATTGTCCTTGGGAGAGCGGATTGACACTTCCATATGGCTGCACGGCTGACCGATCGTTTCGACCAGTTCCGCGCCGGTGTCGCCCGGCCATGCGGCGGTGATCGCGGGCGAGGTTTCGGTCTGGCCATAGACGATCAGGATCGGCACGCCGAAGGTGTCCTGCGCCGCCTTGTTCAGCGCAGGCTGGACCATCGCACCCCCGCTGATCACGGTTTCGATACTCGACACGTCAGTGCCGGTTGATCGCGCGGCTTCGATGATGGCGAAGATCATCGTGGCGACCCCGCCCAGCACTTCGGGTTGTTCCCGTTCGATCGCCTTTGCCACCGCAACCGGATCGAACACCGATACCAGAAGCAAGGTGGCGCCGTGCGCGATCGTGCCGAGCACACACACCGCGCTGCCGGCGGTATGAAAAAGCGGGAAAGGACACATCACCGTCTTGCCGGGGGCAAGGTTCCACCGGGTGAACACGTCGAAATTGCTTTGAACCAGGCCGTGCTGGTGCAGCAAAACGCCTTTGGGAAAGCCCGTGGTTCCCGAAGTGTACTGGATCATCACGATGTCGTGCGGCTTGGTAGGGCGCAGCGCCCCGTCGCCTTCGCCCGCAAACAGCTCGGCGTGATCGGTGATGTCGATGACGTGATCATGCGCCGGCAGGCCCGCCGCCGCTTCATCGACAATCGGACGCAGCGCGCTGCCCCGGACATTGGGCTGGTAATAGACCGCGCCCGACCCGGATTGTTCGAGCACGTACCGCACTTCGCGGGCAAGGAACGAGGGGTTGACCGTCACCAGCGTCAACCCCGCCATCGCCGCGCCCAGCTGGACCAGCACCCATTCCGGGCAATTGCCGCCCATGATCGCGATCCGCGTCCCCGCCGGGTGCCGCGCGGCCAGCGCCCGCCCGCATCGTTCGGCATCGCCAAGCAGCTGCGAATAGCTCCATTCGCGTCCGATGGTTCCGTCGGCAAGCAGTTCGCGCAGGGCCTTCTCAGCCGGACGCAGCGCCGCCTGTTCACGCAGGACCTCTTCGATGGTCCGTTCGCTATAGGGTGTATCGGCCTGCGCCGGACAATAGGCGCGCGTCAGGTTCAGTTGGTACATCTCGTTCTCCCCCCAAGCACGTTACCACAGGAAGCATGAAAATTGCTCGAATTCTGGCGCATCAATCCCTATGTCGGGCGCAAGATGATTATCGGGGATCACGCATGAGCATTGAAACCAAAGTTCCCACCGGCGACGATTTGCTGGCCGAGATCAACCGGCTGCGCAAGGAACGCAACGCCGTGATCCTCGCGCATTATTACCAGACCCCGGATATTCAGGACATTGCCGATTTCGTCGGCGACAGTCTGGAGCTGTCGCGCAAGGCGGCGGAAACCGATGCCGACGTGATCCTGTTCTGCGGCGTGAAATTCATGGCTGACACGGCGAAGATCCTTTCGCCCGACAAGATCGTGGTGCTGCCCGACATGGACGCCGGGTGCAGCCTCGAAGACAGCTGCCCGCCCGAAAAGTTCAAGGCTTTCCGCGAAGCGCACCCCGATCACATCGCGCTGACCTACATCAATTGTTCGACCGAGGTGAAGGCACTGTCCGACGTGATCGTCACCAGCTCCAGCGCGGAAACGATCCTTTCGCAGATCCCGCCTGAGCAGAAGATCATCTTCGGCCCCGATCGCCACCTTGGCGGCTGGCTGTCGCGCAAGTTCAACCGGGAAATGCTGCTGTGGCCGGGGGTGTGCATCGTCCACGAAGCCTTTAGCGAAACCGAGCTCTTGAAACTGAAAGAGCAGCACCCGGGCGCACCCGTGGCCGCGCACCCGGAATGCCCGCCCGCGATCATCGATCATGCCGATTATGTCGGCTCGACCAGCGGCATATTGAAATTCGCCAAGGAGTTTCCGGGCGACACGCTGATCGTCGCGACAGAGCCGCACATCATGCACCAGATGGAAAAGGCGCTGCCTGAAAAAACCTTCATCGGCGCGCCCGGCGGGGACGGCAACTGCAACTGCAACATCTGCCCCTACATGGCATTGAACACCATGGAGAAGATGTACACCGCGCTGCGCGATCTGGAACCGCGCATCGAGATCGAGGAAGACATCCGCCTGAAAGCGAAAAAGAGCCTCGACCGGATGCTGGAAATGGCCAGCGGCACAGTGGGCATGGGCGATCTGGGCAAGGTGCCGTTCAAGGGGGATTGATGTCGGCAAAGGCGGCAGTCCTCAACCGCCTGAAAGGCTGGCGCTTTTCCGGTACGCCTGCGCAAGGCGAGTGTCTTGACCGGTGGCCTTGCGACTATTGGAATGTCTGCCGGGAACGGATCGGCACGGTTCGTCTGCACGATCCGCTATTCGGAACGCGCCGCGACTTCGAGATGTTTGCCGGTGAAGCCGGCGGCGTTTCTTACACCTTTGCCTTTGCGGAAGTGTCCAACGGTGTTTTTGCGGTGTTCGAGCGCGCCTAATCGCTCTTCTGCACCATCCCCGGCCCCGCCTTCCTCGTCGTCGCCCGCGCCACGACCAGTGCGCTGCCCAGCAGCACCATTCCGGCGATGTCGAGGCCGCTCAACACTTCGCCAAACACGCTCCATCCGATCACTGCCGCAATCGCGGGCTGGGTCAGCAGCGCAAGCCCGATGATCAGCGGCGGGAAGTGGCCGAGCGAATAGACCAGCAGCCCCTGACCGATCAGCTGGCTGGTGATGAACAGCACCACCACCGGGGTCCAGTCGGTCGGCCACACCGGCTCGCCCAGCGCGAGCGCCAGCATCAGCAGCGCGGGTGCGGCAAAGATGCTGACCCACACCAGCAGGCTCCACGATCCGAAGCGTGCTCTTTCACCCTGAAGCGTCAGCAGATAGACTGCGTAAAGCAATCCGGCGGTGATGCAGAACAGGTCCCCGGCGAAAGTCTCGGCCGAAATTTCGAGGCTGCGGCCCAGCAATATTCCTGCCCCGGCCAGCGCGCATACGATCGCCAGCCATTCCAGCCCGCGCGGCAGCATGCGCGCGATGATGAAGCCCCAGAACAAAAGGATGATCGACCCGGCATTGCCGAACAGCGTCGCATTGCCCAGCCGCGTCATCCCGATCCCGATGTGCCAGCTGGCCAGATCCCCGGCAAAGGCCAGCGCCCCCACCGCCACCAGCGCATAGGTGCGGCGCGGCATCCCCGTCAGCCTTTGCCCCGCAAACCGCGCAAACAGCACAAGGAACGGCAGCGCCAGAAACAGCCGCCAGAAAGCCGCGCTAACAGGCCCCGTATCGGTCAGCCGGACCAGCCACGGCCCCAGCGCCAGCGCGAAATTGCCGCCAAGCAGCGCCGCCAGCAAAAGCGCCGCCTTTACGTTGAACAGCTTTTCTTGGGTGCCCCCCTCATTTTCCATCCTTGCGCCTTAGGGCCATCGCCGCCAAGTGAATAGCCAATTGAAACCCAACCGGAGGAATTCCTCACATGCATGACGCTCTGTTCCAGCCGCTCAAGATGGGCGCGCTCGAAGCGAAGAACCGCATTTTCATGGCTCCGCTTACTCGCGGGCGCGCGGCCGATCCGATGTTCGTGCCCAATGATCTGATGGCGACCTATTACCGACAGCGCGCAGGCGCGGGCATGATCCTGACCGAAGCGACCGGGATCAGCGTCGAAGGTCTGGGCTGGCCCTCGGCTCCCGGCATCTGGAGCGACGAACAGACCGAAGCGTGGAAGGCGACGACCAAGGCAGTGCACGAGGAAGGCGGCCTGATCGTCATGCAGCTGTGGCACATGGGGCGCATCGTCCACCCCTATTTCCTCGGCGGCGAACCGCCGTTTTCCGCCAGCGCGACCAAGGCTCCCGGCGAAGCGCATACGCCGCAGGGCAAGAGCGAATACGCGACCGCGCGCGCAATGACTCATGAGGATATCCAGCGCACCATTGGCGATTATCGCCGCGCCGCCGAGAACGCGAAAAAGGCCGGTTTTGACGGTGTGCAGTTGCACGGCGCGAACGGCTACCTTGTGGACCAGTTCCTGCGCGACAAGACCAATCTGCGCACCGACGAATATGGCGGCAGCCCGGAAAACCGCACCCGCTTCATGCGCGAAGTCCTGGAAGCGATCATTGATGTCTGGGGCGCGGACCGGGTCGGCATTCGCCTTTCACCCAATGGCGATTCGCAAGGGACCGACGATAGCAACCCGCCCGCGACATTCGGCGCGGCGGCCAAGGTGTGCGAGGAACTGGGCCTTGCCTTTGTCGAACTGCGCGAACCGGGGCCGGAGGGTACTTTCGGCCAGACCGATGTGCCCAAGCAGAGCCCGCTGATCCGCTCGATCTATTCCGGCCCGCTGATCCTCAATTCGGATTATACCGCTGAGGAAGCCGACGCCGATGTGTCGAGCGGAAAGTGCGATGCCGTGAGCTTTGGCCGACCCTATATCTCGAACCCCGATCTCGAAAAGCGGATCGCGGCCGGGGCGCACTGGAACCCGAACAAGGATGTGCCCAAGAGCTGGTACTTCCCGATTCCGGAAGGCTACGTTGACTATCCGACGCTCGAACAGGAACAGTCCGAAGCGGCGGAATAATCCCCTTATCCCTCGGGCGTCGCCGGTGGTGCCGGCGGCGTCGGAGCAGGCGCGGCTGGGTCGTTGGTGGTGGTGATGGTGGTTTCCACCGAAGTCTCTCCACCATCAGTGCTGGTCGTTACAGTGGTGGTGGTGGATTGACGCGCCGCCGGAGGCGATGTCGAAGTCAGTTCCTCCAGCGGGAGCATGTCGTCGCTGATCGTCCCGCCCAGCACTTCGCCAGCGGCCTCTCCCCCAGTCGCCACAGCTTCGCCATCGCCGGCGGCTTCATCCCCGCACCCGGCGAGCGCCAGCGTGGCCAAGAGCGAAATCGGAATCAGTTTGCGGATCATTTGCTACATGCCTTTTGCCGGGCGGTTTCCAGCGCACCGAGGAAACGTCCAGCCTGCCCGATCAGCGCCTCGTCCCATTGCTCGCTGGTGATCGATTTGCCAAGCCGCGCCATGCTGGTGACGCCGAATTCGTCGATCCCGCAGGGCACGATCCCGCCGAAATGCGACAGGTCGGGATCGAGATTGACCGAAAAACCATGCAGCGTGACCCAGCGCCGGACCCGGACGCCGATTGCGCCGATCTTCGCCTCGCGCCCGTCGATATCCTGCGTCCAGATGCCCACGCGCCCTTCGCAGCGCCATGCCTCGATATCGAAGGTGGCCAGAGTGTCGATCACCCAGCCTTCGATGGCATGGACGAAACAGCGCACGTCCTTGCCGCGCTTGCCAAGGTCCAGCATCAGATATCCGACCCGCTGGCCCGGCCCGTGATAGGTGTAGCGCCCGCCCCTGCCTGCCTCGACCACTTCGAAACGCGGATCGACCAGTTCAGCCGGATCCGCGCTGGTGCCGGCGGTGTAAACGGGCGGATGTTCGAGCAGCCAGATCAACTCGTCTGCCTCACCCGCAGAGATCGCCCGCGCGCGTTCCTCCATAGCTTCCAGCGCCGCAGTGTATCCGACCGGCGCGCTTTCGCGCTGCCATTCGACGCTGTGCGGATCAGTCAAATCGAGTGCAATGCTTGCCATTGACCCTGCGTGGGGGCATTGAACGCGCTAATCAAGGGGTCAATCGCCGATCCATGCATATCCGGCCGCGTCAGGCGGCATTGGTTTCGGCGACAGCAGAAGGGATCTGACGTGAAACTCGACATGGGCAAGGCATGGTCGGATGCGACCGGACTGATCGGTTCGAACTTCGGGCTTCTCACCACAATCGTCGGGCTTTTCTATTTCCTGCCAAGTTTCGCGATCACCCTGCTTGTCCCCGAAGTCGCCAATCCGGCACCCCCGCCCGCCCCCGGAGGCAGCGATCCCGAAGCCGCCTTCAAGGCGATGATGGAAACCCTGCAGGAGCAATACGCGACCGGGTGGCCTTATTTCCTGGCGACGACCCTTGCCGCCTATGTCGGGTCGGTTGCGGTGCTGGCGCTGTTTGCGGAACGCGGTAATCCGACTGTGGGCGACGCGCTGAAAGCGGGCTTTCGGGGAGCGCCGATCTACTTGGCCACGCAGTTGATCTTCGGCCTCGCGATCGTTCTGGTCGGCGGTCTGCTCGTTACCGGCGCGGTGCTTATTACCCCCGCCTTGGGGATATTGGTCGGGATCATCGTGGTCATCGCGGCCATCTATGCCTCGATCAAGCTCATCCTGATCCCTGCGATCATCGGGATCGAGGGTGATCTCAATCCGATTTCGGTGATGAAGCGTTCGTGGGCTTTGACCAAAGGCAATTCGCTGCTGATCTTCGTCTTCCTTTTCGTGCTGCTGATTGTGGTCGGGCTGGTTTCGCTGGTCGTCACTCTGGTGCTCACAACCATCCTGGCCGCGTTCGGCGATCCTGTTGCCAGCATAGGCGCAGGCTTCGTTTCCAGCCTCAGCAGCGCCATTGTCGGCGGCCTGTTCCTTTGCGTGGTGGCCGCAATCCACCGCCAGCTTGCTCCGGGAGCATCGAGGGCGGATCTCGAAACCTTCGATTGAAGGGGGACACGTCAATTCGCTGATTGAAAGCACGGACACTCTGGCCTAGCGCCATTGTTGATGGCCGAAGCCGACGCCCCGCCTGATCAGAAAAGCATCGCCGCCAATCCGATTTCCGGCGGGCGCATGGCGTTGCTGTTCACGGTCATGCTGGTGACAGCGGCAGGCAACACCGCGATGCAATCGGTGATGCCGTCAATCGGCACCGCGCTGCAGGTAGACGACGTCTGGATCAGCCTTGCCTACAGCTGGTCTGCGTTGTTGTGGGTGGTGTGCGCCCCGATCTGGGCGCGGCGTTCGGACAAGCGCGGACGCAAGGCGATGATGGCGGTGGGTCTGACCGGCTTTATCGTGTCGATGCTGCTTTGCGGACTTGCGCTCTATGCGGGACTTTCGGGCTGGCTTTCCGCGCTGTGGGCGTTGATCGCATTTGCCGCGGCGCGCAGCCTTTATGGCGGTTTCGGAAGCGCAGCGCCCCCGGCGGTGCAGGCCTATGTCGCGTCGCGCACGCCGCGCAGCCAGCGCACGCAGGCGCTGTCGTTGATCGCTTCCAGCTTCGGGCTCGGCACGGTTATCGGTCCGGCACTGGCGCCTTTGATGGTGCTGCCCTTCCTCGGGCTGGGGCTGACGGGGCCGTTTATCTGCTTTGCCGCGATCGGGCTTGCTGCAGTGCTGCTGTTGCGCTGGCGCCTGCCCAATGACGAACCGCAATTTGCGGCACGCGGGCTGGCCGCACCCTATTCGAGCGGTTCGGGTGCGCCGAGCGATCCGGAGGCTTCGCTCGAACTGGAAGAAGGCGAGGAGCCACCCCGTCTTGGCTGGCGTGATATGCGCCTGCGCCCCTGGATCATCGCCGGGTTCTTCGGCGGCCATGCGCAAGCGATGGTATTGGGAATTTCGGGCTTTCTGGTGCTCGACCGGCTGGGCCTGAGGGCGACACCAGAACTTGGTGCGGGGCCGGTCGGGCTCGTATTGATGGCCGGTGCGCTTGCCACGCTGGTTGCGCAATGGGGCCTGATCCCGCGCTTCGACCTCGGGCCGCGCGCCGCGACGCTATGGGGCATAACAACGGCGGCTGTCGGGACGATATTGCTTGGGGTGGCGGGCGACCTGCACATGATCGCGCTGGGATACGCCATCGCATCGCTCGGCTTCGGCCTGTTCCGGCCCGGTACCACGGCGGGCACGTCGCTCGCGGTTACCCGCGCGGAGCAGGGTCAGGCATCGGGCATCGTCGCGTCGCTAGCAGGGGCGAGCTACATCTACGCCCCCGCTCTTGGCGTATGGCTGTATGGCCATTCCGACTGGCTCGGTTTCGGCCTGATCGTCGCTCTATGCCTGATCGTTCTCGGCCACGGCTGGTTCGCCTTGCAGGCCGACCGCGATCTGACCCGCGACCGGAACTGACGCGGCTACAGAAGTTTCAACACTTCATCCTGCGGGCGGCACAGCGCCACACCCTTTTCCGTTTCCACAAGCGGGCGGTTGATCAGGATCGGATCGGCGACCATCGCATCAAGGATGGTGTCTGCATCGGCTTGCGGCAGGCCACGCTCCTCCGCGTCGGTGCCGCGGAGACGCAACCCTTCGGCCGGCGTCATTCCGGCGTCGGCGAACAGTTGCGCGAGCTTTTCGCGCGAAGGCGGGTCCTTGAGGTATTCCACCACCGTCAGATCGACCTTCGAAAGGTTTTCAAGGATCGCCAGCGTCTTTCGCGAAGTACCGCATTTGGGATTGTGCCAGATGGTTGCCTTCATCTCGGGTGTCTCCGTTTCGATTTGCGTGCGCCCTGCCGCAAGCCGCACCGTCGATCAAGCAGGAGCAGCCTGCGCAGGGTAAGGCTCGGCAGAATTGCCACACAAGCTTGAAATGCGAATTATTCTCAAAAACATCCTTGCACTTGCGAATAGGTTGCAATAGCACCCCCTCCATGATTGCAAAACAACCGATGACCTATCGACTCGCCCGCACCGCTCTCTTGCTCGGCTGCGCAGCAATGGCGTTCCCCGCGCTCGCGGAAACCACCGAAGCAGGTAGCGGCGTCGCTGCGGAAAGTTCCGCCGAGGATTCAGCCGATCGCGGACCGAATATCGTCGTCACCGGCGATGTCCTCTATTCCAACGAAATGAATGCGCTGAAGACGCCGACCCCGATCATCGACGTCCCGCAATCGCTCAGCATCACCACCGCCGATCAGATCATCCAGCAGGGCTTCGATTCAATCGGGGACATCGTGCTTTACACCCCCGGTGTCACCAGTTCGCAGGGCGAAGGACACCGCGATGCCGTGGTGTTCCGGGGCGTCCGGTCCACCGCCGACTTCTTCGTCGACGGGGTACGGGATGACGTCGAATATTATCGCGGTCTCTACAATCTTGAGCAGGTGGAAATCCTGCGGGGCCCCAACGCCCTGCTGTTCGGACGCGGCGGAACCGGCGGCATCCTCAATCGCGTGACCAAGAAGGGTGTCATCGGCGAGAATTTCACCGGCTTCCGCACCTCGGTTGACACTTTCGGCGCCTTCGACATCTGGGCGGACGTCAACCTCGCCACGGGTGAGAACTCGGCGCTGCGGATCAACGCAGCCTATGAGAATCTCAACAATCACCGCGATTTCTTCGACGGTGATCAATTCGCCATCAACCCCACCTTCCGCGCACAATTGGGTGATCGCACCACCATCGATCTCGCCTATGAATATATCGATCACGAACGCTTCATCGATCGCGGCATCCCCACCGATGACAACGGCGATCCGGTTCGTGGCCTAAAGGACATTACCTTCGGCGACCCGGAAGAAAACTACACCACCTTCCAGGCCCATGTCCTGCGCGGCACGCTGCAACATGTGTTCTCGGACAATCTGAAGGGCAATCTCACCGCTTCGTGGGGTGACTACGACAAGGTTTACTCCAACTATTTCCCAGTCGGCTACAACCCCGCCACCAATGTTGTGGCGATGGATGGCTATATCGACACGACGCAGCGCCAGAATCTCGTGCTTTCAGGAAATCTGATCGGTGAATTCGCGACTGGCGGGATCGAGCATACGCTGATCGTGGGTGGCGAGTTCATCGACACAAGCAACAACAATGATCGCTTCAACCCGGTGTTCGACACGGCAGTGCTCGATGGCCGCCGCACCGATGTCGAATTCTTCCCGGCAGTTCGCCCGCTGCCCCTGCGCGGAGGCGTCGGCACGACGGCAGACGGACGCACAACCCGCGGCCCGTTCACCGCGCTCAATGACGACACCGAAGCCGATCTGGCGGTAGTTTCGGCTTACATCCAGGACGAGATCAAGCTGGCGGAATGGATCCGGGTGGTGCTGGGCGCGCGGTTCGACAGTTTCGAAATCACCGTGCTCGACAATCGCACTGGAGCGGTTCGCACCCGAAAGGACGAGGAGATCACCCCTCGGCTCGGCCTGATCCTGAAGCCGCAGCAGAACCTTTCGATTTACACCAGCTATTCGGAAACCTTCCTGCCGCGTTCGGGCGATCAGTTTGCCGATATCAACCCACCGGCTGACGCACTGGAGCCGGATACCTTCTCCAACCTCGAAGCCGGGGTGAAGTGGGACATCCGCCCGGGCCTCGCGCTGACGGGTGCGGTATTCCAGATCGAGCAATCATCACCGCAAGTTGCGGACAACAATCCGGGCACGCTTGATGTCATCGATTCGAAGATCCGCGGCTTCGAAGCCCAGTTGCAGGGGCAGGTCACCGATTGGTGGTTCCTTTCGGCCGGCTATTCCTATCTCGACGGCGAACAGCAAAGCCGTACCGGCCCGACCGGCCGGCGCCTGCGCGAACTGCCTGAGAACATGTTCTCGATCTGGAACAACTTCCAGGCGACCGATCAACTTGGTTTCGGGCTTGGCCTTACGGCGCAGGACGAAAGCTTTGCCGACAACGGCAATACGGCGACGCTGCCGTCCTATGCGCGGGTCGATATGGCGGTGTTCTACGACGTGAACGAGAACCTGCGTTTGCAGGTCAATGTCGAAAACCTGTTTGACGAACTGTATTTCCCCAACGCCCACTCTGCCAATGAGTTGACAGTGGCGCCGCCGCTCAACGCGCGGTTCACGATTACGGGACGTTTCTGAGGAACGTCAGTCCCCGGAGTCGGAAGGCTCAGGGACAGCCCTCAGCGCGGGAACGCGCTGGGCCGCGTCTGCCGCCTCGATACCAGGAGCGGGCGCGGCGCTGATGCTTTCGCGCCGCTGGATTACCCGGCCGGCCCGCTGCACCGCCCGTACCAAGCGCGGATAGACGCCGCAGCGACAAAGGTTTTGCAGCGCGTCCTCGATCTCCGCGCGGGTCGGAGCGGAATTGCGATCCAGCAAGGCGGCACCGGCGATCACGATGCCGGGAGTGCAATAGCCGCACTGGATCGCTTGTTCGGCCACCATCGCCTGCTGCATCGGGTGCGAGCGATCGCGCGAAAGCCCTTCGATCGTGGTGATCAGGCGCCCTTCCGCCTCGGCCAGAGTGATGCGGCAGGATCGCAAGGCCGTGCCATCGACGATCACCATGCACGCGCCGACGCAATCGCCGCCGCCGCAGCTCTTTGTCCCGGTAAGGTTCGCCGCCTCACGCAGCGCGTAGAGCAGCGGCATCTGGGGGTCGAGATCGAACTCGACCGGCCGATCGTTGATCGTCATGCGCGGCATTGCGCTATCCTAGCTGTCTGGCGAGCCGGCTCAGTTGCGCCAGCTGCTGTCGATCCGGTCAATCCGGCGCTTCCACGCCTCGAAATCGAACAGGCCGGAACCGCCCTGCCCGGACATCACCGAAAGATCGCGCTGGTGCACATCGACGACTTCCTGCGGGACGATGTTGGCCGCACCCTGCGACAGGGTCGCGACCTGGATTTCGCAAGCGCGTTGCAGCGCCCACATCTTGACGAACATGCCCGGAATCGTGCGGTCCATCACCACCGGGCCGTGGTTGCGCAGCATGAGGATCGAATGGTTGCCGAGATTGCGCACCAGCCGCTCACCCTCTTCGGGACGCACGGTCACGCCTTCGAAATCGTGGTAGCCGATCTGGTTTTGGAAATTGCAGGCATAGAAATTGGTCGGCAGCAGGCCGTCCTTGTGGCTGGCAACGGCCATCGTCGCCGTGGTGTGGACGTGGCAGATCGCATTCGCGCGGTCGCCCAGATGCTTGTGGAAATAGGCGTGCTGGGTGAAGCCGGCCTTGTTCACCATATAGGGCGAACCGCCGACATTGTTGCCTTCGACGTCGATCTTGACGAGGTTCGAAGCGGTCACTTCATCATAGAGCAGGCCAAACGGGTTGATCAGGAAAGTATCCTTCTCACCCGGAACCGCGACGGAAATGTGGTTGTAGATCGATTCCGACCAGCCGAGGTGGTCAAAGATGCGATAGCACGCGGCGAGATCGAGCCGGGCCTGCCATTCTTCCTTGCTGACCTTACCTTCGAGGCTGCTGTCGGGCTTAAGCTGGGTTGCCATGAGGAATCCCTCTCCTTCCTGAATTTCTTTCCGATGCCTATCGCATGGCTCGCGGGGGCTGCACAAGCATTTCGCTTTGCCTTGCCGCCGGGCTGCGGCTACCCGCGCAGTCTCGATGAACCAGCAATCTTCCTCACCTGTCAAATCAGCAAGCGCCAAGCTGACGCGGGGCAGCATCACCGGGCATCTGATCGGGCAGACCCTGCCCGCGATCATCGGGGTCGCCGCGATCATGTCGATCGGATTGGTGGATGCCTATTTCATCGGCCAGTTGGGCAGCGATGCGCTGGCGGCGATCTCCTTCATCTTTCCGATCTCCGTGGCGCTGACTTCGCTCGGCGTGGGGGTGATGGTGGGCATCAATTCCGTTGTCGCCCGCGCGCTGGGTGAGGAAGACCCCGAACGCGCCGCCCGCCGGGCGAATTTCGGCATCGTTTTCGCAGTGCTGGTTGGCGCGATCATGGCGCTGGCATTGTTCACGCTGCACGATCCGTTGTTCCGGCTGATGAACGCCCCCGATCACCTGCTGCCGTTGATCCGCACCTATATGCAGCCTTTCGCTCTCGGCTTTCCGTTGATTCTGGCGATCATGGGCTTCAACGGGGTGCTGCGCGGACAGGGAGAAGCGCGCAAAACCAGCCTTGTCAGCATAACCTATGCAACAGCCAACTGGGTGCTCGATCCGCTGCTGATTACGGGCGCTTTCGGATTCGAAGGATTGGGCATCGTCGGCGCAGCTTATGCGACCGTCATCGGCTGGGCTTTCGGTGCGATCATGGCGATGGCGTTGATGCGCCGGGCGGAGATCCCGCTCGATTTTGGTCTGCTGCGCGATTGCAGCCTGATCGATCCCGCCGTTTCAATCCTACGGGTGGCCGGCCCTGCCGCCTGTTCGAATGCGATCAATCCAGTCGGCCTGTCGATCCTGACCGCGCTTGTGGCGCTCGAAGGCGAGGCCGCCGTTGCAGGGTTCGGTGCGGCGGGAAGATTGCAGAGTTTCGCGACAGTGCCGCTTCTGGCGCTGTCCGGCTCGATCGGCGCGATCGTCGGACAGAATTGGGGCGCGCGCGAATTCGACCGGGCGCGCGAAGCGGCGCTTTGGGCTTTCGGCTTCTGCATCGTCTGGGGCCTCTGCATTGCACTGGCGATGGTATCTGGCGGCGAATTCCTGGCCTTCCTGTTTACTGAGGATGCCGACGTCGCGAGCGAATTCGCGCTGTATCTGAGCATCGCGGCGTGGGGCTATGCAGGCTTCGGAATCCTGATCGTCGCCAACGGGATATTGAACGCGGTCGACAAGGCTTCGTTCGCGCTGACCCAATCCGCCCTGCGGGTGTTTCTGGTGATGCTGCCCTTTGCCTGGCTGCTGGTCGGCAGCTGGGGCAGCGCCGCGATCTATTCGGCGGAACTCGCCGCCAATCTGTTCGGAGCCGTCACCGGCATTCTGCTGGTCAGCTACGCCATCAAACTGCGCGGTGCGAGATAGGGCGCGCTAGGCCTTCGTTAACCATCTGTCGCCATAGGTGAACCTCACGCAAAAAGGGGCACAGGCGTCATGGATGACCTGCTGGCGGATTTCGTCGCAGAGACACGCGAAATGCTGGAAGCAAGCACGGGCGAAATCGTCGCCTGGGAAGCTGATCCGGCGGATCGCGCGCGGCTCGACACCATTTTCCGCTTTGTCCACACGGTTAAGGGCAATTGCGGCTTCTTCGATTTCCCGCGTCTGGCCGCTCTCAGCCATGCTGCCGAAGACGCGCTTGCCGATTGCCGGGCAGAACGACGCGAACCGGACAGCGCCCTCGTCAGCGTGGTTCTCGCCATCATCGACCGGATTGTCGCCATGGTGGATGCGATCGAGGCAGGCGAGGAATTTCCCGAGGGTGGCGATGATGAACTGATCGCCGCCTTGCAGCCGGGCGCCGGAGCGGCCGCCTTGCCGCATGCCCCAGCCAGCGCGCTGCTGGATGACTTCACCCCCGAAACCGGCGAAACGACGCACACAAAACGCGCCGAACCTGTTGCCGCCCAGCGATCGATCCGGCTCCCTGTCGACTTGCTCGACCGGGTGATGAGCGGGGTTTCCGACATGGTTCTGGCGCGCAACGACCTGGCTCACCGCCTGCGTCAGGCCGGGACCCAGCCGACAATCGACGGCCCGTTCGAACGGCTCACGACAATCCTTGCCGATGTTCGCGACGCGATCACGCGGATGCGGATGCAGCGCATCGAAACGCTGTTCAGCGCCGTACCCCGCCTGGTTCGCGATCTGTCGAGCGAGCTTGGCAAGCAGGTGATGGTCGATCTCGAAGGCGGCGATGTCGAACTCGATCGCGAAATGATCGAAACGATCCGCGACCCGATCACCCACATCATTCGCAATGCGATCGATCACGGGATCGAAAAGCCCGGCGAAAGGCTCGCCAATGGCAAGCGCGAGATCGGCATGCTGTCGATTGCCGCGCGGCAATCGGGCAATACGATTTCCATCGTCATCAGTGATGACGGGCGCGGGCTGGACGAGGAAAGAATTGCCGCAAAGGCGATCTCGACAGGCCTGATCACGGCTGATCAACGAGCACAAATGAGCCGCGAGGCGATCTTGCAGCTGATTTTCCAACCCGGATTTTCGACTGCCGAAACCGTCAGCAACGTCTCGGGCCGCGGCGTCGGTCTGGATGTGGTGCGCGAAAATCTGGAGCGGGTTGGCGGCAGCATCAAGGTTTCCAGCAGCAATCACGTGGGCACGCTGTTCACGCTGCAAATCCCGCTTACGCTCAGCATCATTGCCGGTCTGACGGTGGAGGTTTCCGATCAACGCTTTGCCATTCCGCAAAGCTATGTCGAAGAAATCATCCACGCATCGGCCAAGGCTCTGGACTTCACCCGCGTGGGCGAAACCGCGCTTGTCACTTTCCGCGGTGTGCGCGTGCCGTGCCTGATGCTGACTGACGTGCTGGGCCTGTCCACGGGTGACCTCGCCGACGGGCAGCACATCATGGTGATGCTGCGTCTCGCCAGCGGTGATCTGTTCGCGCTGGCGGTTGATCGCATCCATTCGCATGGTGACATCGTGGTCAAACCGCTCGCCCCGGCCGTGATGCGGACCGGGCTCTACGCCGGTTCGACCCTGCTCGATGACGGCCGACCGGTGCTCTTGCTCGATGTGACCAATATCGCAGCCACCCACGATCTTGTTTCCGATGCCAAGAGCCGCGTGCTGCGCGCCTTTGAAGAAGATGACGAGAGCGCAGCCGCTGAAGTGCAGCGCGCCATGCTCTTCACCCATTTCGACAGTCGCCGCTGCGCGATCCGGCTTGAACTTGTGCAGCGGATTGAGACTGCACCTGCCAGCGCCCTCGACCTGTCCGGTTCCGCCCCGCGCGCTGTGATCGAAGGCGAAATCCTGCCGGTGGTCGGATTGCCCGATGGCCCCGTTCCGGCGGAGAAAATCCGGCTCCTGCGCCTTACCGATGGCGCGTGCGAGCTCCTTCATGCGGTGCGCGAAGTGGATGACGCGGCCCTGCTCGAAGGTGCGCTGGAACCCGAACCGAACGATCCACTGGTCGAAGCCGTAACGCTGGTGGACGGGCAGACTGTCGCCCTGCTGGACGGCCATGAACTCTTCGCACGGCACGGCAAGCCAGCCGAAGCGGCAGCCAAGCCGGTGTGCCGTTTGCCCGACAGCGATTGGGCCAGAAGCATACTCGCTCCGCTGGTTGCCTCCGCGGGTTACAAGGTCGCCTCAGATGCCGACCACCACGAGGATGTGGCAATCTGGTTCGACGATGAATACGAAGCCGCAGCCGCGCTTGATGTCGAGTTCCGATCACCCGTGATCCGGCTGCGCGATGCTCCGGAAGCCCCCGATGCCGCTGAAACCATCTATCGTTATGATCGCGATGGACTGATCCGGGCGCTCAGGCAGGCGCGCAAGACGATGGGAGCGCGATAATGGACGATCTGCTTGTCATGGCCCAGATTGCCGGACGCCGGTGCGCCTTGCATGCGCATGATGTGCAATCGGTGATCGAGATCGCCGCAGTTACTCCGATCCCGCGGGCACCGGATTTCATCGCCGGGATCACGGCCATGCGAAGCCAGGCGCTGACCGTCATAGACTGCCGCCGTGCGCTCGGTTTCGACCCGGATCACTGGGCGACCGACAACCGTGCGATTGTCGTCAGCATCTCGGGATACTCCTATGCATTGCTGATCGATGCGATCGAGGACATCACATCGGGCATGGGCCAGCCGGAGGAAATTCCGGGCGGCTTTGGCCCGGAATGGTCGCGCGTGGCGACAGGGCTGATCGAAACGCGCGTGGGTCCGGCGCTGCTGATCGACGTCGCGGCCTTGATCGCAGGACCAGATCCAATCGGAGCTGCGGCTTAATCCAAAACTTACCTTCTGCGGGTAACGCTGCCGATTGTACCGTTGAAGAGACCGACCTGTCCGACGCCATTTCGCTTCGGGCAAGATCGAAGGGTGGCCAATGAAAACGTGTCTGATCGTCGATGATTCCCGAGTGATCCGAAAGGTTTCGCGACACATTCTCGAAACGCTCGGCTTTGCCGTGAGCGAAGCCGAAAACGGTAAGGAAGGGCTGGATGCCTGCATGGCGTCGATGCCCGACGTCGTGCTGCTCGACTGGAACATGCCGGTCATGACAGGCATCGAATTCATCACCCAGCTGCGTCAGCGCCCCGGCGGTGACAAGCCCAAGGTTGTGTTCTGCACCACCGAAAATGACGTTGCGCATATCCGCGAAGCGATCAGCGCGGGCGCGGACGAATATGTGATGAAGCCGTTCGATCACGAAACGCTCCAGATCAAACTGCAACTGGTCGGCTTCGCGTGAACCCACCGGGCGATCATCACTCCCGGCTGCTGAGAAAACCGTCGCCGGTTTCGGACGGCGCAAACGCGGCGCCCTCCACCGATCCGATCCGGGTGATGTTGATCGACGACTCGCTTACTGTTCGCACCGTCCTCAAACGGATGGTCGAAAGCGATCCGGGAATGGTGGTGGCCGACACCGCTTCCAGCGCAGAGCGCGGGATCGCACAGCTGAAAAACACCGCCGTCGATGTGATCCTGCTCGATCTGGAAATGCCGGGCATGGGTGGCCTGATCGCTTTGCCGGACATTCTTGCCGCGGCACCTGATGCGCAAGTGATGGTGGTGTCCTCGCTCACCGAAGACGGCGCACAAGCCACGGTGGAGGCGCTTTCACAGGGCGCCGCTGACACCATGCTGAAGCCCCGGCCAGGCGGCTTCAACGAGGATTACCGCAGCCAGCTGCTCGGCAAGATCCGCGCTCTCGGGACCTCGATCCCCGATACCGCCAGCGATCAGACTAATGCCGCGAACACGCGTGAGCCGGTCGGGATTCGCTCCAGCCAGCGACGCGCGAAGCGGCCTGAAATTCTCGCCATAGGGGCGTCGACCGGCGGCATTCACGCTCTGAACGTGATGCTTCGGGCGCTGACGCCGGCTTTCGACCTGCCGATCCTGATCACCCAGCACCTTCCCGCCTCCTTCATTCCTGTTTTCGCTCGCCAGATTGAAGTCGCGAGCGGCAGGCCAACCCGCATCGCCGAGGAAGGCACCGAGATCCGCCAAGGGGAAATCGTGATTGCCAGCGGCGAAGGACACATGACGGTACGGCGCGTGGGCGACAGGGTGGCCACACGGGTTGTCAACGAAAGGGCGGCCAGCGGATGCCTGCCTTCGGTCGATCCCATGCTTGCCAGCCTAGCGACCACATATGAAGGCCGTGCGCTTGCCGTGATCCTTTCGGGCATGGGACGGGACGGCTTGCAAGGGGCACAGCTTCTGGTTGAAGCCGGAGGCGCAATTTGGGCACAAGACGCCGATACCAGCGCCGTCTGGGGAATGCCCGGTGCCGTCGCCAAGGCAGGGCTGACGAGCATGATCGCTGCGCCGCAAACGCTCGGTGAGGCGATCATGGCCGAATTTTCGTCCGCGCATTGCGCAGGCGCCGCGGCTGTCCGGGCGTAGGCGCGTCGATGGAAGTGAGCCAGGCCTCCTACCAGATCATCGCCGATCTGCTGGCCGCGCGGACCGGTCAGCACCTGACCGAAAGCCGCCGCTGGCGCGTGCCGACTGCTCTTGCCGGCATCTTTCGCGAACACGGGATCAGCAATGTCGATCAGCTCGTCTGCCTGCTGGACGAACCGCGCCGCCGCGCGAGCGATCACGATCTAGCGACCGAAGTTGTCGAGGCGCTGCTCAACAACGAAACCTACTTCTTTCGCGACAAACCTGCCTTCGACCAGATCCCGGAAGACATCCTCCCCGAACTGGCGCGTCGCCGCGAGCATACAAAGCGCATTTCGATCTGGTGCGCGGGATGCTCCACAGGTCAGGAAGTGCACAGCCTCGCCATGCTGTTCGAAGACCAGAAGGATCGCTGGGCTGGCTGGACAATCGACATCCTCGGCACTGATGTCTCGCACCGGGCGATCCGCGCGGCACGCACCGGACTTTACAGCCAGTTCGAGGTCCAGCGCGGGCTGGGAGTTGCGCAAATGCTGCGGCATTTCGACGAGACGCCCGACGGCTGGCAAATCCGCGATCATGTGCGCGGAATCACCCGCTTCCAGCAGCACAATATCCTCACAGAACCGCCCGGTCGGCAGCGTTTCGACCTTGTTCTGTGCCGTAACGTACTGCTCTATTTCGAAAGGGAAAATCGCGAGACCGCGTTCCGGCGGCTGTCCGCCGCGCTCGCGCGGGACGGCTTCCTGATGCTTGGCGCCGGAGAGACCGTTATCGGCCAGACCCGTGATTTTACGCCCTCGCCAAAACGCATGAGCATTTATGAACTGCGCGAGGCAACCGAGCCTGTGAACGCAATTACGGCGCGGTAGGCTTAACAAATACCGCCCCGTTTCCTGCTTTAGGACTAGCGGATTTTACCCTTCATTAGCCGTTGCCGTTTAGGAATTGCTCCTTCGCAGACCTCCTCAATTGCGCAACCGAAGGAACCATGGTGCCCGAACCGAGAAAACCCATGCGCCTGACACCGATCGGGCTGGTGCTGGTTCCTCTCGCCACCGTTTCACTGGTGTTCGCGCTCATCACACTCGTGGTGTTGGCGAGCGACATTCTGGAATTTGCCGCCCCGGAAGGACTGCTGATCGCCGGAGCATTGATTTATGCGGCGACGATATTCCTGTTGAGCCGCAGCGGCTTTGCCAATGTCCGCGAGTTGGAAACGCTCGGCGTGATGGATCCGCTCAGCCAGCTTCCCAATCGCCGCGCCCTGCACGCCGACATCGATCGTCATTCTCAAAGCGCCGAAGAGGTCGCCATTGCGCTGATCGACCTCGACAGTTTCAAGCAGATCAACGATCACTATGGCCATGCCGTTGGCGATCAGTTGATCCGGCAATGCGCGCAGGAAATGCGCGAAGTTTTTGGCGATGAAGCGCAGTGTTATCGTCTGGGCGGGGATGAGTTCTGCGCTGTCACTCACGGAAAGGTTGCGGGCACCATCCTCGAAGGCATGTGCCGCACCCTGCTCGAAAAATTGCAGGCTCCGGTCCCGCTCGGCCATCGGCAGATCGCGGTGGGCGCCAGCATCGGCCTTGCCCGCAGCACACTTGAAGATCGCCTGCCATCCTCGGAGCTGCTGCGCCGTTCGGATGTAGCGATGGAAATGTCCAAGCGCGGCGGGAAAATGCGCTGCACCTGGTTCAACCAGACATTCGACCAGCGCCGCGAAGCCGTGCGCGAGCTTGAAGACGAACTGCGTGCCGGGCTTGCCAACGGGGAGTTCTCGCTCGCCTACCAGCCGCTCGTCGATGCAGCCAAGGGCGGGATTGTCGCGGTCGAGGCGCTGCTGCGTTGGGAACGCCGGGATGGCAAGAAGATCGGGCCGAACATTTTCATTCCTGTTGCCGAACAGTCTGGCATCATCAATCCGATCGGCTTGTGGGTGCTGCGCGAGGCGGTGACCAATGCCCTGCGCTGGGATGGCATCACGCTTTCCGTGAACATTTCCGCCGCCCAGCTGCGCAACCCGGAATTCCCCATCAAGCTGGGCGAGATACTCGAAGAAACCGGCTTCCCTCCTCATCTGCTCGAACTGGAAGTGACCGAAACCTGTCTGGTGCTGGACCCGGTGGTGGCTGAGCGGGCTTTGGATGTGATCCGCAAATTCGGCGTGCGCATTTCGCTCGATGATTTCGGTACCGGCTACGCCTCGATCGGCTTCCTGCGCCAGTTCCGCTTCGAAAAGCTGAAACTCGATCGCAGTCTTGTGGTGCAGGCAGGCGAGGACGACGGCAGCCGCGCCATGATGCTTTCAAGCATCGCCGTTGCCCGCGCGCTCAAGATGGGCGTGACGGCAGAAGGTGTGGAAACCATTGAGCAAGCCGACATGGTTCGGCTCGCCGGATGTGACCAGATTCAGGGCTGGCTTTATTACAAGGCCATGCCCGCACAGCAGATCGACACGCTGATCGCACAGCAATGTGCCGAGCGGTGTGAACAGTCAGGTGGACAGGCAGCATGAGCAAGCATGACAAGCTGGAACCCGGTTTCGAGTTTGAGAGCGAGCCGGAATACCGCGAAGTGGCCGAAGACGCATTCGTATATGAGGACAAGCCGGATGCGGTGACCAACTGGTTTCGGCAACGCAGCACCAATCAGAAAGTGCTGCTGACGGTTGGCGCGCCCTTTGCCATCGTGGGGATCACGGTCGCGACGACTTTCATCAGTCTTGGCATCATCAGTGCCTCTGTCGACACCGGCAGCAAGGAAAGCCTTTCCAGCGCTGCGGCATCGATCGATACCTTGCGCTACATTCTGGTCGGCTTGGTAGTCGCCAGCATGGTTTTGACAGGATTCCTGTTCAGGGCGATCCGCAAAGATGTGATCGGCACTTCGCAACAACTCATTGATTGCCTTGGCCGCATTTGTGCCGGTCAACACAATATCGTCGTTCCGCACCGGGATCGCAGCGACGAATACGGCCAATTGGCAGACGTGACCGAACGCATGCGCCGCGCCGGGGTGCAATTTGAGAAACTCTACAAGGAAAGAGCACGCCGGGCAGAGAGCGAGCTTGAGGAAAAGACGCGCCTGCGCCTTGTCGAAGAGGAATCGCGGCTGGAACGCGAGCGCGCCCTTCGCAACATCGCCGATCAATTCGAACGGACCGTGGGCGATGTCGTGAGCGGCGTGGCGAGCGCGTCGAGCCAGCTTCAGGCAACTGCCACGATGATGGCAGCTACCGCCGAACAATCGAGCAATCGGACCTCGGAAGTCGCAGTCTCGATGGAGGAAGCGAATTCCGGAGCGACAGCAGCAGCCGCCGCCTCGGACGAATTCGCGATGTCGATCGGAGAGATCAGCAGGCAGGCGGCTTCATCGGCCGAGCTGGCACGCAAGGCGACCCTTTCCGCCAATGAAGCCGACGCGACCATCACCGCCCTCGCCGATTCTGCACAGCAGGTCGGCCAGATCGTCGAGCTGATCCAGACGATCGCACAGCGCACCAACCTTTTGGCGCTCAACGCCTCGATCGAGGCAGCACGCGGCGGGGAAGCCGGGCGCGGCTTCGCTGTCGTAGCAAGCGAGGTCAAGGAACTCGCCATGCAGACGAGCCGGGCGACCGAGCAAGTTGCCGAACAGATCCGCACCATGCAGGATACAACCGGGGCAAGCGTGAGCGCATTGCGCTCGATCGCAGCCGAAGTGCAGCAGCTCGAAAGCACTGCGGTATCCATTGCCAGTGCGGTGGATCAACAGTCGGTTGCCGGGCAAGACCTCGCCCGGAGCATCGACCTTGCGGCACGCGGGACCGAGCAGGTGGCAAGCACGATCAAGGAAGTGCGCGAATTGTCGATCTCGACAGGAACCGCCGCGAGCCAGGTGCTCGACAGTTCCACTGCGCTCGAACAGCAGGCCAGCACGCTGAGAACACAGGTGGATCGCTTCCTCGCGAAAGTCCGGGAAAGCTGAGGCGCCTCGCCGCTGAGGTGCCGCTGTCAAAGCCATCGGCAAGGCCAATTGTGCATTTCGGCTTTGCAAAATATCGAAAAATCAACAATCTGGCGCTTGCAGGCAGGTAGCTGCCGCTGCGAGGGAGGGGCGCGATGATCGATATTGAATGGGAACACGGCAAACGCTGGCAGGATGAACACCGCACGCGCTGGCGCGATGCGAGGGAAATCTGCAACATCAAGGCGCGCATTCCCACTGATCCGCTAACCGACATTCGCAACAGGAATGCCGCACTCGGCCAATTGTTCGACGGTCTGGGAAGGCGTTCCCGGCGCGTCGCAATTCTCGGCTCCACCTGGTCGCAAGCCGATCTGTTTCCCAATCGCGCGATCGTGATCGACACGGACAAGGACGGCGCCGTCTGGTTCCTGAAGCCGGAAATGCTCCGGCCGGAGCACGCGAACAATGCTTCGCGCTTTGTGCTGGCGGCGGGCGGGACGAAGCTTTCGGCCCTGATGGACGCGCTGGATGCGAAAGGCCTGTCGCTGATGACTGCCGGGTCACACAAGGGCCAATCGCTTGCAGGCGCAATCGCGACCGGGACCCATGGTTCGTTCTTCAACGAAGCAGGGCTGGAAACCCATGTCCGGGGCATGCTTTTCGTTGCCGGGACGGATCATACGCACTGGATTGAGGATCCGGCCAATCCGGTGCTCTCACCTAGCTTTGCAGTGCAATTGGGCGGGCGCGGGCATGATCATCGGTTCAAGGATATCATCGTCCATCTCGGGGGGCTCGGATACCTCAACGTGGTCCCGCTTGAGGTCGTCCCCCGTTTCACTCTTGCCTGGGCCAAGGCCTGTGTGCCGCTTGCACCCAGCTGGTGGGATCATGTCGCCGCTGGAAATTTCGCCGCCGCGACTGGATCGATCGGAAACGGCTCGCCGGTCTTCTACGAACTTACGTTTGATCCGAATGCGGGACCGGATGCAGATGTCATGCAATCGGTTTACTGGCGTGACGGGTCGGAACCGGCGCCCGCGCACAAGGCGGCATCGCCGGGCAATGCCCAGCACTATCTGACCCAGGCGCTCGATGATGATGTTGATGCGGCGCACCGCCCGGTTCTTACAGGCGAAAGTGTTGATGATGCGGCCGAGGCGGCTGGGGTCGGGGGCCTCATCAATGTACCCAAACTTGTATTCGCGGCGTTCCGCAAATCGTTGGCGAATGGCGGCGGAGCTTCAAGTGCGCCAGTTTCGCTGCGCCAGATCACCGAGGAGTGGAAGCCACGCAAGATCGGGCCGCTCAGGATCGAAACCTTCAACGCCGCGATCTGTGTCGACAGGGCGCGCCTGCGTGAAGCCATGGAAGCAGGCTTTGAGATCGCGCGGGAGTACGATCCGCACTTTGTCTACACGATCCGCTTTGCCAATGACGTGCTCCCCTGAAATGTGACCGCTTTTTGGTAGAGTCTGACGCAAGGAGTCGGACGATATGAAGCGAAGCAGGTTCAACGAAGAGCAGATCATTGCGATCTTGAAGGAGCAGGAAGCGGGCATGGCGACGACTGAGGTCTGCCGCCGCCACGGGATCAGCTCGGCGACGTTCTACAAGTGGAAGTCTAAGTTCGGCGGGCTCGAGGTGTCCGAGGCCCGGCGGCTGCGATCGCTCGAGGAGGAGAACTCGCGGCTGAAGAAGCTGCTGGCCGAGGCGATGTTGGACAACGCGGTGCTGAAGGATCTGGCATCAAAAAAATGGTAACGCCCGGCGCCAAGCGGGAAGCCGTCGCCTATGCCCGGGAGCATCACGGGGTGAGCGAGCGTCGGGCGTGTGCACTGGTTGGTGTGAGCCGCAGGGTAATCCGTTACGAGCCTACAAGGCCAGATGACGGGGCGCTGCGGCAACGGCTGCGCGAGCTGGCGGCGGAACGCCGCCGGTTCGGCTATCGCCGCCTGGGCTACCTTCTGGCGCGGGAAGGCATCAGGCCCAACCACAAGAAGCTGCTGCGCATCTACCGGGAGGAGGGGCTGCGCGTGCGTCGCCGTGGCGGCCGGAAAAGGGCCTTGGGCACGCGCAGGCCGATGGTGCTGCCGGACGGCCCGAACCAGCGTTGGTCGCTCGACTTCGTCTCCGACAGCCTGATCTGCGGTCGGCGCTTCCGTATCCTGTGCGTGGTCGATGACTACACGCGCGAGTGCCTGGCGCTGGTGGCCGATACGTCGCTGTCGGGTGCTCGGGTAGCGCGGGAACTGACCAGCCTTATCGGCATCCGGGGAAAGCCGCATACGGTGGTCAGCGACAATGGCACCGAACTGACCTCGTCGGCCATCCTGCGCTGGTCGCAGGAGCGCAGGGTCGAGTGGCACTACATCGCACCGGGAAAGCCAATGCAGAACGGCTTCGTGGAGAGCTTCAATGGCCGCCTGCGCGACGAATGCCTCAACGAGACGCTGTTCACCTCGCTGGCCCATGCCCGGTTCGTGCTGGCCGCCTGGCGACACGATTACAACACGGTCAGGCCACACTCGAAACTGGGCGGGAAGACCCCCGCCGAGATCGCCGGCCAACGTGTCTGGGGGCATGCCCCCAGACACGTTGCCATCCCATCAAACAACCATCATGAAGGAGCCAGACTCTACCTCTGACTGGTAACAATCAGGGGAGCACGTCACCAAAAGGAGCCCGGCGGGGATGGGTTTCCTGCGCTTCGACAACAATTCCGTGATCAATGTCGACGGGTTGATGAAGAAATTTCCATTCTCCGACAGCGACGATGCGGCACGCGGGTTTTGCGAAGCTTTGCGCGACAGGGGCATTCCCTATTCGATGCATTGGGGCAAGGACATCCCGAGCAATGCGGCAAAGATCGCGACCGATTTCGGGTCGGCGGCGCAGCGTTGGAAGGATGCCCGTGTGGCGCTGGTGCCCAAACGGCTGAGGCGCAACATGGAATCTCCGAACCTTGTGCATTGGGGACTGGATTAGGGGGCTGCAGCCAAGTCTTCCATTTCGCTCACCTCGCGCTCGAACCGGTCACTTGCCGGACCGGGAAGCAAGAGGGCGAATGTGTCTGCAAGCGCGCGATAGTACCAGAGACTGCCTTCTTTTCCTCCGGTAAACCGTTCCCATACCGTTTCGCCAACGGCGCGAATATCGGTGTTGATCGCACTCGCGTTTTGCGTTTTGTCGGCAATGCTAACCGCCAGTGAATCCGCTGGCTTTGCTTCCAGAGAGGCGATGTAAGCTTCCTTTCGTGCACGCCACGCCGGTTTGGGTTCGATGTGGCTGTCAGTGCAATGTTCGACAATCCGTGCGACACGGTCACCGAAGCGGTGCCGAATATCCTCGAGCCTTTTCAATCCCCCCTGATCCTCCACGGCGTCATGGAGCAATGCGGCGATAGCCTGATCCTCATCACAGCCATTCTCGATCGCGATTGCAGCGACCCCAAGCAGGTGGGAAACATAGGGAATTTCGCT